>NZ_BAAGWF010000002.1:0-252051 GCF_054780495.1 Hymenobacter tenuis
GTACCCTACCAGGCAGATTTTACCTCCAAATTGGTGCTTAATGCTTGACTTTTAACACAGTTCTTGTTAAACCCACTACTGCGCCTGCTGAACGTAATGGCGCTAGCGTTCCTGCTGGCAGCCAGCAGCGGGACGGCCCAAACCCGCCCGCCCGCCGCCCCGCCCACCAAGCAGGTGGTGCAGTACCTGGATCATTTTCAGCGCCTTATCCGCCAGAACGCCCTGTATGCTGATTCCATTAATTGGGAGCAGTTAAGCCGGGAGATAGAGGAAAAGGCCCGGGGCCTGACAACCGTCGAGGACTGCCGGCCCGTCCTGGATTATATGCTCGGCACGCTGCGCCAGGCGGGCGACCAGCATTCTTTTTTTCTACCGCCGGGCAAAGCCATGGACCGGGTGTCCTCCGGCTATAAGGATCAGCAAGCCCAAAGCCGGTACTTAGGCAATGGCATTGCCTACCTAAAGGTGCCGGAATTCGTATCCATGAACCCTGCCGTCGGGCTAACCTTTTCCCAGAGCATCCGGAGCCAGCTGCAGGCGCTGGAAGCGCAACATACCATAACGGGGTGGGTAGTCGACCTGCGCCATAATACGGGGGGCAATATGCACCCCATGATTAGTGGCCTTCAGCCCCTGCTGGGCGATGGGATTTACGGCTACCTGCTCTACCCCCGCCGTAAAAAGGAAACGCCGCTGCTAAGCCGCAGCGGTAAGGCAAAGGAACCCCGAGTTGGGGAAGCGGATCGCCCGCAGCACCGGGTAGCGGTGTTGATTGACTCGCTGACCGCGAGCAGCGGCGAGATGGTAGCCCTAGCCCTAAGGGGGCTGCCCAACACCAGGTTCTTTGGCCAGCGGTCGGCCGGGTATACCACCTCCAACCAGACCTTTAGGCTTCCGGATGGGGCGTTGCTGTTACTGGCCACCGCCTACATGGCGGATCGAAACCGGAACACGTATCCGACTGGCATCGTCCCGGAGGTGATCGTGGACTACTCGCCGGCCGATGCCCCGGACAAGACGGTGGAAGCAGCCAGCCGGTGGTTACTTAAAACAGAGTAGGATTCCTGGCCTTGCCCGGGAACTCACGCAAGGTCGGTCCGGATAAGCGAATTGCCACGTCCGCTGCTGAACTACGGTAAGGCTAGCTGCGGCCTAACCACACGCGAAAGGTGGCGCCCTGGCCTTCCTGGCTTTCTACCTCGATGCGTCCCCCACTAGCTTGCACAATGCGGTTTACCAGGTACAAGCCCACTCCGGAGCCGGGCGTGTGCGCGTGTAGGCGACGAAACAGCTGAAACAGCTCCTGCCCGTACTTCTGGGCATTAAAGCCCAGGCCGTTGTCTTGCACCACCAGCACGGGCTGGCCGTCAGCCACCTCCCCGGCCAGATGAATGCGGGCCGGGCGGGTGGGGTCGGCGTACTTGAGGGCATTGCTCACCAGGTTGTAGAGCACGGTCCGCAGGTTGGCGCGGGGAAAGGACACGGCGGGGCAGGCCGCAAAATCGGTCGTGATCCGGGCCCGGGCCACCTGGGCCTGGGGCTCCAGGGAGCCCAGCACCTCGGCCGTTACCTCGGCCAGCGCTACAATTTCCGCGGGTCCGGTGCCCACCTGCTGGTCGTGGCCGAGCGCGGCCAGCTCGTCGATCGTGCCGTGCAGCTGGCGCAGGGCCTGCCGGATCAGGGGCAGGAGGATCTGCTCCTCGGAGGAGTCCACCACTTGCACGCTGCGCAGCAGCTCCTCAAGCAGGCCGTCCAGGTTGTGCACGGGCTGCTTTAAGTCGTGGGAAGCGGCGTACACGAAGTTGTCCAAGTCCAGGTTAGTGCGCACCAGCTGCTGGTTGGTGGCCTGCAGCTGGTGGGTGAGCTGCTGCAGGGCCAGCTCGGCCACCTGCTGCTCGTGCACGTCCAGCACCACGCCCACTAGGC
Organism: Hymenobacter tenuis; assembly: GCF_054780495.1. Lineage (NCBI taxonomy): Bacteria > Pseudomonadati > Bacteroidota > Cytophagia > Cytophagales > Hymenobacteraceae > Hymenobacter > Hymenobacter tenuis. Next base: position 1,927 of record NZ_BAAGWF010000002.1, read on the forward strand.
CCGCGTACTTGCCCGCCGGGTCAAAGCGGGGCGTCGCCGCGTCAATAGCCCAGCGGTAGTGCCCGGCGGTGTTGCGGAGCCGGTACACCACCCGGAAGGGCTCTTGCCGGTCGTTGGCCGCGCGGAAGGCCGCCCCCGCGGCGGGCGAATCCAGGGGGTGAACCGCGTCCAGCCAGCCAAAACCCAGGGCTTCGGCTTCATTTTGACCGGTAAAGTCGTACCAGGGCCGGTTCAGGTAGGTACAGGCACCGCTGGGATCGGTCACCCACAGAATGGCGGGCACGTGGTCCGCCATGCTGCGGAAGTACTGCTCACTTTCCAGCAGGGTTTGCTGCAGATGCTTGAGCTCGTGAATGTCGCTGGCCGCACCCACCCACTGCACCACCTGCCCGGTCCCATCCCGCACGGGCACCGCCCGGTCCAGATGCCAGCGGTACTCCCCGGTCGCAGCCACGCGCAGGCGCAGCTCGGCCTGAAACGGGTGGGTGTGGCGGACCGCTTCCTGCCAGGCCTGCAGGGTCGGCAGCCGGTCCTCGGGATGGACGGCCTGCAGCCAGCCGGCACCCAGGTCGGAGCCCGCGTCGGGACCCGCGTGGCCAAACTGGGCCCAGTTCGGGCTTAAGTAGGTGGTGTTGCCGGCCGCATCGGCCTCCCATACTATGAAAGGGCTGGTCTCGGCCAGGCGGCGAAAGCGGGTTTCGCTTTGCTCAATCTGCTGACGCATCCGCACCTGTTCCGTTACGTCCGTGGCAAAGAAGACCAGTCCGTCCACTTCGCCCTGGGGATTACGGCGGGCCTGGCAGGTAAAGGTGCCATAGATGATTTCCGGCTCCTGGCCATCACGGCGGGCCAGGCTTAGCGGCATTTCCTGACTGGAGTAGGCGCGCCCGGTGCGGTAGACCTCAGCCAGGATGGCGGGCAGGGGGGAGTCTTTTACTTCGGGCAAGGCCTCGAGCACGGGTTTACCCAATAAGTCCCGGCCGGGAAACACGCGCTGGTAGGCCGGGTTGATCAGCTGGTATACCCACGTAGGGCCGTCGAGCACGGCGATCGGGACGGGGGCTTCCAGGTACAGCTGGTGCAGCAGCTGGCGCTGCTGCTCGGCCGCGCGCCGGGCCAGAACCTGCTCGGTCACCACGTAGGCAAACACGGTCACCCCGGTAATGCGCCCCTGCTCCCGAAAGGCATTGTAGGTAAAGTTAAAGTACTGGAGCTGGGGCGGTCGTCCGTCGCGGGGATCAATGGCCAGGGGCATTTCCACCCCCTCGTAGGGCTCACCGGTCTGGTACACCCGGTCCAGCAAAGCTACAAAGCCGCTGGTCAGGGCCTCGGGCTGCACCTGGGCTACGGTTTGCCCGCGCATGTCGCGGCCCGGAAACAGGGCCTGATACGCCGGGTTGTAGTAAACCAGGTGGTGTTCCGCCCCCCGGAGCAGGCACATGGCCGCCGGGCTCTGCTCGAACACCTGATACAAAGCAGGCTCCGGAAAAGCCGGGGCAGCGGGCGGAAGAAAAGAAGAAGAATCAGTCAAAGCAGCTCGGCGGCGGATACCCGTCCAAGGTACGCACGAACGCGTCAGTAGAAAACCCGGCCGTGCCGCCGCTGGCATTTGGGGCGGGCGCCGCCCCCGACGCGTTACCACTTTCTACAGGCGGGTAGAAGCCGGGGAGGTGGTCCTAGCCTAATCCAGATGTTCTACGGAATCCGCGAGTTGCATCGTGGGGTCCTTGCTATCCAGCAGTGTGCTGTCTCCGCTATTCGGAGCCTGGGCTTCGTGGGCGGCCGGCTCGGAGGGAGCGGAGCTACAGCCGTTTAAGAGAAGGGATACCAGGGTCGCAAACAGGATCATTTTCATCGTGGGGTCCAAGGTACTCCGCCGGCCGGCCAAAAAAAAACGTGGCCCCCAGGGCCAGGGGCAGCGAGCAGTTCCTGCAGCAACGGGCGGGTGGTCTTTCTCGGCCAGGTAGAGAAAGACCACCCGCCCGTGTTTCGCCAGCCGACAGTACAGGTGGATGCCTGCTTTCGAGGGGTAATGGTGCTAACTCCTAGTCGTTGCGGTCACTGTCCGTGACGCTGATGACGTTGGAGCGGTCAATGGCAATGGTGTACTCGTGGCACTCCTCCACGGCAAGGGTTTTGGCGTAGTCCACGTTGTTTACCTTGAGGGTAAACGTGGCCTGGCCCGGGGCATAGCTGGCGTAGTCGGATGAGGTACCAGGGTCTACATTGTTGAGATTAACGGTATTGCCACCCGTCGTCTGAACCTGCACACTTGCCCGCTGGGTACCATTGTTGGCAATGCGCACCCGGGGAGCTTCCTCTTCGCACTTGTTGCAGCTGCTCAAGGCCAGGGCAAACAAACTTGCCGGGAGTATAGCCAGCCGCATGTTGAGGAATTTCATTGGTAGAAGTGCTAAAAGGGGTGCTGAGACTAGCTGATACAAAACAGGAACTTTACGATACGAAAGTCTTGGTAAGGCCCGACCCTGGTGATTAAAGTTGAAATATACTTACTTAATCCCAATTCCTGCATTGCAAATTGCTGAGCATAACCAGCGGGCCTATCCTATTAGGCAGATGTAGTCAACAGATGCCCGGCAAGACCGGGCATCTATATTCTTAGAGAGTATGGATACGTGAGGCATTCAGGAGTTAGTGGCCGGTTTTGGTTTCCTGATGGCACTACCACCGTCCGCAGCTGACGAGGACCATAAGCACGCTGCGAACGATCTAGATGGCCGTTTTGGCGTTGCGTGTGGTGCGGTGAGGGGCTTGTTCCAGCGTCCGCTCATGTCCGCCGGACGTCCCATCCTCGAGGAGCCCGTATGTTAAGACAAAAAGTTTCTAGGCGATCTTCTTCCTGGCTGTTTTGTGGTGTGATAGTGGCCCGCTGCGGCAAAGGATTATTCGTACATCGGCCAAATGCCCTTGGGGTAGGATACCCACCAAGAAAGAAACCAATACGGACGACGGAGCGCAGTGCACTAAGACCTAACCTGACTTAACTGTCAGGGGACAGGCTTTTACCCGTTACCATACTAAAAGGTGTGCCGTTGATGCGTAGTCTTGGGATTAAGTGCTAGCCCGGCGGGGCCTTTCGGTACGTACCAAATTTCTGATGCCAGGGCCGCCGCATTCCCGCGGGTAGTACCAGAAAATATTCTACCTTAGAGTATTACCGCCCGGGCGTCACCCCGGCTTGCTTTCTCCCATGACCCGCCCGGAACTGGAAGCCCTCGGTTTTGTGTACGCCGACTACCTGCCCATGGGGACCCGTTATCAGGCGGGGGAACTCTACGTGCTGCTCACGCAGGAGAAAACCGTCCGGGTGTACCTGCCGGATGCCTCCAATCTCGTCGAGGTTGCCACGGGCGATTTGTTTGCCCCGCAGGTGCACTACCAGGGACCCGTCCAGGATGTGGACGAGCTGTTGCGCTTTGTCCGGGGAGCCATGCAGTAAGCGCCAGCGGGAAGAACCTCTGTAAATCACCTGGTATAGCGACAAGAACTCGACTAAAAGCTGTTTCCACGGCCGAGCGTAGCTCCCCTCTCTTACTCGGGTCCTTTAACGTAGCCGGCCAATCGCTGGGGCCCGGGAAATACGCCGGGTATGCCCCGACTACTTGCCGGCTCAGGGGTAGCTGATCGTAACGCACCCACCCGTAAGGAAGGGGCAGTATGAGCTGAATCACCAAGCTTAATGTACAGGTGGTGGTTCAGGGTCTTCGGGGTATCACATCAGCAGCTTACCTTTGCCTGACACTTTATCGATTATACGTTGCCTATTTCGCTTAGCTACTACGCCGTAACGTATCAGAGTGACCCTCCGCTGCTGCAGGGCCGGGACCTGCGCCCGCTGAGCGCGGAGGAGGTCACCGAAACCTGCGAACTTCTGCTGGCTACCGCCCGGCTCCACCAGTGTCGGTACTGGCTGCTCGATGGCCGGTCCCATCAGCAAGCGCAGCCCCAGGCCCTGCAGGAGTGGATGCAGGAGGAGTAGTACTTCCCCCGGGTACGCACCGAACTGAAGGGCCAACCCTGCATCGCGTTTATGGTTCCCCCCTTTGTCTGGGAAGGGCTGCCCACGCAAGGCTACGAACAGCCCTCGGATACGTTTGTCCACGGGGTGCGCATGGGCTGGTTTACGCAGGAGCAGGAAGCCCTTAGCTGGCTGGCTCGGCAGCGGGAGCAGCAGGGCGAGGGGGAGTCAGCCTAATAAACATGTCCCAAAAACTACCTGTTGCCTGACATTGGCGGCAGCCTGAGAAAATCTAGAGAGCAGCCAAGTATACCAGGGGATGCTCGGGGTGGTACTAGAGTGTCCTGTTCCTCCCGGGCTAGGTTGGATCCTCTGAGCTCCCGCTGGTCTTCTGGCAGCGTACAGCAGCCTACCACGACTAGCCCTTTGGTGGCGGGCAGTGCCAGCAGGTTCTCCCGGCTACCCGATTAGCCGAACCCTTTTTCCGTTAAGATCCTGCCCCAGCTAAGTACTGCTCGGGCAGGATCCGGATTTTTCTCCGCTCTCGGGGGCGAAATTGGAGAGGCCACGACGTTGACGCTGATCAGCTACAGGGATTGACACTACTTTTTTAGCACCAGGTAGCCATAAGCGGGCAGGGTCACCTGACTGCCCAGATTTACGGAGCCTCCCTGCAGCGCATCACTCCAGGTGGAGGCAGCTAGTGCCGGGGGCAGCTGGTAGGTTGAGGCAGTATTGCGCACGTTGACCAGTACCAGGGCTTGGTCATTGCCCTCCGTTTTGGTGAAAGCACAGACATCCGCGCTGCTGTAGGAGGTGGGCGTTCCGCGCCGCAGGGCTGCGCTGCCGGCCCGGGCGGCCAGCAACCGTTTGTAGGCTTTCGTTACGTCCGGGGCTTCGCCCCAGTTTACTTTCACTGAGGTAAAGGGAAACGGTATGCTGGCCGTCATCCCCGCTTCCTGCCCGTTGTAGATCATGGGTACACCCTTGAGCAGGGAGGTGATTACAAAGGCGGACATGGCGCCTTCCTGGCCCCCAAACAGGGTGACTGGGGAGCCGTCGGAGCCGTTCACATCGTGATTGGTGATGTAGCGCACCACCTGCTGCCCACTGGCGGCGCCGGCAAATTCGCTGGTGTTTAGCCCGTCAAAGGTAGTTGCCGCCTTTCCCCGGCGGTAGACATCCCACAGGCCCCCGTAGAAGTTAAAGCCAAAGGTGTAATCAAAGCCCGAGGCGAAGTTGCTGCCGCGGGTGCCTTCGGCCAGCAGCAGCAGCTTATGGGTTTTGATGTTGCGCAGGGTATCCACCGCCTGCTTCCAGAAATCATCGGGTTGATAGTCGGCGTAGTCAAAGCGGAACCCATCGATGTTGGCCGTGTACACCCAGGACTTCATGGCCGAAATCATTTCCAGGCGCATGGGCGCACTGGAAAAGTTGAGCTGGGCCACATCCAGGTAGTTGGTGTTGGGCGGGCTTTGAATAACCCCGGCCCCGTTCTGCAGGTACCAGTTCGGGTGCTGGCTAATCCAGGCATGATCCCAGGAAGTGTGGTTGGCCACCCAGTCCAGCATCACGCTCATGCCCCGGCGGTGGGCCCCATCTACCAGGGTGCGCAGGTCATCCAGGGTACCAAACTCCGGGTTTACGGCCCGGTAGTCCTTGACGGCGTACGGGGAATTCACGGCTTTCACCTGACCCACCGGATAGATCGGCATCAGGTAGAGCACATTTACCCCCAGATCCTTAATAGAATCCAGGCGGGCCGTTACACCGGCAAAGTTGCCGCGTTGGCTGAAGGCCCGCATGTTCACCTGGTACATGACCGCATCCCGCCGGTCGGGAACGCCGGTAAACGGGGTGCCGTATTGGGTGGGCGCTGGCGGGGTGGGGACCGGGGGCACCGGGGTAGGCGCAACCGCTTCGGGCTTGCAGCCGGCCAGCACCGTGCTGATGGCCAGCAGGCTTAGGTGATAGGCAAACGAAAGTTTATACCAGGACATGAGGCGTAGTAGAAGGGATGAGAAGTAGGAGGTAGGGCGGAAACGAACGCCAGTTAAATTGCGGGCCGGGCCGGCCGCGCTTGGGATTGGTTATTGTAGGGGCTTGAAACTCACGGCCGCCCCACCCCCGGGGGCTAGCGGCAGCTTAAGCGTGGTTTTGCTGGTTACTTTCTGCTGGCGGATGTGGTAGGCCTGGGGGTTCTTGTCCCAGCTGGCGCCTTTGCCGTCGGTGTAGAGAATGGCCTGGTAGGTGATACCGGGCGTGAGGAAATCAAGCTTGACGGTTTGGGTGCGGGCGTTTTCGTCCGTAATACTGCCAAGATACCACTCTTCCTTGCCCTTGGCTTTGCGGGCCGTGGTGATATAGTCGCCGGGCTCCGCGAGCAGAATGCGCGTGTCGTCCCAGTCTACGGCGACGTCCTTGATGAACTGGAAAGCGTCCAGGTGCTGCTCGTAGGCCTCGGGCAGGTCGGCAGCCATTTGCAGGGGGCTGTACATCGTCACGTAAAGGGCCAGCTGCTTGGCCAGCGTGGTGTGCACCTGCTTGCCCTGGTTGCGCTGCGAATTCCAGCCTTCCAGCTTAATCTGGAAGATGCCGGGCGTGTAGTCCATGGGGCCGCCCATGAGGCGGGTGAAGGGCAGGATCGTCTCGTGCTCAGGGGGGTTGCCGCTGCTCCAGGCGTTGAACTCGTTGCCGCGGGCGGCCTCACTAGCCAGCCAGTTGGGGTAGGTGCGGTGCAGGCCCGTGGGGCGCACCGACTCGTGCATGTCCACCATCAGCTGGTGTTCGCCGGTTTTCTGGGCCGTGCGGTTGTAGTGGTTTACCATCCACTGCCCGTCGTGGTGCTCGCCGCGCGGGATGATGCGGCCCACGTAGCCGGTTTTCACGGCCTCGTAGCCGTACTGCTTCATGAAGCGGTAGGCCGCCTCCTGGCGACGCTCGTAGTTGGTGACGGAGGAGCTGGTTTCGTGGTGCATCATCAGCTTCACGCCCTTGCCGGCGGCGTAGGCCTGGAGCTCGGGCACGTTGAAGTCGGGGTAGGGCGTCACGAAGTCGAACACTTCTTCCTTCCAGTTATTGGCCCAGTCTTCCCAGCCCACGTTCCAGCCTTCCACTAGCACGCTGGCCAGGCCATGCTTGGCAGCAAAGTCGATGTAGCGCTTCACGTTGGCGGTATTGGCGCCGTGGTGGCCGTTGGGCTTGAGCTTACTCCAGTCGGTGCCGGCCAGCTTGAGGTTGCTGGTGTCGGCGTAGTTCCAGCTGGCTTTGTTCACGTGCATCTCCCACCACACGCCCACGAACTTTTGCGGCTTAATCCATTCGGTGCTGGCCAGGGCCGTGGGCTCGTTCAGATTGAGGATGAGCTTGCTGGCCAGCACCTCGGGGGCCTTGTCGCTGACCACGATGGTGCGCCAGGGCGTGTGCTCGGGCGCTTGCAGGTAGGCGGCTGCCCCGGTAGCGGAGGGCACCAGCTGGCTGCTCAGGCTGAAGCGCTTGGTATCTACGTTCAGCATCAGGGCCGGGTAGTTGACCAGGGCCGCCTCGTGGATGTTCACGTACAGCCCATCATCCGACTTGAGCATCAGGGGCGTCTGAATCCGGTTGGGCGCGGCCTTGAGCTGAATGGCCTCGATGGGCGTGGTATTGACCTCGCTCAGGCGGGTGGTGCTGTAGGTGTACTCGTTGGAATCGTAGTCGCCTGGAATCCAGAAGGCCTTATGGTTGGCCGGCAGGTTGAACTCCGTTTTCTCTTCCTGCACCACGAAGTAGGTCAGGTTGGGCTGCCGGGGAAACTCGTAGCGAAAGCCCACTCCGTCGGCAAACACCCGGAATACAACGTCCAGCAGCCGCCCCGGGGCGGCCGCCTGCCGCAGATGGACCGTGAGCTGCTGGTAGAGGTTGCGGATATCTTTAACCTCACCCCACACCGGCTGCCAGGTTGTGTCCACCTGCTTGACCTCGCTGCCCGTAACCAGCAGGGGCCCCTCGAAGCCGGCGCCATCGGCTAAAGCCAAGCCCAGGCGGGAGGGCGTGATAACCGGTCGCTGGGCAAAGTGCACCGCATAAGTGGGCTGCCCCCGGGCATCCAGGGCAAAGGTCAGGCTGACCTTGTCCAGGCGGGCCAGCAGGGGGGCAGTGGGCTGGGCCGCCGCGCCGAAGCCCAGCAGCAAAAGCAGCAGCGAGAGTAAATTTGTCTTCATTACCAGACAAAGAAACCTACCCCCGGCCCCAACTAAAACTTGTCAAATCCCAATCAAGAAAATATAAAGCATATCATGATTTAATCAACTTACCTACTGATAGTTATACCTTACCTAAGCCGGTAAAATATGAACTGAATATAAGCTGAAATTAGTCCAGCGCCCTAACTCAGGGCCTGTTCCGGGGCGGGGTACTCAAACTAGGGCGCCCAACTACGGGCAGTAAAACCAAGCCTCTAGGTATGGATCACCCACCGTAAAAAAGTGGGCGGAATAAGGAGCGGGTAGGACCGGCCGGGCCGAGTAACCCAGGGTCACAAAGCAGCCGTAGGTAGCCTAGCTACCGGACGTGACGGAGTAGCCGGCGGCCCTTGCCCCGTTCCGAGCATGCCGGCAAGAGGCGGCCAGTGGATTTCAGCAGGGCAAGGCCATCCCCCAAAGCAAGCCGGGGTAAACCCAGCCACCGGCCAGGGGCCAACTTGCCAGTAACCGTGCGGACAGACCAGGGTAAGGCCAGCTGCTACCGCTAGATGGCTGACAGGGCCTGGATTCGCGCCTCAAACTCGTCGTTGGCAACCAGGGAGCGGTTTTTAACGCGCGTTTTGTAGGTGTAGATGGTATTGATGGAATACCCCAGCATCCGGCTTATTTGCTCGCTATCGGTGATACCCAGCCGAATCAAGGCGAAAATCCGCAACTCCGTGGTAAATAACTGATCTTCCGCCAGGTGAATCCGATCCTCTTCCCGGAATAAGGCATTAAACTGCTCAATGAAATTCGGAAACAAGCGCAGAAACACCGTATCGAACCCCTTAAAGAGCTCACTGCGCTGCTGCTTGACCGCAATACCGTCCACAATTTTTTGCACGGCCCCGTACTGCTTGAGCTCCAGCTGGGTGCTAAGGGACTTTTTCAGCGCTTCCAGCTTATCGATCAGCTGGGAGCTGTGATGAAAATAGTACCCGATATACTCTTCCTTGATTTGGTTGGCCTCGTTCAGGCCGCTGATCAGCAGCCTGAGCTCCCCATTGCGCGCCTGCACTTCCCGGTTGGTGGCGGCAATCAGCCGGCCGGCCTTTTGCAGCTTGCGTAGCTGCCGGAAAATAATCAGAATAAACCCCACCACGAACAGGGCCAGCAGGGTTACGGCGATGGAATACGTCCGCAGGGACTTGCGCTGCTGCTCGATGATGTTGATTTTCTCTTCCTCAATCAAGGAGGAAACGTGGCTCATTTCAATCTGCCGCTGCCGGGCCTTGTAAAAGGCCGCCTGCTGCCGAGCCTCTTTAATAAAGGCGTAGGCGTTTTCCAGGTCTCCGCGCTGGTAGCACAAATTGGACAGCTGAAAAATGGCGACGGTCTCCTTGGTTGCCGACTTTACGTCGGCAATGGCGGAAATAAGCAGCAGCTCAAAGGCCTTGTCTTGCTGCCCCAGCAAGGTGTGAATGAAAGCACTGGTGCTCGCACTTACGGCCAGCTGGTGCTGCGTGAGCGTGGGCAGCTGCCGTAACTGCTCATACAAGCGCAGGCCTTCCGGCAGGTTGCGGGTTTTTACCGCCTGAAACTGCTGCACGGAAAGGCTTTCGTACGAGCCCGGCCTGCTATAGCGCAAGGCGGTGTCGGCGTAGGCCAGGGCCGCGGAGTGGTAGGCCGGACGATACACCTGGTCCTGGTTGAAATCACCCAGGTCGCTGTTAGCGCGGGCCTGCAGAAAGTAAAAGTCGTGCTGGTCGGCCTTCGACAGCAAGGCGGGCTTTATCCGGTGCAGGGTCTCGAAGGTTTCTTTAAACATGCCCGAGGAAAGCAAAATAAAGGCGAGCTTAAGTTGGGCCACCTCCACTTTTTCGGGATCCCCCAGGTGCTGGGCGACCCGGATTATCCTTTGACTGTAAGCAAAGGCCGAGTCATACTTAAACGCCTTGTACTCGTCGTAAATCCGCAGGCCCAGCTCAAACTTTGCGTCGTCGTTCTTTTTGTTTGCGGCATAAGCGGCCGTTAACACCGATACCCGCTGCCACCGCTGCGCATCAAACTGCTGCTTGTGAGCGAGTACCTGTCTGAGCTCCGCCAGCAGCTGATCCACCCTGCTGACTGCCGCCACCCCCCGCCCGGTAACCAGTATTAAAACGCAGAGGGATAGCAGGAATTTCACTAGGGGACAGACTATTCTTTTTCCTAAAGCAGGCGCCAAAAGTAATGAATAGTTAGGCTAGTGGTTTGGCTGCACTAACTGGCCAGCAACCTGCTGCCGGCTCCAGCGAATTAAGTGTGGTGCCTATTACCCCGAAGCTGTCCCGAGCCGACCGCTTTTTTACTTAGTTCCTGAGCGGTATTTTTACCCAGCTACATTCATACCATCCAGCCTATATGCGCGCCCACTTACTTTTCTTACTATTAAGTATCCTATTTCTGGGCAGCTGTACCAAGGACGATGAGCCGGCCCCCCCGGCCCCGGAGTTAACCGGCCGCTGGGATTCGCGCGGGGTGCATCTGATCTTGTTTAATGCGGCCGGCGACACAACCTACCAGCTAAAAGACACCCATGCCAACGCCTATCTGCTCTTTGCCCGCGATAACACCTATGACTCCTATTCCGGGGATGTGCTCAGCTGGAGTGGTACGTATGCCAGAAAAGATAACTCCCTGACGATGGTCAACCCCATTCAGGGCTCGCAAACATTCACCATTACGACTCTCTCGGCTACTTCCCTTGTATTATTGAGTGATCGACGAGTGGGTAAGGAAGGCGGAATAACGATTAGCCGGTACGCAAAGCACTGAGCTACTTGCTCCAGGCCCGGCTTTATTTCTTGATCCATGACCCCCTCCCCACTTATTATGCGCGACCGCTTACTTTCTTTTCTGCTTGGCATCGTACTGCTGGGCGGCTGCGCCAAGGAATCCAGCGAACCCGTGAAGGACATCACCGGCCGGTGGGATATCGAATCCACGCACTCCACCGTGTACACGGACAAGGGTGCCATCGACTATGAAAATCATACGCTGGGCACCGCCAACGACTATTATACCTTTGCGGCGGACAAAACTTTCACCTCCACGCTGAATGCGTGGGTGTCGCTAGTGGGCACCTATAGCTATTCCAATACGAGCCTGAGCATTACCACGGCCCAGGGCGCCCACACCGAGGAAATCACCCTGTTCACCCCGACCCACCTGACCCTTGTGAATGGGAAGAAGGAAGCGGGCAGAAGAAGTATTGTCCAGGTAACGACCCTGGTTAAGCACTAAGGCAGGGGCTTATGTGGGTTACCACCCGCCGCCTGGATCTTACTTGCCCCTATCAAACGCCTACGCCAGTGGACCGGGCGGTGGGCCCGGCTACGGACGGGTGGCAGCCTCCGCAACCGCCCGATATCCTTCGCCCACAATAAGGAAGTGAAAGCAGGCTACCCCGGTTCCGTTCGGGCGGAAGACGTGGCAGGGCGCTTGAAAACCTACCCGCCCCCCTGCAACAGGATCTGGCCACGATTTGCGGGGGCGGCGCGGTTTGTACGCTGATCCGGAAGTCTACGACCCTACCCCGTAACTCTGGATCTTTCTTTCTGCCGGCGCGAGGGAAAAGAGCCAAATATAAGCTCAACGGCACTGGCCAAACTCGTATATTTCGGCTTATGTCCCTTCCCGAATCGCCCCCTTCCCGGTACCCCCACCAGCAGGCGCTGTTAGAAGCTGTCTTTGACTCTTCGCCCCTGGCTTTGCACGTGATGCGCAGCGTGCGCGACGAGGCCGGTGCCATCACTGACTTTGAGGTGGTCCTGGCCAATGAGGCGGCGGAACGCATGGTTGGCTATCCCCTTACCGGCATGCGCATGTGCCAGCACTGGCCCACCTCCGTGACCGTGGGTTTGTTTGAGGGCGTGGTCAAGGCCGTGCAGACCCACCAGCCCATGGACCTGGAGCAGTACTACGAGGGGGAAGGCGTGCGGAACTGGTACCGCTGGACGGCCGTGCCCTACGGCGACGGGGCCGTCATCAGCGTGGAAAATATTTCGCCCCGCAAGCAGGCGCAGGCCGCCCTGCTCCAGGTGCAGCTGGATCAGCATCGCCAACAGGCCAACGCCGTGCTGGAGGCCCAGGAGGCGGAGCGGCGGCGTATGGCCGAGGACCTGCACAACGGGGTAGGGCAACTGCTGTACGCCGCCAAGCTGCACCTGGAGCAGCTGTCCCGGGAAAATACGTCCCCCATTGTGGCCCAAACCCAGCGGCGCGTAGCCCAGCTGCTAAGCAGCGCCATCGTCCAGACCCGGGAGCTTTCCCACCAGCTGGTGCCACTGGTTTTGACGGACTTCGGTTTGGCAGAAGCCCTGCGTCAGCTTTGCCAGCAGTGCGGCACACCCGACCTGCAGCTGGAGGCAGTCGCGTCCCCGGCCCTGGTCGTACCGGGGGAGCTGGCCCTGCCGTTTTACCGCATGAGCCAGGAGCTGATTGCCAACGTAGCCCGGCACGCTGGGGCCACGCAGGCCCTGATCACGCTCACCGCCCGGAAGGCGTGGCTGGAGCTGCGGGTGCAGGACAACGGCCAGGGGTTTGATCCTGCTTCCGCCCCCCGAGGGCTGGGCCTGCGCAGCGTGCAGGATCGGGTGCAATTGCTGGGCGGGCAGTTTAGCCTGACGTCCGCCCCAGGCCGGGGCACCCGTGTTACCCTGCGCGTTCCGGACCCGGCCAGCCCCGGCGAGCACGGCGAGCAGGGCTAGCGGGCCGGCGGTCGAGCGGGCCGCTCCCGTCGTGGCGGGGAGATGGATAGTATCTGCGGGCGGCAGAGCAACGACCCGGATCACTTCAGGGCCGGGGCGGTCGCAACTCAGCAAACTGTGGAGGCATTTTTCCCGGACTCGCCTTTTTTGATAAGGACTGATAATGTTTACTTATCGTTCCTTATCTTAGAGCGAGCAAAATCTCTACTTTTCGCCTCGCTACTCCTTATATATATGGCTACCGAAAATCAGCTACCCGTCGTTTCCACTCAGCCCACTGCTCAGGTGCCGGCCCACCTGGTGGAATCCACCCACCGCTACATCGCCTCGGGCCTGCGCGGGGCGGCCAACACGGTGCGCGCCTACGCCGGGGACTGGAAGCGCTTTACGACTTGGTGCACCTTGCACGAGATGCCCGCGCTGCCCGCTTCGGTGGAAGCGCTGGTGGGATTTCTGACCGAGCTGGCCGATACGGGCAAAAAGTTTGCGACCATCGAGCGGCACGCCGCCGCCATCGCCAAGGCCCACGAGCTGGCGGGCGTGGAGTCGCCCACGACGGACAAGAAACTCAAGGTCCTGCTCAAGGGTATTGCCCGCGAGATCAAGACCCGCCAGAAGCAGGCGCCCGCGTTTTCCCTGGACTGGTTTAAGCGCACCATTAAAAGCATTGACGTGACCGTGCCCGCCGGGCTGCGCAACCGGGCCTTGCTCTTGCTGGGCTTTACCGGAGCGTTCCGGCGCTCGGAGCTCGAAGCGCTCAACATCGAGGACCTGGCCTTTGATGAGGACGGGCTGGTCGTGACCCTGCCGCACAGCAAAACCAACCAGCTGGGCCAGGCCGAGGAGAAAGCCATCTTCTACTCCCCGGATTCTGCCTTATGTCCTATTCGCTCCCTGCAGGCCTGGTTGAAACTGTTAGGACGAAACGAAGGCCCGGTGTTTGTGTCTTTGCGCAAGAATAACCAGCTCACGACCCGGCGCATGACCACCAAGTACACCAACCTGATTGTGCAGCAGTACCTGGGTTCGCAGTTTACCGCCCACTCCCTGCGGGCCTCCTTTGTCACCGTGTCCAAGCTCAACGGGGCGGACGACTCCAAGGTCATGAACCAAACCAAGCACAAGACGAGCGCCATGATCCGGCGCTATACCCGCCTGGACAATGTGCGGCAGCATAATTCCGCCAAGGAGCTGGGCCTGTAATCTGTGCCTCATCACCCATTACGGTAGCATGAAACTGATGTCACAAAACAGCTATCATTAATTAATCTCGCTAGTAGGAAGCCGGGGCTGCTGCAGCGTATACTTTTAGTAAGCTTTAATTATTACCCCTAGGTTTTATTATTAATTAAAATTAATTACAAACATGTATACTGATGTATAACCACTCTACGAAATACCGTAACGAATTACCACACGTTATTTAGCTGGCGTAACCCCCCTTAATTTACTAAGGGTGCAACTGGCAGGAAACTATTGTTACTTTTTGGCCTGACTTTTTGCTTCCTTGTTTTGGGTAGCTCCCTGTCCCCTGGGTCAGCTAGGAGACGGCTTTCTAAAGTTGCGTTGGTTTTGGGAAACCCATCCCCTAAACAGCAGGATTATTTTAGTTTAGCAGATGAGTTTTGAGAATTGCGATGCATCTTTGCGCAGATTTAACCAACTAGTTAAACTATCCTGCCAGTGGATTCGCCGAAACGCTCAACCGAGGAACTGATTCTGGAAGCGGCGCACGCCGTGTTCCTTGAAAAAGGCCTGGCCGGAGCCCGGATGCAGGAAATTGCCGACCGGGCCGGCATCAACAAAGCCCTGCTGCACTACTACTTCCGCAGCAAGGAAAAGCTCTCGGCCCTGATCATTGACCGGGCCATCAGCGTCATTCTGCCGCGCGTAATGGCCGTGCTCGATACCGACATTGAGCTGTTTGACAAAATCCGTCTCGTCGTGGACCACTACCTGACCTTCGTCAGCCGGAACAGCTTTCTGCCGCTGTTTATCGTGAACGAGGTGAACCGGAACCCCCAGTTCTTCTTCCGGGCCGTGGTGGAAAAGGAACGCACGCACCTCGACAAATTCCGCCGGCAGGTAGAAGAAGCCGTGGCCCAGGGTCGCATTCATCCCATCAGCCCCGCGCAGCTGTTTATGAATGTCATGTCGCTGGTCATCTTCCCCTTTCTGGGCAAGCCCATCATTCAGGTAGGACTGGGGCTGAGCGAGGAAGAGTTTAAACGGGAAATGGAAAACCGCCGCACTGAGGTAGCCGAATTCGTGATCCGGGCAATCCGGGCCTGATATTTTTTTGTCCACTCGTTAACCAAGTAGTTAAATCACATGGATAAGAGAAAAAAGCTGTTGCTGCTGCTTGGACTGCTCAGCCGGGCCGCGCTCGGACAACCCGCGGTGGCGCCCCCGGCGGGTGCCGTTCTAACGCTGAATCAATGCTATGACCGGGCCGAAGCCCACGCCCCGTTGCGGCGCCAGGTGGCTTTGAATGAGGCCCAGGCCGCCAACAACCAGGCCCGGCTGGCCGCCCAGGGGTACCGGCCGCAGCTGGCCGTTAATGGCCAGGCCTCCTATCAAAGCGAGGTAACGCGCATCCCGCTGGAAGTGCCGGGCATCAACCTTCCTGTTCTTTCCAAAGACCAGTATCGCCTCACGCTGGAGGCCGCCCAGATCCTGTTCGACGGCGGCGTCACCCGCCGCCAGCAGGAGATAGAAACCTTGAGTAGCCGGGTTAGCAACCAACAGGTGGCCGTGGGTTTGTACCGGCTGCGCGAGCAGGTAAACGGCCTCTATTTCGGCGCCCTGCTCACCGACGAGAACACCCGCTTGCGCCAGGGGCTGCGCGCCGACTTGCTGCAGCGCCGCAAAACCCTGCTGGCCCGCCGGGCGAGCGGCGTAGCCACCGGCCAGGACGTGGCCCGCCTCGACGCTGAAGTGCTGAACCTCGACCAGCTGTTGCGCGAGCTGGCCACCACGCGGGCGGGCCTGCTGCGTCAGCTGGGGGAGTTGCTGGGCCAGCCCCTGCCCCCTGACACCCCACTAGAACGCCCGGCGGCGCTGCCGACCGCCAGCGCCCGGCCGGAGCTGCTGCTCTACGCCCACCAAAAAGCCTTGCTCACGGGTCAGCAGAAACTTACCGACGCCCGGCTGGCTCCGCGCCTGAGTTTGTTCGGGCAAGTGGGCTACGGCCGGCCCACGCTGGATTTTCTGCGCAATGATTTTCACGGCTACGGCATTGCCGGGGTGCGCCTGAACTGGAATCTAAGCGCCTACTACACCCGCCGCCAGGACCGCGAGGCCCTCCGCCTCGGGCAGGAAGCCGTGGCCGTGCAGCAGGAAACGTTCGAGCAAACCCAGCGCGTAACCCTGGCCGGCCAGCAAACCGCAATTGACCGCTACCAGGCCCTGCTTGAAACCGATAAGCAGCTGATTGACCTGCGCGAGAAAATCCAGGCCACGGCCGCCGTGCAGCTCGACCACGGCATCATCGGCTTCAGCGACTACTTCACCGAAGCCAACAACCTCACCCTGGCCCGGCTCAACGAGCAGCTCCATCGCCTGCAGCTGCTCCAAGCCCAGGTTGATTATCAAACCACCGGGAGCCCCCCGGCATCCTCCCGGTAACGCCCCCCTCATGGAAATACTCATCGGCCTGCTGTCGCCCGTATTATTTATGCCCACCATCACGGGGTACATGGCTACCAGCCACGGCCGCTCCTTTTGGCGCTGGTTTGGCATTGGCTGCGTGCTGCCCTACTTCTCTCTCCCGCTCATCACCTTCGTGGTGTACCGCGACCAGCGGCGGGCCCGCCTCAACCAATCCGATACCTCCAACCCCGATTTGCCATGAAGGCTCCCCTTTGCTCTGCCGGCGGTAACTATCCCGGTTTGCTGCTGGCGCTAGCTCTGCTGGCTGGCTGCCAAGCCGAAGCCCCGCGCTTCGACGCCTCCGGCAATTTTGAAACCATCGAAACCGTCGTGGCCGCCCAGGCCCAGGGGCAGCTGCTGCGCCTGGCCGTGGTTGAAGGCGAAGAGCTGCCCGCCGGCCGGGAGGTGGGCCTTATTGACACCACGCAGCTTTATCTGCGCAAGCGCCAGCTGCAGGCCAGCGCCCGCGCCGTGCAACAGCAAACGCCCAACGTCGGGGCCCAGCTCGGCGCCTTGCAGCAGCAGGTAGCCAACCTGCTGCGCGAGCGCCGGCGCGTGGTCAGCCTGGTGCGCGCCGACGCCGTGCCCGCCAAGCAGCTCGACGACCTCGACTACCAGCTGGCCATGGCCCGCCAGCAGCTGGCCGCCCAGCGCTCGGCCCTGGGTACGCAGGCCAGCGGCACGGCCGCGCAGGCGGCCCCGCTCCGGGAGCAGGTGCGGCAGGTGAGCGACCAGCTGCGCCAAAGCCGGGTGGTGAACCCCGTGGCCGGCACCGTGCTCACGGTGTACGTCGAGCCCAGCGAGGTCGTCAGCTACGGCCAGCCGCTCTATAAAATCGGCAACACGAAAACCCTGATTCTGCGCGCCTACGTAGCCGCAGGCCAGCTTACCCGGGTCAAGCTACGCCAGCCGGTGAAGGTGCTGGTGGACGCGCCCAATAACCAGCAGCGCGCCTACCCCGGCCGGGTGCAGTGGATTTCCGCCAAGGCGGAGTTTACGCCCAAGGTTATTCAAACCAAGGAAGACCGCGTGAACCTGGTGTACGCCCTGAAAATCGCCGTGCCCAACGATGGCAGCCTTAAAATCGGGATGCCGGCCGATGTCTTGTTCTAAAGGTCCTCTCATCCCTTAGCGTATGACCAGCGCCGTCGAACTCCACCACGTGAGCAAAGCCTACGGCCCCACCCCGGCCGTGGGCGACGTGAGCCTGGCCGTCGGGGCCGGTGAGCTGTTTGGCCTCATCGGGCCGGACGGGGCGGGCAAAACCACGCTCTTCCGCATCCTGGCCACCCTGCTCCTGGCTGATGCCGGCACGGCCACCGTAGCCGGGTACGACGTGGTGCGCGACTTCCGCGCTATCCGCAACCTGGTGGGCTACATGCCGGGCAAGTTCTCGCTCTACCCCGACCTGACGGTAGCGGAAAACCTGGCGTTTTTTGCCGCCGTGTTTCGCACCACGGTGCAAGCCAACTACGAGCTGGTGGCCGACATCTACGAGCAGCTGGCCCCGTTCAAAAACCGGCGCGCGGGCGCCCTGTCCGGCGGCATGAAGCAGAAGCTGGCCTTGTGCTGCGCCCTTATTCACCGGCCCGAAGTGCTGCTGCTCGACGAGCCTACCACGGGGGTGGACGCCGTGTCGCGGCAGGAGTTCTGGCACATGCTCGCCGCGCTCAAAGCCCGGGGCATCACCATCGTCGTGTCCACGCCCTACATGGACGAGGCCGCCCGCTGCGAGCGGGTGGCCCTGTTGCAAGAAGGCCGGGTGCTGCGCGTGGACACCCCCGCCGCGCTGCGGGCCGCTTACCCCTGGCCGCTCTACGCCGTGCGGGCCGCGCGCATGCACCCGCTACTGCAGGATTTGCGGGCCTACCCGGCCACGCACAGCTGCTACGCCTTCGGGGACATGGCCCACCTAAGCCTGAAGCGGCCCGAGGCCGAGGCCGCCGCCCACCTCACCGCCTACCTGACCGCCAAAGGCCACCGCGAGGTGGCCGTGGCGCCGGTGGCGGCCACCATCGAAGACACCTTCATGGACCTACTGCACGCCCACCCTACCACCCCCACCTCATGAGCACCGTCCCCGTTTCGACTGCCAGCCCCGTCATCCGCTGCGAGGGGCTGACCAAGCGCTTCGGCCCGTTCACGGCCGTGGATGCCATCAGCTTCGCGGTGGCGCCGGGCGAGATTTTTGGTTTTCTCGGGGCCAACGGCGCCGGCAAGACCACGGCCATGCGCATGCTCTGCGGCCTGCTCGCACCCACCGAAGGGGCGGCCACGGTGGCGGGCTTCGATGTGTTGCAGCAGCCCGAGCAAATCAAGCAGCGCATCGGCTACATGAGCCAGAAGTTCTCGCTCTACGAAGACCTGACCGTAGGCGAAAACATTCGGTTCTACGGGGGCGTGTACGGCTTGAAAACCAGCATTATTCGCCGGAAAACCGACGCCCTGCTGCTGCGCCTGGGCCTTACCGCCGAGCGCGACACGCTGGTGGGCCGCCTGCCCCTGGGCTGGAAGCAGAAGCTGGCTTTTTCGGTGGCCCTGCTCCACGAGCCGGCCGTGGTGTTTCTCGACGAGCCCACCGGCGGGGTGGACCCCATCACCCGGCGCCAGTTCTGGGACCTGCTGTACGAGGCCGCCGCCCGGGGCACCACCGTTTTCATTACCACCCACTACCTGGACGAAGCCGAGTACTGCGACCGGGTCAGCATTATGGTCGATGGTAAAATCGACGCCCTGGATACGCCCGCCAGCCTCAAGCGGCAGTTGGGCGTGGAAACGATGGACGAGGCCTTTCTGCACCTGGCACGGGGCGCCAAAAACCAGGACTAAGCGGCCATGAAAGCATTTCTGATGTTCGTGCGCAAAGAGTTTTACCACATCTTCCGCGACCCGCGCACCCTGCTCATTCTCTTCGGCATGCCCGTGGCCCTGGTCACCCTGTTTGGCTTCGCGCTGACCAACGAAATCAAGAACGCCGACGTGGCGGTGCTGGATTTTGACCAGGGCGCGCACGCCCGGCAGGTGCAGGACCGGCTGTTTTCGTCGGGCTACTTCGGCCGGCGGGAACACGCCACCGGCTACCCCGGCGTGGCGGCCGCCTTCCGGCGGGGCCACGTAAAGCTGGCCGTGGTATTCCCGGCCGGCTTTTCCCGGGACCTCGACCACCTGGGCCACGCCCAGGTGCAGCTCGTGGCCGATGCCACGGACCAGAACACGGCGGTTAGCCTGGTCAGCTACGCCACGGCCATCATTAAAACCTACGAGCAGCAGCACATCCCGCAGCGGGCCGGCGCGGGCCCGCGCGTGGAAGCCGTCGCCCGGCTTTACTTCAACCCCGGCCTGAAGGCCGCCTACACCTTCGTGCCGGGAACGATGGCCCTGATTCTGCTGCTCGTCTCGGCCATGCTCACGAGCATCACCATTGCCCGCGAGAAGGAGACGGGCACCATGGAAGTGCTGCTCGTCTCGCCCATGCGGCAGCTGCCCATCATCGTCGGCAAGATTTTGCCCTACTTCCTGCTTTCGTTTATCAACGGGCTCGTTATCCTGGCGCTGGGGGTGGGGGCGCTCGACATTCCCCTGCGGGGCAGCCTGCCCCTGCTGCTGGCCGAAACCCTGCTCTACATTCTGGTGGCCCTTACGCTGGGCGTACTGATTTCAACCCGCGCGGCCTCCCAGCAAACGGCCATGCTCACGTCCATGCTGAGCCTGCTGCTGCCCACGCTTATTCTGAGCGGCTTTCTGTTTCCGATTGAGAGCATGCCGCTGCCCCTGCAAACAGTTTCGCGGCTGATCCCGGCGCGCTACTACATCGTCATTCTCAAGGGCATCATGATCAAGGGCCTGGGCCTGCGCGAGCTGTGGCGCGAAACGGCCGTGCTCGCGGGCATGGCCGGGGGCCTGCTGCTGCTGGCCCTGGGCTCGCTGAAGAACCGACTGGCGTAGCCGCCCAGTGCGGCCGGCTGGGGCGTGGCCCCAGCTTGCGTAAACGACACCTCCTCATTTAGCATCCTACCGCCCGTGCGCACCGTCTGGTTTTTACTTGAAAAAGAGGTCCGGCAGCTGAGCCGCAACCGCACGCTGCTGGCGCTCCTGTTGGTAGCGCCCATCATGCAGCTGGTCTTGCTCTCGCTGGCGGCCAACTACGAAGTCAAGAACCTGAACCTGGCCGTGGTGGACCAGGACCACAGCCCTGCGGCCCGCCGCCTGCTCAACCGGTTTCAGTACACGCCCTACTTCCGGCTGGTGCAGACGCGTCCCACCAGTCAAGCCGCCGAGCAGGACCTGCTGGCAAGGCGGGCCGACCTGGTGCTAGTCATCCCCCCGCATTTTGAGCGCGACCTGGTGCGCGGCGGCCGGGCGCAGGTGCAGCTCCTGGTCAATGCCCTCGACAACGTGAAGGCCGGGCTGGCCAGCTCCTACGCCAGCAGCATCGTGCAGGCCTACGAGGGGGAAGGGCGGCCCGCCACGGTGGCGGCCGCCCTGGGCGAGGTGCGGGGCGTGGAAGTAGTGCCGGCTTACTGGTACAACCCGCTGCTCAACTACAAAACGTTTATGGTGCCGGGCATCCTGGTGGAAATCATCAGCTTGATTGTGATGATGGTGGCTACGCTCAACATCGTGCGCGAAAAGGAAATCGGCACCATCGAGCAGCTGAACGTGACGCCCATCCGCAAGTGGCAGTTTATCCTGGGCAAGCTGCTGCCGTTCTGGGGGGCGGGCCTCTACCAGTTTACCATCGGGCTGCTGCTGGCGCGGCTGCTGTTTCACGTGCCCATGGTGGGGAGCGTGCCGCTGCTCTACGGCATCATGGCCGTATTTCTACTGGTGCCGCTGGGGCTGGGGCTGCTCATTTCCTCGGTGAGCCAGACGCAGCAGCAGGCCTTGTTCATCGCTTTTTTCTTTCTCATCATCTTCATTCTGCTGTGCGGGCTGTTCACGCCCGTCGAGTACATGCCGGCCTGGGCCCGCGCCTTTAACCGCCTCAACCCGCTGGTGTACATTATCGACATCGCCCGGCGCATCCTGCTCAAGGGCAGCACCCTGGGTGAGGTGCTCGGCCCGGTCCTGACGCTAGGGGGCATGGCCCTCGCCGTGAACCTGCTGGCCGTGTGGCGCTACCGTAAAACCTCCAGCTAACCAGCCGGCCAATAAGGTAGTATGAGCCCGCGGTAAGAAGCCCGGCAAGCAGCTGCTCACCAGCCAGTTTGCAGCTGCCTACTGCCCGCCCTCGTTCCCGACGCAGCATTCGCCCGGGCAAGCGCCCCCCCAGGAGCCTTCCGGCAGCTCCCGTGGCATTATCCGCCAGTAAGCGCGCTGCGCAACGGGTGGGATACCTGCGGACAGCTGTCGTGGGTACCAGTTCTAGCGCTTGCCCATGCTTTCCGTGAGAGGATAAAGCGAGTTTCAGAGTGCCCCTACTCCTAGCGTAGGCCGTGCCGCTGGTGAATTTGCTTACTGGTTACCTTGTCGGCTCACCCATAAAAGCGGCCATCCCCGCGCAATGGATGCTGCCCCAGGCTGATCTCGCTAACCCCGTATAGCAGGGGCGCACGGGTTCTGAGTGGGGCCACAGGTAGACCGCACGGGCGCGGTAAATCCGGGGCACCGGCTATTGCCGGCCGATGCGGTCTTTGCCGGCAGAGGGTAAGCTACCCAGCCCCGATCACCCCCCCAGTTCCAGCTCAACGAACCCGTTGTACACCCTACCTCATTTAAAAATCAAACTTTTACTTAAGGCCCCTGATCCGGCCCGCGCATTTTATGGAGTAACTGCGGTAAGCGATTGGTTTAGCTTGTAAGAAGTGAAAGTTTTTCCATCGTACCGGGATACCCCAGTGTTGCGGTTGCCGATCCAAAGCGTGCCCGCTCTATCTTCTAAAATAGACCAGACATCGTTATCAAGTAAGCCCTCTTTTTCAGTTAAGCAGGTTAAATACAGTCCCTCGTAGCGGCAGATGCCGCGGCTACCCCCGATCCAGATAGTACCCTTGCTGTCTTGTATTATGCAGGTAATGGGATTAACAGGGCCGGCATACAGGCCATCCATTTTAACGAAGGACTTGCCATCGTAGCGGTAGGCCCCGGTCCAGTTGCTAAACCAGATATTTCCTTGCCGGTCCTGCATATTCGGCCAGGCCCAGTTGAAAGCTTGCAGTTCATTTACTTGAAGGTTGGCTATGGTTTTACCATCATAGCGAAAAACCCCCTGGTTACCCCGTCCTCCCAACCAGATAGTACCGGCTCTATCTTCTAAGATGTATTCTACATTAGGATTGCTACTCCTATAGCCCCCCCCGCTTGCTTTGACTATAAACGGGGTAAAGGAGCTGCCATCATAGATATACACGCCATCCACGGTGGCAAACCAAAGCTTGCCGCTATGGTCCTGCATAATACTGAATACAGTGTGCGTGTTGGGGTACGTATTGGGGTGCAAGTTTTTCCGGAGAGGGATGGAAACCGGAGTAAATGTTTTACCATCGTACCGACACAGTCCTGCTTCAGTGCCAACCCAAATTTCACCGTCTCTATCCTCCAGAACGCACAAAACGCTATTGCTGTTCAGGCCATTGGCGGTAGTGAAGCGGGTAAATGAGTGGCCGTCATATTTAAAGAGCCCGGCATTAAAGGTGCCAAACCAAATATTTCCCGCCTTGTCCTGCATAAGTCGACCCGCGGGGCCGCTCTGTTGGGAACCCTGGGCTGTGACAAGCTGGGCTTGTCCGACCGATAAGGTTTTTTCTTTTCCCTGCTGTTCGGGCAAGTCGTTGTTTACCCCTCCATTGCAGGCGACGCACCCCAGTGCTAAAGTTAAAAATAGAGTTTTCTTAATCCACCGTTGTAGCATGGGTCCGTTTTAAAATCGTTGTGAATGCGGCCGCCTAGGGTTGAAGGCTGGTTTCTGGTTTGGCTAGACCGTGCCCCGGGGGGCTCACCGGAGCGGCGCCAGAAAGGCCTCCACGCGGCCAGCAAAATCCGGGTGAGTGAACACGGATTGATGGTCGCGGCCTTCGTACAGGTGGAGTTCAAGCTGCGCTGCCCGATTCAGCGCCTGCAACTGGCTGCGCAGCCGCTCGCCCTGGGCCGGGGGCACTATGCGGTCCTGACTGCCCAGGTGCAGTTGGGTTAGCGGCAGACGCTGGGCAAAGTAGAGGGGGGAGCTGGCCAGCAGCCGCTGCCGCGCCTGGGCCAGGGTCTGGCGCCCCTCCTTCAACTCCTGCAAAAACTGCAGCTGGTAGGTTGGGTCCTGCTGGTTGCCTTGGGTCAGGCCAAGCAAGTCGGTGGGGCCGACCACGTCAATAACCCGGCGTACGCGGGCGTCGCGCTCAGCCAGCAGCAGGGCCACGGTACCGCCCCGGCTGCCGCCGCGCACAGCCACGCGGCCGGCGTCCGCCGTGGTAACGGTACGCAGCAGCACGCTCAAAAAGGCTTGCGCGTCGTCGGTTGCCCCGTCAAAGGCGTCGCCCACGGGCCCCTCCGAGGCGGGTCGTTCGTAGGTTTGCCCGTCAACGGTCACCCGCAGGATCTGACCTCGGAACGCCACCCACCCCACCACAACCGGGGCTACGCGGCCGCCGGGGGCAGTTTGCAGCGCCACCGTTTGCACGGGGTCATGGCGGGCGAACCCGCTTAGCTGGAGCTGAACTGGGTGGGCCCCGGCCGTACCGGGCACCAGCACGGCCGCTTGGGTGCGGTAGGAGCCGGTCAGAAAGGAGATAAGCCGTAACTCAGCGCCGCCCGTCAACGGCACGGTTTGTTCCAGGCGGTAGCCCTGGGGGAGAGCGGACGGGAGGCCCAGTGGGCTTCCACGGCCGCCAGTTCGGCCGGAGTTGGCGGGGCAAAGAGGGCCTCTTGATCGATACCGCGCAGGTAAGGGTTCTTTTTGCAGGCGCACAAGGCGAACCACAGCAGGCACAGGGCTACGTAGGATCGGTACATGAAGTGAGGATACCCAATAGGTGGTGAGAGTTGCAAAGGCTGGGCCGGGGCTGCCGCAGCCTGGCCCCGGACGGCCATCCCTTGTTCGGCCCTGCTAATAAAGTAATTCCCCCTTGGGATTGCCGCACCCCACTCCCTGCCCCTTGGCTTTTCCTAGTCGGGCACGGGGTGCCGTTTCACTCCGCGGGCTTTTATAGCGAGCCATTAGGTTGAGCGCAGGGGCCTGCGGGCAAGGGAAATAGTTAACGCGTTGCCAGGCGGGCGCGGCACTAGCGCTTTCTGATCCGCCGCAACACAAATTCAACTTCCGCGTCCTGGCCCTTCAGCACTTGCTTAATGGTGGGCTGCACGTCATGGTCGGGCAGGCGCTTGGGCGGGGGCGTGCGGTTAAGCTGCCCGCCGCAGAGAAAGGGCATGTCTACCTCAATCAGGGAGTTCGGCAGTTTGATGCTGTAGCCCTGCCCGGCGCAGAGCACATTGCTGTAGATGTCGCCGCCGTTTTCCTCGCCCACAAACCAGACAACCCGGCCCGTGGTCTGCCGCTGCCGGTAGAGGTAGCTTACCAGGCTGTTGCCCGCTGAGAACGTGCCGCCGTTGGTCAGCACGTACAGCGGTCCCAGGTAGGAGGGCCGGGCTGGATCCGGTTTGGGGGCGAGGTCCTCCCGAAACTGGGGCTTGAGCACCAGGGTGGTGTCGTCGGCCAGAAACTGGTTGGGGTCGGCGGCAAACGCCCGCACGTCCTCGCTCAGGTTATGGGCGTACGCCAGCGTGCTCAGCCGCCGGCTGGCAACCCGGTCGAGCACGGCGCTGGCAAAGGGCTGGTCGGTAAGGTGGGCAAACAGGTACTCGGCGTAGCCGTCGCCGCCGCCCTCGTTGCCGCGCAAATCCAGCACCACGGTGTGAGTACCCCGGGTTTTCACGTCCTGAAACACACTGTCGATAAAGGGCTCAAAGCGGCGGCCGTTGCGCTCCAGCAGGCCCTTGTAGAAGCTGCTTACCCGTAAGTAAGCCACCCCGGGGGCCCGGGTGGGCTGGTAGGCTAGTTGCTCGCCGTAGTAGCTGATGCTGCGCCCGGTGCGGGCCTGGTAGGTGTGGGCAAGGATGGCCGGCAGCTGACCTTGCACCCGCACCGGCCGCCGGGTCCCGGTCAGGGTTAAGGCAAAGTCGGAGGTCTGCGGGTAAAGTAGGTGGTAAAGGAAATGAAAGGCGTAGTACGTGGTTAGGTTGTAATGCTTGAAGGTGACATTACGTCCATCGGCCGGGATGTATTTCACCATCTGAGCGATAAGCGTAGCCGCTGGCACCCCATTAATGGCTCGGATTTCAGCACCTGCGGTAACCGTTTGCTCGGCGCTGCAGTCGGTAAGGACATAGAGGCGACCGCGGAGAATGCGCAGCTCCAGCGGCAGGTAGCGCCGATCGGGCTGGAGCAGGCCCAACTTGTAGTCCGGGTTGCGCACGGGCAGATTCAAGCGGCTGTGGCCGTGGCCCAGCAAAGCCAGCAGGTAGCGCAGCTTCAGGTAGAAGTCGCCCGGCGAGGCGTGGCGACGGAAGGTGCGGCCCACGCTGTCGCACTGCTGGTCAAAGCGCTTTTTGTCGATAAAGTAATTCAGGCCGCCGTGGCCTTCCTGCAGGCCCTGGCGAAAAATGCGGAAGTCCTGCTCCTGCTGGGTTACCGAAAGCGCAGCGGGCTGCGCCCACAGTGCCGGGAGGGGCAGGAGCCAGCCCAGCAGGGCACAGGCCAGGCCAAGAAAGTATCGGTGCGGCATAAGGGAAGAAAGGGCAGAAAAAAAGTAAGAGGCAGAGGAGGAAAGCGCCGCAAGGGCTGCTACGCGCAGGTACTGGCGAAGGGGCACTCCTCCCCTGGCGGTGGCACGCTCGGCAAAACCCGTGGCCGCTGCCTTGCGCCTTGGCCGGGCAAGGGTTAGCATAAGGGGCAGGCAGTAAGTCAAAAGTAGGGGCTCGCCCCCTTCCTTGACTCTGTTGCCTGCCCCTGGTGGTGCCAAAAGCGAAGCTGAGACGTCCCAATTTATAAAGTGGGCACGGTGGCCTTGCCTGACAACCCTTTGCGGCAGTAGGTTGCGGGTAGCTGTCTGGGGGAGCAGTAATCAAGCCTTCTTGCGCAGCTCCCTAGTCGCGGCCCTTGCCAGTACCTGCACTGGGCCCTTACTTTCACTATGCCGGGGGATGATCTTTGAGTTCAATGCCTACAGCGCCCTGCTGCTGCCCTTCTGCGTGCACGGCCTCGTGTTCACGGCCCTGCTGCTCATGCGCAGCTGGCGGCTAAGCGAAGTGTCGGACCGGTGGCTGGCCTTACTGGTGCTGCTTTGCACGCTCAAGGTGGCACACTGGATGCTGGGATTTGCCGGCTGGTACAGCACCCACGACGGGCACTCGATGTTTATGTTTTATTTTCCCTTCGAGCTGCAGATCGGCCTGGGCCCCCTGTTCTATATATACTTCCGCAGCATGACAAATCAAGACTACCGGGTGCGGGGGCGGCGGTGGGGACACTTTGCTCCCCTGCTGGCTTACGTAGCCTGGCACTTGGTCTGCTTTGGAGCCGACGTAGGGCTGCGGCACTGGCTGCGGGGCCACCCCCTGCCCGGCCACTTCGGAACTCAGGGCCCACTTATCAGCCTGGCGTGGCCCCACCAGGCCGCGCGGGCCCTGGGCTACCTACTGCTTTTCGGCTATGGCTACGCCACCCTGCAGGCTTTCCGCCAGTATCACCACTACTTGAACAGTCATTTCTCCAGCACGGAGTGGGTGCGATTCAACTGGCTGCGCAATGCTTTGCGGGCCCTGCTACTGGCCGTGGTCGTGTCGCTGCTGTTCTCGGCCCTGGATTGGCTGGTCGGTCCCTTATCCTACGCGCAGTATTGGTACGAGTACCTGGCCACCGGACTGCTACTGGTACACCTGAGCGTGGCCGGCTGGCAGATTTACCATCCAGGCCGCGCCCGGTTGTACTATCAGCCGAGTGCCCACCTTCACCTGTAAGTTACCCGGCGATTAAATCCGGCGGCTGACGCCCTGGGGAAAAGGCCAGGCACGCGATCCGCAGCTGAAACATCACCTACCCACTGATGGAGCGGCGGAACAGGACGGGTAAAGACAGGGGGCGGCAACTGGGAACGAGGGCCGATCACGGGGAAGGTTGTCCGGCAACGGGCTGGGCCCGCCCGCATTTACCTTGTAGGGGACGGGGCCATCAGAGGATAAGCGGCCAGCCCACTCCCCAGCAAAACCAGTAGCCGTTGTTTCAGCCCATAGAGTTCAGCCAGACTCCCCGAGCCACGCTACTGAACCACAATTTCGTCGGTAAACAGCCAGGTATCGGGCGTGGCGGCGCCGGGAGCCTGGGCATTTTTGGCCGTCACCCGGACAAACCGAGCCTTGATTTTCTTTAGATCGGCCTGCACTTCGCTGATGCTGGGCTTATTCGGGGCCGGTGGGGCCGTTACCGGGGCCGCGTACACCGTTTGGTACTTTTTCCCATTTTTCGACACCGCAATCTCCACGCGGGCGGGCAACTGAATCCCGGAGCCCACGGCCCGCAGGAAGGTGGTTTTTACGGTGCGAATGTCGGTGGCCTGCCGCAGATCCAGGGTTGCCACCAGGTCGGTGCCGTAGTAGCCCAGCCACTGCCCGTCGGCGTGGTTAACGGATCCCCGCTGCCCGTCCACCAGCGTAAGGGGTCCGGCGCCGCGGTAGCTCTGGTGGGGCTCGGAAGCCAGCGTTACGGGGTTGGCAAAGGCCTGGTGCCGGAGCAGCTCCCGGGTCGTGACTTTGCCTATCCGCTGGCCAGCTTCAAACGAGGCGGCTTTGATAAGGGCCGAGGTGGCTACGGTGAATGGCTGGGTGTAGACCGGCGAGCTGGCCGTGGGCGCCGACCCATCGAGGGTGTAGACAATTTTGGGACCGGCCGCGTCCATGTGCAGGGTCACGGTGGTGGTGCGCCGGGCGGGGTCGAGGGTCAGCTGGGAACGGACGTTGAAGGCAGAGCGGGAGTAGGTGGCCCCCCAGGCTTCGTAGCGGCGGTACTGCTGCTGCATGCGCTGCTGGAAATCGGGCCAGTTGCGCTGACGGGCGGGCGTCCAGAGCACTTCGGCCAGCGCCGCCAGGCGCGGAAACGCCATGTACTCCACCTGCTGCTCCGAGGGAATATACTCGGTCCAGATGTTAGCCTGCCCGCCCAGGATGTACTGCTGCTCGGCGGGGGTCAGCTCCCGGGGCGTGGGCTCGAAGGTGTAGACTTTGGACAGGGGCAGGTAGCCGCCGAACGACAACGGCTCCAGGCTGGCCTCGCCCTGGGCGTGGTCGAAGTAGGCGTGGGAGCCGGGGGCCATGACCACGTTATGCTGCTGGCGGGCGGCGGTAATGCCCCCGGCCTGCCCGCGCCAGGACATCACCGCCGCGTTGGGGGCCAGGCCACCCTCCAGAATTTCGTCCCAGCCAATGATGCGCTTGCCCCGGGAGTTAACGAATTTCTCCATGCGCTGCACGAAATAGCTTTGCAGCTCGTGCTCGTCCTTCAGCCCTTCGGCCTGCATGCGGGCCTGGCACTTGGGGCAGCTGTGCCAGCGGGTTTTGGGGGCTTCATCGCCGCCGATGTGCACGATTGGGCCCGGAAACAGGGGCAGCACCTCCGTCAGCACGTCCTGCAGGAAAGTAAACGTCTGCTCGTTGCCGGCGCAGAAAATATCATCAAACACGCCCCAGAGCCGCTCTACCTTAAACGGACCGCCCGTGCACGAGAACTCCGGATACGCCGCCAGGGCGGCGACGGCGTGGCCGGGCATCTCAATTTCCGGCACCACCGTGATGTAGCGGTCCCGGGCATACTGCACAACCTCCTTGATCTGCTCCTGGGTGTAGAAGCCGCCGTAACGGAGGGTATCAAACTGGTGGGGCTGGTCGCTGAAGTGGCCGATAAGCGTGCCTGCGCGCCAGCCGCCCACGGAAGTCAGCCGGGGGTATTTCTTGATTTCGATGCGCCAGCCCTGGTCGTCGGTGAGGTGCCAGTGGAAGGTGTTCATCTTGTGCCGGGCCAGGTAGTCGATGTACTTCTTGACAAACTCGACTTTAAAGAAGTGGCGACTTACATCCAAGTGCATGCCGCGCCACCGGTACCGGGGCTGGTCCGTTATGACCACTGCCGGCAGGCGGAGGGCCGTCGCCGGGCGCTGGGTGGGCAGCAGCTGCCGGATGGTTTGCAGGCCCCGGAAAACGCCCTGGGCTTGGGTAGCGGCCAGTATCACCTGGGTAGGCTGCACGCTGAGCGTGTAGCCTTCAGCCCCCAGCGTATCGGGGAAGGTGCGCAAGGTCAGGTAGATGCCCCCCGGGCTTTGCGTGCCCGGCCGCGCCGCCAGCACCGGCGGCGCGGCGCCCCCGGCTTGCTGTAGGTCCTGACTTAGGGCCTGCCCGATGCGGCGTAGCTCCTCGTTGCCGGGGTCCACGTAAATTTTAGTTGCTGGCGTAAGAGCAAAGCTTCCGCTCCCGGGCGTAAGCTGCACCGGCTGAGGAATGAGGGATAAAGCACTGGGGCTTAGGGCGGCGGACTGGGCCGCCGCCGGGGAACCGCCCAGCCCCCCCGCCCGGCCTAGCAGCAGAACGGCAAACAACATCCAGATTTTCTTGCTCACAGGAAAGGCACAGTAGGAAGCGTGGAAAGTAGTTCGGGCATTATCGGGCGGTATTGGCTTCCGGGCTGGGGTAGCCGGCAAGGGCGCCGTTTCGATCAGGCAAGATATCGCCAGCCGCCCGAAACAGACTCGTCGCGCACGCCCTTATCGGCGGGTCAACGCAGGCCCCCGCTCATTCTAGGGAATTCAGGGCCGCCACCAATTCCTGTACCATTGTCACATCGGTTTCCCAGCGGGGCGCATCAAATTCCCCGGCGCCGCCCGCCGGCCGCTCCACCCGTTGGGTTTTGGCGCTGGCATGAAACTCCTGGGCGCCCGTCTGCCGGGCCAAGGCCTGAATAGTGTCGGGCGTGATGCCCGCGCCCGGCATGATGCGGATGCGCCCGGCGGCCTGCTGCACCAGGGCGGACAGCTGCTGCTGTCCGACCGGCGCAGTCGGCTGACCGCCGGAGGTAAGGATGCGCTGGCAACCCAGGCTGATAATTTCTTCCAGGGCCCGGGCCGGATCCGGACACGCATCAAAGGCGCGGTGAAAGGTGACCGGCAGGGGGCCGGCGGCCGCCAGCAGGGGGCGGCAGGCGGTTAGATCCGGGTGGCCCGCCGCAGTGAGGACCCCGAGGACCACGCCCGCGCAACCCAGCTCCCGGCAGTGCCGGATGTCGGACGCCATGATGGCCAGTTCCGTGGCGTCGTAACGGAAATGTCCGGGCCGCGGCCGAATCAACGCGAACACGGGAAGGGTAAGTTGCGCCAGCACCTGCTGCAGGGAGCCGTGCGAGGGCGTCGTGCCGCCCTGCGCCAGGTTCTGACATAACTCAATGCGGTCCGCCCCGCCGGCCTGCGCGGCTAGGGCCGACTGCACGGACCCCGCGCAGATTTCCAGAACCCGCGTCCTCATTGCAGCAGGTAGGCGCTCTGAATAAGCTGCTGCTGGTTCCGGGCGTCGCACACGGCGTAGCTGAAGCCTTTCTGCAGGGCAAAGGCGCCGTGCTGGCCCTGGTTGTTGACCGCGATAAAGCAGACCTGAATGTCGCGGGCTTTGGCCCCTTTGATTTTGGCAATGCGTTCCACGGCGGCTTTGCAGGCGGCTTGGGGGGAAAGCCCCTGGCGCATCAGCTCCACCACGGTGTGCGAGCCGGCAATCCGAATAACGTCCTCGCCCTGGCCGGTAGCGGCGGCCGCGCCCACGGCATTATCCACGTACAAACCCGACCCGATCAAAGGCGAGTCCCCAAGCCGGCCGCGCATCTTGAAGCCCATGCCGCTGGTAGTGCAGCTGCCGCTCAGGTTGCCCTGCGCATCCTGGGCCAGCATGGCGATGGTATCGTGGTTGTTGGCCCCTCCCACCGGACCCGTGGGTTTCTTCGGCCGGCCGGAGTTTTCAATGTTGACCACCGGCTGGTAATGGCTGGTTTTAAGCCATTCCCGATAGGCTTTCTCGGCGTCGGGGCTAAGCTGCTGGGGTTCCAGCGGAAAACCCTGGGCCAGGGCAAACTGCTGGGCCCCCTCCCCCACCAGCATCACATGCGGCGTGTGCTCCATGATGCGCCGGGCCACGCTGATGGGGTGCTTGATGCGCTCCAGCGCCGCCACGCTGCCGCAGTTAAACTTATCGTCCATGATGCACGCATCCAGGGTCACGATTCCTTCCCGGTCGGGGTTACCCCCCAGCCCTACGCAGCAGTTCTGGGAGCTTTCGGTCACCATCACGCCGGCTTCCACCGCATCCAGGGCGCGCCCCCCCTGGCGGAGCACCTTCCAGGCACCCAGATTGGCTTCCAGGCCGGTATCCCAGGTTGAAATTACCAGCGGCTGGCCCTTGACGGCCAGCGGGGCCAGGCGGGCGGCTTCGAGGGAGCGGCCCGCGGTGAGCAGGGCCAGCCCGGCGGAAGAGGAAGTCAGAAACTTTCGGCGAGTAGTCATGAAAAGAAAGCCAGGGTGTATGCTCCCAAAGAAACTGATTTTCCGAATGCCCTCCGCATCGGGCAGCAACGAGGACTTGCCGCGGGCGGGGGCGACAAGGCCCGGGGCCCCGTCCCTGGATATTGGGCGCGGCGCCGTGCTGGCCGCGTGCTGCTGCCGGCGGCGACGGCTTTTTCGGTCGTAAGGGCAAACTAGCCTCTCAGCTGCGGGCACTTTTTTACCAGGGGCTTCCCTACCCTTCCCGCATGCATCGCCGAGCTTTCGCTTAAAATTTTTCCCTGCTGACCGCCAGCGTATTGCTCCCGCCCTATTGCTTTGCGGAAGCGGGGCCGGCCTTGCCCGTGGTGCGGCCCGCCGCCGCTAAGCGGCGCTTTCGCAGCCGGTCAGTGGAGGCGGCCATTGCCGAGTTCAGGAAGAAGGTGAAAGATCCGGAGCTGGGCTGGCTGTTCGAGAACTGCTTACCGAGCACCCTGGATACCACCGTCACGCACACCCTGCACCAGGGCCGGCCCGATACCTACCTTATCACCGGCGACATTGATGCCATGTGGCTGCGTGACTCCTCGGCGCAGGTGTGGCCCTAGCTCAATTTTGTCGGCCAGGACCCGGCCCTGCGCCAGCTGCTAGCGGGGGTAATTAACCGCCAGACCCGCTGCATTCTCAAGGCCCCCTCCGCCAACGCCTTTTACGACGACGATACCAAGGTGGGGGAATGGAAATCGGACCTGACCAGGATGCAGGGCGGCGTGCACGAGCGGAAGTGGGAGATCGACTCGCTGTGCTACCCTATTCGCCTGGCGTACTTCTACTGGCAGAAAACCCAGGACGCGCACCCCTTCGACGCGCAGTGGCAGCAGGCCATCCGCACGACCCGGCAAACCTTTCGGGAGCAGCAGCGCAAGACCAGCCCCGGCCCCTACCAGTTCTAGCGCACTACCGCCACTGCCACGGATACCCAGCCGATGCAGGGCTACGGCTACCCGGTGCTGCCGGTGGGCCTGATCTGCTCGGCGTTCCGGCCCAGCGACGATGCGGCCCTGTACTCGTTTCTTATTCCCAGCAACTTTTTTGCGGTGGTGAGCCTGGGCCAGGCCAGCGAAATGATGACCGCCCTGGCCCAGGATCCCCATACCGCGCAGGAGCTAACCGCCCTGGCAAACGAAGTAGAAGCCGCCCTACACCAGCACGCCATAGTGCCCCCCGGCACGGGCGCATCTACGCCTACGAAGTCGATGGCTAGGTGCTGATGGACGATGCCACCATCCCGAGCCTGCTATCCCTGCCCTACCTGGGGGCCGTGCCCCTTGCCGACCCGGTCTACCAGAATACCCGCCGGTTTCTGCTTTCCTCCGATAACCCGTCTTTTTATCGGGGCAAAGCGGCGGAAGGAATCGGCGGCCCGCACGTGGGCCAGGATATGATATGGCCCTGGCCATCGTCATGCGCGGCCTGACCAGCACTAGCGACGCAGAAATCCGCGCCTGCCTTCCGAGTTTAAAGGCCACACCCGCAGGAACCGGCTACCTGCACGAATCCTTCCATAAGGACGATGCCAGTTACTTTTCCCGGTCCTGGTTTGCCTGGGCCAATACCATCTTCGGCGAGTTTCTATGGCAGGTGTACCAGCAGAAACCGCAGCTCCTGGCCTGAGTATGGCCGCGACCGCCCGCAGCGCGGGCCCGCTCCCAAATCCTCGCTGCGAAAGCAGTGCCCTTGGGTGAAAAAGCAAAAAGCTCGCCGGGCACCGCCGGGCCGCAAGGCAGCAGGCCGGTTGCTCTAGCCTGGCAGGGGTCACGCGCCGCACCACCCGCCCCAGGGTTGAATTTTCTTATTTGGGAAACACCAGCGAAACGGCCAGCCCCAAGGAGCCCGCGGATACGTCTTCGCCGGTTTCTGCTTGGTAGTTTAGGGCCGTGTACGTGACGGCTATCCATTTGTAGCCCAGCTCCACTCGGGGGCCGATTGAGCTTTTAAAATCTAGGTCGGAGACAAATCCGTCCCCCTTGAATTTTACGTTTTGATGCGAGGTGATGCCCAGCCCTAATCGGAAATCCTCCTTTATTTTCAGGTAGGGCATTACGTTAATTGGTATTCTGGTCAGCCGGATATTGGCATTGTCGGCGGCGGTTGTGTTGTATTTAATTCCAATGGATGTGCGGAGCATTAAATTTTTGATTTTCGAAAATTCTAATTGCCCCCCAACAGCCACGAAACCACCCTGCCCCGCTCGTATTGTTTGATCGCCGCCGTTCGTAAAAAATACTTTAAGAATCTCATCGCCCCCGTATTCAATTCCGCCTTCCACCAGAAATTTAGCTTGCAAGGGCGATTCCACGGCTTGCGAAAATGCGTTGGTTGAAAGCAGAAAAATGCTCAGCAGAAAAACTAAAATTACTTTTTTCATGGGAATACCAGGGGCGAACACAAGAGGCAAAAAATGGCAGGTAATGGTAGCGCAAACATAGAGGAAGCTGCCCTCCGTACGCAAGCCGCCGGGGAACAATTTTCCGACTGAAAGCAGTGGGGCACAATGTCACTTTACCAATGGATACGGTTGGCCCAGGGATCTTTTGCGCCGGGTAATACGGCCGAAGCCCAGTGTCTTACACGTGGTCGCCCCTCTTGGGCGTGCATACAAACTCGTGCTGGATATATACAGCTGCTGCACCTACTGCATGATTGCACGGGTCAAGGCATTCCTAACTTGCTTGGGGCACGAAACAGCACGCCACAGATAAACAAAGCAGTAGATGAAACTCGGGAGTTCGCTGTACCCGAGCCAGCAACATAAAATAAAATAAACCGAAGTCTGCAAACTTAGCCTGCGCTGTCTGTTTGCCGGAAAAGTCACATTTTGCATTCTACCATCTCGAACCCGTATTGCCAAAACATTCGGGGCCGTATCGGCTCGTTTTGTGTTGGATGACGCGTTTCCGTTTCTAGTTGGATTACTGCTGACTTTACTTTTTCCCTTGGCTTGCTGAGCGCTGCCCGGCCTAGTTCGATTCAGGGGCTGTCCCCCTTGCAGGCGTTCATTCAGCAGCCTGTTGACAGCACGGTCTTGTCCCAGCGCAATTCAGGTTGGAACCACTTACTTTATCGAGCTGGGTTAATTACCGGGTAAAACAAGAGACGAAAACCAGCGAATAATAGCAGGGGTGGGTTCCCAACCGACACCCGCTGACTAAGAAGAGTCTCCCGTCCAGGGTGGCGCAAGTAGTAGCGCCACGTGTCCCGCCGTGGCCACTAAAACCACGGCGCCCGATGTCCGTCCGGCGGTTAATGTCCCCGGTACTCCGACCAGCCCCACTACGTAGGTTAGAAAGCAGGCGCTCCCCCTAGCTGCCCCACCCCCGGCGTAGTCCAGGCACGCGCAGCCGTATTCCAGTTGGGTGGAACGGCGGGGTCAGGCGAACAAACCAGGCCAACACCAGGTGCAAATTGCGCGGGTTGGAAACGGGAAGCCGGCAGGATAAGCCAACGGCATGTAGGTGGCCCTGCATACGGTAGGCGGTACGGACAAGCCTACTAGTGCGCTGCCAACCGAAAAGCTATCGGTGCTGACTACTAGCTCTGTGCGGCGGCAGGCTGTGTCCAGTAAGCTGTTTTATAGATAAGCTGGGCGGCTTATCTTGTCTGCTTAAGCCGCCACGTAGGTGACCTGCGTAGGTACATAAAGGAATAACCATGAAAAGCAGTGAGGAACTAGCCAATCGTTTCCAGGAGGTCATTTTCTCCGGCACCTGGGTAGCCAACACCAATTATCGCCAGGAACTAACGGGCCTGTCCTGGGAGACGGCTACTACCCCCCTCCCTAGGGTGAACACTATTGCCGCGCTGGTGCAGCACCTGCACTACTACCTTACGGGCGTGACGCCCGTCCTCACTGGGGGCAGCCTTACCATTAAAGATCAGTTTAGCTTTGATTTTTCGCCAATTCGCTCCCAGGAGCACTGGGAACAGGTGCTGGCAACCTTTTTCCAGGAAGCCGAGAAATTTTCATCGGGAGTCAGCAACCTGCCCGAAGCCCGGCTGCAGGAAGTGTTTGGGGAGGAAAAATACGGAACCTACCAACGAAACATAGAGGCCATGATTGAACACAGCTATTACCACCTTGGCCAGATCGTGCTCATAAAAAAATTAGTAAACCGCATCTAACCGCTGCCGCAGGGTGCGCGGTACCTGCTGGTGAAGATTACAACCACTACCACAAGCCATTTCCCCTGGCTTACTGCTACCTACCTTAGGATCCGGCCGCCCTGGAATGCCAGCTGCTCTGCGATCACTGGGACCAGGGTTGCTTCGCCGAGCAGGCAACCCGATCACTGCTTAAAAGCTTAAAACCAGGTTGCGCTGGGCCAAGGCTGCAAATTGCAGAAGTTGCTCTCTCCTAATATTTCACCTTCGCCTGCAGTAGTACCCCGCTTCGTCGCCTTCTTCCGGTAAGGTACTGGCTACTTAAAGAGTTAGAAGTGTTGCGCTATTTTCTGGAGCTCGGTTTGAATTTCCTTTTGCTTTTTTTCGCCAGCTAATAGAAAGGAGTTCTTCGTGGTGTTCATTTTATCCTTGGTAAGGGTAATCTCCTGGGTAATCTGGTTGATTTCAGCTTTTAGGACGGTTAAGCGCTGGGTAAGCGCTTGCAGTTCCTGGGCCTTCTGCTGAATCAGATCCTCCTTGGGCCGCACCTGTTGCTGGTACTGCTGGGCGTGGGCGCTCTGAAAAGCATTTAGATCCCGCCCAATCAGGTTAAGGTATTCCTGGCCAGTGGAAAGCAGCTTTTCCTTGGTGAGGCCGGTACTTTTTAGCACGTTGTAAGCGGTCTGGTACTTAATGGCTTCGTCCTGGATGTCGTCAATGTCGAGTTTGCTGTCCACAAATTCCTTGTAGTCAGGCCCGTGGAACAAGGGATTGCGGGCATTCGCCTCATCAATCAGCCGTTCAAAATACTGTTCGTGCTCGGGCAGGGGTTCCGTGATGGTGCCTCCGGCCGAGTAAGTGGGCACCTGATCCGGAATCGGGATGGGGGTGGCCGGGCCATTGATCAGCGGATGCTGGGCGTTCTCGGGGGGCGCGGGTGCTGCCGGGGGCAAAAAGGAAGGCGTGACCGGCGCCGCCGCGGGGGGCGCCGTAACGGGTGGCGCCACCGCGGGGGGACTTGGTGGCGCCGGTTTTTGCGTGGAATCGTCCTCAAACTCCACGAACGGCGTCAACAACTGCTTTAAGAAACTCATGGCAAGAAAACTTATTGGTTGAGGCTAAGCAAAAACCCGATGGTAAAGTTGGCATCCCAGTCAAACACAAAGGTGTCCGTGCCGGTCCCCTCGGCCAAGCCCTTGTAGATGGTTAAGCCCGAGGCCATTTTCTTGTCGGCGGCTTTGTAGCTGGCGGGCTCCTTCAAGACGGTGTATCTTTCTTCTCCTCTGCGGTGCTGCTTGGCCAGGGTGAAGGGCACTCCCCCCAGGATGAAACCTACGTTGCGCTTGTTGGCCGGTATTTTAGCCGCCAACGCTTTCACCTGGTTGTAGACCTGCTCATCGGCGGTTCCTTTTTCGTAGTATTTGGCGCCCGGCAGCTCAACGGATTGCAGGCGCCCATTCTCCTGCCAGGAGATCTTGGTGTTGCCGGATCCAATATCCACCAGGAAAGAGTTATCGGCGAAGGCGGCCGGCACGGTGGCACTAAAGCCCAGCTTGCCTTCCTGCTCGGCGGTTACGTTGTTGACCACATACCCCATCTTCTTCAGCTCGTTGCTGATAATGGCGGTTTTAGGTTCTTTCTGGGCGCCCGAGGAAATCACGAAGTGCATGTTTCTGTTGGCCACGCCTTTGTCAAACATGGCGGACAGGTACTTTTTAAGCCCGGCTCGAATGTCTTCGGTGGTGGCCAGGCCTTCGTAGGCCAGGGACTCGCCAAAATCCTTGGACACAATCTCCCAGCGTTTCTGGCGGTCCATGTTGATAACAAAGGAGTTAAAGCCCGTGGCCCCCACTTCCACTACCCCCCGCAGCGTGCCATTTTCCGGTTTCTCGGGCGCGTAGCTAAACTCCCGGGCTTCCTCGGTAGTGCCGGCCGCTGGGGCCGTAGGGGGGGTCGTTGCGGCAGCCGGCACTTCCGCGGTAGCCTCCCGGGGCCGGTTGCTGCCGGGTATGGTGGGCGAGGTAGTAGCGGAGGCAGCGCTGTCACTGGGCCCGCCTGACAAATGAGGACGGAGGGCGAAGTAGCCCAGCACCCCCATGATCAATAAAACAACAATAATTCCTAGCGGCTTGATTCTCATCGGGGTAAGGGTTAGTAAGTTTTAAGGGTAGTGTTCCTCTCAACTGCTCGGCTCATTCTGGCTGGCGGGGGCCGGCGGGGCGCTACGTATTGGCCATGGTGATCACCACCACCCGGCCGCCCTCTTCCTTGGAGAGCAAAAGCTTCTTGCCGTCGGTCAGATCGACCATGGTGTTCACGGGTATGTCTTTGTCTTCGGTCAGGTCTTTCAGGGAGGTGAGCGTTTGATTGACCAATACCCACTTGTTGTGGTGGAAAGTGAAATACCCCACCGGGGTCTTTTGCTCGGCCGTCAGTTTTTCATTTCGGATTACGTGCCGGTTTACGTGCCACTGGAACAGGTACTGGTTGTGGTAAACCATGAGGCGGTGGTTTTCCGGGCGCCAGACCGTGGGCTTAAACTCAAAGTACAGGTCCAGCACGGGCAGGGTGCCTTTTACCGGCGTGCCGCAAAACGGGCACTTGGGCGACGTGGTATTGTCAAACACAAACCACTTCTGCTGGCACCTGGGGTTGCTGCAGGGCTGCATCAGATCAGTGGTTTTGAGCAGGGCCTGCTCCCACTGGTCGGCGTTCGGCCGCTGGTTAGGATCGTGGAGGCCGGCAACAAAGGCCTGATCAAATAGGGCCTTTAGGTAGGGGCCGGTAATGGTGTAGGGCAGCTTGGCAACATCCGCCCAGGGCAACGTCCACTTCGAGACCTGATCCAGTTTAGGCCGGTTGGAGTGGTCGGTCGGGTGCTCAATAAACAAGGCCTTTTCCCCCATGGACAGCAGGTCGTCCTGTTCCGTATCCAGGGAGTTAACCTTCCCGCCCTTCAGCGGATGCCGGTAGAGCAGGTACAGGTAAATCATGACCGGCAGGGCATGCAGGTCGGTGGTACGGTTGGCGTGCTTGCGGTTCGGGTCGCGCAGCTCCAGGTGCTTGGTGGCCAGGACTTCCGGGGCAATAAAATCGGCCGTGCCGATAACATCCGGGGGGTATAGCCCCGGTACTACCAGCCCGTCAATGTCAATGATGGTGGCGGATTTGCTGACCGGGTCAATTAAAACGTTTTTGTAAGATAAGTCGGAATGGGACAGCCCGGCGGCGTGCAGGCGTTTTACACCCCGGGCAATTTTGACGCAGATCTGGAAATAGCTCAGCCAGGTGCCTAACTCGCTTTCATCCAGGCGCAAGGCAAACTGAGGGTTACGAAACTTGGCCGAGGCAAACCACAAGCCTTGTTTCTCTTTGCCTTTAATGCCGTCGCTGGTGGCGTAGCCTTTCTCGAAAAAGAAGTTTTTGTTATAAGTAGGCACAATCAAGCCTACTTTCCCGTCGGTGGTTTCCACCAGGTCGGTCGGCCAGCAGTACAGCTCCTGGTAGTACTGGCCACCTTCCCGGTTGAAGAAGCTATCGTAATACTGGGTTACAAGCTTGCGCAGCCGTTCGCGGGAATTGTAATCCTGCTTGTCACGGTAAAAAGCGACCACGTACGATCGGTCGGGCCCGAAATACACGTCCTTCATGCCACCCCGCATGGGCTCACCGTTATCCACGTACTGGTAAATTTTACCCGGCGTGGTAAGGGACGGCACCGACCTCACGGTTCGGGCCGGTGTATTAAGAAAGTTACTGCTAGTGCTTTGGCTCACAGGTTCAGGTCTATAGTAAAGGAAGGGCTCTGTTTCCGGGGCGAGGGCGGGGCAGGGTCACGCCACGAGCTAGAACACGATGGCCAGGGTTCGGTCGTCGTGGTTGCCGGGGCTCCAGAAATCCATCCAGTGGGAGAGTTGCGCTGCAATGTCGGGGTTGGTGGTGCTCAGTTCTACCGCAGCCTTGTCTTCATTCTGGCCCTGTAAATCCGCCAGAAACTCCTGCCACTTGGCTATATCAGGCAGGCTGGCCTCTACCACGAACTTGGGGTCATAAATGCCGTCCGACATCATGATCAGGTACGAAAAGTCGTCGATCAGTTTAAACCCAAACCGAGTAGCGAACTTTTCATTCTGGAAAATCTCGGGCATGGTGATAAACCGGGTGCCGCCCCCGAATTCACCCACGTCGATCCAGTTCATGAGCGTCACCTCGGACACGTCTGAGCTAAGCACGGCAATGGGGCAATCGCCGACCCCAAAGGACAGCAAGGCGTA
Organism: Hymenobacter tenuis; assembly: GCF_054780495.1. Taxonomy (NCBI): domain Bacteria; kingdom Pseudomonadati; phylum Bacteroidota; class Cytophagia; order Cytophagales; family Hymenobacteraceae; genus Hymenobacter; species Hymenobacter tenuis. The sequence continues at coordinate 42,397 of NZ_BAAGWF010000002.1, forward strand.
GCCCACGTCATACTTTTTAAACAGGGTGAAGATGAGCGTACTGCTCAAATCTTTCAAGGTGAGCTCCTGGGCCTTGGCGAAGCTTTCCAGTTGCTTGTGCACCTGAAAAGCCGCTTTGCCCAGGTTGTTGTACACGCAACGGTTCAGATTTTTCAGGGTGTCCTCCCCGGTTTGGCTGGCGTGCTGCTCCACCAAGACGTCAAACTCGGCCATGCTTTCCACGGACGCGGAATCCAGAAAATAGTTGACCACGCCGGCGCAGGCCAGCGCCGACCCTTTCCGGGCCAGTTTCGCACTGCCGGCCCCATCCGACACCACGACCACGTTCCAGCCGTTGGGCAGCTCCTTGAAGGCGAAGTCATCTTCCCGGAAGGAACCCACGTTGGCGTGGGAGCGCCCGCGTTTGGAGGACACCAGCAGGTGCCGGTCGCCCAGGGGTGCAAACAAGGTGACATCGTCTTCCTTCCAGTAGGGATCATTCCGGTCGCTTTCCAGGTTTTTCCAGAGGCCTTTCGGATCCGGGTTGATGATAAGCGGAATGTCTTTTTGGTGGAAGGAAGCGTCCTCCGCCTGCCCTTCCACTTTAAAGAAAACCGCAAACTTCAGGTCCCCGCTTTGGGTAGGGACCCCGGTAATCTGGTTGTTTTCGGCGCTATACGTTAGTCCCAGGGCTTCCAGGCCTTCGATGCGGAAGGCGATCAAGTCAGTCCAGCCATACTGCTCGAAGTCAAAGGGAGCGGCATAAGGTTTACCCACGGTGGCGTTTGGAATGCGAATGGGCTGCTGCACGATTTCAGCTATTCTTTCCTCGGTTTTCCAGTTGGCCATGAGTTGATCCTGATTTTTTCTGAGTTGGTGAAGAATGGCAAGGCTCTGCTCCTGCTGTAAAAAGCGGTCGAACAACTTCATCCGGTGCTCGGGAATGAGAATGCCGTTGCTTTTGAAAAGATCAGTCACCAGTTGTTTTGCATCGGCCATTCCTGCTGTTGGGCTTACTGTGTTAAACTCGTTTTTAAGGCTGCTCCCTGCTCGTCTCCCGGGATGCTGCTTCCGGCCATCCGGCAGCTTAATGGTGCCGGATGGCCTTGCGGGGCAGGGCCTGCTACTGGCGAAAACAAGGAAGAGGCTGATGAAGAATTCCTCCAGCCTCTTCTTTGCCCAGGGAGATGCCCCTTGTTTACGTAACTATATTCAGTTCAGCCGGCGGCGGCGGCAGCTCTCCCATCCCGCTTACTTCCTGGCCCCCATCTTCCACTTTGGTTGAGGAAACGCCAATGGAGGCACTCACCCAGGTAAAGAACTTGGCGATGCTCTGGCTGTCGGCCGTGTCAAGGCTGACGACATTTTCCGTGATTTGCTTTAGTAACGCCGAGTCGGCGGCGCTGCCGGCGGCGCAGGCCACGGTAAAGGCAGTTTTCCGCTTTCGGAATTCTTCCAGGCCCAGCTGCCAGTCATCGGTGGGAATTCCATCCGTCATAATAAACACCAGGGGTTTCCAGTCGCCCTTCTGCTCAGCCGTGGTTTTGGTAACCTCATTGTCCATGCAGGTGGAAACCAACTTCAGGGCCTCGCCCAAGCTGGTAGTGCCGGTGGCTCTGATGTCCACCATCTGAAACGAGGCCAAATCGGTTAACGGCACCACTTGCTTGGCCTCACTATCAAAAGTGATGATGCTGATGAAGGCAGTCTCAATCGCCTGCGGATTCTGCCGCAGCGAACTGATCATAACCTGAACACCATTTTTAACTGCTTCAATGGGTTCGCCGGTCATGGAACCAGAGGTGTCCAATAACAAATAGACGGGTAGTCTCCTCATCGTTTTAGGCTTTGGAAAGTTTTGTGGGTAATAAACGCTGTACTTGTTGAGGGCGGGCGCCAGCTTCAATCAGCTGCTCTTTCTCCGGGAGAAAATGGCTTTTACCTAGGCTTTACAATAAACTCACGGGTGAAAACAGCTTTTCAACTCTATTCTCAGATAGTCAGAGCTGACAGGTTTAACGCAGGCCTGGGGGCAAGGTTGGGGAGCCGTCCCGACTGACCCAGCGCCGGGATAATCGCTCTTTTCTCCGGCAGCAAGAAAGTTGACGGAGTCAGGGACTGCCCGTACGGCCACTGGCCTAACCCAACCAGGCGATTCGTAGCGCTGGGCGCTGGCCGCCCCCGCCGGCCAGGAGGGGGCGGATCCGACGAGCTGGTCGCCGTGATTCGAGCTGCCTGACCCGGGGTGGTGCGCTCCTGGGCTCTCGAAGGCTACTTCGCGGGTAAAACGAATATGGCAAAGGAACGCTAGAAGCCGGACCACCCGGCTTCCAGCCTGGTACCCTGGCTCACTACTTTGGCTCAGTTTGCTTCCTTCCGGGCAGCCCAGGCCAGGGTGTCGTGCAGCCATTCGGTGTAAAATACGCTGCTGCCCCGGTCGGTATTGCCGGCCAGAGCCCGCAGGCAAGCTTGGGCTTGCGCACGGGCCTGGGGGGCATCTCCCCCCAGACGCGCTTGGGCGGCGGACACGCGCAGGGCGGCATCCGGGGCCGTTAAGGCGGAGGAAGCGGCCTGCCCCTGAAACGTTTGGGATGCGGCCAGATCATGGGAAAAGGCGGCGGCAAAAAAGGCAGCTTCCAGCCAGACCGTTTCCCGCAGGGCAGCCGGCAGCTGGTGCACCCGAGACTGGTAGGCCAGCAGGTACTCTTCCGCCAGAGCGAGCTGCCCCCCGTCCAGGGCGGCCAGGTATAGGTAATGGTAGAGAAAGGGCTTGCCGGCCAGGACATCCGGCAGCGGAAGAGCCGAGTGCAACGCGGCTAAAGGCAGTTCCCGGGGCCTGGTGCCGGCCACGGAGCGGCTGGTGACGGCCAGCACGGTCAGTTCAAGGTGGCTGGCCGCCCCTCCTTGCAGCAGGGTCAGAAGGCGGGCCCCATCACTGGGAGCTCCCCCCAGGCGCAGGGGCAGCAGGGTCATCAGCGCCATGGCTCCGGAAACGGCGCCGGTCATGGCCAAGCTGAGGCCGAGCAGGCTGCCGGACTCGCTGGGTGGCAGCAGGGCGTAGCTTCCTAGCCCCAGCCCGGCCCCCAGCACGCTGGCCAAGGGGCCTCCCGCCACAAAGTACAGGTAGCGGCGGCGCAGGTCGTGGTCACCGGTGGGGACACTCACGACCAGCCCCCCCGCGGCGTAGAGGCTGGGATTCCAGCGCAACCGAATCTGCGTTCCCTCTCGCTGCCAGCGAAACGGCCCCGCGGTAAGCCACTGCAGCTGAAAGCCCTGCCAGCGCCCCAGCAGGGCGTGGCCCAGCTCGTGAATACCGATGGCCAGCAGGGCGCATAGCAGCAGTAACACCAGGCTACCTGCCAGCGCCCCCCCAGACCCGGCGGCTGCCGGGGCGGGTACTGCTGTAAGTGAGTGCAGCTGCCGGCCCAGCCACACGCCCAGCAGGCTGAGCAGCCCTCCTGCTCCAATGGTAACTAATTTTCTCATGCAGTGCTTGAACGGTCGAACTACCGCTGGTTAAAACATACGGCAAGAATGCTACAAAACCGAACAAGGGGCCCCTCAAGCCACCCGCCCCATCAGGCTGTGGGAAAGTTGAGGGGTCTTCCAGAGGGCCGGAGTTCTGCTTGCGCGCAGCCAGGCCATACGTATCTTCGCGCCAGAGCCTAGCAGGTGTTTCTGGCATGTCAAAGTCTCCCCCTTTTGCCTTATCCCGGCCGGTAGTCCTGCTGCCCTACCAACCCCGCTGGGCCGCGGAGTATACCATTCTGGCCCAGCAGCTCACGGCGCTGGCCGGGAATTGGCTGCTGCGCCTGGATCACATCGGCTCCACGGCGGTGCCGGGCCTGGCGGCCAAGGATGTGCTGGACGTGCAGCTTACCGTGGCCGACCTCTCGCAAACCCAGGCTTTAACCCACCAGCTTACCCAGGCGGGGTTTCAGCTCCGGCCCGGGTACGTCTACGACGAGTTTGCCGATCTGCCCGAGGGCTCCCCCCAGCTGCGCAAGCAATACCTGCGCGAACCACCGGGGGAGCGGCGCATGCACCTGCACCTGCGTGAGGCCGGACGGTTTAACACCCGCTTTGCCCTGCTGCTGCGGGACTATTTGCGGGCCCAGCCCGCCGCCCGCCAGGCGTACGGGCTGCTGAAGCAGCGGGCAGCCGCGGTGTTTCCCCGCAGCATCGCGGGCTACCTCTACCTGAAAGAACCGGTTTTTTACTTGCTCTACCAGGCCGCTACGGCTTGGGCCGAGCAAACGAACTGGCAGCTCCCTGAGGAGATTACCTAACCCCTGCCGAAGAACTTTCGCGGTCCGCGCGAGCAGTGGCACAGCACCCCGGCTCACCTCGCTTTTGCCTGGGGAGCTCCCAGGAAGAAAAGCTCCCAGCGGGAGTTTCTCCGGCGCCATCGACTGGGACTGCGGGCCCCTGCCCTCAGCCGCTGATAGCCCGCCAGCCAGGGCGAGCAGGGCAGTTGCAAACCCGGCATATTAGATGAGTGGGATTAGGAAAAGCTCTGCATCGCTATGCAACCTTTCCGCGGTGGCCAGGGCTCCTGACCATAGCGCCTCTGCTTCCCTGCTGCTATGCATAAATTCTACGCTACCCTGCTGCTGGCTACCCTGCTGCTGAGCCTCTCGGCCTGCCCCATTATAGACCCGGTTGAGCGAATACCCCTGCCCCGCTACAAACCCCTGCTCATGGCCCGCCCGCAGCTGGAGCAGGCCGTGGCCGTGCTGCCCCCGCAGCCCCTGCACAATACGGGCAAAATCTACCTCCACGACCCCTACCTCTTTATTAACGAGCGCTACGAGGGCATCCATATCATCAACAACGAAAACCCGGCTCACCCCCAGCCGGTGGCCTTTTTGCGGATTCCGGGCAACGTGGATGTGGCCATGAAGGGCGCGCTGCTGTACGCCGACAGTGGCTCCGACTTGCTTACGTTTGATTTGTCCAACCCACCGGCCGCTCGCCTACTGTACCGGCTCAGAGAGGCCATTCCGGAGCTGGCCATGCCCGAAAACGGCGACATTCCGGTGGAGTACCAGCCCCAAAACCGCCCGGCCGACGCCGTCGTGGTAGGCTGGCAGAAACTATAGCCTCTAGCCGCTTGGCCCTATGCCTTTACTTTCAACGTTTCTTGCCCGGGCGGTAGCCGCCGCCCTGCTGGCCCTCGGCCTGGGCGCCTGCAGTGCCAATGGCGACGCCAGGCCCGCCAGCGCCGACCTGGCCGCCGCGGATGGGAAAGGCGGGTCCCTGGCCCGCTTTACGGTGCTGAACCAGACCCTCTACGTGGTTGATAACCAGAGCCTGCGTCTGTTTAACTTAAGCACGCCCGCCGCCCCGGCCCGCGGGGTGGTGGTACCCCTCGGGTTGGGCATTGAAACCATCTACCCGCGCCCGCCCTACCTGTTTCTGGGTACCCAGCGCGGCATGTATATTTTTGATGCTTCCGTGCCCGCCCAGCCCCAGCAGGTGGCTTTTTATGAGCACGTGATGAGTTGCGACCCGGTCGTGGTGGACGAGCGGTATGCCTACGTGACCCTGCGTGACGGCCGCTCCTGCGGGGGCGGGCCCAACCAGCTGCAAGTCATTGACCTGACTACCCTCAGCCAGCCGCGCCTGGCCCGCACCTACCCCATGCAGCACCCGCTGGGGCTGGGAGTCGACAGCACCCTGCTGTTTGTCTGCGACAAAGACCAGCTCAAAGTCTTCGACACCCAGAACACTCCGGAGCTGAAGCCCCTGCAAACCTTCGACGTGAACGTATCGGACGTTATCCCGCACCGCGGCCAGCTGCTGGCAATCGGACCCGGAGGGCTCTACCAGTACCGGTACCGCAAGGGGGTGCTCACGCCCCTGAGCAAACTGCCGATTACGCCAAGCAAGTGATGCGCCCGGGTGTAGTTACTTGCGGGCTCCTTGGGTGGGGCGTGGCTTGCGCCGGCCTGGCCGAGGCTCAGGCCCAGCCTCCGGGGCCGCCCGGGCGCCCTACTGCCGCGCGGCCCCATACGGTGATGGTTGATCTGGTACCGATGCTGGCGAGCGGCTACCAGGTAAGCGTCGAAAAGCGGTGGGGCCCGGCGCGGCGGCAGGCCCTCGTCCTTACCCCTCAGCTCTACTACGGCACCGTGCAGGAAATCAGCTCGGCTGTAAGCGAGGGCCGCCCGCAGGTGCGGGGCTATGGCCTGGCCCTGCAGCACCGTATGTACCTGCCGGAGATGACGCCAGCCCTGGAAGGGTTGTACCTGGGGTACGGCCCCCAGTATCAGCACTTCCAGCTGGAATTTCAGGCGCCCAGCTGGCAGGCCGAAGTGGCCACGAATGGCTTAGCCTACTACGAATACCGGGTGCGGCCCCAGCAGCAAACCGTAGACCGGTATGGCCTAAACGCCGTCGTGGGCAACCAGTTTTTTCTGCCCGACCTGCCGGTGTTTCTGGATCTGTACCTTGGTCTGGGCCTGCGCACCTCCCACACCCGGGCCACGCTCCCCGGCAACCACTTCGATAGGGGCATGAGTGACTACGGGGCCAGTGGCTTTTACTGGCCGGTCGGCTTTCGGGTGGGCGTCGCGTGGTAAGGCCGGAGGGAGGCTCCCGCTACCCGGCTTCCGGTACGACGGCTACCCAGGAGCCAACGCTTCCCACTCATATACCTAGGCTGGGCCACGCTTCGGCCCGGGCCCGACCCAGCTACCAGGCGGCCCTACCTGATAGAAAAGCTAGCGTCCTAGGTCTTTAGTTACCGCGGGCCCGCGTCATTAGTACGCGCACCAGAGGATCTTTTTACTCCCCTACCTGGCCGGGGTCAAGCTTGGCGCCTGGTCCGGGCTTGGGGGCCTTGACAAAGATCATCGTGCTGATGGCGGCGGCCCCGCTCGAGGCTCCGGGAATAGTGGATTGCAGCACGTATCCCTGCTGGTGAAGCCGGGAAAAAATGGCATAGTAGCCGCGCACGGATAGAATGGCGGCCACGTCATCGGTGCCCCCTTCAAACTCAACCACCTCGGGTTTATCCGGCCCCCGCATCATCACTACTCGCACGGTGCCGCTGTGCTCAAACACCCGCACCACCACGACCGCCGGATCCTCTCCGGCCGCCCGCCCGGGTGAACTGGTCAGCAGCAGCAGGCTGCTGACCAGATAAACCAGCTTTCTCATAGTGGTTAGGGCTTGGGGGGGCGGACGAACAGCAGAGTGGAGGCAGTGGGGACCGAGTCCAGGCGCTCCTGCAAGACATAGCCCTCCCCGAGCAGCTTTTTGATGGTGGTGTAATAGGCCTCGTTCACGTCCGACAAGTACTTCTCCGTCCCAAAACGCGTCCGGAATTCCGTAATTTCAGTTTTGCCCTCCCCGCGGGTAATGGCCACCTTGCGCGCGGCAGTATTGATATGCACCACGATAATATCGGGCTCGGTCTGCGCCAGCACCGGGCAGGTACTCCACAGCAGCAGGAAGCCCAGAACATAGAAAAGCTTTTTCATAGCGGGTTACGACTTTGGGGTTTTAACAAAAATGTAGGTGTTGTTGGGATAGGTTTTATCCAGGGTCATGGTGCTTTGCAGCGCATAGCCTTGCTCGATGTACAAGGCAATCAGGCGCTGGTACTGCGCCGTGGCCTCCTCAAAGGAGTTGCCCGGCTTAAATTTAAGTTCCTGGACCTCGGCTTTTTGGCCGCCCCGAGCAGTATACACGAACAGCTTATTGCCCACCTCAATAGTGCGCACCACGATAACACTGGGCTGGTCGGCTTGCGCCCATACCGGGCAGCTACTTAACACGAAGAACCCGAGCAGACAGATAAGCTTTTTCATAGGGTAGCGAATATGGTGAAAACCATATGCAGCCAATTCTGTGCCGCATTGTTGAGGTATGCCTGAACGGGCCCAGACTTTTTGCCTTAGCAGTTTGCCGGCCCCGCTTTAGAAGCCCTCCCCGCGGCTACTCTGCCCCCAAACAGTACTGGCACCTGGCACCCAGCCACCAGCGCCCGTCCCTACATTGGGTGCTAGTCCGGCAAAAGCACCTGCCCGATGCTGAACAAGCTTTCTCCCCGGCTGATGGGCGGCGTGGCCGTCATGTAGAGGACCACCCCCGGGACGGGGGAAATCACCTCGGCCAGGGGGGTGCCAAACAGGTCCGTAACGTAGCCCAGCTTGCGGCCCTTGTAAACCAGCTCCCCGGCCTTTACCAGCGGAAAGAAAAAGCCCGTGTGCTCACTGGTGATGGTGGTCCGCCGGGCAATCAGCAGCGACGCGGGGGCGGGGGATGCCTCGCCCGCCATGGCCAAGTGGCCGAGCAGGCGGTAGAGGGCCTGCTTGATGGTGCGCACCATTTCCTGCTCCGGCAGGCCGTAGCGGCCGCACTCAATATCGACGGCGGGGATGCCGCGCTTGATGGCTTCGCGGGAGCAGTAGAGGACGGGCTGGTTCTCCAGGCTGGCCTCGTTGCCGAACTGCACGACGTAGGGAAAGCCCAGCGCCAGGGCCATCTGCCGCCCCTTTTCCGAAAGCTCAGGGGTGTCGAAGTAATGGTAATACCCGGCGTAGGGCCGCAAGTCGTCGTGGGCGTCACCGGCATGCACGTCAATCACGTGGGTGCAGCGGCCGATGACATCAGTGCTGAGCCGCCAGGCGAGCCGTTCGGTGATGGTGCCGCCGGGGTGGCCCGGAAAAACGCGGTTCAGGTTTTTGTTGTCCTGGGGGTTGACTTGGATGCGCCGGCCCAGAAAGCCGGGTACGTTGGCCAGGTGCACCAGCAGCACCGTTCCCCGTAGCTGGGCCGGGTTTAGTTCCCGGGCCAGTTGTTGAGCCGCCAGGATGGGGGGATACTCGTAGCCATGCACGCCGGCAATAATGCCCAGCACCGGCCCGGGCTGCCGACCATGAAACACCGTGACGGGTATGACGGTGCTGTCGCTGCCCGCCGCAACCCGCAGCAACGTTGAAAGCCGCTGGCCGGGGGCAATACGCATCCCATTAAACTGAAAAGGCGGGCGCGCAGCCGCGGCCAGCAGGGGGGCAACGGCGAGCAGTGCGGCCAGCAGCCAGAACCGAAATACCATACGCAGTAGGAAAGGAAGAAGAAAAAACCCGCTCAGCGCGGCGAAATGCCGCGCACCCGCAGCAGGCCGGCGCCGAGCACGTAGAGGGCCCCTACGCTCAGCAGCAGCTTGCTCAGGCCGCGGACGGCAGTGGCGAGTTCGGGCTGGCCGGTAAACGTGTGCGTCGGCTCGCGGGCGTAGTCGGCGTGGGTGAACTCTACCTTCCGAAACAGAAAGGGATAGTAAAAGGCCCGCAGCGAGTCGTGGTAGCGGGTGGCGCTGCGCTGAAAGGCCAGGTGGGTGGGTAAGTCGGAGCCGGCCAGGGCGTTAAAGGAGCTTTGGACGTTGATGGCCGGGGAAAGCAGGTTGAGCTGCTCCACTAAATCGTAGCGCGCCTGCAGGCCGCGGGCGTAGGCGGCGGCCTGCGGGGCCACGGCCTGGTCGCCCAGGTGCTGGAAGGCGTAGTACCAGCGCCACGCAAACCGCTCCCGGATGGTAGTTGTGTCGCGCCACTGCGGGTAGAGGGCAAAAAAACGGTTCATGGTCTGGGTTTTGGGCTGGTCCCAGCCGGCATGAATCTGCTCGCGCTGCTTGATGGTCAGCTCCAGGCCCTGGGGCACGGGGCGGGCGGCAGCCACACCCAGGTTTAGCAGGCTGGGCACCAGCACTACTACCAGCAGCCACCCGCCCAGCAGAGCCACGGCATTCACCGCCGAGGTACGCTGCCAGGCCGTGACAACCAGCACCACGCCAAACCAGAACAGACAATACAGCAGCGTGAGAGTCAGCCAGGTAGCCACCCGGGAGTCCAAGGGCACGCCGGCCCACAGCATGCCAACCACAGAAAGCAGCCCCGCCAGCCCCAGCACCAGGGCGAGGCGAAAGGCCAGCTTGGCTCCCACCACCGCAGCCGCCCCAATGGGCTGGGCCAGCAGCAGCGGCAGGATGCCTTCCTCCCGCTCGGCCGAGAGCAGGTTGAAGCCCAGGGCAATGATGAGCAACGGCAGCAGATACACCAGCACAAAGGCCAGGTCAAAGTTACCGCTGAGCAGCTTCAGGGGGTTGGCATTGTCGGTGGCGTAGAGCTGGTTGTGCAGCCCCAGCAGGCGCAGCTTCACGTAGCTCGGGTTCACGTCGCGCAGGCCCAGCGAAAGGGCCGCCCACGGATCGGGGTGGTGGACGGCGAAGGTGGCGTGGTAGTAGCCGATATCGCCGGCGTCGGCGGAGCCGGGAAATTTTTCCTGCAGCTCGGCCACGTTGCGGCGGGTGAGCTCGGGCAGGGCCGCCAGCTGCTGGCGCTGCCGGTTTATTTCGGTGGTGCCGTAGTAAATACCGTAGAGGCCGGAGGCCAGCAGCAGCCCGCACAGCAGCACCAGGCCGCGGGCGGCGCGAAAATGCCGCCCCTCGGCCGCAAACAAAATCCAGAATATGCGCATCAGTCTATAAGTCAGTGGAATTGGAAATCAGGCCCAGTCCCAGCCCGCACAAGCCCCCGGCCCAGAGCAGCAGGGCCGCCCCTGGCAGCAGCAGGCGCGGCAGCGCCCAGCCCAGCGGCGGGGCTTGGTAGCTGAAAACCGGCAGCTTCCGCCAGGTGTGGGCGTCGAGGCGGCGCTCCTTGTCGCCGTAGCCCATCCCGGCCTGCAGGCCGTTGAGGCGCTGCACCAGGGCGTAGCGGTAGGCTTCGGCGGCCTGCTGGAAGTGCACGGAGTGGGCAAAATCAGAGCCCGCCAACCCCATTGACAGGGGCCGGATGGCCTGGTAGGGGTTGAGCAGGCCGGCCCATTCCGAGAGGCGGTTCTGGCGCTCAAAGGTGGCGTTCAGAGCGGCGAAGTGCTGCTGGTACACCTTGGCCGAATACTCTTCCCCGGCTGCCAGCTGTACCCCGGCTACACTCACGGGCAGCTTGTCCTCGGAGTCAACCCCGTACTGTTGCAGCAGGGCGGCTTTCAGGGCCGCCGCGCGCTGGTCGTGCGGGTCGTGGCCGTCAATGCCGTGCTGGGCCTGCTCGTGCACGTCGGCATCAAGCTGGGCCTTGCTGATGGTGGGGTAAAGCGTAGCCCCCAGGTTGGCCGTGGCTTTAGGCAGAATAATGCCGCCCAGGATCCAGAGGCCGAGCAGGGTAACCAGGGCCGAGCGGGAGCTGCTTTGCACGGCCGACACCACCACCGAGCCCACCACCACCAGGAAAAAGTAGACCGCGTAGCTGAGCCCGAACAGGGCCAGGCGGGCCCCCAGATCGGCATTGGAGGCAAACTCCTCGCCCGTAAACAGCAGCACTGCCGCCAGCCCCAGGGCCGGGGCCACCACCAGCGCCACGGCCTGACTGTAGCCCACAATCTTGCCCCAGGCAACCTGCCGCAAACTTATGCCCTGGCTCAGCAGCAGGCGCAGCGTGCCGGTTTCGCGCTCCTGGGTAAAGGCCCCGAAGCACAGGAAAATGATGAGCAGCGGCACCAGCAGCTGCAGCACAAAGGCCACGGTCATCTCCCCGAACCGAATCAGGGAGCCCGACTGCTGGGCCTGGCTGAAGTTAACGCTGTTCTGCTGGTGGGCCTCCAGGTAGACGGCGCTGCCCGTGAAGGAGTCTACCCCGCCATCGAGCAAACTCAGTCCCGATTTGGGCCGGAAGGCAAACGAGCCGTAGTGGGCCACCCGGTGCGGGTGCCGGGCCGGCTGGTTGCGAAACTGCTCGTTTACCGTGCCTTGGGCCGTTTGCCGCTCCTGCTGCAAGGCGCGGAAACTGGCGCGCCCCACCAGGGTGGCAGTCAGCAGCAGTACAAGCACCAGCGCACTGAGCACCGCAAAGCGCCGGTCGCGCCGGACACTCACGAATTCTTTTTGAGCAATGCTTCGTATCATCTTTTTAGTGCATGTAGGTGAGGTAGAGCTGCTCCAGCTCCTGGGCGTTCAGGGCGGTGGTGGGGCGCACGTCCACCAGCTCGCCCTCGCGCATGATGCCCACGCGGGTGCCCACCTGCTTGGCCCGGAAAATGTCGTGGGTGGCCATGAGCACGGCCGTGCCCTCGCCGCTGAGCCGGCGCAGCAGCTCCGAAAACTCGTTGCTGGCCTTGGGGTCCAGGCCGGAGGTGGGCTCGTCGAGCAGCAGCACCTGGGCACGTTTGGCCACAGCAATGGCAATACCCACCTTCTGGCGCATGCCCTTGGAGTAAGTGCCCACCCGGCGCGCCGCAGCCTCGGCCGGCAGGCCGGCGTCGAGCAGGTAGGTGCGCAGCTCCCGTTCCGGATACTTATAGCCGGCCAGACTGCTAAACAAAGCCAGGTTTTCCAGGCCCGTCAGGTGGGGGTAGAGCATCACATTTTCCGGGATGTAAGCCAGGTGCTTTTTGATTGCCAGCGGCTGGGCGGCCACTTCCAGCCCGTTCACGAAGGCCGCGCCCGAGGTGGGCTGCACAAACCCCAGAAACAGGTTGATGGTGGTGGATTTGCCCGCCCCGTTCTGGCCCAGCAGGCAGAAGATTTCGCCCGGGGCAATCTGCAGGTTTAGCCCGCGCAGGGCCAGCTTGCCGGCGTACTGCTTGCGCAGCTCCCGGGCTTCAAGTAGGTAAGTCATGTGGTTGGGAAAGCGGAATAGGAAGGCAAACCATTAAAACGAGTAGCCCAGCGTGGCCATGAAGTGGCGGGGGGCGCCGGGGCTGGCCCGGAAAAAATCGTAGCCGCCGACGAAGTAGTAGGTATCCAGCAGGTTGTTCACGTTCAGGTGGCAGCTGAACTTGCCGGTGGTGTAGAACAGGGCCGCATCCAGCGTCGTGTAGCTCGGCCAGTGGGCCCAGTAGCTTTCACCGGTGGTGGTGTTCTGCACCTGGTTTTCAGTGCGACGCCGGTCCACGTAGTTGCCGCCCAGGGCCAGGCCCACCCCGCGCAGCGTGGGCGTCACGAAGGTGTACTTGGTCCAGAGGCCGGCCGAGTGGCGGGGCGAATTTGCCAGGGGCTGGCCTTCCTCCACCGGCAGGGCCGCATCCAGCACCTGGGAGTGGTTGAAGGCATAGGTGGCGTTCAGGTTCAGGGTGGAGAGCAGGTTGCCGGTCAGCTCCAGCTCGGCCCCGCGCGAGCGGACCAGGTCGTTCTGGCGGTACACCGTCGTGCCGTCGGGCATCAGGTCATTGGTGGGCACCAGCTGGTTGCGCTTTACAATCTGGTAGGCGGCCACCGTAGCCAGCAAACCCCTGTTGAAAAACTCACCCTTCAGGCCGGTTTCCACCTGGTAGCTGGTTTCCGTAGCGAAGGGGGTGCTGCGGCCGTAGCGCTCCGGGGAGCGCAGAAACTCCGGCTTGAGCGGCCGGAAGCCGGCGCTGTAGGAGGCAAAATAGTTGAGATTATCCCGGAGCACGTAGGTCAGGCCGGCCCGGGGCAGCAGGCGGCGCTGCGGAATGGTTTGCGCGCCGTTGCCGTAGTCGCGCTCATCGGCAAACAGCTCGTAGCGCGCGCCCAGCAGTAGGCTCAGGCGCGGCGTCACCGCCAGCTGGTCCTGCACGTAGAGGCCGGTGGTATGGTAGACCGCGTTCAGGTAATCAACGAAAAACTGCGGCAGGGGCCGGCGCACATACGTGGTGGGGTCCTGAATTTCGTACCGGGGATTTTTCAGATCGAAGGTCAGGGGCGTTGCCACGCCATCCACCAGCTTGCGCCGGGCCTCGAACATGGTGCTCTGCGGGTCGGTGGTAAAGCGGATATAGTCCACGCCCGTTACCACCTTGTGCTGCACCGGACCGGTGGCCGCGGTCAGCACAAAGTAGGACGCCAGGTTCTTGGTGTACTCCTCGGCCCGGCGGTCAAAGTAGCGCAGGTTCATCACCGTGTTGGCCGGCGCGTCGGCGTAGGAGTTCAGGGTGCGGTGCTCACTTAGGTCCTCCCGGTAAGTGAAGTCGAGGTAGGAGGCGTTAAACGAGAGCCAGTTGGTAAAGCGGTGGTTTAGGGAGGCGTTCAGGTAGTAGGTGCTGGTGCGGAAATAGTCGCTGGGCTGGCTGAGCGTAAACGAGCGGGGCAGGGCGTACAGGTCCCCGCCGCGGATGGGCAGGCCCCGGTCAAGGTAGCCGTCGATGTGGGTGTACACCAGCTCGGCGTTAAGCGTGGTTTTGTCGGTGGGCCGAAACGTGACGGTGGGCGCTACCATCAGCGAGCGCGTGTCATTCACGCGGCGAAACGTATTGGACTTCTCAAACCCCGTGTTGAAGCGGAAGAGCACGTTTTTCTGCTCGGTAAGCGGGCCCGTCAGGTCGGCCGTGGCCCGCATGGTGTTATAGCTGCCGGTGGAGAAGGAGACGGCCTGCCGGGCCACGTCCAGCGGCTTTTTGGTGACCATGTTCACCGTCCCGCCGGGGTTGATATCGCCGTAGAGGGCCGCCCCGGGGCCCTTGAGGATTTCCACCCGCTCCAGGTTTACCGTGAGCGGGGCCTGGGTAAACGAGTTGCCGTAGCTGAAGCCCGAGCGCAGGCCATTCAGCAGCCGGAAGCCGCTCTCGTAGCCGTTGCGGAAGCCCCGGATGGTAAGGTCGTCGTAATGCGAATACTGCGTGACGCCCGTCACGTTTTTCACGACTTCGGGTAAGCGCAGGGCCTGGCGGTCCTCCATCAGCTCCTTGGTCACGGTCGAGATAGATTGCGGCACGTCAAGTGGGCGGGTAGCCGTTTTGGTGCCCACCAAGCTGTACTCGCTTTTGTAAGTGGTTTCCTTGCGGCCGAGCACCTCTACTTCCTGCAGGGCCGTGGTGGTGGGCGACAAAACAAAATCCACGGTTACCGTGGGGCTTTCCGCGCTCAGCACTACGGCGCGGCGGGCTTCCTGGTGGCTAAGGCTGCGGGTGATCAGGGTGTATTCGCCCGGGGGCAGGGCCAGGAAAAAGTGTCCGTCGGCCCCGCTAAGAGCGGAAAAGCGGCCGGTGGATTCCAGAATGGAAATGCCATCCAGGCCGGAGCCGTTTAGGCTTTTTACGTGGCCCTCAATGTGCCCCGTAAGGGATTGCCCCGCTCCCAGCACGGGCTGGAGCAGCAGCAGAAACAGAAGAAGTCGGTGCATGAAAAGCAGGCATGCCCGGCCCCGGGCAGCAAAGCACTGGGGCGGGTTGAAGTCCAAAAAACAAAAGGGATGGCGGCCGGCTAAGGCGGCCGGGCCGGTATCACGGGGCCGCTACGGTTGACCTGAAAAAGGCGTGACTTGCCGCGCCAGCGCCGGCTTCCCGCCCCGCAGCCGGAAGCGGCCGCCCCCGGGCGCAGGTAGCCGCCGCTGCCCCGGCGCGGCGGAGCGCGTGGGCAGCCGTGGCCAGCCAACGGGCATGCGAAGGCAGCGCGTACTGGGGAGTTGTCCCGCCGCCCGGACGGCCAGGAAAAAGCTTACGCGCGGCCGGTCGGGGGGCCGCGCAGGCTGGCCCCATCCAGCAAGTGGGAGGCCCGGCAGATGGGAGCCTGCGGCCGGTAGGTGGCAAAGGCACGTAGGCGCTCGGGCGCGCTCCAGCAAACGGGCAGGGCGGGCTGGAACGGCGCATCGTAAAACTGCTCAACGTGGCAATGCTGGTGCTCCGTTGACAGCACGGCCTTGTGGCCCGTTTTTGAGGCCAGGGCCAGGGCTGGCTGATCGGCCGTATGGTCGTGCAGGTGCAGGCGCAGCACGGCTGCTTCCGGGGTAAACACCCGAATCAGCAGGACGATAAGTCCCCAAGCAACGGTTCTATGCCAATTCTGCACGCCCTCTGTACCCAAATAATGAAGCGCGAAGATAGATTATATTTCGAGATGCATCATTGCTGCATCTCGAAATTGAGCGCGGGCTCTGCCGCCTTGTCCGCAGCGGGTGGCCTTTCCCGGGCGTATCCAAAATACAGCAATACGCCCGCGGCTTTGCCGGGAGCCTGCCCCGCCCCCATCATCCGTTGGGCGCAGGGGCAGCAGGGGCCCGCCCCTGCCGCCTATATTTAGGGCCATGAGACAACTCTTGCCCGGGCTGCTGGCCGCCCTGTTCCTCTTGGCTGCCGGGAGCGCCCCCGCCCAAACCAAGCTTACGGTGCCGCCGGCGAGCCCGGCAGTTACGATGCGCCACGCTTTTTCCACCTCCTTTGTGGAGTTAAGCTACGGCCGGCCCTCGCTTAAGGGGCGCACCGCTTTTGGGGGACTGGTTCCCTACGGCCAGGTCTGGCGCACGGGCGCCAACCGAGCCACCAAAATTCGCTTCGGGGAAGCAGTGCTGCTGGGTGGTCAGGCCGTGCCCGCCGGCACCTACTCGCTGTTCACCATCCCCAACAAGGCCGACTGGACCATTATTCTCAACCGCGACACGGCCCAGTGGGGGGCGTATGAATACCAACCGCAGCTGGACGTCGTGCGCTTTACTGCCCCCGCCACCCCGCTGGCCGAATCCCAGGAAAGCCTGCTGCTTATGCTGGAAAACCTGGGCCTTGCTACCGCAGACCTCACCCTGAGCTGGGAGCGAACGCAGGTCCGCATTCCCTTGCGCGCAACCTCGGAGCAACTGATTTTACGCCAGATTCAGGAAGCGATGCAGGGTAAGCAAAAACCCTATTTCACGGCGGCGCTCTACTACTACAATTCCAACCAGCCTGACCTGGCCCCCGCCGTCGGCTGGCTGGATGAGTTCCTGAAAGCGCACCTGGCCAGCCCCAGCGACCAGTACGAAGGCTATTATTGGAAAGCCCGGCTGCTGCAGAAACAGGGTAAAAAGAAAGAAGCAACCGCGGCGGTCCGGCAATCCCTGAAATGGATTAAAGCCGATAAGGACGAAGTAGTCAAAGCCGAGTATACCCTGCTTAACCAGCAGTTGCTAACCGAGCTGGAAGCTATGAAATAAGGGTGCTTTCTTGCCGGGCCCTGGAAGAAGGCGTCTGCCGAGGCGCGCTGCCGCAAAGCGGGCGCCTTCATAAAGAAGGGGTACCGGGACCAGAAGCCCTTCTTCGCCGTTAAGCTAGGCACCCTCCGTGGCGCCGAGTTCTTGAAGCGTAGGTAGCTTCTACCTGCGGCATGATTTAGTCGCTACTTTCTGCCCCGACGGGTCAACGCCACCGGGCATACGGGCGGGCCTAGGGTGGGCAATAAACAAGGTTGCTGGCCGGGCTAAGGCATATGGAGGCAACCTGTATTGTGGTAGCTTGCGCGACTCTTGCTGCGCAACTCATTTCGTTGACAGCGAGCTCAGTGAAGAAGTGATACTACCGTTTGCCATTAGATTATGCCCCGCCTTTACCCCCTGCTACTTCTGTTGCTCACCACCGCTTGTGGCAAGGATGCCCAGACTCCTGAACCGGAAAGCTCGCTGCTGGGCCGCTGGGAATATGAGCACAAGGAACGGGCTACCTACGACGAACAGAATCACCTGCTCGAGCGCCTGACCCTTCTTCGAAGCCCCGGTCCCTTCAGTGGGCAATCCTTGACCTTTACCGCCGATACCCTCTACCATAAGTTTTCGGGTCTGCGCAGCTGGATGCCCTACCGCCGCCGGGCGGATACGCTCTGGGCCGGACCCGAGCGCTGGACAATTCAGCAGCTGACGTCCTCCCGCCTCACCTTACACCAGCGCACGGACTACCGCTTTATCGTGGGCTCCACCGCGCGCCAGCGCGAGGAGTACACTATTTACTATACCCGGTAGTCCGGCCTGGCAAGGCCCAGGCCCTATTCCTATTTCCACTTGCCGCATCACTTTAACTTTCCACCCATGACCAAAAGCTTATCCCTCCTGACGCTGAGCCTGGCGCTGCTGGCCACCGCCTGTGATAAAGAAGCGGCCGCGCCCACCCTGGAAGGTCGCTGGGACTATGAACGCAGCGAGACCTACAGCGCCCAGGGCACGCTGCTGCCTCAGCCGGTTCCCGGGATCAGGCCCGAATCCCACTACCTGGTGGCCCAGGGCACCAAAGTCAGTCGGCACTCCTGGGCCAGCTCCTCGATCGTTGCACCCTTCTACACCTACGACCCCGCGCAGAACACGCTTCTCGCCCAGGATGGCATCATCAGCCGGGTAGAGGAACTGACGGCGCACACCCTGCGGGTTCGCACGCCTACATTTGTGGCCAGCAATGGCCCGATCACGGATCCCGTCACGCGCTATGATGTCGTGTATTATTACTCGCGGTAATATCGGTCAGGGTTACCTATCTCCCCTTAACTGCTGCTGCCTTCTGCTGCTTATTAGCCTACCCCAGGCCCTGCGGGGCCTGACGCTCCTGCCCCCCTTCGGCTCCCGGGAATAGCCTGAGCCCCATTCAGCTCGGCCGGTAGAAGCAACCCGAAAGGAGATGATAAGGGTGCAGCCGCAAAATATACTCGGTGGAACCGGGTCGTGGGCGCGTACTGCCCAGTAATGGAACTTGCTTTACCCAGCCCGCGGTTGCGCCCACCGGCCCTAAGTAGGCCGTCAATCCGTTAGGCCTTTACGTATTACTTACAGGCGCATGTGCCCGTATCGGGGTTGCTAGAATACCTGCTGCAAGCCGGAGCGGTGATAAAGATAGTCTTATCACCGCTATTGTGGAAAGGCCATCTTTGCTTTGCTCCCGCTTTCACCCCTGCTGGCCTCCCCGGCTTGATCGCCCCCTGGGCTCCGCGGGGCTGATTTCACCGTCAAGGGGGCGGCTAGCGGCATGGGTCACCGCCGGAGTAGTAGTACTCTTTATCGGCCTAAACGCATTAGGTTTAAAGAACCACGTTTTGGACCGATCGGTTTTTAATTGTATATTTGCTGCCGGATTGCTCCCACACCTAGCATAGGTAGCTGATTTCTTTCCTTACCCTTATGTCCCGTCCCCAGGAGTTTGATACGTCGGAAGCCCTCCAGCAGGCGATGGGAGTATTCTGGCGCAAGGGCTACGAAGCCACTTCCTTAACCGATTTGCTGGCTGCGACGGGCCTGAGCAAGAGCAGCCTCTACGCCACATTTGGAAGTAAGCGGGACTTATTCCTGGCCGCATTCGATGCCTATCGCCAGGCCCGAGCCCGTGACGGACACCGGCTGCTGCTGCAGCAACCGGCCCGCCCGGCGATCAAGGCCTTTTTCCACTCGCTCTTTGCCGACGTAAATACGGAGGAGCCCGCGTTGGGCTGCATGAGCATCAACCAAGCCGTGGAGCTGGCCCCGCACGATGCCGAGGTGCGCCAGCGCGTGGTGCAGGATTTGCAGTTCATCGAGGAAGCGCTGACCCGCGCCGTTGAACGCGGCCAGCAGGATGGCACGGTCACCAGCCCGCGTCCGGCCCGGGAGCTGGCCCAACTGCTCGTGCTGGCATTTCCCGGCTTGCAAATGATGGCCCGCGCGGGCTATTCCCGGCCGCACCTTGATGCTGCCCTGCACCTGCTGCTCTCCCACTTGGATGCGTAGCGCCGGACGGCGCCCTTTTTTTGTTTCATTCTGGACCGTTTAGTCCTTTATTCACCTTCACCCTTTACTACCTCACGCATGAACCTTCAACTCGTTCGCAATGCCACGCTTCGGCTCGACTATGCCGGTGTTACGTTTTTAATTGACCCGTTTTTGGCCGAGCAGGGCATCGCGCCGGCTTTGCCAGGCACCCCCAACCAGCACCTGCGCAACCCCACCGTGGGCTTACCTTTTCCCGTAGCGGAACTCACGCAGGTGGACGCCGTGGTGGTTACCCACACCCACTTCGACCACTGGGACGACGCGGCGCAGGCGGCGCTCCCCAAACACCTCCCCATTTTCACCCAGCATGCCCAGGACCAGGCCCTCATTCAGTCGCAGGGCTTTACCGACGTGCGCCTGCTGCAGGGAGCTACCTTCCACGGCGTTGCCCTGGCCCAGACGCCGGGCCAGCACGGCAGCGATACGGTGATGGCGGCGGTGGGTGAGCTCATGGGGCAAGTGTGCGGCGTGGTGTTCCAGCACGCGACGGAGAAAACGCTCTATATCGCGGGTGACACCGTGTGGAACCACTACGTGCAGGAGTCGCTGCACCAGTACCAGCCGGACGTCGTGGTTTTGAATGCCGGCGATGCCCAAATTACGGGCTTGGGCTCGATCATCATGAACCAGGAAGATGTGTACGCCGTGCATCAGGCTGTTCCGCGGGCCACACTCATCGCCACGCACCTGGAAGCCGTTAACCACGCCGTGTTAACCCGGCAGCAACTACTAGCGTTCGCGCAGGAGCAAGGCATGGCTAGCCAGTTGCTCGTGCCGCAGGATGGCGAATCGTACACCCTGTAATCGATCATTCTCAACCCACCCACTGCCTTGTATGTTTGAGGAAACCCAAGCCGCGCGGGAAGCCAACAAAGCGCTCGTACGGCAGTTTTACGCCGCCATTGAACGGGGAGACTATGCCACGGTTACCCAGCTCTGCCACCCCGATTTCGTATTTTACTTTCAAGTAGACAGCCCCATTGCAGGGGCCCAGGGGTTTATCAACTCCGAGAAGAAGAACTTTGACCAGTTCGAGGAGTTCACGTTTCGCATTCAGCACCTGCTGGCTGAAGGCAATCAGGTTGCGGCCTACCTGCTGTTCAACGGGCGGCCTCACGGGGCCCCCGCGGGTAAACGGGTGCGCTTTTCCCTGATGATGCTGCTGACCATTGCCGACGGCAAAATCAGCGAGAAGCGGGCCCACTTTGATCGCCTTGATATCTTCCAGCAACTCGGCAACGAAAACGAACGGTCCTAGCGCCGCGGCTTTCCTGCCGCAGCAGGAGCCGGCTATCACCACCATGACCGGTGCCTGCCCTTTCATCCAGGGGCAAGGCATCGGTCATTGCCGTTTTAGGAGCGGTGCTCCGTTTCTTGAATTGGTCCCTTAGTGTAACCTTGTCCCCTGGCTGCTATCAAAAGGCCTAGTACTAAAACGACGTAGTCTTCAGTAGTAAGATTTCAACTTGAAATGCAAGCCCAGTTAACGTAATCTGACTTACATAACCATTTTCTTGATCGCGTTTAGCTTAGAGCTAAGGAAGACACGGCGAATGGCCACGCGGCCTAAGCTGCGGAAATAGACTTGGGACAGGGAAAGTAACCAGTAACTTAAAGGGAAAAGATACCGGGCTTCCTGGCCGGGCATCCTTTCCCTTTGACTGCGGAACGTACTCTGTGGTTCCGGGCCCCTTCTGCAATATCAACAGGTTGTAGCATCGCCCCAACCCGCGCCCGGTAGGAGGCTTTTCTGGGTGCCGTCTAGCACGCCCTGTGCCGTGATGAATAAGTCTATACGGCACCTCTTTTTTATTCTATATTTGGCCTACCACCTCTTAGCACTTAGCGGAGGCCATCGCTATCCCTTATCCCTGCTTCCCCTATGGCCCTATCGTTTTCCCTTCTGTTAGTTCTGGGTATGCTCCTCTGGCTAGGGGTACTGAATGTCTTTTTTGCGCAGCGTCCGCATCCGCGCCTGGCGTGGTGGGCCAGCTTGCCCGTTACCGCAACGCCGTTTACGGCGACCGTCTGGCGGAATACCTTGCGCTATGCCACTAGGCGCTGGGCACTTGGCCTGTTCGCCCTCCTGCTGGGCATCACCCTTTTACCGCCGCATTCGCCCGCCCTGCTCCCCTGCCACGTGGCCTTTGTGTTGTACGCTGCTCTCATTCGGCGGCAGACAGCCCAGCACCTGGCCCGCCTCCAGGCACTCGCTTGAAAGGAGCCGGCACGGGCCTGATACAGTTAGTAGTTTTGCCCAGTAGAATCCGCCCTTGGCAGCCTGTTATCAGCCGCCGAGTAGGGCCATTAAGCTGACCGTCTGGGGCCAGATGGCCCCTCTTTTTATCGTAAAAAGACGCTTTAATGGATGCTGCGGTAACTAATTACAACGCCCCTAAAGGTCTACTTAACTACTACGACCAGCCACGTCAAGCTCAAGACGAGTAGGACCAGGAAGGTGCGTTGTCCCGGGGGCCGGATTTCGTGGTGCTTTGCGTTCGTACCAAAGGCGACCAGACGCGCAGGTGACCACGCTAGCCGGTGAACTGACACCTAAAAAACCTGCAACACCTCCTCAAGGTCATGGCTACTCGTCTGGTGCAAGCTCCAGGTTAGCGGCGGGTTGGGTTAGACCATTATGGCCTGTTAATGCAATTTTGTTTGTTGGTCTGCTACCGGCTGCTGTTTATATTCCGAATAGGTACTAAATGCTTTTCCATCGAAAAGGTAAAGGCCGGTTTCTCTTGTACCCACCCAAAGATTACCCCTTATATCCTCCAAAATTGACCACACCCAAGGATTGGCTAGTCCATCTTTGGTTGCAAAACGGGTAAACGTTTTACCATCGTAACGGCTAAGTCCATCAGCACCACCAAACCAGAGGTTCCCCTTTTTGTCCTCTATAATCCGGGTAACTTCGCCGGGCAGGCCATCTTTTTTGGTAAAACTAGTAATTGATTTGCCATCGAACCGGTAGGCTCCTCCCCAATTGCTGAACCAGATATTCCCCTTCTGGTCTTGCACTTGAGGCCAGCCCCAACTATGGGCTTTTGGCTGTGGCCCATTTTGATACAATTCCTTTAACGTAAGGTTAGTGACAGCTGTACCATCGTACCGATACACCCCTTGGTTGGTTCGTCCTCCAAACCACACGTTACCGGCTTTATCTTCAAAAATCCGTTCCACTTTATCGTTACTGGTCAACATCCCACTGGCGGCCTCATCAATTATAAACGGCGTAAAAAACTTGCCATCGTAGACATACACCCCATCTATAGTTACAAACCAGAGCTTTCCGCTTTTTGCCTGCAGCATGCTGGATACCCCGTGCGAGTTGCTATAGTAGGGATTCTGGTTGGGCGGCAGGTTTTTTGGTAAAGGAATCTGGATTTTGCTCAAGGTTTTACCATCGTAAAGGCAAAGACCAGCTTTAGTGCCTATCCAGATGTTCCCGTCTTTATCTTCCAAAAGGGAATAGATATTATTGCTGTTCAGCCCATCGGCCACTAAAAACCGGCGAAACGATTTTCCGTCATATTTATAAAGCCCATTCTCTGTGGTTCCGAACCAAATATTACCGGCTTTATCCTGCAGACTGCATTGGACATTGCCATACCGAGGCGAGCCGATGGTTTTTATCAGCTTGGGGTGCCCGTCAGCTAGTGTATGTGAGGCACTACCTTTTTCTTTCGGTACCTCTTTTTCAGCTGGCCCGTTGCAGGCAGAACCCCAAGACAGGATTGCCAGAAAAGTAAGCACCCGAGTTGGCGAGCAATATTTTTTCATGGTGCAAATTGTCACGGCGGCTGATATCCATTGGTCGGCCTGTTGTCGCGCAGCACTGACCGGCGACTTCTGAAATGTCGCGCCTCCATGGCACTGCCCTAAGCAACAATATAGGTGCATAAAAAATAAGCAGACTTGTTTGGGCAACTAGACCAGTGGCCACTGGAGGGGCGGATTGAGTTCATCGTCAGCACAAGCTCGCTTAACGGCGGGGGCAACCAGAACTCGGCGCAGCCAAGCCCTACCGGGTATGCCCGGGCCCCTGTTCGTTCTTTCTAAACACTTGGTAATGAAGGCAAATAGCGTAGCAGGCCAGTGCTGCTCTCAGCACGACGCGGCTGGAACGGGGCAAAAGTCACTCTCGTCAGCGAGGTGTTTAACTACGCCGACCTCCAGTTTGCTTGGCCCTGTATGATGTGCTGTTTAATTCTAGTGTTAACTGTTCACCGACTTCAAGTCAGCGAAACAGTTCTCTAGGTGCACCATACAGAATCACCGCATCTGCGCTTCAGCTCAGCAACACCCCTAGCTTGCCTTCTACTTCCGTTTAACCCGGTTAAAACGGTGCTTGCAGGTAAGGCCACGCGAAATAGAGCACCGTCCCTTGCAGCAGCGTCAGCCCCAGGGTAACGCCCCAGAAACTGGCTTTGCGGTTTTTATGATGGAGCAGCCACATCGCCGCCCACGCGCCGGGCGCCGCGCCGGGCAGCGTGGCGAGGTGTAGCGTTTTTTCGGTTATGCGCCGCTGCTTGCGTTGGGCTTTGTGTTTATCCCAGGCGAAGAGCAGAAAACACAGCCCATTGAAAAACAGCAGGCAAGCCAAAAGGATGGTCATGAGGCGGGAGGCAGGAGGTTGATTCGTCTGAGCGGGGTTTCAGCCTGGGTGGTCGCGGCACGGAGCTGAACACGTTAGGCGGTTTTCAGAGGTCAGCCCGACGCGATACCAGTGTGGTGACAACCGAAAAATGCAGCAGCGGGGCCACAAGGTAGGCAACTGCGTTCAAAGAGATAGTCTTACTTCCGGGCCTGACACGCCCGCGGAAACGCCTGTTCCTTGAGTGGAACCGTGCGGTCGGCCCTATCACCAAGAAGAGCATGACTCCCAAAGTTAGTTCGGCGGGGACAAGAATAGCACCGTTTTTGGACCTGAGTTGTATTCAAAAAGGCAGGGTTTACCCACACAGACCCCCGCCGTGGTTTACCACGAGCTGACCCGGGAAACCAGCGCCACCCTGCCCCCGGACGCGATTCCTACGGCTCACGCCCGCTCCGCTACCAGCCGCTGCAGGTCTTGGGCATTGTCAAAAGCGGCGCCCATGGTATTGTTGAAGTACGCATACACGTCTTTCCCCTCGTGGAGGTAGTCGTGGATCTGCTCGGCCTGGTCGTGCAGAAAGTCGCGCTCGTAGGACTCTCGGTAGTTACCCTGCGGGCCGTGGAAGCGCAGATACACAAAGTCGGCCCCCTCGTTGAGTTGAGCGTTTCGGCCGGGGCCTTTGTCGTGCAGCACCAGGCTGGCGCCGTGGTGGTCCAGCAGCTCAAACGTAGCCTCGGCATACCAGCTGGGGTGGCGAAACTCCACCGCTTGGCGCCACTCGTGGGCGGGGTCTGCCGCGGCAATAGCATCCAATAGGGCCCTGACCGCGGGTAGCTGACGAATGGTGTTGCTGGGGGGAAACTGCAGGAGCAGGCAGCCCTTTTTGGGGCCCAGCTCCCGGGCGGCCTCTAGAAAGCGGGCCAGGCCGGAGAGGTCCTCGGCCAGCGCGCTGGTGTGGGTTATATCACGCCACAGCTTGAGGGTAAAGTCAAACGCCGGGCCGGTTTCCGCGGCCCAGGCCGCAAACGTTTTGGGCTGGGGGATGCGGTAGAAGGTGCTGTTAATCTCCACCGAGTTAAACAGGGTGGCATAGTAGGTGAGGCGGCTCGTGGCCTGGTAGGCTGCCGGAAAGGTGGCCTTCGGGCCGGGCACGACGATGCCGCTGGTGCCAGTGCGCAGGGTGCCAAGGAGGGCCGGCATAGGAAGGAGGTATACGGGAGTTTCGGGGTATAACGGGCCACGCGGCCCCGGCGTTTTACCCCCGGCGCATCGTCACGGGGTCCCCAAGTATCATCTGCTGGTCATCGTAGCGCTCTTGGCAGGCCAGACAGCGGGCTGCCGGCCGAATTACCTGCCTGCTGCCGAAGCCAACGAGTTGCGCTTCTACGCGGGAATACATCCAGAATGACTAGTAACTTCTACGGAAGTAAAGTAGACTTTTCCTGTGCTGAGCGCTTTCACAAATTCCCCTTCCTCTTCTTGTTTTCGTCCCTTGATATAATGGCGGCTCTCGGACCGACCTGAAAAAGTCATCTTACTTTGGGTTTGCTTGGGAAGGCAGGGTTAGTGGCATTTTACCTGGTTGGGCCAACTGTTTCTCCTCCTTCCCCTGCGGGCTCTCGGGCTACTTGCGCTAAGAAGTTGGCAGGTTCTCCGGTGAGCAAGGACGCATACCGCGTAATCTTGTCGATGGGCCAATCCCACCACGCCACGGCTAGTAACTGCGCGGTGGTAGTCGCATCGAATCGCGGCCGGATACAGTGGGCTGGATTGCCGCCGACAATGGTGTAGGGCGCCACGTCGCGGGTCACGACCGCGTAGGCGCCAATCACGGCCCCATGGCCAATGGTAACGCCGGGCAAAATGGTCGCCCGGTAGCCAATCCAGACGTCGTTGCCCACCGTGGTATCGCCCTTGGTGGGGTACGCTTTGCCTTCCATCGCCCCGCCCCACTCCCCGCCGAAGATGGCGAACGGGTACGCGCTAACGGCATCCGTTAGGTGATTGGCCCCATTCATCAGAAACTCCACACCCGAGGCAATCATGCAAAACTTCCCAATGGTCAAGCGGTCGCCCGTGAAGTCGAACAGATACCGAACGTTTTTCTGGAAATTCTCCACGTTCTCAAAATCATCGTAGTAGGTGTACTCGCCGACGGTTATTTGGGGATGCGTGACCACATTTTTCAGGAAGCATAGCCGGTCATAGTTAAGGAGCGGAAAAACAGTGGAAGGGGCAACAACGGCCATAGCAGGTAGAGGAGTAGCGAGGGGAAGGAAGTTTAGATGCTGGGCTAAAATTACCTGCCAGAACGAAATTTTGAGTACAGAGACGGGCCTTTTACACGCTAAAGGCCCGCTCCCTCTTCTCCCATCCCGGCAGTGTTGCTTCCCGACCTGGTGGATGCGCTGTTAGGCCACCTGGCGCTACACTTCCTTCTTGCACCTACAGTATAAGACCTGATAAGCGGGGGCTTATCAGGCCTTATCTTGCAGCTAAATCCGACTGTTCCCTTCGCCAACTCCAGCCTCATATCATCCTATGTTGGTGATGCCTCGTGTATCGTCGTAACACGCTTCTACTACCGGCTCTGTTGCTCAGCTGGTGTTTGCTCACGAGCCGGCCGGCAGCTAGTGTACTATGCGCCCAATAAAATCTTGCGCTTTGCTGGAGCCATTATCCTCATAAAACCCACGACGTGGGCGCTTACTCTGCGTCTGTGCCTTGTACCGACCTTTGCTACTGTCCCCCATGAACCGATTTGACCGCGTCACGGCCATTCTTATTCAGCTGCAAGCCAAGCGTAAAGTAAGCGGAGCTGCGCTGGCCGAGCAGTTTGGCGTGAGTGTGCGCACCATCTACCGCGACCTGCGAACGTTGGAAGAAGCCGGCGTCCCGCTGCTCGGGGAGCCGGGTATTGGCTATTCGCTAGCGGAGGGCTACCGGCTGCCGCCTGTCATGTTTTCCCGCGAGGAGGCTACCGCTTTGCTCACGGCCGAAAAGCTAGCGGCCCGCCTGACGGATGCGCCCACGGCCCAACTCAGCACGGCGGCCATGGACAAGGTACGCGCGGTGCTGCGCCGTGCCGACCGGGACCACCTCGACCTTTTAGCCCCGCACATTCAGGTGCTCGGCCCCCGCGATCAGTCCAGCCGCCCGCCCGCCTATCAGCAGTTGGTGGCGGCTATTTCCCTGCACCGCGTCGTGCACTTGCGCTACCAAACCGCCGAGAACGAAGCTCCGACCACCCGCGACGTGGAGCCCATCAGCTTGTTTCTGAGCCGGCAATGGCACCTGGTAGCCTACTGCCGGCTGCGCCAGACCATCCGCAACTTCCGCTTGGACCGCATCCAGGACCTGGACCTGCGGACAGAGGTATTCAAAGCCCGCCCCGACTTGTTGCAGGAGCATTGGGCCGCTGAAGCCCGCCGGCGGCAGCGTGAGCAAGTGGTGCTTCGGTTTCAGCCAGCAGCCATGCTGCCCGCCTTAGTGCAGCATTTGCATGACACCAAGCACCAGTACGGCTGGGCCCACGAGCAGCGCCTACCCGATGGGCAGGTTGAAATGACCCTCTTTATTGGGGAGCTATCTTACCTGGCTACCTGGCTGCTGCCCTATGCCGGCTCGCTGACCATTGTGCAGCCAGCCGCGCTGGCGGACCCGTTGCGCGAGCTCGCGCAACGGGCACAGCACTTTTTTGGGGGTTGCTAGTAATTCTTTTAACAGGCTAAAAACATCCTGACATACGGCTGTCAGTACGGGGCTGAACCTTTGTAGTGTGCAAGTGAGAAACACATGCGCATAACTAACTTTCAAGCTCCATAATATGGAAAAGCGCACTGTAGACCCCTGGAAATGGGGTCAGTATACCCATTCGGTACAAGCCGTTGAAGTAAAACAGCCAGCCGGCACTCTCTACTGCTCCGGGCAGGTAGCCTTAGATGCCGACGGTCAGCCCAGCACCGCCGACATGCGTAGCCAGCTGCAACAGACCATCCAGAATCTAGAACAGCTCATTAGCGAGGCCGGCTATGCGTGTTCGGGCATCGTGCGCCTGAACGTGTACACGACCTCGGTGCAGGAGTTCTTTACCACCTGCATGGACCTATATGCCCCCTGGCTGGCCCAGCACGGCATCAAGCAAGCGACAACCCTGCTGGAAGTGAAGGGCCTGTTTGCCACCTTGACGGTGGAGCTGGAAGCTACCGTGGTGAAATAGTCCCCAGACGGCCCCCTAGGTTCCGGAGACCCGTGCATGAGACATTTTTCTCGGCCATTTATCCGGCCTTCCTACTGGGAGTTGGCGTCGCGTGGAAACGGTCGTATTCTGTTACGCCCCGCACGCGATGAATCTAGGTGGGTCCCTGGCCCATTACCCGTGCGCAAGGATCAAGAAGTGGTTGGGGCCGTCCGCTACTATCGTTTTCACTTGCTGTTGAAATAACAATGCTCCGCCGGATCCCCTAGCCACAGCTGGCGCGCTTGTAAGATGACCCGGGAATTCTTTCTGATTTGTTAGCACCTTTTTTTAGCTTAAACATTTTAGCACAAAGCTTAAACATTTTAGCCATATTTGTAAAAGGCCTTTTACGGGCCCAGCGGCGGCTTTGCTGCAGCTGCCTACCTAGTTCAATTGCCGGTTTCAATCGCACTTGATAGCGGCTAGTACGTACCCGTCGGTGACCTTGAAAAAAAGAGTTTTAATTCACGACATAGCCCGGCACCTGGACGTGTCCATCGCGACTGTGTCCCTGGTTCTTAATGGCAAAGCCAAGGAAAGCCGCATCAGTGCGGCCCTAACCCAACGGGTGCTGAGTTACGTGGAAGAGGTAGGGTACAAGCCCAACCAGCTCGCTAAAAGTCTGCGCACGGGCAAGACCCATACCGTAGGCTTAGTGGTTGAGGACATTACTAACCCTTTCTTCGCGGCCGTGGCGGGGCTGATCGAGCGTAAAATTCAAGCCAAGGGGTACCGGATTCTATACTGTAGCACCAACAACGATCCGGCCAAAACCCGCGATCAACTAGCCTTATTCGAGGAGCAGCATGTCGACGGCTACATCCTGGCCTTACCAGCAGGAGTGGAAACGGAAATTCAAGATCTGGTTCGGCGCGGCAAACCCTTGGTGCTGTTTGACCGCTCCCTGCCCGGAGTTCAGGCCCACACGGTAACCGTTGACGGGGCAGCGGGCACGTATGCTGCCACCCAGCACCTGCTGGCCCAGGGATTCCGGCGGGTGGCCCTGGTCACGCTTGATACCAGCCAGGAGCATATGGTGGCCCGGCGGCAAGGATACGCGCGGGCCCTAAGCGAACAGGACCTGCCGCAGCGGGTGCTGGAAATAGACTATGCGCAGTCAGCGACGGTGATCAAGGCCGCGCTACGAAGCTTTTTCCAGGAAGCATCCGGCGCCGACGCCGTGCTATTCACCACCAACTACCTGGGCGTCCACGGCCTCGAAGTCCTGCGCGACCTGAACCGTCGGATTCCGCAAGAGATGGCCGTGGTGTGCTTTGATGACAATGACCTGTTTCGCTTGTATTCGCCGCCGATCACGGTAATCGAGCAGCCCCTGGAAGATTTGACGGAAAGCGTCATTCGCACGCTGCTGGCCGATTTGATTCACTCCGGCCAGCCGGCTCTTCCGACCCAGGTACAACTAACCCCTCATCTGCTGGTGCGCGCCTCATCCCAGGGGCCGCCACGGCCAGAGCCAGTGAAAAAATCCGGCGCCGGGCGTAGGGGCCGTTTACCGGAATAGCGTCCTATTCGGGGATAGTATAGTTTCTGTTTTTCGCGCGTATCCTTTCAGCTTAACCTGCTCTATGTCTTCGCTTGATGCTTCGTTATGGGATGATTTCCGAGCCGGCAGCGAGCAAGCGTTTGAGCGTATTTTCCTGGCCCAGTATGATGATCTTTACCGCTACGGCCTCCGCCTAAGCCAAGACGAAGAGCTGGTGAAGGATGCGATTCAGAACCTGTTTCAACGCTTGTGGCAACGGCGGGCGCAGCTCGGGCCCGTAGCCGTCGTCAAGCCGTATTTATTTAAGGCTATGCGCCATCAGTTGGCCGACGAGAAGGGAATCGCGCAGCGTCAACGGCAGTTGGCGGGAAGCTACGAGCCCGAAGCTAAGGTTGAGTATTCGCCCGAGGACTTTCTGATTGCGCAGCAGCTCACAGCTGAGCAGCACGCGCAACTGGCAGTGGCCATCAGCCAGCTCAACAACCGCCAGCGCGAGGCCATCTACCTCAAGTTCTTCGATGGCTTTGCCTACGAGCGGATTGCGGACATTATGATTCTCAACCAGCAGTCCGTAAGAAACCTGGTGCACCAGGCTATTACCCGGTTGCGTCAAGCGCTGCCTGGTCTATGCCTGTTAGGGCTTACCCAGCCGATACCACTACCCAATTCGTATGAAATTTTAAATTTATTCATCTCATAATCAACATTTTATAAATTTTATGAAAAAATCTGTAACCTAAAGCAAGTACAAAAAAGGCGGGCGCCCGTGGGTTAAGTAAATACGTCAATTTTCTTTCCCGCTATGGATTTTACACGCTACTCAGTCGAAGATTTCGTGCTCGATGAGTCGTTTCAGGAATTCGTGGCCAACCCCCATTCCGAGGCAGGACTTTTCTGGCAATCCTGGCTAAGCGAGCACCCCCAGCAGCAGGCGGCGGCCCAGGAAGCCTATAACCTGGTGCGCGGTCTAAGCCCCGCCCAACCCTTTCCGGTTCCGGCCGGCCTGAAACACCAGGAGCTGCTTCGCTTGCGCCAGCGGCTGCAGGCACCGCTGGTGCCGCCGCCCCGACTGCGCAGCCAGCGGCGGGCCAGGGTGCTTTGGGTAAGCTCCTTGGCGCTTTTGGTGCTAGTGGCGGCAGGATGGTGGCAGTGGTCCCGACCCGGTTCCAGCTCCCGGATTCGGTACGCCACGGCTTCCCAGCAGCGCCGCACGATAACCCTACCCGATGGCTCGGTTGTGACGCTCAACGCCAACTCCACGCTGACTACGGCCCGCCAGTGGACTGCAAGCTCCCCCCGGGAGGTGTGGCTGACCGGCGAAGGGTTTTTTCAGGTAACCCACCGCACCTCGCAGCCCGTCCCGAACATTCAGGCCGCCCCAGCCAACGTCAAATTTGTGGTGCACGCCGGCAAGCTCGCGATTTCGGTGGTGGGCACCGAGTTTGACGTGAAAAGTCGAGGCGGCGAGACCAAAGTAGTACTACGGTCGGGCAAAGTACTGGTCGACCGGCAAGCCGGGTTGCTCCGCGAAAAACTGGCGATGCAACCCGGCGACCTGGTTGAAACTTCTGCGGCGCGGCCACGCCTGTCCCGGCGCCGGGTGCAGCCGGAGCTGTACTCGGCCTGGACCCAGGACTGGCTGCGATTCCGGGCTACCCCGGTTCGTGAAATCGTGCAGTTGCTGCGCAGCTCCTACAACCTGCAGGTAGAGGTCAGCGACGACGCCATACTGAATCAGGAAATCACGGGCGACGTGCCCGCTAATTCGCTCGACGTGCTTTTGCCCGCCCTGGCCAAAGCCTTGGATATCCAAGTAACGCGGACCGGAAACAAGGTGCGCTTTTATCCCACAGTACACTAGTCCCAGGCCGTTTGCCGGCCTTCTCCTACCAATTCCCACCACTTCCTTTATGGCAAACTTTACTCGTTATGTATGCCAGGCGCTGCTGCTGGGCATCGTAACCAGCGGTGCTAGCCGGGCCCAAGGGGTCCTGGCCTTAGCTTCGCCCGGCCCGGTACGTCCTGCTCAGGCCGACGGGCGTGACAACCTGGAAACCCTGGAGGGCTTTCTGCAGGAACTGAAAGCCACCTACAAGGTGACCTTCTTCTACCGCAGCCAGCTTACTGCGGGCAAGTCCCTGCCCCGCTACGACCTGACCGGCACTACGCTGCCCCAGGCGTTGCGGCACGCCGCCCAGTACAGCGGATTGCGGTTTGAGCCGCTTAATGAGGCCATTTACGTTATCGTGCCGAGTAGTGCGGCCCACGCAACGCCCGCCTTGCCAGCCATTACGGGGGGGCCGCTTTCGCCGCGGATGCGCGCAAACGATTCCGCAGCCCGAGCCGACGTCACCGTCGCCGGGAAGGTCACCAACAGTGCGGGCGAAGGACTACCGGGGGTAACCATTGTCGTGAAAGGCACCACCCAGGGCCAAGCTTCTAATGTCGACGGCAGCTTTTCGCTGACCGTAGCGGAGGGCAGCGTCCTGGTATTCTCCTCCGTGGGCATGATCAGCCGGGAGGTAACCGTTACCGGGCCGGTAGCCGACTTACTTATCCGCCTGGAGTCCAACAGCAAAGCCCTGGGCGAGGTAGTAGTGGTAGCGTACGGCACGCAGCAGAAAGCCAACGTAACGGGTGCCTTAAACACCGTGTCGAAAGCCACCCTGGAAAACCGGCCGGTAACCACCGTAGCGCAGGCCCTCCAGGGCTCGGCGCCGAACCTGACCATTCAGCAGAGCAGTGCCGAGCCGGGTGCCGGGCTGAACATTAACATCCGGGGCGTAGGTACGCTGGGCAATGCCTCTCCGCTGGTTATCGTGGATGGCATTGCTGGCTCCCTCAACTCGCTTAACCCCAACGACATTGAGAGCGTCACGGTGCTGAAGGATGCCGCCTCGGCGGCCATCTACGGCTCCCGCGGGGCCAATGGGGTGCTGCTGGTAACCACCAAGCAGGGTGCGCTGAATACCAAGCCCATCGTTAGCTATAATACGCTAATAGGCCTTCAAACCCCGAACTTCCAGCGCCAGCCGGTTAGTGGCCTGGAGTTTATGCAGCTCAAGAATGAGGCCCTGGTCAACTCCGGACAGGCCCCGCAGTTCTCCCCCCAGACCATGCGCGATTTCGCCACCCGCGGGGACTACGAGTGGCACCTGGACCGCGTAATCCGCGATCAGGCCCTGCAGCAAAATCACAACCTGAGCTTGAGCGGCAGCGCGGGCCAGACCCGTTACCTGCTTTCGCTCGGCTACGTGGATCAGAACAGCCTGTTCTACGGTGACGACTACGGCTTTAAGCGAATCAATACCCGCTTAAATCTCACCACCCAGGTATCGGACCGCCTCAAGGTGGGCGGCATCTTCACCTACGCCCACGTAGGAACCCGGGAGCACGCGTTTGACTCGCAGTGGATTATCAGTGATGCGGCTCGTATCCCGCGCATCTACCCCGTCCAGGATGAAAACGGCAACTACGTAACGCCCGCCACCTCCACCAGCAACTCGGCTAACCGCTTGATTAATGGTGGCTTGCGCACCAACTCCAACGACAACGGCTACGCCAACCTGAACGCCGAGCTGGAGATAGTGAAAGGCTTGAAGCTGCGCGGTTTGGTAGGCGGGGATCTGTGGAACTATCAGATGGACGAGTTCCGCCGCAGCCTGGAGTACGTTACCCTGGACGGCTCACCCACGGCGGGTGGCGACGGCAACAATGCCGTGCGCAACAACCACGAGCGCACCCTGCTCACCAACTACCAGGCTACGCTTAACTACGAGCTGAACGTGGGCGAAAAGCACTCGGCCCAGGCCCTGGTGGGCTACTCCACCGAGGACTTTACCGTGGCCCGGTCGGGCATTAGCGTGCTGAACGTGCCCGGCAACAACTTTGGCGTGGTGAGCAACGGCACGGCCTTCGCTGGCAACGGGGTGTACGGCAACAACGAGGAGTGGGCCCTGAACTCGGTTTTCGGACGCCTGAACTACTCCTTTGCCAACAAATACCTGCTGGAAGGCAGCTTCCGCTACGACGGCTCCTCCCGCTTTGCCAGCGAAAGCCGCTGGGGCTTTTTCCCCTCCGTATCGGTGGGCTGGCGTCCCCTGGAGGAAGACTTTATGGCCTTCCTCCAGCCCGCCATGTCGGACTTAAAGGTGCGCGCCTCCCTCGGGCAGCTGGGCAACCAGAACATCGGGCTCTACCGCTACCTGAGCACCATCAGCCTCGCCCCGGGGATTTACTCCTTCGGCGGCCGGCCGGTGCCCGGCAACTTCTTCAATACGGCCAACCGCGACATCACCTGGGAAACCTCCACGATGGGCAACGTCGGCGTAGACGCCAGCTTTCTGCAGAACGCGTTGACGGCTAGCGTGGATGTTTTCGACAAGCGCACCAGCGACATCCTCATCGATCTGCCCGTAGCGGGTGTGTTCGGCGCCGGGGCACCCACCCAGAACGCCGCCAGCGTGCGCAACCAGGGCTGGGAAGTTTCCCTGACCTACCGGCAGCGTACGGACCGGGGCTACAACCACAGCCTGAGCGTAAACGCGGCTGACAGCCGTAATACCGTTACCAACACCCGGGGCGTGGAAACCATCCGCGGCGGGGACGCCACCAACATCATCCGCGAGGGCTTCCCGATTAACTCCTACTTTGGATTGCGCTCGGATGGCCTCTACCAGACTCCCGAGGAAGTAGCGGCCGGCCCCCAGCCCGACTTCGTGGCTCCCGGCTCGGTGCGGCCCGGCGACATCCGCTACGTGGACCGCAACGGGGATGGCCGCATCAACCAGGATGACCGCTTCATTTTAGGCAACCCGTTCCCCCGCTACACCTTTGGGGCCACGTACACGGCCGATTACAAAGGATTTGACTTGCTGGTGTTTGTGCAGGGGGTGGGCAAGCGCAGCCTCTACATCCGCGGCGAGGGGGTAGAAGCCTTCCACAACAACTGGGAAAACGTGTACACCCAGCACCTGGACCGCTGGACCCCCACCAACGCCGACGCTTCCTACCCCCGGCTGACCATCGGCACGGCCTCGACCAACAACATTCAGGGCTCCGACTACTGGCTGCGCGACGCGGCCTATGCCCGCCTTAAAAACGTGCAGCTGGGCTACTCCCTGCCCGCTGACCTGACGGGGAAAGTTGGTATCAAGCGGCTGCGGATTTTTGCCTCGGGCCAGGACCTGTTCACCATCACCAAGCTGAAGAAAATCGGGTTTGACCCCGAAGTCTCGGAGTTCAGTGAGAGCATTGGCTTCGGCGGCGGCGGCGGCAGCAGCAGCGGCCGGGTGTATCCGGCCGTGCGGGTAGTTTCCCTGGGCCTCGACGTTTCCTTCTAATTCCCACTCCCACCACTTCCCGATATGAACCGCAATTTCCGTCTCTCGCTGCTGCTGGGATTGGGGCTGAGCCTAGGCTTTGCGTCCTGCCAGGAGCTGGATATAGCTCCTACGGACCGGCCCACCGATGCCACTTTCTGGACCCAGCCGGCCGACGCGGCCAACGTGCTGGCCACGGCCTACGAGAACCTCTACAACAGTGAGTACTTCTTCTTTAACGAAGTACTGTCTGACAACGCCTTTAACGTCAGTGACGTGAACGGCTCTAACTCCCGCAACATCGCCCAGGGCGCCTACGGCACCAACCAACAGCGCGTAACCAACGAGTGGGGCTACCACTACACCGGCATCCGCAAGTCCAACGTGCTGCTGGCCCACATCGACCAGATTGCCAGCCTCGACGCCGGGCTAAAGTCCCGCTACATCGGGGAGGCCCGCGCCCTGCGCGCCTTCCACTACTTTCAGCTGTTGACCTGGTACGGCGACGTGCCGCTGGTAACCACCGAAATCGGGGTAAACGAGGCCCAGCAGGTAAGCCGCGCGCCCCGCGCCCAGGTGCTGGACTTCGTGCTTAAGGAGCTGGACGAGGCCGCCGCGGCCCTGCCCGTGAACACGGCCTACGACGTCGCGGACCGGGGTCGGTTTACCAAGGGCGCTGCCCTAGCCCTGAAGGCCCGGGTGCTGCTCTACGAAGGCCGCTGGGCCGAGGTGACGGCCGTAACCGAGCAGATCATGGGGGGCACCGTGGGCTCCTACAGCCTGTTCCCGAGCTACGCGGGCGTGTTTGCGCCGGCCAACGAGGGCAACAGCGAAGTGTTGCTGGACCTGCAGTACCTGGTGCCGACCCGCACCCACAGCGAGCAGCGCTTGTTTATTCCGCGCACCGAGGGCAAGCTCATAACCGCCATTGCCCCCACTCAGGAGCTGGTCAACGACTACGTGACCACGACGGGTCAGCCCATCAACGAAGCCGGTTCCGGCTACAGCGAGGACACCCCCTACACCGGTCGGGACCCCCGCTTCGAAGCCACCATCGTGCACGATGGCTCCGTGTGGCGGCGGCCCGATGGCTCCACGATTACGATTCGTACGGTGCCCGGCACCGGCGACAACTCCGTGGACCGCGCCGATGCCAGCCCCACCGGCTACTACTCGGCCAAGTACTTTGACCCTACCGCCGACGCCAACCTCAACTCGGGCTTAAACCTGATTTTGATTCGCTACGCCGATGTGCTGCTCATGCACGCCGAGGCTAAAAACGAGCAAAACCAGTTTACCGCGGCCGACTGGGACCGCACCATTGGCGCGCTGCGGCGGCGGGCGGGCTTTACCAACGCCCAGGCCCTCGCGTTTCCCGGGGGCACCCCGGAAAGCCTGCGGGCCATCCTTCGTCGGGAGCGGCGCACTGAGCTGGCGATGGAAGGCCTGCGCATCTTCGACATCCGCCGCTGGCGCCTGGCCGAGACCGTGCTCAACGGCTTTGTGCACGGCATCAAGGCGGGCAACCCGGGGGTGGACAACGGCTACCTGCGGGTGGATCAGCGCACCTTCGACCCGGCCCGGCACTACCTGTGGCCCGTGCCCCAGCGCGAGCGGGACATCAACCCCAACCTAACTCAGAATCCGGGCTGGTAGCCCGCCCCTACTTCTTTTCTCTTTTTTTACTCTGCTTTCTAGACGATGAAAAGGCTTTCCCACCCTTTGCTGCTCCTCTTGCTGCTGGCCAGCAGCCTGCTTTCCAGCTGTAAGGACGATAACGACGATGCCCTCGACGGCACCATCACGCCCGTATCAAACTTTATCTCGCCCGGCGACAACAACTTTGTGCGCCTGGACCCCGCTTCCAACGCGGCCGTTACGTTTGAATGGAGCCAGGCACGCGCCGCCGATGGCACGCTGGTTCTCTACGAAGTGGTATTCGATAAGGAAGGCGGCGACTTTTCCAAGCCCGTCTACACCAGCGTGTCGGGCACCAACGGCCAGGACACCAAGCTGGTGCTCACCCACGGCGACTTAAACCGCATTGCCAACCTGGCGGGCATCAAGTCCCAGGAAAAAGGCAAGCTGAAGTGGACCGTAAATGCCTCCAAGGGCGTGAACGTGCTACCTGCCACGTCTTCGCGCATCATTGAGCTCGAGCGCCCCGCCGGCTTTGCTACCATTCCCGCCAACCTCTACCTGACCGGTTCGGGCACGGAGGCCGGCGCCGACCTCGGCCAGGCCCTGCCCTTCAAGCGCATTTCCGCGGGCGTATTTGAGCTCTATACCCGCCTTGCTCCCGGCGAGGTAAAGCTAGTGGACCAGACCACCGGCACGCCCACCGCCTACTTTATGGACGGCAACAAGCTGCGGGAAGGGGCCCAGGCTACCAGCCCGGCCACGGCGCCCACGGTGTACCACCTGCTGCTCGACTTCAACAACTCCGCCGCTACCCTAACCGAGATTGTGTCGGTGGGCTTGTGGGTCTCGGCCGAAAACAAGGTGAAGGTAGAGCTGCCTTACGTTGGGAAGGGAGTCTGGAAAATCGAGAACACGCCCATCGAGTTTTTCCAGGAAAGCTGGGGCCGGGATGAGCGCTACAAGTTTTTGCTGCAGGAGAAAAACGCCGCGGGCGTTAGCAGCAAGCGCTACCTGGGCAGCACCAACCGCGACAACCAGCGCGCCACGGCCACCAGCCCGGCCGAGTATTTCTTCCTGGCCCCCGGTCCCGACAATCAGTACGACTACACCTTCAAGTTTCAGTCGGAAGCCGATGGCAAGAATGCGGACATCACCGTCAAGCTCCAGCCCGACGGCCCCTACACCCATCAGGTAACGATCCGCTAAGGATCTGGCCCCCCTGGGTTGCTGGCTACCCGTACCCGGCCGGCCAGGGGGACCAACGCCTGCTTGGCCGTCAAACAATGTACTACTGGCCGTTTTCGGCTCCCTTTAGTTTCCAATATGAATAACCACACCGCTTCGCGCTGCGCGGGGGCTCTGCTGAGCCTGCTGCTGCTGTGCTCCTGCAAGGAGCCCGTGGACGATCTGATCACCAAGCCGCCGACCCCGCCCGTGGTGGTGGCGCCCGCTAACTGGGCGGCCCGCGCCGACTCCGCGCAAGCAGCCCTGCGCCAGGGATTCTTCACGGCCGGTCAGTACTACGCGAAAAACAACGCCGGCGACACCGGTTTCAACTACTGGTGGCAGGCCCACGGCCTGGATGTGCTGATGGATGGCTACCAGCGCACGAAGAATGCCGACTACCTAACCCAGGCCCAGCAACTCCAGGTGGGCGCCAAAGCCAAAAACGGCAACACTTACCTCAACGAGTTTTACGACGACATGGAGTGGCAGGCGCTGGCTTGTTTGCGGGCCTTCGAGCTGACCCGCGACCCGGCGTTCAAAGCCACGGCGCTGGAGCTCTGGACCGACATCAAAACCGGCTGGAACGAGCAGCAGGGGGGCGGCATTGCCTGGAAGAAAACGCAGCGCGACTACAAGAACACGCCCGCGAATGCTCCGGCCGCTATCCTGGCCGCCCGCCTCTACCTGCTCGACAAAAACCCCGATGATCTGGCCTGGGCCGAAAAGATCTACCAGTGGCAGAAAGCCAAGCTGGTGGATCCGAGCACCGGCCTGGTGTGGGACGGCCTCAACCGTCTGGGCGACGGGCAGATTGACAAAAACTGGCGTTTCACCTACTGCCAGGGGGTGTACATTGGGGCGGGTTTGGCCCTATACCAGGCCACCAACCGGCCGGAATACCTGGCCGATGCCACGCGCACGGCCAACTTCGTGCTCGGGGACGCGGATATGGCGCCCGGGGGCATTCTTAAAAACGAGAATGCCGGCGACGGCGGTCTGTTTAAGGGCATCCTGGTGCGCTACCTGGCTTTGCTGGCCGTGGAGCCCGGCGTGAGTGCGACCAACCGCGCCAGCTACCTCAACTTCCTGAAGTTTAATGGCGAAACCGCCTGGAAACGAGGTGCCCGCCGCCCCCCGGGGTTGTTTAACACCAACTGGACCAGCCAGCCCCAGGGTCCGGTGGAAAGCTCTACCCAAATGAGTGGGGTAATGCTGCTGGAAGTGCTGGCCGATTTACAGGCTCGTAAGCTGCTGTAAGCCGGCAGCAAGGCAAGGACCGACGGGCCTAGGCCTACCGGTAGGGAGCGGACAGGGTGGGACTAGTCCGTTTATGGTGCCCCGGATTAGGGGCCGGGGCACCATTTCCTAACCCGCCAGTTTCCTGGGGCGCTAGCTTTCCCAAAGCTGCCCTACCCCCACCTCCCTTACGCGCCCCCGCGGCCCCACCCGCGTCGGTGCTTTACTTCTCTCTGATCTACCGCATGAATCGTCGCACGTTTATCCACCACTCAGCCTTTTTGGGCGCGACTCTTTTCGCTACGGGGGCGGAGGCCTTCGCCCCGCCGTCTTTTAAAACGGTGCGCCCCGCCCGGGCCACCCGCCGCTTCAGCTCCGCCTCCGTAGAAAAGGCCATTACGGAGTTCAAGAAAAAGGTAAAAGACCCGGAGCTGGGCTGGCTGTTCGAGAACTGCTTTCCGAATACGCTCGACACCACCGTTACCTACTCCGAGGCCGGCGGCCAGCCCGACACCTACGTGATTACCGGCGACATCGACGCCATGTGGCTGCGCGACTCCTCGGCCCAGGTGTGGCCGTACTTGCCCTTCTGCAAGCAGGATGCGCCGCTGCGCAAGCTGGTGGCCGGCGTGATCCGGCGCCAGGCCCGCTGCATTAACAAGGACCCGTACGCCAACGCGTTTTACGGCGACGACACGAAAACCGGGGAGTGGAAAGACGACCTGACCGATATGAAGCCGGGCCTGCACGAGCGCAAATGGGAGATTGACTCGCTCTGCTACCCCATTCGGCTGGCTCATGGCTACTGGAGGGCTACCGGCGACACCTCGCCCTTTGATGCTACCTGGGTGCAGGCCCTGCAAGCCACGCTGCGCACGCTGCGGGAGCAGCAGCGCAAGACCGGCCCCGGCCCCTACCACTTCCAGCGCACTACCGCCTTTGCCACGGATGGTGTGCCCCTGAATGGCTACGGCTACCCCGTGAAGCCCGTGGGGTTGATTTGCTCCAGCTTCCGGCCTAGCGACGACGCCACGGTATTCTCGTTTCTGATTCCAAGCAACTTCTTTGCCGTTACGAGCCTGCGGCAGGCCGCCGAAATGCTGGCGGCCCTGCAGCCGCAGCAGCGCGAAATGGCCGCCGACATGCAGGCCTTGGCCACCGAGGTGGAGGGCGCACTGAAAGCTCACGCCACCGTGGAGCACCCCACCTACGGCCGCATCTACGCCTTTGAGGTCAATGGAATGGGTTCGGTCAACCTCATGGATGACGCGAACGTGCCCAGCTTGCTATCCCTACCCTACCTGGGCGGCGTACCCCTTACGGACCCGGTGTACCAGAACACGCGCAAGTTTTTGCTTTCGCTCGACAACCCATTTTTCTTTAAGGGTTCCGCCGCCGAGGGCATTGGGGGCCCCCACGCCGGGTTAAACATGATCTGGCCCCTAGGCATCACGATTCGGGGACTGACCAGCCAGAATCCCGAAGAAATCCGCGAGTGCGTGCAGACCCTGCGCCGCAGCCACGCCGGCACCGGCTACATGCACGAGGCCTTCCACAAAGACGATTTCAGCAAGTTCAGCCGCCCCTGGTTTGCCTGGGCCAACACGCTGTTCGGCGAGTTTCTGTGGAAGACCTACCAGGAAACTCCGCAGCTGCTGGCCTAGGCCGCTGACATCTGGCTCTTAATGTATTAGCACCTGGCTAAGCCAGGCCACGCAAGTATTGCCTTTAGTGGTGTGGGCTTCCTGTGTCCATACCGCAGCAGCCTTCGAGGCTAAGAATTTAACATGCCCTCTTTAACTACCCTAGCTATGAACCAGACTTACCACGCGTGTCCTTCCTTCTTTACCCGTACTACTCCGGGCTGGCTAACCCGACCAGTAGGCCGGCTGGTGGTGCCGGCCTTGCTGCTGAGCTTGCTAAGCGGCTGCCAGAAAGAGGCCATGCCGAAAAATTCCGCTGCACTGCCCACCGCGCAGGTTAGCAGCCTGGCAGTGGCTAGTAAAAGCGAGGCCCTGCTCGCCCTGACCAGCTACGACAACAAGTACTACAACCAGTACGGTACCTACGGGCCTTCCTACAAGGCCAACTACTGGTTTGACCTGGCGAAAACCAAGCGGATGGATTTCTGGACCCAGGCTGAAGCCATCGAAACGGTTATCGACGCCTACAACGTGAATCCGTCCGTTGACTACAAAAACAAAATCCAGTACCTCTACCACGGCATGCGCGACGCCTACGGCCTGACCTGGAGCAATAACGAGTTTAACGACGACGTCATCTGGGGCTCCTTGATGTGCCTGCGCGCCTACGAAATCTGGAACGACGGCGGCATGCTGACCATGGCCCGGCAAAACTTTGACCTGGTGTGGGCCCGGGGCTGGGACACGACTCTGGGCGGCGGCCTGTGGTGGAAAACGGATAAGCTATCCAAAAACACCTGCGTCAATGCCCCGGCCGTGATTTGCGCCATGCGGCTCTACAAGGCTACCGGCGATGTCAACTACCGCAATAAGGCCAAGATGATTATGGACTGGCTGGTGCCCCGGTTTTACGTGGCCTCCACCGGGGAAGTAAAGGGCGCCATGAATACGTCCGGCCAGATTTACGAGGGCGCCCTGCTCTACACCCAGGGTACGTTTATCGGGGCAGCCAATGAGCTGCGCCCCTACTACCCTACCACCGACTACCTGGGAATGGGGCTGAAAGCCTTGGACTACGCCCGCAACACCCTGTCTAAAACTCCGGGGGGCATTCTGCAGGATGAAGACGGCACCCTGGATACCCAGGGCGGCAAGTCCATCTTCGCCCGGTGGGCCTGCATGTTTGTCAAGGACACGGGTACGGCCGCCAACTATGGCCCCTGGCTGGATGCCAATGCCGCCCAGGCCTGGTCCATCCGCAACTCCAACGGCATCATGTGGAATCTGTGGGGCACCCGGACCTCAGACACTGAAAACCTCAACTCCTGGCGCACGAACGGGGGCGTTTCAATGATGCTCAACCTGTACCGCTTCCGCTAGGGGAGCGGCGGCCTCAAACCCTCTGCTGAGCTAGCCTCAGGTACCTTCTTTCCACGTTTCGCTTCATTTGATTGGCATGCCAGCTACTGCTCCTACCGTCTCCGCGCCCCGCGCTGCCTTTACCGAGCGGCGTTATCTGCTCACGTTTGTATTTGTAACCTCCCTGTTTCTGCTCTGGGGAGTGGCCATTACCATGGGCGACGTGCTCAACCGTCACTTTCAGAGCGTGCTGCACGTGAGCAAGGCCGATTCCGGGCTGGTGCAGTTTTCCATTTTCGGGGCGTATGCGCTGATGGGGATTCCGGCGGGGCTGTTTATGCAGCGGTTTGGGTACAAGAACGGGGTGCTGCTGGGGCTGGCGTTGTACGCGGCCGGGGCCTTTCTCTTTATTCCGGCGGCCAATGCGGGCTCCTTTCTGTTTTTCCGGGGAGCGCTCTTTGTTTTGGCCTGCGGCCTGGCAACCCTGGAAACGGTGGCGCACCCCTTTATTGCGGCCCTCGGCGACCAGCGCAGCAGCGACCAGCGCATCAACTTTGCCCAGTCGTTTAACGGCCTGGGCGCGGTGATCGGGCCGGTACTTGGCGGCTATTTTATTTTGCGGGCCGGCCAGGCCAGCACCACGGAAGGGCTGCAAGCCGTGAAAATGCTTTACCTGGTTATCGGGGCCGTTATTCTGGCGGTGGCCGTGGGCTTTGCCCTCGTTCGAGTACCCGCCTTGTCCACGGATCCGCACGCCGAAGTAGCTTCCGCAGAACAGCCGGAGAAAGCCGCCGACACTCCTTCCCTCTTTAGCCGGCGCCACTTTCGCTGGGCCGTGGCGGCGCAGTTTTTCAACGCGGCGGCGCAGGGGGGAACGTGGGCCTTCTTTATCAACTACGGCGTGGAGAAAATGAGTTTTAGCGCCGAGCGGGCCGCC
Organism: Hymenobacter tenuis; assembly: GCF_054780495.1. NCBI lineage: Bacteria > Pseudomonadati > Bacteroidota > Cytophagia > Cytophagales > Hymenobacteraceae > Hymenobacter > Hymenobacter tenuis. The sequence continues at coordinate 85,514 of NZ_BAAGWF010000002.1, forward strand.
TACTTCTTTGCCTTCAGCATGGTGCTGATGATGGTGGGCCGCTTTATTGGCACCGCCCTGATGCGCGTGATTGCTCCGGCCCGGCTGCTGGCCCTGGCGGCGGCGGCCAACATCGTCCTCTGCCTGATTATCGCCCAGGGCTGGGGCCTAGTCTCCTTCGGGGCCCTGCTGCTGCTCAACTTCTTTTTCAGCATCATGTTCCCCACCATTTTCAGCCTCGGGCTGAAGGATCTGGGGCCGCGCACCCAGCAGGGTTCCTCTTTCATCATTACGGGGGTAGTGGGGGCCGCCGTGTTCCCGTATCTGATGGGCCAGGTGGCCAACTACAACATTGCCGCGGCTTACTACCTGCCCATCATCTGCTACGTCGTGATTCTGCTCTTCGGCGCCAAGTATTACCGGGTGCAGCCGCGCTAACCCCGCTTCCCGCGGGCGCGGCCGCCTACGCGTGGGCTAGGGTGCCTTTACAGCGCAACCAGCCTTGAATTACCTGTCCTAATCCTTTCCTGTTGATGTAACGCGTATGCTTCTCATTGCTGATGGCGGCTCTACGAAAGCCAGCTGGTGCCTGGTGGATGCCGAGCAAACCCGCCACTATTTTACTACCGAGGGCTACAACCCCGAGTTTATTGATACACCGGGGATCATTGCCTCCCTGCTACGCAGCCTGCCCGATACACTGGCCCGGGAGCAGGTAACGGAGCTGCATTTCTACGGGGCCAGCATTTCTTCGCCCGCCAAAGTGGCTATTGTGGCCGATGCCCTGGGCTCCGTTTTTCCGCAGGCCACCCTGTGGGTGGAGCACGATCTGCTGGCCGCGGCCCGGGCCCTGCTGGGCCACGGGGCCGGCTTTGCCGCTATCCTGGGCACCGGCACCAACTCCTGCCTCTATGACGGGAACCAGATTACGGCTAACGTGGACTCGCTGGGCTATTTTCTGGGCGACGAGGGCAGCGGGGCCTACCTAGGCCGCCGGCTGCTGCGCGACCTGTTGCGCCAGCGGATGCCCGAGCCGCTCCGGTCGGCCTTTACCGCCACCTACGGCCTGGGCCGCGAGCAGATCCTGGACCACCTCTACCACCAGCCCCTGCCCAACCGCTTCCTGGCCTCGTTCGCCAGGTTTGCCTTTGACCACCGCCACGCCGACTACTGCCGCGAGATTGTGGTGGAGGCCTTCGAGGACTTTTTCGACCACATTGTGGCGGGCTATCCTGACTTCCAGCGGTATCCCCTGAACTGCGTGGGCTCGGTGGGCTACAACTTCCGCGACCTCCTGGCTCAGGTGGCCTCCACCCGCGGCATGCCGGTAGGCCGGATTATCCGCTCGCCCATTGATGATTTAGTGAGCTACCACCTGACGCCCGTTCCGGCCACGGCTGAGCCGGCGCGCTAGCCTAACCTTTTCCTGCCGCTTCATGAAGTTACTACCTATCCTGTTTTCCCTGAGTTTGGGGTGGTTAAGCCTGGGGACGGGCTGGGCCCAGACCCTGCGCCCCCCGGCCTACCCCCTCCTTACCCACGACCCCTATTTTAGCCTCTGGTCGTTTCAGGATACGCTCAGCGCGGGCCCCACCCGGCACTGGACCGGGGAAGCCCAGCCGCTGGAAGGCGTAGTGCGCGTGGATGGCCGCTCCTACCAGCTCCTGGGGCAGACCGCCGCGCCGCTGCAGGCCATCATTCCCATTGCGGCGGAAGCGCCGTACTCGGCCCGCTACACGTTTCAGGCCCCGGCCGCCGGCTGGGAGAGGCCAGAATTCGGCCCGTCAACTGCCTGGCAGACGGGTCCGGCTCCCTTCACCAACAACAGCACTCAGGCCGGCACCCAGTGGATAAGCCGCGACGTGTGGGTGCGCCGGAGCCTGAAGCTCAGCGGACCTCTGCCCGCTGGTAAGCTCGTGCTGCTACTGCTGCACGACGACGACGCGGAAGTGTATCTCAACGGCGTGCTCCTGCTCAAGAAAGATGGGGCTAACGGCAGCTATGAGCGATTTGAGCTGCCCGCTGCTGCCCGCTCAACTTTTCGTACCGGCGACAACGTGCTGGCTATGCACTGCGCCAACCCCCAGGGCGGGGCTCACCTCGATGCCGGAATTTACGCCGAGGAGGCGGCGCCGGCACCCCTGCCCCGGGCCCGGCAGACGGATGTTGCGCTCAGCGCCACCCAAACCACCTATTCCTTTGCGGCTGGTCCGGTTAAGCTGACGGCCCAGTTTCTCTCGCCCTTGCTGCTGGACAAGCTGGAAACCCTGGCGCGGCCCGTCAGCTACGTTACCTTCCGGGCCGAGAGCACCGACGGCCAACCGCATAGCGTGCAGGTGCTGCTGACCGCCAGCGGCGCGCTAGCCACCAATACCCCCTATCAGCGCGTGCTTACCAGCGCCGGTCAGGCGGGCCGGCTCGGGTGGCGGGCCGTGGGCACTACCACGCAGAACGTGCTCGGCCAGGCTGGTGACAACGTGCGCATCGACTGGGGGCAGGCGTACCTGGCGGTGCCCGGCTCGGAGGCCCAGGTGGGAGCCGGAACGCCCCAGGCGCTTACGTCGGCTTTCACCAAAACCGGAGCCCTGCCCGCGGCCAAGTCCAGTACTTCCACCTCTGAGGCGGCGGCGCAGCGGACGGCCTTGGCGGCGGTGCTGGACCTGGGAGCCGTGCGCCAGCCCACGGAGCGGCACCTGCTGCTGGGCTACGACGCGCCGTACGCCGTGCAGTATTTCGGCCAGAACCTGCGCCCCTGGTGGCGCCGCGACCCGGCCATGACCATGCCCAAGGCCCTGCAGGCCGCCGAAGCCGAGTATACCCGCGTGCGAGAGCAGTGCGCGGCCTTCGATAAAAAGCTGTACGCCGATGCCCAGGCTGCCGGGGGCCGGGAGTACGCCGACCTGTGTCAGCTGGCCTATCGCCAGGCCGTGGCGGCGCATTCCATTGTTGTCAGCCCCAAGGGCGAGTTGCTGTTTCTGTCCAAGGAAAACTTTTCGGGGGGCTTTATCGGCACCGTGGACGTGACCTATCCCTCCGCCCCGCTGTTTTTGCTCTACAACAACGAGCTGGCCAAGGGACTGCTGCGCTTTATTTTCGACTACAGCGAATCCGGGAAGTGGCAGAAGGATTTTCCCGCGCATGACCTCGGCGTGTACCCGCTGGCCAACGGCCAAAAGTACGGGGAGGACATGCCGGTAGAGGAAGCCGGCAACATGCTGATTCTCACGGCCGCGGTGGTGAAGCGGGATGGCAAAGCTGATTTTGCCCGCGCCCACTGGTCCACGCTCACCAAGTGGGTGGAGTTCCTGAAGCGAGACGGCTTCGACCCTGCCAACCAGCTGTGCACCGATGATTTCGCCGGCCACCTGGCCCGCAACGCCAACCTTTCGGTAAAGGCCATCATGGGCATAGCCTGCTACGGCTACCTGGCGCGGCAGCTGGGGGACGAGGCTACGGCCACGACCTACACCACCCTGGCCCGCGACTACGCCCGCCGCTGGATGCAGACGGCCCAGGATGGCAATCACTACGCCCTGACGTTTGACAAAGCGCCCGGCTCCTGGAGCCAGAAGTACAACTTGGTGTGGGACAAGCTGCTGGACTTAAACATCTTCCCGGCGGAGGTCGCCCAAAAAGAGCTTGCCTATTACCTCACGCGCCAGCAGCGCTACGGCCTGCCCCTGGACAGCCGCAAGACTTACACCAAGTCAGACTGGATTATCTGGACGGCGACGCTGGCCGAGCGCGACGCCGATTTTCAAGCCCTGGTGCATCCGATCTGGCTGTACGCCCATGAGACCCCTAGCCGCGTGCCGCTCGGCGACTGGCACGAAACCACCGACGCCCGGCAAGTAGGCTTTCAGGCCCGCTCCGTGGTGGGGGGCTACTTCATTAAAATGCTGCAGCAGCAATTCACTACCCCGCCTCAACCCAAGCAGGCTTCCAAATAAATGCCGGCCACCAGGGCCGGCTTGAGCAGCTACCCCCTTTCCGTGCCCTCACCCCCTAACGTTTTTGCTTTCCTATGATTTCAAGTGATTCTTCCAAGCAAGCTGTATTTGAGCAGGTGGCCACTGAGCTGCAGCAACAAGGCTTTCAGATAGACCAGCAGGACCAGACGCGGCCCTGGGGCGGGTTTTTCGTTATTGCCGAACATCAGGCCCAGCTTTTTGCCGACCGGTATTTCAATGGGCTCCCCGTGGAGGAGTTGCGCATTGCCGGTAAGCTCAGCCCCAAAGTGCTGGTAGTGGCCCCGCAGGCCCGCCTGTCGTGGCAGTACCACCACCGCCGGGCGGAAATCTGGCAGGTGGTGCAGGGCCCGGTGGGGGTAGCCACCAGCGACACTGACGCCCAAGGGGAAGTGAAAACCTATGAAGTGGGAAAGCAAATCGTACTGCGCCAGGGCGAGCGGCACCGGCTGGTGGGCCTGAACGAGTGGGGCATTGTGGCCGAAATCTGGCAGCACACCGACCCGGTCCGGGCTTCCGATGAAGAGGACATTGTGCGAGTAGAAGACGATTTCGGCCGGTAGAAATCGTCGCGACAGCTACCCAAAGGCTTGATGCAGAGCACATAAACTCTCGTTCCTAGGTCCCATGCTACATCAAGCCACTACTCAATTTTACGCTATCCGCTATAGAACAGAAACCTAGCAACAAGAACGATAAACGTTGATATACTCTATAAAGCGCAATAAAAATGTTCATTTGTATATCAAATGAACATTTTTATTGCGCATATTTGTATCAGCTAGGTATTCAGCCATACCTCGCATGCTGCAAACCTGGCTGTACAATGCTGATAGAGGCATCCTGGTGGTAAAAGCATAACCCGAAGACAAGGGTATGGCCTTGTCCCTTAGTGACTACTTAGTAGCAGACCTAGCCTCATAAACGCATTTTATCCCATCAGCAACTGCCTATATGCGACACGCCAACTATGACAAGTTTCCCTTCGTGCCGGTTGCGCCGGAGGCTGATGCTTGCCACCTGGGGTGGGCCGCCATTGCCGACGCAGTTCGCGCGGCCCTTACCGACCGGCCGCCGGCCGCCGGTCAACCCATCGTGCTGGCAATAGAGTGTTATCCGGGAATTGATTTGGCACAGCTGCAAGGCGAGTTGGTACCCGCCTTGGCGGCAGCCCAGTGCCTCGTAGCTGACTCGCTGTATTATTCACCCGCTGAAATCGACCAGCTGGTAGCGGGTCCGCTTACCGATGACCCCGTCTTTGGCCGGCTTAACGGGCTGACCGTAGCTGATTTTTTCAACCCCGAATTATTGCGCCCAGCCCAGCAAACCCTGGCGGCGGCACCGGCGGGGCAGGTAACTGTGATTATCGGCACCGGCGCCACGCTCGTCTGCCCTACTCCCTCCCTCATCCTCTATGCTGACCTCGCGCGCTGGGAAATTCAGGGGCGGCAGCGGCGCGGCGACCTGGCCAATTTGGGTAGCCAGAACTTCAGCGAAAAAGCCAGCCTGAAGTACAAGCGCGCGTTTTTTGTGGATTGGCGCGCGGCCGACCGGCTCAAAAAGCAGATGCTGCCCCAAGCCGACTTTTTGCTTGATACCAACGACCCCAGCGCGCCCAAGCTCATCAGCGGCGCAGATCTGCGGGCGGGGCTGGCGGCGGCCGTACGCAGGCCGTTTCGGGTGGTTCCCTTCTTCGACCCCGGGCCCTGGGGCGGGCAGTGGATGCGAGAAGTATGTGACCTGCCCGCTAGCCCGCCCAACTACGCCTGGTGCTTTGACTGCGTGCCGGAAGAAAACAGCCTGCTGCTGGGCTTCGGCAGCGCGCGGGTGGAAATACCGAGCCTAAACCTCGTGTTTTCGCACCCCCGGGAGCTGCTCGGCGACGCCGTGCACGGGCGCTTTGGCACGGAGTTTCCCATCCGGTTCGACTTTCTGGACACCATGGGCGGGGGCAACCTTTCCCTGCAGGTGCACCCGCTCACGGAGTACGCCCAGGACAAATTTGGCCTGGCTTACACCCAGGACGAAAGCTATTACCTGCTGGCCGCCGAGCCGGAGGCGGTGGTGTACCTGGGCCTGAAAGAGGGGGTGGAGCTGCCCGCGATGCTAGCCGATCTGCAGCGGGCGCAGGACGACCCCGCTACCCCCTTTCCGGCTAACGAGTACGTCAATGCCTTTCCGGCCCGGGCCCACGACCACTTCCTGATTCCGGCGGGCACAATCCACTGCTCCGGGGCGGGCAGCATGGTGCTGGAAATCTCGGCTACGCCCTACATTTTCACCTTCAAGCTCTGGGACTGGAACCGCCTGGGCCTCGACGGGTTGCCGCGCCCCATCCACTTGGCGCACGGGGCGGCCAACATCCAGCCGGAGCGCACCACCTCCTGGGTAACCCAGCACCTCATCAACCAAGTTACGCCCGTGACCAGCGGCCCCGGCTGGCGGGAGGAGCGCACCGGCCTGCACGAGCGGGAGTTTATTGAAACGCGCCGCCACTGGTTTACCGAGCTGGTGCCCCACCACACCCAGGGCGGCGTGCAGGTGCTGAACTTGGTGCAGGGCACCGAGGCCGTGGTGGAAAGCCCCACAGGAGCCTTCGAGCCCTTTGTGGTGCACTACGCCGAAACCTTTATTGTGCCCGCCGCGGTGGGGCCCTACACTATCCGCCCGCACGGCGCGGCCGTGGGCACGGAGTGCGCCACCCTGAAGGCTTTCGTGCGCACGCAGGCCTAGCAGTACCTTTATCGGTGGCTTCCACTTCACTTAGCACCCGCCCCCATGACTGATCTACTCCCCCCCGACAACGCGGCAACCCTTCGCGCCCACACCATCCTGGAGAAACTCCTGCACGCCGGAAGCGTGAGCGTGGATGAGTTGGCCACCCAGTTTAGCGTCACGGCCGCCACGGTGCGGCGCGACCTCATAGAGCTGGAACAGCGCGGACGGCTACGCCGCACCCACGGCGGGGCCGTGCCCGTGGAACCCCTGCTCTACGAGCCCTTCCGCTACGATTCCAGCTTTCACGAGCAGATAGACCGTCACCTGGCCGAAAAGCGCCGCATCGGCCTGGCCGCCGCCGCCCTCATTCAGCCCGGGGAAACCATTTCGCTGACCGCGGGCACCACCACCACGCAGGTCACGCGCAGCTTGCGGCCGGGGGCCAACGTGACCGTCGTCACCAACACGGTGAACGTGGCCATGGAGCTCAGCCATCGTCAGGATGTGCGCGTGTTTGTAACGGGCGGGCTGCTCACTGGCGGCTGGTTTTCGCTGGTAGGCCCGGCCGCGGCCCAGGCCCTGAGCCAGTTTTTTGTGGACAAGGTGTTTATCGGCGTCAACGGCCTGGATGCCCAGCGGGGATTGACTTCCCTGCATCCTGAGGAGGCCGCCGTGATTCAGGTGATGCTGCGCCAGGCCAAGCGGCGCATCGTGGTAGCCGACCACAGCAAGCTGGGGGTGGTGGCCACTTCGCTTATCTGCCCGGCCACGGAGGTGCACCAGCTCATCACCGACACGGGCGCTACGGAGGCGCAGCTGGCTCCTTTCCGCCAGCTCGGCCTGGACGTGGTGGTGGTGTAGGGCATCTGATTCTGAACTTCTTGTAGCCCCCGATTGCCCCAGGCAGAAGGGGCCGATAAACCAACCAACAGGGGGCTTCGCCTCGAGCTTTCTGCAAGTACCGTCGCCTTTCCCACTTTAAACCCGCCCCCGCCATGACTTTCTTCCGTGCCCCTGGTCCGCTGTTTCGCGAATCCGCCGGCTCGCCGGCCGCCGCTACGGTGTCTGCCCCGGCCGGCAACCCGAGTTACGTGTACCTGATTGCCACGGTGGCGGCGCTGGGAGGACTGCTGTTTGGTTTTGATACGGCCATTATCAACGGGGCCCTGATCTTCCTTAAGCAAGACTTTAATCTCACGGACGCCGAAACCGAGTGGGCGGCCAGCAGCATTTTGTTTGGGGCCGTGATTGGAGCGGCCCTGGCCGGCGGGCTGACCGACCGCTACGGCCGGCGGCGTCTGCTGTTTGCGGCGGCGGCCCTGTTTACGCTCTCGGCCCTGGCGGCCGCCGTGCCGCGCACGCTCACGGAGTTTGTGCTGGCCCGGCTGGCCGGGGGCCTGGCCATTGGCCTGGCCTCGCTCCTGGTGCCGCTCTACATCGCTGAAATTGCCCCCGCTCGTATTCGCGGCCGCCTGGTAACGCTAAATCAGCTCGCCATTGTAACGGGCATTCTGCTGGCGTACGTGGCCAGCTACTACCTGGCGGGCCAGGGGCTGGACTCCTGGCGCTGGATGTTTGCCTCGGCCGCCCTACCCTCCCTGCTGTTTATGCTGGCCCTGCTGCTGGTGCCGGAAAGCCCGCGCTGGCAGTTAGGCCGGGGGCAAGAGACCGAAGCCTTCCACACCCTTACTCTCCTCAACGGCCCCCTGGCGGCGGCCACTGAGGCCCGGGAAATACAGAGTGCCCTGGAAGCGGAGCGCGGGGAGGAAGCCAGCCTGCGTCAGCCGCGCCTGCGCCGGCCCTTACGGATTGCGGTGGTACTGGCGGTCTTACAGCAGATAACGGGCATCAACACCATTCTCTACTACGGGTCCATCATCTTTACCGAGCACAGCGGGCAGAGCGCGTCGTCCGCTATTGGGGCCAATGCCCTGATTGGGGGCATAAACTTCGCCGGCACGGTGGTGGCCTTGTTTGTAATTGATAGGATAGGCCGCAAACCCCTGCTGCTGCTGGCTTCGGGCGGGATGGCCCTGTCCTTGGCCGCGCTGGTGGTGGCCCTGCAGCTGCAGGCCCCCGGCCCCTGGCTGCTGGCCCTGATTATGCTGTACGTGGCCTGCTTTGCCGTGGGGCTGGGCCCGGGCGTGTGGGTGGTCATCACCGAGATATTTCCCAATGCCGTGCGGGGCCGGGCCGCTTCCCTGGCCACGGTGGCTTTGTGGGTGGCGTGCACGCTTATCTCGTTTACGTTTCTGTCGCTGGTGAAGGCAGCCGGTTTGGCGGGGGCCTTTGGGCTCTACTCCTTTTTATCGGCCCTCACCTTCGTGTTTGTGTGGCGGTTAGTGCCCGAAACCAAAGAGCGCACCCTGGAGGAGATTGAGCGAGCCTGGCAGTAGCCGCCCCCGCTAACCAAGCAGGTTTACTACCCTTACTCCGGACGCAAAGCCTCAGGGGTAGCTTTTGCATGCTCCAAGCAGGAACAGGCTCCGTTACGGTTTGCCCAGAAGCGAGGCCTAGGGAGATAAATTATTACCCCTGACTGTCAATCAATTACAACCTACTGGGAAAAGAAGAACTGAATAAGGCAAGTACAATTTTGCCGATCAGCCATGGTAAAGATGATACCCTAGCCGATGGCCTAGCCCATTAGCTGACAGTCGGCTACGCCACTTCCTCCTGGTTCTAACTTCAAGCTGCTATGTTCTCCGTTCTCATTTCCCGGATTGCCGCCTCGGCCTTGCTGAGCAGCGTGCTGCTTTCCGCCTGCCAGGAGCCTAGTGACGACGCGATAATACCTCCCAAGCCGACCCCACCCGTGGTAGCGGTAGCCAACTGGGCAGCTCGGGCCGACTCGGCGCAGGCCGCCCTGCAGCAGTTCTACTGGGCCCCGACGGGCCAATACTACTGGCAGAACAACCTGGGCAAGCCCGACTTCAACTACTGGTGGCAGGCCCACGGCCTGGATATTCTGCTGGACGGCTACCAGCGCACCCAGCGAAGCGACTTTCTGACCCGCATCAAGGAGCTGCAGCAGGGCACCAAGGCCAAGAACGGCAACACCTGGCTCAACAACTGGTACGACGACATGGCCTGGCACGCCGTAGCCAACCTGCGTGCCTTCCAGCTCACGCGCGACCCGGCCTACAAGGAAATTGCCTTGCTGCTCTGGGAAGATATCAAGACCGGCTGGAACGAGCAGCAGGGGGGCGGCATTGCCTGGAAGAAAGATCAGCTGGACTATAAAACCACGCCCTCCACGGCTCCCTCCATTATTCTGGCCGCCCGCCTCTACCTGCTCGACCAGAATCCCGACGATTTAGCCTGGGCGCGCAAAATGTACGAGTGGCAGAAGAAGACGCTGGTGGAAGCCAATGGCATGGTCTGGGACGGCATCAACGACGAAGGCACCAACAACAAGAAGTATCATTTCAGCTACTCCCAGGGCGTATTCATCGGGGCCGGCCTGGAGCTGTACCGCGCCACCGGGCAGACCAGCTACCTCGACGACGCCAACCGCACGGCCAGCTACGTGCTCAACGACAGCCAGCTTTCCCCGGGCGGGGTGGTTGGCAACGAGGGCGGGGGCGACGGCGGACTGTTCAAGGGCATTCTGGTGCGCTACCTCAGCTTACTTGCCACCGAGCCCGCGGTAAGTGCCGCTACCCGCGCCAGCTACGTCGCCTTTCTGAAGTTTAACGGCGAGAGCCTGTATCGGCGGGGGACCAACCGCTCCCAGTACCTGTTCAACACGAGCTGGACTAGCCCGCCCGGCCCGACCGTGGACGGCTCCACCCAGATGAGTGGCGTGATGATGCTGGAGGTACTGGCCGACTTACAGGCCCGCAAGCTTTTGTAATCAATCCATAGACAGACCTATGACCCCAACCTTCACGGCGAGCCTGGTCGCGCTGGCGGCGCTGCTAGCCGGCACTCCTGGGCAAGCCCAGGGCCAGCGGCAAGCCGCGCCCACCAAAACCGCCGCGGCAGCCCCGGCCGCCGATGTGCTCCGCTACGTTAATCCCAACATTGGCACGGCCCACAGCCGCTGGTTTTTCTATACGCCCGCGGCGGTGCCCTACGGCATGGCCAAGCTGGCGCCTTCAACCAACGGGCACTACGGCAACCCCTCGGGCTGGGAGGCCGTGGGCTACGACACCCGCCAGAATTCCATTGAGGGCTTTGTGCATTTTCACGAGTGGCAGGTGGGGGGCGTGAGCTTTATGCCCACCACCGGGGAGCTGCGGGTAAAGCCCGGCGACCTCGACGGGTCCACCAAGGGCTACCGCTCCCGCTTCGAGCGCCAAAACCAGGTGGCCGAGGCCGGCTACTACAAGGTGCTGCTGGACGACTACCGCATCACGGCCGAGCTCACGGCTACCAAGCGGGTTGGGTTTCACCGCTACACCTTTCCCCAGAGTGAGCAGGCCCATATTCTGCTTGACATCGGCAACAAGCAGGGCGAGAGCAGCGACGTGACGGACGCCAGCGTCCGGATGGTGGACGCCACCCACTTCGAGGGTTTCGTGAGCACCTATCCCAAGTACGTGCAGAACTACGACCCCACCGGCAAGGTCAACATGTACTTCGCGGGGGAAATCAGCCGCGCCCCGGTCGGTGTCAGCGCCTTCACGGCCGCCGGCGTGCAGGCGGACTCCCGCACGGCCCAGGGCAAGGGCGCGGGCCTGGTACTAAACTATAAGACTGCCGCGGGCGAAAAGATTGAGCTCAAGGTCGGCCTATCCTACACCTCTACAGCCAATGCCCGCGCCAACCTGCAGGCCGAGGCGGCCACTCTTACCTTCGACAAGGCCCGGGCCCAGGCCCAGGCCACCTGGCGCCGGGAGCTAAGCAAACTAACCGTAGAAAGCCCCGATGAAGCCAGCAAAACCAAGTTCTATACCGGTCTGTTTCACGCCTTGCTCGGCCGCGGCATTGCCAGCGACGTAAGCGGCGCCTACCCCCGCCACGGCGGCAACGTGGGCCAGCTGCCCACCCCCGCCCCCGGCCAGCCCCGCGCGGAATTCATCAACACCGACGCCATCTGGGGCGGGTACTGGAACCTGACCCAGCTTTGGGCCTTGTCCTACCCCGAGTGGTACGGCAACTTCGTGAACACCCAGCTCCAAGTCTATAAGGACAAGGGCTGGTTTGGCGACGGGCTGGCCAACAGCGAGTACGTGTCCGGGGTCGGTACCAACTTCGTGGGTTTGGCCGTGGCCGCGGCCTACCAGACCGGCATCCGCAACTACGACGTGAATTTGGCCTACGAGGCGGTGCGCGCCAATGAGCTGGGCTGGCGCAACCGCGCCTTTGGTTCCGGCAAAATGGACACCAAGGCGTTTGTGGAGCGGGGCTACGTGCCCTTCCGCGACGAGTACAAGCAATACCAGGGCGAGTGGTTTAAAACCGACTCCACCGCCGCTTACTTTGCTAATTCCCACACCCTGGAATACAGCTTCAGTGCCTTTGCCGCCGCCCAAATGGCCAAAGCGCTGAATAAACCCGCCGACTACGCCCAACTGCTCAAGCTTTCCAACGGCTGGAAGCTGATTTACAACCCCCAGACCAAGCTTATGCAGCCCAAGCTGGCGGACGGCTCCTTTGCCCCCAAGTTTGACCCCTACGAGCCCTGGCGCGGCTTTCAGGAGGGCAACGCCGTGCAGTACACGTTTTTTGTGCCGCAAAACCCCGCGGGGTTGGTGGCGGCGCTGGGCCGGGACCGGTTCAACAGCCGCCTGGACAGCATCTTCACCGTCTCCGAGAAAAACGGGTTCGGGGGGGGCAAGGAAATCGACGCTTTTGCCGGCATTAAGTCGATTTACAACCACGGCAACCAGCCCAACCTGCACATCAGCTGGCTGTTCAACTTCTCGGGCCAGCCCTGGCTGACGCAGAAGTGGACCCGGCGGATTTGTGATGAGTTCTACGGCACCGAGCCCATTCACGGCTACGGCTACGGCCAGGACGAAGACCAGGGCCAGCTTGGCTCCTGGTACGTTATCACGGCGCTGGGTTTGTTTGACGTGAAAGGCTTTACTGATGCCCGGCCCATTGTGCAGCTGAGCAGCCCCATCTTCCGGCGCGCTACCATCTCCTTGGGCAACCGCAAGCAGCTGGTGATTGAAGCGCCCGCGGCGTCCAAAACCAACTGCTACATCCAGTCGGCCCAGTTTAACGGCAAGCCCCTGGCCAACTGCTGGCTGTACCGCGACGAGTTGATGCAGGGCGGTAAGCTGGTGTATGTGATGGGCAGCCAGCCCAATAAAGCCTGGGGCACGCAGGTGCCGCCACCCTCGGCCCAGTAAGCGCTTCCCGTTTCTTTTCCCGCCATGCCCTTCCACCCGCGTCATTTCCGGCTAGCCGTGCTAAGCTGCCTTTTGCTGTTGCCTGGCCTCTGGTCCCGGGCCTCGGGGCAGGACCGGGCCGCGGAGTACCGGCGACGCGCCGAAACCATGTATGCCCTCATCTGGCAGCACTACCAGGCGCCCGCCTACCCGGGGCTGTTTACGGAAACCTATCCCGCCCGGCCAGCTGATACGCTCACCTACCTGCAGGGCGGGGGCGCCCCGCAGAAAGCGGTAAGCTACCTGTGGCCCTTTTCGGGCGTGTTTTCAGCCACCAACGCCCTAGGTAGTACTCCTCAGGGCAAGCGCAAATACCGGCCCTATCTGGCTACGCTGGTCAAGGGCGTGGAGCAGTACCGTGACACCTTGCGCACGCCGGCGGGCTACCAGGCCTATCCGGTGCAGCTGGAGAAATCGGACCGCTATTACGATGACAATGGCCTGGTAGCTATTGACTACATGGAGGCCTACTTCAACACCCGGAACCCGACCTACCTGCGCCGGGCCCAGGGCGTGTTTACATTTATTGCCAGCGGCTGGAACGAGGACGCGGGCGGGGGCGTGCCGTGGCTGGAGGGCCACAACGACCAGAAACCGGCCTGCACCAACGGCATGGCGACGCTGGCGGCCCTGAAAATCTACCAGGGCAGCGCCGACCGGTACTACCTCGACTGGGGCCGCAAACTCTACGGCTGGATGTACCAAAACCTGCGGGACTCCACCGGGGTGTACTGCAACGATAAAAAGCTTGACGGCACGCTCAACCGCACGTTCTGGACCTACAACTCGGGCTCCATGCTGGAAGCAGGCGTCCTGCTTTATCAGCTCACGGGGGAACAGCACTACCTCACGGAGGCGCAGGAGCTGGCCCGGGCGGCCTATCGTCACTTCAGCCGGGCACCCCACCCCGCGCCACTGGCCCTGCACATTGACTTGCCCTGGTTTGTGACCGTGCTGTTCCGCGGCTACGAGGCGCTGTACCGGCAGGATGGAAACTACCAGTACGTGGGCGCGATTGAGCAGGACCTGAACTACGCCTGGGAGCACGCCCGTGACTCCCAGGGGCTGCTTACTGCCAGCTGGACCGGCAACCCCGCCGAGCTAAGCAAGCCCAAACGACTGCTGGATGAAGGATGCGTTGCCGAGCTGTACGCCCGGCTAAGTGTGCTGCAGCAGCACAAGAAAAAACTATCATCCAGATAACGCTACCCCCCCGGCTTAGCTCCGGCTCGTAGCCCGCTGCCATAGCTGAACTGTCGCTACCCCAGCCCGCTTATCTCTATCCCATCCTATGAAAAAATCCTTACTCTTTCTGGCCCTGAGCACCCTCCCACTAGGGACTACCCAAGCCCAAACCGGGCGCTCCCTCCTGGTCGATTTCGGCCCGAACGACCGCACCAATGGCGTGATCACCGCCAGCCCCGATGCCAATGGCAACCACTGGAACAACGTGCTCAACCAGACTGGTGTGACGGACACCTTCCGGCTGGTGGACAAGGCCAACGCCGCGACGGGCATCAAGGTGAAGGTGGGAGCTAACTTCCGGACCAACGGCATTCTGAACGGCGGCCTGCTTTCGCCCAGCCCGGAGCTGCTGGGCCAGTACGCCGTGGCCACGGCTACTCAGGACTATTTTTACGTGGAAGGCACGGGGGCCAGCGCCGTGGCCACCCTGACCATGAACGGCTTCGACCGGGGCAAGCGCTACGTCTTTCACGTGTTCGGCAGTCGCCAGACCGCGGCCGAAACCCGGGTGTCGCGCTATAAATTCACCGGCGCCAACGAAAGCAGCATCACCCAGACTACCTCCGGAGCCAATGTCGGCGCCAACTCCTATCCGGGCAACAACAACACCATCACCACCTCCGACACCCTGATGGCGGATGGCAAGGGGGTTATTGTGCTCGAGCTGAGCAAGACGACGGGCTCGTTTGGCTACCTTAACCTGATGCGCATTGACGAAGTGCCCGGCCGGGGAGCGCCACTCAACACGGCCTTTCAGAACCTGGGCTTTGAGCAAGGCAACTTCACCAGTTGGATGATGACGCCCGTTAACGCGGCAACCATCAGCACCACTACCCCACATACGGGCACCTACGCCGCCCAACTCTCCGGCGGCCCGCTGCAGCTATCCCAGCAGGTTTCCTACGTCAATATCATCGGGACCCTGGCCCACCAGCTCAGCGGCTATTTCTACGCCCCGGCGGCCCTGCAGAGTGGGCAGAGCGCCCACCTGGAACTGCGCTACCTCAGCAGCACCAACGCCCTGCTGGGCACCTTCCGCTCCGACTCCCTAACGGCCAGCTCACCCCCGGGCACCTGGCTGAAAGTGGAGGCTACGGCCACCATTCCGGCCGGCACGGCCTTCGTGCAGGCCGCCGCGGTGTGGCGCAACCCCGCCGGCCCGGCCGGCAGCGTACTGTTCGATGACCTGATGCTGGCGCCCTACCAGCCGCCGCTGGTCCTGAACCCGCTGAAGCTGGTGTATATGGGCTCGTCAGTGCCCACGGGCACGGGCGCTACCAACAACAACGGTTACACCTCTATCTACTCCAGCCTGCTCGCGCAGCGCGCGGCGGCCGGGACGGGCCAGCCCTGGGTAACTGCCAACATCAGTGTGCCGGGCAACAATACGCTGAACGTGCTGGACCGCTACGAGCGTGACTTGCTGCCCCAGCAGGCCAAGTACGTGGTGTTTGCGCTGGCCCTCGGCAACGAAGGCATTTTGGGCGGCGGCCAGCCTATCTTCGACCAGTTCCGCACCAACATGACAGCCCTTATCCGGCGGGCTAGGGCCGATGGCATGGTGCCGGTAGTTACCAACACGTACACCCGCAACGACTATACGGCCACCGAGTACGCCTTCGTCAAGCACATAAACCTGCTGATTCACGGCTGGAACGTGCCTAGCGTAAACCTGCTCGGGGCCGTTGATGATGTAAGCGGGCTGGGGCACTGGGCCCCGGGCTACTGGTCGGATGCCCTCCACCCCAACGACCGCGGCCACCAGGAACTGGCCTACACGCTGGTGCCCTCCTTGTTCGATGCCCTGAAAGCGGGCAAGCCCCTGCCGAGCCGCCGCCCTACTGCCACCAACAAAGGAATAACCCTGGCCAAAACTACCGGACAGCCCACCACGCTGCTGCGGTTGGAGCCGGAGGAAGCAGTGCACCCATTCACGCAGGCCATCCGCTTTAAAACCAGTAGCCCGGGGCGGCTGATCGAAATCCGCGACAGCGCCGGCATAGCGGCCGGCACCATCAGCATCGCCAGCAATGGCAAGCTGCTTTACACCTCCGCCAAGGGCCGCAGCATCGCGGGCACCGTTAAGGTCGACAACAACCGCTGGCACAAGCTGGTGCTGACCCACTTCTACGCCCGCGGCCGGACCCACCTGTACGTGGATAGCGTGTTGGAAGGCAGCGCCGCCGAGCGCTTGCGCCCGACCCGCTTCGAGCTGGGCGGCGGTGCCGCCCCCGCCCGGGTACAGCTGCGGGACTGGCTCTTCTACCGGGCGGGCATGAACCAGGACGAGGTCCGGGCCATGGCCGCCGACTCGCTGCTCAAGTCCAGCCTGGAGTTGTACGCTCCGCTGGATGGCGGCACGGCAACCGATTCCCTGCAAAACTTGGCCCAAAGCCTGAACACGCTGGTTAAAGCCTCCGGACCGGTAGCCCTGAATGCTCGCTCCAACACCCAGACCGCCCAGGTAATCCTGTACCCCAACCCTACCACCGGGCTCGTGCGCCTGGCAGCACCTTGGAACCTGGAGAATGTGGAGGTTCAGCTCTTTAACGTACTGGGCACGCGGGTGCTGGCTACCCGTCTGGTGCGGGGCATTATCCAGGTAGGCCAGCTGCCGTCCGGAGTCTATTTCCTGCAGTTACCCTCAGCGGAGGGCATACTTACCAAACGCCTGGTTGTGCAGTAACTCCTGTTAGGGTCTGAGGGGGGCGTTAGGCGGACCTTTCGTGCACAAATCGCAGCAGGCAGACTCGGTCAGCATACGGCTTAACGCACAGGCGGCTCTAGCGCCAGCGGTGCAATGCGACAGGGGTAGCACCAGATACGGGGATAAAAGGGTTGCCCTCCGGGCAGTATGTTTGTGTTTATTTAGCGGGTGTCTTGCTGGCAGCTCCGCTGATGAAAGCGGCTACTTGGGCCGGCTGCGAGAGCATGGGTACGTGGCTGGCCGGCATAGGACTGCACCTACCGCTTGGCATTGAACTTTTCACGCGGTGGTTTATGACAGCTGGGTATCCTTCCTACCATATTGGGCTGGTGGGGCCACTACTATTTGCTTGCCTGGCATGGCTCGCTACCTTCAGTGGCGTGCTCTACCTCCAGTCCCTACGAGCCGTCAGCACGAGCCTGCCGCTTCTACTCGCCCTCGTACGCCTTAGCACCGTAGCAGCGGCGGTAGCAGGCTGTTATAAGCATCGAAGGCCAAGGCCTTAGCATGAATTGGAAGGAAAAACGATTAGGCTTTTTAGAACTGGCTTATCAGTCCTTATGAACACTTAGGTTCACCATGAGAGCATTTAACATCTTACCCTTGCTACTTGTATGACTGCTTTCTACAAGCTCTACCTCGACGACCTGCGCACGCCTCGGAGCAGTGGCTGGATCGTGGTGCGCAGCTACGACGAGTTTGTGGCTACTATTGAGCAGCTGGGAGCACCCGAGGAGATATCCTTTGACCATGACCTGGGGTGGGACGAGGCACCCAACTGCGAGCGGAAAAACGGTTACGACTGTGCGAAGTGGCTGGTAGAGCAGCAGCTGCTGGTACCCCGCATCAACGTGCATTCGGCCAATCCGGTAGGGGCGGCCAATATTCGGGCCCTGCTGGAGAATTATGCGCGGTTCCGCAATAGCTGACTACCAGTAGCCAGTAACTGCACCGCGGAGTAGAAGGCAGCCAGGCCCAGCACCAGAAGGTAAAGCGCTTCTATGGGCTGGTGAAGGAGTTCAACCCGCCGCTGGAGCAGGAGGCCCAGCGCCTAGTGGCCCAGCAGGGCGTGCGTCAGGCCGGGCAGCAGCATAGCCGCACTGGTGGGGTCAGCAAGTAAAGCCCTACCTTGTTTGGACCATCCTTTCTTTGCTGACTTATTCCACATACCCCCCTTATCCAATGGCTTTTATTTCCATCGAAGACCCGCAAAACCCCCAAAACCAACACATCATTAATCTTGACAATGTGGTGAGCATCAAGCGAGAAGTACACCAACAGACGCGTGATGGGTACGAGCATGTCGTGGTCATCGCACACACCTACTCAGGGGCAACAACAGTTACTTACCCTGACGAGGCAAGTGCAAAGAGGGCCTTTTCAGACATGATTAAGTACTTGGGAGTGGTAAATTAAGCGTAGAGCTTACCGTAAGCGCGCACTCTTTGGGTTCCCCCTGTGTCAGCCCCGGCCCTTCACGGTTGGGGCTTTTTTTGTGTTCTTGCCGGACCGGTTCATAAGGGGCATGGCTGGGGGCATTTCTTAAACGGCCTCCCGCGCACTGCGATGGCTTGGAAGGGGCTGGGGTATGCGAGGCCGAGAGCGGAGCAAAACGGTTGATGAACCATTTTTCCTGAAATCAAACCTAGCCATTAACGCTGCCTTTGCTAAACTACTCTTAGCGGCCCGAAGCCAGGTGCCTCACCAGATGCTGCAGTGCTCAGGGAGTTTACGAAACGCGCCGAGGGGATGGGTTTCGTAAACGCGACCGTAGTAGCCCGATCCCCCGCCAAAGTACCACGTGGCTGAGTGCCGTTCAGCAAGACCAAAACCGCACTGATTCCGAGGCGGCGCTTATAACATACATTACGTTATGGGACTAAAACCAGAGGTCTATTACCTAATAAGCGAAGCGGTAAATACGAATCATGCAAACGTAGGTGTCTACTCCTCGTCCCTCGCAGAGCCGGCTAGTTACGTTTTGGCGGAGGGGGTGGAGCGGCCAAACGGAGGAATGGATAGAAATCAAAGTAGGAGACATGCTTGTCAATACGGGTCACTTTCTGGTCTTCTATCTTCACCCGCCAACACCGAAAAGGTGGAGACCAGATTTTGCCCGAATTCGCCGCTTGAGTTTCCCGGATAACATGCCGGTAGGTGGTATCCCCTCCAGAAGTGACGGCCTCTAGCCCGGTAAAGACGAAAACGATTTTTTGGTCTACCCGCCAGGTGGTCAGCGGCAATGGCTTCACCTCGCCATTCGAGTTGTACTCGCTCATTAAGTACAGTGACAGATCGCCCGCCAGAGAATCTTGCTGAAGGTAGGCCACGTAAAACTTCGGCCCATCTGGTAGCGTGTCGGCGGCCAGAAACTGCTGCACCACGTGGTACACCTCCTTCGAGGGAGTAGAAAAGCTAGGAGCGGGCTGGGTTGGCGTGTGCTTCGTCTCGCAAGAAAGTACGACCATGCTGCTCAGTACAATAGCGAAAGAAGATCGTCTAAACATAGTTTGAAGTGCCTGATAAGTGGAATTAGGTTAACTAGAGCGGGAGTACTTTCTTAGTAGTAAAAGAGCAAACGGAATACGTATCCCTGCTAGCTGGTCGTCTTATGTCACGCTTTTCTTCTCCAATACAGGCATTAGATAGCGCCCAGTCAGTTGTTACACTAGAACTCTGAGTAGCTTGCATGTACAAAATCCGACTCCAGCCACAAGACAAGACTCCTAAATACAAGCAGTTAGTCCAAGCCGTCATTCTGGATATTGAGCAAGGCGTCCTAAAAAGCGGCGAGCAACTACCCTCCATCAGCGAAGTATCCATGGGTCTCGACGTAGCTCGCGATACCGTGGAAAAGGCCTACCGTGAACTGCGCGAACGTGGGTTCATCACTTCAGTGCAGGGGAAAGGGTACTACGCGCAACCTAATGGCCCGCAGAAAATTAAAATACTGTTGATTTTCAACAAGTTAAGCTCCTATAAGAAAGCCATATATTATGCCTTCCTTGAGGCCGTAGGGGATGCTGCGGCCGTGGATCTGCAAATCCATCATTACGATGCGCAGGTATTTCAGGAAATCATTGACCAGAACTTGGGCAAGTACCAGTACTACGTCGTGATGCCGCATTTTGCCTTAGGCACCAGCCAAGAGGCTTACTACAGTGTGCTTCATAAAATACCGGCACAACAACTGGTTCTGCTCGACAAAGATTTGCCCGACCTGCCGCACAAGTGCCTGCGCGTCTTTCAGGACTTCAACGAAGACATTTTTCAAGCCTTGGAGAAGCTACGTGAGAAGCTGGCCAACTACTCCCAACTGGTGCTCTTGCTGCCCTCGGACGCCAACCAGCCCGAAGAGTTATCATGGGGCTTTCGCCGGTATTGTGAGCTTCACCACCTAGAGTTTTCTATTATTGACAGCGCCACTCAGGAGGAGCCGGTAAAGGGTCGGGCCTATGTAGTCATCCGGGAAACGGACTTGGTGGAACTAGTGAAAAAAACTCGCCTGACTGGTCTGCAGCTGGGCCATGATGTTGGAATTCTCTCCTTCAATGACACCTCGCTTAAAGAGCTATTAGGCATAACGGTGATATCCACTGACTTTGCTGCTATGGGCCGCACGGCAGCTACCTTGCTGCTTCAGCAGCAAATAACCACGGTAAGTAACCCTTTCTATACCATCCAACGCGGCTCGCTGTAAGGTTTACGAGTGGGCGGATGCGGCCATGAACACCTTCAGCTATTTTTCGCCGTGCAGGTAGGTTCAGGTCACTTGCGATTTTAGGGATCAGGTAATTTGCTACCAGTTCGTAGTTCCTGTCTCATCCCCATCCACCATGCTTACCGCCGACCAACTCCGCGACTTAAACCAGCCTGAGCTGGCCACGCACCAGCGCCAATTTGACTACTTAGCTGACCTGTTAGCGCGCCGGGGACACGATGCTTCCCACCTTATTCAGCAGCTGATTGACTTTCAGGTGGCTATTCCGAGTTGGGCTCTGGGCACAGGAGGGACTCGGTTCGGCCGTTTCCCCGCCGGCGGTGAGCCCCGCTCCTTGGAAGAGAAAATTGCGGATGTGGGGCTGCTTCATCAGCTCAATGGTTCTTCGAATGCTATTTCGCTGCATATCCCCTGGGATATCCCTACGGATGTAACCGGTCTGCAGCACTTGTTGCAGGAGAAGGGGCTGACGATCGACTCGGTTAATTCCAACACGTTTCAGGATCAGCCCGGCCAGGCGAACACCTATAAGTTTGGCTCGCTGAGCGCTACTGATCAGGCGGTGCGCGAGCAGGCGGTGCAGCACAACATTGAATGCATCGCGTACGGAAAGCAACTGGGAGCAAAAGTGCACACGGTCTGGCTGGCCGATGGCTCCAACTTTCCTGGCCAGCAGCATTTTCGGCGGGCCTACCAGCGCGTGCAGGAAAGTCTGACGACCATCTATGAAGCATTGCCCTCCGATTGGACCATGCTCATTGAGTACAAACCCTACGAACCCAACTTCTATTCCATGGTCATCCCCGACTGGGGCACCTCCTATACCTTAAGTCAGAGCCTGGGCCGGCAGGCGCAGGTGCTGGTTGACTTGGGCCACCACTTACCCAACACCAACATCGAGCAGATCGTGGGTCGCCTCCGGCACTTAGGCCGGCTGGGCGGATTCCACTTCAATGGCTCGATGTACGGCGATGATGACCTGACTACCGGCAGCACGAAGCCCTTTCAACTATTCCTCATTTTCAATGAGCTAGTAGATGCCAACCAGGATGCCAGCCTGACCGCGGCCTCGGTTGCCTACATGATTGACGCCAGTCACAACACCAAGGATCCGCTGGAAGACCTGCTGCAGTCGGTCGACAACATCATGGGGGCCTATGCCAAAGCGCTGCTCGTGGACCGGGTTGCCTTGCAGGCAGCCCAGGAAACCAATGATGTAGTGCAAGCCGAAGAGATTCTGCGCGACGCCTTTCTGACGGATGTGCGCCCACTCGTGGCCCAGGCCTATCAGCAGAGTGGAGGGGCTCTTCGTCCAGTCGCTGCTTACCGCGCGCTTGGTATGCGTCAGCAACTAGTGCAGCAGCGTGGCCACCGTAGCCTTTCGACCGGACTATGAAACAGCCCATCTACGCTATTTTCGACGTTGGCAAGACCAACAAGAAGGTTCTTATTTTCGACCAGAACCGGCAGTTGCTGGAAGAACAGCAACACATCTGCACTGAAACCATTGACGATGATGGGTTTCCGTGCGAAACGCTGGAACGCCTGAGCCATTGGGTGCTCAGCAACTGGCAAGCGCTGCGTAGCAGTTCCCGCTACCAACTGCTTGGCCTGAACTTCACCGCATACGGGGCCAGTTTCGTGCACCTTGGCCAGGATGGGCAACCAGTGGCACCTCTCTACAACTACCTCAAGCCCCTGCCTGAAAGTATTGCCGAGCGGTTTTACGCCAGTTTAGAGACTACGGAAGCAGAGTTTGCGGCCACTACCTGCTCTCCCCGATTGGGCATGCTCAACTCGGGCCTGCAGCTGTATTGGCTGAAATATGCCAAGCCGGAGATCTACGCCCGCGTCCACACGTCCCTGCACTTACCCCAGTACCTATCCTACCTGATTACAGGCGAGAAATACAGTGACTTTACTTCCGTAGGCTGTCACACGGCCCTCTGGAATTTCACCCGCCAGGAGTATCACGCCTGGGTGTATCGCGAAGGCCTCGACAAAAAGCTGGCCCCACTGTTGCGGGACCCGATTGCGGCGGTGGTTGACGGAGTGCTCATAGGGGCGGGCTTGCACGATTCATCAGCGGCGGTGCTGCCCTATCTGAACCAGGAACAACAGCCATTTCTGCTGATTTCTACCGGGACGTGGGCCGTAACGTTTAACCCATTCAGCCAGCAGGCCCTTTCCCCCGAACTGCTGCGACGCGATTGCCTGAGTTACCTCGCTCCCTCCGGTCAGCCCTTGCCAGCAGCTCGCGTATTCATGGGTCGGGAGCATGATTATCAAGTCACACGGATTGCTAATCACTTTCACATACGAGAGCAGTTCCGCCACGATTACTATAAATCGCAGGTTCGGTTGCAACCCGCGAACCCTGCGGCCGCGCCCTTCCGGCCGTGGTGTATGCATGGCACCGGACCCTTTCCTGAAAACCCCGCGGAGTTGTGGGACCTGTCGAGTTTCCGCACCGCAGGCGATGCGTATCAGCATCTGGTACGGGGGCTCGTTGCTATTCTGGCAGTATCTATTCGCTTGATAAAGCAAGAGGAGCGACTACTGTTTGTGGACGGGGGGTTTGCCCGTAACAACCTCTTTATGCAGTTGTTAGGCGAGGCATTTCCGGAGGCAACTATTCGGACCCTGGAAGTACCCCAGGCGACGGCGCTGGGTGCGCTGATGCATTTAAAGCAGGGGCTGGCAAAATCTACGGCAGCCAGTAGGTTACCGGTGTGATGCCTACCAGCCCCATCGCTTCCGTCGCCCCTTGCAAGCCGGAACTAGTTAGATACTGCTCATGAAAGTTGCCTTATTCATTCCCTGTTACGTCGACCAGTTTTACCCGCAGGTAGGTATTGCCTCCCTGCAGCTGCTGGCCAAGCTGGGGGTAAACGCAGAGTTTCCCACCCAGCAAACGTGCTGCGGCCAGCCCATGGCCAACAGCGGCTGCGAGCAGGAGGCCAAGCCCGTCTATTCGCATTTCGTGGATACCTTCCAGGGCTACGACTACGTGGTGGGCCCCGCCGGCAGCTGCGTGTATCACGTGCGTAAGCATTTCGATATTATCGAGCAGACGCCCGCCGTGCAGCACGTGCGCAAAGCGACAGTTGAGTTGTTTGATTTCATTACCCAGGTGCTCGGGGTAACCGAACTGCCGGGTACGTACCCGCACAAAGTGGGATTACACTTAAGCTGCCACGGCCAGCGGGGCTTGCACCAAGCCAACGAGTCGGAAATGACGCCGGTGCGGGATGGTCAGCTCCGGCGTTTGCTAGCGGGGCTTGCTGATCTGGAGCTGACGGAGCTGGACCGCAACGATGAGTGCTGCGGCTTTGGGGGCACGTTTTGCGTGTCCGAAGCGGCCATCTCCGCCCGCATGGGCCAGGACCGCTTAGCTGACCACGTGCGCAACGGCACTCAGGTGTTGACTGGTGGTGATATGTCGTGCCTGATGCATCTAGAAGGCATTGTGCGCCGACGGCAGCTGCCGATTCAGGTACTGCATGCCGCCGAAATCTTTAACGGAGCCCTCGCCTGAACATGAGCCAATCCTCAAACCACGCTGACCGCTCCGAACTGTTTCTGCTCGATGCCGAGCGCACCACCTGGCACGACGAAACCCTGTGGTTTGTGCGAGAGAAGCGCGATAAGGCCGTGTATGCCACGCCCGAGTTTCAGCAGCTGCGCCAGCTGGCCTCCGACATCAAGGACCACACGCTCAGTCAGCTCTCGCAGTACCTGGTGCAGTTTGAAGCGGCCGCCCAAATCAACGGGGTGCAGGTGCACTGGGCAGCTGATGCAGCCGAGCACAACCGGATTGTACTGGACATCGTGCGCCGGGCCGGCGCTACCCGCGTAGTCAAGAGCAAGTCCATGCTCACCGAGGAGTGCCACCTCAATCCCCACCTGCTGCAACACGGTGTGGAGGTGATTGACAGCGACCTGGGCGAGCGCATCATTCAGCTGCGCGACGAGGCCCCGAGCCATGTCGTGCTGCCCGCCATCCACCTCAAAAAGGAGGACGTGGGCGAAACGTTCTGGCAGCACTTAGGCACCGAAAAGGGGCTCACCGACCCGCAGCAGCTGACGGAGGCCGCCCGCCAGCATTTGCGCGAGAAGTTTCTGGCCGCGGAGGTTGCTATCTCCGGCGTCAACTTCGCCGTGGCCGAGACCGGTTCCGTAGTCGTGTGCACCAACGAAGGCAACGCCGATCTGGCCATCGGCCTGGCGCGGGTGCATATTGCCTGCATGGGCATGGAAAAACTGATTCCACGGCTGTCGGATCTGGCCGTGTTCACGCGCCTGCTTACGCGCAGCGCCACCGGCCAGCCCATCACCACCTACACCTCCCACTTCACCCGACCCCTGCCCGGTCGCGAGCTGCACATTGTTATCGTTGACAACGGGCGCAGCCAGCAGCTGGGGCGCCCCGACTTCCGGGCTTCGCTCAAGTGTATTCGGTGCGGGGCCTGCATGAACACCTGCCCGGTGTACCGGCGCAGCGGGGGCCACAGCTATGACTTCACCATCCCAGGCCCAATTGGGGCGATTCTCTCCCCTAACATCGACATGAAGCAGCATGCCTCGCTGCCCTTCGCCAGCACGCTCTGCGGCTCCTGCACGGACGTGTGCCCGGTGAAAATTGACATCCACACTCAGCTCTATAAATGGCGGCAGGTATTGGCGGCGGAAGGCCACATTCCGGTCAGCAAGAAGTGGAGCATGAAGCTGCTGAGCCAAGTTTTGGCTCGGCCGGCATTGTTCAAGGCGGGGGGCTCCTTTGCGCGCCTCGGCCTGCGCTTGGTGCCCCACTCCCTGACGCACGCGCCCGGCTATAACCCGTGGGCCATTGCCCGGGAGCTGCCGGAGCCGCCTAAACAAAGTTTTCGAGAATGGCACGCCCAGCAGCCCAACCACGTATGAGCAGTTCCCGCGATAAGATTTTGACGGCGGTGCGCGCCAGCCAGCCTGATGCCCGGCCCTTGCCGGCGGTTCCCCAATTCAAGGGCGACGCAACCATAGAAAAATTCTCGGCGCTGCTCACCGCCATCGGTGGCCGGGTAATCATGCTCGATGGACTGCACCAGCTCTCTGAGGTGATAGGTCAGCTTTACCCTGCGGAACGCCACGTGGCCTCAACCATTCTGCCGGCCACGGTGGACGTGGTGGGCGAGACGTCGATAGACTGCCTGGCTCCTATTGACCTGGCCATATTGCGCGGAGAGCTGGGGGTAGCAGAAAACGGGACGGTGTGGCTGCCCGAAGCCAACATGCTGCACCGGGCGCTGCCCACTATCACGCAGCATCTGGTACTGGTGCTGGACCAGCGCCACATCGTAGCCACCATGCATCAGGCCTACGCGCAAATAACGGATGTGGGTGGCTACGGCGTATTTTTAGCGGGGCCCTCTAAAACGGCTGACATCGAGCAGTCCCTGGTGATTGGAGCGCACGGTGCGCGCAGTCTCACGGTCATGCTGCATTAACATTTTAGCCGGTTCCCAGGGTGCTGCACCCTAGCCCCTACAGCACCTTGGGAACTGCGCTAAATACCAGGGCTCACGACTTGCGCAAAGAAGGGGTTGCGCGCCGCTTCCGCTTGCTCATCAATCGGGGCAGCAAGGCAGGTGGGGCACCAATGTCCGGCCAGTAATACCAGCGTGGGGCTGGCTTCAAATTCGTGGCCCACGGCGCACTTCCACTGCAGCTTGCGGTTTAACTCACCTCTTTGCATGGTGGTGGAAAGGCAGGCCCCGCCCCGGAAGGTGGCCGCAGCAACCATGTCTGGCAGGTCCAGCTCCTGCTTAGGCTTGGTCTCATCGTAGCCGTGCTGAAGCCTTCGTGGAATGTATGAAGGCTTTTTCGGCGTAAAATTCTCCCAGGACGGAATGCTTTCCCACTGCTCCTGCGAGCCAAAGTAGGCCTTTACTTTCTCCGTCTCGTTGTTTTCCAGCCAATACATCGTGCCATACTCCTTCTTATAGGCAACGGGCTTCATGACATATTTTCGGAGGATGGAAGCCGGAATCAGTTTGGCCATAAACCCTGATAAGGATGATTTCTGCCTTACTTCTGCCAGGTAATCATCTATTGAGCCACTGCGGTAGTGCAGGTAATTCTCCAGCACATCACTGTCCTCGTACCATTGTCCGTGAAAGTTCTGCGTGGCAAACCAGTTTAAATCAAACACCTGCTTGACGTCTATGCCGGCGGCACTGCCACTGCGCTGCAGAAAGTCGTAATTGTGGGTCCGGTATTTCTCTCCACCGCCAATGTTGTAGATGCGCCGCCAGAATTCCTCCGGCACGGTTTCTTCGCACGCATTGGCCAGCATACGCCCCGAATCCTGAGCCGTAGCCCACTCAAACACGCCATTGACTGGTACGTGAAACATAATGGGGTCCAATCCTTTGTTGATGCCGTGATACAGCATACCGGTTTGCCGCAACGAAACCCAGTATTTCAAGCCGGATTCGATTACTTCCCGCTCCGCAATGGTTTTGGTCAGGGCGTAATTATCATAGGCACTGATTTTTATGGGGTCACCGGTGCGCCCCCAATGCAGAGGGGGATTCCGGTCGCCCGTTTGGGCCACCGTGCCAATGTATACCAGCTTGATTTCCTCCCTGTTCGGCTGCGCCTGTATTGCTTTCACAATGTTGCGGGCCGCTCCAATATTGACTTTGGTAGTGAGCGCGGGCAGGTAGTCCGCGGCCGGCGACACCATCCCGCCGACGTGCAGCACGAAGTCGGATCCGGCCACGCACCGCAGGACATCTTCGTAAACGGTGAGGTCACCCCACACGATTTTAACCCCGGGCAGGCGTTCGTAGGGCGACATGATTTTCCGGTCCTTTTTGGTCGGTAGCGCTAGGGCCACGATGTCAAACCGATCCCGTCGTTCCAGCAACTGCTTCAAACCCTCGTGTCCCATGTTACCGGAGGCTCCGGTGAGAAAAATGGTTTTCTTGGTTTTCATCGTATTGGCCTTTCGCAAAGCGGTCTGGTCCGCCCCTGCCACCGGAGTGGTTCCGGGGCGCGAGCGACACCGCTTTTAATTGAACAGAAACAGCGTTCGCTGTGGGATAGAACGTATAAGCCGCGACAGGAACAGCAGCTGCTTTATCATGGATTCAGGCTGGTTTCGCAAGTCAGATAGTGGATTGAATTGGTTAGCGTTTCTTTCTATCCAATATCGTTATGCACCTAGCCGGCACAGGTGGCTGTTATAATGACGAGACGTGCACCAAGAGTTGGTTGACCAGGAGTTCCCACCATCCCCGTCATCCGTCCTGGCACACGTCCGTCAAGAATATCCCACTGCTGCAAAAATGGCCCGCCATCATGAGCGGTGCATCCTGAACCTTCCTGCCCATGGCCAGAATGTATTCGTTAGCCAGCTCATCTGCGGCACCAAAACGAAAAGCTGATTTCGACAGGCAGCTGATAAGGGGAAACAGCAACCGGGGCCGCAGCACGCCTAATTGGCGACCACGGCCCCGGGGCGGGGACTCACGTATAGGGTAAACGAGCCCTGCTAGAATTTATAAGACAGCGACAGGTAGTACGAGCGAGGCTGAATGGTTAGGATAGAGAACACGGCGTCAGGATTCGCCGCCAGCTTGTCCGGAGTAAAGCCCTGACGGTCAAGTGAAGCTGGGAAGCCGCCCGGCGCTTGAAAGCCCATCACGCCTTCGCCGCCCAGCACGTTGTTGACGTTGGCCTGCAGGCTCAGCGCCTTGGTCACATTATAGCCGGCACCCAAGTCCACTTGGCTGAAGCCGGGCAAGTCGAAGGTCTGCGCTACGTTGGCGGCCCGGCTGCCCAGGTAGCGGTAGTTGCCAAAAAGGGTGAATTTCTCCCCCGAGTACGTGGGCGCAACATTCAGCATCACGTTGGGCACGTTATCGGCCCGGTTGCCGGAGTAGGACACCAGCTTGTCATCATCTTGGCCGTTGGCGCCCAGGTTCCAGTTGTTCCACACGTTCGCGGTAGCCCGCTGCAAGGTCGCGACACCACGGACCGAGAAATGGTCGGTGAAATTATAGGTGCTTTCCAGCTCCAAGCCCAGCGTCCGAATGGAGTTGAACGTGGAGGGAGTGCCGTAGAGGGTGCCATCCACATTCTGGCCCACCGTTTTGTTGATCACGTTGCTGAGCAGGCTGTAGAAGGGAGTGGCAAACACACTATACTTTTCGCCCTGATATTTCAGGCCAAGTTCCGCTTGTTGCACGCGCTGGGCCTGTGGGTCGAACTGCTCAAACGTGATGGGGCTGTTGATGCCGAAATAGAAAGCCAGATCGGGAGCTTTGCGTCCGTCGGAATAACGCCCGTAGAAAGCCATGCTCGGCGACAAGCGGTAGTTAAGCGCGGCCGAGTAAGCCACCGTTTGCAGCGTTTTATCAATGTTATAGGTCGTCGACGGTGCTCCGTAGAGGTTGTCATACACGGTGAATCGATTCCCATCCACGCCTCCAAAGTTGGGGTCGGTGTTAGTGGAAGGCGAAGCCAAGCGGTTGAAGCCTTTCACGCGCACGTTGTCGACGCGCAGGCCGCCATCAAAGGTGAGCATAGGCGTAATCTTCCACGTCAGCCCGCTGAAGCCCGCAATCTGCGTCTGGCGGTAATCGTTGAGGGTAAAGCCCGCCAAGAACGTGCCCAGCGAGGCCGCTCCCTGCGGGTTGGTGAACTGATAGGTATCGCCATTGAAATCAGTGGCCGACACGCCCAAGGGGTGTGGGTTGTTTTCGATGGTCGACAAGCCTATCCCGGCCGAGCCGCTCTCGTAGGAAAGGTGCGATACGCCGATGTAGGCGCCGGCTGTAACAGTCACATTTTCGCCGAATTTCTTGGATACTGAACCCTGGTCCATCACCTCCTGCACTTTGGTGGTGTTCACCAGTAGGTCAGTAAACAGCACCGAGTTGGCTTGCACTCCCTGCCCGGGAATGTTGTTATCGCTGCCAGGAATATAGTTGAAGCCCAGAAACTGACCAGTATTTGGGTCGATATTAGGAACTTGGCTATAGGTTGCCACCTTCCGCCCAGTCGTAAGGTCCGTGAAGGTAAAGGTGCCAAACGTGCTTATCCCGCCCACGAAGAAATAGGGGTAAAAGTTATCCAGGGCCACGGCTGAAATCAAGCCGCCAGAATTCCATTCGCGGCTTTTGTTGGTGTACTTGACGTTGTTCTGAAACGACCAGCCACTGCCCAAATCGTGTTGCCAATCCAGGCCGATGGCCCGGTCATAGGAGTGCGTCAGCCGAGAGGCGTCAAAGGACTGGATGTTCGTGCCCGAGTTTTGGGGATAGTCAAAGGCCAGCCGCTTGCTGGGTAAGTAGGTGTCCGTATTTTTCACGCCCGGGGCCAGGCTGGGGTTGTCAAAGTTCGTGGCGGGCAGGAATTCAAAGAAGCCATTACGGTCGTTAAGAAACTTGCCGTAGAGCTTCAGCGAGCCCCGGTCGTAGGTTTTGGTCAGGTTCGCCTTGATCTGTCCGCCCACACTCATGGGGTAGCCCGGGTTGCGCGCGCCTTGGGCGTAGCGGTAAAAACCGCCCACGTTATAGGTCCAATCGCCCTTCTCGTTAAGCTTGCCGCCTAGATTAAGGTCACCGCGGTAAAAGCCGTTGCCGTCACCTTCAATGCCGTACTTGGCCCGGAATTCTCCCCCAAACGCGTTGCTGCCGCTTTTCGATACGTAATTAAAAATGCCACCGGGCGCGTTGGGACCGGTGATGGCGGCCGAGCCCCCGCGTACCGCTTCCAGCCGCCCGATGGTGGCATCAGCACGCAGAAAGTAGTCGGGGCCGTAGTTGTCAAACGTCACGTTGGTCACCGGCAGACCATCCTCCTGCATCGACACGTAGAAGTAGCCGCTGGCGGCCTCTACCGAGCCGGCGGATACGCCGCGTGAGTACACCGTGTTGCGAATCTCACCCAGTGAAGAGTTCACGAATACTCCGGGTACGTTTTTGAGCAGCTCGGCCGCGCTCACCGGGGCCTGCAGGGTAATTTCTTTAGCCGAAAGCGTGGAAATGGCGATGGAAGCGTCCATCCGCTCGCGCTTGTCGAAGACGCCCGTCACCACTACTTCATCCATCTGCCGCGAGTCACTGTCCAGGTTTACCGACAATGCCTTGCCCCGCTGGGATGACGTAAGCGTTATCTCCTTGGAGACATAGCCAATAAATGAGATGGCCAATGTAAGGTTACCAGCAGGGGCGTTCGAGAGAGTAAACCCACCCCGCTCGTCCGTACTGGTTCCAATGGAAGTGCCTTTGACTACTACGGTGGCGCCCGGAAGGCCCGCCCCATTTTTATCTGTTACTCGGCCTGTCAATGGCTGACTATCCTGCGCCCAAACAGGCGCCGAAATCGTTTGCATCAACACAATCATGGGTAAGCCAAGAAGCGTACTTTGATGCCTACGGGTAAATGAAGAAATCATGGCTTGTGGGAATTGGAGTGGGAGAAAATGAAGGCGAACTCTCCGCCTTCCAGGAAGCGGAGAGTTGCAGTTGAGTTGATTAGCGAACGAAGGCCATAGCCACGCCGCCATCCACGTTGAGCACGTTGCCGGTGCTCTTGCTCAGGGAGCCATCCACGAACACGCGCACGGCCTTGGCGATATCTTCCGAGAGTAGCTCCTCGCCGAGCAGCGTGCGCTTGGCATAGTGCTGGGGCAGTTCTTCGACCGAGATGCCGTAAGCCTTAGCCCGGCCCGCGGCCCACTCCCCTTCCCAGATTTTGGAGCCGCGCAGCACGGCGTCAGGGTTGACGGTATTGACGCGGATTTTATCAGCACCCAGCTCGGCTGCCAGCAGGCGCGACATGTGCAGCTGCGCGGCTTTGGCCGTGCCGTAGGCCACATTATTAGGGCCGGCCACCAGCCCGTTTTTGCTGGCGATGTTAACGATATCGCCCCCTAGACCTTGCTGACGCAAAATAGTTACGGCCGCTTGGCTGACCAGAAACTGGCCCTTGACCAGCACGTCGTTGAGGATGTCCCAGTCGGCCTGGGTGGTTTCAGCCAGAGGCTTGGAGATGCTTAAGCCCGCGCAATTGACGATAATATCCACGCCCCCAAACTGCAGGACGCTGGCGCGCAACGACTTGGCAATGCTGTCGGCATCAGTGACGTTGATGGCGGCGCTCAGGGCGCTGTCCTGACCGAATTTCTGCCGCAGTTCCTGCTGGGTTTCTTCCAGACGGTCCCGGTCCACAGCCACCACACAGGCACCAGACTGGAGCAGTTCCTCGCAAATGGCTTTGCCAATGCCGCCGGTGCCGCCGGTCACGTAAGCCACCTTGCCCGACAGGGCTTTGGGTGGGGCCATGCGCTGGAGCTTGGCTTCTTCCAGCAGCCAGTACTCAATGTTGAAGGCTTCCTGCTCGGGCAGGCCCTGGTAGGTGCTCACGGCCTCGGCACCCTTCATCACGTTAATAGCGTTCGTGTAGAACTCAGCGGCTACCCGGGCCGTCTGCTTGTCCTTGGCGAAGGAAAATAGGCCCACGCCGGGCCATAGGATGATAACGGGGTTGGCGTCGCGAATGGCGGGCGAATTGGCGTGCTTGCTGCGCTCATAGTAAGCCGTGTAATCCGCCCGATAGGCGGCAAACTGGCTTTCCAGGTACGTTTTAACAGTACCGATGTCCCCCACCATCACATCGGCGTCAAGCACCAAGGGACGAATTTTGGTGCGCAGGAAGTGGTCGGGGCAGGAAGTGCCTTTCTGGGCCAAACGATCCAGGTCATGCGAGTTTACAAACTCCAGTACGCGCTCGTCATCGGTGTAGTGCCCCAGCATGCGCCGGTGGCCGGAAGCCAGCCCCCGCAGCACGGGCATTACTGCCGCGGCCTGCTGGCGCCGCTGTTCAGCATCGAAGGTTTGCGGGCGCTTCACGCCGCCAAATACGGGGCTTTTCTTGCCGTAATTGGCTTCCAGGTAAGCCGCCGCCTGCTCAATAACTTCGAGCGTATTGCAGTAGGACGCATAGGCGGTGTTTCCCCAGGTAAACAGGCCGTGGCCGCCGAGGATGACGCCGCGCAAGTGGGGGTTATCGGCCACAATTTTTTCCAGCTGCAGCCCTAAGTCAAAGCCCGGCTTCTGCCACGGGAGCCAGCCCATCGTGTCGCCCCAGATCTCGCGCATGATCTGCTCGCCGTCCGCACTGGCGGCAATGGCGATCAGGGCATCGGGGTGCAGGTGGTCGATGTGCTTGAAGGGTAGCAGCCCGTGCAGGGGCGTATCAATGGAGGGGGTCGCGCACTTGGGGTCAAACAGGCAGTACTCAAACAGGCCTACCATCTCATCCTCGTGCTCTAGGCCCCGGTAGCGGTTTTTGAGCTGGTGCAGCTTATCCACGTAGAGGTTGGCGCAGCCCTTCCGGGTAAGGGTACCGATATCCCCCCCGGAGCCTTTTACCCACATCACGTCGACGGGCTGGCCCGTCACGGGGTCGGTTTCGGTAATCTTGCAGGAGGTGTTGCCGCCGGCATAGTTGGTCAGGCGCAAGTCGGCGCCGAGCAGGTTGCTGCGGTAGAGAAACAAAGCTACCTCGTCGCCTTCCAGTTCGGCGGCTTTGGCTTCATCCCAGAGGTAACTAACGTGCTGGAAGGTGAAGGTCGGATACATAAGCTTGATTTGTGTAAGAGCAACTCCTCAAGTGGAGGACAGATTTTACACAAAGGAGCTTGATAGCGTAGCCCGCCATATCCTGAACCTACCTGCTCTTGAAAAAAAGTTTAGATCTATTGGTGTTGCGCAGTAAGTACTTACTTCCATACAGGTGAGTTCAGGATACTTGGCTAAACAATGGCCGCCAGCTTTGGCCTAAATTCCTTCCTATGATAGTTCTACTTGGTGTTCTATTTCATGCGCTTGGTGGCTTTGCCTCCGGCAGCTTTTACCTGCCTTATAAAAAGGTAAACGGCTGGGCTTGGGAAAGCTACTGGCTGGTGGGCGGTGTCGTCTCCTGGCTGGTCGCCCCTTGGGTGCTGGGTTCCCTGACCGTGCCCCACCTGCTGGATGTATTGCAGCAAGCAGCGGGTAGCACCATCTTCTGGGCTTATTTCTGGGGGGTGATGTGGGGCCTAGGCGGCTTAACCTTTGGGTTAGCGATGCGCTACCTGGGGCTATCGCTGGGCATGGCCATCACCCTGGGGCTATGTGCGGTATTTGGCACCCTGGTACCTCCCATTTGGGAGGGTACCATGGGCCAGCTGGTAAGCACCGCTTCGGGCCGTTACATCATGCTGGGACTCGGAGTCTGCGTGCTAGGCATTCTCATCTGCGGCCGGGCAGGGCTACTGAAGGAAAAGTCGCAAACCCAGGAGCAGAAACAGGAATCCGTTGCGGAGTTTGACTTGCGCAAGGGCCTCCTGGTGGCTGTATTCAGTGGGGTGATGAGCGCCTGCATGTCGTTTGGTCTCACCGCCGGGCAGCCCATTGCCGAGTTAGCGGCCAAAAATGGCACCAACCCCCTGTTTGTCAACAACGCCATTCTGGTTATCATCCTGCTCGGTGGCCTGACCACCAACGCCGTATGGTGCATCTACCTGAACTTCAAGAATAAAACTTATACCGATTACACAAACCCCTCCTTACCGGTCCTGCGCAACATCATTTTCTGCGCGCTGGCCGGCCTGACGTGGTACCTGCAGTTCTTTTTCTACGGCATGGGCGACAGCCAGATGGGGGCCTACCGCTTCTCGGGCTGGACGCTGCACATGGCCTTTATCATCGCCTTCAGCTCCATGTGGGGGCTGCTGCTGCACGAGTGGCGCGGGGCCACCCGCAGCACGTTGCGCACGGTATCGCTGGGCATCGCCATCGTGGTCTTGTCTACGGTCGTTATTGGCTACGGCAACTACCTGGCGAGCTAAATCCCGTGGGCCCCGGCCAGTCAGTCAACCTACTTCTCGCTCAACTACCTCTTTTATGCGCACCCTAGCTCAATCGCTCGCCCTGGCGGTAAGCGCTCTGCTGCTGGCAGGACCTGCTGCTGCCCAGACGTCCCCTGCGGCGCCCGATGTGGCGCACTGGTTTCCCCGGTTTGAGTTCGATGCCGCCGCTTTCCGGCAGCCAGCCGTGGAGTTCGCGCCCTTCGCCCGCTGGTGGTGGCCCGGCAATGACGTGACCACGGAAGAGCTGCAACGCGAAGTAAACCTGTTGGCGGACCACGCCTTTGGCGGAGTCGAGATTCAGCCCTTTGCCCTGCTTCCCATCAATGGCAAGGAGCAAATCGGCCGGGTCATGAGCTGGGACTCGCCTTCTTACTACGCCAACGTGCGCACGGTGCTGGAAGCGGCCCGCAAGCGCGGCCTGACGGTCGATATAACGGATGGCAGCGGCTGGCCGGCGGGTGGTCCCCACCTGACGGCCGAAGACAACCTGCTGACGTTGCGCTATGCGTCCCTCGACGTGACGGGCGGCCGCGCTCTGCACCTGGCTGTGCCCCGCGCCAGCACAGAACCCACCAAGCTGCCGGTATTTGGCACCACGTTCTACAGCAAAGTGGACCCCAGCCTGTCCAAGCTGCAGGCGGTGGTGGCCACCAAGGTCCTGGGTCAGCAAGGAGAGCAAACCCAACTCGACCCGAACTCAACCCTGGACCTGAACGGTCAGGTGTTAAATGGTCAGCTGGACTGGCAGGCGCCGGCGGGAAACTGGCGCATCCTCGCGTTCTGGGCCATGCCCAGTGGGGAGAAGCCCGGTATCATTGCCACCAACCCTGCCGGCTTTGTGTTCGACCATTTCGACTCGACCAAGGTGCGAAAGAACTACGAGTGGCTGTTTGGCGAGCGCAACGGCTTGGCGCCCTATTACGGCAACCCGTTGCGGGCGGTGTTTAACGACAGTTACGAGTTTAAGTCGGAGCGGCACTATTCGCACGATTTTCTGCGCGTATTCCGCCAGCAGCGCGGCTACGACCCGGTACCGTGGTTGGCCGCCAACCTACACCCGGGCTACAACAACCAGTACTACCGCATGAGCAAGCCGGACACCAAAACTGACTTCACCTTTACGGACCAAGACTGGCGCCTGCTGTATGATTACGACCTGACGCTTAGCGATTTGTTGCAAGCCAACTTTCTAAAGTTCAGCAAACGGTGGCTGGAGAGGCGCGGCCTGCTGCACAGCACCCAGGCCTACGGGATCCACATGGACCGCATCGCGGCGGCCGGCCTGGCCTCCGTGCCGGAAACCGAGCAGCTGGAGGGCGGCAACTACGAAGGCATGATGAAAGTCGTGAGCTCGGGCGCCCACCTCTACAACCGCCCGATTACGGCCGCCGAAGCCTTCGTGTACATTGAGCGGGCGTGGATGTCAACCCCCCAAAAGCTTAAGATTTCAGCCGACAAAGCTTTTGCCGCGGGTGTCAACCAGTTGATTTACCACGGGATCGCCTACCGTTACAAGACGGAGAAGCTGCCCCCCGAGGGCTGGTCGCCGTTTTCCCTGTCCATTTACGGCACCAACTTCTCCGACAACTTCAACGAGAGCAACGCCTTCTGGGCGGACCTCAAGCCCTTAAACCAGTACCTGCAGCGCACGCAGTATGCCTTGCGGGCGGGCAAGCCCCACGCCGACGTGTTGGTGTACCTGCCCTTCCTCGATTTGGATGAGATGACATCCAACCCCGAGGAAATCCTCACGCACGGCTACCTGCCCGGCGTGGAGGCCAGCCTGCCCTCCAACCAGCCTACCCGTAAAGGGCCGATGGCCGAGTGGAGCCGCCAGCTATGGCCGTTGCTTAACCAGCTAGAAGCGGCCGGCCTCACTTGGGAATGGGTTAATGATGCCTCGCTGCAGGCCGCGACGACAGCACAAAACGGCCAGTTCAGCATTCGGGGCAACACCTACCAAGCCCTGCTGCTGGCTCATGTGCCCTATATGCAGTTGCCCACTGCCCAGCGCCTGCGCGAGTTAGGGCAGGGTGGCGCCCGTCTTTTGGCGGTGGGCGAGCTACCAGGTAAACAACCGGGATTTCTGAAGTACGCAGCCCGCGACCGTCAGACGCAGCAGCTGGTGGAGGCGGCCTTCACCGGGCCGGGCGCCACCCGCCTTACCAACGCGGGCGGGCTAGCGGGCTGGTTAACCCAACTAACCCAACCGGTGCGGTTCAGTGGCAGCTATCCCTTTCTGCGCCAGCAGCAGCGCGACATGGCCGACGGCAGCCAGGTAAAGTTTATCTGGAATAAAAGCGATCAGTGGCAGCCTATTACGCTGGCGCTCGATGCCCGCTTCTCTTCCAGCTACTGGTTGAACGCGGCAGACGGTTCCCTGACGGTAAACAAGGGAAATCAGGTCAGCTACGTACTCCCTCCCTACGGCAGCATCCTGCTGTATGCCAACACGGCCAAGCCAGTGGCCAGCAACCTAGTGACCAAAAAGGCTGCCCTCACCAGCTATCAGGGCCAGCCGGTAGCCCAGCTGCCCAACTGGAATATCAAGGTAGGCGCCGTCTCGCTGACGGATAGCCCGCTGTTTGACTGGAAAACCAGCAACCAGCTCAAGTACGCCAGCGAGCCGGGGGTGTACACCTCTTCCTTCACCCTGCCCCAGAAGCCGGGCAAAAGTCACTACTTCCTGGATTTGGGCAAGGTATACTTCACCGCCGAGGTCCGCGTGAATGGGCAGCTGGCGGGTAAGCTCCTATACGCCCCCTATAGTCTTGACATCACGCCCCTCGTGCGCCGGGGCGCGAACCAGGTGGAGGTGCGGGTGACCCCGACCCAGCTCAACGGCTTCATTGGCAAGGCCTTGCAGGGCAACAAGCTCTACTCCCAGTTTAAGACCAAAGGCAGCACCCTCATGTCCGAAGGCCTGGTTGGGCCGGTGACTGTGCTGAAAAAATAAGTCTCTTTATGCCCTTTCCTCGCCCTCTTGCTATGAATTGTTCCGGTTTTTCCACGCTAGTGTATGCCCTGCTCAGCGGGGCCGTGCTCTCCGGGACCCTGTTACCGGGCTGCCGGACTGCTGGTCCCGGAGCAGGCCCCCGCCAGCAAACACCGACGGCGGGTAAGTGGCTTGATACCCCGGCCTTTGAAGCCACGGCTTTTCAGAATCCCTCGTCCGCGTTCGGGCCCTACACCCGCTGGTGGTGGCCGGGCGGCGACGTGGATTCCACGGAGCTGCGCCGCGAGGTGCAGCTGCTGGCCGAACAGGGGTTTGCGGGGGCCGAAGTAGAGCCCTTTTCCAACGGCCTGAACCCGAAAAGTCGGACAGCAGAGGTGCAGAGCTGGGACTCGCCGGCGTTCTACGCCAACGTGCGGGCCATGCTGCGGCAGGCCCGGCAGTCGGGCTTTACCATTGACCTCAATGCCGGCAGCGGCTGGCCCCTGGGCGGGGCCTGGGTAGCACCCGCCGATGGCATGCTCACCCTTACCCATGCCGACACGGTAGTGGCCAGTGGCCAGTCCCTGGCCGTCCCCCTGCCCCACCGCCTGCCCCCCGACATCAGTTCCATCCAGTTTTCATCAGCCCGGCCCGCGCCGAGTGAGTTTGACTTGAAGCTGGCTAAGGTCCAGGCGGTGGTCGGAGCGCGCATCATCGGCGAACCGGGCGCCAAGCAAACCCAACTGGACCCGGCCTCGGTGGTGGACCTTACCCCCAAAGTAACGGGTCGAACCCTGCGCTGGCAGGTGCCAGCAGAAGGCAAGTGGGCCATCGTAGCCCTGTACAGCGTGCCCGATCAGCAGTCCGTTATCACGTCGGCCGCTCCGGGCACGCCCCTGGTGGTGAATCATTTTGATTCCACCCGTCTGGCGGCCTCCTATGAGCACCTGCTGGGGCCGCGTACGGGCTTACAGCCGTTCTTTGGCAACCCGCTGCGGGCGGTGTTCAACGACAGCTACGAGTTTAAGACGGACCGGCACTTTGCCGACGACTTCCTGGCCTACTTCCAGCAGCAGCGCGGGTACGACCCCCGGCCGTGGCTACCCGCCAACCTGCAGCCGGGCTACAACAACGCTTACGGCATCTTCATGACCGCCGGAGCCGTACCCCGCTTTCAGTTTTCGGATGGGCAGGACTGGCGCCGGCGCTACGACTACGACCAGACCATCGGCGACCTGTTCCGGCAGCAGTTCATTGGCAGCAGCAACCGCTGGATGGCCCGCCGGGGCTTGCTGCATCGTACCCAGGCTTACGGCCTTAAGATGGATGTGATTGCCGGCAGCGGGGTTGCGGCCATTCCCGAAGCCGAACAGCTGGCTTATCAGGGCTCCGAAGCCGTGGTAAAGCTGGTCACCTCCGGGGCACACCTATACAACCGGCCGCTAATAGCGCAGGAGTCGTTTGTGTACCAGAACCGGGCGGAGATGACGACACCGCAAAAAATGAAGGCCGCGGCCGATAAGAGCTTCGCCGCGGGCGTAACGCAACTCATCTACCACGGCACGCCCTACAAATATCTCACCCCGGATTTTGGCCGGGAAGGCTGGAATACTTTTTCCTCACCGTTTATGGGGTTCATCTCCTTCGCGTCGGGCCTGAATGAGACGGATCCGTTCTGGGCCGACCTCAAGGAAGTGAACCGCTACGTGGCGCGCGCCCAGTACGCCCTGCG
Organism: Hymenobacter tenuis; assembly: GCF_054780495.1. Lineage (NCBI taxonomy): Bacteria > Pseudomonadati > Bacteroidota > Cytophagia > Cytophagales > Hymenobacteraceae > Hymenobacter > Hymenobacter tenuis. The sequence continues at coordinate 124,769 of NZ_BAAGWF010000002.1, forward strand.
GACCGGCCGGCCCCATACTGACGTGCTGGTGTATTTCCCGACGCTTCCTTTCACCGAAGATTACATTGTGCCCAATCCCGAGGAAATACTTGTGGGTGGGTATCTGCCCGGCGTGGAACCAGCCGTTACCGGCATGACGCGGAACGCGCCTAAAAAAGGCCGCGACGCGGAGGTCGACCAGGCCCGGGAATGGTTCGAGAAGGTATGGCCCGTCATCAACGCCCTGGAGGCGGCGGGAATCACCTGGGAATGGGTGAACGATGCTTCGCTGCAAGTGGCGACCACGCAAAACGGTCGGCTTAACATCCGGGGCAATGCCTACCAGGCCGTGCTGCTCGCCGACGCACCCTGGCTGGAAACGGCTTCAGCCCAGCGACTTAGTACTTTGACCCAAGCCGGAGCGCAGGTGGTGAGCGTAGGCAAGCTGCCCGTCGTGCAGCCCGGCTTCCGCGACTACGCTGCCAATGACAAGCTGATGAGCCAAGCGTTACAGCAGGCCCTGCAAGGCAAAGGCAGCCGGCAATTAACCAGCGCGGCTGATGTTGCTCTGTGGGCGCGTTCCCTGCCCCAGCCCATCGGATTTGCGCAAGCACATAGTTTCACTCGCTCTATTGAGCGGGAGCTACCGGACGGGAGCAGCCTGCGCTTCGTGAGCAACAAAACCGACCAGTGGCAATCCCTGACTCTGAAAGCCGGCGCTGGCTTCGGCGGTCTCTACTGGCTGGATGCCACCACCGGGGCCATCACCAAAGCCAACCCGCAGCAGCTTACCTACCAGCTCCCCCCCTACGGCTCCATCTTTCTGTACGCCGCCAAGAGTCCCTTGCCGACGAAACTGCTGACGGCCCCGGCCCCCGTGCCCACGCCTGATGGGCAGCAGGTAGCCACCCTCACCCAGTGGACCATTACGGCCGGCGACACGAGTGTGAGCAACAGCCCCCTGTTTGACTGGCGCACTAATCCCTCCTTCAAAAGCAAATCCACACAAGGACGTTATACGACCACGTTCACGGCCCCCAAGGTGGAAAGCGGTAAGCACTACTTCCTGGACCTGGGCCAGGTGAACTACACGGCCCAGGTACGCCTGAATGGCAAGGCCGTGGCTAACCTGCTATGGGCACCCTACCAGGCGGATGTTACCCAGCACCTGAAAACCGGACTCAACACCCTAGAGGTGCTGGTAACGCCTTCCCGGCGCAACGAATTCGTAACCCAGGGCGTGCGCGGCAATCCTAAATACGCTCAGTTCAAAACGGCGCGTAAAACCCTGACGCCGGCCGGCCTGGTAGGCCCTGTGGTGCTGAAAAGCCGCTAAGCCAACTCCCTTTATTTCTGATAATGCCGACCGCATCCACTGGGAAGCCCAAGCTTTAACACCCTTTATTCGATGAAACACTTTGCTGCCACTCTCCTGGGCTGGGCCTTGCCGGCCGTGACCCTTGTTACCGGGGCGCAGGCCCAGGCGCCCGCGCCGCAACTCGGCAAGGCCTCCATCCAGGACGTGCTAAAAGCCCTGACCCTGGAAGAAAAGGCTCACTTAGTGGTGGGCATGGGCATGGACTTCGGCAACAGTGCCCCGAAGACTGATGGCCCCGTAGCAGGCCGGGCGGTAAGCAAAGTGCCTGGCGCCGCCGGCACCACGTTTGCGATCCCGCGCCTGGGCATTCCCACGCTTATCCTAGCCGATGGACCCGCGGGCGTGCGCATCGACTCGGTGCGGGCCGGCAGCACCAAGCGCTACTATGCCACGGCCTTTCCGGTGGGCACCAGCCTGGCCTCGACCTGGGACACGACGCTGGTGCGGCGCGTGGGGCTGGCCATGGGTAATGAGGTGCGCGAATATGGCGTTGACGTGCTGCTGGCGCCGGCCCTGAACATCCAGCGCAACCCGCTGGGCGGCCGCAACTTCGAGTACTACTCGGAAGACCCGCGGGTAACCGGTCACATCGCCGCGGCCATGGTGCGCGGCATTCAGGCCAACGGGGTGGGCACGTCCATCAAGCATTTTGCGGTCAACAACCAGGAAACCAACCGCAGCCAGGTAGATGCCCAAGTAAGTGAGCGCGCCCTGCGGGAAATCTACCTTAAGGGATTTGAGATTGCCGTCAAGCAGGCCCAGCCCTGGACGGTAATGTCCTCCTACAACAAGGTTAACGGCACGTACACGTCGGAGAGCAAGGATTTGCTGACTACCATCCTGCGCGACGAGTGGGGTTTTAAGGGTCTGGTGATGACCGACTGGTTTGGCGGCAAAGACCCTATCGCGCAGATGAAAGCCGGCAATGACCTGCTGATGCCCGGTCCCAATCAGGTTAAAAAGATTGTGGCCGCCGTTACCGCTGGTACCTTGGAAGAGCAGGTGCTCGACCGCAATGTGACCCGCGTGCTGAATCTTATTCTGCAGTCCCCCTCGTTTCGCCGCTACCAGGCCTCAGAGGCGCCTGACCTGAAAGCGCACGCCCAAGTGGTTCGGGAGGCCGCCGCCGAGGGAATGGTCTTGTTGAAAAACAATGGGCAAGCGCTGCCCCTTACCGGTGGGGTCCGAATAGCTGGTTTTGGTAACACCACCTACGAGTTTATTGCTGGCGGAGGGGGCAGTGGGGAAGTAAATAAAGCCTACACAGTTTCGCTGCAACAAGGGCTGCAACAAGGGGCTTTTCGCCTGGACGAGGGCCTGGCCCAAGCCTACGGGCAGTATATCACTACCAGCAAAGCAGCCCGCCCCCCCCGAAAAAGCATTATTGAGTACGTGAAAGCGTTGGATGAAATGCCCATCAGCGACGCTCAGTTAGCGGCTGCCACCACCGCCGACGTAGCCCTGCTCACTATCGGGCGCACGGCCAACGAAGGCAACGACCGCCAAGTAGACCGGGATTATTATCTGAATGCCAATGAAAAAAGCCTGATTCAGCGCGTTAGCACGGCCTTTCACGCCAAGGGCAAAAAGGTAGTGGTCATTCTCAACATCGACGGGGTAATTGAGGTGGCCAGCTGGCGCGATCAAGTGGACGGCATCCTACTGGCCTGGCAGCCGGGCATGGAGGCCGGCAATGCCGTGGCTGATGTGCTGAGCGGCAAGGTGAATCCATCCGGGAAGCTGGCCGTCTCATTTCCGGTGGACTATAAGGACGTATCCTCGGCCAAAAACTTTCCTGGCCTGCCGGCAACCCGCCCTGACCACGTCACGCATGAAGAGGGCATCTACGTCGGCTACCGCTACCACCAGACGTTTGGCGTGAAGCCAGCCTATGAGTTTGGCTTTGGCCAGTCTTATACCACCTTCACGTATGGCAAAGTGCAGCTGAGCGACAAGAAGTTCAGCAAGCAACTGACGGCGACGGTTAAGATCACGAACAACGGCAAAGTGGCGGGCAAGGAAGTAGCGCAGCTTTACCTCAGCGCCCCCGGCAAAACGATGCCCAAGCCCACCAGCGAGCTAAAAGCCTTTGCTAAAACTCAGCTTCTGCAGCCCGGCCAGTCCCAAACTCTCACCTTCTCGCTGGGGGCAGGCGAGCTAGCCTCGTTCGATCCGACCCGTAGCGCCTGGGTAGCCGAGCCCGGGATATACCGAGTCAGAATTGGTGCCTCTTCCACGGACCTCAAGCAAACCGGTTCTTTCGAGGTAGCGAAGGAACTGATGGCTGAGCAGGCCCACAGGGCCGTAATGCCGACGCGGGCCATTGCTGAGCTGGTAAAGTAAAAGCTGCAGTACTTTTTTCGGGGCCGGCGTGCGGTGATTACTGCGCGCCGGCCTTTTTTGCGTACCCAACTAGGCAAAGCACAGCCTTCCGTAAACTATCTGTGCACCCCTAATCTGCGTCCTAATTTACCCTAGGCATGGGTCCTGGAGGACCAGTAGCTCCAACAGCCATCACCACTGGGGTCTGTAAGCTTGGCAGAGCTTCTCGGTATCACCGCTACGTTGCCTGAAAGCCTGTGCCCGAGAGACCTGACCGGTACCAGCGCTACCTGACCGCAGCCTTGCCGAGTGCCTGCATAAAGGCGAGGTTTAAAAGCTGAAGTGGCTACCAGCTCAATGCCTGGGGTGACGACGGCAAGCCTTCCCCGCGTTGAAAGCATTTCCGGGTGCTCCCGCTTCCACATTAGCCCTTACTTCAAAGCCCGCCAGGCCCCGAAAGGCAAGCCCTGGCGTTGCTTAGCCGTTGGATTTGGAGGGCACAAAAAAGCCCGCCGCGTCGAATGTATCGGAACGGCGGGCTTTTTATGAACAAGGGGCAGTAAGCCGCTGTGCTTACTTCTTGGTGCCTTCGAAAGTGATGCCGGCAGCTTCCATCGCCAGGCCAACTACTTTTTTGCTTTCATCGCGCTTAAAGTGGAAAATGGCCTGCCCACCATCAAATGAGTCTGCCTCGGGCAGGGTCGTCACCGGGCCTTCATTTTCGCCGGCCTTTACCCAAAGCTTACCCTCTTTCACGGAGAAGCTCATTTCCTCGAAAGGCAGGTTCTCCACCGCATAAACGCCAGCGTAATCGTTTAGGATGGATGTAGCGGCGGCTGCGCTAGCTGCCTCGGGGGCTTTAGCGGAAGCTGTTTTAGCCGTTGGAGCAGCCTTTGTTTTAACCTTGGTTTTTACCGTCTGGGCTTGGGTCGTAGAGGCGCAGGCAAAGAAAGCCAGTACGGCTAGGGTAAGAGTGATTTTTTTCATCGAAGTGGGAAAATAAGATTAGTGGGTAATGAGTAGAGGCGACCGGTTTATGACTTGCGGTACGTTCCAGTCGCTGGTGCTTCTCAGGGTTACAAGTATGTGACCCGGAAAGCACTGTAAATATCTGCGTGGTTTCAGCCCCCCCTATCCTGATCCTACCTGCTCCTCGTACCAATTGCGTAGCAATGGGACTACAAGGACCCGCGCCGAATGGTGTGGAACGGGTTTTTAAAGGTCGCCTGAGACTTGTTGAGTAGAAGCTGCGCGGCGTTGCGTCCCATGGCCTCGAAATCAGTAGAGATGACGGTAATGTCGAGCAGCTCCTTCAGCGGAGTTTCGTTAAAAGAAAGAATGCCCACTTCCTGACCCAGCACCAATTTGGTTATTTGAATCGCTTTCAGCAGCTCGGCTAGCTTGGGCGTGTCCATGGGTATATAGGCGGTTCCGGCCGCTACCGGCTCTTCCCGCAAGTCCTCGCAAATGGCATACTGCTTCCCATGGTTAATGCAGAAGCTGCGAAAGCCCCAAGCAATATCAGGGGGATAGGACGAGCCCAGACCCGGGGTTACCAGGACCAGCCGCTCGTATTTGGCTAGCTCCTCCTTTAGGCCTTCGAGGGCGTGGAAAATATCCCGGTCAAAGTCCTGGAATACGCGTAGGCACTTCCCCGTATAGTCGGGTACATTCTTGTCCAGCAACACCAATTCAGCGGCTGGTATGCGGCTAAGGATGGTGCGACAATCCGCCGAGCCAGAAGCCGGGGTGAAATGCGGCATCACCACGTAGTGGTTGTACTTTCCGAGGTTCTGACTGATGATGTCAGCAAACAGGTTTAAACTGTTGTGATGCACTGCTAAGTCAACCCGGGCATGCTCGCCCAGCGTAGTCACGAACGTATCGTAAATCAGCTTTTTATAGGAGCTGAGCTTGTTGACGACCAGCAGAATCTTCAGCTTGGGTTGCTGTTGAGCCTGAATAAAATATCCCCGTCCGTGCGTAGACGTGCAGAAGCCCTGTTGCTTGAGCGCCCGGTAGGCGCGCTCAACGGTATCGCGGGCCACGCCGTACTCGGCACTTAACTCGCAGATAGACGGCAGCTTATCGCGGTGGCGTAAAACTCCTCGTTGAATGTCGGTGGTGATGGACTGAACAATCTGTTGAACTTTCCGGACCTGACATTGCGGGTCGAACTGAAGGGAGTACATGGAAGCAATCGGATTGAGTGGGGCAAGAACCGAGAGAACGCAGTAAAAGGTGGGTAATCGAACTCAGCAGAGGTGGAAAATGGGAGCTGCCGCCGGGCAATCGATTTAACCAGAGAAGCGAACAGGAAGGATACAGAAAGAAACTACCTATTCTCCATTGCATAAATATCAAGCAATGGAGGGTAAGTTCCTAATGCTTTATTTTTAAGCAATGATTTTTTCTAGCCTGCCGTACATTTGCGGCATGGACCCAGGGATTGAAGAGAAGTTTCAAGCATTCGTTCAATATGGACAGGAGCACTATCTCCACCACATATCAACTGACTGCGCCATTTTTGGCTACCACGGCAAGCAGTTAAAGCTGCTACTGCTCAAGTGGCGAGGCTTGAATGGTTGGGGAATGCCAGGAGGCTATGTCGAGCTAAACGAAGGCCTGGATCAAGCCGCAGCCCGCATTGCGCGGGAGCGCACCAGCCTCGATAACCTCTTTTTGCAGCAGTATCACACCTTTGGCAGCAGCCACTACCGTTTGGTTAGCCAGGGCGAAGAAAATAAGCGGTTTGCCGCCGATTATCCGCCGGATTGCTGGTTTTTCAAGCGCAGCATTTCCGTAGGCTACTATGCCTTGGTGGACTATGAGCAGGTCAACGTCAAGCCCGATTTATTCTCGGAAGAATGCCGCTGGTGGGATGTGAATGCCTTGCCCAACCTGCTATTTGACCACAATGAGATGGTGGTGAAAGCTTTGGGAGCGCTCCGGCTGCATCTGTACCACCAGCCTATTGGCTTGAACCTGCTACCGGAGAAATTCACGTTGCCGGAAATCCAGGTGCTTTATGAAACCCTGCTCGGCAAGGAATTAAACCGGCGCAACTTCCCCCAAAAGCTCCTCTCTCTAGGCCTTATCCAGAAACTCGACGAGCAGCGCAGCATCGGAGCCCATCGCTCGCCCTACCTCTATCGCTTCGTGCAGGAGAACTATGCGCAGGCACTGCGCGAAGGGCTGGCACTGGTTATATAACAGTCTTATGATTAAACAAAACAATTAAGAATCCTATTTAAGAATCTTCTTTTACTTACCATAACACACTCTTAGTTAAGGTAACCGTTGATCTCAAGCAGGTCTTGGAAAAGTGGCCGTTTTCTATTTTAAACTTTCAATCCTTCCACATGGCAGTTTTCCGTCAAGACGTCTGAGGAATCTACTTCTAAATCGGTAAAACATCTGCGATTTCTATAGCACTTGGGTGTGGGGAAGCTGGAAAGCTTACTTCGTTACTGCTGTGGCTAACAGGAGCGGAGCCGTTTTGGGTCCTACAGCATGGAGAGCCAACAGACTTGTTGACTAATCAGGCTTACATTCTCTTCGACTGCAAAGTACAGACCGTAAGAAGATAAGTAATAGCCGCAGTTATCAGCGCAGGCCCTAGCTTTTCAGCAACAGCCCACCGGGGTTCTTGGTAGCTTTCACCTTCTCCGTTTTCAGCTGGAAGGTGAACTAGCAAAGTTGGTCCAAGTGCTGGATGTCACCGAGGATGGTGGCCACCAACTGGGGCTGGGTGATACCCAGGGCCTTCAGGTGCTGCTTAGCCGAAAAGGCCCGGTCGGCGGAATGAAGCAGCCCGGGGCTGCGGGGCCTCCCGCAAGCCCGGGCTGCTTCATTCCCCTCTACGTCAGGTCCAGTTGAGCAAACCGCTGCGAGAGCAAGGCGTGGAACTGCTTCTGCAGGGCGGTGGGCAAAAAGCTATGGTCAATGAAGGCCTGCCAGGCCGGCCAGGCTTTTACCAAGCGCGTAAACATGCCCGTAACCACCTTGTCGTCGATGCCGGCCCGCCCGGCGGCCTGCCGGAAATCGGCCTGCCGCAGCCGTTTCTTTTTGCCGTTGAGTGTCAAGGCCAGCTCCTCCGTATCGGCCGGGTTAACCAGGGCCGTGGCCACCAGGTCGAAGGCGGGGGCCAGCCCGTAGCCCAGGCCGGGGGATTGCAGCAGCGAAAAGTTCTTCAGGTGCATGTCGGCGTTGCCCGTCAAGAAGCTTAGCAGCACCAGCTCGTAGCAGTTGACTACGTCCAGACCAGGATTCGCGGAGTACCGGAGGATGGCCTTGGCGACCTGCTCGTGGGAGCCGTCGTACTTGTTTTCCGTCAGGCGCTCGGTGAGCTGGCACATGTCCTCCATGGCCAGCTTCTGGCCCTTTACCCGGTCAATGCGGCGCGTGACGTACGCCAGGGCGCCGCCTTCCAGCCGCAGCAGGCCGTGGGGCACGGTAGGCAGGCGGGCCAGCGCGGCCAGGTGCATGGTCAGGTCTTCCACTTCGGGCAGGTGCGGGTAGCGGGGCGTCGGGGGCTTGAGGATGTACTCGCCACTCAGGGCGCCGACGATGGTCAGGCGCGCGGGCTGACCGGCCGCGACGGCAGGGGCCAGCGTGAGCGAGAGCTTGGGCTGCACGCCCGTCACGGTGATGTGCTGGCGTACGGCCGCCTCCGCCAGGCCCAGCATCTGGGCCTCAGTGTAAGGAAACGCCGGCGGCACGGGCTTGCCGAACAGGCGGCGGCTGCAGGCCGGATGATAGTCCGTTTGGCCTTCGGGCAGCGGCTGGTAACAGGACAGGCAGCGGCTCATGGCTGGTCCTGAGCTTCCAGGGGAACAATGCTCACGGCCCCGATACAGTCCCGGCAGCAGGCCAGCAGCAGGCCCATCCGGTCGCGGGCGTTGAGCTTCCAGTTTTTTTCGGCCACTTCCAGCAGCCAGCCCTCGGGAATAAGGCCATCGAAAAACGGAAACAGCACCCGCTCCACGTAGGGCGCCGCCCGGAGCGGCAGCGTCAGGCTGACGGGCTCCGCGCCAGCGGTGGCTAGGTAGTTCGGGGAGTAGGCGAAGGTGTAGCCCTGCTCGTCCTGGGTCAGGTGCCCGGCCAGCTGCTCGTGCCGGTAGACTTCGGCTTTTCTCATGACTGCGGATCCAGTAGTTGGGTGCGGTCCAGCGGGGCGGGCGCCAGCTCGTGACCAAACAGGCGCAGCACCAGGTTGACCTTGTCCAGGCGCAGGGTGGCCTTGCCCTGCTCCAGCTCGCGCACGAACCGCAGCCCCACCCCTGCTTTCGCAGCTAAGACGGGCTGGGAGAGCTGCAACAGCTTGCGGCGTTGCTTGACAAAGACGGCCAGGGGAGTAAGCATAGGCTATACCCTTTCGGGGCTAATTCCACAAATAAAAGCGGGACAATACCCGAACGGGTATAAAGTTAAGCAATAGCGGTCATATTATACCCTTACAGGTATAATATGACCGCCGCTACTCCCCGGTTTATTGGGAATGGTTTAGAAAAGGAAAACAATAGACGTAGCCCAATACTAGGAACTGAAATTTGCGATAAGCACAAATGGTATACGCGGCTGGGAGTGGCCGACTGTTGTAGGTGAACGTTACCGTCGGGTATGAGGGCAGGTGAAAAAGTAAAGCAGGTGTCCCAACGAAGCAAGCCCACCCAAAGAGGAGCAGCAGCTCCACGTACCCGTAACAGCTGCTGACTTCACAAAGCGCAGTTGACCACCAAGGCTAGCAAAATAAGTCTTTACTGTTCCTGGGCTAGTGCCGGCGGAAGATTTTCAGGAACAGCCTGCCGGCGTTCTTGGTGGCCTTGACCTTTTCCGTTTTCAGCTGGTAGGTAAACTTGAACAGCTGGCCCAGGTGCTTGGGGTCTTCCAAAATCGCGGGCACGAGCCAAAAGGCGGTGTAGTCAAAGCCTATACTTATAATTGTGCTGTTTGCTCTCCTTGCCCACTCTCCTATTTTTGGCGGCATGAAGTTTCTCTACTACGCGGGTTGGATCAGCATTCTGCTGCTGGCGGCCTGTTCTACCGAGTCCACGACTACCACTCCTCCCCAAATACAACCGCCCTCTTCTCCAGCACGCCACATAACAGCTTCTCCACTTAAGACGGTGGAGGCTTTTCTGCGCTGGTATCAGCTTCATATGGAGCAGTTGAATACTATGCCGACCGTTCCGGCAGCGGGAGATGGCGACACTGCAAACGTTTACCGGGTAGACTTTCAGGCAGTCGAGGGCTACCTGGCCCTGTTGCGCAGCAGTGACCAGGTAACGCCCACCTACTTGCAGACGCAGCGCCGGCACTTTGAACACGCCCAGGATACGCTGCAAGCGCATCCGCAAACGGATGGCCTAGTAGTTGGCTTAGACTACGACCGCGTACTGTTCACCCAGGATGCGGAGGCACAGGTAGCGCTCCTCTTACGAACTCGGCCTACGCGCGTCCTCGTCAGCCAGGATAGCGCGCAAGTACTGTATCAGTGGCAGGAAAGCCAGATGAGCGAGGGCCCCAACCTAACGTTTAGTTTAGTGCCCGACCACGACCACTGGGTGATTAACGCGATTCGCCCAACTTGGAACAACTAGCACGCGTGAGCCAGTAAATGGGGCCGTTCCCGCTACGTACCCTGTCCGAGTAGTGCCGTTATATCCAGTAACGCTTTTTCGTCCGTGCCAGTTAATTCTCCATCCGCGTGCGAGCAGTCTGGTAATCTTTGAGCAGCAGACCCGCGGTTACGCGCTCGGTTTGCCAATTTAGGAATAGCGGAATAACCCAGGGTAGTTGAACGATAGGCATGGATAGTAGCTCGTGCTGGGGAAGATGAATTTAATCAGGGTTGTCACAACGTCTGCGTAGAAGACCGGTCCAATATTTCCACCCGTAAACATCCTAACAAACCTGTTTCCTATTCCCTGGGTGCTTATATCTCCTCCAGGTACCAGAGATCCACGGGGCTAAGCAGAAATTGTGATTAGTAAGGACAGCCAAAAAGAAACCGGGTTGCTGACACGAGAAGCGTCGGCCCAAATAGCTCTTGAAACTTAATTTAAGACTTATTTAATAAGACCCTTGTTGGGCATCCTTCGTAGAGACTGGGTGATAAAAGCGCTACGATACTCTTTTCTGCATGGCTATATTCTTTGATCGGCTACCGGTAGACCAACAAGTGAGCTCCGCCATCGCGGTGCATGTCGACTACGGGGATCTGCTTCCTCCCACCATGAGCTGGCAGGATATATTTAACTGTATGCTGGATTTAAACAGTGAGCTGTACGTGCTCCCGCAGCAGCTCATAGATTCGGAAGAACTGCAGCGAATCCTTGACTGCCTGTAATCCCCCTTGCTGCGTTGAGCGCTAGCGCCGTCTTCTTAAGAGGGCCGGTAAGCTGTACCGTGCCGGCCCCAGCCGGTTGCCAGACCAGGTGCGACGATAGCGCCGGCAGCGCGGCACTCTCCCCCCTGCCTAACGCTGTTTGCCCCCGTTGCGCCGCGGGCCGAAGGGTAAGCTGCCCTGCCGGCTGCGCTTAGCGCTTCAGGGCCAGCAGTTTTTCCTGCAGGTCCTGGTCGCTGGGGTTTAGGCGCAGGGCTGTCTCGTATGAGGCGATCGCCCGGGGCTTGTCGCCCCGGCTCAGGTACAGGTCCCCCCAGCGGGCGTGCACGATGGCCGACTGCGGAAACTGCTCCAGGGCCAGTTCCAACAGCCCCTGGGCCGCCGCGGGATTGCGGGGCCGCTGGTAGAGCAGGTCGTAGGCCATGTACGTGAGCTGGTACTCGTTGAGCTTGAACTGGCGGTAGCCCGCCACGGCCTCCGGCACCCGTCCCAGGCGCAGCAGCTCATGGGGCAGCAGCTGGTCGGCCCGCAGGCGGGGCCAGGCTTTCTCCGCGTCCAGCATGCGGAAGCCGACGACCCGGCCGGCGGCGTCGCGCTCAAAGCGGCCGCGCATCGGGTAGTCGGTAAATGCCACCGTGTCCCCGCCCACGGGATAGGTCAGGATGGGGTTGCCGGCGTTGATGCACTCGACCAAGTGATCGGCGTCCCGCTGAAAGGTCACCACCTCGTCGGGTCCCCGCTGGTAGCGGCCGGCAAAGGCGTCGAGGGCTGCCGCCGGAACCGGCCGGGGCTGAAGGACCGGGGGCAGAAAGTCGGCCCAGCCGTAAACCGTCGCCACGGCCCGGCGCAGCTCCTTGCCCAGCTCGTCGGCCCCGTTGTTGTTATTCATCATAATGACCACCCCGTTGCCGCCCGTCACGCTGCCCAGCGCGTAGGCCAGAAAGCCCGCGTTAACGCCGGTGTGCTCGAAGTAGCGGCTGTTCTCGTCGGATTTATCCGCCCGCTGCAGCAGGAAGGCGCCCAGCCCCATTTGCTCGCGGTACGTTCCCGTTGACACCTCGGTCTGCGGGGTAAGCATGGCCCGCGCCGACGCCTGCGTGAGCACCCGGCCCCGGCCCCGGTAGGCCTGCTGGACTTCGATCAGCAAGCGGGCCAGGTCGGTGGGGGTGGCGTAGAGCCCGGCGGCGGCCTGTTGGGGGTACACGTAGGGCATGCCCTTAAACCAGCTGTTTTCCGAGTAGGCCCACGCGGCGCGGGCCGAGAGCGCGGGCGGCAGGGGCTGAGCAAAGGTGGTGCTGGGCATCTTCAAGGGTTGAAACAGCAACGACTCGGTTAGCGCCTCAAACGACTGGCCGGTAACGTCCATCATTGCCAGCTGGGCGACCAGGTAGCCCCCGCCCGAGTACTGAAAGCCCGTGCCGGGCTCCCGGTTGACGACGACAGCCCGGCTGCCCGCCGCCGGTTGGCCGCTGAGAATGTCGACCACGGAGGGCAGGGGCTTCTGGTCCGGCACGAAACCAAAGTAGGATGCCTGGCTGGTGCCGGCCTGGTGGCTGAGCAGCAGGCGCAGGGTAACAGGGCGCTTGCGCGACAATTCGTTTTCCGCCAGCTGCCAGGAGCGCAAGTATGAATTGATGGGCGCATCCAGGCTCAGCTTGCCTTGCTGCACCAGTGCCAGCGCCGCCGCTCCGGTAACAAGCTTGGAGATGGAGCCCGCCGAGAACAGCGTGGCCGGCGTGGCCGGGATGCGGGCCGTGGTGTCGGCCCAGCCGTAGGCCTTGGCCCACTCCACTCGGTAGTTGCGGATAACGGCGATGCTCAGGCCCGGCACCCGGTGAAATCGCATGCGCTCCTGCAGGTTCCAGCCGGGCAGGCCCCGCACGGGCACGTAAGGCAGCAGGCTGTTTTCAACCTGCGCGATGCGGGCGGCGGGGGGGGCCGGCGCGGGGCCGGTTTGGGCGGGGGCAGAAAGCGGGCTCAGGCCCGGCAGCAGCAACAGGAAAAGCAGGAACCGGTGCATGGGGTTGGGGTAAAGGATACGGCGGCAATAGTACTGCCCGGCCCACCCCGGGTCGTCTCAAGATGTTATTTGAGACCTCTTTTGGTACTCTTTGGGCGTTATTCCCACTTTTTCCTTGAACACCCGGTTGAACGTGGCCTTGGAGTTAAAGCCCGCCTCCAGGGCCAGGGCCAACAGGGTAAGCCGCTGCGCGTCCGCCGTGAGCAGGCGCCGCTTCACTTCCTCCAGCCGGTAGCCATTAACCAGGTCCGAGAAGGACTGGCCCAATCCCGCATTAATCAACTGGGAGACCACCGCGGGCGTCAGCTGCAGGTGCCGGGCCAGGCTGGACAGGGTCAGGTCGGGGTCCTTAAACAGCTGCTCCTGTTCCAGGGCGCTGACCAGGCGCCGCAGGTCGTGAGCATCAACCGGCCCGGCTGGTTTTTTGGGAACATCCGCGGCGGGCACCCCCGCCACCACTTCGCCCGGCGGCCGGCTTTTCAGCCAGCCCAGCAGGGCCAGCACGTACGCCACCCCGGGCAGCACCACGCTGGCCAGGTAGAACTTGGGCGCGCCCGCCGGTAAGTACCAGTGGTTGACGAGCGGGTCCAGGGCGGCGGCGACGTACAACACCCCCACGGCCAGCAGGCCGCGCGGCCACCATGGGTTGGGCCAGGGTGCTTGCCGCAGCAGGCGCCAGGCCGCACCCACGTAGGCCAGCACCGAAAGCACCGCTCCGTAGTGCTCCACGTAGCGCGTGAGGGGCTTGTGCACGCTAAGCCAAAACCAGGTTTTGGTGTCAAACGATTGCAGGCTCAGCACCCCGTAGAAGACGGCCTGCACCAGCACCGGCACAAAGTGCCCCCAGCGCAGGGGCGGCCGACCGCCGCGCACACGCAGGTAGCTGAGCAGCAAGGGGCCAAAGCTCCAGGAGAAAAACAAAGGCGTAAAGTAAAGCCAGCGGTGGCGGAAATAGGTGCCGGATCGGCTCAGGAAGTAATCCACCACCTGCAGCGTGAGGCCCAGCAGCAGCAAGCCCAACCACGTGTTGGCCGGGCGCCGCCGCGAGGTCCCGAGCAGGTAGGCCGCCGTCGTGAGCCCCTGCACGATGCAAAAGAGCTGGCAGGCAACGCCAAAATCAAGGTGAACAAACATAGGGTTGCACGTCAAGCCCGGCACCACACTTTCTTGACCCCACCCCCGTGCGGCAGGCCGGGCTAGTCCCCTGGTATGCAGGCACGGGGAGGCGGAAGCTCGGGACAGGGGTCGCCTTGATCGGGCCGGTCTAATATAAGCAGCGGGCGCCTTTTCCGAACCATCCCCCGGGGTCGGCCGGGCCAGGCAGCTTGATTTTCTGAGCGGCCCGTTGGTTAAAAGCAGCCAGCCGGGTAACTGGTAGCTAAACCAGGGGCTGGCGCCGATGTACGCGTTGTTGCTTAAACCATAATACCGGAATACCCAGCCCCAGGATAAAGCCCCAGTCGGCAGCAAACCGTTCCAGCCCCTCCAGCGCCAGGTCCCAGCGGCCCACGGCCAGCCCGGCCCCAACCAGCGCGGCCGCCGGCACAAAGGCCATGGCAATAAGGGGCCCCGCCTGAAAGCTGCGGCGGAAGGCCGCCAAAATCACCACGCCGGCCACGGCCCCAGTGGCCGCCAGCAGCAGCTCCATCAGCTTGGGGTGGGCCAGGTGCTGCACCTCGGAATTGCCGGCCAGCTCGGCGGCCGTGGTTTCCCCGGCCCCTACCAGTGCGGCCATGGTTAGCGCCGCGGCCGCCACCAGTACGGCATACCCCGCCAGGGCCGACTCCAGGCCGCGCCGCACCAGAGACCAGTGCCGGAGCACCAGGCCCAGCGGCACTTTGGTCATCGGGTCAAAGCCGGGCGCAATGATGGCTGAGGCCACGAAGGCGACGGCCTGGGGTACGGGCTCGGACACTAGGCCGATGGCCGCTATGATACCACCCAGGCCCATCAGCAGCAGGTAGTTCACGGTAATCCGGCCCTGGTGGCGCAGGCCGCTTTCCATTTCTTCCCAGATGGCCTCGTCGCGGTCGTCGTCCACGGCCTCGTGCACGGCCGGGGCAATAAAGCTGGCCACCTCGCTGGTCACCACGCTCAGGTCCTGGGGGTCAGCGACGGCGGCGCGCGCCCGGCGCAGAACTTCGTCGGCCCCGCGGTTGAGCACGTGCACGGTGAGTATATCGCCGGCCGGCTTCACGGAAGCCCCGCGCAGCACCGTTAAGCCAATCACCGAGTCCAGGCCGGCCAGCTGTTGTTGTAATCCATCCGTTACGGTGGGCGGGACCGTCAGTTCTAGCGTGCGATGCATAGTAAGGGCTGCGCGTTATGATATAAAAAAGCACCGCGACTGGGGCGGTGCCTGCTTTTCTTACGCAACAGTCAGCATACCGTTGAAAAGATTAGGATCCATAATGGCTTACCGCCGGGGCCCGCTCCGCAACCAGCCTGCCCCATCGTCGGGATGGACACACTCGTTGGATTCGTGGCCCAGCCGCTTAGGTGGCGCGTAAAGTTCAGCCTGGCCACCATGGCCGGGTTAACCGGGCGAATATGTAAGTCGGGGGTAATTATTTTCTAACCCAGCGGGGAATTCTCGGATTCCCCGCTGGGACGGGCCTGGCTTGGCGCATACCGGTCCCGGGGCCCGGCCCCAAGCACAGGTTGAGGGGTTGAAGCGGCGGTATAAGCAGGGTATTAGGAGCGGGAAAAATGCAGACAGCAGCGGGGGTACGGAATACGTAAAAGGGCCCGAGAAAGCCTGCTGCCCCTCGCTGCCTGCTCGGCACATCCCCCCACTCACTTGATTGATTTCGGTAAGCCGCCGCTATTAGTCAGCAGCCGGGCCGAAATGCTCTTGCAGCACCTGGTTGACTTTGTCGCGGGTGAGGGGCTTGGTCAGGTAGCCGTGGATGGGCAGGCCTTGCATCAGCTCCACATCACGGGGGTTAAGGGAGGTGGTGAGCATGATGATGACGACGGCCGGATTCTCAGCCGCTGGGCGCCGGGCGTAGGCCTGCAGGAAATCAAAGCCGTTCATCAGCGGCATTTTCATGTCCAGCAGAATCAGCGCCGGGCAGGTGGGGGCTGCCGCCGGCGCGCAGTGCGTGTGCAGCAAATCCAGGGCTTCCTGCCCGTTGCCGGCCACCAGTACGGTGTCGGTGACGGCCATGCGCCGGAGCAGGGTCTGGTTAAGGTAGTTGGTTGTGTCGTCGTCGTCGACGAGCAGGGTGCACGGAATAGTGGCCATATAGTCGGAAAATCAGGAAGCAAGGAAAGGGGGAAAGGGCTGTTCGCCCGCGCCCAGGGCGTGGGGCAGGAATACGAAAAACGTGGTACCGGCCCCCGGTTGGCTGTGGACCTCAATGCGGCCGCCGGCATTCTCGACCATGCGCTTGACCATGTACAGGCCGATACCGGTGCCCTCGACGTGGTCATGGAAGCGCTGGAACATGGTGAACAGGCGCGGCAGGTGCTGGGCTTCCAGGCCCAGGCCGTTGTCGTGCACCTCCAGCACCGTGTGGCCCGGGCGCACGTGCGCGCGCACATCCACGTGAGGCGTGCGGGCGGGATGCCGGTACTTGACCGCATTGCTGAGCAGGTTGTAGACAATGCTGCGCAGGTTCTTTTCCGAAAACTGCACGGGCGGCTGGTCCGACACGTCCACGCCGAGCCGCACACCGGCCTCCTGCAGCTGGGGCAGCAGGTCCAGGCGCACGTCCTCGACCACGGTGGCCAGGTTGACCAGCGTCGTCACCGGTTCATGCTCCTTTTGCAGCTTGGAGACCTCTGTAAGGTGGGCAATGGTGCGCTTAAAGCGCTCTACCGCGTCCAGCATGCGGGACAGGGTGGGGCCAATTTCCGCGTCCTGGGCTACAGCCGGGGGCAGGTCCTCCTGGAGCAAAAAGAGCAGGCCCTCGATGTTGGAGATGGGAGCCTTCAAGTCGTGGGAGGCCGTGTACACAAAATTGTCCAGGTCCAGGTTGGTGCGCGTAAGCTGGGCGTTGGTGGCACCCAGCTCGGTGGTCAGGCGCTGCAGGGCCAGCTCCGCCAGCTTTTGCTCGTGCACGTCCACCACGGCCCCCACCATGCCCTCGTACTCCCCGGCGGCGCTGAAGCGGGGCAGGCCCTGGTCGGTTACCCAGCGGTAGCCGCCGTCGTGGTGCCGCAGGCGAAACAAGCAGGTGAAGGGCTCGCGCCGGCGGTTGGCGGCCAGAAAGGCGGCGCCGGCGCCGGCCGCGTCCTCCGGGTGCACGGCATTGGTCCAGCCCAAACCCAGGCCCTCGGTTAGGGTTTGGCCCGTGATGGCGTACCAGTGCGCGCTGAGGTAGGTGCACTCGCTCGCGGGGTTGGTTACCCACAGCGTACCGGGCACGTGGTCGGCCAACAGGCGAAAGGACGTTTCGCGGGCTTCGACCACGCGCCGGGCCAGCACCTGGTCGGTGACTTCGTGGGCGAAAATCAGCACCCCGTCCACGGCGCCCTGCCCGTTGCGCCGGGCCTGATAGGTAAAGGACCAGTAAATTTCTTCCAGGGGTCCTCCCTCGTGGCGGGCCAGCATCAGGGGCAGTTCCTGGGCCACGAGGGAGTCACCCGTGTCGTACACGCGCTGCAGGTCGTCGAGCAGGGCGATGCCGGCCATTTCGGGCAGGGCTTCCAAAAGGGGTTTGCCGAGCAGGGCGCGACCGGGGAAGATGCGCTGGTAGGCGGGGTTGACGAGCTGGTACACCAGCTCGGGTCCGTCGAGGATGACAATGGGGGCCGGCGCTTCCATAAAGAGCTTATGCAGCTGCTGGCGCTCGGCTTCGCGCTCCTGGCGGGCCAGCACCTGCTCCGTCACGTCGTAGGCAAAGATGGTCACGCCGGCCAGGCAGCCCTGTTCGCGGTAGGCCTGGTAGGTAAAGTTGAAGTACACGGTGCGGGACGGTTGCCCGTCCGGGGGCACCACGGCGAACGGAACCTCCGAGCCGTAGTGGGTGTCCCCCGTTTGGTACACGCGATCGAGCAGGCTCACAAATCCCTGTTCCACGGTTTCGGGCACGGCTTCGGCCATCGTCAACCCCACCAGCTGGCGGCCGGGAAACAGCTGCTGGTAGGCGGGGTTCACGTACTCGAAGCGGTGCTCGGGGGCCCGCAGCAAGGCCACCAGGGCCGGGGTTTGCTCGAACACGTAGTAGAAGGCTTCACGCTCGTGGGCCAAGCCCTGTGCCGTCGTCAGGGCCTCAGCCTGGGTGGCCAGCGCGGCCCGGGTATGCTCCTGCACGCGGGCTTCCAGCTCCTGGTTGAGCTGCTCCAGCTGCCGGCGGGCAAGCACCTGCTCGGTAACATCGTAGGAGAAGTCCAGGACGCCGTCGACCTCACCCTGGGCGTTGCGCAAGGGGTGCAGGGAAAGGTTGAGAAACACCTGCTCCTTCTCGCCGGTGCCGCGGAAGTCAAACCAGCCTTCCATTTCGTGGGCGTAGAACGGCTCGCCGGTCTGGTAGACCCGGTCAAACAAGGCCACCACCCCCAGCGCCTCGGCCTCCGGGGTGCCTTCGCGAAACGGCCGGCCCAGAAAGGTGCGGTGCGGAAACAGGCGCTGGTAGGGCGGGTTGACGAACTGATACACGTGGTCGGGGCCGTGGTAGGCGGCTACGTAGGCGGGCAGCTGCATCAGGACCTCCTGAAAGCGGTGCCGCTGCCGCTCGGCCTCAGCGCGGGCGGCTTCCTCGCTTACTTGGCTTTCGCGCAACAGCCGCTCGGCCAGGCGGCGGGCGGTGATGTCCTGCACGGACTGAATGATGAACAGCACCTGCCCCGTGGCGTCGAGCACGGGCGTGTGGCGCGGCAGCCAGTGGCGCTCGACAAACCGGCCGGGGTGGGCCCGGTCGGGCACGTCGTAGTGCTGCGGGGCCATGTCGTGGGGCCGTTTGGTGGCCAGCACCTGCTCCAGGGAGGCGCGCACGTTGGCCACGCCGTTGGCCTCGGGGGCGTCGGGGTTGTCGGGGAAGGCGTCGAAAATGTGCTGCCCCACGATCGCCGACCGCTCGGTGAGGGTCGCCGCCAGGTAGTCGTCGCTCGCGGCCACAATCACCCACGCCGGCGAGAGCAGCAGCGCGGCCCCGGGCTGGGCGTTGAAGACCGGCAGCAAATCGAGCGGGGCCGGGGCAGCAGAGCAGGAAGCGGGTAAGATCTGACCCGAGGAATCGGCCATGAATAAAAAGATAAAGCCAGTAGAATAGCCTGTACGTCACTAACCGCTAAAGTGCTGGATTGGCTGGTAACTACTCGCCCCCTGGCGCCGCATTTGGATTCGCCCCACGGGCAACCGGTCCACCCGGAGTCACGCTTCACTTCTCCGAGGGTCCGCCACGACTGCCGTGGACCTGCTTCAGGCCGCGGAAATGAGAAGTACCTGCTGCTGGCAGGCCGCCGACCAAGCCAAGGGAAACCCGGATAAGCGGAAACAACACGCCCCGCAGTTGGTTTCCTTCCCGTACGGCAAGCGGGAATGCGTTGTAAAGCTCGACAGTAGGCATTACTTTTGGCGCGCGGCTTACTGCTTACCGCTCGACTACCGCTCGACCTCCTACTGACTACTCCGTTGGACAACCGCACTGCTGACCCGGCCCTGTCGGCTGAAATAGCCGCGTTTTCGGCTTTGCTCGCCCGCCAGGGCGTGCACGCCGCCCTGGGCTACCTGAACGGGCGCACCCCGCACCGCTACACGGGCATCTACCGCCTCGACGGGGACATACTGCGCAGCGAGGCGCTGTTTGACCGCCTGAGTCCCGACGTGCGCCTGGGCGCTGACGCCCCCCTGGCGCAAACGTACTGCTCGCTGGTGGGCCGGCAGGAGGCCCCGGTGGAAATTCTGGATGCCGCCCTGGACCCGCTGGCGCTGGGCATCGAGACGCCGGTTATCTCCTACTGCGGCGTACTTATCCGCGACCGGCAGGGCAAAGCTTACGGCACGCTCTGCCACTATGATTTGCAGCGCTGCCAGGAGCGCACCACCGATCAGCCCCTGCTGGAAGCGGCCGCACGGCTGATCTACCAGCATGAGCACCCGAGTCATCAGCCCTAGGACGGCTTAGCAGTAGACCACAGGGCGATTGCGGCGGCCCATACCGGCCCGTTCACTGCACGACGAGGAGACTACCCCGGGGCCGTAAAAGGGCAACGTCACCCGCAACGGCCGCTGCGCCCCTGCTGGCCTACCCCAACCCCAGCCAGGGCGGGCAGAGCGTACGCCTCAACCGGCCCGTCTCGGGTACGCTCACGGACTTGACCGGACGGCCCGTGCGCCAGCTCACGGCTACGGACCGCCTGCTCACCGGGGGGCTGACGGCGGGCGTCTACCTGCTGCGCGCCGTGGACGGAGCCACTAGCAAAGTCGTCGTGGAATAAGACGGCGCCCAACTGCCCGGTCGTTGCCGGCAACGGCCGGGCAGTTGGGTAAGCAGGGCGCGGAGCGCCGAGAGCGTTAGTAGACTTTATTTCCGCGGGAACCACTAGCTCCGTTTGCGTATCTATGTGCATCTTGGCGAAGGTCTTTCCCATCCCTTCGCTCTACCATGCATAAACTCTTACTTGCCCTGGCCGGGGTTTTCTGGAGCACCGGGGTTGCCACTACGCTGGCCCAGAAAACAACTTTCAACGGCCTGGGCACGGAGCTGGGCAACCTTTACCGGCTTTCCGATGCCAAAACCCGCTCCATCAGCCCCGAGAACTTCACCGGGGCCAAGGGCCAGGGAGGGCGCGCGACCACCGGCACCGGGCAGAATGCCTCCCGGGATCTGGGACTGGGCTGGAAGGTCAGCCCCAGCATCCAAATCAAGGCCGGCCAAACGGCCGTGGTTGCCGAGATTGAAGGCTCCGGGGCTATCCAGCACATCTGGCTGACCCCCACCGGCATCTGGCGCTTTGCCATTCTGCGCATGTACTGGGACGACGAGAAGACGCCCTCGGTCGAGGTGCCGGTCGGCGACTTTTTTGGCCAGGGGTGGGGAGAAACGGCCCTGCTGAACTCCCTGCCGGTGCAGGTTAACCCCGGGAGCGCCTTTAACTGCTACTGGCTGATGCCCTTTCGGAAGAAATGCCGCATCACCCTGGAAAACCTGGATGAAAAGGAAATGTACCTGTACTACCAGGTGGACTACACCCTGACGGAGGTTCCCAATGATGCGGCGTACTTCCACGCCCAGTTTCGGCGCCAGAACCCCACGGAGTACAAAGTGCCCTACACCATTCTGGATGGGGTGAAGGGCCGGGGGCAGTACGTCGGAACCTACGTGGCCTGGGGGGTTAACAGCAACGACTGGTGGGGAGAGGGCGAACTCAAGTTTTTTCTGGATGGGGACGGGCAGTTCCCGACCATTAACGGCACGGGCACGGAGGACTACTTTCTGGGCTCCTACAACTTTGAAAACAAGAAAACCCGCCAGTACCAGGAGTATTCCACAGCCTATGCCGGGCTGCACCAGGTGATCCGGCCCGATGGTCTTTACCGGGCCAACCAGCGCTTTGGCATGTATCGCTGGCACATCCCCGACCCGATCCGCTTTCAGCAGGACTTGCGCATTACCATGCAAGCCCTGGGCTGGCGCTACAACGGCCGCTATCTGCCCCTGCGCGACGATGTGGCGTCGGTCGCCTACTGGTACCAGACCGAACCGCACGCTCCCTTCCCCACCTTGCCCAGCAAAGACGATCTGGAGGTCAACCTTGGCCCCGCCCGGTAGGGCTTTCCTTCCAGCCCCTAAAGTAGCGGCGGCACCGCCGGGGTCAGGCACGCCCTGAGACAGTACGCGTAGGAAGGCACCCTAGTGTACCAAGTTTTTCACGATGCCCAGGCGGCAACCGCTTAGCTGGGCCAGGTGGACCAGGCCGGCTAGCCACGCCCAACTCACCCGACCCCAACCCCGCTGGGCCGGCCAGCCTGCCCGCGGCGGCCGGTTGCTGCACCAGCTACAAGCTAACCGGCCGGCCTTCGGATCGCAAAGACAAGGTTGAGAAATCAATCTGTAAATCTCTTGCCTGCAAGATGTTATGGGTTTGTTAAAATCCGTTCCAGGCGGCGGTCGGGCACCAGCCAGATAAGGGCCACTGCTACATAGATTCCACCGGCTACCCACCCATGCCAGAAACTGGCGGCAATGCCCAGAGCGTAGCTCAGGGGGAAAGGCGGCCTTTCCAGTTATACGCTACTGCCTGGGTTAGCCGGGAGTCGGGCCCATTGGCGGCCATCAGGCGGGATTGCAACCCGTTAAAGGCGAGGGCAGCCATCAGCAGCACCAGGCCGTAGAAAGCCAGGGGGGCCGGTGCGAAGTGATTTTCACCCATCCAGCCCGTGGCGAAGGGCACCAGCGAAAGCCAAAACAGCAGGTGCAGATTCGGCCACAGCACGCGGCCATTTATCCGGGCCGCGCTGCCCAGCAAGTGGTGGTGATTGTTCCAGCAAATGCCCACGTATACAAAGCTGAACGCATAACTCAGAAACACCGGTAACAGGGCGTGCAGGGCAGCAAAGGTTGCCTGGGAGGGCAGCTTGATTTCCAGCACCATGATGGTGATGATAATGGCTAGCACCCCATCACTAAAGGCCTCGAGGCGGTTTTTGTTCATGGTAGCTGATGGCACTGGCCCGGTTGGGGGCCCCCGCTACGGGAGGAAAGCGCGACTCCTGAAGGGGCCAGGAATCCCGGCCAACCCCGGTAAGCCACGAAAAGCTGCTCTTTACTTTGGTCAGATTTTTGCACTCATTACCAGTAACTTAAAGCTTAGGCTTGAATAAAGGTTAGCAGGTCCGCATTGATGGTGGCCGCCTCGGTTGCCGGCATGCCGTGGGGAAAGCCCGGGTAGGCAATCGGCTGGCCGTGCCGGAGCAGCTTGATAGACTTGGCGGCACTGCTGCGAAGGGTACGATCTGGTCGTCTTCCCCGTGCAGCGGCTGGAGCGCTTCATGGCTGATTGGGGCTTTATCCTGGCCTTGGGCATCCCGTTTTTGTGGCTTAAGCAGTGGCGGTTACACCGCCGCAAGCCCTTGGTGTAGGGACCGGCCCTGTTTTGACGCTCCTGTTACTTAAACGTACGAGCCTTCAGCAGGTCGGCATTGGATAGCGTGAGGGTGAGGTGGCGCCCGCCCCCCTTTTCGTAGACTTCAACCAGGAGCTGCTGCTGCTCGGGGATGGTAAATTTTTTAAAGACGTAAACCTGCTGCAGCTGCCCCTTGGCTTCCAGCTTTTTCTGGGTTCCGTTAAAGACGTAAAGGGGCGTGAGCTCCAGGGCCTGCTCGGCCGTGCGCCGGGCCCCTTGCCGGTCCTGGATGTAGAACTTGACAAAGTCCACGTCGTAGGTCACCTGGGACTGGTTGGCCAGGTGCAGGGGGAAAAACAGGGTTTCCTGCTGGTAGCCCACCGTGCCGGCACGCAGGCGCAGCTGGTGGTCCCGGCGGCGGGCACAGGTTCCCCCGAACGCCAGGGCCCGCCGGGAGTAGGCATCCAGATTGCCCTGGGGGATGGGGGAGCTCGCCAAGATCACTGCTCCCGGCGCCGAGGAGGCAGAGCCGGCCGCCCCCAAGTCCAGGCTGAGCACCTTGGGGTTGTGCTGGTAGTTGACCACAAAGGAGTACAACTTGCCGTCGGAAGTAAGCACGGTCATGTTGGACTCCGGGAAGCCGGCGGCGGCAGCCTTGACGCGCACGATGTTTTCCGCGCCCGGGGCTTTGGCCGCCAGCAGGCCCGAGTTGCCCAGGTCGACGTAGGTTACCGGAAAGGGAAACACCAGGTGGGTGGTTTTCTGATCACTAAGAAAAAGCGGGTAAGTAGGCAGCTTATTAGCTTCCGAGTACTGCAGCATGCGGGCCGGGGTAGTTTGCGCCCGCCCGGGCGCGCTGCTCAGCAGTAGGGCCAGGGCGCTGGTGGCAAAAAACACGTTGTTCATAACGGGAGGGGATTTATTCCTTATCTACTTTGAGCAGCACCTGGTAGCCGGCCTTGAGGCGGACCCGGACCAGACGGAGTTTCTTTTGACCGAGGCCTTTCACGGCGCTTACAGCCACGCCCGCGGCGGCCATGGTCGGGTCAGCGCTCATGGTCAGCATATCCGCCGCGCCCAGTCCTTCCGCGCCCGCCTGCTTGGCCGCGTCCCGGGTAATCGCGCCCGGAATGTGCAGGCCCGCCAGGCCGTCCACGTCGTAGACTTTCAGGGCCGCCGGAAACACACTGGGGCCGGCTTTCAGCGTTTCAATAACTACGTGGAGGCGCTCCCAGGCCAGCTGGCACTGACCGTAGATGAAGGTGCCCGCCGGCAGGGGGTGCCCATTGACGAGGGCCGGTTCCGTCAGGCGCATTTTCACCAGCGAGCCACTGACAACTTCCTGCGATTCGTGAATAACGGCCGGCAGCGTGTTGGCCTCCTTGGGCTCCACCCGGTTGTCGTCGAGGCCCAAAAACGAAGCCGTCCGCCCGTGGCCGGACCCGTTCGAGCCCAGGCGCGAGACCACGGCGTCCTCATCGACCACCTTGACTCGGGTGCGAGCTTTTTTCTTCGGCGCGCGTCTCGCCGGCGCGGCCGGGCGGGAGACCCTTCCCCCACTGCCAGCACTCTGCGCCAGCAGCTGGACCATCTGCAGCTGGGCGTCTTTCTCGGCCAGCTCCCGCTCGTGCTGGCGGCGCAGCAGCTCCACCTCTTCCTGCTGGGACAGCGCGCCGGGTGGGCTCGGCGGCAACCCAGTTGGGCCGGCGGGGGCGCCTCCCCCATTAAGCTGGGCCTGTTGAGCGGCAATAAGCTGTTGCTGGGCCTGCAGCACCGACTTATCCGCGGCCCCGTTGGGGCCGGGCTGACAGTCGGCGCTGATTGCGTACGAGAGGCCCGAAGCCGAGTCGATGCGCGCGTCTACCAGGCCCCGGTTGCGCAGCGTGTCAACCGGGATGGCATAAGCTTCGAGCTTACTGGCAGTGATGGCGCCGGTTTCGGCGGCCGGCAGGTTGGTGTTGAAGCCGGAGGGCCCGTTCTGGACCTCGGTGGGCGCCCCCTGGCCGCCCCCGCCCAGGTAAAACATGACAGCTAAAAAGGGGACGCCCACCACCGGTAAAAAAGTGGCCATTTTGCGTCGGCGCAGAAATTGCGCGTCGTGCGGTTTGATTTCCATTGGGCGGAGCTTAGCGGGGCTGGGTGCTGAGGTCGGCGTTATTGAGTACCCGCCAGTTTTCCATCAGAAAGCCGTGGGGGTTATTTTCCGAGCGCGTCACGTCGCGCAGGGAGCACTCGGAGAGGAAGTTGCGGGTGGTGATGGAAGTAGCCCGGATAACGCGCTGACGGCCGTAGCACCGGGCTACCAGGGGGCGGGAGTTGGTTATTACCACGCTGTCCACAATCATTTCCAGGCTGATGTTGGCGGCAATCAGGTCGTTGTAAAAGCCCTTTTCCCGGAAGTTCTCGTACTGCCGCCGGGCGGAGTTGTCGGCCAGGTATAAGGCCTTGTCTACGTTGCTGTCAATTGCTTTCTGGTCGGGGTCGAGGGTGAAAAACAGCTCGTGA
Source organism: Hymenobacter tenuis (assembly GCF_054780495.1). Taxonomy (NCBI): domain Bacteria; kingdom Pseudomonadati; phylum Bacteroidota; class Cytophagia; order Cytophagales; family Hymenobacteraceae; genus Hymenobacter; species Hymenobacter tenuis. The sequence goes on from NZ_BAAGWF010000002.1 coordinate 150,335, forward strand.
AAGCGCGTAACGTGGCTGCGGGCCTCCACTGGCCGGTTAGCCCGGGCATCCCGGGCGCCGGCGGTGAGCAGCTGCCCGTTTTCCAGCACGTAGATGCGCTGGGCCGCGGCATTCGTGGTTTGAAAGGCGAAATAGGCAATCGCTCCGGCCAGCAGCAGCACGGCCCCAATGAAGACCAGGGCCAGGGTTTTAACCTGCTGAAAGGCGGAATCAATAGTTTTCAAGGATGCAAACATGCCCGTTGGGATAAGTGAGAGGATAGAAGCGGGAGCTGCTTAGCCCCGCCGGCGGTTAAGGCGCTCCCGCACGGCCGTGCCGGCCCGGTAACCCAGGGATTCGCTTCGGGTCATGTTGCCGGGGCCGCCCATTCCGGCCAGGCCTTGCCCCGCCCCTACTGCGCTTCCCAGGACATCACCGCTAGTCCGCACTCCCGCTCCGCTTAGGGCCCCGGCGAAGCCGGCCGTGCTGACGGTGGTCGTGGAAATAAACCGCGTGGTGGCCCGCCCAATGTCGGAGGCGTCGAGGAGCATATCCGCTGCCTTGGGCACAAACAGGTAGCCCGCAATGGCCAGCACCAACATGCACAGGTAGGCGATATCGGCCGATTCCACACTACCACCGGCCTGCAGCTGCCGGATGTTCTCGTGGAGCATGGTTACCTGCACGTGGGCCAGCACCGCAGCGTAGATGTTGGCTACCGGTACCCACAGCGAAATCGTGAGGAAGTAGCCAAACCACTTCTTTAATCCCCCACCAAAGCCCGGGATAATGGCAATGCCGAAGGCCAGCGGACCGGCAACGCTGAGCAGCACCAGCAAGAAGGTGGAGATGAGGCTAATAGCCAGCTTGGCCGCCAGGGCGCCCAGCTCTAGAATGGATTTAGTCCACTCCCGGAAGTTTTGGCCTACCGAGTACTGAACCTGATTCATGGCCAGGCTGGCTTTTTGGCCCAGGTCTAATGCACCGAGCTTGCCCAGCTCCTTTTCATATTCCTCATTGAGGGCTAAATCCGACTTGGCTTTGGCATCGGCAGCTAACTGGTCGCGCTGAGCCGTGAGCCGGTTTACTTCCGCCAGCTGACTCATGCGGATGGCATCGGTGCCGTGCGCCACCATCACGGTTATATCCCGCAACGCCCCGCACAGCGGCACGAAGAGCAGAATGGCCAGGCCGATAGCAAAGGGCCTGAGCAGTGGAAACAAGTCAATGGGTTCCGCCCGGGCAATGTTGCTCCATACCCGGCTGCAGATGTAGAGCAGGGCGCCTATGGCCCCAATGGCCCGGCCAAGGTTGATAAACTGCGCCGTAAACGTGAGCATTTCACTGTAAATGGCTTCGAGCTTTTGCTCGTATACAGCCATATTCAAATCAATAGCAGTAGGATCCATTTGCTAGCAAAAAAGGGGGGGGGGCAGGATGAGGAGAATGCAGTCAGGAATGCGGTCAACACAGATTATTGAGGCAGGTAATGCTCGTTGTGGATGCCAGCAAGTTTTTTTTTCGCCAGGTTCACCAAGCTGGCTTGCTTGGCGGCTATCTCCCCGACCAATGTGATTTGCGCTGGGTCTTGCGCCTTGTTGCCATCTAGGAGGTCTAATGCGGAAAGGTTGGCCTGGCTTTGCTCGATGAAGTAGACGTAGTCTTCTTTAGACTTTTTGACCCGTGCCGGACTAAGCTGCTCGTAACCTTTGAGTTGGCCGAGCTGCACCAGGTATTCTTGCTGGATGCTCAGTAACTGCTCGTGCTGTTGGCGAATCATGGCAACACGAGGGTCCGGGTTGGTGCCAGCTGCCAACGAAGAAACCGGCGTGGCCGGGGCACTGGCTGTACTAGTGGTAGTGTCCGAGCTGCAACCAGCCAAGGCCGCGAGCACCAGCAGGAGGGTGTTTTTCATAACGGATAAAACTTGGGGAGAATTGGGACAAGCCGGGCTTCTTAGCGGGCGGTCATAAGGGCGTTCATAGCTTCACGGTCCTGCCTCTGCTGAGCCTGCTGCTGGGCAATGGCCCGGCACTTGTTGCTGAAGTAGTTCATCAAATGGTGCTGCCCAGCGATGCGATCGGCAATGTTGTCGATGAACTCGATGCGCTCTGGGTCGGTCATCCTGGCGTTGCCCGCGCTGAGCACCCCAGCCAGCTCACTCAGCAAGCCGATGTTTTCTTGCAGAAGGCCTTGGTACACGGTAGAAGCCTCGCGGAGTTGGGCCGGCGAGAGCCGTTGGGCGCGCAGCTCCGGAAGTACAGTCGAAAACTCGCTGATCATCTGGCTCTGGTGGGCGTAAATCTCGCGCACCCGGCGGTAGTGGCGCACCCCGCTGCTGATGAGCAGCAGGCTGCTGTACCACTGGTCATGCAGCTGCTGGGTTTTGTCCATAATGCCCTTAATCTGGCCGCTGACGACTTTCATGTCGCCGGCCAGCTTCTTGCCTTGCCCCAGCAGCGTGGTGGAAACGCCCTGATGCATAACCTGCTTGCGGGCCTGGCTTTCCGCAATCGGAGCAGAGATAACGGACTGGGCATAAGCCGGAGCAGCGGACAGGGCCAGACCCAACGAAAGAATCTTAGTGCTTGCTTTCATGGCGAAGAGGGGAATACGTGCGCGGCAGAATTAGCGGGCCCCCATCAGGGCGTTAAGGGCCTGGGCGTCCTGCGCCTTCTGCTCGGCCAGGTGCATCTGCACGAAGTTGCGCTGGGTGTAGTAGTTGATTAAGCCCAACTGGTCGGATATTCTGGCGTCCAGCTTGTCGATGAAGCGCATCCGTTCCGCATCCGTCATTTTAAGCAGGGCGGGGCTGACAATGGTCTGTAGGTCCTGCAGCGTGGTGGCGCTTTCTGCCAGCAGGTTGGTGTACACGACCGTCATTCGCGAAAGCTGCTCCGGCCTGACGTAGGGGGACTGGCGCAGCGTTTCGATGGCCGTGGAGTAGGTTTGGATGATGCGTCCCTGCTTTTCAAACACGGACTGCACGCGCCGGTAGGTCCGCACGGCGGAGCTGACTTGTAATAGCCCCTGGTACCAGGTCTGGGATAGCTGCAGGTTTTTTTCCGAGTAGATCCTGGTCAGCTCCTGCTCCTTCACGCCGGCTTTCACCAGCTCGTTGGCGGCTTTGGAAAGGCCCTTCATGGTGTTCTGCAGGCTGGTCTGCACGCCCGACTGCATCTCCAGCACGGGAGCGCTTACCACCAGCTGCGCGAAGGCAGGTGCGGCGCTCAGCGCCAGAATAGCTAGGCTCAGGAGGGTGATTTTTGCTTTCATGTTGGCACTGTGGTTGTAATCAGCAGATTCAGTTCTCCCGCAGCTCGGCGGCAAATAGCTTGATGGCCGTAGCCATGTCCCCGGTCTGCCTGAACTTCTCCAGCCGCCGCACTTTCTCGGTTTCCTCGGTGGTGTAGGTCACGTACTCTTCCTTGGACACCTCCAGGGCGTACACTTTCGACACGACCCCGCCTAAAGAGATGAACACTTCCGTGTAGCGGCCCCGCGCGGCCTTGTTGTCGCGGTTAATGCTTAGCACCAGGTCCTTTTCCTTGGGCGTAAGCGAGAGCAGGGCCTGGATCTCGTCGAAGCGGCCCTGAAACTTGCGCTGGTCGAGCAGGATCTTGCAGTCCGAGTTGTTGAGGATGGCGTCCTTGACGATCTCGTTGCCGATCAGGTCGTCAATCTCCTGGGTTACCACGATGGCCTCCCCGAAAAACTTGCGCACCGTCTTGAACAGGTACTTGATGTAGGCGGCCATGCCGGCCGTGGTCAGCGCCTTCCAGGCCTCCTCAATCAGAATCATCTTGCGCACCCCCTGGAGCTTGCGCATCTTGGAGATAAAGGTTTCCATGATGATGAGCGTGACCACCGGAAACAGGATGGGGTGGTCCTTGATGTTGTCCAGCTCAAAGACGATGAAGGGGGCCTGCACCAGATCCAGCTCCCGCTCCGAGTTGAGCAGGTAGTCGTACTCCCCGCCCCGGTAGTAGGGACTGAGCACATAGAGGAAGTTGTCGAGGTCGAAGTCCTTTTCGCGTACCCGCTCCTCTTCCAGCACCCTTCGATAAGAGCTTCGGACAAACTCGTAGAACGTGTTGAAACTGGGCCGGATATGCGGGTGTGCTTCAAGCATTACATAGTACAAACTCACGGCCGTGGACAGGGACACGTACTCGGACTGGCTGACCGTCTCCTCGTCCTTTTTCCAGAGCACCTGCAGCAGGGTCTTGATGCTTTCCTTTTTCTCTACGTCCAGCTGGCCCGAGATCAGGAACGGGTTAAAGGCAATGGGCTTATCTTCCTCGTAGGTGAAGTACACCCCGCCCACGAGCTCACACAAACCCTGGTAGGAGTTGCCGGTGTCCACCAGCAGCACGTGGGCGCCCTGCTCGTAGTACTGGCGCACCATGTGGTTGGTAAAAAAGGACTTGCCCGAGCCCGAGGGGCCCAGCACGAACTTGTTGCGGTTAAAGATCACCTGCCGCTTCATGGGCTCATCCGAGAGGTCCACCAGCACGGGCCGGCCGGTCAGGCGGTCAGAGAGCTTGATGCCCTTGGTGGCTGCCGTGGAACGGTAGTTGGTTTCGCAGGCCCAGAAGCAGACAGCCTGCTCAATAAAGGTGTAGAAGGTTTCCTCGGCGGGAAAGTCGCCGGCGTTGCCCGGGATGCCGCCCCAGTAGAGCGCGGCGATGTCCACCGTGTTTTGCCGGGGCTTGCAGTTCATAGCGTTGAAGGCGGCACTAACCAGCTTGCGCACCTCCCCGAGCGCGTCCTCCCGGGGGGACCAGGTGAGCACGTTGCAGTGCACCCGCACCGGGCGGCGCTGCTGGGCCAGGAGCTCCTGTAAGTACGCGTTGTAGTACTCATAATTGATGGCGTTCTGCCTGGAGTATAGGGAAAGGGAGCGCAGCCGGTCCTTTTTCTGCTCAAAGGTCCTGACCGTCTTCTGGGTGTTATCCAAAAACAGGTACTGGTTCAGGATGTGGTTACAGCCCAGCAGCAGCCCCAGGGGCGCGGCAAAGGAGATGGGAAAGTCGGAGTGCTCGGTACTGTAGGGCTCGTAGCGCACGTCAGTTTCCACCGACGGGGGCAAGTCATCCAGGTTGGCTACGGAGAACAGCTGGCAGTACTCCGCCCCCACCTTCAGGCCCGAAGTTAAATCCAGGTCTACCTGCCGGGCCTGGTCGGAAAAATCCAGGGACAGGTACTTTTCCAGCAGCCCGGCCTTTTCCGCCGTGCCGGCCAGCTCGTCCGAGGTAAGCCGGCGGGCCCGGATAAAGGGGGCGTTGGCGGGCCCCACTCCTTCCAACGTCCGCACGAACTGGCCGACGGAGTCAAAAAAGCTTTCCAGCACCTTCGGATCGAGCATGTCCCGGGGCACAATGTGGCGCCGGGCCAGTAGCCCCGAGGTGCTGCGCCAGGTGGGCCGCTCCGACGAGCACTTGGTGATCAGCAGGTAGCAGCAGTGGTTGAGGAAGGGCCGCTCGTGGAAGTGGCGCTCGTAGGCCGCGGAGAGCAGCGTGCGCTCGGCCTCGCAGCCCGGGGCATACTTGTCCTCCACAAACCAGTCCTGCTTGTGCACCACGCAGTGGTCGGGCAGCAGGCGCACGGCCTTGACCAGGGCCGACTGCAGCAGGGCGTAGTCGTCCCGCGAGAGGGTAAAGATTTCCGGCAGCTCCAGCTGGAAGGCCACGGTCACGTCGGCATTCTTCGAGATGAGGCAGTCCTTTTCCACCTTGTAGATGGGCTGCTTGGACTCCAGGGAAGCGGAAGGCAGAACCTTGGTGCGCATAAGCAAATGAAAGCACCCACCCCGGCCGCTAGGCGCGGCCGGCCGGGTCCTGGTTGAGGCGTTGAAACAGGCGGCTGCGGCGGTTGGTGATGTAGCGGGGCGAGGCGCGCCGGGCCGCCGCCTTCATCAGCCCGTGCTCGCCAAAGCGGCGGTTCAGGGCATACACCCCGGCCCAGAGGGCGCCCCCGGCCAGCAGGGTGAGCAGCGTGATCAGCAGCAGGGGTACGCCCGCCAGGTAGCCGGTCACCAGCAGGGCAAACCCCAGCCCGATGCCGGCCACCAGCAGGTAGATGTTGCCGGCTACCAGCCCCTTGAACTCCACGGGCTTGTTGATGCCCCGGTTTAGATCGTAGACGGGCATAACCGAGGCGCTTACAGAAAAAACGAGCGCACCACCGTGGCCACGATCACCAGGAAAATCATGGACCCAAACCACGACACGGCCGTTTTCTGGGTGTCCTGGTCGCCGGAGTTCCACTTGCTGTACACCTTGATGGCGCCCACCAGCCCCAGCACGGCCCCGATGGCGTACATCAGGCGGGTGAGCGGGTCGAAGTAGCTGGTCACCTGGGTGGTGGCATCCTGAATACCGGCCGTGCCGTTGCCGCCGCCGGTTTGGGCGTAGAGCAGCTGGGAGCTGAAAACCAGGGCCACGAGGGCCAGTGAGGCGATAAGAGGCTTCTTGTTCATATCGAGCGGAAAGGATGGTAGGGGAAAGCAATAAGGCCGGGGCTAGAGCTCGTCCGCCCCGAAGAGGGCCGCCAGCTCGGCCTGGTACTGATCCAGGTGCTGGGCCATCTGCGCCGCCAGGCAGGAGCCTTGCAGGGCCGGCGGCATCGGCGGGTGCTGGCCCGCCTGCAGCAGGGCGATGTAGTCGCGGACTGACTCGGCGGCTATCAGCTGGGGCGCCGGCTCCACCGCGATAATATCCCGGGGCGAGGCCACCGGCTCGTCAAACGAGGCCAGCGGCTCATACCGGCTCCCGCCGGTTTCCAAGACGGCGGGCGCGGGATTCATTTCCTCAGACAACTCGACCACTTGTTTTCGGACTAGATCAGCTAGCCGTTCATCAACCTGGTCGGCTTCTTCCCGGGGAGGTTCGTCCCCCATCGGCGCGTCCGCTTGGCCAGCGCTGGCGGCTGCCGTGGCCTCCACGTTCTCGGCCGCGCTGGCCCCTTCCTCGTAATCGGTAGCCATCGCAGTTGAAGGGGGCAGCTCACCGGCTACAACTGGCTCGGTAACCACGGGCAGGTTTTCGGCCGCGCCCTGCTCTCTTACTGAGGCCATCCCCGCGGCAACCGGGGGTTCACCGGCAACCGGGGCGGCCGGGGCAAAGGCCGAAGTCGGGCGCACCAGCGGGAGTGGCGCCGGCGGGTCGGTCGGGGGGTGGCGCCCGCGATTGCCGAAATTACGCAGGGAGGTGAGCTCCGCCCGGTAGTACAGCAAGCCGACTACCCCGTAGTAGAGCAGGAGCAGAACCAGGATAAACAAGCCAAACTGGCTCCAGGAGTACGCGCTGAGCATGGGCAGGAAACAAGCGTGGCACCCCGGGTCAGCCGACCCGAGCGTGGACGTGTCAGATCAGGGGTTAACTGGTGCAAACCTATCAGAGGCCCTTACCCGGTCAGCAGAAAGTTGACGAGCGGCCGGAAATGGCCGGCGAGGTGCAGCACCCCTACACCAACGGCCGGACCGCTTTGCTTGCTTTATGGCAGGGTCGCTGCGGCGGGCCCTCCCCGGCGCGCCCCTACTGGCCGCTTGCCCTTCTCCCCAGCACCAACCTAACCGTATAAGGGCCCATGAAACGACCTTATATCATCTGCCACATGATGTCCTCCGTGGACGGGAAGATCCTCTCGGCCAACTGGCGGGACGAAGAGCTCACCCAAACCTTTGCCGGCTACTTTGAAAAGTACCACGTTACTTTTCCCAGCCAGGCCTGGATGTGCGGGCGCATCACCATGGAGCGCGACTTCTCCGGCGGGCTGGCTCCAGAGCTGCTGCCGGCCCCGCATCCCATTGCCCGGGAACCCTTTATCGGGGATGCCAACGCCACCTCCTTCGCCATTGCCGTTGATGCGAAGGGCAAGCTGGGCTGGGAAAGCAATTCTACCCACGGCGACCACCTGGTCGAAGTGCTGACCGAGCAGGTCAGCGACGAGTACCTGTACTACTTGCAGCGCCGGGGGATCTCCTACTTGTTTGCCGGGAAAACCGACATTGATTTCGCCTCGGCCCTGCACCAGTTAGCGACGCTCTTTCCCATTGAGACCCTCATGCTCGAGGGCGGTGGCCACCTGAACGGTTCCCTGCTGAACGCCGGCCTAATCGACGAGCTCAGCCTGCTGCTGCTGCCCATTGCCGATGGCACGCCCCACTCCCCCACCACCTTTGAGGTTAGCGACTACCTGCCTAAAGGCCCGGCTACGCGGCTGCATCTGCAGCAGGTCCAGCAACTCGATAACGATGTCGTCTGGCTGAAATACCGGTTTATCGCGGCCTGAAAACCGCTTGGCCCCGCGCCCGTACGGGCGTGGGGCCTGACCTTGGCTACGAGCTGAGCTTGCTTAACCCGGGAAAAGGGCCGGTCCCTGCCACCGGCGTTAAGCAAGCCCAGCAGCCTTAGGGGGCGGAAAGGCGAAAGGCGGCGGGGGAAAGACCGGTTTTGCTTTTAAACAGCCGCGAGAAATACTGGGGGTACTCAAAGCCGAGCTGAAACGCTGTTTCGTTGATGGACAGGGAGGTAGTCAGCAGCAGCCGTTTAGCTTGCTCAATCAGGGCCCGCTGCAGGTGCTGCTGGGTGCTTTCCCCCGTGAGGGCGCGCAGCATGTCGCCCAGGTAAGCGGGGGATACGTGCAGGGCGTCGGCGAAATACTGCACGGTGGGCAGGGACTGCTCGCCCTCCCGCCGGAAGTAAGCAGTCAACTCCGCCTCGAACCGGCTGAGCAGGTCGTGCTCGGCCGTGCGCCGGGTTAAAAACTGCCGGTGGTAGAAGCGGTTAGCGTAGCTGAGCAGGACTTCCAGCTGGGCTACCAGAACGTCCTGGCTGAAGGCGTCAATGGGCCGCTCGTACTCCCGCTGAATTACCTGCAGCAAGCCGTCGAGCAGGGCTTCTTCCTGGGCCGAGATGTGCAGGGCCTCGTGTACGTGGTAGGAAAAGAAGCCGTACCCGTTAATTTTCTGTCCCAGCGGGTACTTGCGCAGCAGGTCAGGATGAAACACCAGCATCCAGCCGCTAAGCCGGGAGATATCCAGGCTGGCGTCCAGGGCGCTTACCTGGCCGGGAGCCATAAAGCCCATGACGCCCTCGCCGAAGTCGTAGGACTGGTACCCGTAGCGCACCTTACCCTGGAAATTCTTTTTCAACCACACCGTGTAGAACTGCTGCTGCAAGGGCGGCAGGTCGGCGGGCAGCACGTTCTGCCGGGTCTGCTCCAGGTCGATGAGCGTGAGCAGGGGGTGGGCCGGGGCCGGCAGGCCACAAAGCCGGGTGTAGTCCGTAACGGTGCTGAGCACCCGAATATCCTGGGAAACTTTTTTCATGTAACGGGGACGCTCGGGCGGAGGTAAAAAAATGGCTATTCCGGGCACCGGCCTGGTCCCGGACCCGAAGCGGCCGCTAGCAGGCGAAAGGTACGCTATTCACCCGGGTCCTGCCTGACGCGCGCGGGCTTAGTACGCGGCACCGGCCGTGCTGCCCACGGGCAGGTTGGCGTCAATCTCCGCCAGCTCCTGCGGGCTTAGGCCAATGCTGGCCGCTGCCACGTTGGCTTCCAGGTAGGACACGCGCTTGGTGCCGGGGATGGCAACCACCCCCTGGGCCAGTACCCAGGCCAGCGCCAGCTGGGCGGGCGTTACCCCCTTGGCCCGGGCCAGGTGTTCCAGCTTATCCACCAGCTGCCGGTTCCGGGCAAAGTTTTCGGGCTGGTAGCGCGGCATGTGGCGGCGGAAGTCACCGCCGTCCAGGTCGTCCAGGCGTTTGATGGCCCCGGTCAGAAAGCCCCGACCCAGGGGCGAATAGCCCACGAAGCCGATGCCCAGCTCCCGGGTTAGCGCCAGCACCCCGTCGGCTTCTACGCCCCGGTCAAAAAGCGAATATTCGGTTTGAATGGCCGTCAGGGGGTGCACGGCATGGGCCCGCCGGATGGTCGCCACCGGCACCTCGCTTAAACCCAGGTAGCGCACCTTGCCGGCCTGCACCAGCTCGGCCATGGCGCCCACCGAGTCCTCAATGGGTACGCTAGGATCCGGGCGGTGCATGTAATACAGGTCGATGTAGTCGGTCTTGAGGTTGCGCAGGGAGCGCTCAACCGCCTGGCGGATGTACGCGGGCTGGCCGTTGATGGCCAGGCTGGGGCTAAGCTGCCCGGCCGCGTCAATCTCATAGCCGAACTTGGTGGCAATCAGGTAGTGCGCCCGCTGGCCAGCTATGGCCTTGCCCACCAACTGCTCGTTGAGCAGGGGGCCGTAGAGGTCGGCCGTGTCCAGGAAGTTCACGCCCAGCTCCCGGGCCCGGTGAATGGTGGCAATGCTCTCGGCTTCGTCGGCCGGACTGTAGATGGTCATGCCCGCTAGCGTGGTCATGCCCATGCAGCCCAGGCCTTGAACGGGAACCACGAGGCCCTGGCGGCCCAGGGCCACGGTATGGATGCTGCTCATATCCTTGTTGTAAGGGAAGGTGAAAAAGAAAACGTAACTGCTGGCAAAGGTCGGCGGCTGGCTTCCCTGGACTTGTATACAAACCGCCGCTTCTGCAGCACATATCGCGCCTTCCTCTCCCCTACCCGACCATGTAGATCCGGCTTTTCAGCTCTTCCCGGCAGGAGCGGCTGACCGGCACGCAGCTGGTGCCCAGCTCCACGCAGCCTTCCTCGTAGGCCTGCACGTGGTCCAGGTTGACGATGTAGGAGCGATGAACTTTCAAAAACTGGGCGGGCAGCTTCTCCGCCAGCTTTTTCAGGGTGGAGTCAAACACAAACTTTTCCCGCACCGTGTGCAGGCGCACGTAGTTCTGCAGGGCCTCAAAGTACAGAATCTCTCGGAGCAGCACCTTCACGTAGGCGGCCTCCTTGCGCACGAACAGGTAGTCCCGGAGCTGGGGCCCCGGCCCTGCCGCCGCGAGAAGCTCCGGGCGCGAACCGGCCGGCCGGGACAACACCTGGAGCGCTTCCTCATTACGAGTCACCGGCTCCAAGGCCTGGTAGCCCAGCCGGGTTAGCAGGCGGGTAATTTTGTCGGCCGTTACAATCTCGTCTTCAACTATGAGGATGGTAGACATGGTTGGGTTGTGGGGGAAAGGTTACGCAATGAGTTCAGGCGCGAAGCACTTTTCTGCCCGTGCCGGGGGCTGGCGGCTGGTCCCTGCCCTTGGCCCTATCCGGAGCAGCCAGGCAACCCGCGGCTCCCGGACCGTAGCCGCCGCGGCGGCCCGAGCAGGAGCTTGCTTTGCAGCGCCCGGTTCCGGGCAGCTGCACGGTGAGGGGGCCGGGGCACGCCGGGGTAAGCCGGCGGCGGAAAGCCGGCGCGCTAGGGATATGGAGGGCTAAATGAGCGGGAGTCCGGCGGGGCCGGGCGGGCCGCTGCCCGGGCAGGGGGCAGCGGGCAAGTGGCTGGAAAAAGCAAACACAAGCTTCCAAAGCGCGGGAAGCTGGGGAAGGCAAGCAGGAGCATACTACTTCGTTTGGGGAATGGAAGCACCATTCTCGCAACAAACAAATGCCGGCTCTAACAGCGGGGGCAGGGTGGCCAGACCGCCAGGAAGAGAGCCGGAATACCCTGCCGACCGGCGGGCACGGAAGTCCCGGGCGGGCGCGGGGCTACTTCACTTGGGGTCAATGTGCCAGAGATCTACCCCTACGTGCGAGGGCATTCGTCTCCAATCGTAGCGGGCAAGTATCCTGACTTGTGCCATTATAGTCGGCCTTCTCACCCCTTCAGGGCAATGGCGCGGCAGTTGACTATAACTGGGGGGCACTTACAGTTGCGCGACAGTCCGTGAATCTCACACGGTTCCTTTTTAATCCCGGAATTACCCGGAAACCACACTACGGCAATTGAAGATTGCAAAGAACATGGGATGCGGCGTATACGCGGCCTGATTTCCTCCGGTTGCCGGAAAAGGCCCTTTGCAGCCCCCTAAGGCCCTTTTGCGGCGCCCAGGCGGCCGCCAAACAAAGCAGCCCAACCCCGGTGGCGCTGGCGCACAAGGAGTTGGGCTGCAATTTTTTAGGCTTGCGCTGGCGGGCCGTTTCCCCGCCGGACACGAATGGGGCCGGGCCGCCGCAGAAAGCCAAGAAGACCCCGGCTTGCGCCCCTCTCCCCTACCCTGCGGGCCCCGGGCGGCTTGCGCGGTTCCCGGGCCTTATTTCTTGGGCGCCATCATCTGGCGCAGCTGCTTTTTCATGGCCTTCAGGATCTGCGCCTCGTGCTCGGCCCGGAAGCGGTTGAGAATGTTGTGGATGATGTCGGGGGCTGAAGCCCCACTGCCCAGGATAAAGCCCAGGTTGGTAAAAAACTGCTGGTGGTCAGCCGTGATGCGCAGGGTTGTCCCCTTCTTTTCCGCGGAGGGCACGAACAGGGAAGCCAGGTCCAGCTCGCCCGGAGTTGCCGGGAGCAGGGACTCGGCCGGGGCGGCCTCGGCTTCCGCCAACTCGTCCTCGTCTTCGTCCTCCTCCTCGTCCTCCGGCTCGGGGGCCGCTACGACCGCGGGAGTCGGGGGCTCCTGCCCTCCCCTGGCCGCCGGCGCGGCTTTGCCCGAAACCCGGGCGGGGGCCGGCTTTTTTGGCTCTGGCTGGCTTGCTGCCGCCGGGGTGGGCTCAGCCGGGGCGGCAACGGCCACCGGGGCCTGTTCTGGGGCCGGTTCTGGGATCGGTTCCGGGGTGGGCAGGCGGGGCGCCTCCCCCATCAGGCTGAAAGCCGCAACCCCGGAGGTAAGGGCGGCAAGTTCGCGCTGGCGCCGCTCGGCCGCGGCCTCTTTCGATTCTGGTGTTTTCTTGGCCATGGGAACAGTTATTTCGCGTTATCGTCCAGGGTATCCGCCGCTACCGCAGTGGGCTGCTCGTATTCCACCGGAGTGAAGTTGATGGTCTTGCCGGAGGGCGTGACGCTGCCTTTACCTTCCACCAGGTCCAGAATCTCCGTTATCAGGCTGCCGAGCCCAAGCTTGCCGAGCTCCTTTTCCGGCATGGGGAACATGGTGGAGCGCTTGTCCTTGATGCTGACCAAAGACTCCACCCGGCTGTTGAGCAGCGGGTAGCCCTTTTCCCGGAAAAGCTCGGCCGTCTTGGTGTAAACCGTGCGCTTCTCCGCCTTCAGGAATTTATTCCAGAAGGCATAGAAGCCCACCAGGTTGGACTCGGGGCGCTGGGCCTGGGTGAAGTTGCCCAGGATGTGCATGTAGGACATGGTGGAGGCAATGGTGCCCATGTCCGGCTCCATGGGCAGGAAGATATACTCCACCCGCTCCAAGAGCTCGCTTAGGCCGGCCACGTTGACGGTGCCGGGGGTATCGACCAGGATAAAGTCAAACTCCTTTTCCGCCAGCGTATCGATGGCTTCCACCGCTTTCTCCATGCTGGAGATGGCGATGGGATATGGGGTAATCCCCTGCTTGATAAGGCGCTCCTGGAAGGCGACATCAGACTGCAGCTGCTGCTGCTCGTGGTGGCGGTAGGCGTGCAGGGTGTTCTGGGGATAGTCGCAGTCCAGCATGGCGACCTTGTAGCCGTACAGGTAGCAAAGCGCGGAGGCCACGTGCGTGCCGATCGTTGACTTCCCCGCCCCTCCTTTCTGAGTGGCGAAGGCAATAACCCGGGGTTGTTTCATGCGGAAGCTAAGGTAAAGAGCAAAAGAATTGATGCGGGCCGTAATAACGCAATAATGCTTTGAAGCGATGCTTCAAAGCATTATTGAAGCGCTATCATGTTGCAGCAAAGAAGCATGGCTTTATTGCTTCTTTGCTGCAATAATATTTTGAAGCACTGCTACAATGCTTCAAATGTATAGCGAAGCATTAATAAAACGAAGCGTTGAAGCAGAATAATTATGAGGCAAGGATACAAATCTTCAGGGCACTGTTGATACGGTGAAACTATGCCACAACGAAGCATAGCTTCATATTACTTTTGAAGCAATGCTTCACACGATATATGAAGCATTGCTTCAATAATTTAAAGGACCAATGACACAATGTTTCTTTGATATTTTGAAGCAAATATGATTTGAAGTAATGACACAAGGCGACTATGATATCTTGTTTTATTGAATCGTTGAAGTATCGCTTCATATAACTAATGAAGTATTGATGCATTGTAATTTCGCTTCATTATGTCAATGCTTCAATGAAGCAAAGTTACATCGAAATAATGAAGCTTATAATTCAAACATAGATAATCGCTAACGGTGATAAACTGAAGCCTTGAAGCATAGATTCAATGAAGCACGAATATACCTGGTAGTACGAAAGAGAAGTTGTCTTCAATGTCACTAGCTAGTAGCATTGAAGTGATGAAGCGCTGAAGCGCATACCACATCGAAATTTGGCTTTAAGGTTTCGCTCCTGAAAAACTAAAAGCACCGACTCAGACACTTCAAGAATTAAGCTTCAGCGATATGTTGGAGCTTTGAAGCAATGAAGCATACGGTGCTAGGTTGAACACCTGGTTGTATGGCTTCTATGGTTAGCTGCCGTAGCCGTGAGCGCTGGATAAAGCAAGCCATGTCGTTGTGTACACAAGGACATGGCTTGCTTTATCCAGCGCTTACCAGAGGGAGAAATGGGGCAAAGCAGCCTTTTAACGAATTTTTCCGTAGGGTAGCGGCGTGAACCCACGTAACTGATATGAGCGTCGAAGCTAAGCCTGAAACGGTAGAAGTAAACCGCGACCAGCAGATCCACTTTCGGGTAACTGCAACTGAAAAGAAAGCCATAGCGGCCAGGGCGGCCGCGGCCGGCTACCGGAAAGTATCCGATTATCTCCGGGAGTTGGGAATGGGAGCCCCGGTCAAGGAAGCCATGCCGGCGGAGCTGCGCCGCCAGCTGGTGGGCCTGGGGACCAGCCTTCATCAACTAGCCCACCTGGCCCAGACCGGCCAGGCCTTCCGCGCCCACGAAGCCGAGCTGCGCCAAGCCCTTTCCTTGATCCGACGCTGCCTGGTATGATCGCCAAAACGGTAACGGGTAAAGACTTTGAAGGCGCCCTCACCTACGGGGCCGGCCTACGGTCGGGGAGGGAGAAAACACCTGGGGAAGCGCCCCTCCTGGTGGTAGCCAATGTTATTCCCGGCAGCCCCCAGGAGATGGCGCGGGAGATGCAATCGATCGCGGGCCTGAGCAGAAAAATACGCAAGCCCGTGTGGCACACCGTGCTCTCCTGGAAGGCAGGGGAGGTGATCAGCCAGGCGCAAAAAGTAACGGCCGCCCGCCGGTACTGCGAGCTGATTGGTGCCCCCATTGACCGCCACCAGGTAGTCGTATACGAGCACCGGGACAAGCAACACGCCCACATTCACATCTACCTTAACCGGGTGCCCGTTGACGGTGGGCCGGCCCTGCGGACCGATAATAATTACTACCGGCAACCGGGTATTGTCCGGCAAATAAGTCAGGAGCTGGGCCTGCAGCCCTTGCCCGAGCGCCGCCGCCGCCAGGAGCTGGACCCGAAAAAGGCCGCGGTGCGCGAACAGGTACGGCAGATGCTAGGGGAGATTTTCAGCCGGACCGAGAGGGGAGGGGAGGAGTGGCTGAAAGCCCAGCTGCACCCGCACCGGGTGCAGGCACGCTTCCGCCATGACCGGGGCGGGATCCTGCGCGGGGTCAGCTTTGAGGTGGAGGGAGTACGCGTCAGGGGGCAGGAGGTGGGCTTTCCAGCCGCCCGGCTGCGGGAAGTGTTACGGCCAGCGGCCGCCCGAGAGCGGGCAGTGGCCCCGCCGGCCGGGACCACCCCTTCGCTAAAGCCCTTGGCGCAGAACCGCAGAAAAGGGCCGCGGATATAACCAAAAAAAGCCCCCGCCGGGAGCGGGAGGCTTTGTTGGCTGGTGTCAGCTGCCGGGCGCCAGGCCCCGGTGGCTAGTCGCGGTCGATGCGGTAGAGGCGCCCCTGGTCGGTGATGGCATACAAGGCCCCATCCGGGCCCTGGGTGAGGTCGCGGAAGCGCTGCCCTTCCTCAGCCAGCAGGCGCTCTTCGCCCACTACCCGGTTGTTGCTGATCACCAGGCGCACGATGTGCTGGCCGCTGAGGGTGCCGATAAACAGGTTGTTTTGCCATTCGGGCACGCGGTTGCCCGCGTAGAAGGTCATGCCGCTGGGCGACACCACCGGGTCCCAGTAGTAAACGGGCTGCTCCAGGCCCGGGCTTTCCTGGAGGCCACTGCCCACCGCCTGGCCGCTGTATTCCAGGCCGTAGGTAATGGTAGGCCAGCCGTAGTTGGCCCCCGCCCGCAGGCGGTTGATTTCGTCCCCGCCCCGGGGGCCGTGCTCACTTTGCCAGGCCTCCCCGGTGACAGGGTGCAGGGCCAGCCCCTGGGGATTGCGGTGGCCCAGGGAAAATAGCTCGGGGCGGGCCCCGGCCTGGGTAAATACCGGGTTGCCGGGCGCTGGCTGCCCCTCCCGGGTGATGCGCAGGATCTTGCCCAGGCCGGACGCAACGGCCTGGGCCTGGGGCCGGGTAACCAGATCGGACCGTTCGCCGGTGCTCACCAGCAGGTGGCCCGTGCGGTCAAACACGACGCGCCCCCCGTAGTGAAGGGTGCCCTCGTAGGCGGGCTCCGCCCGGTAGATAACCCTTACCTGCTCCATGGTGCGGTCGTTGTCGGCCAGGCGGCCCTTGGCGATGGCCGTCAGGTTGCCCCCCGGGCGGGCCTCGGAAAAGGACCAGTACACCAGCCGGTTGGTGGCAAAGTCCGGGTCCAGGCACAGGCCCAGCAGCCCGCCCTGCCCGGCGGCGTTTACCGGGGGCAAGCCCGTAATGGGCTCACTTATTGTACCGGAGGCGGAAACCAGGCGCAGGCGGCCGGCTTTCTCGGTAACCAGCAGGCGGCCATCGGGCAGCGCCGTGATGCCCCAGGGGTTGGCTAAGGACGAAGTGATGGCCGCGGCCCGGTAGCGGGTGGTGGTCGTTACCCCGCCCACCCGGGTCTGCCCCGCAACGGCCGGGCGATAAGAAGCATTGGGGGCCTTGGTTTCAACCGGTTTCCCGGTGGTAGGGGGAGCAGGGGTAGAGTCGGGAGCGGCATCCCCCGGGCGGGAGCACGAAAGCCAGGTGAGCGAAGCGGCCAGGGTGAACATCAAACGGTATTTCATGCGCGGTGTTTTTGGTGGGCGGCAGGCAGCGGGCGGTTGCCCCTTGTCTCAGAACGTAAAGGCATGGGGAAAGGGGGTAAAATGCTCGGGTGGGCAGGCACGTTTTCTTAAAACCTAGGGCTGCTTTGGTTGCCTTAAAGATCTGCTCTGCGCGGCCTTGCCCTTCGCGACGGGCGCCCTAGCCCTGGTCCGGGGTGCCCAGGGGCGAGCCACCTCGGTTGAAGGCAGTACTTAGGATCCCTGCTGCAGGAAACCGGTTTATCCCGGGCGAAATTCGCCGATGTGCCACAGAATGCCGGAGGGGTCCTGCACGAAGCCCTCCCTGCCCCAAGCTTCCTGACGAACCGGTAGAAGGCGTACGCCCTCGTACTGACTAGGTAAGTCCAGGGCGGTTAGTTGCGCCCAATACTGCTCAACATCCGCTACTTCCAAAAACAGCATCGTGTTATCAACCCAGTCTTGCAGGTAGTAATCCTGCAGGTAAAAGCCTACGCCCTGGAGGGAGAAATACGACATAGCTGGGGAGATAACCAGTTCGGTGAAACCAAAGGCGCAGTAGAAACGCCGTGACACAGTAAAAGCTTTGGCTCCGATAAAGGCACGGATGGAAAGGACTGGTGAGGGCATGATGGCAGGGGATTAAGATGCTGACGGAATACGGCCTGCAGTACCGGGCAAGATGTAGCTTCTTGGCCAGACATGAGTTAAGGGGCGCTGACAATAACTTTCTGGTTTGTCACGATGCACACCATCTACCAAAACGGCCCGCCTGGGTGCGGCGGGGCCATGCGCCTGGAAATGTCTGCGCAGGGGCAAAGCACTCGGAAAGGGAGGGGGGAGTACACGTTCAACCCGGGCGATGCCCGTGCCGTCCTACCCACCTGGCCGAGTAAGCCGCGCCTGAGTCAGCCGACCAGAGGGGTTGAATGCTCCGTATTAAGGCCCTGGTTTAGGCCTGCGCTTTTAGGGGGTGCCCCTGGATGGCGGCGGCCATCAGCTCCGGAAACCGCTCCGGCGTGCAGGCAAAGCTGGGAATCCCCAGGGCCGCCAGCTGCTCGGCCACCCGGCGGTCAAAGCTCGGGGCTCCCTCATCGCTGAGGGCCAGCAGCACCACCAGGTTGACTCCTGCCGCCTTCAGGGCGGCCGCCCGCTTGATCATTTCCCGTTCATTGCCGCCCTCGTACAAATCCGTCACCAACACCAGAATCGTATCGGTGGGGCGGGTGATGAGCTGCTGACAGTAGGTGAGGGCCAGGTTGATATCCGTGCCGCCACCGAGCTGCACGCCGAACAGCAAATCCACCGGGTCGCGCAGGGTTTCGCTTAGGTTTACCACGGCCGTGTCGAAGACGACCATGTGAGTTTTTACCGCTTTCAGCGAGGCCAGGACCGCTCCAAACACGCCGGCGTAGACCACTGAGGAGGCCATGGATCCGCTCTGGTCCACGCAGAGCACAATCTCTTTTAGGGCCTGCCCGCGGCGGCCAAAGCCCACTAAGCGTTCGGGAATGACGGTTTTGTGGGCCGCCTGGTAGTGCCGCAGGTTGGCCTTGATAGTGGCGCCCCAGTCAATTTCGTGGTAGCGGGGGCGCGGGTTGCGCACGGCCCGGCTCAGGGCGCCCTGCACGGCCTGGCGCAGGGGGTTGGCCAGCTTTTTCTCCAGCTCCCGCACCACCTTGGTGATCACTTCGCGGGCCGTGGCTTTGGCTTTCTGGGGCATCACGCGGCTGAGCGACATGAGCGTGCCTACCAGATGCACATCCGCCTGCACGGTGCGCAGGATTTCCGGTTCCAGCAGCAGCTGATTCAGCCCCAGGCGCGTCATCGCGTCCTGCTGCATCACGGCCACAACTTCGGTGGGAAAGTACTCGCGGATATCCCCCAGCCAGCGGCTTACCCGCGGGGCCGACCCGCCCAGGCCGCCCTTGCGCTCGGCTTTGTCGCCATCGTAGAGGGCCGTGAGCACGTCGTCCATGCGGCCATAGTCGGGCGGCAGGGGTACGGCATTGGCCGCATCGGCCGCGCTACCCAGAACAAGCTTCCAGCGGGTGGTATTCATGGCGGTAGGAAAAAACAGTTAGGCTGGTGGTGGCAGGATAGAAAATGGGTGGCGTCGACGTGGAGGCAAGGGTGCCCCCAGGCAAGACCCGGGGATAGGGAGCCCGGGACTTCAGGGGGCCGCAGGCATAGGCAGGGGCAACTGGAGAGTAAAAGGAGGGGGGAGAGGGCATGGTCATGATGTCAGGCCGCTGAGAAGGGAGCCGCCCCCAGCAGAGCCCGCAACCCCGGCAGCACCCGCGCTCCGCGGGCTAGGTTAAATTCCACCTGCTCGGACGGCGCCAGGGGTGCCGCCGAATCCTGCCCGGCCAGCTCCAGGATTTGGCGCCGCTCGGGCACGGAGAAGTCGGTGAATGCGCGGCGCAGCAAGGGCACTATCTCGCGGAAGGTGTCCTCCGGCAAGCTGCCCAGCCAGCTGTCCAGCAGCCCAAACAGCTCGCGGTGGTAAATCAGCAGCAGGCCGCTGCCGCGCAGAAATCCCTCGATCCAGGCCGTGGCGTAGTCCGTGGGTTGCGCCGGGGCCAGTGCCAGGCCCAGGGAGGTCGCCGTCGTGGCCGTATCGGCCTGCTGGGCGTCAAAGAGAAAGCGGGCCGCGGCCCCGGCCAAGAGGCCGTTGCTGGCGGCGTTGCGTTGCACAGCGCCCAGGGCCGCGTACCAGTCCGCCTCCTGCTCGGGCTGCTGCAGCAGCCGAATAGCCTGGTGGGTGCCTTCCAGCAAAGCAAGCAGGGGGCGGGCCGCATCATAGTCCAGGCCCGCACAAGCCGCGGGCAGGCCAATGCAGAGGCGGGGCACGAGCTGCTGCACCACCAGGGCTACCTGGGCCGTGTCGGTGCGGCGCACGTTGCCGTAGCGTAGTACCTGAACCAGCGGGGGCAGGGCCGCCAGCAGGTGGGTGACGTCGCGCGTACTGGCCCCAATCGCTGCCAGCCGGGCAACCAGCGCCGGAATGGCCGGGCCCAGGTCGGCGCGCAGCGCTTCCTCCAGCAGCTGGCTGACCACCTCCAGGCTGGTAGCTTCCTCGGCGCGGGCGGTCGCCCGGGCCGCGGCGGCGCTGAGTATAGTATTGCCCCAGCGACCGGCTTCAATGACGGCCAGGGCCAGCTCCGGCTTCCAGGCCAGGTGCCAGATTTCGTGGAAAGTGCCGCTTTTGCCGCTGGCCTGCTCGGGTTCACCCCAGGTGATATCCAGCAGGCGCAGGCGGTGCAGCAAGTGGCTGCGCTCAAGCTGGGAGGGCTGGCGCAGGTCCAGATCCAGGGGCTTGGGCAGGGCTTCGGGCTTGAGGCGCAGGGTTTTCTGCTGCTGGGTGAGATCCTGCTGCAGGGGGGTGGCCGGCAGCCCGGCGGGCACCTCGCCCAGCTTGTCGCCAATCACCAACGCCTGGTGCACCAGGGCCAGCGGCTCGGCATAGCCGCCCCCTAAAATGGCCACGGCCGCCTCCTGCAGCTCCTCGATGCCCGGCAGCGCCAGCCCGCGCACGGCCGCCAGCGCCCCGGCCAGCCGCACCCCTTCAATGGCATGGGCGGAGGAGGCCTCTACATCCTGCCCCCGCAGCAGGCGGGTGGCCTGCACCATCCAGTACGTGAGCACCTGGGCCCGCGGCACGGTAAAGAGCACCTCGTACCAGGCGGGGGAAAGCACCCCCGCCCCGTAGCCCGAGCTAAACGACAGCCGCTCGTAGGTCCAGGGAATCCAAGTAGTTTCCGTAGGTACCTTTTTCAAGCCCTTGAGCCGGGCCTTGTCTTCTTTCTTTAGCAGCTCGGCGCGCAGCACCGGCGCGTGCCAGGCCCCGCACACGACTGCCACCCGTTGGTAGCCCTGGGCGAGCGTGGCCCGCAGCGTCTCCCGCATAAAGGCCTCGCGCAGCAGGGTTTCTTCGGTTTCGGGGCGGGCCAGCTCCTCGCGCAGGGCCGTCATCAGCTCCAGCACCACGGCAAAGGTGTCGGCGTTGCCGGGAGCGTGCTCCAGGTGCGTTTCCCACCACTGCTCGGAATCGGTGTAGCCCGCCAGCCGGGCAATGTAGGCCACGGGGTCGGCCTCCGGGGCCGCGCTGCTGTCCTGGGCCACGGCCCCGGCCGAGGTATCTTCCGGGCTTGGCTGTTCCTGGCCCGCGGACTCGGGTGCTGGCAGGGTAGGGGAGGGGGGCCCCGGGGCGGCTAACGCAGCCGCGTCCCGCATTCCAAACCGCAGGGACATCGGCAAATCCATGCCCCGCAGGTGGGCCTGGTGGCGGGCGCACCACTGAATGGCCTGCCACTCCGGCGAGAACTCGGCAAACGGCAGAAACGTAGCCTGGCCCTGCTGCTTGGGGTTGTAGACCAGCAAAGCCACCGGCGGCAGCAGCTCCGGGTGGGTGGCCGTGGCCAGGGCCGCTTCGGCATCGGCCGGGCACTCCAGCAGCACGATATCGGGCTGGAAATCATCGAGCGCGGCCAGGAGGCTGGCCGCGCTGCCGGGGCCGTGGTGGCGTATTCCGAATAAGCGAAGGTCGGCAGGCATAGGAAATAAGCTAAAGACCGGTTAACTGTTGCCATCCCGGCAAGGCTGCGCCCCGGGTAGGGGGCACCGCCGTCGCCGGCCCGTCGGGAAGCTTATCGGTAACCAGGATAATGCTCATGAGATAGGGATGTCAAAATCGTTGGCCCAGCGTATGGCAGGTACTTTTACTAGTCCACTACCTCTCGGCAGGCACGGTACAGGTCCTTCCACCCGTCCCGCTCCTTTACCACTGTTTCCAGGTATTCCAGCCACACGACGCGGTCGGGAGCGGGGTCTTTGATCACGGCTCCGGTCAGGCCCGCGGCCAGGTCGTGGGCGCGCAGGGTGCCGTCGCCGAAGTAGGCGGCCAGGGCCAGGCCGGAGTTCATGACGGAAATGGCCTCCCCGGTGCTCAAGGTGCCGGTGGGCGATTTCAGCTTGGTCTTGCCGTTGTCGGTCACCCCAGCCCGCAGCTCGCGGAAGATGGTTACCAGGCGGCTGATCTGCTCCAGGGCCGGCGCCTCGACGGGCAGCTGCAGGGCCTTGCCCTGCTTGGCAACCCGGGTTTGCACGATGTGCACCTCCTCGGCCAGGGTGGCGGGCAGGGGCAGCACCACGGCGTTGAAGCGCCGGCGCAGGGCGCTGCTCAACTCGTTTACGCCCCGGTCCCGGTCGTTGGCCGTGGCAATCACGTTGAAGCCCTGGGTGGCTTGAATCTCGGTGCTTAGCTCGGGAATGGGCAGCACCTTCTCCGAGAGCATGGTCAGCAGCGTGTCCTGCACGTCCGACGGAATCCGGGTCAGCTCCTCAATGCGCACCAGCTGCCCGGCCTGCATGCCCTTGTACAGGGGGCTGGGCACCAGCGCGCCCAGGGAGGGCCCTTCGGCCAGCAGGCGGGCGTAGTTCCAGGAGTAGCGCAGACTGTCTTCGGCCGTGCCCGCCGTACCCTGCACCAGCAGGTTGGTGTGCCCGCTGATGGCGGCGGTCAGGTGCTCGGAAACCCAGCTTTTAGCCGTGCCCGGCACGCCCAGCAGCAGCAGGGCCCGGTCGGTGGCCAGGGTAGCCACGGCAATCTCCATCAGCCGCCGCTGCCCGATGTACTTGGGCTCAATCTCGAAGCCGTTGTCGAGCGTGCCGCCGAGCAGGTAGGTTACCACGGCCCAGGGGGAGAGCAGCCAGTTAGGCGGTTTGGGGCGGTCGTCGGCCGCTTTCAGGGCCGCCAGCTCCTCGGCGTAGAGGTCTTCGGCGTGGGGACGCAGCAAGTCAGGGGGAAGGGTAGTCGCCATACAGCGGGCTTAGGAGAAGAGGGGGGTTGACGGTTCGGTAAGGCTGGCGGTCAGCTGCTGACGAAAGCGCACGGAGTCCAAAAACTGCTCGACCAGGGGGGCCACGGCGGGGTATCTTTCGGCCAGGGGCTCGAGCACCGGGGGGCAGGCCGGCACCTGGTCGTCGGGCAGGCTGCTGGCCAGCCGGGTTAAAAGCGCCGACAGGCGCTGGTAGGGCTCGGCGTAGTGGTTAGCCACCCGGGGCGTCAGCACATCAGCCAAGTGACGCAGCGTGGCCCGGACGATATCGGCGGGCCACGGGCCGGGCAGGTAGGCCAGGAGCTCTGGCAAAAACTCGGGGGCCTTGGGGCGGTGAGGGGGCAGCTGGCGGCGCACCCAGGCTACCATCTCCGCCTGGGTCAGCAGCCCCAGCAGGTGGGTGGCGGTTTGGGGAGGCAGCACCTGCTGCCGGCTGAAGTGACGCAGCAGCAGGGGCAGGGCAAACACCTGATCCTGATGCACAACGGCGGCCCGGGCCCAAGCCGTCAGCAGCAGCGGCCGCCAGTCTGTGGCCTCGGCCAGCGTCAGCAGATCCTCCGCGGAAACCTGCAGGTGGGCAACCCAACGGCTGGGAGGAATCAAGGCTAGCAGCTGGCCCAGCTGACCCGCCCGCTCGCCGCCCTCAAAGCTGGCCGTTTTCAACTCAATACCATCCGTAAGCCACGTTTTGTCCCACTGCTCAGGCAAGGCTACCACTAGCTTGTTACGCCCCACTAACGGGCGCTTCACCGTAAGCAGAGGAATGGCCCGGTGCCACAGCCGCTCGACCAACCCCGATTCTGGCAGGCGCACCAGCAGGGGCACCACTGTTTGGCGCACTTCTTTGCTTTTAGATGACAAATAAGATGTCAGCAGGGGCGCGTCCGCGGCCGTCAGTGCATGCTCCAGTTCTGCTAACAACGCGGCCTGGGTAGCGGCCGGCTCAGCTGGTAAGGCTGCCGCTACTAGTTGGCGGGCCAGCTCCGGGTTGGACTTGCGCAGGTTCTGAAGTAGAAACCGGCGCTGGGGAAGGGTGCCCGTTTCCCAGGTGGTCGGATCTTCTGCAGGGTGCTCCATGGCTAGCCTAGCTTGCCATTCAGGATTTTGCTGGGCCAGCCAACGTCCCCGCTCCCCCAGGATCGCCAGCAGGGGTCCGGGCAGATGCAGGCGAAAGCTTTCCGTGTTCAACGCGGCCACCAACAAGCTCGGCGGAACCAGGCGCTGGTGCTGCCCCATCCGGGTCCAATAGTCGGTGCGAAACGCCCCGTAGCGGTTGGTTTCCAGCAATGTGCGGAATAGCTCGGTGCCCAGGGGGCCCAGGGGCTCCCAGCTCTCGGCTGGGGCCGGAGCTGGTACTGATACCGCCGTCTGCGGGGGCTGGAAGCCGGCCTTGTGCAGGAGAGCAAGGGTTCCGGCTACCAGCAGCAGCTGCTGCTCTGGGCTGTCCGCTGGCGAAGTTATTCCCGGAAGGAAAGGAACGGATTCCCCACTCTGGCGAGTGCCCAGCAGCCCAATGCGCAGCAGCTGAGAAAAGGCCGGATACCTGATTTCTGGCAGGGCTTCGCTGATTGGGCTGGCTTCTGTAGTAGGCCCTTGCTGCTCGGCGGAGGGGAAAGCAGCAGAGACCAGAGCGGTGGGTGGGGCAAGCGCTTGCCCTGCCGCATCGCTGCTGGCCTTCCACGGCCAGCTTCCCAGCGGACGGAAGGCTTGGCCGTCCCATTCACCAAACAGCGTAAGGGCATGACCTCCACTTTGGGCCAACAGCTCCCAGGGGGCCTCTTCCCGAAGAAAACGCAGGGGGAGGGCCGCTGCTTCGTTGGGGTGCTGAAGCACCCAGCTGCCATCGGGCTGCCGTACGGGCACCACCTGGCTGAGGGCGGCCGGCCACTCGCGCAGCCAGGGTTGGCGGGCCAGGGCGCCCGCGTAGTCATCCAGGAGCTGAGGTATCCGCTGAGCCGGGGGAGTATCCCTTTCCGGGCCGGATGCTTCGAAAGTCAAGGTTACCGGGGCGGCCCGAAGGGGAAGGGGGCCAGGGTAATACAGGACCTGCCCGCTGTAGACGCCATTGGGCACCAGGGGCGTAGCAAAGGGTTGGCTGCCGAAGGCAAACTCCAGTACTAGGGCGTAGCGGCCACTGACCAGCCCGTGCAGCCAGCTGCGCCGGGCCGTGAGCCGGTCCTCTTCCCAGGTTACCTGACCTAGGACCTGCCAGCGGTCAGTTTGGGGAGGGGAGTAGGCGGCCAGCTCCTCTTTTTTAATCGTTACCCCGACCTGCTGCAAAAGCTCCTGGCGGGTGGCGGCCGGTACCTGGTCCCGATTCTGGAAGGCCCGCACCAGCCAGTACAGCTCGCCGAGCCGGGCCAGCAGGCGGCGCGGCCAGTCCGCGTGCGCGTGGCGCAGCAGGCCAAGCTCCCGGATAATGCCGGCTATACCAGGCAGCTGGTTGTCAACTAAACGGGCCGCCTGGTTTGCCCAAAATTTAGCGGGCTGCTGATCAAGCGTCGCCAGCCCGTGGCGCACCAGGTCGAGCAGCCAGGTGTCCAACTCGTTTATACCTTGCTCCATCCGAGCTAGCCGGGCGGGCGACACCCCGCTGCCCGACTCTTCACTGACCTTGCCCTCGAAGTTCTCAGGGGCAGCGCTACGCGGATTTTCCGCTGCAACGGGTGGAGTAGGCGCTACTTTTACCGCCTTTTTTTCCTGCGTTTGCAAGCGCTTAGCCAGCCACTCTTCCAGCCAGGTGGGGGGCTGGGTGCCAGCAAAAAGGGCCGGCTGGCGGGCCAGCAATAGCAGCAGGCCCGCTCCGTGCTTGCAGGGAAACACCCGACTCGGGCAGGAGCACTTAAACGCCGGCTCCCGCAGGTCAATACCGGTCAAATAGGGTTTGGAGCCGCTGCCGGCGCACTCACCCCAAGTAGCCGCTTGCGTACGGCCCAGATTCGCCCACTTGGTGGGTTGAGCTAACTGCTTGCCGCGCTGCAAGGTGCCCGCGTCCGCGACGAAAGCCTGGGCTTGGTCTTCGGAATAGCTGATCAAGAAGTAAAACGAATAAGGTACGCTGGCATGACACCGCAAAATAGCGACGGAAGCCACATTCTCCCTGCTTTTCCCGCCACATTTTGGGGGCTTATAGCTTGGCACACCCGGGCTGCCTGACTTGGCTGCTGCAGGGGCCGCGGCACTAAGCGGGCGGCGAGAGGGGGTTGGCCCGCTCGTGTGCCGGGGCAGCCACTCGTCCCCGACTTTCGGCTGCTGGTCAAGAAGTGCCCAGCGGTGTCCGCGGCCCCTGGTAGGTTGCCGGATGCAATCCCAACCTAACGTGCGCTGTAACTAATGGAAGACGAAAAGGGACTCCGTAAAATCATGGAGCTCATGCGCCTGCTGGCCATCGGGCTGCTGGCCCTGAACCTCTACTACTACTGCTTTGGCTATTTTAAGGCCCAGGGCTGGGCCCCGGCCGTGGTGCAGGGACTGCTCGAAAGCTTCACCAGGAACACCTTCCTGTTTCAGGCCAGCTGGGTAAGCAAAACCCTGGCCGTCGTTTTTTTGCTTTTGAGCTGCCTGGGCACCCGGGGCCGTAAAGATGAAAAGGTAAAAGGCATCTCCGTGGCGGTCTCGGCCGGGCTGGGCCTGGCGTTGCTGTACGGGGCGGACCTGGTGCGCCGCGTGGCCCTGCCCGCCGGGCTGGCCACGGCTTTCTACGCCGGACTGCTGACGGCGGGCTTTCTGCTGCTGCTGAGCGCGGGGGCCTGGCTGAGCCGGCTGTTCAACCACACCCTGCTGGAGGACATTTTCAACAAAGGCAACGAGAGCTTTCCCCAGGAGGAGCGCCGGCTGGAAAACGAGTTTTCGGTAAACCTGCGCACGGAGTACTGGCTGCGGGGCAAAAAACGGCAAGGGTGGCTGAACGTGGTGAATCCCTTCCGGGCCACCATGGTGCTGGGCACGCCCGGCTCGGGCAAATCGTTTGCCATCATCAACGAGTTTATCCGCCAGCACCTGCAGAAGGGCTTCTGCATGTACATCTACGACTACAAGTTTGACGACCTGAGCCGCATCTGCTACAACACCTTGCTGCGCCACCAGGACAAGTTCGACCAGCCC
The DNA here is from genome assembly GCF_054780495.1 of Hymenobacter tenuis. Lineage (NCBI taxonomy): Bacteria > Pseudomonadati > Bacteroidota > Cytophagia > Cytophagales > Hymenobacteraceae > Hymenobacter > Hymenobacter tenuis. The sequence goes on from NZ_BAAGWF010000002.1 coordinate 177,345, forward strand.
GTGGGCTTTTACGTCATCAACTTCGACAACCCCCGCAAAAGCCACCGCTGCAACCCCCTGCTGCCGGAGCTGATGACCGACATCGTGGACGCCTACGAGTCGGCCTCCACCATTATGCTCAACCTCAATAAAAGCTGGATCCAAAAGCAGGGGGACTTTTTCGTGGAGTCGCCCATCAACTTCGTGGCCGCCATCATCTGGTTTCTTAAGCTGTTTGAAAAGGGCCGGTACTGCACTTTCCCCCACGTGATTGAGTTTCTGAGCCGGGACTACGAGGAGATTTTCCCGGTCTTGGCCTCCTACCCCGAGATTGAAAACCTGGTCAAGCCCTTCGTATCGGCGTACCAGAAAGATGCCATCGAGCAGCTGGAGGGGCAGATTGCCTCGGCCCGCATCCCGCTCTCGCGCCTGGCCTCGCCCCAGCTCTACTGGGTGATGTCGGGCAATGACTTTACCCTGGACATCAACAACCCCGCCGAGCCCAAGGTCCTGTGCGTGGGCAACAACCCCGAGCGCCAGGCCATCTACGGGGCCGCCCTGGGCCTCTACAACGCCCGCCTGGTCAAGCTGGTCAACCAGAAGGGCAAGCGCAAAAGCTCGCTGATCATCGACGAGCTGCCCACCATCTATTTCAAGGGCCTGGACAACCTCATTGCCACAGCCCGCAGCAACAAGGTCTCCACCTGCCTGGGCTTTCAGGACTTCTCCCAGCTCGAGCGCGACTACGGGCCGCGGGAAGCCGAAGTCATCAAGAACACGGTGGGCAACGTCTTCAGCGGGCAGGTGTCGGGCAACAGCGGCAAGTGGTTAAGCGAGCGGTTCGGCAAAATTCTGCAGCAGCGCCAGAGCCTGACGATGAACATGCGCGAGACCAGCACCGGCCTCTCCACCCAGATGGACAGCATGATCCCGCCCAGCACGATTGCCAATCTGACCCAGGGCACCTTCGTGGGGGCGGTGGCCGACAACTTCGGGGAGGAAATCAGCCAGAAGGTGTTTCATGCCCACATTCAGGTAGATGGGCAGCGGGTGGCTACTGAGGCCGGCGCCCTGCTGCCCATTCCCGACATCACCAGCTTTATCAACCCGGCCACGGGCCAGGATGAGGCCGAGCAGCTGATCAAAGCCAACTTCAACCAGATCAAAGCCGACGTCAAGGAGCTATGCCAGCGGGAGCTGCGGCGCATTAAGCAGGATCCCCTGCTGCAGCACCTGATTCGGGAAAAGGCCGAAAAGTAAGGAGGACCCGGGCGGGGAGGGCCGGCGCTTGTCGGGAGGCCGTTCGTGTAGCCTGCGCGTAACTCAGCCGTTGTTTTCAACCGTCCGTCAACTTTCAGCGGGTCGGATTGGGGCCGCGAGTAGGTTTGCCGCGTCGACTTTCGGTTTGCGTTCTTTCTAACCCTTCTTTTTCCATGACCAAGCAAGATGATATCCCATCCGTCAACCAGGGCCCCGCGGCTGTAGCGCCAACGCCCGGAGTGGTTCCGCCCCCGGCCCCCGGGGCCGGCGAAGTGGGGCAGGTAGAGATCCGCTGGCAGCAGCGGGGTGAGGAGGTGGCTCCCCTGCTGGAGATGCGCGCCTACCTGAGCGAGCTGAAAGATGCGGGCGTCGCCGTCGGGGCGTTGACCTGGGAGTCGGTAGGGGAGGGGCAGCTTCGGGGCCGCTTTCCTGTAAGCTATGACCCGGGCAGTGACCGGCTGCTGGAGCTGGAAAGCATCCTCCAGGGCCTCAAGCAAGTGCGTAACGGCCTGGAAGTGGTGGAGCAGCACGAGCAGACGATCCGCCGCTGGGACCGCCTCGGCCCCGACCAGCAGGCCCGGGTGGTGCCGGCGGCCGCCCACGTAACCCAAGCCTTCGGCGTAAAGCAGTGGGATGCCCTCAGCGCCCAGCTCGCCGCCGTACCCAAGCACGCGCTCACCCTGCCCGAGCAAGGGCAGCAGACGGCCGCGCAGCAGAGGGTGCGGCAGCTCGCCCAGTTGCAGGGCCAGGTCAGCGAGCACGTGCTGCGCGAGGGCAAAAGTCTGTTTGACATCGAGTCCAGCGGCAACCCGGCCTCGGCCTTTCTGAAAAACTTCTACGCCCACCTCCACGGCGGCCCTAAAACGCGGCAGAGCCTGGAGGTGGACTACGAGAAAACCCGGCGGGAATTGCAGGCCCGCCTGCTCCAGCCGGCCAGCCCTGCCGTCTCCCCGCCGTCCGGGCAGAAGCAGGACCGAAAGCCGGCCGTCGCCCCCGGGACAGCTGCGCCCCTGGCGCCCCCACCTGCTGCCGGTGCCCCACCGTTTGCCGTAGCTGACCTTCCCCAGCAGGTGCTGGGCTCGCTCGGGCTGACGGTCGAGCACCTGGAGAAAAGCGGCCAGCTGACAAAGCTGCTCTCGGGGCAGAAAACAAACCTGCTCCCCTTGGAGGTGGCCGGAGCCCCGGGGCAGGAGCCGGTCCGGTTTGCCGCCAAGATGGTGCTGCACCGCGAGGCGGATACCTCAGTTACCCTTCAGCTGGAGCTACCCCAGGCTAACTTAATCATCCCCAACGAGATCGGGGGCCGCCGGCTGACGCCGCAGCAGCGCGAAAACCTGGAGCGGGCAGGCAACGCGGGGCTGGTCCGCGGCCTGAAAGATGCGCAGGGCCGGGCGTATAATGGTTTCGTGGCCGTGGACCCGGCCATGAACCAGGTAGTAGTGCTCCCGGAAAGCAAGGTGAGCCTGCGCGACACCATTGCCGGCGTGCCGCTCAGCCCCGAGCAAAGCCACGACCTGCGCGAGGGCAAAGCCGTGGCGCTGGCGGGCATGGTCAGCGGCCACGACGGCCGGCCGTTTGACGGCACGGCGCAGGTCAACGCGGCCAGGGCCTGCATTGAGATCCAACCCGCGGCCCACGAGCGGCAGCAGCGGCAGGTGCCCGAAAACAAGCAGGCAGCGCCAGCGCAGACCAGGACTGTTAAGGCCACTACTTTGAAAGCACCAGCGGTCCCGGCAAAAAAGCGGGGGCCCCGCCCCTAGGAGCGTATGGGGGAATTAGGGACGGAGATGTAAACCCAAGGCTATGGTGGCGACTAGCAGCCAAGTGACATGACTGCAAGGGGTGTAGTCGACGGCTAAGCGGCGAAAACAGGCCAGCCAGGCAATGGTACGCTCGACGACCCAGCGCTGCGGGGGCCGGACTGGCCCCTGATAGCCCTACGGCAGACGTAGCGTAAGGCATGGAAGACGTAGCGCAAACTACAAGCGCCGACGCCGTTGCACCGGCAGCAGCAACTGAATACCTTGCCCCTGCGAGTCAGTGAGAGGTTGATAGCCGTCAACCATACGGTAGCCTGGAGCCTAGAAACTCCGACTGCAACTCACTGACTCATTTTTATTTAAGCTCCATCCTACTCCCCAAACGCGCTTTGACAATGAAGTACTGTTATTTGCTATTGCTCTGCCTTTTTTCCATGGTGGGCAATAGCCAATCCTTGAAAAAGGCGAAAAGAAGCTATGCCTTCCGGGGTGTGAACGTGGTGGATGTACAATCGGGATCAATCGTATCCAACACCAATGTCCTGGTCAGCAATGGTAAGATCGTGGCAGTTGGGCGCAGCAAGCAAAAGTTTCCCAAGGGCACGGTAGTGATTGATGCGCCAGGCAAATTCGTCATGCCCGGACTGTACGACATGCATGCCCATTTTCCCAACGTAGACGGCGAACCCTTTCCCATTGAGGACTACCTGTTTCTCAACCTGTCGCGGGGCATCACCTCCCTCCGGATCATGCGGGGAGCGCCGGTCGTGTTAGATTGGAAACAAAAGATCAGAAACGAAGACGTAATCGGGCCTACTCTTTTTGTTGGTTCTCCCGCCCTGGTGGTAGACGAAAAATTCCAAAAGCAAGATCTGCGCGCGCTCCTGGCAGGATACCAGCAGGATGGCTACGATTTTATCAAATACCTCGGCGGAAACAACCAGGGGGTGTATGACTCCATTAACCAGATCGCGCAAGCGATCGGCATGAAAGTAGCCGGTCATGGACCGCCCAGGGGCCTGGAGGCAGCAGTACACGCCAGTCAGTCGTCGGTGGAGCACATCGAACCCTTCGTCGGCCTTTATTTATTCGACAGCACGCGCTATGCCGCCGCCATAACCAGGTTTGCGGAGAAAAGATTATGGTCGTGTCCCGACCTGTACTGGTACCTGATCTACGGGTATCAGATTCCAAAGCAGAAGTTGCTGGCCTCCCCCGGGATCGAATATGTGTCGAAAGAGTTGGTAGCCCGCTGGCAGAAAGACTTGTATGGCCTCGATAGCGCCGCCCTCAAACGAAAATACGATGGCTATGCCTTGCGGATAAAGGCGTACAAAAAGTTGTTAGCGCACCAGGACCAGCAGGGCGTCAAGCTTTTGGTGAGTCCCGGCGATGGCCCGTTTATTATTCCCGGGTATAGCTATCTGGAAGAAATGAAACTGTTCGCCCAGTCTAGCATCAGTAACGCCAGCATTCTCAGGGCGTGTACCTATCACGCTGCCCACTATTTCGGACAAAACAACCTGGGCACAATTGAAGCAAATCAAACTGCCGATCTCGTGTTACTCGATGCGAATCCATTGCTGGACATTACCAATGTCACGAAGATCAGCGGGGTTATGGTTCGCGGGCGGTGGTTTTCTAAAAAGGAAATAGACGAGAAATTGTCGGCGATAAAAAAGAAATACAAGAACTGACAACGCAGGCGTAATCACCCGCACGATTCATTTATTAGCGCGTGCTCGGGAGTTCAGGCCCGATGGAGCGATAGGGTGATGTTGGCCAGTCCTAGCCAAGCAACATGGCTGGCAGGAATAAACCAGTAATCAACGACCACGCGGCGAAGGCAGGCCAGCCAGGCGAAGGCGCGCTCAGCAACCCAGCGCTGGGCCAGCGGCACGAAGCCGCGTGGCACTGGCAGCAGCAACTGGATACCTTGAAGGGGTTGGTAGCCCTCAACTTTAATGCCCGAGAAAGCTTAGGCACTCCCCGCGCACCTTACTGATCCGTTTCTATTTACGCAGCACCCAATTCCCAAACACGCGCTACGACCCGCTACTTTTTTTCTGCCTGATAAAGCCCGGAAGCTCTGTTCGGGGCTTTTGCTTTTAAGCCTTTCCAGCACCGGTTGGCAGGGAACGCAGCGTGATGGTACAGCAGCTAAAAACGCAAGTTGAGCTCCTCAAGCTACCAAGCCACAGTCTGGCTAAGTTCTCCAAGAGGCGAAAGGACTCGCTCGTCTCTTACCAGTATTCGCTTTTTATCACCGGTGAAAATTAAAATAGTTATAGTATTAATATTTTAAATACATTGTAGTATCATTCATCCTCACACAACCAGGTCTTATGAAAATTACTTCCTACCTCACAATGGCCGCTCTGGCTACCTTGACTTTAGCCAGCGGCTGCTCCGAAAAAGAAGCCGTAGTAAACACGTCCAAGGAAATCAGCGCCGATGCCCTCAGCCAAATTCGGCAGTTGGGCTTTAGTACCGCCAATGTGCAGCGCGATGAAAGCGGCAACTACTTGGTAGAAGGTGACATTCTGCTGAGCCCTGAGGAGCTTGACCGTGGCGCCGCCACCAAACTGCTGCGCGTAGGCGATGCCGAACAATATCGGACGACCAACTTGGTCAAGGGCCCCCGCAACATATCTATCAGCGTGTCGAGCCAGCTGCCTTCGGCCTATGTGACGGCCATTGATGAGGTAGTACGTCGGTACAATGCCCAGAACCTGACCATCACGTTTAGCCGCGTGGCCTCGGGCGGCAACATCAACGTAGTGCGGGCCAGCGGCAGCTACCTGGCCTCGGCGGGTTTTCCCACCAGCACGGGCAGCCCGTACAATCAAGTGAAGGTGAACTCGCGCGCCATCGGTACGGCCAACCCGACTACTTACATTGCTACCATTCTGGCCCACGAAGTAGGCCACTGCATCGGCTTCCGCCACACCGACTACATGGACCGCAGCTACAGCTGCGGCGGTGCTACCTCTAACGAGGGGGCCAGCACCGTGGGCGCTATCCTGATTCCCGGCACTCCGGCCGCTGCCGACCCGAACTCCTGGATGCTGGCCTGCATTGGCTCGGGCCAGGACCGGCCGTTCAACGCCAACGACCGCACGGCTCTGAGCACCTTGTACTAGCCGGCCCACTGGCCTATCCGGCGTTCTCCGCGTTGGAGACCCGTACCCCATAACAGCGCCGCCGCGGATGATCCGCGGCGGCGCTGTTTCATTATGCCCCCTTTTATCGCTTGCCACTTCCGGCGGAAACCTGCCGTGCTGCTGCCGGTTGGCCGGCCTTATCCCGTGCCGGCAGCTGGATACCCCAGCAGTTCCATTTTTAACTTTAAACAACGATGATTTCCGCAGGGTGCACCCGGAACGGCTAGGGCGGCGGCCGGTTAAACGGGATGCTGGTGGCAAACCTCAGCGCACCGGGTGGCAGAAGCGGTTGAAAGCCCAGGACTCGGAGCCCAGGTCATTACAACGTACATTCTCTAGTTTTCCCATCTGGTGGTCGTGATCAACACTACCCGCAATAACCTACCCCGGGCCGGGCGTAGCCGAAATCCCTGGAAGCATCCTATCCCTGGTGGGGTAGGGGAGAAGGTATGGCCGCTCTACTTGCCGGTCCGGCTTTAGGCCCGGCCATCGCTTAGCAGGCTAACTTCGGCCGCGGGGCGGGCTACGGCAGGCTCGGCTGGAGCGTCTGATTTGCCCGCAACGGCTTTCGGCCGGCCGAGTTGGTGGAGCATGCGGTAGTGGGAGCGGAGTGCCCCGGCAAAGGAAGCATTCTCCAGGTAGGGCAACCCAAACTCCTGCGCCGTCTGCCGGACAATGCCGGCAATGGCCGGGTAGTGAATGTGGCAGATGCGCGGAAACAGGTGGTGCTCAATCTGCCGGTTTAGCCCCCCGCACAGAAAGCCGGCCACCGCACTGCGGGGCGAGAAGTTGGCGGTGGTCCGCAACTGGTGCACGGCCCAGGCTTCCTGAATTTCGCCCTGGTCGGTGGGCTCGGGAAAGGATGTGCCTTCCACTACGTGGGCCAGCTGAAATACCAGGCCCAGTACCAGTCCCTCCACAAAGTGCAAGCCCAGGAAGCCCAGCACCAGCTGCCACCAGGTGATGGGCAGCACCAGCAGGGGCAAGACCAGAAACAGCCCGTAATACAGAAACTTGTACAAAAACAGGTTCACGTACTCCTGGCGGGGGTGGCGGGTGACGTGCTCACCGATCTTGGCCTGAAAAAACTTGACGTAGTCCTTGCGCAGCACCCAGGATAGGGAGGCCAGGCCGTAAATCGGAAAGGCGTACAGGTGCTGAAACCGCTGCCAGGGGCGCACGGGCTCTTGCTCCGAGAAGCGGATCAGGCCCGGGGCCACCTCAATATCCTCGTCGTGGCCGGGGATGTTGGTGTAGGTATGGTGTACGATGTTGTGGGTAATGGTCCACACGTAGGGGTTGGCGCCAATCAGGTTGAACAGCAAGCTGAACACTTTGTTGACGTGCTTGTTGGCCGAGAAGGACCCGTGCAGGGCGTCGTGGCAGATGTTAAAGCCGATAAAGGCGCAGGTAGCCCCCAGCAGGCCCGCGAGCCCCAGCATTCCCCAGGGTCCAAACTGCCCGGACAGGATCAGGCCGTAGAGCCCGACAAAGGCAGTAAGAAAGAAGATGGTTTTAAACCACATGGCCCCGTTGGCGTGACGGGAAAGCTGCCGCTCCTGAAAGTAGGCATCGACCCGCTGGCGAACCGTTGCAAAAAAGGTTGACCGGGAGGGGTTGGTAAATTTAAGACTACTGCTCATGAACTGGGAAAGAGGGATGGTGCGCAAGAACAGCTCACACTGCCTCAGTCACAAAGTAAGGGTAGGAATTGCTAACCTGGCCAGCCGGCAAAAGTTAAAAAGCTAAACGGTTGGTTGGCAGGTGGCCCGGGACCCCGGCTTACGGCAAGCGCCACGCTACCTAACCAGCCGGCCCGGGATAATGGTTCGGTTAGCCCTTTAATACTCTGCCGGGGGCGCCAGCGTTGTCAAGCGGCCCCCGGCAGCTTCACTGATTCCGACCACCCGGCAAGCGATAGTAGATCCGGCCGGCGGGGGCGGGGCGGCGGGTTGCGTTGAACTTGTGCGCCCTGGCCGGGTTATTGTCTCGCTTTTCGGTGGCTTTTCCTGCTTTAGCGGGCCGGCCGCCAACCCTATCCCGTACTACCCCTAACCCATCCGGCAGAAAACCATGAAATTTACCTTACTACTTACGGCCGCGCTGGCTGCTTGTACCGCGCAGGCCTCGGCCCAGACGACCACCGCGGCCGCGCCGCCGCGCGTGGCCGCCGACCAGATCAAAACCAGCAGCGGCCCGCTTACCGTGCAGCCCATCACGCACGGCAGCGTGGTATTCACTTGGAATGGGAAAACTATTTACGTGGACCCTTACGGCGGGGCGGAATCCTACGCCGGCCTGGCCGCACCCGATATCATCCTGATAACTGACATTCACGGCGACCACATGGACCCGAAAACGCTGGCGGGCCTTCCCGTGGGCAAGGCCTTGCTGGTAGTGCCCCGGGCCGTGGCGGAGAAGCTGCCGGCCGAGTATAAGCCCCAGGTACGCATCCTCAGCAACGGCCAGCAGCTGGACACGCTGGGCCTGAGCATCGGGGCCATTCCCATGTACAACCTGCCCGAGGCCGCCGACGCGATGCACCCCAGGGGCCGCGGCAACGGCTACGTGCTGGGCCTGGGCGGCAAAAAGGTGTACCTCTCCGGCGACACGGAAGACATCCCCGAAATGCGGGCCCTGAAAAACATCGACGTGGCGTTTGTGTGCATGAACCTGCCCTACACCATGGACGTGAACCAGGCGGCGCAGGGGGTGCTCGCTTTTAAGCCGGGCATCGTGTACCCGTATCACTACCGGGGCCAGAACGGTCTGAGCGACGTGAGCAGCTTCCAGAAAACCGTCAACTCGGCCAATAAGAAGATTGACGTTCGGCTGCGCAACTGGTATCCGGCGGCTCAGTAAGGCAGCTTCCTCCCGCAATAAACGTGCGGTTAGGCCCCTGGGCCTGGCCGCACGTTCTTTTTTGCGCCCCTGCCCGCAGGTGGGTCCTAAGCGGAACCCCCTGCCTGGGTAGTCCGGCCGCGGGTCCGTAACCCGAAGCGCGGTGGGGCACCCGCCAAAGCTCGGCGCGAGCGGCCGGGTCTGGCTACTGGCCCGCGGGCAGCAACTACCTTCTGTTTCCAACTCAGCCCTGAATGGTGGGTTTTGCACTAGTTTTATACAAATTATAATTAGTATAACAACATTATTTTTTGAGTTACGCTGGAAATCCAGTACTTTTCGCCCTCGCTTACGCTGGGTCCGCCGGTTACCACTGGCCCGGCCGGCGTAAGCTGAACCGTTGAGCTAAGGCCCCCCGTATTCAGGGCCCCCTATACATCCACCCGTTTGCCCACCTACCTGTTGGCCGCCGCGGCTTCCGCTAGTGAGCAGCTATCTTCTGATGCACCTGATACGCTTGCTGCTATCTACTCACCTTTAAGCCCTACTGGTAATGGAACGCAATCAGCAGTTGGATTTTTTTAGGGGGGCCTTTCTTATTCTGATCACCGTAAATCATTTTTTATCCGAGAATAATATCATCCGCTATTTCACGTATGAATTTATTGGTTGGGTGACGGGAGCGGAAGGTTTTGTATTTATCTCGGGGCTTACCCTCGGCCTGGTGTACACCCGCAGCTACGACCATAAAAATGCCGGTTTCATTTCCACCCTGGCATTTAAACGCTCCTGGCTGATTTACAAAAATCACCTAGGCATATTGCTTTTAACGGTGCTGCTGCTCAACGCAATCGGTCCGCTCCGGGATTACTGGAATTCCACCTACCCGCTCATCACGGAAAAGCCTTTTTTGTCTCTTCTCCTGGGGGTTATCCTGCTGTCCGAGCCCATTTACCTGGACATTCTGCCCATGTATGCCATTTTCATGCTGTTCGTGCCGGTAATCATCAGGGGGTTCACCAACGGTAAAATCTGGCTTATCATACTGGTATCCGCGGTTATCTACCTGCTGGGCACGCTGACCAGCCTACCGCTGCTGCCCCCGCCTCATTTCCTGCCCGACTACATTGATGTCGGCTTTTTCGATTTGCTGTGCTGGCAGCTGATATTTGTGCTGGGAATACTGGTAGGGTTTCTCCACTATCACGGCAAAACCCAAGGCCTGCTAAACAGCAGGGTCCTGGTGTGGACCTCCGTGATCCTGTGCCTTACCTGTTTTGTTTTCCGGCACCTGGAAACCACTTTTCCCCAGTTCAATTTTGGTATTTTAATTAGCAAGAATCATCTGGGCCTGTTTAGAATACTTAATTTTTTAGCCCTTTTCAATATCGTTGCCTTTGTGGCCAACAAGAAAGTGAATTGGTTTAAAAATGAAATGGTGGAGGGCCTGGGTAGAAATTCCCTGAATGTGTTTTTGCTGAATATTCTTATTCTGATCCTGCTTAAGCCAATTCAGTCCTATTTTGATTCCTTGTATTATTTTAAGGTCAACCATTTTTTTTACTTCTATCCCGTCAGCTTGCTGCTGCTGGTTACCCTGGTGATACCCACTTCCTATTTGGTACCGTTTTTCAGCGACCGGCGGCGCATAAAACACTCCCAGCGCGTATCAGCCTGACGGGCGCTGCCGGGCCGGGGTCCCTTAGCGGTCCCGGCCCGGCACATTAACTCCCGGCCTAGTGCTTACACAGGCAGGGCCCCTTATCAATCGGGCGAAAGCGCACCAGCTTGGCCAGCAGCCAGTTGTGGGGAACCAGCAGTTCCGGCTGGTTGCTGACGCCCTGCGTTACGCGCAGGGTGTAGGGATGCTGGTTGCGCACATACCGGGCGTAGAAATCGGTGTCGGCAGCACTAACGATGCGCTGGAACTCAAAGAAGGTGATCAGCTGATGATCCGCCACAAAGGGCTTGAGCGTTTCCAGGTTGGTATCCGAGATATCAACCAGATCATGCTCCAGGGAAGTAAGCTGCAGGGTCGCGGGCAGCAGGAGGTGATTGCTGATCCCACCTTCGGTTCGCAGGTTGCTGAACATGGAAAAGCTGGTCTGCGTTTTCAGGCCCAGGTAGGGGCTCATGCCGTTGAAGAGCACCAGCAGGGGGATCAGCCAGAAGGCCGCGGGCCGGATCCCAAACTGCAGGGCGGACTGCTCCGGGGCCAGGTGGCTCCGACTGATGATCAAGCCGTAGACCATCATGTATAGCAGCCCATACAGCAGCCACACCCACAGCCCCACCAGGGTAAACCAGTAGTTGATGTAGTTGGCGTGGGAGGCGCTAAACCAGGCAATCAGGGCCGCCGCTATTACCCCCCCGGCGGCCACCACCTGAAGGCGGCCCACTAGCAGGGGGACGTTTTTCGACCAGCCAGAGGCCAGCGCCCGGACCTGCTCGGGAAATTGGGGCGGGAAGAAAAGCGTGTAGATGCCGAACAGCATGGCGGAAAAGCTGTAGAGGCCCACGTGCGGGTGGATGGCCAGAAAGTAGTGAAAGCCGCACCCCAGGATGATGCCCAGAAACCGGGTGCGGCGAAAGCACAGAAACAAGGGGATGGCGGCTTCCACCACCAGCGTACCCCAGACGGCCAGCCACTGCGCCCCCAGGCTCTGGGGCAGGAAAGGCAACCGGCCGGAGTAGCCACTCAGCAGAAAAGTGCTGCAGCTGATATTCACGTTGAAGTAGTCCCAGTTAAGCTTGTGCAGGACGGCGTAGAAATACAGCACCAGCAAACTCAGGCGCACAAAGGGCGCAAAGGCCTGAAACAGGGCCGCCCGGGCCTCGGGCGTGCTCCAGGCGGCCGCCTCCCCCCGCTGCGCATACCCGCGCGCCAGGGTCCAGGAGAGCGCCAGAAACATGCCGGTGTTGATGATAAACTCAAACGTGATGTGATTGGGAGCCATGGGCATCCAGTCAAAGGTGTTGGCCATGCTACAGCCCAGCATGAGCAGGAAGAACCCGATAACGTGGGGCCGCCACAGCACCAGGGCCGCGGCCAGCAGCAGGGCAAAGCTGAAGAAGTGATGCGAGCTGACCCGGTCAGTGAAGCTTAGCACGTGCAGCACATTGGCCACTGCCCAGACAAAGCAGAAAAGCGTAAGTCTGTCAAACCGGCTCGGGGAGAGAGTCAGGGAGTTCATGGTCCGCAATGTTATTTGTATAATTTTATCTAAAATAAATATTATTATATTTTTAATCGTATCCTAACCTTCGCGGAAATATTTTGGGAAGCGCCGCCTCTTCCCTCGTGGTGGCTAAGGTTCCGCGAACGGGTCAGTCTTACTGCCGGCCGCCCGAGCTGCTGCTGGCGGCCGGTCCGTCGCCGAGCCCGGTGGTAAGAGCGGTGCCATTTTTCACGTAGATGGGGACCAGAAGCCGGGGCGAGGGTGGGCAGGGGAAGCGTGGTGCCATTTTTCACGCAGATGCCCGGCAAGATCTTTTCGCCTGCCTTGCGGGTCTTTTCCGCGGCTCCGGCAGCGTAAATACTGGCCGCCCAACGCCTTAAACAGGATTTTCCGCCCGACCCGGCCCTTGCCGGGAAATGCGCGGGAAGAGTTTAGATTTTTCAAAAAAAGACTGAACCTCTTCTGTTTTCTTAAGCTATTCTTAACTATTCTATATTCAGGAGGCCATAAGTAATTGATAAATAGGTATTTGAGGGCGTTATCTGCGTGAAAAAGGGCACTCTGCTGCGTGAAAAACGGCACTCTATTACGTGAGAATTGGCACCACCTGCGTGAAAACCGGCACCCTATTGCGTGAGGAATGGCACCACTACGTGAAAAACGGCACCATCTGCGTGAAAAGCGGCACTGTATCTGATGGCCAGGGCCGGGCCAGGATCGACGTGAAAACTGGCACTCTGCTTTCCCGCAATTTCTACCTGCGTGAAAACCGGCACTTTAGCCGGCGGGCGATCTGCGTGAAAAACGGCACTCTGCCGCGTAAAATGATCTGCGTGAAAAATGGCACTGTCATATCTTTTACGTGAATACACATCTATTTTCACGTAGATCCGTCTATATTCGTGAACCCTCCCGACCCCCCGTTCCTGCTCCCTATGGCGTCACGTGCTGTTGTTGTTCCTCCGCAATACCCCCGCGCCTACCAGGCCAACGCGCTGGTGCGGGCCCCGCTTAAGCTCACCCACGTGGAAGCGCGCATCTTTGCCCTGGCGCTAGGGTGCATCCACCAGGACCAGACCGAGCTGCCCGGCATTTCTATTCCCCTGAATCGGGTGATGACCCACAAGAAGGGAGGCAGCATCTACGAGACCATCCGCGACGCCTGCAAGAGTTTGATGTCGAAAGTGGTAAGCATCGAGTCCCAGACCGGAAACAAAAAGCGGTTTACGGCCTACTCCATTATCAGCTACATTGACTTAAACGAGGGCACGGGCTTTCTGACCGGTAACTTTGCGCCGGAGATCAAGCCCTTTCTGCTGCAGTTGGCGGAGCAGTACACCCACGTGGAGATTGAAACCCTGCTGACGCTTAAGTCCGCCCATGCCCATCGCCTGTACTGGCTGCTCAAGTCCTGGGATGACGTGGGGCTTTGGGAGGTGGACTTTGACACGCTGCGCAAACAGGTGCTGGGGGATGACAACGACGTAACCTACACCCTGTTTTACGACTTTAAGCGCTACGTGCTGGAGCCGGCCCTGCGGGAGCTGCACTCCCTGGGGTGGATGGTCACCTACGACCCGCTCAAGGAAGGCAAAAAAGTACGGGGAGTCCGCTTCTCCATTCCCAAGCCGCTGGCCCGCCTGGAAGGGGGGGAGGAGCCCCTGGTTACGCCCAAGAAGGCCCCAGGCAAATCCCGGCCGGCCGAGAAGCAGATGAGTCTGCCCCTGGCCATTGAAATGCCCACGCTGCACCAGCGCATTGTTACGCGCCTGCAGAAGCTGAAGATGACCCCGGCCCAGATCCAGCACGTGCTGGAGTTCATGGGCGATGACGAGGCTAGGATCTCCCGCCTGATGAAAGTTACCCATCCCCTGCTGCGAGACTTTGAGGCGGGCAACAAAGTTTTTGACAATCTGGGCGGAGCAGCCACCAACCTGCTGAAAACCGAGTTTCCCGGGCTGTACCCCGTGCTCCGGTAGCCCGGCCGCTCCCGCGGCCGGCAAAAAATTACGCGGGCGGCTATTCGGCCTTTTCCACGGCCGCCTGAATAAGGTCAGCGGCGCCGAGGGAAGGATGGTGGGTAAGTAAATCCAGGCAGGTGCGCTGCAGCTGGGCATCCTGCGCCAAGCTTAGCTGCCGGTGCTGCAGGTAGTAACCGGCTACCAGCTGGGATAGCAGCACGGCCGCCGTAGAGTGGCGGGACTCGTGCAAGGCCGCACGAAAAGCAACTTCAGTTTCAGACATGGCGCAAAGCAGTTGGCTTAGGCCCTAACTCGGCAACAAGTATACCAACTCCCTGGCCAAAGCTTTGTCTTACAGGATAAGGCAACTGAAAGACAAAGTTTTATCATGCGCGGGGGCCGGTATAGCAAGGAGGCAAGCGAATCGCCTCGCCAGCAGTGGGCGCATTTCCGGCCGCCGGATGCAACGCCAGCTTATCGCCAACCGCAGCATTAAAGTGTACCCTGACGGCGCCCCCAATCTGTGGCACCGACCATTGGCCTGCCGATTCGGGGCGGCCGGGGCCCCTGTGGGGTACACCCCCGTCGCCGAGCTGGACATGTGGTTTCTGGGGCGCCGCCTGGTTGAGTTCAGCTTCTACATCCTAACCCTAAGTCACTTGTATTTGATAAACGGAAGGCAGGCCTTTTCCCCGGACCTGGGTGAATAGGCGGAACCGATCCGGCCGGATAATGCAGGGCAATGCAAGTAAAACTACCATCTTTGGGGGTATCCCTTTTTTTTCGACCGCATGAACGCCCAGCTCCGCATTGAATTAAATGAGAAATTGTACGTCCGCGACCCCCAGGCAACCGAGTTGGGCCGCCGGCTGGTAGTTGAAAGCGTGCGGCTTATCGACGAAATCGGCTTTGAGCAGTTTACCTTTAAAAAGCTGGCCCTGCGGCTGGAGTCCACCGAAGGGTCGCTGTACCGCTACTTTGAAAACAAGCACCGCCTGCTGGTGTACCTGGTAAGCTGGTACTGGGCCTGGCTGCACTACCAGATCCGCTTTCACACCCATAACCTGCCCGATGCCCGCCAGCGGCTGCGCTTGATTCTGGGCATCCTCACCCGGGCCCACCGGAACGACCCGGCCACCATTGAACTGGATGAGGCTGCCCTCTACCGCATCGTAGTGCACGAAGCGTCCAAGTCCTACTTAACCCGCGACGTGGATGAAGACAACCGGGAGGGTCTGTTCCGGGAGTACAAGCAGCTGGCGGCCAGCATCGTGTCCGTGGTGCAGGAAATCAACCCGGCGTACGCCTACCCCCACGCGCTGGTCAGCACGCTGCTGGAGTCGGCGCGCAAGCAGTACTTCTTTGCCCAGCACCTGCCCTCCCTAACGGACGCGGCCGCGCGCGACGCAACCAGTAACAACATTCAGGCCTTCCTGGAGCACTTGGCCTTTGCCACCCTGGCCTAGGCCGGCACCGCCCCCGCCGGCCGCTCAGGTGTGCTGCACCAGCGCGAAATACAGGGGCATGCCCAGGGTAATGTTGAGGGGAAATGTCACGCCCAGGGCCATGGGCAGGTAAAGGCCCGGGTCGGCTTTGGGGGCGGCTAGCCGCATGGCGGCCGGCACGGCAATGTAGGAAGCGCTGGCCGCCAGGATGGCAAAGATAAACCGGTTGCCCATGCTCTCGGTGATGCCATGGCTGGCGATGGCCACCAGGCAGCCGTTTAGCAAGGGTATAAGTACGGCAAAGGCCGTCACGAAGCGCCCGTAGCGCTGGAAGGCGGCAAAGCGCCGGGCAGTCACCATGCCCATTTCAAGCAGGAAGATGGCCAGGAAACCCTTGAAAATGTCCGTGGTAAAGGGCTTAATGCCGTCGGCCTGCTTGGTGTCGGCAATCAGGCCGATAACCAGGCTGCCCAGCACCATCAGCACGCTGCCGTTGGTAAAGGCATGGAGCACCAGCGGTCCCAGCTGAGCGGGATGCTCGCCGGCCTCGTAGCGGCGCATGAGCATCACCCCGACAATGATGGCGGGCGCTTCCATCAGGGCCATTACGGCAACCATGTGACCGCCAAAGTGCAGCTGCTGGGCCTCCAGAAACGAGACCGCGGAGACAAAGGTGACGGCGCTTACCGAGCCGTAGGCCGCCGCTACGGCTCCGGCGTCAGCCACGCTCAGGCGTCGCTTAAGCACAAAGAACGTGTAGAGCGGAATCAGCGATGCCACCAGCAAGCCAAACCCCAGCGCGTAGAGTATTTCCGCACTGAACGGACTGTGGGCCAACTCCTGTCCGCCTTTAAACCCAATGGAAAACAGCAGGTACAGGGAAATAAACTTGACCGTGGTGGGCGGGATTTCCAGGTCGCTTTTCACTGCCGTCGCCACCATGCCAAGCACGAAGAAGAGAAGGGTAGGGTTGGTGAGATTCGACAGCAGTAGGTGGGCATCCATGCGGCAGGAGTAAAGCAGGAAAAGGGTTGAGAATAAGCGACTTGGTGGACCCTCGGCTCGCGGCTGAAAGCCGGTCCAAGGCAAAAGCGGCACAATACTAAGTCTGCAATAGTAGTAATACAACTACTTAAGGAAGTAATATTTACTAATATGGTAGTAAAACTGCTATAGGTATCGGTTTGAGTGCTGCCGAATGGCGGGTGGATGCAGCCGGGTAACAGGCTGTCGGTGCAGACCAAGGCCGGATGGCCGCGTACGCGAGGAACCTGGTAGCGGGCAGTTATCCTGCCAGTGGGCTGCAAGAACCGGGGCGGCGGTTGGGCATATGGCCGTTTAGGGCGCGGGGAAGTCGCAGCGAGGCATGGTACAGGGCCCAGAACGCCACCGAGCAGTCCAAATTCGCGGTGCCTTCACCCAGCTTACTCAGGGAGATTGTTTCACCACGGGCAGTGGTAACGCCAGAATAAGTGGTAGCCAAAAGCGGTAGCTTGTCTGGTAATCCGGGAAATTGATGTTACTTTTTCAAAAAATCCGCTTAGGCCTTATCTTGGAGGGGGTATACTTAAATTTTGTTGTTGTTTTGGCTTAACACCCCTGTAAATGCAAGGTATAGTACCTATATTATTTGCGTATGTGGCCGGAATGGGTCACGCTTTTGAACCCGATCACTTGCTGGCCGTCGGTAATTTGATTTCCCGTCGCGACACTCTAACCGAAGCCTTGCGCGACGGTATCTACTGGGGCCTTGGCCACACTACCACGCTAGTAGTCGTGGGAAGTGTCATTTTGTTGGGCCGGGTCACGTTTCTCACCTCGGGCTATTTCGAAGCCGCCGTAGGCCTTATGCTCGTCGTAATGGGCATTAGCCGCCTGCTCGACCAGGGCCGCGCCGCCGCCAAGGTGCGCCCCGGCGTGGCCCCATCCCGGGCTGCTTTTGCCGTGGGCCTGCTTCACGGCCTGGCGGGCAGCGGCGCCCTGGTGCTGCTGGTGATGAGCGAAATCCGCGACCCGTGGCTGAGCGTGCTGTATTTCCTGGTGTTCGGCATCGGCTCTCTGCTGGGCATGTTCATCGTGGCCGGCCTCTGCAGCGTGCCGTTTACCAGGCGCATGAAAATCAACCGCGTGCTGCAGCGTAGCACCGTTACCTTATCGTCGCTGCTGTGCATCGGGTACGGGGGGTGGATGATTTACGGCCAAGTGCGCTGGTGACTTGGCCCCGGCTTCAACTGTAGGCAGGCACCCCTGCAACCCCGACCACCGCTCTTGCCCTCGAACCTGCTTACCCTACTACCCCAGAAGATGCACCTCTCCCCCAAAGACCTCGACAAGCTTATCCTTCACCAGGCCGGCGTCGTGGCCCAGAAACGCTACGCCCGCGGCCTGCTGCTGAACTACCCCGAAGCCCTGGCCCTGATTGCCACCCAGCTGCTGGAGTTTATCCGCGACGGGGAGCGGGTAGCCGTGCTCATGGACAAGGGCAAGCAGCTGCTGGGCCTGGCCGACGTGCTGCCCGGCGTGGCCGACATGCTGCACGAAGTCCAGATCGAGGGCACCTTCCCCGACGGCACCAAGCTGGTGACCGTGCACTACCCCATCTGCCGCGAAACCGGCGATGCCGCCCTGGCCCTCTACGGCTCCGGGCTCAGCAGAGCTTCCGTCCCCGGCGCCGCGCCCACCAACGCCAGCCATCCCCCGCCCGGCGAATACCAGCTGCACCCCGACGAGGTCGTACTCAACGAAAGCCGCGCGACGGTGGAGGTAGACGTTGTGAACATGGGCGACCGGCCCGTGCAGGTCGGCTCCCACTACCCCTTTTTCGAAACCAACGCGGCCCTGCACTTCGACCGCGCCGCCGCCTACGGTTTCCGCCTCAACATCCCGGCCGGCACGGCGGTGCGCTTTGAGCCCGGAGAACGGAAACGGGTAACCCTAGTGGCCCTGGCCGGCGAGCGCATCGTGTACGGCGGCCAGGGGCTGATTAATGGCAAGCTGGATGAGGCGGGCCAGCAGCAGCAAGCGCTGGAGAAACTAGGTAGTACTTGCTATTAATAGCTGGTTACATTATTTCTCCAGGGTGGAATACGCAACAAGCAAGCGGCCGGGTAAAGTCCTGTACGCCGCTTCAAGAACCCTTTGTACACTTCTACGCCACTTGTTTCAGTAGCTTACTATGTCCCTTCCCATCTCCCGTCGCGCCTATGCCGACATGTACGGCCCCACCACCGGCGACCGGGTGCGCCTGGGCGATACCGGCCTGCTGATTGAAGTTGAGCGCGACTACTGCGTGTACGGCGAGGAATGCAAGTTCGGTGGCGGCAAGGTGCTGCGCGACGGCATGGGCCAGGCCGCGGGCATCGGGCCGGCCGACGCCCTGGACCTGGTTATCACCAACGCGCTGGTAATCGATTACACCGGCGTATTCAAGGCCGACATCGGCATCAAAGGCGGCCGCATCGTGGGCATCGGCAAGGCTGGCAACCCCCACATCATGCCCGGCGTCACGCCGGGCATGGTGGTGGGCGTCACCACCGAAGTTATTGCCGGCGAAGGCCAGCTGCTCACGGCCGGCGGCATCGACTGCCACATCCACTTCATCAGCCCCCAGCAGATTCCCGAGGCCCTGGCTTCGGGCGTCACGACCATGATTGGGGGCGGCACCGGGCCGGCGGCCGGCACCAACGCCACCACCTGCACGCCCGGCGCCTTTTACCTGGAAGCCATGCTCAAGGCCACGGAGGCCTACCCGCTCAACTTCGGGTTTCTGGGCAAGGGCAACTCTTCCAGGCCCGAGGGCCTGCGCGAGCAGGCCGAGGCCGGGGCGCTGGGCTTCAAGCTGCATGAGGACTGGGGCACCACCCCGGCGGCCATCGACATGTGCCTGGGCATTGCCGAGGAATACGACGTGCAGGTCTGCATCCACACCGACACGCTCAACGAGAGCGGCTTCGTGGAAACAAGCACGGCAGCATTCAAGGGCCGCACCATCCACTCCTACCACACGGAAGGGGCGGGGGGCGGCCACGCGCCCGACATCATCAAAATCTGCGGCGAGCCGAACGTCATCCCCTCGAGCACCAACCCCACGCGGCCTTTCACGGTGAACACCATTGATGAGCACCTGGACATGCTCATGGTCTGCCACCACCTCGACCGCAACATTCCCGAAGACGTGGCCTTTGCCGAAAGCCGCATCCGGGGCGAAACCATTGCTGCCGAGGACATCCTGCACGATATGGGCGCGCTGAGCATCATCTCATCCGACTCCCAGGCCATGGGCCGGGTGGGCGAGGTCATCACCCGCACCTGGCAAACGGCCCACAAAATGAAGCAGCAGCGCGGCCCCCTGCCCGAGGACGCCGCCACCGGGCAGGCCGACAACTTTCGGGTGCGCCGCTACGTGGCCAAGTACACCATCAACCCGGCCCGCGCCCACGGCATCTCGCACGAAGTGGGGTCCGTGGAAATCGGCAAGCTGGCCGATTTGGTGCTCTGGAAGCCCGCCTTTTTCGGGGCCCGCCCGGAGCTGATCCTCAAGGGCGGCATTATCGTCCAGTCGCAAATGGGCGACGCCAACGCCTCCATCCCCACGCCGCAGCCCTCGTTTTCGCGCCCCATGTTCGGGGCCCTGGGCGGGGCCATCGGCCAGTCGTCGATGGTGTTTGTATCGGCCGCCTCGGTGGCCCACGTGCAGCAGCATTATGGCCTGACCAAGCAGGTGGTGGCCGTGAAAAACTGCCGCAACATCGGCAAAAAGGACATGGCCCTCAACGACTACCTGCCCCGCATTGCCGTGGACCCCGAGACGTACCGGGTAATGGTGGACGGCGTGCACCTGACCTGCGAGCCGGCGCAGGCGCTGCCGCTAACCCAACTGTATAATCTGTTTTAACAAGAGCGCGCGGATGTCGCGGGTCCGCGCCAGAGCCCTAATCGATTCGCACACTCCCGGCGTCCCCGTTTTCTTATTTCTCATGCATTTTGCCCGCCTCCTGCACCTGGTCGACTCGGCCATTCCCACCGGCTCGTTTGCTTATTCCTACGGCTTGGAGTGCAGCATCACCTTCGGGCTGGTGACCACTCCGTTTGCCCTGCGGAATTACCTGTATTCCTACCTGCAGCAGGCCGGCAGCGCCGAATTACCCTTTATTCATTCCGCCTACCAGCTCACGGAAAAAAGTCCCGCGTTTCAAGTAGCCGCCGAGGAATATGACGCGCAGCTGCTCGTTCCCAGCCTCTACAAAGCCAGCGCCGTGCAGGGCCGCACCTGGCTGAAGCTCCTGGCCACCTTTTATCCCGGGGCCGAGTTAGCCACCATCGCCAACTGGTTTGCCGCCCAGGCAATCCCGCCGCACTTCACCCTGGTTTTCACCCTGGCCTTGCAGCGCGTCGGCTTTGCCCTGGAAGAAATAAAGGCCATGTACCTGCACATGCTGCTGCGCGACCAGCTCAGCGCCGCCATCCGCCTGGGGTTTCTGGGGCCGCTGGAAGGCCATCAGCTCCAGCATGATTTTTACGCGGTGTTCGAGCATATTCTCGCGGGGCAGGCGGGGAAGGAATACGGCCAGGCCGCCCGTTCCGCATTTTTGCTGGATGCCGCCCAGGTTATGCAGGAGGATATCTACTCCAAGCTTTTTCAGAACTGATTTTACACCACCAGCTAACGCCGGCCCAGCGCCGCCAAAGCAGCTTTCCCTCGGACGTAAGCAAGCCTGTCCAAACCAAGCGGGACGGGTGCTTGGGCGAAACTCAGCCTGCCAAGCAGAAATCACATTGTACTTATGGCTTTTGTCGAAAAACTCGCCCTGCTGCTTAACGGCCACACCCACGAAGCCTACGAGTCACCGGGCAACTTCAACGAGCGCGAAACCCGCCGGTTGCCTTCCTACCGCAGCTTCCGCAAGCGGGCCTTCACCGTGGGCATCGGCGGGCCGGTGGGCACGGGCAAGACGGCCCTGCTCAAGGCCCTGTGCGAGCGCCTGCGCCACGAGTTTGAGCTGGGCGTGGTCACCAATGATATTTTTACCCGCGAAGATGCCGAGTTTCTCATCCGCAACAGCGCGCTGAGCGAAGACCGGATTGTGGGGGTGGAAACGGGCGGCTGCCCGCACGCTGCCATTCGGGAGGATATCTCCCTGAACATGGATGCGCTGGAAGGGCTGATGCAGCGCTTTAATTACGGACTCGACTACCTGTTCGTGGAAAGCGGCGGCGACAACCTGGCCGCCCACTTCAGCCGCGAGCTGGTGGACTATTCCATTTACGTTATCGACGTGTCGGGCGGCGACAAGATCCCGCGCAAGGGTGGCCCGGGAATCACCCAGTCCGACCTGCTCATTATCAACAAGATCGATTTGAAGGATTTGATTAAAGCGGACCTGGGCGTGATGGAGCGGGACTCGCGCAGGATGCGGGGCGAAGGGCCCTTCCTCTTCGCCCGCGCCATTGACGGGCATGGGCTGGAGGAGATCATTGGCCACATCACCGCGGCCAAGGCCCGGGCC
Organism: Hymenobacter tenuis; assembly: GCF_054780495.1. NCBI lineage: Bacteria > Pseudomonadati > Bacteroidota > Cytophagia > Cytophagales > Hymenobacteraceae > Hymenobacter > Hymenobacter tenuis. The sequence continues at coordinate 199,440 of NZ_BAAGWF010000002.1, forward strand.
CTGGCCGCGGTGCGGGAAGACCGCCGCTAGGCAAGCTAGTACTTGCGTTTCAACGGGTTGTAGCCCAGCAGCTGCTCCTCAGCCAGGGTCCCGAGTAATTGGTCGCACAGGGGCTGCAGGGCCGCGCGGCTGCGGGCGGCGGCGCGCAGGATATACACGTTCTCCCTCGCCGGGGCTACCGACACCAGGCACTCGTGGCCGCGGACGGAAAAATGGGGGCCCGTGCTGCCGGGCATTTTTTGCCTGGTTAGCAGGGCGGCCAGCTTCTGGAAGCGGGCATCCTGGGGGGCGCCCACCAGAAACACGGAAAAGAAAGCCTGGTAATCGGCAAAGTTGCCGGGCGAGGTCGCAATGTGCTCGGCTGGTTGAAAAGCAAATCTGTCCAGCACCACCAGCTTGCTGGCCACGCGCACGCGCAGCTCCGAGTGCAGGGAGGCGAAGGCAAACCGCTCCCCCCGGTCAATGCGGCCCGATTGAAACCAGTCGACGACCAGCAGCAGCGAGTCGGACTCTAGGTGCCACTGCTGCGTTTGGCGGTAGTGGCTTTCGGCCTGCAGCACCACCGGGTCGGGGAAGACCACCAGCAGGGCCCCGGCGCCCAAGCTGCCCGCCACCTGCTGCTCGGCGACCGCCCCATCGATGGAGCGAAAGATGCGGGTGCTGGCTTGCGTACTGATGCAGGTTTGCGACTGCGCCTGACCGTGGATGCGCAGCTTAATCACGTCGCCGGCCACCATGCCCCCGCCGTAGCTTGAGAGCACCACGTGGCAGGTGGGCGTGGGCGAGCGGGGGTTCAGCACTTTCAGCGGCTGCAGGCTTTTGCAGGAAATCAACCGGGTCCTGCCGCGTACCAGGGCCAGATCCAAAGTGCTCCAGTCCGGGAGCGGGTCCGGGGTGGCACCGGGGAAAGGCAAGGGCTGGGCGGTAGGTAAGACCATGGGAGCTGGCGAAATGAGGTGCTTTAAAATAGGGCAGAACCTAGCGGGCGGTCGCTCCACGAGAAAGCGCAGGACCGGCTGATGCTCGCGCGGGCGAAGCTTCGGTGTCGGAACGCCACCAGCTGTTACCCTTCAACCGCTGCGGCCCCAAGGTTTGTAAAAGATTTGTCAAGTGAAGCAAAAATTAAAACCGCCATCATTCCTGGTCGGGAGGGCACGGGCTAACAAACGGAAAAGGCGCGCTCATGGCGGCGGCTACGATGTTGGCTTTGATTTCTCATTCTGAGCATCTGCCCAGGCCGGAAAACGCTTCTTAATTGCGCGTGGTTTAGCCTACTGCCTTCGCCTCCCGTCTGGGCAAATCAGCCCATGCCCCAGGTTCTTCCGGCCTGGTGGGTTGCGCCCGGGCAGCCAGCGCGGCACTGAGTTCCTGCGCGTCGGCTACCACCTGCGCCGGGTAGTGCAGGCGCGCCAGCAGCCGGATCGCATTGCGCGTGGTCAGGGGGCCGGCTTTGAGACGGTAGTCGAAATACCAGTCTTCCGCCGTGACGGTCTCGCAAAAGTGGTATTCATCAAAGCACGCCTGCAGGAGCGCGCCCAGCTCCCCATCGTGGGTGGCCGCCACCACCCAGCTGCGGGGCTGCAAGTACGAGAGCACGGCCTTGTTGGCGGCGATGCGCTCCTGCGTGTTCGTGCCTTTAAACAGCTCATCCAGCAGCAGCAGGTAGCTGCCGGGGTCCGCGTCGCAGGCCTGCAGCAGCTCCCGCATGGTTTCGGCTTCGACCAGGTAATAGCTTTTGCCCGTGGGCAGGCTGTCAGCCAGGCTCAGGCTGGTAAGCACCCGGCAAAATGGGGCGCGGTAGGCGGTGGCCGGGCACGTGGCGATGGTCTGGGCCAACAGGGCAGTCACGCCCAGCGTGCGCATAAAGGTGGTTTTGCCCGCCATATTCGAGCCGGTCAGCAAAACGCCGGACCCGGCCAGGGTCAGGTCATTGGGCACGCACCCCGGCACCAGGGGGTGGTAGCCGCCCCGCAGCTGGATGCCCTCGGCCGCCGGCCCAAACTGGGGCACGCAGGTGGCGTGGCGCCGGCGGAAGCTGGCCACCGCCAGGGCGCAATCGACGTAGCCCACTGCCTCAAAGACCGCCCGAATCGCGGGTGCCTGCTGCTGCACGGCCACCCGGCAACGAGCGTACAGCAGCACGTCGAGTAGCAGCAGCATCTTGAGTAGGCTGAGCAGCAGCAAGCGGTCCTCCACCTGAAAAAACGCGACTTGCCACATGATGGCCCGCAGCCGGGCCAGGGGCGCGGCCAGCGGCGGCAGCGACCGCAGGGGCAGGGCCGCCCGCTGCAGCGCCTGGCCCGCCCGCCGCAGGCGGCCCAATTGCAGCAGCGGGCGAATACAGTTCTTGATCCGCTGGAGCTGCCAGAAGTGGAACACCGCATTGCTGAGGGCAAACGCCAGCGTGCCCAACCAGAGCACGGGAAGCCAAAAGCCCCCGAGCAGCGTGGCCAACAGCCCCAGCGCGAGCAGGGGCGCGAAGCGAGCGCCGGGCAACGTGGGCAGGGGCTCCCCACGCAGTAAATCGGCCAGGTAGTACGCCTCGTGGGCCGTCAGCTGGTCGAGGGCGAGCAAGGCGTGCCCGCGGGCCGCAGGTTGCTGCGAGAGCAGGGTCGCGGCCGCATCAAACTCGTGCAGGGCGGCCTCGTTGTCGAGCGGGCTGCGCAGACGATGGTACAGGCACTGCTGGCCGACCCGGCTTACCGTAGCATCGAGCAGGCTAAAGAGAGATTCACCGTTCAGGTCCGCCCAGGTTTGGTCCGGTAGGCGCTGGTACGCGGGCTCGTGCTGCACCTGGTCGTAGTAGCGGGCCACCAAGGGGAAATGGGGGGAGCGTGCAGCCGGCTGGTGCCAGGCCGCTTCCAGGCGACGTAAGCGCCTGCGGGAAGAAGTCCACATGAAAAGCTAGGGTAGCTACTAGGGCGGTGAAGGGGGCCACTGGTAGGTTTATGGTGGGCGAAAGGTAGCGAAGCCTGGCTGACTTGGAAGGTGCCGCGGCGGGCCGAAAACCGGACGGAGTTCAGGATGAGTGCGAGAGCGGTTTTAATAATAGCGCTCGCGGGTAAGGCGGTAACTGTCCCGCGGTGATGCGCCCTTGGTACTTGGCTACCCGGTAACGCACGCCATCGCCGCTGGCGGCATTCTCTGGACGGCCCCGGCGTAGCAATCACCAGGAGCGTCCCTAGCTGATGCCGCTTTACCCCGGGTACTGCTGACGAAAGCCCGGCGCCCGGGAGCCGGATACACCAGGCGCTGGCTCGGGGGAGGTAGAAGGGACAGGGGCGCAGTCGATTTGCTGACCACCCCGGTCTTTGCTGCTACTGAAACGGGCGCGTTAGCAGGGTGCGGTCCGGCAGGGCCTTGACAAGGCCGCCAGTACCGGGATAATCAACGGCCTTAACCTTCCCGCTGCAAGTCCGCCTAGGCCGGGCCGGGTGAGCGGGTGGGCCGTGATGGCTGGAAAGAGCAGGCCCGTTGCCAGGGCTATTAAAATACTGAGTGCTGGCGTAGCCGCCCGCGCGCTAAGGCTGGGGAATAAAGAGCTAAAGATAAGCGGGATTGTGCTTACAACGTAATTGGTTAGGCAAGCCAAAATTTTTTTGGTGACGAATAAAATGACAAAAAGGGCGTGATTCAGCCCGTTAGGTTAGAAATAACCTGCGAGAAACGCAGTGCGAAAAAAAATCAGCCTGGCCGATGAATTGTCGGGCCTAACAATGCCGTAATTTTGCAGCATGCTTCAACCAAAAAACCTGTTGATGAAGCGCGGGACCCTGCTCGGCAGGGAGCCGCGGGTGGACCGCAAGGTCTACGCCGCCATCGGTTCTCCCGATTTTACCGCCGGTTCTGGTATTGCCGTTGTTTTTTCTGAGTGTTGCCCCGCTGCCGTTTCGGATTCCGAAACGGTTTTTTTATGTCCGTTGAGTTCATTGCCGGCGGCTCCGCCGCCAGGTAAGCCTTCCCGTGGACGCTTGCACCAGCTGCCCGTTGCGCCGGCCGGGGCCGGTAAAACTTCCTCTTGTCCGATTTAGCTAGACGCCCTCACTTTCCCTCAACTTTGGTATGGCACGTAAAGACCTGCTCGACATCGCATCCCTGCACCGTGAGGAAATCGAGTTCCTGCTCGACCAATCCACGTCCTTTAAAAAATTGTTCACCCAGTCGGTGAAGAAAATTCCCGCCCTTGACGGCAAGTCCGTGCTCATGCTGTTCTACGAGGCCAGCACCCGGACGCACTCCTCCTTCGAGGTGGCGGCCAAACGCCTCTCGGCAGAAGTGACGAATTTCAACGTCGACCACTCCTCCATCACCAAGGGCGAGTCGGTGCGCGAGACCATCGAGACGCTCCAGGCCATGCGCACGGACTACATCGTCGTTCGCCACGGTCACTCCGGCCTGCCCGGCATGATTGCCCGCCAAACCACGGCGTCGGTTATCAATGCCGGTGACGGGGCGCACGAGCACCCAACCCAGGCCCTGCTCGACGCCTTCACCATCCGGGAGAAATTCCCCGACCCCCGGGGTAAAAAAGTGCTGATCATCGGCGATATCCTCCATTCCCGCGTCGCGCGCTCCACCAGCACCCTACTGCAAAAGCTGGGCGTCGAGGTGGCGTACCTGGGCCCGGGCTCGCTGGTGCCCAAGTACGGTCCGGCCTCCATCCCGCGCTTTACCGACTATGAGGCGGCCATGGCCTGGGGTCCCGATGTGGTGTACCTGCTCCGCGTGCAGCTGGAGCGCCAGGACGTGCAGTTTTTTCCCAGCGTTCGGGAATACCACCGGGTCTACGGCATCACCACGGCGCGACTGGCGGAGATCCGCGACCGGGGCCTCTACATCATGCACCCCGGCCCCGTGAACCGGGGGGTGGAGCTGTGCGACGCCGTCATGGACTACGAGCGCAGCCTAATCACCAACCAGGTTGAAAACGGCATCTCCATCCGCATGGCCGTGCTCGACTGGCTTACGCCGGGCGGGGAGTTCCCGCGGCAGGAGTCGTATGCCGGCCGCCAGCGGACGGGCTCAACGCTGCTTATGCCCTAACGTCAGCCGCGGCCGCGGGCTCTGCTCTTTACCTTACATTTCCCATACCCCTCGGGGTTTACTGAAACTAACACTTCATGCTTCTCCTTCAAAACACCCGCATCGCTTCCGAAAACTCACCCGTACTGCTCGAAGGCGATGTCCTGATTGTCGAAGGAAAAATTCAGGACATCGGCCCCAACCTTGCCATTCCCGAGGGGGCCCGCGTCATCGACGCGCGGGGGCGCGTGCTGATGCCGGCCATGTTTGATGCCCACGTTCATTTCCGCGCCCCGGGGTTTGAAAACAAGGAAACCATCACCACGGGTAGCGAAGCGGCCATCAATGGGGGCGTGACCGGGGTAGTCATGATGCCCAACACCCGCCCGGCCCTGGACTCGGCCACCGCCGTGGCCACCGTGCTGGAAAATGCCACGCACCGGTCCCGCATTCCGGTGTACACCTCCGGCTGCGTCACCAAGAACCGCGAGGGCAAGGAGCTGGCGGAAATCGAGGGCATGCGGGAGCTGGGAGTAAAAATGCTCACCGACGACGGGGATACCACCAGCGACCCGGCGGTGCTGCTGCGGGCCATGCAGTACGCCACCGAGTTCGGGATGTTTTTCGCCAGCCACTGCGAGGTGCCGGAGCTGGCCGGGCCGCGCGCCCTGAACGAAGGGGTGATGAGCTACCGGCTCGGCATTAAAGGGTCGCCGGCGTGCGCGGAGGAAATCATCATCGACCGCGACATCCGCCTGGCCCGGGCCGCGGGCGCCCACGTGCACATCCAGCACGTGTCTAGCAAGCTTGGCATGGAAACCATCCGCTGGTGGAAATCCCGGGGCGACGTAAAGGTGACGGCGGAGGTGGCCCCCCACCATCTGATGTTTACCGACGAGCACATCGGCGACTACGACACCAACTACAAAATGAACCCCCCGCTGCGGACGCAGGAGGATTGTGATGCCCTGCTCGAGGGGCTCAAAGAAGGCGTCTTCGACCTTATTGCCACCGACCACGCCCCGCACACGCCGTTTGAAAAAGCCCAGGACTTTATCAGCGCGCCCAACGGCATCACCGGCCTGGATACGGCCCTGGTCTCGCTTTACCACTTCTTTGTCGAGCCCGGCAAATTCGGGTGGGATTTGGTGGTCAAGCGCTATTCGGCGGAGCCCCGCCGCCTGATGGGGTTGCCGGTGCCGGTAATCGAAGTCGGCCAGCCAGCCGAGTGCGTCCTGTTTGATACCGAGGCGGAAACCACCTTCACGCGGGAGTTCATGAAGTCCAAATCCCAGAACACGCCCTTTATCGACCAGACTCTGAAGGGCCGGGTGGACCTGGTGATTCTGGGCCCGGAAATCCTGCTGGAGCGCTAACCCTTCCTGGCGCCAGGACCAGTATTTTTCCGAATTCGCCGGGGATTTTACGCTGCCGCTCGGGTTGCCGCAGTAGCTTTGGGGCCTCGGGCTGCGGGTTTTCACCCGCGGCCCGAGGCCCAGACACGGGGTATATTGACCACCCGGGCCTGCCCCGCCCTTTATTAGCCTTGCCATGAGTACCCTTCTCCCGACCTCCGCCCCCCGCCCCGACGCCGCCCCGGGCTCACCCCTGATCGGTGTGGTCATGGGCTCCAGCAGCGACTGGGACACCATGCAGCACGCCGTGCAGATTCTCACCCAGTTTGGCGTAGCCCACGAAGCGCGGGTGGTATCGGCCCACCGCATGCCCGACGACTTGTTTGCCTACGCCGAGCAGGCCGGTCCGCGCGGCCTGCAGGCCATCATCGCCGGCGCGGGGGGGGCCGCCCACCTGCCGGGCATGCTGGCCGCCAAAACTACGGTGCCCGTGCTGGGAGTGCCGGTGGCCTCTCGCCATTTGCAGGGAGTGGACTCCCTGCACAGCATCGTGCAAATGCCCAAGGGAGTGCCGGTAGCCACGTTCGCGATTGGCACTGCCGGGGCGGCCAATGCCGCGCTTTTTGCCGTCAGCCTGCTGGCCCTGCACGACCCGGGCCTGGCCGCCCAGCTGCTGGCGTTTCGCGCCGAACAAACCGAGGCCGCGCGCGCCATGACCCTGCCCCTATGAGTGCCGAACGTCACGTTGCTGCCCTGGCCCCGATTTTCCCGGGCAGTGTGGACGCCGCGGGCCAGCCAGCCACCCTGGGCGTGGTAGGAGGCGGCCAGCTGGGCCGCATGTTTGTGCATGCGGCCCAGCGCCTGGGCTACTTCACCGCCGTGCTCGAGCCCGACGCGCAAAGCCCCGCCGGGCTGGTTAGCCACCACCACATTCAGGCTGCCTACGACGACCCGGCCGGGCTGGCGCAGCTGGCCCACCTGTGCCAGGCCATTACCACCGAGTTTGAAAACGTGCCGGCCCGGGCCCTGCAAACGCTGGCGCAAACCCGCCCCGTGGCGCCTGGTGCGGCCGTGGTGGGCATTGCCCAAGACCGCATCGAGGAAAAAGCCCACTTCACCGCCTGCGCCGACGTGTCGGGGGTAAGCTGCGCGCCCTATGCCGTGCTGGAAACGCCGGCCCAGCTGCAGGAAATTCAGGAAAGCCGGGCGGATTTGCTGCCCGGCATCCTGAAAACCGCCCGCATGGGCTACGATGGCAAGGGCCAGGTTCGCGTCAGGACCGCCGCAGACCTGGCTGCCGCCTGGGCGACGCTGGGCAGCGTAGCCTGCGTGCTGGAAAAGATGCTGCCGCTCAAGGCCGAGTGCTCGGTGCTGGTGGCCCGCGGCTGGGACGGCCGGGTGGTCAGCTTTGCCCCGCAGCGCAACGTGCACGTCGGGGGCATTTTGGCCGTCACCCACGCCTACGAGGGAAACCTGCCACCCGCCCTGGCCGCCCGGGCCCGGGACGCGGCCGTTTCCATCGCCCAGCACCTGGGCTACGTCGGGGTGCTGTGCGTTGAATTCTTTGTGGTGGCCGACGGCAGCGAGCACGGCAGCCTGGTAGTCAACGAAATGGCCCCCCGCCCGCACAACAGCGGCCACTACACCCTGGACGCCTGCGACGCGTCGCAGTTTGACTTGCAGGTTCATGCCATGGCGGGCTTGCCCCTGCCGGCGCCGCGCCAGCATTCCCCGGCCATCATGCTGAACCTGCTGGGCGAGGTGTGGCTGGACGCCAGCGGGCACCTGCGGGAGCCGGACTGGAGCGCCGTGCTGAGCTTACCGGGGGCGCACCTGCACCTGTACGGTAAGGTGCACGCGCGCGCCGGCCGCAAGATGGGCCATCTGACCATCACCGGCCCCGACGTGGACAGCATCAAAGCCGTGGCGCGCCGCGCCGCGGAACTGCTCGGCTTGCCGGGGCTGGACGCCATCTAGGTTCCCTTGTGTGCCGGGACCAGGGCAGCCGGCCGCGCCGGTCTTTGCCTGAACCCCTGCCGCGAAAACCAACAGGATACTTTTTCTAGCGGGCCATCGGCAACGGTAAGATAGGAAAACAGAAGCGGAAACGGTAAAGCCCGGGCGGTGGCTCCTGGGCGTACCGCTGCTAGGGCTACCAGTTCATGGGAGCCGGGTATAAACTACTGGTGCTTCCGGCAAACCCAGAAGGGGAGCAGCTCCTCAGGGGGCTTCCGCGGTAATAGCAGGCCTTTATTCCCTGGTGAAAGGCCTGCTGATCAAAGGCCTCTAATTTGGCGCACAGCGAGTAAGGTGCTCCGCTCTGCGGTAGCGCCGCCCCCCTGCCTCCCGGCCTAGGTGTTCTGCCTACTTTCTTGGTTGCCATCCGATCTCCCCCTTGGCTGCGCAGAGTGAGGGTAGGAATGCAGCCGTACGCCCCTTCCGCCCAGCGGTCGAGCTGTCACCCACGTTGCCTGCCGCTGAATGCTTTGAGCTACGCTACCCCGGCCATTTCTCGCTTTTACAGGCGAAAGCCCAGCGACGCGCCGAGTTCCCGGCTTAGCAGCAGCGAACTCGTGTCATAGGACGCCAGCAAATAGGTCGACGTGATGGCCAGATACGCTTGCAGCGTTACGCGCCGGCTTAGCGCCGCCTGCCCCCCGAACAGCGCGCGTGCCTCCAAGCCCCAGACCGAACCGGTTTCTTCCGCCGCGGTGCTCGTGTTGCGCTCCCGGACCGTGCGATATACTGTGCCCACACCCCCGCCGGCAAACCACCCGCTCAGGGGCTGGGGCTGGGGCCGGCCCAGATAATGCATGGCGCTGACCTCGGTGGTCCAGAAGGTGGTGCGCCGCTGCCGGTAATAGCCCAGGGTGGAGGAAGTGCCTCCGTAGCCGGAGCCTACCTGCAGGCTCCACGCGGGCCTTAGCTGCCATTCGTAGCGCAGGTGGGGCACCAGCGCGCCAGTCAGGACCACGCCGTAGCGCACCCCGAGTTTGACCACGCCGCGGGTGGCGGCCGGGATAGTATCGGCCGGGGGCGGGTTTGCCCCCGCCATTCCGGCGTGGGGCACCAGCAGCCCGAGCAACGCCAGGCCGAGGCCAGCAGCTACCTGGTAAAGGATTCGGGACGGGAAAGCCGGGCGCATAAACGTCAGCATGTGAAAGAAAGGGGGTAGCCCGCAAAAAGAAAAGGCGGAACCAGGTGACAGGCATAAAAAGTAAGCTGGCGGCGTGAACAGGATCGTCTGCCTTGAGGGGGCCTAGCGCGCGGGCAGGGTATAGCGGGCGCCCAGGGCCAGCGTGCTGCTCGTCCCAAACATACCGAAGACCCCATACCACGGCAGCAGGGACAGGGGCACGTGTACCTGGGCATCGGCCGTGAGCTCTACCTGTGGTCCGAGGCGGTAGCGCAGGCCCGGGCCCGCGGTAAGCAGAACCGTAAAGCCCGTGTACTGCTGCGCCTCGGATTTATACACCGTGCGGGTACTGTCTGCATACTGCGTCTGATTAAGCTGGTGGCTGGCCTGCAGGGTAAACCCACCCAGGGCGTGCACCTGCAGCCGGCGCTCCGGGCGACCCCGCAGCTCATAGCGCACGAGCAGGGGCAAGGCGAGCGTGCGCAGCCGGGTGTGGTAGCGGGCGTAAATGGGGAAGGGCCGGTCATAGGTGGAGTTGTCGACCCATTCCGAGTGGTTTTCGTAGCGGTGCTGGGACGGGGTCAGGCCCAGCTGCAATGCCAGGCGGGGCTTCAGCCACCGCCCCGCTACCAGCGTCGGCGCCAGGCCCTGGCCCTGCCACCCAAAGCCCGTGCGGGCCGCTTGGTAGCTGGCATCCAAACCCACATAATACCGCTGAGGGGGCGGGGAGGAGCTCGGGGAAGACGTCTGGGCCAGCAGGGGCAGGGGCAGGAGCAGCAGGCACGCCGGGGCGAAGCGCATGACAGGGGAGGAAGAATAGCAGAGGAAGTGAAAGGAGGCTAGCCGGGGGAATAGGGACAGCAGTTGTTTTCTGGTGGTTACCCTCCCGTCGGCATTACCTCAGGAAAGGTGCGGCCCTGCTGCCGGGAACGCAAACCAACAAAGCGTAAGAACCGACGCCGAAGCAGGCCGTAGTAGCTCCATAATGCGTTTGCGTTCAAGTAGATGCCTGCGTATAATCAGACATCTAATCCGGCTTGTCAGGGCTGGTTCCGGGGCGACTGCTTTTCCGCCCGCAAACAACCGCTGCCCGCCTGGAGCATGGGCCGGTTAAGCCCCCCAATCACGGTTTGGGCCTTTGGCCCAGCTCTTCCCAAGGGCAGTGCTCCTTAGTCGTATCCGGGAGGCGAAATCTTTGCTTTGTGAAACGGGATGGGCTCTGCGGCCGGCGGCTGGTATTAGACCAGGTGCTGCCCCTATCCCCGAGCACCGTTGGGCGCTGGTAAAGCAAGGGGTTAGCCGGGGGCAAGGACCCGGCGTAACGCAAAAGCGGCCAGGCCCCCTGGGGCCGCGGGGTTAGAGCAGAAAGCCATTCTCTACCGGGTAAGGCTCCGGAATTGTTTCTTCCTCCAGCATTTCCCGCAGATCAATCTCGATCGTGCGGGCGATGGAAGAGATAGGCACGTCATTATACGCCGCCTCAAATGGGTTTTCCGAGTAATCGCCTATTCGGTCCACCAGAAAGTACAGCCAGATGATGACCGTGGAAAACGGGATGGTCAGCCAGTAGTGCAGGGAGCGGGATTGTTCAAATACGTCCAGCAGCCCAAAGGGAATCAGCGCACAGAAGATGTACATGATCCAGAGCCCGGTGGAGGCATACTGCCGGGGGAAGGGAAAATTCTTAATGCGCTCGGTCATTCCCTGCAGGTCATACAGATTGCCGATGAGGGTATGGAGCCGCACGTGCTTGTAGTCGGATAGCTGCCCGCTGTTAAACAGGCGTTCGATTTCCAGGCTTTGGTTTTTCAAAATCTGGCTGGGAATGTTTGTGTACTTTTTAAGCTGAGCCAACTCCGCGGCCGCTAGATAGGGTCCTACTTCCGGCTCCATCCCGTCCTGGCATTCCTGGCGGAACCTGGGGGTATAAACCAGGTTGGCAATAGGCTCGTTGTGTTCCCACGTCCGGGCTCTGCGCATGGTGTGCTTGAGGGCCAGCAGCCAGGCCAGGTGGCGATGGATGGTGGCTTTCTTCCACTCACGGCTTACCTCGGGCCCTGGCATGGTCAGGATGGCCGTCGCGAACGTGCGGCTTTCATTGATAATTTTTCCCCATATTTTTCGCGCCTCCCAGGTGCGGTCGTAGGAGCTGTTGTTTTTAAAGCTCAGGAAAAAGGCCACCGCAATGCCAATAACCGAGATGGGCTGCCAGGGCAGGGCAAAAGGAATGCGGGTGGTTTCGTAAACGACAATAATGGCGGCGGAATAGAGCAACCCAACCAGCAGGGATCGGCGCGACCACCGTAGTGTCATCCACAAACTGTAGTAGCGTTTTACATACATGCTTTTTCCATCTTGGTGAAAGGCTTGGGAGGTGCCCGCTAGTGCATTTGCAAGGGAGGCTACGCCGCCCTGACCGCGGCGCCGGGAAGTTCAGCCGCCGCAAGCCCGCCGGGCAGGGGCGGACCGGTGCGGGCCAGCACCCTCCGGCTACTGGTTGTAATTGGAAATGAATCTCAGGCAGGCGCCAGAGAAAAAGCAATTCCCAACATAATAGTGATTTCATTATATATAAAATAAGGCAGTATTGCAAAACCCTAGTGGGGCGCGCGCCCTAAGAGCGCTTGCTGCCCGCGGTCGGTTCTACTGGTGCACCCGCGTATCCTCCCGGGTCAGTTGTTTATAAACCGCCCGCCGGGCCTGCGCCAGCATGGATAAGCAGGTTTCGGGCCCCTGTTTATTTTCTCGCTGGGCCCGGCAGTGTTCCATTGTTCAAACATCCCCGTAACTTCCGGCGAAAGTACCGCCAGCCAGCCGCCCAGGCCGGATTCCTGCCCCGGGCGGTTGGCGCACATCTATTCGGGCCCCCTGCCTGCCTTTCCCGTTGCCTTGTATGGTTCCAGCCGTCCCCCCAGAAGCCACCCTTTCGGAAGCCGACCTGCTGGCCCGCCTCTTTCCCAAGGGCGGGGAGATGGGCCAGCGGGTGCGGCAGCTGGACTGGTCACAGACCCCGCTCGGCCCGGTGCACGGCTGGCCCCTGAGCCTGCGCGGGGCCGTGAGCATTATGCTCAACTCGCGTTTTCCCATGATGGTGCACTGGGGCCCCGAGCTGGTGCATTTCTACAACGATGGCTACGCGGCCATCCTGCAGGACAAGCACCCCGGCGCCCTGGGGCAGCCGGCCGAGCCCTGGTGGCGGGAGATGTGGCCCTTTCTGCTCGACATTTTCACCCGGGTGCTGGCCGGCGAGACCACCTACTTCGAGAACGGCCTGGTGCTGCCCAACCGGCGCGGGTTTATTGAGGAGGCCTACTTCACTTTTTCCCACAGCCCGATCTACGACGAGGCGGGCCGGGTCGGCGGCATTTTCGTCACGGCCCTGGAAACCACGGTCACCGTGGTGCAGCAGCGGCGCTTGGCGTTGTTCAGCCACCTGAACGCGCAAACAACCCTGGTGACCCTGCCAGCCGAAGCCGCCCAGCACATTATCGCCGCCCTGGCCACCAACCAGGCCGACATTCCCTTCGCCCTGCTTTACACCCACGACCAGCCCGCGGCCCAGGCGCAGCTGCGCGCCTGGTTTGGCCTGCCCGCCGGCGAGCCGGTGGCCCCGGCCACGGTTGACGTAGCGGGCCCCGCCGCGGACGAGGGGTGGCCCCTGGCGGCCGCGCTGGCCCCGGGGCGGGGGGCGCAGGTGGTATCCCTGCCCGAGCGGTTTGCGCACTGGCCCGCCGGGTCCGGGACGGAGCCCCCAACCCAGGCCCTGCTGCTGCCCTTGGCGGTGGGCGACGCGCTGCCCGGCTCCCGGGCCGTGCTCATCATGGGCGTCAGCGCCCGGCGCCCCCTGGACGAGGCCTACCGCACATTTTTTGAGCTGGTGGCCGACTATGCCGGCCGGGCCCTGGCGCGCACGATCACCCTGCACGAGGCCGAGCGCCTCAACCAGGCCCTGCGCGCGGTTAACACCTCGCTGGACACCTTTGTGCACATCGTAGCCCACGACCTGAAGGGGCCGGCCATGAACTTAAGCAGCCTGCTGCAGGTGTACCACGAGGAAGCGCCCGGTCCCGCCCGGGACCACCTCATTGACCTGGTGGGGCAGGAAATACGCCGGCTGGAGAGCACCATTCGCGGGCTCCTGCAGGTGCTGCACATTCAGTACGGCACGGACGAGGCCCAGTCGGACGCGGTCGCCTGGCCCGACGTGTACGCCGCGGTCCGGGGCGAAGTCGCGGAGCTGCTGGCCCAGCAGCAGGGAATACTCACCGCGGATTTTGCGGCGGCGCCCGTCCTGTACTACCCGCAGGCCTACTTGCATAGCATTCTGAAAAACTTGGTGCACAACGCCCTGAAGTACCGGGCCCCGGAGCGGCCGCCGGTGGTGCACGTGCAAACCCAGCGGCGGGTGGGGTCGGTGGTGCTCACCGTGACCGATAACGGGCGCGGCATCGACCTGCCGCGCGACCAGGACCGGTTGTTTCAGCCCTTCACCCGCCTTTCCCCCGAGGGGGAGGGAGTGGGCCTGGGCCTGCACATCATTCGCAGCTTGATCCACCAGCGCGGGGGCTCCCTGGAAGTAGCCAGCACCCTGGGCGTGGGCACGACGTTTACCGTCACCCTACCCGACCAGTTGCCCTTGGGCAGTTAACCAAAGGCAAATCCTTCCCGATGAAATCCTGAGGCTAGAGCCCCACACTTTTCGGGCTTTTGCTGCGTCTCTGGTAACAGTTGTCATGACCCGCCACTGAAAAGCGGTGGGGTGCGCGCCGCCCGATTAGGGGTTGTTCCTACTGGTCGGTCACCTTCTTGTGGTACTTCTTTCCTTTTCTGAGAAGACCCCTAGTTGATGAGCAGTGTCATAATAGAGTGGGGGCGGCTGGTGGTGGGGGTGGCCTGGCCCTGGATCCAGAGCTGGAAGGGCTGCTCTTTTTCGGTGGTGTTGAGCACGACCACGGCCACGCTGCCATCGGGGTTGCGGAAGGCCGTGGTTTGCAGCACGTCGCGGCTGGCCGTGGCGGCCACGCGCCGGGCCCCGGGCCGGATAAACTTGCTGAAGTGGCCGATGTAGTAGTAGGCGTTGGTGTAGAGCAGCTGGCCCTGCTTGGTGTCCCCGATCAGGGGCGCGTAGCAGAAGTTGCCCACGTGGTTGGGGCCGCCGGTCTCGTCCAGCAGCACGTTCCAGTCGGTCCAGGCCTCGGTGCCGGCATTGAAGTCGTTCAGCATCGAATACGCGTATTGCTCGCCCAGGCGCCAATCGCCAATGCCACTGTAGGCAAACTTTTCCACGCAGCCTTCGGTGAAAATCAGGTGCTTATCGGGGTAGGTTTCGTGCACGCGGCGCACGTTCTCAAACTGCATGCCCGAGCCGGTCCACGTCTCGTACCAGTGGTAGCCCAGGCCCCAGAAGTACTGGCTGGCCTCCGGGTCATCGAAGAGGGTCGCGGCCCGCTGGAACAGCAGGTCGCGGTTGTGGTCCCAGCCGATGAGCTTGCGCTCGCCCAGGCCGGCTTTCTTGAGGGTCGGGCCGAGGTAGCCCTTGACAAAGTCACGCTCCTGCTCGGCCGTAAACAGGCAGGACTCCCACTTCTGCTTGGCCATGGGCTCGTTTTGCACCGTCAGGCCCCAGATGGGGATGCCCGCCTTTTCGTAGGCCCGAATAAACTTAACAAAGTAGTTGGCCCAACTCTGGCGAAACTCGGGCAAGAGCTGCCCGCCCTGCAGCATGCTGTTCGAGTCCTTCATCCAGGCCGGGGGGCTCCACGGGCTCACGTACAGCGTGAGCTTACCGCCGGCCGCGGCCATCGCCTGTTTAATGAACGGAATGCGGTACTGCTCGTCGTGCTTCACGCTGAAGGACGTGAGCTCTTTGTCGCCCTCGGCCACGTAGGTGTAGGGGGCGGAGGAGAAGTCGGTGCTGTGGATGGAGGTGCGCGCCAGCGTGTAGCCGATGCCCTGGCTGGGGCTGTAGTAGGCCTGCAGCAACTCCTGCTGCTGGGCCTTGGGCAGGCGGGCAAACGTTTCGGCGGCGGCATCGGTCAGGGCCCCGCCGATGCCGAGCAGGGTCTGAAAGGCGTGGGTGGGATCCACAAACACGGTGGGCTGGGTTTCCAGCGGCTGGGCCTGGGCCTGGAAGGCAAGCTGCTGGGGGGCGGCCGCCAGGCGCAGCGGGGTGTTCTCGGCGGTGGTGTAGACCTGCACCTGCCGGCCGGCCGCTGAGTACTTCGGCGTAGCCACCGACGCCGCTCGCTGCGATGTGGAAGATGGAGAAGATGCTTTTTTCTGCGCTGCCCCACTCGGGATAGTGACAGCAGACAGCAGCATACAAGAAAGAAGTTTGCGGAACATGGTAAACAATGTGGTTGCGAGGCTTCCTCGCAACTACTGTCTGCCGGAGCGGTGCCGACAGACAGTAGTTGAAAGGCAAAACTTAATGCCGGATAGTCAGGCGTTGCTGAACCTGCCCCTGAGGAGTTAGCAGGCGCAGCATATACACCCCATCGGGCAGGGCGGCCACGTCCAGCTCTAACTGGTTAGCGCCGGCTTGCATGGCTTGTTGGGGACGGGTAAGCACGGTTTTACCCAGCAGATCAATCAGCTGCACCGTGACCTTTTGGGCGTTAACGGCCGAATAGGCAAAGGTTAAGGTAGTGGCCGCCGGGCTTGGATATACCTGCAGCGTTTCGGCTGGCGCAACAGCGGTGCTGGTGCTGAGCACCCGGCTAGCCGTGCCCTGGTCACTAAACCACCAGCGTTGGTTGTCACCTCCGCCGTAGGTCCACTGCTGGATGGCAGCCCCATCGGCGGTAGAGTTGTTTTGCACGTCCAGGGCTTTGCCACTGTACTTGTTTATAATTCGGTAAGTGCCGTCCCCATTGGCCAGAATCTGCCAATATTGGTTGTCCGCGCTTGCCCAGTCCCACTGGTGAATCAGGGCCCCATCGGCAGTGGAAGGACCCGCGATATCCAGCGACTTGTTGCTGTTCAAATTCACGATGCGCACGTAGGGGCTGCCCGCGTCCACCAGCTTCCACTTCTGGCTGGCGGTGCCAGCCCAGCCCCACTGCTGCACCCGGCCCCCATTCGCCGTCGAGTTGGCGGAGACTTCGAGGGTTTTACCCCCGTTCTTGGAGCTGATCTGGTAAATACGGCCAATCTGCGGGCTGCCCGAAGCGGGTGGCACTGCGCCGCCGCTCCACTTGTAGGTCGCCACGGCCCCGGCGGGCAGGGTGTAGGTAAACGCTTGGTTGTTCCACACTACCTTAAAGGTGCTTTGGGAATTGCTGGTGTTCAGGACAATCAGCACCTTGGAGCCGTCGGGGTTGCGGAAGGCCACGTTGCTGAGGCCGGTCGGGAAATTGGAGTCGATGCGCACGGCCCCCGGGTCTACAAACTTGCTGGCGTGGCCCAGGGCGTAGTACTCGGGGTTGCGCGTCACGTTGCCGTTATTTATGGTCACCACCCCGCGGCAATCCAGGCAGCCCCCGTTGGTGGGGCCGTTGTTCGGGTTGAGGGCTAGGTTCCAGATCAGCACGCTCTTGGCCCAGTTGCGGGTGTTGCCGATGATGAAGTTGCCCACGTGCCAACGCAAGTCGTCGGCGAAGTTGCCGTTAACTGAGCCAGTAGCTTCCGTAAACCAGATATCCTTGTTGGGATACGCATTGTGGACGGTACTCATGTTGGGAATACCCTGAATATCGGAGTAGCCGTGGAAGGCCGAGCCAGCGGCATACTGGGCCGCCGCCGGGTCCGCGAAGACGTCCAGGGGGTAGTCCGGCCGGTCCCAATTGTGGTCGTAGACAATCAGCTTGGTGTTGATGCCCGCGTTGCGGAAAGCCGGCCCGATGTTATTTTTAAGGAAAGCCGCCTGGTTGCCCGGGTCCATGCGCATGGCCATGTAGGGCGCGGCGTAGAGGGGCTCGTTTTGCAGCGTAACGGCGTACACCGGCAAGCCTTCAGCGGCGAAGGCCTGCACGTATTTCACGAAATAATTGGCGTACGCTTGGTACCAGGCCACGTTCAGCCAGCCCCCACCGCGCAGGTTACCGGTTTCCTTCATCCAGGCCGGCGCCGACCACGGGGAGCCCATCAGCTTGATGGCGCCATTTTTGGCCCGGGCGGCTTTCAGCATCGGAATCACGTCTTCCCGGTCCTGGGCTAGGCTGAAGTTAACCAGGTTAGGGTCGGTCTGGCCGGCGGGGCGGTCGTTATAGGTGTAGTCCCCCTGGGGCGAGAAGTCGGAGCCGCCCATGGTGTGGCGCAAAAAGGTTAACCGAATGCCGCTGCCCGTAAACAGGTCGTTGAGCAGCGCATCCCGCTGCGTGGCCGACATATTCCGGTTCAGCACGTAGGCCGAGGAGCCCGTCATCGAAGCCCCAAAGCCGTCGATGCTCTGGTAGGTGGTGCTCTCATTGACCGTAATGGTAGATGCCGAGCCCGAGTTGGCCCCGAAGCTTACCACCGTTTGGGGCTGCAGCAGCCTGCTGCGATCACCGGTGGTCATCCAGGAGCTCACGGACTGGGCCGCCAGCACTCCCGGGGTGCAGGCCAGGCTCGTCACAAGCAGTCGGCGCCAGGATCTGGTACTGTTGTTCATACGCGTAGTGGGTTAGGTTGTGGAAATTTCCCCGGTCAAGGGGCGGAAAAGCAGCGTAGAGAACAGGTGTGGGCAGGCAGCAGAGCGGCGGTAAGCGGGGATGGGCAGTAAGCGAAAGCAGGAAAATGAATTTATCAGGATGGGGATAGGCCCGCCGAAATCGGCCTACCAGACGTAGGTGCCGACGGCTCCCGCGGGCAGGGTGGAAGTAGCCGCCTTGCCCCGGTACTGGATGTCGAAGGATTGGCTGGCGCCGGTGGTGTTCTGGACGATCAGCACTTTCTGCCCGCTGGGGGATTTAAAGCCCACGTTGGGCAGGCCGCCCGGCTCGTTGGAGGCAATCCGCACCGAGCCCGGGCGCACAAACTTGCTGGCGTGGGCAATGGTGTAGAAAGCCGTGTTTCGGGTTACCGTCTGCCCGCTGATGGTTAAGGCCCCCAGGCAGGTGCTGCAGCCGCCGGTGGTGTGGGGCCCGTAGCTGGGATCGGCGGCCAGGTTCCACTCCAGCACGTTGCGGCTCCAGTTGCGGGTGGCCCCGATAACTAAATTGGAAATGTGCCAGCCGAAGTCGCCCGCAAAATTTCCCGGGCCGCCTACCCACTGCTCCGTGAAGTACACGTGCTTGTCGGGGTAGGCATTATGCACCCCGGTTAGGGAGCCAATGGAGCCGGCGTAGAGGTGGAAGGCCGATCCGTCCACGTACTGGCGTACCTCGGCGTCGGCCAGAATACTCAGGGGGTAATCCGTGCGGTCGGCGTTGTGGTCGTAGAGGATAATCTTGGTACTCAGGCCCGCGGCCCGCAGGGCCGGCCCCACGTGCTCCTTGATGAACACGGCCTGCTCGGCCGAGGTCATGACCATGCTGGGGTTGTTGTCGGCGTTCAGGGGCTCGTTTTGCAGGGTTAGGGCGTCGAGGGTAATGCCCTCGGCCTGCATGCCCCGCAGGTACTTCACCAAGTACTGGGCATAGACCCCGTAATACTCCGGTTTAAGCGAGCCGCCCTTCAGGCTGCCGTTGGTTTTCATCCAGGCGGGGGCCGTCCAGGGCGAGCCCAGGAGTTTGATCTGGGGGTTGATGGCCAGGATTTCCTTCAGCACGGGAAGCAGGTCGGCCTTCTCCGGCTCCAGGCTGAACTTGGCCAGGGTGGGGTCGGTCTGCCCGGCGGGCACATCGTCGTAGGTAAATTCCCGGGCACTTAAGTCCGAAGCCCCGATGCTCAGGCGCAGGTAGCTGACCCCGATGGCATTGTTGTCGGTAGCAAACAGCTCCTGGAGCACGGCCGCCCGGGCAGGAGCCGTCAGCTGGTGGAGCAGGGTGGCGCTGCCCCCGGTGAGCGTATAGCCAAAGCCATCAATGGTCTGGAAGATTTGCGTGGTATCCACTGTAATGGTAGTTCGCTGGCCCGAGGGAGCCTGAAAGTTCAGGGGCAGCGTGTTTTTTTGAAACAGGGCCGATTTGTCGGGTAAAGTCATCCATAACGCCACCTGCGAAGGCGTGGAGGGCGGCGGGACGGGGGGCACCGGGGTGGGGGGCGTGACGGGCGTCGGGGAGTCGCTGCCCCCGCAGCTAACCAAACCTCCGCTCAGCACCATCGCACTGAGCAGGTATCGTAGTAAGATATTTTTTTTCATAGCTTGTTCCGGTGCCAGACCAGAAAGGATCGGGGATGAGGAGGGCGCCGTCAGGCTACCACACGTAGGTGCCGGCCGCGCCGGCTACCAGCGAGCTATTCAGGGTGTTGCCCTGATAACGGATGGTGAACGGCTGGGTGGTGGCCGTGTTGTTTTGCACAATCACTACCTTCTGGCCGGTGGGGGTTTTAAAAGCCACGTTGGGCAGTTGCTCCGAGCTCGTGGAGCCGATGCGCACCGAGCCCGGGCGCACAAACTTGCTGGCGTGGGCCACGATGTAGTAGGCATCCTCGCGGGTCACGGTGTTGCCGTCCAGGGTCAGGGCCCCGCGGCACTCGGTGCAGCCGCCGGGCGTGTGCGGGTTCTGCTGGGGGTCGGCGGCCAGGTTCCACTCCAGTACCGTGCGGGCCCAGTTGCGGGTGGCCCCGATGAGTAGGGTGCGCACGTGCCAGGGCAGGTTTTCGGCAAAAGCGCTTTTCGAGCCCACCCACTGCTCCGTAAAATAGACGTGCTTGTCAGGGTGGGCGTCGTGCACTTTACTTAAGGCCTCGATGGGGCCGGCGTAGAGGTGGAAGGCCGAGCCATCCACGTACTTTTTGGCTTCTGGGTCGTTGAGAATGGTCAGGGGGTAGTCAGGACGATCGGCGTTGTGATCATACACAATGATTTTCGTCTTGATCTTCTCCGCGGCAAACAACGGCCCCAAGTGCTTTTTGATAAACTCCGCCTGCTGCTCAGCCAGCATGAGCAAACTGGGGTTGTTGCCCGGGTGCAGGGGCTCGTTTTGGATGGTAATGGCATCGATGCGTACCCCCTCGGCTTGCATGCCCTGGATGTACTTGACAAAGTAGCGGGCGTAGGCATCGTAGAACTCGGGCTTAAGCGAGCCGCCCTTGGAGCTGCCATTGGTTTTCATCCAGGTGGGTGGAGACCAGGGGGAGCCCAGGATTTTGATGGCGGGATTGATAGCCAGAATTTCCTTCAGCACCGGAATCAGGTGGGCCTTATCCGGGGCTAAGCTGAACTTGGCCAGGGTGGGGTCAGTCTGCCCGGCCGGCAGGTCATCGTAGCTAAATACGGTGGCGTCCAAATCCGAGGCCCCGATGCTCAGGCGCAAGTAGCTGACCCCAATGTTGGTACCATCAGTAGCAAACAACTCGCGCAGCAGGGCCTTCCGCTCCGGAGCGCCCATGCGGTGGAGCAGCTCGGCACTGCCGCCGGTCAGGCAATAGCCAAAGCCATCGATGGTTTGGAAGGTCTGCTGCTCGTTCACCTCAATTACCGGGTTGCCGGCCGCAACGGGGGTAGTCGTCCAGGCGGGAGCCGGCTGGGCCTGAAACAGGGAAGACTTATCGGGCGTGGTCAGCCAGAAGGCCGGGGCCTGCCCGGCGGTCGCGTCACCGGCCTGGGGAAGGCGTTGGCAGCCGGACCCTAGCCCCAGGGCAAGAAGCAAACCCAGGGAAAGCGTAGTTTGAGAAAGTGAAAACATAGCGAAAAAAAGAGCGTGGCCCGCCGGATGGGCAGAAGCAAAACCGGCAACCAGCCAGCGGGAACTAAGAGAAAGGCATTACGCCGCGTTAGTTAGTAACCCGGCGTAAAGAGTTGTTATACCGTCGTGGGTTTGTGGCCTTTCAGGCCGTACCACATGATGTAGACGTAGCAGAGCACGGGCAGCACAAAGGCCCAGCGCAGGGAGCTGGCGTCGGCCACCAGGCCAAACAGCAGGGGAATAATGGCGCCGCCCACGATGCCCACGTTCAGCAACCCGGAGGCTTCCTCCGTGTGGCGCCCGAGGCCGGCCACGGCCAGCGTGAAGATGGTGGCAAACATGATGGAGTTCATCAGCCCCACGGCCAGCAAACTCCACATGGCCACCGGGCCCGTGGTCAACACCGAAATCAGCACCAGCACCACGGCCCCGACGGCATTGAAGGCCAGCAGGCGCCCGGGGTTGAACTTGCCCAGCAGATAGGCCCCCAGAAAGCGGCCCACCATGGCTCCGCCCCAGTAGTAGGCAACTTTATCACCGGCCACCTTGGGGGTGAGACTCATCACGTCGGGCAGGTGCAGGTAGGAGACAATGTGCGAGCCAATGGCCACTTCCCCTCCCACGTAGGCAAAAATGCCGATCACGCCGAAGATAAGATGCCGGTAGTGGTAGGCCCGGCGGGAGGCATCCGCTTCGCTGTGGGCGTGGGCAATAGTGGGCAGCTTGAGCATCCCCAGCAGGACACTGATCACGATCAGCACCGCGCCAATGCACAGGTAGGGAATCTGCACGGCCTTTACATCAATTGCCGCCGCGGAAGCGGCCGTATCCAGGTCGGGCAGATTAGACAAAATCAGAGCGGAGCCCAACAGGGGCGCCACGGTGGTGCCCAGGGAGTTAAAGGCCTGGGTAAGCGTCAGGCGGGCCGGGGCCGATTCCGGCCGGCCCAGGATCGCTACGTAGGGGTTACCGGCCACCTGCAGCAGCACGACACCCGTGGCCAGCACAAACAAAGCCCCCAGAAACAGGCCGTAGCTGCGGCTGTCCGCCGCGGGATAGAACAGAAAGGCGCCCAGGGCCGCAATCAGAAAGCCCGCCAGCATGCCGCCCTTGTAGCCAATGCGCTGTACAAGCTTGCCGGCCGGGATGCCCATCACGAAGTAGGCCCCGAAAAAACAAAGGTTGATCAGGTTGGCCTGGGTATAGCTCAGCTGAAAGATGGCCTTGAGGTAGGGAATCAGAATGTCATTCAGACAGGTGATAAAGCCCATCATAAAGAACAGCACCGTCAGGGAAGCCAGCGCGGAGGTGTAGCGGGGTGTTTCGCCGCCCGCTGACGTGGGCGCCGCGGTGGCCTGGGGGAGGGAAGAAATAGGAGCAGCCATGGGAGGGCGTAACAGGGGTTGGGGATGGGGTTGGTGGAGCCGGTCAAAGCCCTTCAGCAACCTAGTAAAAACCTCGGAGCCGGCCGCGCCCCTTTCGCGAGCCGGCCCGAGGGTATCGGGCTCAGGCCACCCACGGTAAGCATGGGCACCTTGGCAACCGAAAAAGCTTAATAGCCAGGGTTCTGCTGCACGTTTGGGTTAGTGTTCAGCTCGCCCAGGGGAATGGGAAACAGCAGGTAGTTTGGGTCCGCCGTGGCCGACTTGCGCTGCTGCTTGATCAGGTCCAGGGCCGTAACGGCGTGATCCGCCGAGGGGTCTGCCTGCTCGTGCCGGGCGTAGCGCAGCAAGTCAAACCACCGCTCGCCCTCAAAGGCCAGCTCCAGGCGGCGCTGCCGGTCAATCTCCTGCCGCATGGTCTGCTTGGAGGCCGCCTCCGGAGAAGCCGTAGTCAGGGCCGCTAGGCCCGCGCGCTGGCGGATCAGGTTCAGTTTGGTTAGCACGTCAGCGGTAGGGCCGCTTTGCTCGTTGGCCGCTTCGGCGTACATGAGCACCACGTCGCCCAGGCGCAGCACGTAGGTGTTGTCGGGGGAGTTAAAGCCGTTCGGGTTGCCGGGCCACTTGTACACAAAAGGCCCGTCGTCGTTGCCCGTGCCCCGGCCGCCGTCCACGTAGCTGCCGTGGTCGCGGCCGGCGTTGGTGAGGCCCTGAAACTTCCAGCGCGCGTCATTAACCGTGTCCGCAAACTGAATCAGCTCCGCGGTGGGGATGCTGAATTTCGGAAAGGAGTAGGTAGCCGGAGGTGAGGGCAGCAGCAGGTCGGGCAGGATGTTGCCCCCGTCGGCGTTGCCGGCAAACTGCACTTCAAACAAAGACTCCGATTTATTATCCGCCGGAAACAGGGACTTGAAGCTGGACGCGAGCGTGGCACTGCCCAGCACCTTGGCGGCGGCCGCCTGGGCCTGGGGCCACTGGCGCTGGGTGAGGTGCACCCGGGTCAGCAGGGCATTAACCGCATTCTGGTTGATGCGGGTGGGGTTGTTGGCGGCTACCAGGGGTTCGGCCGCCGTCAGGTCCTCGATTATCCGGGCGTATACCTGGTCCGGGGTAGCGCGGGGCAGGTTCAGCACTTCCGGGGTGCCGGTTTCCGTGGGCTCCAGGCGCAGGGGCACGCCCCCGTACAATTTCACCAGGTTAAAGAAGTGCAGGGCCCGCAGAAAGCGCGCCTCCCCCAGGATCTGATTTTTACGCGCCTCGGTCATGCCAATACCCGGCACGTACTTCAGAATGGCATTGGCGCGGTTGATCCCGATGTAGGAGTCCCGGTAAATGCTGTTTACCTGGCCGGTGGTCGAGTTCCAGGTGATGTTTTCCAGGGCGGCCACGTCGCCGTTGGCGCTGGTCACGTTGTCGGAAGGCATCTCGCCCACCACGATCATGTCCTGGCCGTAAAGGCCGGCGCCCTGCAGGGCATCGTAGGCCGCGGTCAGGCCGGCCTCCGCGTCATCGGCAGACTTAAAGAAGTTTTCGGGAGAAATGCTGGGCAAAGGGTTTTTGTCCAGCACATCGCAGCCCGAGGCCAGCAAAGTCAGGGCGAAAACGGGGATAAATATCTTTTTCATGGGGAATTAAGAGAAAGCTGAAAAGAATCCGGGCGGGCCCGCGCCCGCGGCGCTAGGGGTGCCGGGGGTTAAAACGTCGCGTTCAGACCCACCGTGTAGGTGCGCGACTGCGGGTACACCCCGTAATCCCGGCCGAAGCCCGTGTTGGATTGGGGGTCCGAACTTACCTCGGGGTCGTAGCCCGAGTAGTCCGTCCAGGTAATCAGGTTCTGGCCCGTCACGTACAGGCGCAGGTTGCTGATGGCTGCCTTGCGGGTAAGGGCAGTGGGCAGACTGTAGGCCAGCGTCAGGTTTTTCAGGCGCACGTACGATCCGTCCTCGATAAAGCGGTCGGACATGCGGCGGTTGTTGTTGGGGTCGTTGCGCACGGCCCGGGGAACCGTAGTGTTGGTGCTCGTGGGCGTCCACCGGTCCAGCACGCGGGTGCTTTGGTTCAGCGGATCGGCCATGCCCTCCAGGGTTTCCCGGTTCTGGTTGTAGATATCGTTGCCGAAGGAGCCCTGGAAAAAGGCGCTCAACTCCAGACCCTTAAATGAGAAGGTGTTGGTCACGCCGGCAATGGCCCTGGGATTGGGGTTGCCGATGATGGTGCGGTCCTTGTCGTTGATCAGCCCGTCGTTGTTCAGGTCGCGGAAGCGGATGTCGCCGGGGGAAGCATTGTCCTGCTTGGCGGCCCCGCTGATCTCGTCCTGGCTCTGGAAGATGCCCTGCACCTGGTAGCCGTAGAACACGCCCAGGGGCTCGCCCACCAGCGTAAAGCCGTTGCCGCTGGGCAGGCGGCGGTTTTCCTCCTGGCCCTGGTCGTTGCGGATGGTGCCCAGGTCCAGCACCTTGTTGCGGTTGAGGGTAAAGTTCAGGTTCGTCGTCCAGGCAAAGGCCCCGTTTTCCCCGGCCACATTGGTGGAGGTCAAGCCGAACTCAAAGCCCTTGTTTTCTACCTTGCCCACGTTCTGGATGATGCTCAGATCCTGGGCCCCGGTGCTCAGGGGAATGCTCACGTTGGTCAGCAAATCCTGGGTGCGCTTCAGGTAGGCGTCCAGGGTAATGGTCAGGCGGTTGTCGAGCAATCCCAGGTCCACGCCGGCGTCGTACTGGTAGGTGGTCTCCCACTGCACGTCGTTGTTGCCGATGTTGGTGGGGGCAATGCCCCCGAGGATACTGCCTCCGTTCTGGTAGTTAAAGCCCGTGCCGTAGCGCGAGAAGCGCTGGTAGGTGTAAAACTCCTGGTTGCCCGTGGCGCCCACGCTGCCGCGCAGCTTAAGGTCGGAGACCAGCGTAGTCTGGGGGAAGAACGCTTCCTTGGAGATGCGCCAGCCCAAACCCAACGCCGGGAAGTAGCCAAATTTGTTGCCTTCCTTGAACTTGCTGCTGCCGTCAGCCCGCACGCTCAGCGTGGCCAGGTAGCGCTCATCAAAG
The DNA here is from genome assembly GCF_054780495.1 of Hymenobacter tenuis. Lineage (NCBI taxonomy): Bacteria > Pseudomonadati > Bacteroidota > Cytophagia > Cytophagales > Hymenobacteraceae > Hymenobacter > Hymenobacter tenuis. The sequence goes on from NZ_BAAGWF010000002.1 coordinate 225,087, forward strand.
TTATAGATGGCCCGGCCGAAGTAGCTCATCAAACCCCACTGGTCCTGGTAGCTGCTGGGCTTGTTAAACTGGGAAACGGCCGACAGGTAAGGAACCGAGTTGGAAGGGTAGCCCTGCCCGCTGGCCGAGGAGGTGATGCGGTCGGACTCCTGCACGGACTGGCCCGCCAGCAAGGTCAGGTTGTGGCGGTCCCCCAGGTTGGGGTTATACGTCAGGGTGTTTTCCAGCAGCCAGATTACCTGCTGGTTGAGGGAGGTGGCCCCGCTGCCCCGGGTGGCCGGGTCGGCGTTGGAGGTGCCGGGGTAGTCGCGGGTGATAAACTGGTTTTCGTTCTGGGTGCGGAAGTCCAAACCCAGGGAGCTGCGCAACGTCAGGTTCTTCAGCAGGTCGAGCTCCCCGTAGGCATTGCCGATAGCCTGGTAAATAATAGCCTTGTTGCTGGTCTCCAGCAGGTTGCCTACCGGGTTGTCAAAGGCCTGGAAGGGGTTGACCCCGTAGCGGCCATCGGCCGTGCGCACGGGAATGGTTGGAATCTGGGCCAGGGCCCCGAGCACGGTGCCCGAGTTGCCGATGCCCAGCTCCGAGCGCACCGAGCCATTGGTGAAGGTGCGGCTCAGGTTCAGGTTGGTGCCCATGCGGAAGCGCTGCCCCAGCTTCTGGTCCAGGTTAACCTTGAAGTTGTAGCGGTCAAAGCCCGAGTTCAGGCTGATGCCTTCCTGCTTGAAGTAGCCCCCGGATACGTAGTAGCGGGTCTGGTCGGTGGCCCCGCTGATGTTGAGCTGGTAGCTCTGGATACCGGCCGGGCGGTAGATTTCATCCTGCCAGTCGGTGGCTGCCGGCAGGTTGCTCAGGTCGGAAAAGGCCGGGGCCTGGCCCGCGTTGGTCAGGGCCTCGTTGTAGTACTCGGCAAACTGGCGGGAGTCCAGCACGTCCAGCTTTTTGCGCAGCTGCTGCTGGCCGTAGTACACGTTCAAACCCACCTGAGGCTTGCCTACCTTGCCTTTTTTAGTGGTAATTACGACTACCCCGTTGGAAGCGCGCAGGCCGTAGATGGCCGCGGCCGCCCCGTCCTTGAGCACGTCTATGCTTTCAATATCATTGGGGTTGAGGGCGTTCAGGGGGTTGGGGCGCTGCCCGCCCACGGCCAGCTCCTGCTCGTAGGTGGGCAGGATGGGCACCCCGTCAATTACGTACAGGGGGGAGCCGGTCAAGCTGATGGAGCTGTTGCCCCGGATGCGCACGTTGATGCCCGCGCCGGGCGCGCCGGAGGGGCTGATGACCTGCACGCCGGGAGCCTGGCCCTGCAACGCCTGGTCAAAGCCCGCTACGGGCTGCCGCTCCAGGTCCTTGGCGCTGACCGACGCCACCGAGGTGGTCAGCTCCTGCCGGCTCTGGGTGCCGTAGCCCACGACCACGACCTCTTGCAGGGCCTGGGTGTTTTCCGCCAGCGTCAGGGTGTTTACCTGGGTAGGCTGGCCGTCCACGACGGTGATAGGCAGGCGGGTGGTCAGAAAGCCCACCGAGGACACCACCAGGTTGTAGGAGCCGGCCGGCACATTAGAGATGGTAAATCCCCCCGCGGCATCGGTGGCGGAGCCCAGGGTGGTGCCCTCGAGCAGAACCGTTACCCCGGGCAGGGCTTCGCCTTTCGCATCAACAATGCGCCCGGTTACGGGGCTGTTTACCCGGCGGGCGGCGGCGTTGTCCGCCGCGCTGCGTCCGGGGACCGGGGCGGCCTGGGCGACGGGCGCCGCCGCAAAGTGAAACAGCAGGGCGCCTCCTACGGCCGGGGTCAGCCATTGCCGGGTGCGAAGCCGGGAGCCGGGAGGCAAGAGTAGAGAGAAAGGCATGAAGCAGGGAATTAAGTAAAGTGGGAGAAATATCTCAGAACCAGAGTGTTCTCTGGCTTGTGGAGTATGAAAATTCGCTGTGCAGTCAGGTACGCTACCGTGGGCTGGGACTTAGGGCCCGGCTGCCGCCGGGAAGGTGGCCGCGCAGGCCGCCTGCAGGCAGGCAGCAGCGCTTTCCTGACCCCAGTGGGCCAGCAGGCGGCCGAGAAATACGTCGCTGCGGCCGAGCTCATCCGGGCTTTCCCGCCGGGGCAGCTCCGCCGTGTGAAGCTGGGGCGCCTGCCAGAGGGTAACCTGGCTGGCTTCCTGGTACAGGCACACCGCATCCAGCTGGTAGTGGGCCGCCAGCCAGGGTAGGGCAGTAGCAACCGTGGCTTCCTGCCCGTGCCAGTCCATAATCTGCTCCAGCTCCGCAAGGGTAAGCTTAACCAAATCGGCCTGACGCAGGAGGTAGTTTACGACCAGGCGGGAATAGTGCGGGCGCCGCAAATTCACATCAAACACCTTGTAGGAGGCAACCTGCAGCAGGCGGTAGAGGGTTTCCCGGGTTACCGGGTTACGGGCGGCCAGGGAGCCGTACACCAGCATCCGCCCGCTGGCTACGGCAGCGCGCAGCTCCTCCGTATGCTGGAGGTAATCCCAGGCGACCGGCTCCACAATCTTGTACTGCCGATGCCCCGCCGACAGGTTTACTTTCACGACCCCCGTCAGGTGGGTCTGGCTGCGCTGAATCAGCTCACTGCCCAGCCCGAACCCGGGCAGGCAGGCCAGCAGCTCGGCCCCCAGCTCATCGTTGCCCACCCGGCTGATCAGCTGGACCGGCTGGCCCAGGCGGCCGAGCTGGGCGGCCACGTTCAGGGGCGCCCCACCCGGACGGCGGCCGGTAGGCAGCATATCCCAGAGGCATTCTCCGATGCAAACGATGGCGGCTGAAGGGTTCATGGAAGCGGGCTTTACACAAAAGTCCGCCTTCTCCCAGCTCAGGGATAAAAGGATTGTATCAAAATACGTTCACCGGCGACAATATCCGTAACCGTTTGAAATACAGAAATATAAAATAGAAAACCCCCGGGGTGATTCGGAGTTTGGGTAGCACGTATGTAACGACCCTGTTGAAATTATTGCACTAGTGGGGGGCAACGTGCAGGCTCCGGAACTCGGAAGGGGCCATCTGGTAGTGGGCTTTAAAGCTGGCCGAGAAGTAGGAGGGGGAAGAAAAGCCCAGCTCGTAGGCAACTTCGGCAATCGTCAGCGATTCATCCAGCAGCAGTTCTCGGGCCTTGGTCAGGCGCAGGCTCTGGATAAAGTCCGTGACCCCGGTGCCCAGCACCGCCTTGACTTTGCGGTAAAGCTGCATGCGGGAAATGCCCAGGCTGCGGGCAATGTCTTCCACGGTCAGGTCGGAGCGGGTCAGGTTCGCTTCGACAATGGCCGTCAAATCGGCCAGGAATTTCTGGTCGGGTTTGGTGGCTGCCACCGTTACCGTATCCAGGGACAGCTCCCGTCGGAAGTGCTCGCGCTGCCGGCTGCGGTTGGCCAGCAGGGTGCGGATGCTTTCCAGCAGGAAGGTGGGGTTGAAGGGCTTGGTCAGGTACAGGTCGGCCCCGGCCTGCACGCCCTCCAGCTGCTGCTCGGGGGCCGTGCGCGCCGTCAGCAGCACGATGGGAATGTGCGAGGTGCGCCAGTCCTCGCGCAGCTGCGCTACCACTTCCAGCCCGCTTAAGCCGGGCATCATCACGTCGCAGACAATCAGGTCCGGGATCAAGTCCGTGGCCAGGCGTAGGCCGGCGTGCCCATCACGGGCGCTTTGCACCCGGAAGTCGGTCCGCAGCTTGCGGGACAGAAAATCGTTGACGTCGGAGTTATCCTCAATTACCAGCACCAGGGTTTCCCCGGCGCTGGGAAGCGCGGGCTGCGGCAGCTCGGCGCCCAGGGCGATCCCCTCCAGCAGCTCCGGTTCGTCGGTGCTCAGCAGGAGGGAGCCCACCGGGGCCGGGGTGCGCAGGGACTCCGGCAGCTCCCGGGGCAAGGATACGGCGAAGGTGCTGCCCAGCCCCGGTTGACTGCTGAACGTCAGCTGGCCCTGGTGCAGGCGCACCAACCCCTGGGCCAAAGCCAGGCCCATGCCCGAGCCCTTAGCGACGGGCCCCTGCTCGCCCTGGTAAAACCATTCGAAAATATGGGCCTGGTCCTGGTCGCTGATGCCACGGCCCGTATCCTCGACACTGACCCGGACCGACTTGCCGTTTTCGGTGGGTTGCAGGCTGATGGTGATCTGCCCTTGATCCGGGGTAAACTTCAGGGCGTTGGACAGCAGGTTGAAAAATACCTTGTCCAGAATATTGCCGTCAAACCACACTGGCAATACCGGCTCAGCCGCCAGAAACTTGATTTGCACCCCGCGCAGGCGGGCGGGCTTTTCAAAGGCATCTACAATTTCCCGCACAAAGGCGACCAGGTTGCCTTCCGAGGCGCGCACGGTCATTTTGCCCACCTCGATTTTGCGAAAGTCCAGGAGCTGATTAACCAGCTGGAGCAGGCGCTGGGTGTTGCGGCGCACCAGTGCCAGATCTTGGCGCTGGGGAGCGGTAAGATCCGGGCTGCTGGTAAGCAGCTCTTCGACCGGACCCAGAATAAGCGTGAGGGGAGTGCGCAGTTCGTGGGAGAAGTTAGTGAAAAACCGCAGCTTGGCCTCCGTGTCCGCCCGGCTTCTTTCGGCCAGGGCCTCCAGCTGGTTGCGCTGCTGCAAAATTTCTTCATTCTGCACCTGGAGCTGGCGGTTGATCTTGTCGTTTTCCGCGTTCTGCAGGGCCAGCTGCCGGTTAATCAGGCGATTTTTCCGGGACGAGCCCCAGGCCATCACCCCGAGGGTGACGGCCCCGAGCAAGGTCAGCAGCAGCCCGTAGAGGATGGTCTGCTGGCTGGCATAAGTGGCCCGCAGGGACTGCAGCAGGGTTTGCTGGCGCTCGACATCGTGCTGCTGGCTTACCATCTGGGTGGTTTGCTGCTGCATGGTTACCACGTTGGTAGAGTCGATGACGATCGTGCCCAGGGTGTTCTCGCGCTGGAAGGGGTGGCGGCGCAGAATTTTCAGGGCCGTACGAATGGCTTCTTCCCCTCCGGGAGAGTACAGCAGGGAGGCCGTGAGAATTCCGCGCTGCACAAAGTCCAGGCCCTCGCCCTTGCCGTAAAGTCCGTCCACGCCAATGATACGAATCTGGGTGGTGCGGCCCAACAGCTGGCACACTTCGTAGGCCCCCCGGCCCATGGCGTCGTTGTGGGCGAAAATTAAGTTGACCTCGGGGTGTTGGCGCAGCAGGGAAGTCAGGGCGGGCTTGAGGGTTTTTTCCTGCCAGTTGCCCGTCACCTGCCCGGCAACGCGCAGGCGGGGGTAGGCCTGCAGGGCCCGCGCAAACCCCAGGTGCCGGTCGGAGGTCGCGGAGGAGCCGGGAGTGCCTAAAATCTCAATTACGCTGCCCTGCTGGTTAAGTAAGGCCGCGGCGTAGCGGGCCGCTGTCTGCCCGACGGCCTGGTTGTCACCGCCCACATACGCCGTATAGTGGGGGGAGGCGGTGCGCCGGTCGAGCAGCAGCACGGGAATGCCGCGCCGCATGGCTTCCTCCACGGCCGGGGTAACCGGCGCTGATTCGTAAGGCGAGACTATCAGCAGGTCAACGCCCTCTTGCACAAAGGCTTGTATCTGCTGCTGCTGCCGCTGGCTGTTATCCTGGGCATCCGTCATCTTTAACTCCACCTCCGGATGGAAGCTTAGTTCCCGCCGCATCCCGTCCAACATGGCTTGCCGCCAGGGGCCCGCGGTACTACACTGCGCAAAGCCAATTCGATACGCCGCCTTCTTCGGCGGGTGGGTGCAGCCGGCCAGGAATACCACGGCCAGCACGAACATCCACCCCCAGCTGAACCGATGATCTTGTACTCTTTTCACGGGAAGAAGCAACCTAAGCCAGTAGCGAGGAATAATGCTACCCGATCAAATATACTTGGTTCCACGCAGCTTCTCGGGCTACGCGTGCTAGGCTGTCACCAAGCGGCCTCAGCCCTAGCGGATGATGGTGGGGGAAAACGGCGGCCGGAGGCCTTCCTCGACCTGCTTGATTTCCCGGCACATGCGCACAAAGTAGTTGCGGGAGAAACCGGTGCCGGATTTCAGATACTCATAGCCGCTCCACAGGGCATCGCGGTGGCGCAGCACTTCCTTGACGGGAGCTTCCACCTGCTCGGCCGTGGTTTCGCTGAAAGCCCGGTACAGCTCGTCGTCCGTGGTGAAGTTGTTTCAATGGCGCTGGAGGCCTTGGCTTCCTGCCGTCACCAGCAGCCCCTGGTTGGGGATGGCGATGCTGCGGCCGTGCAGCCGGCCCAGGGCTTCGCGGACCTGCCCCAACTGCTCCAGCACGTCCGCCGCGCCCCATAGCTCCTGGGCAATGGGCAGTTCCGGTGAGGCGTCCCACGGCACATCCCGGAAAGGGGTAATGGAATACAGCGGCCGGTTTAGCATTAAAAAACGGCGTAAGCAACGTTAGCTTACTTAGCCCGGATCAAAACCAACCTAAAGCGGCCGCCTTAACATTAAAACAAGATCTCTTTAATGCCAGCTTTCCTGCTTGACCCTAAAAGCGGCACTTCGCAGCTTGGGAGCCACCACCCCCTGACTTCTCCCGACTGCGCTTTGTGTAAGTATTGCGCAGTATAGCGGCGCCGACCTTTTTGTGCCGGCCGAGGTGATCCAGCAGGCGCTCGCTGCCGGGAGCATTAGCGCCGCAGGGCTTCCCGGGCTCCCTGCTTGGCGGCCTCCAAGGAAGGGTAAAAGGCGGAGTTGATTTCGTACTGGTCCAGCTGGGCGTGCGTGCTCTTAACGTAGTGCTGCGTGGCCAGTTGGCCCAGCACGTTGGCGGATAGCACGATGCTTACCTCGCGGATGCCGGCGCTGAAAGCTCGCCGGTTCCAGTCGGTGGTCAGCCACTGCTGCACGGCTTGGGGAATGGCCCCCATCTGGCGCACGTCCCCGATCCAGCCCCAGGGCCGCAACACTTGGCTGTGAACCCGGTAGTAGGCCAAGCCGGTTTCCATGATGTTCTTGAACTCGGTTGTGTTGGCGAAACCGTGGAACTGCACGATGACGCAGGGCACCTGGGCATCGGCAAGAACGGAGCCGTAGGGTTCAGCCAGAATAATTTCTTCGGGCATTTGGGTGGAGTTAGGTATTTCTTAACCGGGGCGCCAGACGGCTAGAGCCGGTAGGAAACGCGGCGTATAGCCTATGGTTGGTTGCAGAACGGGCGCAACCAGGCCTGGGCGTCGTCCAGGTTGTCGAACACTTCGGCTTGGAAGGCCGTGAGCTGAGCGTAGAACGCGGCGGCCGACCCATCGGCGAGGGTCTCCGGGGTAGAAATCAGGGCGAAATGCGTCAGGCCGGCGGCGGCGGCATTGGGGGCCCACTCGTTGATAACCCAATCCATGGAATGGTCCCAGGGCCCGCGCACGGAGCGCGTATCGTTGAGCACGCACGAGAAGCCGGCGGCGGCCAGGGCATCGGTGTACGCCTTGGCCCCGGTCTTAATACTGTCGGCGGTCAGGTAGCCCTTCCAATCCACCGCGACCCACCGGTTCACCGGGTCGGTTTCGATGGTAAGGTAGACCCGGCCCGTGGCATTGTGTAGCTCTTGCTTCATACTGCAAAGTACGCCATTGGTCTCATCAAAACCGTCAGCCGTCCTACCCGGCGGCGAAAAAGCTCATGAGCACCGCACTAGCAAGCGGGGTTGGGAATGAGAAAAAAGCTGGGGTGTCCTGCCAGACCAGGGCCTCTCGAGCAAAGAATATGTCGTGCTTTTTGTGCTAAGCAGGCCTAGCACTTCCCCAAGTGGTGGGCAATGATTGTCTCAAAGAGGAAGGTAGCCCTAGGTTTCATTTTAAGCAGGAACTTCCTAGCCATCGAAACGGGTCTACTCTACCTGCCTTCTGTTTCCTGGCTGGCCTGCTTAAAGCAGTGGGCGGTTAAAATTACTCTAAGTCCCATGAAGACACCATCTCGGGCTGGTTAGCCATCAGGATGAAAAATGCCTTTTATTTACGGCCAGTACTATCTAATGGTCGTGTTCATTCCTTTCTATCCTATTTCGTGCTTAGAATCCTTACTATCTCGCTATGCTGCCTTGCTTTCGGCCTCGCCACGCCAGGAGCCGCGCAGTCCTCCCACCGGCGCGCCGCACAAGACTCCTTGACGGCCGAACTGGAAACGTTGCGGAGCCAGGGCCATTTCACCGGCTTTGGGGTGGCCATCGTGACAGGCCAGGGGGCGCTTTATCAGCACGGCTTTGGCTTCGCTGACGCCGAGGCCCGCACGCCCTACGACGTACACACCCGCCAACCCATTGCCTCAGTGAGCAAAACGGTGGTCGGGCTGGCCCTGCTCAAGGCCCAGGAACTCGGCAAGCTTACCCTGGACGACCCCGTTAATAAGTACTTGCCCTTTCCGGTCGTCAACCCGGCCTTTCCCGACGTGCCGATTACGCTCCGGCAGTTAGCTACTCACACCTCCAGCATCCGCGACAACGACTACTACCTGAGCAAGAATCTTTACCTCAAGCCCGGCCAACCGCTCGCGGGCTTGCCGCGGACCTTTCGGGATGAGCAGACGTTTATCTCCGCCGATTCGGCGGTGGCCCTGCCCGTGTTTCTGCAAAACGTGCTCACCCCGCCAGGCAAGTGGTACCAGGCCCAGAGCTTTCTGGCCCGCCGGCCCGGTGAGCTGTACGAATACTCCAACGTGGGCACGTGCCTGGCGGCGTACGTGGTGGAATTGGCCACCGGCCAGCCCTTTTCAGCCTTTACGGCCCGCTACCTGACCCGGCCGCTGCGCATGCGGGCGTCGGGGTGGCAGGTTGGGGCCGTCGATTTCACCCGGTACGCGCGGCCGTACCAGGCCCCGGCCGTGCCCTTGCCGTTTTACTCGCTGACCACTTACCCCGATGGCGGGTTCATCTCGTCCGTGGCCGACATGAGCCGGTACCTGCGCGAGCTCATTCGGGGCTACCAGGGGCAGGGCACGGTGTTGCAGCCGGCGAGCTACCGCGACTATTTTCGCCCCCAGCTGGGGGCAACCAATTTCGAGGAGCGCAACGAGCGTAACCCCTTCAGTGAATCCTACAACGTGGGCGTGTTCATGGGCTTTGGCTACACGGGCTACATCGGCCACACCGGCGGCGACCCCGGCGTGGTGACGCTGCTGTTTTTTGACCCCAAAACCGGCATTGGTCGGCTGTTGCTGTTGAACACCAATCTGACCGGCCGGGCTTCGGAGGTCGCCATGTACGCCATCTGGAACACGCTGGCCAAATACGAGCACCGTCTGGGTCGCTCAGCAGTAAACTAGAACTAGGCGGAATAGGGTCTTGGCGGCAGTCGTAATCGTTCGGTCAGTTGCGGCAAAACCCCTTGGAGTAATTGTATTTCCCCGTTGCTGTAAGAAGGCCTGGCTGTATCTTCGTTCCTATGCCCGACAGCACCTTTCTCGACCTGGCGGAACAACTGGCTTAGTAGCACACCACCACGCAGCGCGCCGCCGTGCAGCAAGTCAATTACTGGCTCACCGCGCGTAATTGGCTGGTCGGCTATTACGTGTCGGAATACGAGCAAGCGGTCCAGGACCGGGCAACGTATGGCCAGCGCTTATTAGCGCAGTTGGCGCGTGCCTTGCGGGCGCGGGGCGTACCAGGCCTCTCCCAGACCAACCTGGAGGTATATCAAACCTATCCGCTGCTGCGTGAGCAGGCTAGCACCCTTCAGCTCGCCGGCCTATCCCTGCCGGCAATTGGTCGGACAGTGTCTGACCAATTGCCGCCGACCACGGTGCCCGTCGGCCTCGGGCCCGCCCGCTTGCAGCAGCGGCTAAGCTTCTCGCATTTTATCGAATTAGTCGCGCTGAATCGCCGTTGCAACGGGCCTTTTACGAGGTGCAAAGCGTGAGCAACCACTGGTCGGTGCGCGAGTTGAAACGCGCGATTCACTCGGCCTTGTATGAGCGCACGGGACTCTCCACCGACAGAACGGCGGTGCTCGAGGCCCATGCCGCCGGCACGCAGCCCCTGCCGGTAGGGGACGTGGTGAAAAACCCTATGTCCTCGAATTCCTCGGCCTGGAGCAACGACCCAGCTACAGCGAAAGCGAGTTGGAGCAGGCCATTATCGATCACCTGCAGACCTTCCTGCTGGACCTGGGGCGTGGCTTTTGCTTCGAAGCCCGGCAGAAGCGGCTGACCTTCGACAATAAGCACCTGTACGTGGAGCTAGTATTTTATCATCGGATCCTAAAGTGCCACGTGCTGGTCGATCTGAAGATCGGTGCGTTCTAGCATGCCGACGCCGGGCAGATGAACGTGTACTTGAACTACTACCGCGAGCACGAGATGAGTGCGGGCGACAACCCACCCGTCGGCCTCATCCTGTGCGCCCAGAAAAATGACTCGCTTGTGCGCTACGCCACTACGGGGCTGTCCGAGCAGCTGTTCGTGAGCAATTACCAGATCGGCCTACCGAGTGAAGCCGAGCTGCGCACCTTTCTACAACGAGAGCAGCAGCGGTTAGACAGCGAAGTAAGCGAGGCGAAGCAAGTACGCATTACCTGTTTGGGCCTTCGGGAAACAATGCGTGTCGCCCGTTAACACTTAGAGAGGGACCACCGGGGATGGCAGTTGCCCGTAGCAGGGGTAGATCGTATACCAGCGCACGGGGATGATCGTGCGCAGATGCCGGCCACTGCTTGGTCGTGTTCCTGTGTTCCACTCGGCTTAGTTTCCGGAGGGCGATCCAGGTACGGTCATGGGTAGCTTCCCAGAAGGGTTATACGTTTTTACGGCGTATGACGTGATCAGCCATGTGCAGGCCGACTCAGCCCATGCGCGCGACAGCCGGTATTTGCCCACGATCGTGCAACAGGTGCAGCAGCGTCTGGCGCGCAATGAGTTGCAGCTACAGGACCTAGTCGCCGACCCCGGGTACTCCAATGGCTTTACCTACCACGAAACCGCTGACGAATATCGATGCCGAGCCGGTAAGACGCTGCCCTTTCGCAAGTATCGGCTCTCGGCCGATGGCAACTGGTTAAAACACTATCGGGCCTACTATCAGGATTGCCAGCACTGCCCTTGCAAAACGAACTGGGTGCCCTCCGCCGACCACAAGCAGCTGAATCGCTCCGCATTCGATGCCGCGTATCGTCGGGCCTGGCACCGGCAGCGCAGCCGGCAAGGGCAGAACATGCGCCGGGTGCGCCAGAGCACGGTCGAACCCGTGTTTGGCCACTTGCTGCACTAGTATGGGCTGCGCCGCACCAATGTGCGCGGCCGGGGCGCAACAGTCCATGCTCTTAGCGGCCATCGGTTATAACTTCAAGAAGCTGATTCGCTATCGTCCCGTACAAACCATGCGCTTGGCCATCATCCTGCCAAGGCCGCTCGCACCACCAACAGTAATACTTGCCTGCGGCATCAGAGTCGACGGAAATGGCGGAACGCCAAGCGGCATTCACCCCAACACCGACTCAGAGTTATGCAACAGCCACGACCGTTTAATAAGAACAAAACTGGGTTGTCATTCTGGGTTTCATAATTATTCGGAAGTCTTGTTCGTGATTCTACACAGCATCAGCGTCCCAAATTGAGGTCAAATAGAACTCCGGGAATTTCTTTACTGATCTCTCCGTAACAAGATCGAAGATTATCTTCGTGCAGACTCCTGCTGCTAACCAGGAAGCTATTGACAATTGGGGAGGAGAAAGTTGCTCTACTTCTGCCGTGTACTCTCTTATCGTCTCATCGAGCCATTCCTGTGGACTGTTATTGCGTCTCATGTAGTCTGATACGTACTGCACAACACTTAGCTCATTGAACGGCCGATCGGCTACTCGCAAGGAATCCAGACCAATGTCCCGGGTGATTACCATGACCAGGGCACTCCATCCCAAATTATACGGGTGCAAGACGGGGATGTCGTGTTCCTGGCATACGCTGTCGAATAACAGAGGGACATCTGACGAGAAATCCAATGCATTTATGGCTATCGTGTGGCCTGGCACGAAGTCCTGAATGGTATCGGGTGTTATGAAACAGTTATGAGTGGTGATTTTGGCGTTGCTGTTGATAGCAATTAACCTGTTTTTCAGAGCCTCTACTTTAGGGATTGCTAGGTCTGATTCTATGTAGTTCTGCCGGTTGAGGTTAGACAGCTCGACCACGTCGCCATCAATCAGCGTGATGGTTTCAAAGCCAAACCGCACTAAACATTCGGCGATCACACTCCCAATGCCCGCCCCACCCAGCAAGATTGGTGTGGCTTGTATCAGGTTTTGCTCCTCCCTTGTCAGGTAGATTCTATTTCGAACGTAACGCTGTTGCACGATTCGTATAAATGAGTTTGCGTATTCTTTGTTTCGGCATCCACTCTGTAAACTGACGTATTCCCGCATATATATGGGTTTTGTCGATCTATTTGTCAGTTATGTCGCAAAAAAATGATAGAGTTTTGCTCAGCAAGCAATCGAGTTTCCTTGAATGGGAAAGAGCCGTTGAGCGATGAAACTCCAACAGCACGATTATGGAGTGATATATTGGTCTTGGCAACAGCACTAACGACGGCCAATCTTACGGTCATTACCTGCCATCTATCAACATGTTGAATACCCTTTTTAACTATCACGCGCCTGCACAGTGCAGGTTTTTAAAACCAACTGATGCGATGAAAGGCAACAAGATGCAGAACATGAGCAGCAAAGTGTTGCGTAGCGGCAACAGTATTTCTATACCGAGATACTGGCTGTACTCCTGATTGTAAGCTTATACTCGTGGTATAAGTAAGGATTCACTTCTTTAGTCATCGTTCCGTTTGCGCTACTTCCCATCGTGATCATGAACTGGAAAAACGTGAATGTGATAATAGAAGAACTTATTTCTCGAAACGAAATGATCTCAGAGTCATAAATGTATTATCACTAAATAATTAATCACATAACCCAAAAAAGATTATGGAACAGCTAAATGATCAATTTTTCCTGCAGAGACTGGCTAAAAAAGCAGAAGAAGATGCTCAGTTTAAGAAAAACTTATTACAAAATCCTACAGAGGTTATAGAAACCTTTTTAGAAAGTCGAGTTACTCTCCCCAAAGGGATGAAATTAGTAGTCGTTGATCAAACAGATCCTTTTACTATTTTCATCAACCTTCCATCTATTCAAAGCACAGAAGATGTGGAACTGAGTGAAGAACAGTTGGATATTGTGGCAGGCGGCTTAGAAGGTGGGAATTTGATATTCAAACCGTGAGAATATTTCAGATATGTATGTTAGTGCTTCTCCTGGTTCTGGCAAAAGGACCAGGAGAAGCGTTATATGCGCAATCTGACTCCCTACAGCTCAATAAAGAGGCAAATTCCTTTACTAGCCAAGCATCAGTCGACAGTCTTTTTAGCCTTGGTGAAAAATATTTACATTCTCAAAAATACGAGCAATCGCTGTCACTTTTCCAAAAAAGTATTAAACTATATGGCCGCACTGATAATCACAAGAAAATAGGAGATTGCTTCAACTACATTGCAGTAATATATTATTTTCAAGGCGACTATTCCAAGACAATATTCTTCTTCAAGAAGAGTATTGAGTCATATAAAAAATCTAAATATATAAAAGGAGTGGCAGCACTTCTAAATAATATAGGCAGTGTATATAATACCTCTGGAGACTATCTCAAAGCATTAGATTACTACAGGCAAGCTATTGTTATGTTTGAGGAAGTTGGAGAGAAAGAAAATCTGGCTGTAGCTATTCGAAACATAGGACTGATTTACATGGAGGGTAAGGACTACAAGAATGCGATGGAACACTTTCGCAAATCCTATGCTCTTCATAAAAAGTTAAACGATCAGAAAAACATTTGCGAAACCCTAATACCAATAGGGAATGTGTATGCCAAAGAAGGAAGGTACGATAGTGCATTCGAGAACCTTACCAAAGCATTACAAATTGCTGATAAGGAGAAGGATAAGCAATTGCAAATCACAGCACTCGCTAGTTTAGGTGATTTGTTCTACAGTAAGTCAGACTACAAACAGGCATTGCCCTATTACACTCGTTGCTTAGCTTATTCAAATGAAGTAGGCAGATTGCAGTACCAAAGTGAATCGCAGATTGCCATTGGCGGCATTATGCATATGTTGGGAAAGTACAGGAGTTCAATAGTGAAATGCCAAGATGGCTTGAGATTGGCCGAAAAACTGGGATCTATGTCCCAAAAGAAGAGTGGATGTGATTGCCTGTATCAGGCACATAAGTCATTAGGTAACAATCAGCAGGCACTGCGCTATTATGAGCAAGCCAATGCGTACGAGGACAGCCTGAACTTAGCAGAAACGTCCAACAGGATAATGGGCATGGAGTTCCAGAAGCAGCAGCTGGTCGATAGCATTGCCTACGTCAAAAAAGAATACGTCGTTCAGCTCAAGCACAAAGAGGATGTACGGCGCAGAGAGAAGACCAGAAACATCATCGTCATCTCCTTGTGCTTTGTGGTCCTGATGGCGGCTGCCTTGTGGAACCGGCTAACCTATACCAGGAAGTCAAAGTCGGCTTTACAAACCGAGAAGGACCGATCCGATACTTTATTACTAAACATCCTTCCGGAAGAAATTGCGGAGGAACTCAAGGAGAAAGGCAATGTGAGTGCTCGGGATTATGATCTAGTGTCGATCCTGTTCACCGACTTCAAGTCCTTCACTCAGACCGCCGAGAAGATGACTCCCCAGAGCTTGGTGGAGGAGATAAATATATGCTTTAAAGCATTCGACCTGATTACCGAGAAATACCAGATCGAGAAGATAAAAACCATTGGTGACGCCTATATGGCGGCAGGGGGCATTCCCAAGTCGGACAAGGACTCAACCAGAAACATCGTGTTGGCCGGACTTGAGATGCAGGAATTTATTAAGAATAGAGCCATAGAGGGCCACCGGACAAATCGCCCCGCCTTTGAAATGAGGCTGGGCATCCACATTGGGCCGATCGTTGCCGGGATCGTTGGGGTGAGGAAGTTCCAGTACGACGTATGGGGGGACACGGTCAACACGGCCAGCCGGATGGAGAGCAGCGGCATGGTCGGGAAAGTAAATATTAGCGAGACGCTGTACCAGATCATAAAAGACGAAGACTGCTTCTCGTTTGAATACAGAGGCTACATCCAGGCTAAGGGCAAAGGGGAGGCAGTCATGTACTTCGTAGAGAAGTGCAGCGTAGCTCAGGTCGTGGCTTAATCAGGATATACCCGCATTTTTTTCAGTTTACTTGGCAGGTTTACAGGTAACACCCAATATATTTTTACAGTATCAAACGTTATTAATATCAGGAACGATAAACAAACTGGTTTTATTTTTAGGAATAGCAAGAAATAAGAGTTGATATTTATGACAGTTATTTTGGCAAATTTATAAGAAAATAATTAATCAAATTTGTGTCATACTAATTAGGAAATGGAACAGAGAAAACGAGATATTATAGAAGCAATCATATCTAAAGCCTGGGAAGATACCAGCTTTAGAAAAGAGCTACAGGTAGATCCGATAACGGCAATAGAAAAGTTGACCGGAGTTAAGGTGGTGATACCGGAGGGAAAGACTTTGGTAATTACAGACCAGACCGACAAATCTAAGATATACGTAAACATACCGGTAGAGCCCGAGGTGGAGAGTCTGGAGCTAACAGAAGATCAGCTCGAAGAAATAGCGGGTGGCGGGCATAAAATCTGGACTGATTTTGTCAGCAGTTTATTTCCTTCATTAAAACAGTGTTTTAATATTTAAAAGTTAGTTAGTTAATTAATTTAATTCAATTACTTGATAATATAAGTTTTATACATGTATGCGGTGGTATAAAGCATAGTGATTACTCTTCTTCGTGACGAGATAAAATAGCTCTATCAGCGTCCCATCACGATGATTTACTAGAGGTGCAAAATGGCATCATCACGCTTTATACCACCGCCGAAGTATAATGCTGAATAAGTTTTCGGCACTTGGATAATCAGCCCCCTAACCATTATAACGGCTCTCTACTCAATTAGCGCCGATTTAGGAAGCACTACATTTTCAAGACTACCCTCACAGGTTCGATCATTGGTATTCTGATTCATGATCCTCCCACTATGCCCATCGATCCCCTCTATCATAGATTTCGTGCTCTACTAATAATCAGTTTTAAAAAAAAAGTCCAAATCTAAAATCAATCTTTTACCAATCAATCACATGGAATTTACACAAAGTCAAAAAGTGTACGCTGAAATCGTACAAAAAGCTTGGGAAGATGCCCAATTCAAAAGCGAGTTGATGGCTAATCCTGCCGAAGCTATTGAGAAAGCCACTGGCCATAAACTCAACCTGCCCGAAGGCAAGACCCTGGTAGTGCGCGATCAGACCAACGAGTCCACAGTGTATATTAATATTCCGGCTAAGCCAAACACGGAGGATGTCGAGTTGAACGAAGATCAATTGGAAGCCGTGGCCGGCGGGGGGCTTGTCGGTGGGGGTATATTCCTGCCAACGCCTGTCTTCCCTCCTTACACCACTGGTCCTGTTATCCCGATTTATGGTGATGTTCTTTCGTAGTCAAAACGATTGAACACAGTAAAATAAATCATCTACATTAATCAAAATAGATTGTGAAAAATTCAATTAACGACAAGGTCGATGCGTTGAAAAAAGACGCAGAAAATCAGGAAGAGTTCATGCAGAAACTCGCTGAGGTCGATGAGGAAGGCCAACTTACTGATGATGTGCTGGAGCAAATCAGTGGAGGAGCTGACCCCGGTAAAATTAGTGCTCTCATCGACATCCCCGCACTGGGCATGCTGACACCAGATTTCCCGGCACCTGCAGAGTACTAAACGGGTCCGTCATGGCTTCTCTACTCTGTCCCAGCTCAACTGCTAAGCCCGGTGCCGCTCTTTTCGGTATTCAGGATGCTACCGGCCATATTCAGTACCTCGAAGAACCAGTCATTGTTGACCAGACGTTCGTTGATACCGCCCGCCAGCAGGTCCGCCAGCCCGAAGAAAGGTTTCGGTTTGCCAGCAACTGCGCTAAAACTGGTTGTGGCCACTGGAGTTCGCAAAACACCAGTTGCGGTCTAGTGGGTAAAATTGTTGAAGCCATGAACCGCCAAGCCGATGCGACGCTCGTCGCCTGCGCCATCCGCACCCGCTGCCGATGGTATCATCAGGAAGGAGCGAATGCCTGCGCCAACTGCGACGAAGTGGTGCGTAACGTCCGAACGCAGGAAGTAATGGCGTAGGGTGCTTAGTTATTGACAGCCAGCTTAATTTAACGTTTAATTATTCAAATCAATGGAAGTTGCAACAGAACAAAAAATAAACGCAGAAATTATACAAAAAGCCTGGGAGGATGCTCAATTCAAGGAGGAATTGCTGAAAAATCCAGTAGCAACAATGGAGAAGTTTGCTGGCCAGAAGCTTAAGTTATCGGAAGGACAAAAACTAGTAGTAGTAGATCAAACAGATCCTTCTACAGTTTATTTTAATATTCCGAAAAAAATCGACATTGATAATGTAGAGCTGACTGAAGAGCAACTAGAAACGGTTGCAGGTGGAAATGGATATGCTGAAGCTCAAATAGTCAATTATATAGTTAATAAGACTGTTGATGTTTATATCTGGGCAACAACGTAGTAGGGTACTTATTTACTGATGTTACGCGGTGAATTGCGCCGATTCTTGGTTCATAGCTTTGGATCCAGCTAAATAAAGTTGGGCTTTAGTCGAAAATGACCGATTCCGTGTCGCACTTTGAGCGCCTTCAACTTGCTGTAAGCCAGGATTGGGGCGAAGAAATGGTTGGCTTGGGTATTCGGCTTTTTGGTGGGCGAGTTCCCCAATAGGAAGGAGCGAATGCCTGCGCCAACTGCGACGAAGTAGTGCGTAACGTCCGAATACAGGAAGTAATGGCGTAAGGTGGTGGTTTCGTCACGTAAATAAGCACTAGGAGCTATTAATGATATAGCTAATTCTGTAGTTGCCTTACTTGGCGTATTATTCACTACTTCGGTATTTCTTCAACTTCAATGAAATTTTAATCTATTCTTAACAATTCAACAATCAACCACATGGAATTTACACAAAGTCAAAATTTGTACGCTAAAGTCGTACAAAAAGCTTGGGAAGATGCCCAATTCAAACAAGAGTTGATGGCAAGTCCAGTAGAAGCAATTGAGAAATTGACGGGCCAGAAACTCAACTTGTCAGAAGGACAGATGCTGGTTGTAAGAGACCAAACCGATGAGTCTACTGTTTATATTAACATTCCTGCTCAGCCAAAAAATCTCGCAGATGTAGAGTTGAACGAAGAACAATTGGAAGCTGTAGCTGGAGGAGTTGATGGGACAATTGGGTGTATTCCTGATATTTTTAATAATCCAGGAGGGTGTTTTCCACCTACTATCTTCACAACTATATAAATATACCAATAAAATAAACATTTTATTATCATGACAACATCAGAAAAGCAAAAGCAAGGTGCAGAGTTAATTAAAACGTTGGCACATAAAGCGTGGGAAAGTTCTTCTTTCAAAGATCAACTAGTGAAAAACCCTGTATCTACCATTGAATCAGTCACGGGGCATAAATTAGCAGAAAATGTGAAAGTTGTAGTAGAAGACCAAACTAATCCATCGGTCATTTTTCTAAATATACCAAGGAAACCCAATTATGATGAAATGGAGTTGACCGATGAACAATTAGAAACGATTGCTGGTGGGGAGGTTGCAGTAGCGGCCGCAATAGGTTTTGGCGTTGTAACCTTATTCGCAGCTGGAATAGCCATAGGTCAAGCGTGGGATTAATAAACATTTAAAAAGACTAATAAAATGCTTACGCAAGAACAACAAGTTAGGGGCCAAAAGTTGACAAGTGATTTAGTGCAAAAAGCACATGAAGATACACTTTTCAAAGAACGTTTGATCAGCAACCCGGTGGAAACAATTGAGGATTTTACCGGAAATAAATTGCAAAAAAATGTTAGTATAGTGGTTGAGGACCAAACAAGTTTAAACCATATTTACTTAAACATCCCAGCTAAAATAAAAGTTGATGAATTAGAGTTGACAGATGAGCAACTCGAAATGATTTCTGGTGGAGAGATTGCTGGTACAGCTGCTATATGTGTCCTTATTGGAGGTGCCGCTTTAGGTGCAGGCATCTGGGTTGGTACACATATGTAATACATTATTTGATTAAAAAATCTGATGACAAAAAAATAAATTTTGTCATCAGATTTTTTAATTATTGTAAAATTCATTTTTAATAAACATGAAGAATCTAAATCCTTTTGTTTTGCTAATAATAGGGGCTTTGCTAATTCCTATTAGCTATGCATTTCACAATAATGCATTTAAGTTGTTTTTGTTGGGGTCTTCTGTTTTATTAGTATCGGTCAGTCTCTTTATATCTTTTATGAAAATAAAAAATAAAAAGATATAATGTTATCCTTAATATATTTATGTAACTGTAAGATTCTTTTAAACAATTATAGCTTTTCTAAAATATAAAAAGCTTATTTTTAGTCAACTAGTATTTATAAAAAAGAACTTAAAACAAATGAAAAAGGCTATGGAAGCAAACACTGAAACTCAAGCTAAACTGAAAGGGTTTTCTGATTTAATTCAGCCAATCAGCATCGAAGATTTTGAAGCTCATTATTGGGAGAAGCAGTTTATACATATCAACAGAGATAATCCCGATTTTTTTTCATCATTATTCTCAATTGAGGACTTAGATAGTCTTTTAGCATATAATCGTCCTAGAGGCAATAGTTTAAGGGTTGTCAAAAGCCAGCAACCTATGAATCCCACTATTTATGAAAACCCTGACGGGAGCTTAAATTTGAATCAACTTTACGCAGCTTATGCTGACGGTTATACTATTGTAGTTAATGAGATTCAACGTTTTTGGGATCCAATTAAAATGCTTGTGGAAAATATAAGGAATTATATGAGCCACAATACTGTAGCAAATCTTTATCTAACTCCCGAAAACGAAAAGGCTCTTTCTCCCCATTATGATTCACATGACGTTTTTGCACTGCAAATTTCAGGAGAAAAACATTGGATCTTGTATGATGATACTCATTTCAAAACACCACTTTTAAACAGTTTTCAACCTGTTTTTCAAAGAGAACATCTTACGGGTGCAAAAGAAATTACAATGCGAGCAGGGGATATTCTGTATATGCCACGTGGAGTTCCTCATGAAGCTTATACCACGGATAAGTCGTCGATGCACATTACTATCGGCGTTCATTCTACACAATGGATTGATTTCATTGCAAAATCGTTAATAAATTTAAGTCAACAACATATAGAATTACGCAGAGCACTCCCTATTGGATATTTAAAATCTAAAAATGAAAATTTATTATCTTCTGATACTGAATTAGATTTTATAACTATTTTACAGCAAGTTTTTCAAAAACATAACATTGAAGGTTCTTTGAATATATTGGAAGAAGAGTTTAGAACAAAAGAACAACCAAAACCAGATGGTCATTTCTTAAGTTTAGACAAGTCAAACCACATCAAATTAGATTCTTATCTTTCAAAAAGAGATGGTGTAACCTCTAAAGTTACTAATAATATTTCTGGAGCAAGGATTATATTTCAAGGAAATACGATAAAAGGACCTTCTCAAATTACAAATTCACTAGAATTTATATCACAACAAGAAGGTGTTTTCTCCGTTATTGATATTCCATTTTTAACTGACGAAAATAAATTGAAATTAGCGAAAAGGCTTGTTAGAGGTGGGTTGCTTAAAGTTGTCAATTAGTTACATATTAAGAGCTTATCCCAAAACGGGTCAGCAAATGTGAAAAGTGCAGTCAACCTACCTTGGGGATTGATCCGTTCCACAAGGGCGGTCCGGCAAAGTGTCCCCACCTGCTCTAACTGGCTCCGCCCGACAAGCCCCGTGAGGAGCGCTGCCTTGATCCCAACACGTGAGTCAAGGGCTGCATGCTAACGAGCAGTACTCCATGGCGGGGTGGCGATCCACTAGAGGGTGCGGATAAATACATAGGGGAAAACCTCTGGCTCGATACGTTAAGCTGATGCTTTAGGGCTAGGCTGGCGTTATTGCTTGGCCAAGTAGCTCTTCAGGGAAAGGTACTTGCCGTACTTCAGGTGCACATCCACAATGGTGGCCAGCAGCACCGCCAATGCGTGCAGTCTGCGCTCGATTAAATTTTAAAATAGAAAAAATATTTAATTTATTTTATCGTAAAAAATATCAAGACTTTGTAGGCTTTACTTGCCAAAATATATTAAGGTTATTGTTTACCGCGTAAGAGATGGCCTCAGTCATACTGTTTACGCCCATCTTCTCAAACAGCTTTCTCCGGTGAAATTTAACAGTATCGGGAGATACAAAAAGCATTTCAGAAATTTCATTAATTGTATGACCTCTACCGGACAGTTGTAAAATTTCCGTTTCCCTATCCGATAGCTTTATCTTCTGGTCAGGTCGCCATACATTTTCCTGAAGGTCGTATGTGTAGACCTTGTTTTCTCCACTCTTGTGAATTCTAATATTACCTTCGGTTCGCTCAGATGAGAGGGAAACGACACACAATGCCTTCCAGATCTTTCCTTCGTCGTTAAAGAATATAGGAGTCAGTTTCTGATTGATTAATATTAGCTTTCCCTCTTGGTTTCTTAGATGGAAGTCATATGAGATTGAGTAATTACCGCGGTCTTCTAATGGGATTTTCTCATAAAACTCAAATCCTACCGTATTAATTTTCAGCAACAACTCCAGGTCCTTTTCGGGAACGTACTTGAAGTAGTAGTTGTACCCCATTTCCTGCACCTGGGTCGCGGTGTTGCCACACAAGAATAAAGGGTTATCGGAGACGTACTCAAACCCCTGTTTCATGTAGTCTATCACATAGATACTACTGTAAGTAGCTATGGCAAAAGCTTTTATACAGTCCAGATAATTAAATTGCTGTCCGTTTTTCTGATCGATGTCAGAAATGGTGTTGGCACCGTTAAAAAACTCGCTTACTTCCTTCATCTTACTGTTTGAAGTTACATTCAGTGAAATCAACTATTGTATCACTGCCCAAAATCTGGGCAGTTTAGGAGGCCGTTGTCAAGTAGGACACAAGTAGGGTTGAGGCGAACACCTGAGCCGGCGTTTGGCCGTTGAGCTCTTGGTGGGGGAGCTAGTGATGGGAGTAGGTGAAGTAGGCATGCAGTTGCTCCTAGAGGTGCTGGTCGTCAATGGCTAGGTTGAGGTAGACGGATTCCCAATTGACGGAACGCCATAGGCGCTCAATCAAGGCATTGTCAGTGATGTGGCCGCGCCCGGCCCTGCTGATTTGGCAGCCAGATGTCGGGCGTGTACCAGTCGAGCACAGGCACCAGGTAGAGGACGCCTGTGGCCATGGGAACATAGGTGATATCAGTGCTCCAGACCTCATGGGCGCATCCAATACTCGCACCCCTAACAGGTACGGATAGCGTATGCTGCCTTGGCCCGCCACCGATAAGCACGGTTTGGGGTAGACCGGCCCCTTTCCCATAAGCCGCACCAGCCGGCGCGCCCGTTTTGCGTTGACGGAATATCTCGCCGGGCGCAAAAACACCTGGTAGCGGATCTCTACCAAGCCCCAAGCGAGCAACCCAACTACGGCGCGTAGTTAGGTTGCACGCTTGGGGCCCGCGTTTTTTTTAGCAACTGGTTTTTCATCTGCAAGAGCCCGATAGCCACGTAAAGCGGCTCGGCGTCTGGTGGTGGCACCATGGGCACAATAGGCTCGGCCAAGACGTGCACCGCCTGCCGGCGCAAATGCAACTTCCCGCAATTGATTTGCGCCACCGACAAGTGGTAACGGGCGGTTAGTTCGGCCAAGGGATGCCACTCTGTCCGGGCAGCCAGGGACAATTCCGCCCTGAACTCGGCAGTGAAGCGATGATGGGTACGTTTTGGATTCATAGGCTAACTAAGATATTCGCCAGAAACTGTTCAAACTTTGGGGAGTACGACGTATTGCCAACGGAGTAGTTTCATTCGTCAAGGATCTGCGGTCTGTGGCCGAGCTTATTTGCACAATCAGGATTTTGGCAAATACTCACCCCTTTTGCTTCCGGAGTGGTTCCGGCTTATAGTAGCAAATGTGACGGTTGAAGCTTAGCGACGAATAGAACGTGCCAATCTTGTGTCACGCTTACTATCAAGCCGTTGTGGACTTCCGTAACCTACTGATGAATATTCGTGTGCCTGAATCTACTTGAAAATCTCCGAATACCATGTAGGTGAGATGGTCCGGTTAAGCAGGACAGTTTGGGGATGTATTTTTAAGTTGTGGAAGCTAAAAGGTCCGAGAGCTTTGATAGGCTACCGCCGAGTGGCGACGGTCGTGGTTATAGTAGTCAAAATAGGCGGCCACGCTTTGGTGTGCATCGGCCAGGTCGCGGAAAACATGCCTCTCCCGCGCTTTAAGTTCTTCGGCTTTGCGCTGCAACCACAAGCTCTCGGCCGGCGCATTTTCCAAGTACTCGGACCGCCGACTTTAGGAGCCTAGACCATCATATGCAGCCAGCAAGACCCGATAGGCGTTACCGCAATACTGCCCGCCTCGGTTAGAATGCACCAGCAGACCACCCGCACCTTATGCGGGGCTAGCAGAGTCCAGCACAAGGCACTGATCACAGACCTTTAAGGGGGGGGCTCGCGCTCTTGTCAGCCTACCACCTGGCGGGTAAAGCTGTCCTGGAACGCGTACACGTAGGCCCACGCTCCCGAGGACAGGAGCAACTAAGTGAAATCGCTGACCCAGACCTAATTCGGGCAGTTCGGAGCCGGCTGGTCAAGCAAGCGGTTGGGCCCACGCGGTGGCCTCTTTACCGCAATTCGACACGCAGGCGACGGGTGCTGTAGCGCTTGGGCAGCAGCTAAAGGTGTTTTCCAGCGCCGCTTCCCACACCACGGACGCCGCGCTGGTAGCGGGCGAGGGGCTTGTTTGCGCCCAGCGTAATAACGGCGGGGGCCACTTCCACTACCTGGTAGCGTAGCCGTACGCAATAGCTACCGCGCTGCTGATCTATAAAGGGATAGCAACTCCTAGCGTCGGTGGGATAGCCGAAGAAAAGAGGAATGGCTTGTTTGGAAATCTCCAACTCTTGCGCCAGCCACCGGTTGGCCACGCGTAACTGACGCTCTTCGAGCACCTCGGCCGGGCCGGCCGGCAGGGCGTCACGCGGCCACTGGAAGAGCAGCTTGGGGTCCAGGTTCAAGGCACGAGCGCCCACTGGGGTCGAGCGGCTCTCGGCCACTATTCGCAGAGTTTCCGTGCGGAAGGCCGCGTCATACTTACGGCAGTTATCGGGCTTTTCCACAGGCGGAAAATACCATCCAATATTTTCTCGCTTAGCTAGACCATCTCCTATTACGACTACAAAGTGTAGTTGTTCAGCTCTCTTTTGTAAACTACAATTTAGTGTAGCTATGTTACCCTTGGTCTAGGGTTTATTTGAGTCTAAACCCTATACAAAATATGAATATTACTCAAAATTACTTGGGGCAGTTAGAGCTGGGACTACTCAGTGAGTTGGCAGCGTTTGTAGTAGGGGAGAACTTCAGCCATCACTCCGTATTATGTCCGGAGGTGGACGTACAACGCGACGTGCAGAATATCTACAGTGAAGAGTTGCACCATCTCAAAAACTCGAGTTTTTACATTGCTCGAGATTCATCTGGTACTATTCAAGGCTCCATAAGACTCACCAAGTGGGACTACAAAGCGGAGTTGCCCTTACAGAAGATCTTCGACATTAACCCGATTGACACCCTGGACTGCGCTGAGAAGGTACCGCTTATTTGGCACATCGGCCGGTTTGCTACGCGCAGAAGCAATACAGACAAGACGATGTTCAAAAAACTCATGGTCCACGCCGTTACGCCTATCTGTAAGGAGAAAGATAGTGTAGCCTTCGCTGAATGTGACAGTAAGCTATTGAGAATCATGAACCTCCTTGGTATCGAGACCCGGGTAATTGGCAAGTCGGTGAATTACCTGGGATCAGAGACTATTCCTATCTCAATAAGTGCCCAGGGGCTGAGTAGATTTTACCATAAAAATAAAGACTTGGTGAGAGTGGAGTAGTAATCCACGCAAGTCATACTAGGGTGAACGAAGTCTACTTCAACCAAAACTATCACACCAATGAATCAGGCAGAAAACATACTCATCGACTGGGATGCTCCCAACCTTTTAGAGCAGCTTGTTCAGAACATCAAAGCTCCTTTGGAGAACATTGCAGCTGCGGGAAGAAACAGCGATGAATATAATAAAGAGAAAATAGAGGAAATTATATTTTCAAGTACTAAGGAGATAAGTGACATTATAGAAGCAATAGTGGCAAAAAATAAAGCCAGATCGCTTAGCCTAACCCATGAAAGCCGTCCCGATATATTTAAAATATATGAGTCTAACGAGAATATTAGGCAGATGTGTATGGATGCGGTAACTCCTCAAAAAGTGACCAAGGTCGATCAAGATTGGTTGATGAGTTTCGAAAAAGCGGTTTATGACAACCTAAGTAACAACTTTCTGAACTTGTGTGAATTGTCATATAAAATGGCCGTGAGCGAACGGCAACTGTATAGAAGAATTTTGAGTCTGGTGGCCCTAACCCCTAATAAGTACATCCGCATATTGCGATTGCACAAAGCAAAGCAGATGATTGATAACTTTGTAGATCATTCCATTCCACAGATCGCCTACGCAGTCGGCTATAATGACGTTCATTATTTTTCGAAGCTGTTTGCGAGTCAGTACAGTGTTTCTCCAAAAGAACTCTTGGGTTCCCTACGATGAAATGATGTCGGCTTCACAGTTAAAGTAAGCTATTTTTGATTTGAGTGTGGAAATCAGCTATATAAAACGAAAGCAACCCTATGGATTTGACCGAACAACAAAAGAAAGGGCAAGAAGTCTTATTCAGGATAATTTCCGAAGCCTGGGAAAATGACCAGTTTAAACAAGCCTTACTTGCCAACCCGAAAGAAACGCTAGAGCAGATCTTCGGAAAGAAATTTTCGTCTGGAAAGCGAATTAAGGTCACCGATCAATCTGATCCGTCCTATATCTATATAAATATTCCGGTAAAGTCGAATGTTGAAGAAGAAGCCTCGACCCTGAACAGAGGTAACTTAGCAGCAGGGGCAAAGAGTAACGGCTTTGTTATGACCGATTATAAATCATTGTATAACTCATTAGATAATACAAATACGTAAAATGTCATTTATGTCAGTCTTTTTAGCCAGAATGCCTAGGTAACGCATAGTAAGTTTGTTTGAAGCAAAAGTAATTTCTAGAACTAAATAAATACTATTATGAAACGTGTACTTTTTTTCTTGGGTCAGTTAAATGACAGAGACGTAGAATGGATGCTCCAAAACGGCAATAGAATGATGCTGGATGCGGGTGACCGGGTTATCACCAAAGGAGAATCAATTGATAGCTTATTTATAGTAATCTCAGGGCAATTAGCCGTGTATGCAAATAGTAACCACAACGAATGTATCGCCAAGCTGGAATCAGGTGAGATGGTTGGCGAAATGTCTTTTCTAGAATCTCGTCCCCCTTCGGTATCGGTAATCGTCACCAAACCCTCTACCATTTTTCAGATCTCCCGTGATAAGATCAATTCCCGGCTCCTAAAGGACGCCGAATTCAAAGCTAACTTCTACCACGCCCTGGCACTGTTCCTGTCAAACCGACTGAGAGCGACGACCGATCAGCTTGGATTCGGAAATCCAGAAGAGGATGACTTGTTGGAAACTGTCGTTTTGGATGGGGTAGCTCAAGCCGGCTCGCGGTTCGTCCAGATCATACATCGGTTCTCAGAAGTATAGCCTGAGCCGTCGTAGTAGTACCCAACGTATAGCATAGATCGTTAAGTACTTGGTGCTACTAAGGTTATCCTATGTTCGCTTATCCTCCGTAACGGGGCTTGATGATAAGGAAAAGGGAGGAGTAAGATTCCTC
>NZ_BAAGWF010000003.1:0-407779 GCF_054780495.1 Hymenobacter tenuis
CCAACCTTATCATCTGCCAATGCCCCCTGCGACTTCGTGCTGCAGGGGGCATTTGTATGTTACCCCCCGCCCGGTTGCCCTCCCGCCTCCCGTTAGCTGGCACAACTTAGTATAACCTCTCGCTACTACCCTCGCGCCTAACGTCACTCCCAATTGGTGCAGGAGGGGCTGGAATAGGAGCACTTGCTGTTTAACAGGTGCAGGTAGATTGGCGCTAGCTACTCATTATGGCTCTAGTCTTTCTTGAATCTATAGATACTGGGCAATTGCTAAGTTGCGACCTTTTATAAGTTGTACAAGCTTAATAGGCATACACACCATGGAGGTCTGTTTAGCTTTTCCTTGCCTA
The DNA here is from genome assembly GCF_054780495.1 of Hymenobacter tenuis. Classification (NCBI taxonomy): domain Bacteria; kingdom Pseudomonadati; phylum Bacteroidota; class Cytophagia; order Cytophagales; family Hymenobacteraceae; genus Hymenobacter; species Hymenobacter tenuis. Next base: position 350 of record NZ_BAAGWF010000003.1, read on the forward strand.
AGTATATGCTTGGTCCTCGTAGGTGAGTTTGGCTTCCGATAGTTTAGTAGCAAGCTTACTATTTAAGGAGTATACTATGTGCTGTCTCTCTCTCATTGAAGCATTCGAGCTTGAGCGTACAGTTGGTTCTGATCTTTAAGTGAGCACTACCCCTCAGTTAGTGTACGTTCCTCACGAAAAAAGGCCCCGCTACAATTGTAGCGGGGCCTTTTTCGTGAGAAACAAAGATCTTCTACTCTGTCAGGGAAGTTTGTCCTAGGTCGGTTATCTTATCATTCGTGACCGTAATACCGGTTTTCGTAATCACTTTATACGCTGCTTGGCCGGATGGTGCCGTAGTGGTCGGGAACAGCTCAACCCGGTAGGTGCCCGAAGGAAGCGCGCTCAACTGGAAAGCGCCAGAAGCATCGGCAGCGGTGCTGAAGGTATCAGGAACGGTTATGGATGAGCGAATAGCTAGGACTTGTGGGATAGCAGCAACCGGGGCCACAGTACCACGAATGCCACCTTTCAAGTCTTGGGCAATAACCCGGATGACAGGCTTTAGCAGGTAGCGCTCTTTCCTATCGTTTCCGGTTTTCCAAGTGCCGCGTTCTACGATAGATTTAGCTACGTCGAAATCAAGGAGCAACTGGTACTTCTCCCGCTCGCGCAGCGACACATTGTTTAGCTTGAGCTTTACGCCCGAGGTCTGGCCACTTGGTGTCTTGAGATCATAGCGCTGGCCATCACGACCGGTTACGTAGCTATCAGGCCCTAGTACCAACCGGATTTCCTTGAGGTCGCCGGGCTCAAAATCAGTGTCTACTAGCAGCGCTGATTTGCCATTTACGTAGTCCAGCACATTAACGGTCTGCGCTTGAAATGGCAGCAACTCCCAGCCGTCAGGGTTATTCTCTTCTTTCAGGTGCACTTCAATCTGGCGTACATCGAGCACTACGGCCTGGAAGTCGCCAGGAGCATCGGTGAGCCGCACTTCCAGCTTAGCAGCGCCGGAAGAGGAGTTGTTGTCATCGTTGCAGCCAGCTAACAGCAAAGGGGCTGATAACAGCGCGAGGGAGAGGAGTCGGGAGGGGATCATACAACAGTTTAAAATGAAAAAACGGAATGTTCAGCCTCATACGCAGGGTTGAACATTCCGTTTCTGGCAAGAAGCTAGCCAAAATAGCTACTTCCGCGGTATTAGCAAAATTATATTACCTCTGCTTAGTGCTGTCAGTGGCTACAGGCTCAGTAGGCTTTGTTTCGGTTGGTTTGGGCTCAGCAGGCCGTGCTTTAGGTTTGCCGAAAATCAGATTGTTGAGGCCTTGTTTAGCTTTGTCCTGGAGCTTGGCTTGCGTTTCGAGGCGCTTCTTTTCAATTTCAAGCTGCGCCTTTTGGGTAAGTTCCTGCTGTTTGCGCTGGAGCTCCTTCTGCAGGCTGTCCTGCGCTACTTTGGCTTGGGCCTGTAGCTTGAGCTTGGCATCATCCACTTTGGCTTGCACCACGCTATTCACCAAATCCTTGGCCTGTGCTTTTACACTGCCGGTAGTAAGCCGCACCTGTGGGTTCGTAACGGTTCCGCCAATGGTAAGGCCTAGTGTCACGCGGTCGGTACCCTGCAGGTTTTGTACGCCCGTAAGCTGGGTTAGCTGGCTATTGAGCTGGTTACCCAGCTTGCCCGTGGGCACATTCAGCGCCGTAACATACTCCAGCCCACCGGTGCTGACGTTGTTGGAACCACCTATGGTCATTTTGATTTGACCCACAGTCAGGTCGAAGGGCTTCACTACAAAGTTGCCGTTAATGATTTCAGCAGCCACGTCTTTGTTGTCAACGGCGAATTTCTTGAGCTCCTGAAACTGGGTCAGCGAGCTAATCTTGTTCAGCACTGCGGAGTTGACGACAGAAGCCCGCACCACTTCAAACAGACCTTTGCCAGTGAGCGAACTATACAAGGGCATCATATCGGGGCCCATTTCACCGCTCACCTTAAAGTTGGTAGAGAAGATACCTTCCAAGCTGCCCGCTAGTGGTACTAGGGTCTTGATGGAGTTAAAGGCTTGGAAGGCGTTCTGGAAGTTCAGGTTCTTGATGTTCAGCCCCAGGTCAAACTTCGGATGAGCCAAGTTCTTGCTGGAATAGCTGCCTGTAGTGGCAAAGGAGCCGCCAAGAGTATTAAACGTTAGGCCGTTGAGCAGCGCCACTTGGTCGCGCACCGTGATGGTGCCTTTCACGTCGTCGAGCTTCAGGTTGTCGTACACCATCTGGTTAACGGTGGTGTTCAGCACTAAATCAAATTCCTTCGGAATCTGTAATACACCCTCGGCTTTGGCCGGCGCCTGGCCGCTAGCGGCTACGGTTAGTTTCGCCGATACCTCGTCTACCATCCATTCATTTACATTAAAGCGCTGGGAGTTCACCGTCAGGTTGCCGCGCAGGGGTTGGCCAGGCACAAAGAGGTAGCCCATGTAGTTGCTGATGGTGCCTGAGGCCGCTATATCCGACGACCCCACAAAGCCCGTCATGTTTTGCAGCACAATCTTATCGTTGTTGAAAGTGGCCGTAGCGGCGGTTACTCGCATGCCCTGCGGCAGATCGGTGCTCTTATAAGTAATGTTGCGGGCGTTTACAGTACCCGATGCTATCACGCTTTGGTAACGGCCAGCTTCAATATCCGCCATGTTGCCTTTGGCAGCCACGTTACCATTCAGGCGGCCCGTAACCGTCATGCCTTGCAGCGGGAATATTTTGGTGAGCTTGGTAAGATCTACCACCCCTTTTACATCCGTATCAAAACGTAGCTTATCTACGCCCTGTGTGGCCACGCGGCCTTCCAGCGGCTCACCATCCAGCAGCATCCGGAACTGCGGAATATCAACACGGGTATCATTGAGCAAGCCTGTTGGGTTGGTGACCGTACCAGTAAGGGTCAGGTTTTCAATGGGGGTAGGCAGCTGCTTGGCTTTTACGTAGCCGTTGGTTAGGTTCATTTTGGCCTGTACCACGGGCATCTGGGTTTTGGAGTAGATACCCTTCGCGGTGCCATCCACGAACAGCTTCCCACGCAGCAACAGGTCCTGCACTGGATATACCTTCATCATTTCAGCCAGGTCCACGTTGGCTTTCACCCGACCATCTACTTTCATTGGCTCCAACCCATCAATGCTCACGTTGCCATCAATCGGGTTGGTACCGAGGTCTAAGTGAAACTGCTTGACGTTTACTTTCACGTTGTTAGTAAAGCCCGAGGGGTTATCGACCACCATATCCACGTTGATGTTGCGGGCGCGCTGAGGCAGCTGCGGATATTTAAAGCTGCCTTCCTTCACTTGCAAGTTTATACCGTAGCCCGGCATCTTCACCTCATTCTGGGTGCCTTTGAAATAACCGTCAAACGCTACCTTACCTGTTGCCTCCATGTCCTTGAACTGGTTGGTATAGGCGCCGGGTACTAGGCTCAGAATATTCTTAAAGTCCGTTTCAAGGGCTTTAAACGTCAGGTCATACGTAATGTCGGTGGCGTTGGGCAGGCCAATAATGCCCTGGAAAGTGGCAGGGAAATCGTTCAGCTTCACCTGGTTGTCCTTGAAAGTGAACAGCATCTTTTCCAGGTTCATAGCCAGCGTCACATCAGCATCCAGCTTTTTGTTGCTGATGTATTCGGTGCCATCATATTGCATCGAGAAGCTTTCTGCTGATGTCTGGCTCACCATATCGAAAATATTCTGCTCGAAGTCGCCAGAGCCGGAATGGGTGATGCCGCGCATTTGCATCCCAAACGGAATGCTTTGGTCATCGTAGCGCAGCCGGCCGTTGTTCATCTGCCAGCCCTGAATGGCTAGGTTCACGGCCGTGGTATCCTGTCCTTTCGAGGCAGCCGCAGAGTCTGATACATATACATCCCAGTTGGCGCGGCCACTTTTCAGTACGCGCAGGCTTAGGTCAGGCTGCTCCAGGGTAATGTTCTTGATCTTGATCTGGTTGCCGCTGATAACGCTCATCAGATCCAGGCCTACTTTCACCTGCGGGAGGTAGGCTAACGTATCGCGGGCAAACGAATCCTGACCGATGACGCGCAGTTGATCGATGCGCAGAGCCAAATCGGGGAAGGAGCTGAGCAGCGTTACATCCACGTTCGCCGGATCGTACTGCACGGTGGCCCGTACGCGCTGGGCCAGCTGCTGATCGAAGGCGGCCTTGATTTTATCTTTGAATAGCACCGGCGCCAGCGCCAGACCGGCAATCAGTACTACTAGAAAAATCAGGAGCCCGACAAAGAATTTACGCATAGTAGTAAAGGAAAAGAGCGAGGAACACAGACCGATTAAGCAAAAGCGTCGTAGGCTTACTTAAGTAAAGTACTAGGGCAAAAGTAGTGCGAAACCCTTGCCAGCTTGGGAAGTAAAGGGAAAACCAAACTTTATAAGTGCAAAAACGCGGCAACAATCCTGCACAGTACCGGCAAGCCGAGAAGAATATCGTATGTTCAGGAAGTAAGCACGCCATCGGATGTACCAAAATACCAGAAGCTGGCGTTACGCAACCTACCTATGCTGACGCTTTACCCGCCCGTTGTGCCTAGTCTGCCGCGCTGCCTCCGCCGGAGCAAGGGCTGGGCCTTTGCGGCCGGACTAACCCTAGGGGCCACCCTTGCTGCCCAGGCGCAGGACTTGTATTTCGCTCAGCCGTATGCCAACCGCATGCAGGTAAACCCAGCGTATACGGGCCTGCTCGATGATTACAGCGTCACGCTAAGCTACCGCAACCAGTTTCCAACCCTAGCCGGCTCATTCCAGACCAGCCAACTGGCCGCCGACTACCGCCTGCAGAATCAGCGCAGTGCCGTGGGCGTGCTCGTGAACTACGACCGGACCGGCGGCGTGGGCTACACCCGTTTTCAGGCCGGCGGGCTATATGCCTACCATTTGCGGTTAAATGAACAGCTGAGCTTAAGTGGAGGAGCCTCCCTAAGCTATGGTCTTCAGCGCGTAAGCTACGGCAACCTTATATTCGGTGACCAGCTCTCGGATGAAGGAACCGTAAGCGACTTTAGCTTGGAAGTGGCCGACTACAAGCCTGTGCATTATGTCACTGCTTCGGTAGGCGGACTGCTTTACACTGAGCGGTTCTGGATTGGGGCTGCGGGCCACCACCTCAACCAACCCGACCTAGCGTTTGTAACCCAGGCTAGCCTGCCGCTACGCCTAAACTTCCAGGCCGGCTATAAACAGTACTTTACCCGCACGGCCACTACAGCTGAGTATCGCGAAATTAGTTTGTCGCCGACAGTGAATTATACCCGGCAGGGCGAGTCGCAGCGAGCCGAGACCGGATTATACTTTACAGCTACTCCTATCACGTTAGGAGCCGTGTACCGGGGCGTGCCATTGCCGGGGGCTAGTAAGCCTCAACAGGTCCTGACGGCCATTGCTGGCGTGAGTGTGGGCAGTTTTCGGCTCGGTTATAGCTACGACGTAAGCTTCAGTCAGTTTAGTGCAGATTTAGGTGGCGCACATGAAATTTCTTTGGCCCTTCGGGAGTTTGATTCGCTGGAAGCAGCATGGCGCCGACTAAAACGACGGAATTACCCATCGATTCCTTGCCCAGCCTTTTGAAAATTTGTATTATTGCAGCCGACTTGCCTTGTCTAAACGCTTTTCTAACAGGTAGTTTCAACTCGATCATGAATTTTTCCAAGTACCTGCGCTTTGCTGTAGTGGGAGCCTGCGCACTGGCAGCCTGTAAAGGCGGGCCGCCCACCGCGACCAAACCCGGTAAGTACAGCTCCACGACGGGCATAGAGTACAACACCGAGGAGGGAATGATGGTATCTGATTACCAAGGCATTCCGGAAGGTCCTGGGTTGGTGTTCATCGAAGGAGGCCGCACGGTGCTGGGCTCTTCCGAAGAGGACATCGCCATGACCCACGACAACTTGGAGCGTACCGTTACGCTGGCCTCGTTCTACATGGATGAAGCCGAAGTAGCGAACATTCACTGGTTGGAATACCTGCACTTTGTGCGGAAGGACTCCGCTGAAGAGTTCTACCAGTCGGCTTTGCCTGACACCACCGTGTGGGCCCGTGAGCTGTCGTTCAACGACCCGTACGTTGATTACTACCTGCGTTACCCCGGCTTCCGCTACTTCCCCGTGGTGGGTGTAAGCTGGCTGCAGGCCAACGACTATTGCACCTGGCGTACTGCTAAGGTGAATGAGAAGCTGGCTGGTGAAGGCGACGAAGGCGGTAGCAGCAAAAAAGGTGGTTTGTTTAGCCGCAAGAAAAAAGGTGGTGATGCTGCTGAAGGCACTACCGATGACGAAGGCAAACCAAAAGTTTCCATCGAGAACGGCAACACGCTGCCTAACTACCGCCTGCCCACCGAGGCGGAGTGGGAGTACGCTGCTCAGGCACTTATCGGTACGCAGGAAACCGGCAACGAAAACCAGGAGAACAAGCGCATTTACCCATGGGACGGCCGCCAGGTGCGTAACCCCCACGGCAAGAAAATGGGCGAGTTCCTAGCCAATTTCAAGCGCGGCCGCGGCGACTACGCCGGTATTGCTGGCTCGCTGAACGATGGCGCTATGATTACGGAGTATGTATACGCCTACCCACCAAACGACTACGGCCTGTACAATATGTCGGGCAACGTAAACGAATGGGTGCAGGATATTTACCGTCCGCTCTCGTTTGAAGATGTGGAAGATCTGAACCCCTTCCGTCGGAATGGCTTCCTTGACCCTGCTGAGAAGTACGATAAGAACCCTAACTCGTTGGGCAAAGGTGGCTACCAGTCACTCATCGACGACCACGTGCGGGTGTACAAAGGCGGCTCTTGGCGCGACGTAGCCTACTGGCTCTCGCCCGGTACGCGTCGTTTCATGGCCGAAGACTCGGCTACAGCTACTATCGGTTTCCGTTGCGCGATGATCAACGCTGGCTCGAACAAGTAAGCTGAAAGGCAATACTATTAACACAAGAAAGCCGCCCCATCCCGGGCGGCTTTCTTGTGTTATAAAACCTAGTGAAGAGTTGGGGTTATCGGTCGGCGGTAGCAATGGTGGCAATACTGACCTCAGCGGCACCGGAAGCCAGCAAAGTGGCGGCACACGCTTCAAGGGTCGCGCCAGTTGTCAAGACATCATCAACCACCAAAATACGTAGCCCTTTTATGGCATCAGGCTGGGCTACCTCAAATACGTCGGCTACGTTATGCCACCGCTGCATGCGGTTCTTTCGCGTCTGTGAATCGGTGTGCGAGGTGCGCACGAGGGCATTAGCCAGCCAAGAGCAGCCTAGCCCTAGGGCCATACCGGTCGCAAAGCTATCGGCTTGGTTGTAGCCCCGCGTAGCCAGCTTGCGGCGGTGCAGCGGAACCGGAACCACTAGGTCGAAGCTGGAGGCAAAACCGGCATCATGTAGCTCCTGCCCGTACCACTGGCCCAGCACGCGCCCTACTTCCTGTTGGCCCTGATATTTGAGTTGATGCAGCAGATGCTGCACGCGGCCGTGCTTCTGAAAACGCAGATAGCTTAGGGCGTGGCGCACCGGCAGCTTTCCCCAAAACCGGCGCGCCAGCGGATTTTCAGCGGGCGGGAGGCGGTGGTAATCGGTATAGGGCAGTTGAGCCCGGCAACCGGTACAGATAAGGCCCTCACCGCGGGCCACAGGCTCTTCACAGGCCAAACAAACCTGCGGAAAAACTAGGTTAACAAAATCGGCAAGTAAAGCAGGCAACCCCATAACAGCTAGTTGGATATCAAAAGAAGGCTAGTGGCTTACGAGAAGGTGCTGCAGTCCGTGCGTGGCACTGGCGAACTTCTCCTTAATTTTAAGGTTTAAAGCTGAATCCGGAAACACTGTCCTAGGGTCTCCATCGGGCTATACCTATCAGGCCCACGGTGGGTTCAGCACCTTCTCACGCAACATACAAACCTATATGAGTCTCGTTTCAGAGTTCAATGACTACCGCCAGCGCATGAATGAAAAAATCATGGCGGCTGATAACAAGGTAATTAAGCGGTTTTTTAACCTCGATACCAATACCTATCAGGAAGGCGCGCTCAATGTAAAAACCAAGGAAATGCTGGGCCTAGCCTGCTCCATGGTATTGCGCTGCGACGACTGCATCAAATACCACCTCGGCAAATGCTACGAGGAAGGCATCAACGATGAGGAAATTTACGAGGTGTTTGCCATTGCCAACCTGATTGGCGGTAGCATTGTGATTCCGCACTTCCGCCGGGCAGTGGAGTACTGGGAAGCCCTCAAAGAGGAAGCAGCTGTGGCAGCTCCACCTCATTCGCACGACGCGTAGCTATGCTCGATCCTCAGGAAACGGAAGCGCAGTTTGAGCATCGGTGGTGGGAATTGATGACGGAGCTGCGGGAGCGGTTTGGAAAGAAGCCCGACCTGAATGCGCTGCTGCTGCTCATTGGCGTGCAGGAGCTTGGCCAGGGGGCGGGCCCTTTCACGAAAGAGCAAAAGCAGGACCTGATGCACATTGCCACGTGCCGGCTATTCAGCCTCTCTGGCTATTATGAGCTGGAGAGCGTGGACGCAGAAGGGTGGCCCCACTTTCGGCTGCTGCGCCCCGTGCCCTTTGCCAGCCTGAAAGAGCAGGAACGGATGCTCAAGTGGCACATCCTGGAGTATTTCGCAGAGATGAGCGGCGACTAAAGTGCCCCTGCACTGGTCTGGGTTTGGGTGCTAAAAAAGCGTATTGCGTACACATGAATATCATAACCTACAACGTAAATGGGTTGCGCTCGGCCCTGAGCAAAGGGCTGCTTGACTGGGTGCAAGAGGCCAACCCAGATGTGTTGTGTTTGCAGGAAATAAAAGCCGGGCGTGAGCCGCTGGACGTATCGGGCCTGACGGCACTGGGCTACCACGCGTACCTACATCCGGCTCAAAAGCCGGGTTACAGCGGGGTGGCTACGTTTTCCAAACAGCTGCCGCTGGCTGTAACGGAAGGGTGCGGCAACGGGCTGTACGACGAGGAAGGCCGCGTATTGCGGCTTGATTTTGCCGATTGCTCGGTGCTGAATGTGTATATGCCCTCCGGCACGAGTGGCCCCGAGCGGCAGGCGTTTAAGGTGGAGTGGCTGCATTTCTTCCGGCGCTACGTGCGGGAGCTACAGCAAGCCGGCGCCCCGCCGCTCATTATAGCCGGCGACTTCAACTGCTGCCAGCGCGATATTGACTTGCATAACCCCAAAGCCAACCAGAACAGTCCTGGCTTCACGCCGGAAGAGCGCCAGTGGTTTAAAGACTTTCTGGCCGATGGCTTCACGGATTCCTTCCGGCATCATCACGGCGATGCACCGGGCCACTATTCTTGGTGGACCTACCGAGCCGGGGCCCGTGCCCGCAACGTGGGCTGGCGCCTCGACCACCTGCTGGTTGATATTGCCCTGCAGCCGCGTATCGAAGAGGCCCATATGCTGCGGGACGTGATTCACTCAGACCATTGCCCGGTTCAGCTGGTACTTGGGGCGTAGCCCTAGCCTAGTGAAAACAAAAGTCCGCTGGTACTCTGCGTAAAGAGTGCCAGCGGACTTTTTTGTAAGCTACACTACGCTCAAGTGCTAAGAATAGCCTCCGCAACCTCTCGGCCGGAGGCCATAGCAGCATTAAGCGACGGATAGGCCGTGTAGTCGCCGCAACGGTACAGGTGGCTGTGCAGCTTCAGGAACTGACGAGCCGGTTGGCCGGCGCCATACACGGGCAACGCGTGCGCAATGGTGTACGTGCGCAGATGACGCCATTGCACAGCTTCCGGCCCAAACCAGGCTACTAGCTCCTGCTGCAGCCGAACCGTAAGAGCCTCTTCCGTCAGGCCATGCTCGCCGTGCGTGCTCACAGATACTAGGCGTTGCCCGGTCGGAGCGTACTCCGCCGATACATCGGTAGGAAAGGCAACGTTATGAGCTAGGCAATCGGGGGCGGAGTTGAGCCGCAACAGTTTATCGGGGCGGGCTTTGGGAACCGGGGCCGCAAAATAGGTGCAGGTGGTGTGTCGCCACGTTATATCTGGGGTTTGAGGCTGCGCGCTGCCTAGCAGGCGCGCAGCGGCCTCACCGTCTAGCGCTACTACCACGGTAGCGGCCGCAATGGTTTCGCCGTTGGCCAGGCGTACGGTGGTGCCTTCAATGGCCGTAACGGGGGCACGTAGGCGTACGGCGCCGGCTGGTAGCCGCGTGGCTAGCTGCTCCGGAATCTGCTGCATGCCCAAGGCTGGTACGGCCGCTTCGCCTTCTACAAACTGCTTGAACACGAACTCAAAGAAATTGGCCGCCGTGCTCAAACCGCGGTCAAGAAAAACGCCGCCGAAAAAGGGGCGGAAGAAATTGTTGATGAACTGCTCGCTCCAGCCATACTCCCGCAGAAAGCTCAGCGTATCGAGCTGGTTTGTGGCATTACGTGTGATGAGCTGCTCGCTAGTAAACCGGCGCACGTGCTGCACCATACTCAGTACCCGTAGCTTATCAGGAAGAGTGCCTACGCGAGAGGTAAGCGCCGAAAAAGCCGCCGTGGGTTGCTGCAGTGGGTTTACTAGGGTGGTTTCATGCCCATCGGGCAGCCGGATGACGGCCCCGGACTTAAAGGCCTGCAGTTTCAGTGCGCCGTAGTCCAGGAGGCGCTGCACCTCGGGGTAGCGCGTCTGAAGCACCTGAAAGCCCCGGTCGAGGCGAAACCCATCGGGCGTAATATCCGTCCGGACGCGGCCGCCGACGGCATCACTGGCTTCGAGCACCAGCACCGGTTGGCCCGCGCGATGCAGGTAGCAGGCACAGGTTAGGCCGGCCATGCCTGCCCCAATAATTACAATAGGTAGTTGAGAGGAATTAGCAGCAGTAGTCATACCCTGCCCAAACTGGAAACCAGGGCAGAAGGTTAGGACCCGAGCCGAAGCTAGTACCGGAATATGCTGCTGGCGCCTAAAACAGAGGCTTCCGCTTTTTCATCACTTTACGGGTTTTCATCGTCCAGAACTCCGCTACACCGGGCCGCTGAAAGCTCGCGCGCCACACGCCCATGGTTTGGCCCAACTGATACCCAGTCGCCTGATCCTGTGGGTATTGCTTTCGAATAAGTGCATAGTCGCCGGCAGAAATATCCTTGCCTACTTCGCCGTGGCAGCGCAGGCACACGGCATCACTCAGGACTAGGGGGCGCTGATAGGTAAACTCCTCCGTAGAGGGGCGGGCTACGCGACGGGTCGTGTCGGCAGCGTCGAGCTCGGCGGCGGTTAAGTCAGCCCGATGCAGTGGGTCGCGCGGCCGTGGGCTCACCCAACTCAGCGACGCCTTCAGCACCTTAGCCAGCGAATCAGTAGCCGGAAGCTTGTTGGGGTGGCAGTAGGGTAGGGCTGCGGCCACGCCGCCTTCCTGCAGTTTCTGGGCTAGCAGCTGGCGCAGTTCTCGGTCGGCGGTATTCGTGAGCGAGTCGCCGGCCCAGCGAGTGGCCCGGAGCAAATCCTTGGGCATAATACGCTTCACCTGCCAGTTTTCGGCCTCCACGGCTAGCTCTTTGGTGTTGCTGAGGTGCTCAATCTGATCAGGGCGGCAGGCGGGGAGCAGGGCTAGTAGGAAAGCGGCGCGAAGGATAGGACGCATGGCAGCACAGAGGTTTGGGAACAGCAAAGGGACAAACTCCCCGGCACTCAACCAAAAGATACGCCCAGATGATTTAGGGTTGCGGGCCACTAGGACCGAAAAGCAGGAAAAGCTAAGCCGTTTCCCACAGATACGTTCGTAACGCTTCGTAATCGGGCTCCAGCAAGATGCTTTGCTTGGGTTGCTGCATCAGGTGCTGCAGCGCAGTAAGCACGGGCACCTGCTGGCCAGTAGCCGGCTCCACCGCATCCGGAAACTTCACGGGATGCGCCGTCTCCAGAAACAAGCCGTGGGCTTCGGGATGCTGGCCGAGGTAGTGTTGCAGGGCCACGTAGGCCACGGCGCCGTGGGGGTCGAGCAGGTAGCCGGTTTGCTGATGCACCTGTGTAATAGCCGCGCTTGTATCGGCATCCGAGACAGAATAGCCGCTGAGCAGCTCCCGAATAACTGGGTACTCATGCCGAAACAGCTCCAGAATCCGTCCAAAGTTGCTGGGGTCACCTACGTCCATGGCATTCGAGAGCGTAGCCACGGCCGGCCGCGCACTGTACTGCCCCGAGGCCAGGTAGGCGGGTACGGCCGCGTTGGCATTGCAGGCGGCTATAAAATGTGCCACCGGCAACCCTGAAACGTAGGCCAGCAATCCGGCGCATAGGTTGCCGAAGTTACCGCTGGGTACGGCCACTACCGGCGGAGTGGCTTTTTGCTGAAGCGCCTGTGCCACCCCATAGCAGTAGTACACCTGTTGTGGGAGCCAGCGTGCCACGTTAATGGAGTTGGCGGAGGTAAAACGCCGCCTTTGCATCAGCTCGGGGTCGCGGAAGGCTTGCTTTACTAGGCGCTGACAGTCGTCGAAGTTGCCGCGCACCTCCAGGGCAGTTATGTTCTGGCCCAGGGCCGTGAGCTGCTGTTCCTGCACGGGGCTTACCCGGCCTGCGGGGTAAAGAATCACGACTTCCACGCCCGGCACGCCCAAAAACCCACTAGCCACGGCGCCGCCCGTATCGCCGGAAGTCGCCACCAGCACCGTAACGGGTTGGGTTTCATGACGAGAGAAGTAACCCAGGCAGCGACTCATAAACCGGGCTCCCACATCCTTAAACGCCAGGGTCGGGCCATGGAACAACTCCAACGCACTGATCTGCTCCGTAACGGGCACCAGCGGAAACGGGAAGTTTACGGTTTCGGCACAAATGCGGCGCAGATCCACAGCCGGAATGGTGCTGCCCACGTAGGGCGCTAGCACGGTGTAAGCAACTTCTGCCGCTGATAGTTGCGCCAACTGCTGCACAAAGCCCGCCGGAAAGCGCGGTATAGTTTCGGGGAAGTACAGGCCGCCATCGGGGGCTTGCCCGGCTACCGTGGCCGCCCGGAAATCAACGACATCAGACTGCCGGTTGAGGCTGTAATAGCGCATAGTATTCTGTTGATGAATGTTTTGTGTTTCCTGCGTGGTGCTTGCCTGACCCGAAACCGACTAGGCCTCTCTGACCTGACAACCGGTTGGGTTGATGGTCGTCAGGTAGGTGTGATGATCTAGCCCAAGGCGTTGGTAGGTGCCCTGCATCACGGCTTCCACGGCGCGGGCCGTAGCCTCATCCTGACTCAGCATAAACAACGACGGCCCCGAGCCAGAAATGCCGCCACCCAGCGCTCCGGCCGCTCTGCTACCCTCCTTCACCTCTTGAAACCCCGGAATAAGAATACTGCGCACCGGCTCCACAATCACGTCTTCCAGAGAACGGCTGATCAGGGAGTAATCATGCTGCAGCAGGCCCGCCACCAAGCCGCCCACGTTCCCCCACTGCCGAATGGCATCCTTCAGGGCCACTTCCTGCTTCAGAATCTGGCGAGCATCGGAGGTTTTCACCTCAATCTGGGGGTGTACCACCGTCACGAACAGGGGCGGGAAATCTAGCGGTATGATGTCGGGAGTAGGGGTAGTGGCCCGAATGAGCGTAACGCCTCCGTAAATGCCCGGGGCAATGTTGTCGGCATGGCGCGCTCCGGAGGCCACTTCTTCGCCGTACATGGCAAACTCAATCAGCTCGGGCTTGCTGAAGCGGTGGCGGATCAGATAGTTCAGGCCCACCACGGCTCCGGCGGCGCTGGCCGCGCTGCTGCCAATGCCGCTGCCCGGCTTAATGGTTTTGCGAATGCGCACTTCCACGCCCAGTGGTTCTGGCACGGCCCGCAACATTGCTAGTAGCGCCGCCCCGGCCACATTACGCGCCGGCTCGGTTGGCAGGTGAAAGTCGTCTTCGTTGATAAGTACTACCCCTGGTTGGTCGGTTAAGCGTAGCTGCATCACGTCGTTGGGTTCGTGCAGCGCAAACCCGAGCACATCGAAGCCGCACACCACGTTGGCCACGGTGGCCGGGGCCAGAACAGTTACGGAGCGGGAAGAAAAGGTCATATAGTATAAGTCAGAGGAGCTACTAGGACAGGACGGCCCGCAGGATATCAGCAAAGACGCCCGAGGCCGTTACCTCAGCCCCCGCCCCGGCCCCTTTAATTACGAGCGGCTGCTCCAGGTAGCGGTTCGTGTAGAAAAGCACGGCGTTGTCTTTGCCCTGCAAGGAGTATAAATCATGGGCCGGAGTGAGAGCCTGCAGGCCCACGCAGGCGCGGCCTTCGGCGTAGCTGGCTACAAAGCGCAGCTTGGCGCCGTTAGCGGCGGCCGCATCATATAAGCCACGGAAGTGTGGTTCGTGCGCGGCCAGCTGCTCATAGAATGCAGGCACATCGCCTACTAGGCATGCAGCGGGCAAAAATGGCTCGTTCTCCACATCTTCCATTTCCAGGGTTTGGCCGGCCTCGCGAGCTAGTATCAAAATCTTACGGGCCACATCAACGCCAGTTAGGTCTAGGCGCGGGTCGGGCTCGGTGTAGCCTTCGGCCTGCGCCTGGCGTACCACCTCAGCAAAGGGTCGGGTGCCATCATAGTTATTGAATACAAAGTTGAGCGTGCCGGAAAGCACTGCCTCCATGCGCTGTACTTCGTCGCCGCTGCGGAGCAGGTCGTTGAGCGTCCCGATGATGGGCAAGCCGGCCCCCACGTTCGTTTCGAACAGGAAGCTCGTGTTGAACTCCTGCGCCTGGGCTTTCAGCTGCGCATACTCCTGGTAGGCTGCTGAAGCGGCCACCTTATTGCAGGCTACTACTGCCACGCTGCGGGCCAGCAATGCGGGGTACACCTGGGCTACTTCCGCGCTGGCCGTTACGTCCACGAACACGGTATTGCGCAGGTTCAGGGCTAGTAGCTCATTCGTGAGGGTGGCCAGATTCAAGGGTTGCCCTGCCTGTAGTGCCGCCTGCCAGTTAGCCAAATCAATGCCCTCTTCTTGAAGTACGAACTGTTTGCTTGTTGCTAGGCCCACTACCCGTAGGTTCAGCTGCAACCGCTCCAGTAGCCACTGCTGCTGGCGTGCCAGCTGCTCCAGCAGTTTGCGCCCTACGTTGCCCACGCCCGTCACCACCACGTTCACCTGGCGGGTAGTAGCTTCAAAGAACGTTTCGTGGAGCACGTTCACAGCCTTGCGCACGTCCTGCTGCCGGATAACCGTGGAAATATTCTTTTCTGAGGAGCCCTGCGCAATAGCCCGGATGTTAATACCGTTTTGCCCCAGCGCGCTGAACATGCGGCCACTGATGCCGGGATGATTTTTCATCTGCTCGCCTACCAGCGCCACAATGGCCAAGTCGTCTTCGCAGTACAGCGGGTCAAGGCGGCCGGCACTGATTTCGCCTGCAAATTCTTCATCGGCTGCTTGCCGGGCGCGGGCGGCTTCCGGTGCACTTACGGCCACGGAAATGGAGTGCTCCGACGAGCTTTGGGTGATGAGAATCACGTTGATTTGCTCCCGGGCCAAGGCCGCAAACAACCGCCGCGAAAACCCCGGAATGCCTACCATGCCGCTTCCTTCCAGCCGCAGCAACGCCACTGGCCCAATGCTGGAGAGCCCCCGAACAATGGCGTGGTTACCGAGCGCGGCCACTTCTACCAGGGTTCCTTCGGCTTCGGGCGCGAAGGTGTTCTTAATCAAGAGGGGAATGCCCGACCGCATGACGGGCTGAATAGTTGGCGGATAGAGCACCTTGGCCCCGAAGTGCGAGAGCTCCATGGCCTCCTGGTACGAGATGCGCGGAATGGGGCGCGCGGCCCGCACCAAGCGCGGGTCAGCGGTCATCATGCCGCTTACATCCGTCCAGATTTCAAGCCGCGAGGCACCTAGGGCGCCGGCAAAAATGGCCGCCGTGTAGTCGGAGCCGCCGCGGCCCAGCGTAGTGGTGCTGCCATCCGGAGCGGCGGCCACAAAGCCAGGGGCCACATACAGCCGTACTTCAACCCCATTCACGGCGGCTTGTATTTGAGGGTTGGTCGTGGCAAAATCTACGGTGGCGTGGCCGTATTTGGCATCGGTGCGGATAAGCTGGCGGCTATCCAGCCACTGGTGCGGAGTGTTTCGGGCCGCCAGCCCCGCCGCCACTACCCTCGATGACAGCAATTCCCCGTAGCTTACTAGCCTATCCAGGGTTCGGGCCGAAAGCTCCCCTAGGGAATAGATGCCGGTGCAGATGCTTTCCAACTCGTTGCAATGCGTTTTCACGAAGCTCAATACCCCGCTCTGGCCCGTAAGTGGGAGCAGGTCGCGAACAAGTTCCAGATGACGCTGCTCCAATTCCAGGAGCAGCTGCCGGTAGCTGTCATCAGCAGCAGCTGCGCGCCGACCCGCCGTAATAAGGGCATCCGTCACGCCGCCCAGCGCCGACACTACGACCACCGTGGGCTCGCGCTGGGCAGCGGCTTCGGCCAGGTCCAGTACCCGCCGGATAGTATCGGCCGTTGCCACTGACGAGCCTCCAAATTTCAGCACCTGCATAGTTTCTGTGTTCAGTTAAACATGAAAAAGCCCGCGTCGGCTCGGTGGCTCCTTGTAGGGAGCGTACCGGCGAGGCGGGCAGCGAATCAAAAGAAAAAGGGATTCCGCGGCCCGCTTAGCGGGTTGTAATCACGGTTGTCCCTGTCCCCATCAAGGTGATGGGTAGTGCGCGGGTGGAAGCATGGAAGGCACGAAGCAAGGCCATGAGCGCGGGGTTGAGGACTGCAAAGTAGGAATTTTTTGAAACGATAAACGTTTGAACTATAAATAATTCGATTTTCTGTGGAGAAGCAGCCAGCAAGCCCGCGGCCGGTTCAGAGCCTAACAGGAGCTAGTAGCAGACGCCCAACAGCCTACTGAAAAGCTCCTGCCAAAACCAGCCGGTTCCGGCAAGTTGCTAGCGGTTCTCTTACAAGTGGTTCCGCCGTATTTATGGACGGATTCGTTTCCGTACCTTTGCACTCCCAATACATTTTCTGAAGGCAAGATGCTAGACAAACTGGAGGCCATCCAACGGCGCTTTGAGGACGTGAGCGAACAGCTCACCCAGCCCGAAGCTATGAGCGACATGAAACGCTTCAAGGCCCTCAACAAGGAATACAAGGACCTCGGCAAAATCGTGACCGAGTACAAGGCGTATCAGAACGTGCTGGCCAACATCGACAGCACCAAGGAGGTGATTGCCACTGAAAAAGACGAGGACTTCCGGCAGATGGCGAAGGATGAGCTGGAAACGCTCTATCCGGAGCAGGAGCGTCTGGAAACTGTTATCAAAGAGCTGCTGATCCCGAAAGACCCGAACGATTCCAAGGACGTAATCATGGAAATCCGGGCCGGAGCGGGCGGCGACGAAGCGGCCATCTTTGCCGGTGACCTGCAGCGTATGTACATGCGCTACGCCGAAAAGAAC
This sequence comes from Hymenobacter tenuis, assembly GCF_054780495.1. Lineage (NCBI taxonomy): Bacteria > Pseudomonadati > Bacteroidota > Cytophagia > Cytophagales > Hymenobacteraceae > Hymenobacter > Hymenobacter tenuis. The sequence continues at coordinate 17,748 of NZ_BAAGWF010000003.1, forward strand.
AACCTGCGCATGGACCTCATTGATGCCACTGAAGGTACTTCGGGCGGCTACAAGGAAATTATTCTGGCCGTGAAGGGCGAGGACGTGTACGGCAAGCTCAAGTTTGAGTCGGGCGTACACCGCGTGCAGCGCGTGCCGGCCACGGAAACTCAAGGCCGCATCCATACTTCGGTAGCTTCCATTGTGGTAATGCCGGAGGCTGAGGAACTGGATGTGCAGATTGATATGAACGACGTTCGGAAGGACCTGTTTATGTCGTCGGGTCCTGGTGGTCAGTCGGTAAATACCACGTACTCCGCCGTGCGCCTCACCCACTTACCCACGGGCCTAGTGGCACAGTGCCAGGACCAGAAGTCGCAGCTCAAAAACTTCGACAAAGCCTTGCAGGTACTTCGCTCGCGCCTCTATGAGATTGAGCTGGCCAAGAAAAACGAAGCGGAAGGTGCTACGCGCAAAAGCATGATTGGCGGCGGCGACCGTTCGGACAAAATCCGGACCTACAACTACCCCCAAGGCCGGGTAACCGACCACCGCATTGGCTACACGGTGCACAACCTAGCCAGCGTAATGGAAGGCAACATCGATGACTTTGTAGAGCAGCTGCGCCTAGCAGAAAGCGCTGAGCGCCTGAAGGAAGGCGTGGGATAATACGCCTCTTGTTTGACCGTTTGTCATCCTAAATATACCCGATAACCGGCTGAGGTTTAAACGAAACTACACGGTAGTAACGCCTAACTTCAGCTGGTTCTGTGGTATGTTTAGGATGACTTTTTTTACTCCCAAGCCTTGCTATGCGCTTTCTCCTTTCGTTGCTTGTGTTTCTGTCGGCAGTTACGGTGCTGCTTCCGGGCTGCGAGCCAAAGGAAGACATCGTCACGAATGACAGCAGCGCTAGGCTCGAATTTTCGCTCGACACGGTCAAGTTCGATACGGTGTTCGTGACGGTGGGCACCGTGAGCAAGCGTCTGTGGGTGTACAACCGCAACGCTCGCGCCGTGCGAGTGTCAGAAATTAGCATTCAAAATCGGCCCGGCGTTGCCTACAGCCTGCTCATCAACGGCGATGCCGGCCTCAGCGCCCGCGACGTGGAAATCAGAGGTAAAGACAGCCTACTGGTGCTGGTGCGTGCCACCATCAATCCCACGCCCACCGATGTGAAGCCCTTTTTGGTCATCGACGACCTGCGCTTCCGCACCAATGGCAACGACCAGGACGTGAAGGTGCTCAGCTACGGGCAGAACGCGTATTTCCATGATAACGAGCAGATAAGCAGCAACACTACCTGGCTGGCCGATAAGCCCCACGTTATCTATAACTCCGTCCTAGTTGATTCGGCTGCTTCCCTGACCATTGAGGCCGGGGCCCGCATTTACTCGCATGCTGGCTCTTTTCTGGTGGTGCGCGGGCAACTGCTTTGTAACCCTACGTTCAGGCCAGCCGGTGAGCTTAAGCCCAACGACCCCAACTTTGTGCGCTTCCAGGGCGACCGGCTAGAAGCGCAGTACGAGGAAACACCGGGCCAGTGGGGCGGCATTGAGTTCGACCCCAGCAGCCACGACAACGTGGTGCGCTTCACGGAAATCAAAAACAGTGCGTTTGGGCTGCTGGTGTATAACCCACTTAACCGGCAACCGCGGCCTAGTGTACTGGTAGAAAATAGCTTGATTCGGAATATCTCTAGCGCCAACGGTGGCTTCTCGCTGGAAGGCGCTGGCATTCTAGGCATATCCGGCGACTTCACGGTGCGCAATACCCTAGTGGCGAACTGCGAGCAGTACGCTCTATTTGCTGTGCAGGGCGGCCAGTATCAGCTCGACTACTGCACCATTGCCAACTATACTACCCTCGCCAACCGCCAAACTCCTTCGGTGCTGCTGGCCGATGCCATCAAGATAAACGGCGTACTTCAGCCCGCTGCGGCGCCCCGCCTAACCATGCGCAACAGCATTGTATGGGGAAGCATGCGGGAAGGGGAGGAGCTGGAGTTCAGCAATGGAGAGCAATATGCCAGCAATATCAGCATCAGCAACAGCGTGCTCCGGACCCGCAAATACAACAACACGGGGCCGCTAGGCCAGCAGAAGAATGAGAACCTGCTGAACCCGGCGGAAGGCCCAGCTTACCTGTTCAAGAGCACTCCTTTCCGCTTTCGGGGCCGCACCCTCGATTTTCAGCTCGATACTCTTTCGCCGGCCAGCAACAAAGCCCGGCCGCTCCCCGGCCTGACCACAGACCTGCTCAACCGCCCTCGCGACACCTCGGCGCCGGATATGGGGGCATATGAGCGCAAGAACCCCTAGTAGGCTACATCAGCACGCCAGTTCATGAGCGGTTTATCCACTATTGATGCCTAGTAGCCTGCGCCTTTTTTCAATCACTGAGCTTTACTAGCATGCATTTCTTTCAGAAGCGGTTGCGGCTGCCGGCCGTGAGCCGGGGCTTTCATTTGATTACTGATTTGCTGCTCGCCGAGCTGCCCGAGCTGGAGCAGCTGAAGATGGGTACGGCTCATTTTTTCATTCAGCACACGTCGGCTAGCTTAAGCATCAATGAAAACGCCGACCCAACCGTGCGGCACGATTTCGAGCAGTTCTTTAACCGCACCGTGCCGGAAAATGCACCGTATTTCCGCCATACCCTGGAGGGCTCCGATGATATGCCAGCGCATATCAAAGCAAGTTTACTAGGCCACGCGGTGAGCATACCCATCAGCAACGGAACCCTGGCCCTCGGCACCTGGCAGGGCATTTATCTGGGCGAGCACCGCAACCACGGGGGCCGCCGCTGGGTACTGGCCACCTTGATGGGGCAATAGCTGCAGTCGGTGGGCAAAACACAGTAGTTGAGCGGAATAGTTGGGAGTGGCTGGGCCATACCCCCGAAATTTGCGTATAGGGCCAAAAGCTCCGTTGCCATGTCTGCTGCCCTGTTTTTATCTGCTACCAAAGCCGTTTCGGCCGTGTCGCTCACTGCGGCGCTGTTGTTGCAGGCTGGTGTAAGCAAGGCCGCCGACACTCCGACAGCCAAATCCAGGCAGACTACCCCACAAACCCCGCCTAACCGGCTGGCACCCGCTGCTCCAGTTGCCACACGCATTGTTCGGCTCACCAACGACTCCCTGGCGGGTCAGCCATTCGGCGCCGAGCCAACCGTGCAGGAGCTGTTGGCGCATGGTGGTAAGGTAGTGGCCCGCAAGCCGTTGCGAAATATGTACGAAGCCGGGCAGATCGATACTATTCTGCTGGTACGCCATCAGGGCAATGTATTCGAGTTTTACCGCGCTCCGGAAAAAGACTTGCTGCGCGACGCTACTATTGTCAACTTCCAGCCAGCTTATGGCCGCCGATTGCGCACCCGCCTTGAGCCAGCCTGCCGGCCCGCAAGCGCCAAAGCCAGCCGGGTACGCATCGGCGACACGGAGCGCACCAACTATGTTTCCGTCATCTACCAAAGCGGCCGCCTAAGCGCCGTACACGTAGAGCCGTACGTAGATTAAGCTTACACTTGGTTAGAAAGCATAAAGGCCTCGCTCTGATAAGTATCAGAGCGAGGCCTTGCGTTTACACGGCAGCTGGTTACTTTATTTGGCCCTGCACGGCGTAGTGCACTGAGTCAAACAGAATGAGTTTCTGCACACCTTCCACGCGGTAACTGCTCAACAATCCGTTCTGACAACGAATTTCCAGCGTTTTGGCAGAATATACCAGCGGGTTATCCTGGGCAATTGTGGCCGTAAGCTCCTGGACATCAGGGCCATTGCTTACCACCGTGAGCTGAGTAACCGGGTGCTCGGTGCCAGGCTGGCGCTGATACACGCGGCGCGTTAGGCCCTGTGCAGTGGTAGTAGAGTCCAGTTGGTACAGGCCCCGCAACGCCGGCTTGTTGATGTCGGCCTGTTGAAATATCTGCAGTTCTTTACTCCAGTCGGGCGGAGTAACCTGGGTTACCTCTTGTTGTCCATTGCGCAGCAACACCTGTTTTTCAACTGGCGGCTTCCGGCCATTGAGCAAGCTAGTCTGCTGCTCCAGAAAGCCCATTAAATCGAAATACGAGGGCCGACGGTTAGCTGGGTTAGTGCGCATAGTGGCGTCCTCGCCGGGGCTGCAAGCCGCCAACAAGGCTAGGGCAGCCACTACGCCGCCATACCGCTTACGCATTCGGGGTGGTTGCGGGCCGCAGCAAACTCACGCCGCCCATAACTGCCGGCTGTGGAAGACCCATCAACTGCAACACGGTTGGGGCAATATCACCCAGCTTGCCATCGGCCACGGTGCCTTGGTAGTCGTTGCTGGCAATGATGCAGGGTACCAGGTTGGTGGTGTGCGCCGTGTTGGGGGTGCCATCGGGGTTAATCATCATGTCGGCGTTGCCATGATCCGCAATAATGATGCAGGCGTAATCCGAGGCCAGGGCTGCTTCCACGACTGCTTTAGTGCATTCATCCACGGCTTCTGCTGCTTTTACGGCGGCTTCAAACACCCCGGTGTGGCCCACCATATCGGTGTTGGCAAAGTTCAGCACAATGAAGTCGGCAGACTTGGCCTGCAGTTCCGGTACTAGGGCATCGCGCAGCTCAAAGGCACTCATCTCAGGCTGCAGATCGTAGGTGGCTACTTTAGGAGATGCGCGCATGATGCGTTTTTCGCCCTCGAACTCCACTTCACGGCCCCCGGAAAAGAAGAACGTTACGTGCGGATACTTCTCGGTTTCGGCAATGCGGATCTGCGTTTTATGGTGCGCGGCCAGCACTTCGCCCAGCGTTTCCTCCAAGTTATCCTTCTCGAAGATGGGAGTAACGCCCACGAAAGTGGCGTCGTAGTTCGTCATCGTGAGGTAGTGCAGGTTCAGCCGGTGCATTTCAAAGGCGTGGAAATCCTGCTGCGTTAGGGCCTGCGTGATTTCGCGGCCTCGGTCGGTGCGGAAGTTAAAGCAGATCACCACGTCGCCTTCCTGAATAGTAGCCATGGGCAAACCATCGGCGCCCACTTTTACAATCGGCTTCAAAAACTCGTCGGTTACGCCCTCTTTATAAGAGTCCAGCATGCTCTGGATCAGGTTCTGAGAAGGTGCGCCTTTGCCGTTTACCAGCAAATCGTACGCGAGCTTCACGCGTTCCCAGCGGTTGTCGCGGTCCATGGCGTAGTAGCGCCCTACAATAGAGGCAATTTTGCCACTGGCGCCACGCTGCAAATGCTGCTCCAAGTCGTTCACGTAGCTCACGCCACCTTTGGGGTCGGTGTCGCGGCCATCGGTAAAGGCATGAATAAACACGTTATGTACGTCGGCATCGTGCGCTAGGGTGCACAAGGCCTTCAAGTGCTCGATGTGCGAGTGCACGCCGCCATCGGAGAGCAGGCCCATCAGGTGCACCGGTTTGTTGTTGAGGCGGGCGTACTCAAACGCTTTAGTGAGTGCCGGCATCAGGCCCAATTTCCGCTCCCGGATGGATTTGTTGATGCGCACAAGGTCTTGGTACACAACCCGGCCAGCCCCAATGTTCATGTGGCCCACCTCAGAATTGCCCATTTGCCCGTCTGGCAGCCCTACGGCCTCCCCAGAGGCTTGCAGGCGGCTGTGCGGAAAGCGCTGAAACAGCGAATCGACGAAAGGTGTACGAGCCTGATCAATAGCCGAAACCTCTTTATTCTGCGCCAGACCCCAGCCGTCCAGAATCACCAACAATACCTGTTTGTTCATGGAAGCAAAGATAGGCCAGATGGGCCAAAAAGCCCGCATTTTCCCTAACTTGGCCCCAAGGCAGCAGGGTAAAAGGGCGGAATAAATAAGTGGTGCCAAGTTGGCATAGTTTTAGCGAACCCCATGACGAACTCTTTACGCTAGCATGAAACGCAACTTCTTTTTGGCCTTCGCCCTGGTGTGGGGCCTATTGCTGTCGATGGGGGCCTTGGCCCAGGGCGAGGCGTTTGTCCCCGTTCGTAATGCCATCCGCAGTTCTTCCTCGCGTGATTTGGCTCAGCTTTTCGCCCCTTCCGTCGAGCTAAGCTTCGATGGTGACAAGCAAAGCTACAGCGCTACTCAGGCTGAGTTCGTGATGAAAGACTTCTTCGCGAAACACTCACCTGCCACTTTTGACTTCATTCACTATGGTGGCAGCAACGAAGGCACGCCCTACGCAGTAGGCAAATACGCCGGCAAAGACGGTGCATACCGCATGTTTGTCAAAATGAAATCGGCGGGCGGCAGCATGAAGATTGCCACCATCGACTTTACCAAAGAAAACTAACTGCTCCTTATTTTAGGACTAAAAAAGCGCGCCGCGGAACCCTTCCGCGGCGCTTTTTTGTGTCCTGAGTAGTCTGGCACGGGCTTTCCGAAGGAAGGGCTACGAAACGGCCCCTTTTTGCTATTTTTGCACCGTGCAAAACCCCCACTACCTCACTCCGGAAGCCTTAACCACCTTTATCCGTACGGCCCTGGCCGAAGATGTCGGCGACGGCGACCATTCGGCGCTATCGGCCATTCCGGCAGATGCCCGTAACCGCGCGCACTTGCTGGTAAAAGATGAAGGAGTATTGGCTGGCGTAGAGTTGGCGCGGCATATCTTCCGGGAGGTAGATACTGACCTGCACATGGAAGTTCGCCTACAGGATGGTGCCCGGGTGGCCTATGGCGATATTGCCTTTACCGTGGAGGGCCGCGCGCAAAGCATTCTGACGGCTGAGCGTTTGGTACTCAACTGTATGCAGCGCATGAGTGGTATTGCCACGCACACGGCCCACTTGGTAAGCCTGCTGGCCGGCACGAAGGCCCGTCTGCTTGATACCCGCAAAACGACCCCCAATTTCCGAATGTGTGAGAAGTGGGCGGTGCTGATTGGCGGCGGCCTAAATCACCGCTATGGTCTTTTTGATATGATTATCCTGAAGGATAACCATGTGGATTATGCCGGCGGCATTCGGCAGGCCATTGAAGCCTCGCGCGCGTATCTGGCCCGCACCGGCCGGCAATTGCCCATCGAGATAGAAACCCGCAATCTGGCTGAGGTTCAGCAAGCCGTAGAAACTGGCCGCATCGACCGCATCATGCTCGATAATATGGCGCCGGCGCAGTTGCGCGAGGCCGTGGCCCTAGTAGCCGGCCGTTTTCCGCTGGAAGCCAGCGGAGGAATTACGGAAGAGTCTATTGCAGAAATAGCGGCTACCGGCATCGATTACATTTCCGTAGGGGCCCTGACGCATTCTATCCAAAGCCTCGACATGAGTTTGAAAGCGTACTAGTTGAAGAGAAAGAATCCGACGGCGTGAGCAGAGCACTTCCGGCTCTGACAAGAGCTAGTCATCGTTTCTTTTACCCGGCTGCGCATTCACCACATACCGCACATTTACCTATTACCCACAGATGCAACTTCCTAACCAACGTGGCGGCTACCGGCAGCAAACGCAGCAAGGCTCCTCGCCGCTGGCCATCCGCACGAAAAAGCACCAGCTTGATACCAACACCTACACCAACCTGGCCATGGCCCGGGTGTGGCGCAAAGAGTGGTGGTATGCCCTCATTCCTTTTGCGGTTGGCCTACTGCCCGTCGTGATTTGGCATTCCTGGTGGTGGTTGGCGTCGGCGCTGGTACTCACGCTGCTGTTTGTGCTGTTCCGCTCAGCCCAAGTGACTGGGGTGGCCCAAATGGAGCAAACCAAGCCACTGTTTGAGAAGGTGGGCTATGAGTTTGATAACAAGCAGATTGTGCTGCGCCGCAACGAGAAAGAAGGCATGCGCCTGACCTGGGATATGATTGGTGATGTAAAGCGCGAAGCTGATGGCTATTTGCTGTCATTGCGGGCGCCGGAGTTGCCTCAGGAACTGAAAGGCTGGCGCCTCTGGATGGCCAAAACGTTTGATACGCCCATTTTTCTGCAGGTGCCCGACCGCATTTTTAACTCTGCCAACGACCAAAAGCTGTTTGACGCCATGCTGCGGCGCAAAAATCTGCTTCCCGGCGGTGGTACGGCCGCAGCCTAGCGCTCCGCGTTAACTTGCCGCCTCGTTTTTACGTCCTTACTCTTATTCAAGATTCTGTTTTTCCTCTTCTCATGAGCAAGCAACTTGTAGTTTCTGCCTTGGCCCTGGCTACGCTGGCCCTGAATGCGTGCAGCAGCGAACCTTCGGACTGGCGTCCGGAAGCCAAGGTATCGGTAGATATGGTAGAGCCCGGCAGCCGCTCTTCCGATAATTTTGACCAGCACACGCCTGCTGCCGCCGACCAGTCGAAAGGCGGTGCCATTGAGCGGCCCATCAGCTCCCACGCTGACCTAGAGGGTGTGGACCACCGTGAAGGCGTTAGCGCCGAGAAGGCCCGTACGGCCGATGCCGAAGATGCTGCCCAAACCAACAACCCCGACGCTACTAAGAGCGTCAAGAAAGCTCCTGTAGCTCCAAAGGCTGCCAGCGACCAGAAAGCTGAGGCTGCTGGCCCCGACAAGGAATAAGTAGCCGGGTTGGTTATGCAAACATTCTGGAAACCAGCGGCTGCAGTTGCGCTCCTCGTAATGGGTAGTGTGCTAGGTAGCTGCCAGTCGAAACCAGCTGAGCAACCGGCAACTACTACGGAAGCCGCTGCGCCTGCTGCTTCTGCTGCGTCTGCCGACAGCACCACTGCCCCAGTTGCTACGGCCGCCTACATCTGCCCCATGGGCTGTGAGGGCAGCGCCAGCAACACAACTGGCAAATGCCCGGTGTGTGGGATGGATTTGGAAGCCAATACCGCTGCCAAACCAGCCGCTTCGCTTTGATCTTAAAAAGTAGTCGGCCATATTTGCATCATTGTTGCAAATATGGCCGACTGTTTGCTGTCTTGTCGAGAAGGGGCGTGCAAGCGCCCCTTTTCCGTTTTATTTGCTGCTGCTATTATGCTTTCTGTGCCCACCGAATGGTTTAGTACCTGGTTTGATTCGCCCTACTATCACCAGTTGTACCGCGACCGGAACTACACTGAGGCCCGGGCTTTCCTGGCCAAGCTGCTGGCGCATCTGCACCCCAAGCCTACTACCCGGCTGCTGGATCTGGCCTGCGGAAAAGGCCGCCATGCACTCTATTTCAGCGAGCAAGGCTACGATGTAACCGGCGTTGATCTGTCGCCCCAAAGCATTGCACACGCCCAGCAATTTGCCCACGAACACCTGCGCTTTCATGTGCACGATATGCGTGAGCCACTGCCTTACGCCCCCTTCGATTTCATCTTCAATCTGTTTACCAGCTTTGGCTACTTTGAGCAGGAAACGGAAAATGTGGTAGCGCTCCGTAATGCGGCAGCTGCCCTGCGGCCTGGGGGCAAAATGGTTATCGACTTCCTGAATACCGCGCGCACTATTCAGCACTTGGTAGCCCACGAAACCAAAGTGGTGGATGGCACCGAGTTTCGGCTGCACCGCCACTTTCAGAACGATTTCATTGTCAAGGAAATCAGCTTTCTGGACGCGGCAGGGCAGGAGCAGCACTACGAAGAGCGAGTTCGGGCCCTGAGCCGGGAGCGGTTTGAAGAGTATTTCCACATGGCTGGGTTGCGGCTGGCGGAGGTGCTAGGAGACTACCACCTGGGCCCGTATGATGAAGCCACCAGCCCGCGTATGATTTTCGTGCTAAAGAAATAGACTGCGCAACCCAAGTACTCAGCGCAACGGCATCAAGCGCCAGCAACCCGCTGTGCGCAGCCTTGCTTGATTTGCTACCCCCTTTCCTATCCCCGACCCCTCCTAGTTTCTTGCCATGTGGTTTGCCGTTTTTGCGTTGTTTCTAACTGTGCTGGGGGCTGGCTGGCTCACCCGACTGGTACCAACGGCGCGTACCACCTGGATGAAGCCCCTGCTGGCTTTCAGCGGTGCTTACCTATTCACACTTACCGTTACGCACCTGTTGCCAGAGGCCCTGCAAATGCTGCCGGGGCACCGGGTGGGGTACTTTGTGCTGGCGGGCTTTTTTGGGCAAATGCTGCTGGAGGTGTTTTCGCAGGGCGTGGAGCACGGGCACGTACATCATCACACTGAGCACGCCGGTAGGGTGCCATTTCTGCTACTGTTCTCGCTGGTACTTCACTCGTTTTTGGAGGGTAGTATTCTGGTGAAAACGCCTGAAGCCGGCGACGTAAGCCGAAATTTCTATGCTATTCTGGCGGGGGTAGCGCTGCACCATATTCCGGCCGCATTTGCTCTTATGGCCGCCCTGCTGCTGCGCCTGGGCTCCTTTGCGCGGGCAATGCCTTACCTACTCTTGTTTGCGGTGGCTGGGCCGGCCGGCATGGTTGTCAGCAACTTTGTAGTGCTAGAAGAACTGCTGACGGGTGGGATTTATGCGGCTTTGCTGGGGCTGGTGGCCGGTAACTTTCTGCACGTGTCCACTACCATCCTGTTCGAGACTAGCCCCGACCATAGCCTGAACGTGCGCAAAACCCTCGCTACCCTGGCCGGGCTACTGCTGGCTTTGGTGGTGGATATGGTATAAGCTCTCAGGTGGCGGTTGGTGTTCACGCACTAGGTAGTAACAATCGGCCAACCTCGGCAGGCATACTTTCCAGTAAGCGCGCACCCTTGGAGAACACAAAAAAGGCCCGCTCAATTGAGCGGGCCTTTTTACTAGGTGGTCGAATCGGAATTACTTCCGGCGGGGCGCTGGCTTGCGGGCCGGGGCCTTTTTCGCGGGAGCCTTTTTGGCAGGAGCCGGAGCAACTTTAGCTGGAGCGGCCGGAATTTCTGGAGCTGGGCCGTACTTGGTTTCCGCGGGGTTCGGGTCGCCGGGCAGGTACACATCAAACTCTACGCGACGGTTGAGGGCGCGGCCAGACTCGGTCGTGTTCGGTGCAATCGGCTTGCTTTCACCGTAGCCATGCGACACGATACGGGCTTCCGGAATGCCTTTGCGCAGCATGTAGGCACGGGCCGAAGCAGCACGGTCATCGGAGAGGCGTAGGTTGTAGTCATCGTTGCCTACGTTATCAGCGTGAGCCGAAATGCCGAGATTATAATCCGGGTAGTCGTTCAGGATTTGTACTAGGCCATCCAAAGTCGGGAACGAAATCGGCTTCAAAGTAGCCTTGTTGAACTCAAACTGGATGTACTTGGTCGCTTCCTGAAGGCGCTTCTTCTCTTCCAGCTTCATTTCGGGGCAGCCTTTGTTCGAGGCGGGGCCGGGGCGGTTGGGGCAACGGTCCTGGTAATCCGGAACGCCGTCGCCATCGGTATCAATAGGGCAACCAGTAGCATCTACTTTCACGCCGCCGGGAGTGTCGGGGCACTTGTCGTCCTGGTCGATTACGCCGTCATTGTCGGAATCAGGGCAGCCCTGGAGCTCGGCCTTGCCAGGAGTATCGGGGCACTTGTCGTCGCCGTCGCGCACGCCGTCACCGTCACGGTCGGGGCAGCCTTCGAGAGCGGCTAGGCCTTTTTCGGTGGGGCACTTATCCTGATAGTCCGGAACGCCATCGGCGTCGCCATCAAGCGGGCAACCGTTTGCGTCTACGGCTACACCGGCCGGGGTGCCGGGGCATTTGTCTTTGCGGTCAGCTACGCCATCGTTGTCTTCGTCCTTGGCTTTGCCTAGGGCCACATTCAGGCCCACGGTGTGCTGCAGGAACCGGTCGTCAATCTTGTTGTCGTCGCGCGCTTGGTCGCCGTCAATGTTGGCGTTGAGCGGGAAGTGCTGGCCGGTCTGCACAAACAGGGTCACGGCATCACCCAAGCGGAAGTCAATACCGGCTGCTCCGAACAGGTCGAAGTGGTTTTTGTCTTCGTTCAGGACCGAGTTCTGGTTGTTGCGGTTGATGGTGCTCTCACGGCTCATGTACGTCAGGCCGGGAGCTGCCAGCAAGTAGGGGCGTACGGGCGAGTCTTCGCCCAGTAGCTTAAACTTCAGGCCCAGGTTCACATTCACCACGTTGGTCGCGAAGTTGGAGCCGAAGAGGGGCGCGCTGTTGGGGGCTGTCTTCTTGAACTCGACGTAGTTGCCGCTCAGCTGCAGGTCCAGGCCGCTGGTCAAGTAGCGGCTGATGGTGATGCCGGGGGCATACTTATTCTCGCTCCAATTCCAGTAGTCGGAGCCGAAGTTGCCTTTGTACTGCATGGCACTCACGTTGAGCCCGATGGCCGTCTTGCGGTCGGCGGTTTGTGCGTGAGAAGCTAAAGGCGCCAAGGCCCAGGCAGATAACCCAAGGGCTAGTGCCTTTGGAATGGGAATGCGTGGAAGCATATAGAGGTGGATAAGGTGGCAGAAAGGGAAAAATCTGCAAAGCAGATTGCGCCTTTATACACCCGCCAACCGGAAAAGTTGTGCTTTGCTGTCCAAACGCACCTAGGAATCCTGCAACGTTTCTGATTTACTGTTCAGTAGCGTAAGCTGAGCCGTATTGGTAGAGCGGGTTCGAACTACCCTAACTCGATGTCTAATACAGGACCTGAGCCGCGCAGAAACAACTCCAGCTGCCGAACGCGGGCTCGTTGTAATTGGAGCTCTTGTTGCAGTTGCTCCATCCGCTGGCGCATGGCCACCACCACCTCCAGGCTGTCTTTGCTCAGGCCTAGCTCGTGGTGCAGCCGGGCTAGGCGCGCCACGTGGTCGGGCTCCTCCGCTATAGCCTCGGGCACGTGTGGGGCCGGGTGTAGCAGCCCCAGGTCCAGAAACTCGCGTACATCTGCTTCCGTGAGGCCGTAGCGCACGGCGCAATCCTGAAAAGTAATCGTGATGATATGGGTTTCCATCTCCGTAACAGCTAGTAAATGAGTGCCGAAGCCAGCGGGTACTAGGTCAGTGGTTGGCCTCAACCCTGCGGGCGTAGGCTGGCCAGTTGTCGAAACAAGGTTTTTTCCTGCTCCGTGAGCTGTTGCGGCAAGGTAAGCGTAAGGCGCAGGTACAGGTCGCCGAACTGGCCCGCCTGCCGATACACCGGAAAGCCCTTGCCCCGTAGCCGCAGCCGGGTGTTGTTTTGGGTTTCCGGCTTGATGGTGATTTTAACCGGGCCGGAAAGCGTTTCTACTACCTGCTCGCCCCCGAGCAAGGCCGTGTACAGGCTCACGGGCACGTCCATGGTCAGGTCGTGGCCAGAACGGGTATAGCGGGCGTCGGGCAGGATGCGCAGCGTGATATAGAGCGAGCCGCTAGGGCCACCGTTACGGCCGGGGCCGCCCTGGTCGCGCAGCCGGATGGTCTGCCCATCTTCCACGCCCGGCTGGATGGTTATGCGCAGGTTTTTACCGTTTACGGTGAGCGTGCGGGGGCCGCCGTGGTAGGCTTCTTCCAGGGTCAGTTCTAGCTCCGCCTGAAAATCTTGGCCGGCGCGGGGCCGGGTGCTGCCGCCACCAGCGTGACCACCACCAAACATAGTGCTGAAGAAGTCAGAGAAATCAGCGCCACCAAACGGGTCTTCATGGCCCCCGCCAAACCCGCCTCCCTGGGCATACTGCGACCAATCGAAGCCCTGGCTGCCGCGGCTGTTGGGGCCGCCGGCTTGCTGGTAACGCTGCCAATCAGCGCCTAGCTGGTCGTACTTCTGGCGCTTCTCGTCGTCGCTGAGTACCTCGTTGGCCTCGTTTATTTCCTTGAAGCGGCGTTCCGCCTCGGCATCGTTCGGGTTTACGTCGGGGTGGAACTGCCGCGCCAGCTTCCGGTATTGCTTTCTGATTTGCTCCTTGGTAGCCTTCTTATCAAGCCCCAGGATTTTGTAATAGTCCTTGTAATCCACGAGAGTAACAGGAAAAAACAGGCGAAAAATGAAAGCGGGAAATGCGGTTGGTGTATATCTACTGCATATTTTTTGAAACGCAGCCATCCAAGCTTAGGTTGCTCCGCAGGTAGGGGTGAAATTTGGCGCGTAGTTTGTATTTTAGACCGCCGGCTCCCCCTTGCCTGTGTTTCCACCCACCCCATTTTACTTACTTATGAAAGTGCATTCTTCTCTGCTGGCTACCTTACTGCTACTGGGCGCTACTACCCTGTGCGCGCAGGCTCAAACTAAAGTAGCACCGCGCCGGGCGGTGCAGCCCAAGGCCAAAGTGGTGCCCGTGGGTATTACTATGAAAGACGGTTTCATGATGAAAGAAGGCAAGGTAATGATGACGCGCGACGCGCATACCGAAACCCTCACCTCAGAAACCGCCTTGCTGAACGGTACCAAAATCAACGCCGACGGCACCGTAACGATGACCGATGGCACCACGGCCATGCTGAAAGAAGGCGACTACATGTCCTTGACCGGCCGCCTGACTACCAAAGCCATGAAAGCAGAGCAGGACAGCCTGCTGCAAGTAGCCCGCGACGGTGGCAAGAGCAAGGCCAAGATGAAGAAAAAGGTTAAATAAGCAGGTTACAAGCACTATTCGACCTAGGAAGCGGTCTGGCAGAAGCCGGACCGCTTTTTTTGTTAGCCCCGAACGGGCTGCGTATAATCCTGAAAGATGAGGGCTACTTCTGCCTCATCGGCGGCTTCTACCACCTCATCCATCACAAACTGTATTTCCGCTTCTGACCAGCCTTGCACTTCGGCGGCCTTTACAAAGGCCCCGAGCTGGATAAATCGATCGGCTTCGGCGGGAATGGTCCACTGTACTTTTTTACGAATGCGCATCGCGTGAGCTAAGCTTAGGGTGATTAGGATACACTATGGCTGCTACGGCAGGTTGGGGCAAAGCGGAGGGCTAGCGTGCCTTGCGCACTACCTTTAGTTCAACGGGAGCCACGCCCGCATCAATAATGTCGATTTTGCGGGCCGCTTTTTTGGAAAGGTCAATGATGCGGCCTTTGGCATGCGGCCCCCGATCCGTGACGGTTACTTTTACGGATCGGTGGTTGCGCGGATTGGTTACTCGCACCACCGTGCCGAAGGGCAGCGTATTGTGAGCCGCCGTGCGCTGGCCGCCCCTATACACCGTGCCGCTAGCCGTTTTGCGCCCCTCAAACTTATCAGCATAGAAAGAGGCCTTGCCAGATTGCGTGAAGGCGCCGGAGCTGCCGGCGCAGCTGGCCAGCAGTCCGGCTGCCGGAAAGGCCAGCAGCCAGCGCCACGAAAGGAAAGCGGAGAATTGCATGGGCAGAAACGTTAGTGGGCCAGTGTGCCTGGGGGCCGGGTGCGCGAAGGAATGCGCAGGGCTAGCAGGCGTTCAAAATTTCCTTGAAATACATTGAAGTCCACGGTGCCCCGAATGCCGGGAATGTAGGCCTCATCGGAATGCTGCCAGATGATCCATTTCTCGCGCGGCAATACGGGTTGTGCTACCTCATAGTGCGCCAGCCACAGCGGGTACGCATCAAAATGCCCGGCCAGGTAGCGCTTGTAAAAGCTGTAGTTGGAGTAGAGTATGGGCCGCACGCCGTAGTGGCGCTCTACTAGCCGCAGCCAAATAGCCACGCCGCGCCGCATCTGGGCCACATCATGAAACTCAGCGTGTTCTACATCGAGCACGGGCGGTAAGTCGCCGGGGGCTAGGGGCACCGTGCGGGTAAACAGGTTGGCTTGCTGGGCGCCGTCGTAGTTGGGCTGGAAGTAATGGTAGGCACCGCGGTAAATACCAGCGGCCCGTGCGCCTTTCCAGTTGCGCTGAAACCGTACGTCGCGCAGGGTTACGCCTTCACTGGCTTTAATAAAGGCAAACCGCACGTTGTGCTCGGCTACTTCCGGCCAGTTTATCTGCCCCTGATACGCCGATACATCAATGCCATGCACCGAATAGCCCGTGAGCAGGGGCGTTTTCTCGCGGCCCGTCAGGTACCGGCTGCTGAGCGTGGCGTAGGTGCGGCGAACATACCGGTTAATCTGCCGCTGATATTTCCCATAAAAAACGAGGGCCCCTACCAGCAGCACTAGCAACGCCAGCGGCAGCAACCGGCGCCGGGCCGAGGAAACGCCAGTACGGGAACGACGAGAAGCACTCATGAAGCAAAGGCAGGTGGTCAAAGGTAACGACGCAACGGGCTTGTCTGGTACCTTACTAGGGTGAAGCCAGCCGGAAGCCGCCTGCTTTTTCGCACTTTTGCAGCAACAAGTTGCCCTACTACCATGCCCGACCTGCCCAACCTTCCTGATGCCCGCGACGAATCCGGCCACCTCATCCGCGAGCTACACGGCGTTACCCTGTCTCAGATTCTGGAGTACTTGGTGGCGGCGTACGGCTGGCCCGAGCTCGACAGTCGCATCCGCATCAACTGTTTCGCCGTGAACCCGAGCATCAAGTCCAGCCTCACGTTTCTGCGCCGCACACCCTGGGCCCGAGCCAAAGTAGAGGAACTGTACATCCGAACCCGTACGGCTGAAATACTAAGCAAGCGGTAAGCCCAAACCTCCTGGTCTGGGTTCTTGAATTCTTGTTTTACCTGTTTTACTAGGTGCTGTTATGGCTGAAACCACCCAAAAATCGGGGCTGCGGCCGTTGCTGGTGGGCGCCGCGTTGTTCGTGTTGTTTGAGGTGGTAGTGTACTACGTGCTGCGGTTTGCCACGTCCGGACTGGGCATGAGCAACCAAATGCAGCCCGAAAATACCATTGTCAGCAATTGGGTGAAAACGGTGGTGTTTCTGCTGCTGTACTTGGCCTTGGTAGTAGTGGCCGTGCTGGTATTGAGCAACCGGTTGCCGCGCCGCTACCGCGGGCACCTCATGGGCTGGTTTTACCTCTCCCTGCTCACTGGCTTTCTATTGTTGTGGCCTCTGTTCGAATAGCAGAAGGAATAAGGTTTAGATACTGGTAGTAGCTAGTAGCTAAGCGGGCATGAAAAAGCCACTACCGAGCCGGCAGTGGCAAGTGAAACCATACGGTGGCCGGTCGGTCCCGGCGTTATGAGCAGCTAGTGGATTAGCGCTGCTTGATGGTGATTTCGCGCGCAGCGGCCGTGGTGTCGCGGTACGGAATGCGTACCAGCAGTTCCTGACCTTCAAACACGGCATCGATGCGGCTCTGGTCGAGGTTATCGGGCAGGGCCAGAACGCGCGTGAACAATGGCGCTGCCAGCTTGTCTTCGGGCGAGTTACGATACTCGGCAAACACCGTCAGCACATTGTTATTGAGCACAACGTGAAAGTTCTCAGGGCTCACCGACGGGGCAGCCACACGGACTACCACGCCCTTCTCCCGCTTGTCGACCCGAATCACGGCTTGCGCAATACCACCACCTAGCGTGTTAAGCAGGTCGAGTTGCGGAGCAATGTTGCGGATAAAGTCTTTGCTGATCAGATTCATGGTTAGGTTCCTTTCTGGATGATGTACCAGGGGTATTTCAAATCCTGTACCAACATACCCCAATGGCCACTTAATACTAATACAAGACATAATGTCCGTTTTAAGGTGCATTAAGCCGGTTTTTGCCAGTCATTGTGTCGGGTTTACTGGTAGGAATGACCTAGTGCGGTATCCTTCCGATGTAACTACTCGTCTTTAAGAAGCGGCCTACCTACTCTCTTTTCAAATCAGAAACTCCTGTTTATGAAGCCTCAGCTTTTTACTACTTCCCGTACGGCGCGGTACATCAGCCTCGGTGAGCCCGGCCCTGACATTCAGCACGTGTGGTTTTGTTTGCACGGGCGCGGGCAGTCGTTGGAAGATTTTGCGGCGCAGCTCATTACCCTCGATACACCCGAACGCCTGCTTATTCTGCCAGAAGCCCTTTCGCGCTATACCCTGCCTGCCGAACTCACTGATAAGTTAGTGACCGGTGCCAGTTGGTTTACAGATGATTCGCTGGCGCCCGACTTGGCCGACCTGAACACTTACCTAAATGCCTTGGCCGACCATGTGCTGGCTGCCTGCCCCAAGGGGGTGTCCATCACGGTGCTGGGGTATGGGCACGGCGCTGCTGTTGCCTGTCGCTGGCTAGCCAATGGGCACGTGCCCTACAGCCGCTTGATTTTATACGCGGCGGTATTTCCGGCCGTGCTTGACCGCAGCGCTACCCTGCAAAAATTGCCAAACCGGCCGGTTACGCTCATTTCCACCACTACCAACGACTTTACCCCGGAAGCTTCGGGAGAGGGCCTGCTGCACGATATGCAGGAAGCAGGGCTGCCAGCGCAGTTGCGGTTTGTATCGGAGGGGCCGCTAACGCTGGCGGCTTTAGGTGCTGCTAGTGAGGCCAACTAACGCACCGGCACGGGCTCCGTGGTAGGAGCGTAGGTGAGGTGGCGCTTGAAGCGGTCGAGGGGGGCCTCAATGAAGCGCCAGGAAGCCGCACAGAGCAACAGTAGCAGGGGCGTAAGCACCAGTAACGTAGGAATAGGCCCCAGCAGAATTTCGCGCCAGCCAGACTCTGCCGAGAATAGCTTGTACACCACCCGCTGCCAAAATACCGGCAATACCAAATGGTACAAGTAGGTTCCGAAGCTCCGCTTACCCAGCCATAGCAGTACCGGGTGTAGCAGCCCCATTCGGCGGGCAGCATCGGGGTTGCGCAACAGCCAGGCCAGGGTAAGGAAGGCCGCTACCGAGCCTATAGTAGGAAATACCATAATCCAGGTGGCGCCGCCCTCCACTCGGTGCAGAAACCACCAGGCCGTCCACCATACTGCCCAGGCCAGCAGCACAGAGCGCCCCTTGGCCCAACGGCCTAGCCTTTCTGATTTCTCAAAGAGGCGTAGCAGCGTACCGGCCGCAAACAAATCAATAGAGGAGGGTAGCAGCACCAGCAGAAAGCCCGAAGTGACCAACAGGCCCCAGCCTACCCGGAACGCCAAGCCTAGGCCAGCAATGAGTACAAACCACTTCCAGCGCCGGCCCACCAGCCCCAGCAGCAGCGGCCACAAAAGGTAGAACTGCTCATCTACGGCCAGGGTCCAGAAGTGTCCGCAGCCTTCGCCCCAGCGCTGGAGGTGGTAAAATAACTGGTTTGCCGTAGGTAGCATAAACCAGAGCGCGTACTCGCGCACGGTTTCCAGAGGCAGCAAAGCACTAACGGCCAGGGCACAGTAGTAGGGTGGAATAATCCGGAGCAGACGGCGCAGATAAAACGTACCTAGGCGCTGCCGCCAGGGGCCCGGAGCACCCGGATATACCTGCTGCTTCCAGACAATACCCGAAATCAGGTAGCCGCTGAGTACAAAGAACAGCTGCCGCCCTACTTCCCCCATCATGATAGGGGGCGAGGCCCAGTGCTGCACCACTACCACCCATACCGCAATGGCCCGCACTCCATTCAACTCAGGGCGGTAGGTAAGGGGAGTACCGGTAGCAGCGGACATAGCGGGCAGGACAAAAAGGAAAGCAAAAGTACCGGCTCACCTGCAGCAATCCACTACCTAAGGCCCAGAATAAACATGCCCCAGGCTGCTAACAACCCAGGGCACATCAGGCAGAAGTAGCTGCCAACGGCTTCGTTGGAAATTATTTTTTCTCGGTTTTATCCGTCTCGATAATATCTCGCTCGAAATGCAGACGGCCATCTTCGTCGGGGAGGGTGGTAGTAGGGCGAAAGCCGTTTTGCTCGAGAATACGCTGGGCGCCGGAGTTCTCAGGGGTAGTGCGGGCCGTGAGGTGACGCACTAGTTCGGTATCGGCGGCGTGGCGCACCAGGCCGGCTACCAGCTCTGTACCCAGGCCTTGGTTGCGCCAGTCATCGGCAATCGAAAAGCCTATTTCCACCGATCCATTCACTGGGGGGCCATGGAAGCCGCCGGTGCCAATGATGGTATTAACAGGAGCTTCCTGGCCGGCGCGCAGAATGGCATACCACCCGTACCAGCCCGCGGCAGTGCGGCCGCCCGCCGTAAGCTGCTCCAGAAAATAACGCATGGCGTCCTCGTCGTACTCGCCGGGGGGCCAGTGCGCTGGCATGGCCGCACCCAGTAGCACAGGAAAGTACTGGGGCTTTGTGAGTTCGGCGGTGAGCAGGGCCCGGCTGGCTGCTATCAGGGTAAGCCGCGGCGTATAGGCAATCAAAGGAATCATAGAAAAAGATACGGAGTTGGTCGAAGAAGTGCCAAAAACAGAAGAATGGCTACTATGGTTGCGAAAGTAGGCTGTTACCTTTGATGTAGTTCTTTTCCTTTTGCACATGTCGGCAGTTGCCCCGGAGTACCTGGAAGTCTCGTATCGTGAAGACCTGGACGTGCTACTGATTCGGTGGATGCGGAAAGTAACCGAAGAGGAGATGCGTACCGGCTACCTCTACTTACTGGAGGAAGCGGCCCAGCGCCAGTGCCGGCAGTGGCTGCTCGATGCCCGCCGCCGCTATAACACCGACCGGGATGGTGCCCGCTGGATGATAACCACGTTTCTGCCCATGCTGTCAGCGCGGTTGGGTGGCCGCACTTACCTAGCGTATCTGCTCGTGCCCGCCATCATGCGCGATGCCGAAGCCGATGCCGCTTTTCCGCCCGTTAGCTTTTTTGCTGACAAACCCTTTATAGCAGAGCGTTTTATAGATGAGCGGGAGGCGATTAACTGGCTGCAAATAGGCCGGCGCCAACCAGTGGTGTAAGGCAGGCTTTACGAGCGGCCGGTACCTAGCGCCACAAAAAAAGCCCGGCAGCCCAGTAGCTGTCATCTAAACAACGCTACTGGGGCCGGACCAGGGCAGATAAGGGCGGTAACCAGTATCTGTTTCTGCAAGAACTTTGGGCTGAGCGACGACCTAGTGTACCGTGGCGGCCAGGTGTTCATCTACGCAATCGAGCACGTGTTGCACAGTGCGCAGGCCTTCCAGCTCGGGGTCTGAAATTTCGATGTGAAAGCGGTTCTCCAGATTAATTACCAGCTCCACCATGTCAATAGAGTCAAGTCCTACGTCTTCGTGTAAGCGGGAGGCAGGGGTGAGCTGAAGCGCGGGGTTGCGGTGTTTTTTGCGGAGCATGCGCTCTACTTGGTAGCGAATGAGCTGTTCCATAGTCTGATACGGCAGCAAGTACTGAGAAGAGAGGTAAAAGAAGAAGGGGCCGCGGGCTTACTCAACGCTGGAAAGTAGGAGCGTGGTATCCTCCGGCAACTCCGAAGACAGCCGGGCCACTTCCATCTGCGGGGTGAGGTAGTCGCCGGTAGCCACCAGGCGGCCCGTAATCAGGCCATCGGCCGGGGCCGAAACATACAGGAAGCTGAGCATGGGCACGGCCCGGGCCAGCTGGGTGCGGGTAGCCGCTATCTGCTCACGGGCGGCTGTTAAGGCGGAGGCGGTTGGGGCTGGCTGGGTGGCTAGTAACGCATCAAGGGCTTGCTGCTGCTTTTGCAGACGGGCCTGCAGTTGCTGCTGCGCTACGCTCGGCAGCTTTTCTACCAGCTTTAGCAGCAACTGCCCTTTACGCACGCGCTGGCCTTCGTGGAAGTAGATTTCCCATACCCGGCCCGCTTGGAGCGCCAGTACGGGCTCACCCTTCACGGTATTCAAAGGGCTAGTCTTCGCAGGCTCAGGCAAGAAGTGCGAGGTTGCAATAATAGGCAGCTCAGAAGTTAGCTGCGCCGGAGTGGAAGTAAGCCAGCGGGAAGCCAGCAGGCTGCCCACCACGACGAGGAGGGCAAGCCCCACGCCAAGTAATTTTTTCATGAGTTGAGAACCGGCTTTTCCGGCCTATCCAGGAATGCTGCCCTGGTAAAGGTTAGCCGCTGGCCGATGATGACCGCACGGAAGACGTTGATAAACAGAAAGTAACTGGTTTGGTTACATTTCAGGGCAAATAAAAAGAAGCCTAGCTTGCTGCTGCTCCAGGGCACTGGCCCGGCAGCCGCTTGCGTAGTTCTTGGGCCACCTGTTCTACCGTCACGGCGGCCAGCGCAACGCGCATGGCCTCGAGAGCTGGCCCAAACAAGCTTTCCAGGGTTTCCTGCATCACGCCGCCTACATCGCAGTGGGTGTTGGGGTTGGTGCTGCTTAGTTGAAAAATATCAGGATCGGTTTCCTGCACCGCCCGAAACACATCAAGCAGTGTGATTTCAGTGGCTGGGCGTGCTAGCACCGTGCCGCCACCGGCTCCGCGCTGGCTCTGTACAAAGCCAGCCTCGCGCAACGCACTCATGAGCCGCCGTACTACCACCGGGTGCGTACCCGCGCTGCACGCCAATACCTCCGACGATACCTGCTGCCCTTGCGCATGGGCTAAGTAGGCCAGAATATGCGTTGCAACGGCAAACCGAGTGTTCATGAGGGAATACGTAACAGAATCTGTTACAAATGTACGACGCTGAAAGGTTGTGCACAATCTTTCAGCGATTTTATCTGAGGAAGAAGTAAAAACGTCGGTCATTGGGCGGTGGCTACCAGCCAGTAAAGCAGCTTACTGGCAGAGACGTTTTTCCTAGCCCTTTACTTTACACTAAGGCAATTAATCTTCCCACTGGCCAAACTTGCCGGCTTGGTAGTCTTGGTAAGCCTGCCGGATTTCCTGCTCCGTATTCATCACGAACGGGCCATAGGATACGATCGGCTCCTGAAATGGCTTGGCGTGGCCGAGCAGCAGTACAGCCTCACCGCCTACTGCTTCTATCTGTAGCTCGTCGCCATCATAATTGAACTCCGTAAGCTTGCGGGCCTCGGTTTCCTGGCCGTTCACGCGCAGCTTGCCCCGGATGGTATAAAAGAAAACGGTACGCTCGGCCGGAATAGTAAGGTGAAGCTTACCACCGGCCTGGAAGTTGATGGTAGCCAGCTGAATATCGGCCAGGGGCTGTACCGCGCCCGGTGTGCCGGCCCAGTTGCCCGACACCGCATGAACGGTTACCCGGCCTTCGTCCAGCGAAACGCTAGGTATCTCGGGCTCCTGAAGCCCGATGTAGCGCGGCTCCACCATTTTATCCTTGGCCGGCAGGTTTACCCACAGCTGCAGAATTTCCAGCGGCCCGCCCGTGCGTTTAAACTCCGGCGACGAAATTTCGGCGTGAATCAGGCCCCGGCCCGCCGTCATCCACTGAATACCACCCGGCCCGATAATGCTCTGGTGCCCGCCCGTATCCTGGTGCATAATGTCGCCGTCCAGAATAAAGGTCACCGTCTCGAAGCCGCGGTGGGGATGTGGTCCAAACGGCAAGCCTTGGTTATTAGGTCGGTACACCTGCGGGCCGTGGTGGTTCAAGAACAGAAACGGATCCAGGTGCTCTACGGAGTTCGTAGGCAGCGCCCGATACGTAACCAGGTCGGCGATGGGGGCGTTCTGGGCGCGGTGCTGGGTTTTGATGGTGCGCATGGGGTAGGGAAGACGAAGGTCAGGGGAAGAAAGCAACCCGGTTGCCGGGCCCGGTGCCAGATGCATACCGCCAGCCGGCCTGAATGGTTTTGTTCTTTTGCAGGGCTAGTACGAGCAGGCAATGGCTTCCAGCTGCACATGGCGTCCTGAAAAGCTCAGCGGTGAAAACCCTGATGCCTCACCAGAGGTTTATGAATCTTCGTTCCGAACCGCTTTTACTTCTTTGTATACATAGAATGGCTCAGCTCTTCACGCCGCTTACCCTGCGCGGCCTCACCCTGAAAAACCGCATTGTTATTTCGCCCATGTGCCAGTACAGCGCCCAGGATGGGTTTGCTAACGACTGGCACCTAGTACACTTGGGCGCCCGCGCGGTGGGTGGCGCTGCCCTTATTTTGCTCGAAGCCACGGCCGTGGTGCCCGAAGGCCGCATTACCCCCGACGACCTAGGCATCTGGAAAGACGAGCACGTACCCGGGCTGCGCCGCATCACCGATTTTCTCAAAAGCGAAAACTGCATTCCAGGCATTCAACTCGCCCACGCTGGCCGCAAAGCCAGCCACAGCAGCCCCTGGAAAGGCGGCGCAGTAGTGCCCGAAACCGGAGGCGGCTGGCAAACCGTAGCCCCCAGCGCCCTTCCCTTCACGCCCGAGGAGCCCGCGCCCAAGGAAATGAGCTTGGCTGATATTCAGGGGGTAGTCGACGCCTTTCGGATAGGCACGCGGCGGGCCTTGGAAGCTGGTTTTGAGGTGATTGAGCTGCATGCGGCCCACGGCTACCTACTGCATGAGTTTATGTCGCCGCTCAGCAACCACCGCACCGATGCCTATGGCGGCTTCTTCGAAAACCGCATCCGGCTGCTGCTGGAGGTAGTGGCCGCTACACGCGCCGAACTGCCTGAAAACCTACCGCTGCTCGTGCGTATTTCCGCCACCGACTGGACTGAAGGCGGCTGGACGGCCGAAGAATCCGTGGCCCTGGCGGCTATCCTGAAAGATAACGGCGTTGACCTCATCGACTGCTCCACCGGTGGCAACGTGCCCCGCGCCGACATACCCGTCGGTCCTGGCTACCAAGTGCAGTTCGCCGAGCAAATCAAGCGCGAAACCGGCCTCGCTACCGGCGCCGTGGGCATGATTACCGAAGCCCAACAAGCCGAACACATCATCGCCAGCGGCCAGGCCGATGTAGTACTGCTCGCCCGCGAATCCTTACGCGACGCCTATTTCCCGCTGCACGCCGCTCACGAGCTAGGCGCCGATGTGCACTGGCCCGAGCAATACGAGCGCGCCAAGCCCCGCCAGCGGTAACTGGTAGCGTTGAAGTTGGTTTATCAAGGCAGTGAGGGCTAGTCGCCTTTACTGCCTTGTTAGTTTCTGGTGTTTAAGGATGCTAGTAACTCTGCACTTTTACACTGAGGGTCGTTCTAGGAGTGCGGTGTCGGTAAAGTGCTGTTTAGGAGTAGGAAGTCATCTCGTCTAACACTAGCACAATTTCCTGAGGTGTCGAATAATAAAGATTATGTAAAGAAAGGATTCCGCGAAAGCATCTACTTAAGGCAGCGCCTGTAACTACAGAATTTATCCTAAAAAGCCGCCTTGTTATAGTATAAGTTGGTTATTGACTAGAGGTATCCAGAAAGGATTGGTTAGTAGACGGATTTAACCTCATCGTTAGCAGCCCGGTTAAAGGCGGTTTTCACTTTCGATATTTGTCTCCCTTTGCGATGCTATATAGTCGGTCATCCAGTCCAGTATGATAGCGGTTCCAACCTACTGTTTTGAAGCTATGAAATATCTACGCTTTGTCTTGGCGCTTAGCGTTCTGCTAATTATCGTGCTTCTTATAATCGATCACAACAAAGAGCAGATTGCATATGACAAACGAGCTGCTCGTGACTTTGCCCATATTGGGCACGTAAAACCAGGGATGAGCGCACGTCAAGTATTGGCCATCATGGGTCCACCAGCAGCGATGGACACCCTGCAGCCATGCCAGGATTGTAAGGCGTTTGATCCCGAAAGTATGAGTCCTCGATTTCAGTATTACTACACAGCCATCTCCGGTTCTTCAGGAGACTGCCGGGTGGTATTCGACTCGACGTATCATGTCTCGAAAGTCGTGGCGACTAGATAAATTGAGAGGCTGCTCAGTCTGATAAGTTAAAATATGTTAAGCTAGACGGGACAGCAAACTAGCTCACATATCAGCTTATACTCTAGACTAACTATGAGAGGCATTATAGAAGTTTGCAGTACTAGTATAGTAGGCTTTATCAGCACAAACCAACCGGCGCAACCTTACGAAGGGAGTTACGACCTTAGGCGAAATCCTTTTCTGTATCTCGCTGAATGAAAAACCGTTCTGCTTCCCAGCGGGCTGGGGCCGCGGCCCTGCTGCTGTCCTTGGCCGGCTGCGCCACCAGCCAGCAACCCACAACCACTACCAGTACTGCTGCTGCTACCACAACTCCCGCTTCCGTAGCATCCACCACAGGAGGCCGCAGTATCAACCCCCAGGACGTCGACCGCTCGGTGTCGCCGTGCGAAGATTTCTTTCAGTTTTCGGGTGGCAACTGGCTGAAGAACAACCCGATTCCGGGTTACGCCTCCAGCTGGGGGCCGCGCAACCTGCTCGGAGACCGGACCCAGGCTACGCTTAAACAGATTCTGGAAGAAGCGGCCGCCAACACCTCGGCTGCTAGGGGCACCAACGCCCAAAAGGTCGGCGACTTCTACGCCTCCGGCATGGACTCCGTAGCAATTGAAAAAGCCGGCCTGAAGTATCTGCAGCCGGAGCTAAAGCGCATTGCCGACGTCAAAGACCTGAAAGGCCTGCAAACGGTATTGGCCCGTCAGCACACGCTGGGCACCGGTGCCTTCTTTCGCGCCGGCGTAGGCCCCGACCGCAAGCAAAGCACCAAGTACACCGTGAACCTGAGCCAGGGCGGCCTCGGCATGCCCGACCGCGACTACTACCTCAAGGATGACGCCCGCTCCAAAACCATCCGCGACGCCTACGTCAGCTACCTCACCAGCACCTTTAAGCTGATGGGTGATGCGGAAGCCACGGCCGCTAAGAAAGCCGCCGCCGTGCTGCGCCTCGAAACCCGGTTGGCCAAAGCCAGCAAGGACCGCGTAGCCCTGCGCGACCCCAATGCCAGCTACAACAAAATGACGGTAGCCGAGGCCAACACCCAATTCCCCAACATCGGTCTGACGACCATTCTGGCCCAGAATGGCTTGGGGTCGGCGCCAGAGGTAATTGTGGGCCAGCCAGATTTCTTCCGGGAAGTAAGCGCCCTGATGAAAGCTGAGCCCCTGACCGACATCAAAACCTACCTGACCTGGCAGTTGGTAAGCTCGTTACCTTCGGCGTTGCCCAAAGCCTACGGCGACCTGGCCTTTCAATTTCAGCAGGTGCAAAGCGGGGCCAAGCAGCAGCCGGTTCGGTGGAAGCGCATGCAGTCGGCTACCGATGCGACCCTAGGCGAGGCCTTTGGCCAACTGTACGTGGATAAGGCCTTCTCGCCGGAAGCCAAGCGCAAGGCCCTGGAAATGGTGGCCAACATCAAGGAGTCGATGGCTGAGCACATCCAAACCAACACCTGGATGAGCGACGCCACCAAAGCTGAAGCTCTGAAAAAGCTCAAAGCCCTACGCGTAAAAATCGGTTACCCCGATAAGTGGAAGGACTACTCCGAGCTGAACATTTCGCGCGAGTCGTACCTGCAAAACGTGCTCAATGCCCGGCAGTGGGCCTACAAGCAGAACGTGAAGAAGTTTGGCGGCCCGATTGACCGCAACGAGTGGGGCATGACCCCGCCCACCATCAATGCCTACTACAACCCGCCCATGAACGAAATCGTGTTTCCGGCGGGCTACCTCCAGCCGCCGTTCTTTGACCCCGAAGCCGATGACGCGGTAAATTACGGTGCCATTGGCGGCGTGATGGGCCACGAAATGACCCACGGCTTCGATGACCAGGGCCGCCAGTATGACTCGGAGGGCAACCTGCGCGACTGGTGGACCAAAGCCGATGGCGAGGAGTTCACGAAGCGCGCCGCGGTAGTAGGCAAGCAGTACGACGCCTTCTCGCCCCTCGACTCAGTGCACGTAAACGGCAAGTTGACCATGGGTGAGAACCTAGCCGATTTTGCCGGCCTCACCATCGTGTACGGTGCCCTCCAGAAGCAGCTGGACAAGCAGTATGGCAAAGGCAACCGGCCGCTGATAGATGGTTTCACGCCGGAGCAGCGGTTTTTCCTGAGTTGGGCACAGCTACGCCGCACCAACATCCGGCCAGCCGCTTTGCGCCAGCAAATCCTGACGGACCCGCACTCGCCGGGCCAGTACCGTACCATTGGGCCGCTCATGAACATGCCCCAGTTTTACCAAGCCTTCGGGTGCCAGCAGGGCCAGAAAATGGTACGCCCCGATTCAGAAAGAGCTGTAATTTGGTAATCGGATTATAGGCTGAAAATCCCTAGGCTTTCGAACACCACGAACTGTCTCTGTTGGAGCTCTATAGCAGAGCTACGGCGTAACGAATGGCGGCTTTCATACACACAACACACCTCTTCATTTTCCCACATCCCTAGTTCATGACCTCCAAAAATTACCTGTTGCTGACCTTGGGCACGGCTACTGGCCTAGCCCTGGCCGGCTGCGCAGCCAGCACACCTGCTGCCACTACTACCGCCACCACAACCACCACGGCTACCACCACTACTACCCCCACGGCTGCGCCCAAAGGCCCCGTGTTGCCCGGTGTTGGCCTAGATTTGTCGGCGCGCGATGAGTCGGTTTCGCCCTGCGAGGACTTCTTCCAGTATGCCAGCGGTACCTGGCTCAAGAACACGCCAGTTCCCGCCGCCGAGTCATCGTGGGGTTCCTGGAATACGCTGATCGACCAGAACAACGCTGTACTGCGCAATATTCTGGAAACGGCTGCGGCTAATAAGTCGGCGGCTAAAGGCTCTAACCCACAGAAAGTGGGCGACTTCTACGCCTCGGCCATGGATACGGTAGCCATCGAGAAAGCCGGCCTGAAATATTTGCAGCCGGAGCTGGCCCGCATTACGGGCGTGAAAGACCTGAAAGGCCTGCAAAGCCAACTGGTGCGCCAGCAGATGCTCCAGACTCGCTCGGTATTCGGCCTGGGCGTTAACCAAGACCGCAAAAACAGCTCGCAGTATGCGCTTTACCTGAGCCAAGGCGGCCTGACGCTGCCCGACCGTGACTACTACCTGAAAGACGATGCCCGCTCGAAAGGCATCCGCACGGCCTACACTACGTACCTCACCAACACCTTCAAAATGTTGGGCGACAGCGAGGCTGCGGCTGCCAAAAACGCGGCTACCGTCCTGCGCCTGGAAACCCGGTTGGCCAAAGCCAGCAAAGACCGCGTAGCCCTGCGCGACCCCTACGCCAACTACAACAAGATGACCGTAGCGGAAGCCAACACCCAGTACCCGAACTTGGGCTTGTCGGCGATGCTGCCGCAGCTGGGCCTAGGCTCGGCGAAAGAGGTAATCGTGGGTCAGCCGGAGTTTTTGAAGGAAGCCAGCACGGCCCTCAAGCAAGAGCCCCTCTCTGACTGGAAAACCTACCTGCGGGCACATCTGGTGAACTCCGTATCGTCGGCGCTGCCCAAGGCCTATGTCGATGAGTCGTTCCGGTTCCAGCAGATACTGAGCGGGGCCAAGCAGCAGCAACCCCGCTGGAAGCGCATGCTCCGCGCTACGGATGGCGCCCTAGGCGAAGCCTTCGGCCAGATCTACGTGGAGAAAGCCTTCACCCCCGAAACCAAGCAGAAGGCCTTGGAAATGGTAGCCAACATCAAGGAAGCCATGGGCGAGCACATTCAGGCCCTGGAATGGATGAGCCCGGCTACCAAAACGGAGGCCATGAAAAAGCTGAACTCCTTCACTGTAAAAATCGGCTACCCCGACAAGTGGAAGGACTATTCGGCCCTGAACGTCTCGCGCGAGTCGTACCTGAAAAACGTGCTGGCCGCCCGCGAGTGGGAATTTAAGGACAACGTAAGCCGCTACGGCAAGCCGATTGACCGCCAGGTGTGGGGCATGACGCCGCCCACGGTGAACGCCTACTACAACTCCTCGCTCAACGAAATCGTGTTCCCGGCCGGTATCATGCAACCCCCGTTCTTCGACCCCAAGGCCGATGACGCGGTAAACTATGGCGGCATGGGCGCCGTAATCGGCCACGAAATCACGCACGGCTTTGATGACCGCGGCCGGCAGTCGGATGCGGAAGGCAACCTGCGCGACTGGTGGACCAAGGAAGACGCCGCGGAGTTTACCAAGCGTGCCGACCTAGTAGGCGCTCAGTACTCGGCGTTCCAGCCCCTCGACTCGGTGTTCGTGAATGGCAAGCTGACCATGGGCGAGAACCTCGCCGACTTTGGCGGTACGGCCCTAGCCTACTCGGCACTGCAAAAGCAGTTGCAGAAGAAATACGGCTCTGACCCACGCCCGCAGTACGACGGCCTGGCTCCCGAGCAGCGCTTCTTCCTAGCCTGGGCCCAGATCTGGCGCACCAATGCTCGCCCCGAGTACATTCGTCAGCAAGTACAGACGGATCCGCACTCACCGGCCCAGTACCGCACCAACGGTCCGCTCATGAACATGCCCGAGTTTTATGAGGCCTTCGGCTGTAAAGAAGACGCCAAGATGGTACGCGCTCAGAACGTGCGCGCCCGCATCTGGTAATCTGCTGAGCTACTAGCTCTGAATTTTGGGAAAGCCGGTTTGCCTTGTGCAAACCGGCTTTTTTGTTGCCGCTGAAAATAAATTTGGGGTTGTTGTATGCTTGTTTACGAAATAATCGTAGTATTACGAAATAATCGTAATGACTCATATGGAACGACTTACTCTGCCTGAGGAAGAGGCGATGCGCGGCTTCTGGCAACTAAACGGCGGCTTCATTAAAGAGGTGCTGGACCTGCTGCCCGAGCCGCGGCCGCCGTATACCACGCTGGCTTCTACGGTGCGCAACCTGGAGCGCAAGGGCTACCTCCGCAGCGAGAAGCTAGGCAACACCTTTCGGTTTACGCCGCTTATTCAGGCCGAGGACTACCGCAAGCGCTTCCTGGGCACCTTCGTAGGCGACTACTTCCGCAACTCTTATAAAGAGCTGGTTTCCTTCTTCGCGCAAGACCAGAAAATCAGTGCCGAAGAGCTGCAGGAAATCATTGCCATGATTGAGCAGCAAAAGCCCAAGCAGCCATGATGCCGGACCTGCTGGTGTATCTGCTGAAGGCAAACGGAGCCTTGCTGCTGCTGGTGGGCGTGTATTATGCTTTTCTGCGGCGGCTTACCTTTCATCAACTCAACCGGGCTTATCTGCTCGGGGCCGTGGTTTTCGCAGCGCTGTATCCGCTGCTGGATGTGTCGGGGCTGCTCACCCGGCCGGCCGTGCTGGAAAGTCAGCTGACGGTTTTGCTGCCAACTTGGGCTAGTGGAACCAGTGCCTCGGCCGCAGCACCGGTGGCCGCAGGGCCCGATTACGGCGCTTGGCTACTAGGCCTCTATGGGGCCGGAACTGCCCTGATGCTGCTGCGCCTCGTGGTGCAGGGCGCTTCCCTAGCAGGCATGCATCGGGCGTCGAGGCCGGCGCAGGCCGCGGGTGTGGACTTTCGGCAGGTTGCGGCCCCCATCAACCCGTTCTGCTTCTGGCAAACCATTTACCTGAACCCAGAGCAGCACGCCACCACTGAGTTGCCGGCCATCTTGCTGCATGAGCAAGTACACGTGCGGCAGTGGCATACGCTGGATGTGCTCGTGGGCCACGCACAGCGAATAGTAAGCTGGTTTAACCCTGGCGCCTGGCTGCTGCTGCGGGCCGTGCAGGAAAATCTGGAGTTCATTACCGATGCTGCCGTGCTCATGTCGGGCAGCCTGGAGCCCAAAGAATACCAATACAGCTTGGTGCGGCTTAGCACCCTAGCGCCGGGGCCGGCGCTGGTCACACCTTTCTCCTTTATTACCCTTAAAAACCGTATCCACATGATGAATTCCCAGCCATCTTCCCGCAAGCAAGCCTTACGCTACCTAGCAGTGCTGCCGCTGGCCCTAGGCCTACTGAGCCTCTCAACTCCTGATGCAGCTTCGGCTGTGTTAGCACCAACTGATAACGTACCAACCGCAACCGCTGATACGGAAAAGGAAGCGCCTATCAGTGCCTTGCCCCCGGCCGCCTTAGCCTACATCGTGAAAGAGTACCCCGGCTACCGCCTCATTGGGGTTACGGAAGTGCGCGCCGCCGATGGAAGTAACCTGCGTTACCGGGCTGAAATAGCATCTGGCCGTCGGCCGAAGAAAGTGTTGTTTGATGCCAAAGGTGAGCCCGTGGCGGTAGCCGAGCCTCTGTATTTCCTGGATGGCAAGCCCGTGACCAAAGCGGAGTTGGATGCGCTCAGTCCGTCGGCCATTGAAAGCGTGAGCGTGCTCAAACGAGAGGAAGCGCTAAAGTCATTCGGAGCCAAAGCCAATGAGGGAGCTATCCTGATTATCACGAAGAAAAACAGAGACTCAGCGGAAGTACTAGCCTTTATCAAGGAGCACAACCTCAGCTTTGCGCCCGCCAAGCCCGAAGACCAGCGCCTGACAAGCTCTGTTATGGCTGGCAACGGCTTTACCGCCGCTGATTTAGGCGGCCGGCTTCTAATCATTAATGGCAAAGAAGCAGCCCCGGAGCAAGCCAAAATAGCGGCCGGGCAAGTAGCATCAGTGTACGTGCTGGACGCGCCGAGTGCTACCAAAAAATACGGCGATAAAGGCAAAAACGGCGCTATTGTCATCACTACCAAGTAAAGCGCCCGGACCATACTGGCCGTCTGTAGATGAGCTACTGGCCTAAGAGCTGGTTGAAATTAGTGGAATCTGACACCTACAAAGCCCCGAATGCGCACTGCGTTCGGGGCTTTTGCGGCCCTAGTGGTTCCGTGCGTATCTTGCCTGCTACACTCGCCTCCACGCCATGCTCCTTTCTACTTTCGTGCGTTCTTCTGGCTTGCTGCTTGCCTGCAGCCTGCTGAGCTCGGCCACTGTATCGGCCCAAACGGCGGTGCCGGTGCCGGCTACTACGCAGCACGTAGCGCCCGCTAGCCTCTATTTTCTCGATGGGTTGCCTTCTGACCAGCAAACCATTAGCCAGTTAAACCCTCGTACCATTGCTTCGGCCACTGTGATTAAGGGCGAGGAAGCCATCCGGATATTCGGGGCCGGAGCTCAGGATGGCGTAGTTATGGTGCTAACCAAGCGAAACGTGCGCTCGGCGGCAGTTGCGGAGTTCAACCGCCGCTACGATATCCGGCCGGTGGAGGCTCCTACGCCACCTGCAGTGCCTACTAAACCCTAGCTCAGCCTAGCGCCTGACGTATAGACAGTTGGAAAACCCGCTGAAATAAAGCGCCAAGCCGTATGGCCGGTGTAGCCAACAAGGTAGCCTAGTCGCCCGTATTCCGACCGCTATTCGCGTTGGTTTGACTTTTAGTTCTGATTGCATGACCTCGACCACCGTTGCCGATTTCCTTGTGCTTGCCCACCGCTCTGACTTGGGCATTGTCACGGCTCGCTGGACGCGTCCCGCGTCTTCCGCTGAGCTGCGTGCCGGTTATCAGGAGCTGCTGCGTTATGCTGCCGGCTGCGAGGCCTGCCGCCGCTGGCTGATAGACTCGCGCCGCCGCGTGCAGGTTGACTCCCGCGACGTGCATTGGCTTACCACGGAGTTCTACCCAACGCTGCGCCGCCAGCTCGGCGACCACGTGTACCTGGCCTTCCTGATTGCGCCCTATCAGCAGGATGACGTGCAGGACGACACCTTGCCCTCTTTGCCCTACACCCACGGCGACTACTGCTCCCTCAACCAGTTTACGGATGAAGGCGAAGCTGTGCGCTGGCTTTGTTCCCGGGTGTAATTCTTCGGCTGCTTACTAGGTCGTGCTGCTGGAGAAACCGTTAGCGCTCAGCGCGTAGCCTACCTATAAGAAGCCAGGCCGCACCGGCCACCACCACCGCTACCATCCCGGTCATTGTAGCCTGCCGCAGGCTACGGGCTGACCGTGGCAGCTCAGGAGCCGTTGCGGGCACGCCCTGTCCACTGGTAACGTGCAGGATAAGCTGCGCCGTTTCAGCGGGTTGGTCCCACTGCGGAAAGTGCCCGCAGTCTTCAAACCAATACAGGGCTGCATCCGGAAAGGAGCGCTGGGCCCGGTACGCCTGCGCCGGAAAGCACACCCGGTCTTGCCGCCCCCACCCAATCACTACGGGCTGGGCCAAGCTGCCTGCCGGCGCGCCCTGCTGCCGCTCGCCAAAAGCTAAGCTGCGGAGCAGTTCATCGAAAGAAGGGCTGGCCGCGAAGGTGTGCATTTCCGGCAGCAACACATCTGAGGAGAGGCGCCACGGGTGGGCCGAAAACTGGCTGAATAAGAGCGTGCGCGACACCGGATGGCTGGTAATAGCCGGCATAACGGGGCGCAGCAACCGCACCAAGCGCACTGAAAAAGCCACTGAGTAATAGAATACCGGAATTTCCGATCCTCGCCAGAATCCGCCTGGGTCCAGCGAAACCACCGCGCCCACTACCCCGCCCCGGCGCGCCAACTCCAGCACTAGGCGGGCACCCATTGAGCTGCCTACGGCATCAATGCCCAGCAGTTGATGCTGGCGCAGGAAATCCGTTACGGCATCGGCTAACGTACGGATAGACACTTCACCGGCTAGGGCAGGCGTAGCCCCAAACCCCGGCAAATCCACCGCTATTACGTCGCGCTCTTCGGCCAGCGTATCCAGAATAGTGGACCAGGAGCGCCAGCTGCCGCCAATACCGTGTAGCAGCAACAGGGGTTTGCCCGCGCCCCGCCGGATGTAATGCATGTCCATAGGTGCTCAAAAAAATAAGTAATTGAGGAAACAGCTTCAGATTTAAGCGCCAGAAAACCAGCGATACTACAGTACGGGAAATGCCACCCAAACAGCCTAGGTGGCTCATCTGAAGAAGGCCTGTATTAAAGCTGGTTCTTGTAAAATACTAAGAATTAATTATTGAAAATTTGAAGATAGCTACATATGTTTTATTAGAAAAGTGAAAATAATTATTGGTTATATGAGAAAGTGTATATACGATGTTACTGCCTATGTATCAGTGGCTAAAATCATTTGAGTCCTTGTGTTGGAGGTGGGTTAGAAATAAATATATTTACTTTGCAAACACACAACCAACGCCTCTTCGTACACTTTACATTCCTTGCTTATGTTCAAAACGATACTCTTGTTGTTTTTGGCATTCCTCATGTTTCTGGAGCCAGAACCTGTCCGGGCAGAAGCCGTAACCGATGCCACCGTCTCGGTAGAAATGACGAGCAACGTGCCGCTATTCCGTCGTAGCTATAAGCGTGGGCGTCCCAACTACAAAGCTTACCGTGGAAACAGCCGTCATAAAATGAAAAAGCTTGGCCCGTACCGCCGCTGGAAGCTGCGCCGGAAGGCCCAACACAAACGGCGTCAGGCCGGGCCAAGCGTAAAAGTTGGCTCACCCGTGCGCAGCATGCCGAAGAAATAGGTCGGCATCACAACACAAAAAAGCCGGTTCCCACTTAAGCGGGAACCGGCTTTTTTGTGCCCAATTGACTGGCTTTCCAGCATTGGCCGTCAGCAGCAGGAAAGGAAAACACGGTGTATAGCGTGGCAGAAGTAAGAGAGACGACTACTATTTTTCCCTTCTACGCACCTACCCCCGAGCTACGCACCTACCCCCGAGGCGGCTAAACACAACAGCCTGCCTGCACCGGGCAGACAGGCTGTTGTGGGATGTGGCAGCTTTGTGCTCTGGCGAAAGCTAGGAGCCTACCCCGGAGCTTTTAGGCCGTTTGTTCATTTCCTGCATGGGGTCAGCCGAGGTGGACTTGGCTGAGTTAGCTGCTGAGGCCTTGTTTTTGCCGCTGTCGTTGCCGCCCGACGACCCCTGCACCGGAACATCTGTAGCCTGTTGGCCCGACTGGCCTGAAACTTGGCCCTGCTGCGCCTGCTGGCCCTGGCCACCCCGAATCTCAATCTGATGACGAGCGGTTTTTTGTTGGTCTTTGGGCACGCTCACGCGCAGCAGTCCATCTTCAAACGAGGCCTCAATGTGGCTGGCATCTACGGTGTCAGGTAGTTGCAAAGAGCGTTGGAAGGTGCCGTACGAGCTTTCTACCAAATGGTAGCGCCGCCCCCGCTGCTCGTTTTGAAAGCTTCGTTCGCCGGCAATCGTGAGGCGCCCCTGGTGGAAGTCCACCTTGATGTCTTCGCGCTTCATACCGGGCAGGGAGGCCTCTATTTCGTAGCTTTTTTCGGTTTCATAGGCATCCACGTGGGGCGAGAAGCTATTGACTTTCCCGCGCGACGCCAGCGAATCGTTGAAAAACCGGTCGAGCATGGTGCTAAAGCTCGACGAGGCCTGGTCCGAAAACGAATCCTGATATTTCTGGATAGCCATGGCTGTGAACTGTTAAAGTGAAACATACACAACAAGCAGCCTTTTTACGACTTCCAAAACAGGAGGTTACGCCGAGCTTCCGGCCTAATAAACTATAGGAAAGTGGTTTGTATTCTGTGTGTTAGATGAGAAAACGGAGGCTATTTTGGAACGGCTTGCGGGCTCAGGAGCGAGTAAATCAGAGTATCAATAAACTGCCCCCGGAAGTACTGGTTTTGCTGCAGATGGGCTTCCTGCGTGAAACCGTGCCGCTCCAGAAGCCGGATGGAAGGGCGGTTACTAGGGTCGAGGCAGGCTTCAATGCTGTGCAGGCCCAGCTCCTCGAAGCCAAAGCGCAGCACTTCGGCCAGCGCCTCGCTCATTAGGCCTTGGCCCCAGTAGCTGGGGTGCAGGCCGTAGCCTACCTCGGCCCGGTAGTGCGCCGGCTGCATGTTCCAGAGGCAGATGGTGCCTACTAGCTTCGTTTGGCCCGGCAAGCTCAGGCCCCAGGTAATAGCCGAGTTTTCAGCCATCAGGTTGGCCAGCATCTGCAGGTACTGGCGGGCACCGGTGAGGGTAGCATCTTTCTCGCGCGGGATGTAGCGCAGCATGGCCGCGTTGGAGCGGAAGAAAGCAATATCGGCTGCATCGGTCGGCGCCAACTGCCGGAGCGTGAGCCGAGGGGTTTGCAGCGTTCGGAAGGGTAGTAAGCGTATATCCAACATGAAATAGAAGCAGTGGCACGGGTATAGCCAGGCCCGATTAGGGGCTGCAGCTAGTGTTGAGATGCCAAGATATAACTCTGTGGCTTCTGCTGGTTCCTGTCCGCGCTAGCGCAAGTAGGTTGCTGGCTTGCCGGGGGCTAGTACGCTGCCTGGCCCGTGAGGTGCCCGCGCGCCCAGTGAACTTGCACCACCGCCGAGCCGTACGCCTGTATAGCCAACTGTTCTGCTCCCGCTCCGGCTTCGGAAAGAGGTTGCCACACGTTGGCCCGCTAGTACTCATCCACCCTCTGCGTTATTTCCTGCCCTATGATCCGTCTTCTGTCGTGTAGCTTTCTGCTGGTTGTGCTGGCAATTGAATCAGGCCAGGCCCAGAACCGCAAGCCGGTGCGGCCGGTGCGGCGCCATCCTACGGAGCGGGTTAGCCCCGTGCCGGGGGTGGCATTGCCCGCCGGCGTGGGCCAGGGAAAGGCCGAGCCCCAGCCTGCGCCCACGCAAGTAAACCCGAACGGGACGCTTCCGCTGCCCTCGGTTCCGAGCGGGCAGGTAACCGTAGGCCCGCTTGACTCAGGGCAGACCGTTCCGCCCGCTCGGCCCACTACCCCGGCGCCGGCCCGCAAGCGTCGTCCGTAGCGCGCTGCGTATTAGCTGGGTAGTACCTAGGAAAGTCGCTCAAGGGCCTGCTAGGCGGGTGCGCTGCTCGTTGCTGGGCGGCGCGGGGGCACCGGACTAGGTCCCGCTTAGGCCTAAACTCTGGTGAGCCTGAGCAGGATTTCCAGGCTCGGGTCCCAAAACATCATTCTTTTGTAATATCTGCCCATCTTCTATCTTGGGCATTCATTTACATTTTCCCGCCTCGTATGAGCAAGCAACTCGACGTCATCACTACCTACTTTGATCTTGTACAGGCCTTTACCACCGACTCGGCAGCGTACGCTGCCGTACTGCACCCCGACGTAGAGCAAACCGAATACCCGAACCTGCTGCAGAAAACCCTGCAAAAGC
Organism: Hymenobacter tenuis; assembly: GCF_054780495.1. Lineage (NCBI taxonomy): Bacteria > Pseudomonadati > Bacteroidota > Cytophagia > Cytophagales > Hymenobacteraceae > Hymenobacter > Hymenobacter tenuis. Next base: position 55,038 of record NZ_BAAGWF010000003.1, read on the forward strand.
GCTCCTTCGACGAAATGGTCGATAATTTCCGGCTGGCACGCGAATTATTGCGCGACCCCCAGTTTGAGATGCAGAAAACCCAGCACAGCCACGACGGCGGCGTAATTGTGGAAGGCATCTGGCAAGCCACCGCCACCCGCGACATAGGCCCTCTGCTGCGCGGTCAGCGCATCATCGGGCAGGTGTGCCTGATATTCGAGTTCAAAGACGACAAGATTTATCGGCAGCGGCGCTACGCCTGCTACGATATGATGTAAGCTAACGAGAGGCCGTAGGCGCTACGAGCGCCTCGGCCATCGGCTTCAGATCAACATCGGCAATAAACCCGTCGCAGACGGTAAGCACTGAGAACAGGTAACGCTTCAGTTCGTCCGGATCGGGCTGTGGGTTGCGTAGCGCTGCCTGCACCAGATGCAACGACAAATCAGCCAGTACAAACTGCCGGCGCTGCTGGTAATTGGTGGCTGCCAGAGCGGCTTCTTCGGTCAGGGAATGCGCCTGTCGGGCTAGTTTCAGAATTTCGTCTTGCATAAGCAGAGGGCAAGAAGGAGAGAGTAGGAGGTGGGGTTAGGCCGCTTGGGAGTAGAAACTAGCTTACTTCTGCTTTAGATACGAAGCTGCTTCCACCACCCGATACGCCGGATCAGTACCGAAAATATGCTGCAATGACGTTACATGCCGGCCCCCGATAATGGTAAGCACCCGGGCACTGCGCGTGGCCAATTGCGTAGTCACGATGTTGGAATAAATCTTCAGGTCGCGGTTATAGATAACCGAAATAAACTCGGCTCCTACATAGTGCGGAGAAACAAAGGCGGAGTCTACCATCGGGTCTGACTTCAGGGTGCCATCCGTCACGCGGGCCGGCGTCCGATATACTAGCGTATGCAGCTCCTGCAGCAAGGCCCGGCTGTTGATGAAGCCCAGTAGGCCCGCCATCGTGTGTTGCCCACCTTCCCACGCTTGCATAATGGGCGCCACGCTAGTCTTTCGGTGGTTGGCGGTTGCCTGCTCATAAAGCTCTATATTTTTGCCCTGATGCAGAATGCTTTGCGAGGTGCCTCCCTCCGAGTTTACGCAGTAGATGCGGCTTAGGCCTAGGCGCTTGCCCAGCACAAACCCCAACTGATACGTTTCGGAGCGGCCTCCAGGCATAGTATTCAGATCGAGCTTGCCCTGCTGATAGAGGGTGTACAGGCTATCAATGCGGTTCTGCTGCGTGGGCAGCTCCTCCACCATCAGTACATCAGGGCGGAACCGTGCCACCTGCTCAGTAACAGCAGCCAGCTCCGCCTGCCGCCGGGGCGTGAGCACATCCGTCAATGGGGTATTCTCTTTGTACAGCTGGGTCAGATGCGGCGTGGCCAAGAGCATGATCGTGGTAGGACGCGCTGCGCTGCTTGCGGTAGTAGCAGGGGTGTGGGTTGTGGCGCAGCCTGCTAGACTAGCTAAGGCAATAAAGCCTGGGAATAATAATCGGGACATGAAGAATAGGTAGCATGGAATGGTATCGGCACTATAGAGTACCCCACCGACCGAACCGTTGTCAGGAGGAACGCGAATATGCAAATTCCACGCTATTTCTGTGCGCCATGCTCTTCGGCTAGCATTGGTTGCGTTGGGCTACCCCGGCCTCGTAGCGCAGCCATAGGATACCTTCGGGGCGCTGCTTACCCCTTTGAGCTCGGCAGGCGCAACCGCAGGTACTGTTGCAGCCAAATAGGGTACACATTGTACCCCATATTAAGTAGCAAAAGCAGCCCCGCCCAAACCCAGCGGCTTTGGCTTACAGCATAGAGAGTAGCAAACAGAAAGAACAGCAGCGCCGCCACATGAAACCGCTCCATATGGTAGCTGTTGGCTACCAGCGCTACCACCGACCGGCGACTTTGCACCCGGCGGTACTGTGGGTAGCGGGTTCGGATAAGCAGGTGTACTAGGGTTCCATGTTGCGCCAAGTGGTTGACCAGTGGTACGCCCAGCCGCCGGTACGCCGCCACCGACTTGCTTAGCTGCCAATACCGAAACCAGGTTTGCGGCACGGCATAGGCTAGTAAACTGCTCGCCACCAGCCCAACCAGCCACGGCCGCGCCATACACAGGTAGCAAAACACCGCCAACGGCCCCAAGCTCAACCCCGACCACACCACCGATGGCACCGCATTGCAGAAGGCCAGAAGCCCAGCCGATGGATGTTGGTTGTGTGCCTGCCTCATAGGTGTAAAGTACGTACTAGGCCCCGGATTCAATAGAAGCCCGCAACCCAACAAGTCTGGTCCATTGCTATTTCCTGACTAGGATATTTCCTCTATTTTGGCTTCATATTTGCCCCAGCCATTGGACGAAAGCCGGGTTACTGGTTTTCGGTGCGTTTCTATTTCTCTCCCAACTTCTTGTGTATGCTAAAATCTTTCCTCGCTGCAGCTGGCCTCACGGTAGCGGCCCTGGTCCTGAGCGCCACGTCGGCGCAGGCCCAAGTCAACATCAACATCGGTACGCCGGCTCCGCGCTACGTGGTAGTTGAAAAAGCCCACCCCGTAAAAGCCCGACACCCCAAATACAAGAAAGGCACCGTGCTGCTCGTGCCTGCTCGCCCCGTCTACTATGCCCCCAAAGGCCACGGACACGGCCACGGCCGAGGCAAAGGGCGTCACTAAGTAGCGGCAGGTTTAACCACAAAAAAGGCTTCCACGGGTTGTGGAAGCCTTTTTGTTGGGGGTGGCCTAAGGGCGCTACTCTATCTGCTTAAGAGGTACGTTCGTAAAGGAGCCCGTAATAGTAATGTCGCACTTGCGCTTTGGGAAGGTTATGTAAGAAATCACTGGGTCGTTGGAGCCCGTTAAGGTGGCGCTATACGTACCGCTCACAAGTTGCCGCGTGGCATCGTAGCGGCTGATGGTAAGGTTGCCCGTGATGTGTTGCATGCTGCTGAAGTACATAATAGTAGCACCACCCAAGCTTTCCGGTAAATCTTGGAAATAGGTTACATCTGCATCCAAGGTACGGTTGCTAAGGGTTTGTAGGGTATATACCTTCGTAAGCGAGGCGGGTACTGTACTACGTTCCAAGATGAAGCCGATGCCCTCAGTAGTGGTGATGGGCTGTACCCCAACCACTAGGCTCTGGGCGCTCAAAGTGGCGTAGGCTTTTAGCTGCTTAGCCTGAAACGTGGTATCCCGGCGCTGGCCATTGTCCTGATATACAATCGATCGGCTGTATGTAATAGCAAGCTCAGGCGTAGGCTCGGGCGTGTCTTCCCGATCTGTATTACAGCTAGCGGTAAAGACCAGCGTCAGGGCTAGCAATAGCGAGAGAGTAGCGTTGTATTTCATAAGGAATAGAGAGTGTAAAAATGCTATATATAAAACAGTGCCAAGTTAGGTGGGGTAGTGGCCTAACACTTAATATTGAAGTTGAAATCTAGAAGCTTCGTCAGAACTCAGACTTAAGAAAATAATGTGACTAGCGTCACTTCTGGGGTAGGAAGAGCTCAATTTCTTTACTTTAGAGCATTAACTTTATCTAATCAGAGTGAAAAAGGCGAAGAATCCACAAATGAAAGCGTTGTTTGAAGATAGATTCTTCGAGCAATTTACAGGAGCACATATAATCAAGTCCCCTAAGGTCGCCATCATGGAATTGATTGCTAATGCTTGGGATGCCGGTGCCTCAGAAGTCAATATCACATGGCCTGAAAATGACGGTGAAAGATTTTCAGTAGTGGATAATGGGCATGGAATGACCGAAAATCAATTCATGAATATTTTTAGAAAATTATCTTATGACAGAGAAAAAAACCAAGGCCTGTATGCGGAAATACCTACTGACAATGATATAGAAGGCCAAAGGACTGTCTTTGGTAAAAATGGGAAAGGTAGGTTTGCTGGGTTTGCCTTTGGTAAAGCATATTTTGTAAAGACCTGGCGTAGCGGCTATGAAAACACCTTTAAAGTGTATACTAAAGATGATAATAGCTTAGTATTTAAAAAGCAGGGAGAAACAACTCATCGAGAAGGACACGGGACAGAAATATATACCATCCGCAAGGCAAGTTATTCTTTCACAAGATATGGCGCGATCTGAAATAGGAATGCGTTTTATCGTTAATCCTCAGTTTAGCGTTTTTCTAAATGGTATTCAAATAGAGTTTGCTGATATTCCAGAAAACAATATTAGTAAATTGTCTGTAACTGTCGATGAAATAGGTCCAATTGAGCTTGATATAATTGATGTTATAGAGGGTGATAAGACTACACAGCAGCACGGTGTAGCTTGGCTTGTAAATGGCCGTATGGTTGGCGAGTGTAATTGGAAAGGAATTGGTTATCAGCATTTACTTGATGGCAGAAAGACTGCCGCCAAAAGATATACTTTCATTATAAAGGCTGATGTGCTTAATAATTCAAGAACGATACTTCCGGACTGGACGGGGTTCTATCCTAATAATCCAGAATATCTCAAAGTGCATGAGGCGGTACACAGCACTATTAAGGAATATTTGTTAGAACTAACAAAGGATGTCCGTCTAAGCACATTTAAAGACATACAGCGTGAAAATAGTGGAGAATTAAGAAAGATGGGGCTTGTTGGCCGGCTCAGATGGGAAGGCTTTGTACAAGAGGTTCAAAAAGATTGTCCATCTATCTCTGAAACTGACTTATTTAAGCTCTCCAGTATACTAGCCAAGCTTGAGAACTCATCTTCTCAATACAGCTTAATAACTCATCTTTCCGCAATGCAGCCTGATCAACTAGATAGTTTGGTAGGCTTATTAGATAAGTGGAATATAGATGCTGCAAAAATTGTGCTTGACGAGCTTGAATTCAGGCTTCAACTATTAGAGCAGCTCAAAATAAAAGTGTTAAAAAACACTACTTCTGAGGTCGGTGAACTTCAGCCGCTATTTCATCGGGGTCTTTGGATTTTCGGTCCAGAATATGAGACAATTGAGTATACCTCAAATGAAACAATGACATCGGATATTCAAAATTTATACGGGGGAGAAATGATTGGTACTAATATTAGGCCTGATTTTGCAATACTTCCTGATAGTACAATTGGGTTTTATGCATATCAACAATATGACGAAAACGGTGGCGAAATAGGTGTCGATAGACTTACTATAGTCGAATTAAAAAAACCAGGTGTTTCTATAGGAGAGGAAGAAAAGAGTCAAGCTTGGAAGTATGTAAAAGAGCTTATCCATAAAGGGCTTATTACTAACGCGCGAGTAGCTTGCTTTGTCTTAGGAGATACATTAGACCCACTTGAGGCATTCCCAACTAAACAACGTGAGGAAACAGTAGTAATAATTCCAATGTGTTATGATACAGTAATAGCAAGAGCAAAGGGTAGGTTGCTCAAATTGTATGACAAAGTTAAGGGTGCCCCATTTTTAGATAAAGTTAGAATAGATGAGTTTCTGCTTGAAAAATCACGTATTGAATTTGTGCTTCAATGATTTTTATAATTATAGGGCATAAAAAAAGGAGGTGAATTTCACCTCCTTTTTTTATGCCCTATAATTACGAACCGCAGGCCTCGCAGGCGTCTGGGTTATCCAGGGAGCAGGCCATGTCGGAGGCATTCTGGGCCGATACGTTCAGCGGCTCCAGGGTCTCGGCGGCTTGCTTCTGCACCGTGAACTTGATGGCATCCACGGCGGCTTTGGTGCGCAGGTAGTACATGCCGGTTTTCAGGCCCTTCTTCCAGCTATGGAAGTGCATGCTGGTGAGCTTACCGAAGTTCACGTTCAGCACGTGCAGGTTCAGGCTCTGGCTCTGGCAGATGTACGCGCCCCGGTCAGCCGACATATCAATAATGCGGCGTTGCGAAATCTCCCACACCGTCTTGTACAGGTCCTTGATGTGTTGCGGAATGCTGGGGATGTCCTGCACCGAGCCGTTGGCGGCAATGATGGCGTTCTTCATCTGGTCGTTCCACAGGCCTAGCTTCACCAGGTCCTTGAGCAGGTGCTTGTTCACCACCATGAACTCGCCGCTCAGCACGCGGCGCACATAAATGTTGGAGGTGTACGGCTCAAACGACTCGTTATTGCCCAGAATCTGGGCCGTAGAAGCCGTGGGCATAGGGGCTACCAGCAAGGAGTTGCGTACGCCGTGCTCCATTACCTGCGCGCGCAGCGTTTCCCAATCCCAGCGGCCCGAGTCGGGCGTTACGTTCCAGAGGTCGAACTGGAATTTGCCTTCGCTCAGCGGCGAACCGGGGAACGTCTCGTAGTGGCCGTCGCGCATGGCGAGGTCCTTGGAGGCCGTCATGGCCGCGAAGTAAATCGTCTCGAAGATATCCTTGTTCAGGCCGCTGGCTTCGTCGCTCTCGAACGGCATGCGCAGGGCAATGAACGTATCGGCAAGGCCTTGCACGCCCAGCCCGATGGGGCGGTGGCGGCGGTTGCTACGTTCAGCTTCGATAACGGGGTAGTAGTTGATGTCGATGACCTTGTTCAGGTTCATCGTGGCGTGGTAGGTTACCTCGTACAGCTTCTGATGGTCGAAGATGAGGTTACCAGCATCATCAGGGCGTACGTAGCGGGGCAGGGCCAGCGAGGCGAGGTTGCACACGGCAATTTCGTTCTCGTCGGTGTACTCCATAATCTCGGTGCAGAGGTTGGAGCTCTTGATGGTGCCGAGGTTTTTCTGGTTGCTCTTGTTGTTGGCCGCGTCCTTGAACAGCATGTAGGGCGTGCCGGTCTCGGTCTGGCTTTCCAGAATGGCAAACCACAGCTCCTGGGCCTTAATGGTTTTGCGGCCCTTGCCTTCGCGCTCATACTTCTGGTACAGCTTCTCGAACTCGTCGCCATAGGTGGTATCCAGGCCGGGGCACTCGTGGGGGCACATCAGCGTCCAGTCGCCGTTGGCTTCCACGCGCTTCATGAATAGGTCGGGCGTCCAGAGGGCATAGAACAGGTCGCGGGCGCGCATCTCCTCCTTGCCGTGGTTCTTCTTCAGGTCCAGGAAGTCGAAGATATCGGCATGCCAGGGCTCCAGGTAAATAGCGAAGGCGCCTTTGCGCTTTCCGCCGCCCTGGTCCACATAGCGCGCCGTATCGTTGAACACCTTCAGCATTGGCGTGAGGCCGTTGGAGGTGCCGTTGGTGCCTTTGATGTAGGAACCCGTAGCGCGCACATTGTGCACAGCCAGGCCAATACCACCGGCAGACTGCGAAATCAGGGCGCAGTTTTTCAGCGTGTCGTAAATGCCCTCAATGGAGTCGTCCTTCATCGTGAGCAGGAAGCACGAGCTAAGCTGGGGCTTGGGCGTACCGGCGTTGAACAGCGTAGGCGTGGCGTGCGTGAACCACCGCTCACTCATGAGGTTATAGGTCTCAATAGCAGCGGCAATGTCGGCTTTATGAATGCCCACGGCCACGCGCATAATCATGTGCTGGGGCCGCTCTACTACCTTGCCATCGAGGCGCAACAGGTACGAGCGCTCCAGCGTCTTGAAGCCGAAGTAGTCGTAGTTGTAGTCGCGGTCATAGATAATGGCCGAATCGAGGGTAGCGGCATTGGCATGCACGATTTCCCACACGTCCTGGGCAATCAGCGAGGCGTTTTCGCCCGTCTTGGGGTCTTCGTAGGTATGCAGCCGCTTCATGGTGCTGCTAAACGACTTGCTGGTCACCTTATGCAGGTTGCTCACGGCAATGCGCGCCGCCAGAATAGCGTAGTCGGGGTGCTTAGTAGTGAGCGACGCCGCAGTTTCAGCCGCCAAGTTGTCGAGCTCTACCGTCGTTACGCCATCATAAATGCCGTCGATAACCTTCTTGGCTACCTCAATCGGCGAAATAAAGTTCTGATTTAGTCCGTAGCAGAGCTTCTCGATGCGGGCCGTTACTTTATCGAATTTTACGGATTCGCGGCGGCCGTCGCGTTTGAGTACCAACATAAGCGTAGCAGGTTGATGTGGGGAGTTGGGGTAGGGGAGCAGGCTAGGCCGGCTAATGCGTTTAACTAGACTTCGGGGTCGGCCCGGCGGTGAAAGGCAGGTCAACGGTTCCGAAGATATCCGTCTTAAAATGTCAGGACAAACCTTCTTTTCAGAAGTTTTCCACATACGCCTAAAACACTAGTGCTTAGGCGGTTTTTTGTGATTAGCACTGCGCTATATAGCTGGCTAATGAAGTTAGAAATCAGGTTGCTGATTTGCCGAAGAAATGGTATTGTCGGTCAGGCACCGGTTTGAGCCAGCAGGTACCCTAGTAGCTGGCAGCTTTCGATGGGGCCTACTTCCACACGTAGGCAAAGCAGTTGCTGAGCCGCCGAATACTGGCCTCAGTCAGGAAGGGATACCTGGCCCGCAGTCCTTGCGTCACGTGCGGCAGCGCCTCGTCCAGCGTCCACTCCGACCAATCAATCAGGTAGTTAACGGCGAACGTATAGGCTTCCTGTACAAAGCAGAAGGTAGCAAAGCCATACTCCTGCTTGATTAATTCGCTTCTTTGTTCATCTAAGCCTAATCCTAAACAGCGCGCAATGGCCTCGTTGGCTTTGGCCTGAACGGTAGGTAATGGGAGCATACGCATTCGCAAAAAAGCGGCCCGCTGGTACAACGGGCCGCTTTTGGGGTATGGCTGTTAGGGGAGTTTCCGGGGCTTAGAAATCCTCGTCGAGCGAAAAGGCATTGGAAGTCCGTTCGCTCATCACGCCGGCCTTTTGGTATTCGCCCACGCGCTTCTCGAAGAAGTTGGTTTTGCCCTGCAGCGAAATCATTTCCATGAAGTCGAAGGGGTTGGTGGCGCCGTAAATCTTGCTGTACCCAAGCGACTCCAGCAAGCGGTCGGCCACAAACTCAATGTACTGGCTCATCAGCTGGGCGTTCATGCCAATCAGGTTCACGGGCAGCGCATCGGTCACAAACTCCTGCTCAATCTGCACCGCATCCTTGATGATTTCGTGCACGCGGCTTTCCGGCAACTTGTTCTGCAAGTGGTCTTTGTATAGCAAGCAAGCAAAGTCGCAGTGCAGGCCTTCGTCGCGGGAAATCAGTTCGTTCGAGAACGTGAGGCCGGGCATCAGGCCGCGCTTTTTCAGCCAGAAGATGGAGCAGAACGAGCCCGAGAAGAAGATGCCTTCTACGGCCGCAAAGGCAATCAGGCGCTCGGTGAAGTTCTCGGAGTTAATCCATTTGATGGCCCACTCGCCCTTCTTTTTCACGCACGGCACGGTTTCCAGTGCGTTGAATAAGTGGTCTTTCTGCTTGGGGTCTTTGATGTAGGTGTCAATCAGCAGGGAGTAGGTTTCCGAGTGGATGTTTTCCATCATCACCTGGAAGCCGTAGAAGCAGCGGGCCTCGGCCATCTGTACTTCCTGCATAAAGTTCACGGCCAGGTTCTCGTTCACGATGCCATCGGAGGCCGCGAAGAAAGCTAGTACGTGGCTGATAAAATGCCGCTCGCCGTCGTTCAGGTTTTCCCAGTCTTTCTGGTCCTGCGACAAGTCAATTTCCTCGGCCGTCCAGAACGAGGCCTCGGCCTTCTTGTACATCTGCCACACATCGTTGTGCTGAATCGGGAAGAGGACGAAGCGGTTGGGGTTCTCGGTGAGCAGAGGTTCCATGGCAACAAAGTAAAATGGGTAGATAACAGAAGCCGCCCCAAGGTGGGTAGCGTGGAGCTAACCCAAGGCCAGAGCGGATTGTTTCAGCGGATTCGGGCTAGGCCGGAAGCCAAAGATAAACCCCTCAAACCGGAAGGCCGGCTGCCGTTAGGCATTTTTTCTCTGTTATTTTTTGCCTATGCTGCCTCGGTGGTAGTAGCCGGCTACTAGGTCAGAATCAGGCAGAAACAGAAAGCTGAAAATATTTTTCACCAAGGTTATCCACATTTGCGCTGTGGACAATTGCAGTTATCCACAAAAAATGTATGCGCGTACCCGCTGGCGTGTTCCTGCTTAGAGGGTGCAGAAGTGCTATTTCAGCTCGCTAGGGGCAGGGCCAATGATGTTTAGTGAGTTAGGTTTGGATTTGTAAAATGATCCTTCTACTTTTGCCTTCCATTTTTCAGAAACCGCGAAGACGCCGATGTACGCAATTGTCAACATAGCCGGGAAGCAGACTAAGGTCGAAGCCAATAAATTTGTATACGCCCACCGTTTGGCTGGCAACGTCGGCGACACCGTGGAGCTGGGCAAGGCCCTGCTGACCGATGATAACGGAACCCTCACCATTGGCGCCCCTGAGTTGGACGTGACCGTAAGCGGCACTATCCTGGCTCACGTAAAGGGCGACAAGGTATTGGTGTTCAAGAAGAAGCGCCGCAAGGGCTACAAGAAGCTGAACGGCCACCGTCAGCAATTCACCAAAGTAATGATCAACAGCATCGGGTAATTGAGTCGCCTGTCTTGTGTTTCCAGTTGCCAGTCGGTGTACGATTCGGCTTCAATCAACTGGCAACCGGCAATTCAAAAACTCTTAACTCAACAATACCATGGCACACAAGAAAGGCGTAGGTAGCTCCAACAACGGTCGTGAATCGCATTCCAAGCGTCTCGGCGTGAAAATATTCGGTGGTCAAGACATCATCGCCGGCAACATTATCGTGCGTCAGCGTGGTACTAAGCACCACCCCGGCCAGAACGTGGGTATCGGCAAAGACCACACCCTGTTCGCTATGATCGACGGCACGGTGCAGTTCCGCAAGGGCCGCAAAGACCGTTCGTTTGTATCGGTACTGCCCGGTGTTGTTGAAGCTGCTGAGGTTCACACCTCCGCCACAGCTTCGGCTGAAGCACACGGCAACGCCTAGGTTTCGGATTTAACCGAAATTGTAAGCCCAAGGGACAGTCCGCAAGGCCTGTCCCTTTTTGCATTGCTACTAGGTGGCCTATTCGGGCAAACCCCTGAGGCCAACTCACTCCTATGCTGCGTATGTGTTAACAGCCAGCTTACTGCCGATGATACACAAATACTTCATCGTCGCCGAGTAGGAAGTGCTCATGCAGCCCGGTAAGAGTCATGTGTGGTGAGGCTACGCCGCCGCCTAGCAGCTTGGGGCTGCGGATAATACGTGCTTCGTCCCATAAGCCATCTTTAAGCAAGGAGTTCAGGACCGTAGGCCCGCCTTCCACGAGCACCGACTGCACATTGCGCTGGTAAAGGCTGGCTAGAATTTGGGGGAACAGGTCTTCTGCTTCGGAGAGGGGTACGAAGTCTAGGTGGTCTTTCGCTTGCCGCTCCCGATACGTGTACACTACAGTGGGCTGAGAGCCATCGAGCAAGTGGTGAGTGGGCGGCAAGCACAGGTTCTTGTCGATTACCAGCCTGATGGGGTCTTGGCCGGGCCAGGCGCGCACGTTGAGGCGGGGGTTGTCGTGGAGGGCGGTGCGGGTGCCTACTAAAATAGCGTGCTCCTCAGCCCGCCACTGGTGCACGGCTACCCGGGCCAGCTCGCCGCTGATGGCAACTGGCTGGAAATACGGCCCGGCCAAGTAGCCATCTGATGTCTCGGCCCACTTAAGCACCACGTACGGGCGCTGCCGCTCTTGAAATGTGAAAAAGCGCCGATTTAGCCAGCGGCCTTCCGCTTCCAGCACGCCTGTCTCGACCCGGATGCCTGCGTCGCGAAGCTTCTGCATACCGCGCCCCGCTACCAAGGGGTTCGGGTCAAGATTACAAATCACTACTTCTGCTACCCCCTTCTCGATGAGCAAGTCGGCGCAGGGCGGCGTTTTGCCAAAATGCGAGCAGGGCTCTAGCGTGACGTACACCCGGCTTTGGGGTAGCAAGTGAGTCTCGGTTACGGCGGCTATAGCATTTACTTCAGCATGTGGCCCTCCATACTGCTGATGCCAGCCTTCCCCAATAATGCGGCCTTCGTGCGTGATTACGCAACCTACCAGGGGGTTAGGTCGGACGTAGCCAGTGCCCAAACGGGCTAGGTCAAGCGCCCGGCGCATCATCAGTTGATCAAAATCGGAGAAGCCTGACATGGGTGGGTGGGTGGGGTAGGAGGCAAAGAAGGGTGAATATACAGCCCCGACAATAACTACAAAGTTTGGCAGAGCCCAAGTTGCTAGGCCCCGGTAGAGGCCAAACCCAAGTACCTTTGTGCCATGCCTACGCTTCGCCTCCTGACCCAGCACCTGGTTTCCGCCCTTGCCGCCATCTACCCAGCTTCAGAGGCAGAGGCAATGGCAGGGCAGGTTGTGGAGCATGTACTAGGTCTTTCTTCGTTACAAAGGCGGATGCAGGCGGCGGAAGAAGTGCCAGAAGCCACAGTACAGCAACTTGCTGCCATCCAGGCGAGGCTGCTCCGCCATGAGCCGTTGCAGTATGTACTGGGGGTAGCACACTTTGCCGGCCTGGAGTTAGCCGTATCCCCTGCTACCCTGATTCCTCGCCCCGAAACCGAAGAACTAGTATCCTTGATTGCACGTGAGCAGCGTGGCCGCACCAGCCTCCGGGTGCTTGATGTTGGGACCGGATCTGGGTGCATACCGCTGGCCCTAGCGCAACTGTTGCCTGCCGCACGCTTTACGGCCCTGGATATATCCGCCGAAGCATTGCAAGTAGCCCGCCAGAATGCCGCTACGTATAAGGTAGCTGTTGATTTCCAGCAGGTTGATATTCTCAAGCAAGTGCCGAAATTAGCCGAGCTTCAGGATGTGGTCGTGAGCAACCCGCCGTATGTACTGGAAAACGAGCGTCCTTTGATGCGCCCTAACGTGTTGGAATATGAGCCGGCCACGGCGCTGTTCGTACCTGACCACGACCCATTGCTCTTTTATAGGCGCATTGCTGAGCTAGGTCGCAAGTGGCTGGTAGCGGGAGGACATCTTTACTTTGAAATTAATGAGCAGTTTGCTGAAGAAACTGTGCAGATGCTCAGCGGGCTAGGGTATTCTGCGGTCGAAACTTGCCGAGATATATTCGATAAAGAACGTATGGTGCGCGCCATCTGGCCCGGGTTGCAGCTTTAAGTAGCACAACCGTAGCGCAGTTAAGTGCCCGATATTCAGACCTCGCTCGGCTGAACTTCAGAATACACTGACAAAACCCTTACCTTTGCCGGCTGAAATTCTGCTCACTACTTCTTCCGGCATGCCCGATGTTTCCGGCTACTACTCGCACCCAACTGCTGTCCTCGATGAGGGCTGCTGCATCGGTGCTGGCTGCCGGATCTGGCATTTTACCCACGTAAGTGCCACTGCCCAACTAGGGGAGGGGTGCTCACTAGGCCAAAATGTATTCGTAGCCGATGGCGTGAAGCTCGGCCGCAATGTAAAGGTGCAGAACAATGTTAGCCTGTATTCCGGCGTGGAGTGCCAGGACGACGTTTTTCTGGGGCCTTCTGTGGTATTCACCAACGTGCTGAACCCGCGAGCAGCAGTACCGCGGCGAGGTGCTGAGCATTATCTGCCGACGCGAGTTGCTCAAGGGGCCAGTATAGGTGCCAACAGCACCATTGTATGCGGCGTGAACCTAGGCGAATACGCTTTCGTTGGTGCGGGTTCCGTGGTAACCAAGGATGTACCAGCCTATGCCTTGGTATATGGCAACCCCGCCCGGCAACGCGGCTGGATGAGCACGCACGGGCATCGGCTCACGTTCGATACTGCGGGTCGGGCCGTCTGCCCGGAAAGTCACGAGCACTATCAGTTAACCGACGGCCGGGTTTCCCGTATCAGCCCCGGCTAGCGTCCTTCTAGTAATCAGTTTCTAGCTTAAAAGTTATAAGCTAGAGTTCTAACAAAGTAAACCTTAAGCATTCCATATCGTGTACGAGCAACTTCTCCAGAAACAGGCCAAGCTGGCCGTCATTGGCCTCGGCTATGTAGGCCTGCCCATCGCCTTAGAATTCGCGCGCAAAATCAAAGTTATTGGCTTCGATATCAACGCGAAGCGGGTGGAGATGATGCGTAACAACATAGACCCCAGTGGTGAGTTGGAAGCCAAGGACTTTGAGGGCTGCGATATTGAGTTCACCGATTCGTTGGACGTACTACGCGAAGCGACTTTCTATATAGTAGCCGTTCCCACGCCCATCGATGAGCATGCCCAACCCGACCTCAAGCCCTTGCTAGGTGCTTCCTCTTCAGTAGGTAAAGTGCTGAAGAAGGGTGACTATGTGGTGTTTGAAAGCACTGTATACCCTGGTTGCACCGAAGAAGACTGCATTCCGGTAATGGAGAAACTATCGGGCCTGAAATTCTTGGAGGATTTCAAAGTGGGCTACTCACCGGAGCGCATTAACCCTGGTGATAAGGAGCATACCCTATCCAGCATTGTAAAGGTTGTAGCTGGCTGCGACGCAGAGTCATTGGAGGAGATTGCCAAAACATACGAGCTAGTAGTAAAGGCCGGTGTACACCGGGCCAGCAGCATCAAGGTGGCCGAAGCAGCCAAAATCATCGAAAACACCCAGCGCGACGTCAATATTGCTTTGATGAACGAGTTGTCGATGATTTTTGACCGCATGAGCATCAATACATATGAGGTGTTGGAAGCCGCCGGCACCAAATGGAACTTCCTTAAGTTCTCGCCCGGCCTAGTAGGCGGCCATTGCATCGGTGTTGATCCGTACTACCTCACCTATAAGGCCAAAGAGCTGGGGTACGATGCCAAAGTGATTCTCTCGGGCCGGACTACCAACGATGATATGGGGGCTTACATCGCGCGCAAAACGGTGCAAACGATGATCAAGCAGGGCAAAGACGTTTCCAAAAGCCGTGTACTGGTTATGGGAGCTACGTTCAAGGAGAACGTGGAGGACATCCGAAACTCCAAGGTAGCCGATGTCATCAACGAGCTGAAGAACTTCTCCGTGAACGTAGACATCGTTGATCCGCACGCCGACTCAGAAGAACTGTTCCATGAGTACGGCTTCCGGCTAACACCCGAAAACGAAGTTCGCACGGACTATGACGGTATAGTTGTAGCGGTAAGCCATAAGGCCTACACCGAACTGGATGAGTCGTATTTTCAGTCTATCACCAATCAGCCTGCGGTAATCGTGGATATCAAAGGCCTGTTCCGTAACAAGATTCAGGAATTGGCTTATTGGAGCCTGTAACTGGGCGGGCACGAGCTTGGAGCAGTTTTGGTGCAGGCATAGGTTCATCTCTCTAATGCCCTATCTCATCCTTTATTAACTCGAAGATGGACAGAATTAAAATTCTTGTTACGGGTGGAGCCGGTTACATTGGTTCTCATGCTGTAGTAGAGCTATATGAGGCTGGATTTCAGCCAGTAATAGTAGATAATTTCTGCAATTCTCAAGAGTCTGCTCTGCAAGGGATAGAGCAGATTTTGGGTGTGAGAGTGCCTTTCCACCAAATTGACTGCAATGATGCAGAAGCAATGCGGGCCGTTTTTGCTGAGGAAGGTAGCTTGCGTGGTGTGATTCACTTTGCGGCCTTTAAGGCGGTAGGCGAGTCTATGCAGAAGCCACTGGAGTATTATCAGAATAACGTTGGTTCCCTCCTGGCCCTGCTGCAAGTAATGCGCGAGTTCGGGGTAGAGGCCCTGGTGTTCTCTTCTTCGTGCACGGTATATGGAATTCCTGATGCGTTGCCAGTAACAGAGCAAACACCTACCAAAAAGGCCAATTCTCCTTACGGGGCTACCAAGCAGATGTGCGAAGATATTCTGCGCGATGTAGCTGCGGTGCCAAACGTAGGGTTGCGAACTATCCTGTTGCGCTACTTCAACCCTATCGGGGCCCATCCTTCCGCTAAAATCGGCGAGCTACCGCTAGGCATTCCGCAGAACCTTATCCCGTACGTGACGCAAACTGCAGCCGGAATTCGGGAAAAGCTTACCATCTACGGCAACACCTACAATACGCCGGATGGCACCAACATCCGCGACTATGTGCATGTGGTGGACCTAGCGAAAGCGCACGTAGTTGCGGTAAAACGCCTGCTGGAAAGCAGCGGTGAGGCGGTAGAAACGTTTAACGTCGGTACCGGCCACGGTAACTCGGTGCTGGAAGTGGTTCACGCATTCGAGCGGGCGACCGGACAAAAGCTGAACTACGTTATCGGCCCGCCTCGTGCGGGCGATGTACCTGCCATCTATGCCGACGTAACCAAGGCCACCAAGGAATTAGGGTTTCAGACTACCTCTACTTTGGAAGAAGCGTTGGCCAGTGCATGGAAATGGCAACAGACGCTGTAGCCGGAGCAGCAAGCAGAATATCGCGTCCGCCTACTAAGCTCTAAATCATAAAATACTGATCATGAAAATCATCATCACCGGCGGTGCCGGATTCATTGGGTCGCACGTGGTGCGCTTGTTCGTAACGAAGTATCCGGAGTATCATATTATCAACCTGGATGCTTTGACCTATGCTGGCAACCTAGAAAACCTGCGTGACATCGAATCGGCGCCAAACTACCGGTTGGTGAAGGGTGATATTACCGATCAAGCGTTTGTGGATCATCTGTTCGCTACCGAGGAGCCAGATGCGGTAATTCACTTGGCAGCGGAGTCGCACGTGGATCGAAGCATCACGGACCCCTTGGCATTTGTGAAAACGAACGTGCTAGGTACTGTACATCTGCTGAATGCCGCCAAAAACCTGTGGAAGCCGTTGGGCTACGAAGGCAAAACCTTCTATCATGTAAGCACCGACGAAGTGTACGGCTCGTTGGAAATGGGTCCGGAGATGTTCACCGAGGAAACCCCTTACGATCCTCGCTCACCATATTCTGCTTCCAAAGCAGCCTCAGACCATTTTGTACGGGCGTGGTACCATACGTACCACATGCCTGTGAAGCTGAGCAACTGCTCTAACAATTACGGCCCTAACCACTTTCCTGAAAAGCTGATTCCACTAGCTATTCACCGGATCCAAACTAATCAACCGGTGCCGGTATACGGCAAGGGCGAAAATGTGCGCGACTGGTTGTTTGTGAAAGACCACGCCACTGCCATCGACGCCGTCTTTCATAAAGGCAAAGTAGGCGAGACCTACAACATTGGGGGCGTAAATGAGTGGAAAAACCTCGACCTGATTCATCTGCTCTGCGACACGCTGGATGAAAAAACGGGTCAGGAAAAAGGTACTTCCCGCAAGCTCATCACATTCGTGACGGACCGTGCCGGCCACGATTTGCGCTACGCCATTGATTCCAGCAAAATCATGAATGAGCTAGGCTGGAAACCTTCTGTAACCTTCGAGGAAGGCCTTTCCCAGACGGTAGATTGGTACCTCACAAACCAAGAATGGCTGGAGCACGTAACGAGCGGCGCTTACCAGGATTATTACCAGCGGCAGTACAACGGGTAACCTCCCTGCCGCCAGTAGCTGAAGCAACATATTCAGCTATACAACTCACCCAACTACTTAACAGCGGTCACTTTTAGGTTGGCCCAGCGAAATATGTACGAGACCCCCTTCCACAATCAGCCCTTAGATAACCTGTCCTTCCTGGTTACGGGTGGTGCTGGATTCATAGGTTCGAATCTGGTAGAATATCTACTAAAGTATGGGGCCAAAGAGGTTCGTGTGCTGGACAACTTCTCAAACGGGTTCCGGAAGAACGTAGCGTTATTTGAAAGCAACCCAGCTCTTCGCGTGATTGAAGGAGACATCCGCGACCGGCAAACATGCATTGATGCTTGCAAGGGGGTGGACGTTGTGCTACACCAGGCGGCCCTAGGCTCCGTTCCTCGCTCCATCAACGACCCTATCACGAGCAATGATGTGAACGTTGGAGGCTTTGTTAATATGTTGGTTGGAGCTAAAGAAGCTGGGGTAAAACGGTTCGTTTATGCCGCTTCCAGCTCCACCTATGGCGACCACAAGGCGCTGCCCAAAGTAGAAGACCGCATCGGCAAGCCCTTGTCGCCGTACGCTGTAACGAAGTATGCCAATGAGCTTTATGCCGATGTGTTCGGAAAGACATATGGCATGGAAATTATCGGCCTGCGTTACTTCAATATTTTCGGCCCCCGCCAAGACCCGAATGGGGCATACGCAGCGGTAATTCCGCTGTTTATTGATGCTGTGCTGGAAGGAAAAGCGCCTCGCATGAATGGAGATGGCGGCCAGACCCGCGACTTCACCTTTGTTGAGAACTGCGTACAGGCCAATATTAAGGCTGCGCTAGTACAGAATCCAGAGGCAGTGAATCAGGTGTATAACATTGCTGTAGCCGACCGCACCTCGTTGAATGACCTGTTCAATATTCTGAAGGAAGAGGCTGGATCTGATATCACTCCAGAATATGGCCCTGACCGCCCCGGTGACATTCGCGACTCACTAGCAGATATCAGCAAGGCCAAAAACTTACTGGGTTATGAACCCGAAATCCGGATTCGGGAAGGCTTGCAGAAGACCTTAGCTTGGTTTAAAGCTAACCCTGAGTTTATAGCGGAGCGCAACTAGAGCTCCAGGGTATGCTAAGTAAGAATGCTTAGCATACCCTGGAGCTCTGAGTATCTGGAAAATAGTTATCTACAACGTCTCTGATGAAAGGCATCATTCTCGCCGGCGGTTCCGGCACCCGACTGCATCCGCTTACCCTGGCAGTGTCCAAGCAGCTTATGCCGGTCTATGATAAGCCGATGATTTACTATCCCTTGTCGATTCTGATGATGGCTGGTATCAAGGATATCTTGATCATTACCACGCCGCACGACCAAACCCAGTTTAAAAAGCTGCTGGGCGACGGCACTGCGCTAGGGTGCAATTTCCAGTATACCGTTCAGGAGGTGCCTAATGGGTTGGCTCAGGCGTTCGTGCTAGGCGCTGATTTCATCGGGGATGATAAAGTGGCATTGGTACTCGGCGACAACATCTTTCACGGCGAAGGCATGGAAGAACTGTTAAAGTCGAATAACAGCCCGGATGGCGGCGTAGTATATGCTTACCACGTGCACGACCCTGAGCGGTACGGAGTAGTGGAGTTTGATGAGAACAACAAAGCGCTCAGCATTGAGGAAAAGCCGGCAAAGCCGAAAAGCAACTATGCCGTGCCGGGCCTCTATTTTTATGATAACGAAGTAGTAGAAATAGCAAAGAACCTGAAGCCCAGCCCTCGCGGCGAGTACGAAATTACCGACATCAACCAGGAGTACCTGCGGCGGGGTAAGCTGAAGGTGGGTATTCTCGGTAGGGGCACGGCCTGGCTAGATACCGGCACGTTCGAGAGCCTGATGCAGGCCGGAGAATTTGTGCGGGTATTGGAGCAGCGACAGGGCCTGAAAGTAGGCTCCATCGAAGAAATTGCGTACCGCCAAGGCTTCATTAATGCTGACCAACTCCGGAAAATTGCAGAGCCCTTGCGCAAGAGCGGCTACGGCGACTACCTCATGCATCTGCCAGAGCAGCACCTGATGTAAGAGTTGCTAGCTGTTAGCACGTATCAAACCCTGAAACAGAAAGACCGCCAATCAATTGGCGGTCTTTCTGTTTCTAAGCAGATGGGCAAGCCGCAGTGATAGATCAAAAAAGCAAGCCAGCACCCAGCGCTACCATCACGATGGCATACGAAGGAATTCGCTCCCAGAGCAGCAGTAGAAAGGTCACGCCAATGAGCAGAAGATTTATGGGCGTGTCGGGTAAGGGGTGATATAGCAGGAAGGTAGCGGCACAAACCAAGCCTGCTGAAACGGCATTGATACCTTCTAAGGAGGCCTTTACTACCCGATAACGCTTGAGTTGATCCCAAAAGCGAATCAAGAAGAAAATGAGCAGAGTGCCCGGCATGAAAATACCGGCTGCGCCCACCAGAGCCCCTAGTAATTGTCCATCAAGGCCGCTTCCGTCTCGGCGCATAGCTAGCGCGCCAATGTAGGAGGCAAACGAAAAGTTGGGCCCGGGTAGCGCCTGTACAATCCCGAGGCCGGAAAGAAATTCTTCGGGCGTGAGGTAACGCTTGAACTCTACAAACTCAGTATAAAACAACGGCGCCAATACCTGTCCGCCCCCAAACACCAGGCTGCCGTTGCGGTAGAAGTTCTCGAATAACCGCACCGGTAACAGGCGGGTGTAGTGGCCCAACAAAGCGGCGCCTATGAACACGCCTAGCCACAGCAAAAAGTTAGACCACTCAATGCGCATGGGCACCTTAGTTTCCTGAGGCAGTTTGCGGTAACGAAAGGTCGTGATCAGGCCGCCGGCCAGCAGCAACAGCGGCATCAGCCAAGGCACCTGAAACCGATACACCAGCATAGCCGCTACTACCATGAGAGCCACTGAGGTCTTCGTGTGGATTACCTTCTCAGCAATTTTGTAAGCGGAATAGGCTACAAACCCCACGGCCACCGGCTGCACAAACTGCACCAGCCGGGCCACTAAACTCTTATCAAGGTAACTAATGGTAAGGCCAGCTACCGTCATGATGCACACTGCGGGCAGCATCCAGACGAGCAGAGTGAGGTATGCTAGGTTTGGCCCTCCCAAGCGAAAGCCAATGGCCGTAATGGTCTGGGTAGAGGTGGGACCTGGTAAAATCTGGCAGAGGGCCGTCAGCTCCAGCAACTCAGCGGCGGTAAGGTAGCGGCGCTTGTCTACGAGCAGGCGTAGCATCATGGCCATATGTGCCTGCGGACCGCCAAAAGCAGAAAGCCCCAGCGCGCCTACGTCTTTCAGGAAAATGATATTGCGCACCCGTTTCACCCGCTCCGAGCGGTGGGAGGAGGGAGCCAGCTGGATGTCTTCTGGGGAAATCAACATCGGGGGAAAGCAGAAGGCAAAAGTGCGCCAGACAAGGACGGGCAAACCAACCGGAAAAGCAACCGGCCCCGGCTGCGCAGGGCAGCCGGGGCCGGCAACAGTTCAAAAAATCAGCCCAAACGGTTTACTTCTTTTTCAGACCTAGCTCAATGAGCCGCTCGTTCAGAAACTCGCCGGCAGTGATGTCCGCTTCTTTCTTTGGGTTCTCAGCTGTTACGCAGCTGTTCAGCGCCGCCAAGCTCATTTCGGAGCGCGGATGCATGAAGAACGGAATACTGTAGCGCGAAGAGTTCATCTTTTCCCGGGGTGGGTTCACCACGCGGTGAATGGTGCTTTTCAGCACACCGTTGGTCAGGCGCTGGAGCATGTCCCCCACGTTTACCACAATCTGGTCGGGGAGGGCCGTAATCGGAATCCACTTCCCATCGCGGCGCAGCACCTGCAGACCATCGGCCGAGGCACCCATCAGCAGCGTAATCAGGTTAATGTCGCCGTGCTCAGCTGCGCGGACGGCATCAGCGGGCACTTCATCGGGGTTCTCGATGGGGTAGTAATGAATCGGGCGCAGGATGCTATTGCCGTTGCGCACCTTGTCATCGAAGTAGTTTTCGGGCAGCTGCAGATACAGCGCAATGGCCCGGAGTACATCTTTACCGGCTGCCTCCAGCGTTTTATAAGTAGTGAGCGACGTATTCTGGAAGCTTTCTACTTCCGACGGCCAGATGTTATCGGGGTACTCTGCCTTGATGGGGTCGTTGGTATCATCAACCTCCTGGCCCACGTGGTAGAACTCTTTCAGGTCGCCGGTATTGCGGCCTTTTGCGTGCTCTTTGCCTTTGCTTACGTAGCCACGCTGGCCTGCCAGCTCTGGCTTTTCGTACTGACGCTTCACGTCATCAGGCAGGCCGAAAAAGGATTTTACGTCAGCATACAGCTTTTGTGTTTGCTCATCCGTGAGGCCGTGGTTCTTGAGCGCTACGAAACCGATATTTTGGTAGGCTTCGCCGAGTTGTTGCACAAAACGGGCTTTGCGCTCAGGGTCACCGGAGCGGAAATCAGCCAAGTCGAGGGAGGGGATGGCCTCCAGCAGCTTTTCTTCCATATGAAAAAATGTACTTATTGGGGGGCAATTTGGAGGCTGCAAGATACGACAAAACAGCCGATCTGGCGACCGAGGCCTTGGCACGGAAGGTGCCTAGTAAGTATCTTGCAAGCTTAACCAACTTTCAATTTCTGGTGATAGCAGGTTGGCTACTCTTATTTACGCTGACTAGTTGGTCGGCAGGGGTAGCGTCTTAAATTCATGGAGAAAAAAACGCTATTTTCCAGTTTTAAATTCGAAATTCACAAAAAGTCGGAGACGCGCTATGTGGCTTCCGGGGTGTCTTTCGTGCAAACCGAAACCTCAACCCGCCTCAGGACGTCTTCTGAGTGCTGAACCAGCCGGCAAGTTGCTGACCGTCCTTCCGAAGATTTTGTTTTGCCTTGATTGTATGAACGTTACAAAGTTACTGTTGTCGTTGGGAGTGGTGTTGGGAGCAAATACGCTAGTGCAGGCGCAACACGCTGTATGGGCAACGAAGGTTGTAGCGGTGTCGTCGCAGAAAGCAGAAGGCAAAGAACCCTTCTCTCCTGATAAAGTAATAGGCGAGCCAAATGCCATTCCACTAGGGCAAGCAAGCAACGAAGCCTGGATTCCGAAGAAAGAAGGCACCAACGAGTTTATCGAAATCCGCTTTGGCAAATCGATAGTAGCCAAGCAGGTGACGGTGGTCGAGAACTTTAATCCGGGCTCCATTACCAAAATAGAGCTAGTAGATACCCGAGGCGGAAAGCACCAGGTATATACTAACGACAGTCCTGGGCCTATTCCAGAGCAGTTTCGCTCGTTGCAGGTCACGTTTTCGCCGGGCACCTACCGCACCATTGGTGTAGTAGTGACCATGAATACCAAGGCCGTGAATGGCGTAAACCAGATTGACGCCATCGGGGCGGCCGATGTGGCGGAAACCATGGTGAAGAAGGAGTTTGTGAACGAAATGCCGGGAGTAAGCTTTGACTCAGCCATGGTAAACCTCGGGCCAAACGTAAACTCTAAGTATGTAGATACGCACCCGGTTATTTCGCCGGATGGGCGCACCTTGTTTTTCGCTAGGCAGGAAAGTCCGCAAAACTCCGGCGGAGCCAAAGATGTGCAGGACGTGTGGTACAGCACCCTGGCCAACGCCGAAAAGAGAGCTTGGAACCCCGCCAAAAACATCGGCGGACCAATCAATACCTCTGGCCCCAACGGCCTGGCGGCAGTTTCCTCGGATGGCAATACGGCTGTGCTAATCAACGTCTATAACCCCGATGGCTCACTGGACCCCAAGGGCCTGAGCATGTCGCGGCGGACGCGCACGGGCTGGAGCCAACCCGCTAAAATTGAGATTGACGATTTCTACAACGACGACCCGGAAAACGTAGATTACTACCTCGCTACCTCAGGCAAAGTGCTTTTGATGGCCGTCGACCGCAAAGATGGCCAAGGGGAGCAGGATATTTTCGTGAGCTTCTTGAAAGCCGACGGTAAAACCTGGACTAAACCTCGTAACCTAGGGCCTAACATCAATACCAAAAAGCCTGAATTTGCGCCGTTTCTGGCGGCCGATGGCAAGACGCTGTACTTTGCCTCCGAAGGCCATGGCGGCTATGGCAAGAGCGACATCTTTTACGCCAAGCGCCTCGATGACTCGTGGACTAACTGGAGCAAGCCGCGCAACCTAGGCCCGAACGTGAACTCACCCGATTTTGACGCCTACTACACGGTGTCTGCGGCCGGCGAAGATGCCTATCTGGTATCAGCGCGCAATGGGATTGGCGGCTCAAAAGACATTTTCCGGATTAACCTAACGCCAACGCTGCGGCCGGAAATAGTAACGTTGGTACGCGGCCGTGTGCTGGATGCTGCTTCCAAAAAGCCCGTGGCTGCTACCATTCGCTACGAAAACCTGCTGACGGGCGAAGAAATTGGGGTAGCCGAAACCAGTCCCGTCGATGGCTCTTACACCATTGTGTTACCCTCGGGCGCCCACTATGGCTACCGCGCTGAAGCCAAAGACTACCTAGCTGAATCAGATAACCTGGATGTAACCGACCGCCAGAAATACTCCGAGGTAAACCAAGACCTCTTTTTGGTGCCATTTGCCGTGGGCCAGACCATTAAGCTCAACAATATCTTCTTTGCCCAGAGCAAGTATTTCCTGCGCGAAAACTCCTATCCGGAGCTACTCCGCCTGGTTCGGATTCTGAAAGACTACCCCCAGGTAGAAATTAAACTGGAAGGCCACACCGATAACCAAGGCGACCCGCAGCTGAACGTAAAGCTGAGTCTGGACCGTGTGAACGAGGTGAAGAAATACCTGGTGCAGAAAGGTATTGCCAGCAGCCGCATCACTACGGAAGGCTACGGCGGCAGCAAGCCTATTGCCAGCAACGAGCAAGAAGAAACCCGCAAGCTCAACCGCCGCGTGGAGTTCCGTATTACCAAAAAGTAACGGTTTGCAGGCAACGCAGGCCTAGTAAAAAGGGCCGGCTCCATACCTGGAGCCGGCCCTTTTTTTCGGGGGTATGAGCGGGAGCAGCCTAGCTCAGGCGACCTTCGTCGCGGCCAGGCTTAGTGCTGCTGTTCTGGGAGCCAGGGTTGGCAATGGAGTCGCGCATGTCGGTGTCGGCCTGCACGTTGCGCATTTTGTAGTAGTCCATTACGCCCAGGTTGCCAGAGCGGAAGGCTTCGGCAATAGCCTTCGGGATTTCGGCTTCGGCCTCTACTACCTTGGCTTTCGCGTCTTGGGTTTTGGCCCGGTTTTCCTGCTCGACGGCTACAGCCATGGCGCGGCGCTCTTCGGCTTTGGCTTCGGCTACTTTCAGGTCGGCGGTGGCTTGGTCAATCTGGAGCTTAGCGCCAATGTTTTCTCCTATGTCGATGTCAGCAATATCAATGGAGAGGATTTCGAAGGCGGTGCCGGCATCCAGGCCTTTTTGCAATACCAGCTTGGAAATCTTGTCGGGGTTTTCGAGCACCTCTTTGTGGGAGCGAGACGAGCCAATGCTGGTCACGATGCCTTCGCCTACGCGGGCCAGAATGGTTTCTTCGCCGGCGCCACCCACCAGCTGCGCGATGTTGGCGCGCACCGTTACGCGAGCTTTGGCAATCAGCTGAATGCCATCCTGGGCTACAGCGGCCACATTAGGCGTGTTAATCACCTTGGGATTTACGCTGGTAGTCACGGCCTCAAACACGTCGCGGCCAGCCAAGTCAATGGCGGTGGCTTGCTTAAAGGTCAGCGGGATGTTAGCCTTATCGGCCGAAATCAGGGCCTTAATAACGCTAGGCACGTTGCCGCCGGCAAGGTAGTGGGTCTCTAAATCATTGGCTGTCAGCTCCAGGCCAGCTTTAGTGGAGGTAATCATGGAGTTGACAATAAGGGACGGTGGCACTTTCCGAACTCGCATGAACGCCAGCTGAAACAGGCTGATGCGTACCCCCGAAAATAGGGCCGTAATCCAGAGGCTGACCGGAAAAAAGTACAGCAGCACCAGCAGTACAATGCCGCCCACAATGAGCGGTGAATAAGGAAAGTCCATTAGCGAAGCCTGAAGAGGTAAAGGGAGTAGGGCCGAAGCTGGCCGGGTGAAGATATAGGTAAATAACTATGCACTGCCGATTTAGGCGGCGGAAATCGGCTCAACCACAATTCGGTTCTGCTCGATGCCTAGCACGCGCACCTGTGTACCCGCTGGTAGAAACTCGCCTCGGGTCGTGACTTCGCGGCGCTCTTCTTCAAACAGCACCGTTCCGGCCGGGCGCAGGGCCGAAAGGGCCCGGCCCATAGTGCCGGGCAGCACGTCAGGGTCGCGTACATCCTGTACCCTGGCATCGTTTATTTGAGTGAGGGCCATTTTATTAAGGTTTTTCGGGCGCAGCCCTACGTACACCAGCAGCCCAATGACTAGCGCGGAGCTAACCAGCAGCGTATGACCGGTTGTGGTGCCTAGGTCGCGGTAGCTTAGCCACAGGCCCGCCGCTAGCAGCCCAAAGCCCACCAACCCTACGATGGTAGTACCGGGAATAAAAATAACCTCGGCCGCCAGAAAGGCTAGGCCAAAAACGAGGAGCAACGCAATTGTAAGCCAGTCCATAGGAGTAAAAGGTTTGGTGGGATAAGATACGTAGAAGTGCTGCCTTGCCCGCGGTTTTCTATTTTAGTTGATAGCACGGTCTGCGCTAGGCCGAGGCTAAACTTGTCGCTATGAAAAAAACGCCGACTTCTGGTGCAGTAGTTCAGCTTACCGCGCTCTTAACGCAGCTCTCGGCGCTTAGCCCCGAGGAAGTAACCGCGTTTGTGAGGCGGTGGCAGCCTGCGCCTGTACTTATGCGGGGCGAGTTCCTGATACAGCCGGGCCAAGTGGAGCGCACGTTGTATTTCATAAGCCAAGGGCTGGTCCGCATTTTCTTTCCCACTGAAACCGAGGAAATATGTGTGGGCTTTGGCTACGATACTACCCTAGTGTGCGCCTTCCCGTCGTTCGTCAATCACCAGCCCTCTGAGTATGCCATCCAGGCCCTGCGGCGCACCGAGCTGCTTGCCATATCTCGGGCTGAGTTTATGGCCTTTGTGGAAGAAAGCCCCCGCTTCGCGCAGTTTTGGCGGGCAGAGCTAGAAAGGAACCTCGTGGGTCGCATTGAGCGGGAAATAGACTTGCTGCTACCCGATCCGGCACAACGGTACCAGCGCCTGCAGGCTCGCAGCCCACAGCTGCTTCAGCGCGTGCCGCGCAAGTACATTGCCTCCTACCTGCGCATGACGCCCGAAACCCTCAGCCGGCTGCACTAAATATTGAGGTGAATCAAGGTTTGAGCGCCCCCGAACCCCGACGTTTGTGCTGTCGTCTTCCAACTCTGTTTGCCTTATGCTTGCCACCGATTTCCTCCAGGACCTAACCGCGCGCACCGAAGCGCTGGGTGCAGCTGTTTCTCATGAGCTGTGTTCCTTGCCACCCGACGCTATGAACTTTAAGCCGGCGCCAGGCAGCTGGAGCGTGCTCGAATGCATCGAGCACCTGAACCGCTACGGCCGTTACTACCTGCCCGCATTGGCCAAAGCCCTCAGCCGCTCTAAGTTGAACACCGCCTCAAACGAAGAGGTAGGCTTTAGCTGGCTAGGCCGGAAATCGTACGAAATGGTGCGGCCAGATAACGGCGCAACGCACAAAACGCTGGCCCGCATGAACCCGGCCCGCAGCCACCTGACGCGGGAGGTGCTAACTGAATTTCTGGAACAGCTAGCGGAGCTTCAGCGCTTGCTCCGAGCTGCGGCAGGCATACCACTAAACCAGAAGGTAGTGCCAATTGAGTTTTTTAAGCTGCTGAAGCTGCAGCTAGGGGAGGCCCTGCTGTTTGTGGTAGCCCATTGCCAGCGGCACATGGCGCAGGCTCAGCGGGCCCGGGCGGCCTGGGAGCAGCAGCATGCTTCGGCCGCCACTACCTAGCGGTGGGTATTGCCTGAACCCAAAACCTGGCTGCCAGCGCTACGTTAGCAGCAGTGTATGAGCCGCGCATTTACCAAAGAAGACGATTCCCTCGAGGCCCCCATCATTCCGCCCCGGGCGGCGTTGCCCGCCGGCACGCCTAATTACGTGACGCCGCAGGGGCTGGAGCAGCTACGGCAGGAACTAATTGAGTTAGAGCAAGCCCGCACCCAGGCCGAAGCCAACCGTGAAAATGAGTCTGACCGCACCCGCCTGCTGACACTATTTAATGCCCAGATAAGTGCCCTAAACGCCCGCATTAGCAGCGCCCGCGTTATTGACCCACTTGGCCAACCGGCTGGTGAAGTGCGCTTTGGCGCCACGGTCACACTCAAGCCTGTCAGCGGAGGCTCAACTCCAGAACGACAGTTCACGATTGTGGGTGTTGATGAAGCTAGTGTGACCGAAGGTAAAGTGGCCTTCATTGCACCTATTGCCCGCGCAGTGCAGGGCCTGAAGCTGGGGCAGCGCGTAAAGCTGCGGCTGGGCCCGAAGGAAGAAGCGCTAGAGGTAGTGCGCATCCATTATACCTCCACGTAGCGGTAGAACTAATTACCGCACTAGCTGCCCCAATCAGCCAAACCCATTACTCTATGATGAAGCAACGCGAAGTAACCGATAGCCATAATACCACCTGGACCTGCGTGCAGGCCTATGCGGGCGTCGACACGAAAGTGGCGGCCGAAGCAACTGAACGAAGCACCTCCGCCGATGGTACCGTGACGGTGGTATGCACGCCCAGCGGCGGCGCCCAAACCGTGCGGCTGGAGCTGGCCACCAACTGGCTAGACTCCCTATCCGATGAGGAGCTGGCCAACGCCATTGCGGCCCAGTAAGCACCAGACTATAAAACCAAAGCGGCTCCCACTACTACAGTGGGAGCCGCTTTGGTTTAAAGATTAGCAGGGCCTAGTACGCCCGTGCGAAATGCGCCCGACGCTTAGAAGGGCGACCCGTTAGAATACAAATGCCATCCTCTTCGGGCTCAGACAAGGCTAGGCACCGGATGGTGGCTTTGGTTTCTTCCTTAATGCGCTCTTCGGTTTCGGATGTACCATCGTAGTGGGCTACTACAAAGCCGCCTTTGCCGTCGAGAATTTGCTTGAACTCCTCGTAGGTTTCTACGCGGGTGGTGCGCTCTTCGCGGAAGTGGAGTGCCCGACGATAAATGTTCTGCTGAATATCCTGCAGGAGCTGATCTACGCTGTTTACGATGTCGGCGAGGGGGAGCGTCATCTTCTCCTTAGTGTCGCGGCGAGCTACTTCCAAGGTGCCGTTTTCCAAGTCGCGCATGCCCACAGCAATGCGTACGGGCACGCCTTTCAGCTCCCACTCAGCAAACTTAAAGCCGGGGCGCTCCGTGTCGCGGTCATCTACCTTCACCGAAATGCCGCGCTCAATCAGGCCCATCTGCATCGGGCGGATGCGCTCCATAAGCTCATCCAACTGGCCGGCTTTGTAAATGGGCACAATCACCACCTGAATGGGGGCCAGTTTGGGGGGTAGTACCAGGCCTTCGTCATCGGAGTGTGCCATCACGAGTGCGCCCATAAGGCGGGTGCTTACGCCCCAGCTAGTGCCCCACACGTATTCCAGGCCGCCTTCTTTGTTGGCAAACTGTACATCAAAGGCTTTGGCAAAATTCTGACCTAGGAAGTGGGAGGTGCCCGCTTGCAGCGCCTTGCCATCCTGCATCAAACCTTCAATGCAATAGGTTTCCAGCGCACCCGCAAACCGCTCGTTTTCCGTCTTCACGCCTTTTACCACGGGCAGGGCTAGCCATTCCTCGGCAAACTGCGCGTATACGTCCAACATCTGGCGGGTTTCAGCTAGGGCCTCTTCGGCCGTGGCGTGGGCCGTGTGGCCTTCCTGCCACAGGAACTCGGCGGTGCGCAAAAACAAGCGGGTGCGCATTTCCCAGCGCACGACGTTAGCCCATTGGTTAATCAGCAGGGGCAGGTCGCGGTAGCTCTGAATCCAGTTTTTATAGGTGCTCCAGATGATGGCTTCCGAGGTGGGGCGCACAATCAGCTCTTCCTCTAGTTTGGCGTTAGGGTCAACGCGCAACTTGCCGGGCTTATCGGGGTCAGTCTGGAGGCGGTAGTGGGTTACTACCGCACATTCTTTGGCAAAGCCTTCGGCGTTTTTCTCCTCGGCTTCAAACAAACTTTTGGGTACGAACAGCGGGAAATAGGCGTTCTGATGGCCCGTGCGCTTGAACATATCGTCGAGGGTGCGCTGCATCTTTTCCCAGATGGCGTAGCCATAAGGTTTGATGACCATACAGCCCCGTACCGACGAGTTTTCTGCCAGGCCAGCGCGCTTCACCAACTCATTGTACCAGAGTGAATAATCTTCACTACGCTTGGGCAAACTTTTGCTCATATTCGGAGTATCTTAGATGTAGCGAAAAAGTTCCGATTTTGGTACAAGATTTGTCGTACGAAAAGGGGCACCGTTTCGGTCCCAAATTACGTTATTAAATCTGGAGGTTTGGACCTACCTATGGTCCTAGTACCGCTAGGTCCCTTTCGCTCTTCTTCTTCCGGATCATTCTTTATGCGTAAGCAGCCATGAAAAATTTAATTCCATCCGTATTACCTGCTCTGGCCCTGCTTACGCTAGGTGGTTGCGCGGGTACGTCTTATATCTCTACTACGGAGAATGACGGCGTATATTACTCCTCTAAAGATCAGACAACTGCAGTAGCTCCGGCCGTTGCCTCCACTGCCCCCGGCGTGGTAGATGAAGGCGTGGCTGCTAGCCCTGACGATGTCGTCAACCCGGATTATACC
Source organism: Hymenobacter tenuis (assembly GCF_054780495.1). Classification (NCBI taxonomy): domain Bacteria; kingdom Pseudomonadati; phylum Bacteroidota; class Cytophagia; order Cytophagales; family Hymenobacteraceae; genus Hymenobacter; species Hymenobacter tenuis. Next base: position 85,046 of record NZ_BAAGWF010000003.1, read on the forward strand.
GGCACTACCAGTGCCCGCTCCGGCGGCAGCACGGAGTACTACGACGACGATTATTATTACACTTCCCGTTTGCGCCGGTTCCATCAGGTGCCGTATCGGGGGCTAGGCTTGGGCTATTATGATATGGTGTACACTGACCCCTTCTGGTATGGTGGCGCGCCGTATGCTGCCTGGGGCCCGGCGGCTTACTACGACCCATTCTTTAGCCCTTACTGGGGCGGCTCGTTCGTGAATGTCAACATCAGCTTTGGCCGGCCCTGGTACCGGCCTTGGGGATATGGCGCGTACAGCCCCTATGATTACGGCTATGGATACGGTTACGGCCGGCCTTGGGGCGGTTATGGCTACGGCAACGGCTTCTATGGCGGTGGCGGACACTACGGCGGCTTCTACGGCGGTGGCTTTGGCGGCCGCTACAACCGCCGGGCCCAGCAAACCGTGGTTACCGGCACCCGCACCCGAATGGACAACGCCACTGAAGGCGTGGCGCCGGATAGAACGACGGGCGTAACTGGTACCCGTGGCCGCACCAGCGTTCCGCAGGGTGGCATTGTAGCGCCTGGCAGCACTGCATCCGGTACTGATACCTATACACCCTCACCAACAGGTGGCCGGGGCCGTGTGCGCGATGTGCAGCCGGGTAGTGGCCAGCCAGGCGTAACGGCACCTTCTGGCACGCAGGTGGCAGAGTCAAACACCGCTACCCAGCCAGCGGGCCGCCGCTGGCGCGTGCTGAATGAAACTACCTCCGGCGCAGCAACAGAAGCTGGCGGCGCAGAGCCAACGCGGGGCCGCCGTGCGGGCTCAGGTTGGGATAACACAGGCGGTACGCGCCAGCGCACTTCTGATGCTGGTTCTGCTCCAGCTGCTCAGCCCCGCCGCGAGCGGGCGGCAGCGGAACCAACGCGCACGTACTCTGAACCCACCCGCACGTATTCCGAGCCTTCCCGTTCGTCTTCTTCTCCATCCCGCTCTTACGATAGTGGTGGCGGAAGCCGTGGTGGCAGCAACAGCGGTGGCGGTGGCAATAACGGCGGCGGAGGCGGCAATAGTGGCGGCGGTGGCCGTGGCCGCGGAAACTAACTGTTACGGGCAGCCAGGCTGGCCCCTATTATGTGTGTAAAGCCGGCTCCGTGAGGGGCCGGCGCTCATTCTCACCTGCATGAAAAACCTGAAATTCTACTTGGCTGCGGCTTTGCTAAGCCCGGCTGGCTACAGCTTTGCCCAAACTTCAGCCGATGCCTTACGCTTCTCTCAGATCCAACCCGGCGGCACGGCGCGTACACTGGGCCTTGGAGGCGCCAATTCGGCTGTAGGCGCCGACCTAGGTAACCTGCTCACCAACCCAGCTGGCCTAGGCCTATTTCAAAAGTCAGAGATAAGCATCTCGCCGGCACTGGGCAATAGCAACACCACCACGCAAGCCTTCGGGAGCGGCGGCACCGATGCGCGCAGCAGCCTGCTGCTAAGCAACCTAGGTGTGTCGTTTACTGCCCGCCGGCCCGATGATGACACTAGCACGCCGTGGCGGGGCGGTACATTTGCCATTGGCATTACCCGCATCAACGATTTCAACCAGAACCTGCGCTACACGGCTACCCCCGAGCTAAACCAGGATATTCTGCAGCGCTTCAGCGAAGGGCAGGGCGCTATTATAGATGAGCTGGCATACACGGCCCTGCTAACGGAGCGCGACGCAGACGGCACCTACCTGCCGGCTGACTACCAAAACACCGGCCGGTTGGTGCAAAGCGAAACTATTCAGCGCAGCGGTGGCCAAACGCAGTTCGACTTTGGCTATGGCACCAGCTACCGCGACAAAATCTATTTGGGTGGCGCTATCGGGATAGTAAACACGCGCTACAACTCCACCTCAGTACTCACGGCCACTGACCCCGCCGCCCCCAGCAACGACCCTGGCACCGCCTTCGGTAGCCTCAACCTGCGGGAAGAAATCCAGACCCGCGGCACTGGTATCAATGCCCGCATCGGGGTTATTTACCGAGCTACAGATGCGGTGCGGTTAGGGGCTTCTATCCAGACGCCCACTTACTCGGAGCTGGTTGAAACCTACAGCTCGAATTTAGATGTCACCTATGATTCTCCCATCACTACCTCTGAGGGTACCTTTAGTTCCGGAACTGCCAGGTACCCTAATGAGGATCTGGGCTATGCCCTCACGTCGCCATTCCGGGCTACTGGTGGCGCGGCGGTAGTAATTGGCAAGTTTGGTTTCCTGAGTGCCGATGCTGAGTACGTGAACTATGGACAGGCGCATCTGGGCTACGATGAAAACACGTCGGCCTCGGCCATTCCCGGCGACTTAGGCCCGGCTAATGATGCCATCGACCAGCAGCTGGGGTCTGCGGTTAACCTGCGGCTGGGTGGCGAGCTGCGGCTGGATGTGTTTCGGCTGCGGGCCGGTTTTGCCCGCTACGGCGACCCGTACCAGAACAGCAGCCGCTACGACCGGAGCCAGACGTACTACACCGCCGGTGCTGGCCTGCGCCAAAAAAGCTTCTTCCTGGATGTAGCTGGCGTGTATACTTCTGCCAAGCAGTTCTATACTCCGTATCAGCTAGCCTCCGTGCAGAATACCCCCGTAATTGATGTAAAGGACAACCGCTTTACTACCACCATCACGGCTGGTTTCCTGTTCTAACAGCCAGTTACTAGGTTCCTTAAAGAAGAAAAGCCTCCCCAGCAATGAGGAGGCTTTTCTTCTTTAAGGAACCTAGCGAATGATGGCAAGCCTACTTAATTACCCGCACCTCCAGCACCATGGTTCGGATGCCGGTAGTCCGGATGGTGCGAACTAAAATCAGTCCGTATTTCTGCTCTGGAGTTAGGAAAGCAATAACCTGGCCTTCCGCAAGCGGCCCCGTGCTGGTAGAACGGGGAGTAAAAGGGGCCGCTGGGGCTTCTGTGAAAGCCGCTGTAAATGCTTCTAGAGTACTGATGGTAGCAAACTGTGCAGCCGTAAGGGAAGTGTGCCGCAGTTGCGTGGCGCGTGGGTTGTTCCATTTCAGGTTGAGCTGGCTATCAGAGGTAGTAGCCAGGGTGGGCACTCCCGTTGACACCTCTGGCACATACACCACATCAATCAGCTGCTGATTCTGCGGAATGGCTCGAACCGAAAACTTGGGAAGGGCTAACCCCTCCAGCAAGGCCAAAAAGCTCCGACGAATAACTCTGCCTGAGTCCTGAACTCCCGCGGGGGCTTGCAGCGGAACTGAATAGCTGTGAAAGACAGCCGCAGAATCGTTGCGGCCTAGGCGCAGAAAAAAGCTCCGAACGCCGGCTCGGCTATCGGTGTCCGTGAACGTATAGGTCCATTCTTCTCGGCCTGCGGTAGTGCGTGCGGGCTGAGTGCTTTGAAAAGCAAACTCGCTGGTTTTGGCAAAGGTGGTGTCCAGATAGGTAAGCGTGAACGTAGCCGTGTCCCGCTCAACGTAGAGGGGCGGATAAATAAACGGCCGTGGTCGTGGTCGGTAAATGGTCTTGATAACCAAACGATTGAGCGGAGCGGTTGACTCCTGCGCTTCGCCAAAAATCTTAACGGCTACGGTGTCGCCGGGGGTCGTGAGGCGGCGGTTGCTGGCATTGAAGCGCGTGCTGCTCACGAAATCAACCCGGGGGCCCGAGTCGAGGCTTGGTTGACAAGACACCAGCAGCCCTGAAAGTAGCAGTAGAACAGAAAAACGTATCGGCATAGCCTGGTAAAGGTCGGGATTTGACGGATAGTACGGAACTTCGGGGCGTAACTGGACCTAGCGTAATTTCACTTCCGAATTGAGTATGGGCTGGCTGCTGCTGGCCGCGGCCCGTGCAACCCTAGCCCCCGATTACCTTCCTTAACGGCGGATTCCCGCCGACATTTTATTTTCACCTGCATGAATTTTCGTACCCTGGGCCTTGCCCTGTTGCTTACCACGGCCGGTCCGGCGGTGGTTCCTAGCGCCCTGCCAACCGTTTTTGCCCAGCAAAAGCAGAACATTACCCTCGAAGACATCTGGCAGAAAGGCACATTCCAGGCTAGGTCGGTGCCCGGCTTCAACTGGATGAAAGATGGCCGCTACTATTCCTCGCTCAGCCAGGGCAATCTGGTGCAGAACGATGTAACCACCGGCCAGCCCGTAAAAACCTTGGTAGCCAGCCAAGACCTGAAGCTCGCCGGCCAAAGCCAGCCGCTGGCTGTGGATGGCTACAGCTTCAACGCCGACGAAACCAAAATCCTGTTCAGCACCGATACGGAGCCGATTTACCGCCGCAGCAGCAAATCGTACTTTTTTGTGTACGACCAAGGCACCAAGCAACTGGTGCCCCTGAGCAAAACGGCCGGTAAGCAGCTCTACGCTACCTTCTCGCCCGATGGCAAGCGCGTGGCCTTTGTGCGCGACAACAACCTGTTTGTAGTGGACCTGGCCACGATGCAGGAAACGGCCGTAACGACCGACGGCGTCCAGAACAAACTCATCAATGGCGGCACCGACTGGGTGTACGAGGAGGAATTTGAGTTTGCGCAGGGTTTTCAATGGTCGCCTGACTCGCGCCAGCTAGCCTACTACACCTTCAACGAGGCCGAAGTACCCGAGTATAACATGCAGGAGTGGGGCGCGCTCTACCCCAAAGACTACCGCTACAAATACCCCAAAGCCGGCGAGAAGAACTCCATTGTAAGCATCTCGACCTACGATGTGGCCGCGGGCAAAAACACCAAAATGGATGTGGGCCCCGAGCCGGACCAGTATATTCCGCGCATCATCTGGACCCAAACGCCGAACCTGCTGAGCATCCGGCGCATGAATCGCCTGCAAAACAAGCTGGAGATTCTGCACGCTGATGCCGCTACCGGCAAAACCAAGGTAGTCCTGACCGACACCGACCCGGCCTATGTGGAGGTGAATGACGATTTGCGTTACCTGGCCGGCGGTAAGGAGTTCTTATTCAGCAGCGAGAAAGATGGCTACCGCCACCTCTACCTCTATAATATGAACGGCAAGCTGGTGCGCCAGCTCACGAAGGGCCCTTGGGAAATCACGAGCATTGATGGGTTTGACGAGAAGAAAGGCCTAGTGTATTTTACCAGCACGGAGGCCTCGCCGCTCCAGCGCCACCTGTACCGCATTGATCTGAAAGGCAAGGGCAAGACACGCCTGAGCGAAGCGGGCCCAGGCAACGACGCCGTGAACATGAGCGCCGATACACGCTACTTCCTCAACTACCACTCCGAGGCCGGGCAGCCGCAAGTAGTAAGCCTGCGCAACGGCCAAGATGGCAAACTGGTAAAAGTGCTGGAAGACAATGCTAAGCTGCGTCAGAAACTAACTGAGTACAACCTGGGCAAGCTGGAGTTTATCAACTTCAAGACGGCCGAAGGGGTAGAGCTAAATGCCTCCGTGCTGAAGCCCGCCAACTTCGATGCCAGCAAAAAATACCCCGTGCTGATGTACGTGTACGGTGGCCCCGGCTCCCAAACCGTGAAGGACGACGTAGGGGGTGGCATTGCCTTCACCAATTACCTCTGGCACCAGCTGCTGGCCGAGCAGGGCTACATTGTGGTGAGCGTGGATAACCGGGGCACCGGCGCCCGCGGCGCGGCCTTCAAGAAAAGCACCTACGCCAACCTGGGCAAGCTCGAAACCATCGACCAAGCCGAAAGCGCGAAGTACCTCGCTACCCTGCCGTACGTTGATAAGTCGCGGATTGGCATTTGGGGCTGGAGCTTTGGCGGTTACATGACGGCGCTGGCCCTCACCAAAAACGCCGATGTGTTTAAGATGGGCATCTCGGTAGCACCGGTTACCAACTGGCGCTACTACGACTCGGTGTACACCGAGCGGTTCCTGAAAACGCCCCAGGAAAACCCCCAGGGCTACGACGACAACTCACCGGTGCAATACGCCGACAAGCTGAAAGGCAAGCTTCTGCTCGTGCACGGCACCGGCGACGACAACGTGCACTTCCAGAACGCAGTAGCCTTCACGGATGCCATGATCAAGGCCAATAAGGATTACCAAACGCTGTACTATCCCAACCGCAACCACGGTATTTATGGGGGCAACACGCGCCTGCACCTCTATCGCCAGATGACGGACTTCGTGCTCAAGAACCTGTAAGCGCAGAATAAGCTTGATGCGGCTGCCCCTCTAGCAAGACCAACACAACGCCGGTCTTGCTAGAGGGGCAGTTTCGTAAGCGCAGGAACCGCCGCCTGAACCTGTAGGGTATTGGATGGAGGTAATTTGCAGGCCTAGTAGCTCGGGGCTCCGGAACTGCTCATACAAATCCGCAAACAGCTCATTCAGTTCCGTGGTTTGGCAGGCTACCTGCTGCTCTACCTGCTTGGTATTCACTACTTCCCCGTACTCCATCTCAGCCAGCGTGAGTTGGCAATACACCGTACACTGCAGTTCGTTTTTCATAGCTATTAGAAAAGAGGGCGCGACAAGAATAGTATATCAAAGCTAATATTGTTAGCGAAATATACCAATATATTTAGTAGAAAATATAGGCGCTATTATGACAGCGCTTGGGGTGGCGGAGACCCTCCGGCCGGCCGGCTTTTGTCCTGAGGCAAAGGCACAAACTCCAGGTTGTCGTTTGGGGGCAGGGCAATGCGCCCTGCTTGCCAGTCGGCCTTGGCTTGCTCAATTCGCTCTCGACTCGAGGATACGAAATTCCACCAGATAAACCGGTCGCCTAGGGACTCGCCGCCCAGCAGCATCAGCGTACTAGCCTCCCGGGCCACCAAAACCGGATCAATGCCGGGCGTAAAGACCAGTAATTGGCCTGGGCCGTAGGTGCGCCCACCCACTTCTACCAGCCCCTTTGCTATGTACGCGCCGCGCTCCGGATACCGCCTAGGCAACCCAAACCGGGCGCCCGGTTGCAGCACCACATGCAGGTAAAACAGCGGCGAATGAGTCCGGACATCGTTGTGCAGCCCAAAAGCGTCGCCGGCAATCAGGCGCATCCACACGCCCGGCTCCGTGAAAATAGGTAGCTCATAGGGTTGGTAGTTGGTGAAAGCCGGGGCGGTTTCCTCGTCTTTCTCGGGTAGTGCCACCCAGGTCTGAATCATTTCCAGAGCGCCGCCGGCTAGGGTACTCGGGTCCTCAAACCGTTCAGAGTGAGAAATGCCGCTGCCCGCTGTCATCCAGTTTACTTCGCCAGGCCGGATAACCTGCTGCACGCCCAGGCTGTCGCGGTGCGTAACCTGCCCGCCAAACAGGTAGCTCACCGTAGAGAGGCCGATGTGTGGATGCGGCAATACATCGAGCTCCGGCAGCTTTTCAGGGGCAAAGTTTACCGGGCCGGCATGGTCCATGAAAATAAACGGGCCCAGCATGCGCCGCAGTCGATAGGGCAAAATTCGGCGCACATCAAACCCCGGGCTTAGGGCGGCCGGGCGAGCATCAATTACTAGGTCAAGCATACCTCGAAAGTGAGCAGGGAAGATATTCTATGCCTTGGTTATCCTACTGAAGCATAGGAAAGCATAAGTAAATAGGCTTATCACTAGCTATTTAGTAGAAAAAACTGACCTTTAACCAATAAAACCGGGGTTTCCCGCGTAGAGCCTCCCTATGCCGCTGAGTTTCCCTTTCCGTTTCGTGTGCCTGAGCCTAGGTGGATTGTTGTTTGCAACCGCCTGTCAACAGGAACGTGCTGCCCAAAAACCTGCCCCTGCCGCTACGGCCCCCGCCCTGGCCGATACGCTAGCGTATGACTCCCTAGACCAGCCCATGGCCGTTACGCCCGTGCGGCGCGACTGGCACCGGCTGGAAAAACCTACCAGCCGCCGCGCGCCCCTTATTGTGTACCGCAGCAGTCGGCGGCCCCCATCATTGGGTGCAGACGCTCCACCTACCGAAGCTCGCCTGCAGGACCTTACCCTAAAAGCCAGCGAATACTTCCAGATTGACCCTGCCAAGCCCGCCGAAGTGCGCGGCCGCGAAGGAACGATAGTACGCATTCCGGCTGGCGCATTGGTTGACAGCCGCCAGCGGGCAGTAACCAGCAGCGTGTGGCTGGAGCTAAAGGAGTGCTACAACGCATCTGATATTCTCCTCTCGAATCTGCTCACAGAAACCATGGCCGGCGCTCCGCTGGAACTGAGCGGGGCCGTGCTGGTGCGGGCTACGGCCGGAGGGCAACAGCTGGTGCTGGCCGCCGGCCGCAGCATGCAGCTGGAGCTGGCGGGCGGGCCGGCAAGCGGTGCCCTGTATTACGGCCGCTTAGCCGGCGAAGCAAGTGCCATCCGGTGGCAGGAAGGGGAGGCACAGGTTGCTGCTTCCGAACAAATACTGACTACTGCCCAGCAAATGCCCAGCTACGGTAAGGGCCCGGCTGATATAAACCGCCTGATTCGCTACCCCCGCCAAGCTCAGGAACGCCACACCGAGGGCTTGGTGTTTGCTACGTTTGTGGTAGATGAAACCGGCCGCGTAACCAACCCCCGTATTCTGCGCGGCCTCGGCGACGGCTGCGACGAGGAAGTATTGCGCGTGTTGCGTCAGACCTCCGGCCGCTGGGCACCCGGCCAACAGGACGGCCGATTTGTGAAAGTCAAAATGGTATTGCCCATCCGGTTTGCCTTTCAGCCCGGTATGGCCTCGGCGCCTGAGGTAGCCGCCGCCACGGAAGTGGCCCCTGCTCCGGAACCGGTGGAGGAAGAACTGGCTCCTGCCGCTAATGCGTTGCCTATAACCAAGCTAGGATGGGTTTCAGTTGGGCAGCCCTTGAGTGGCTCTATTGCCACCTTGTTTGTGCCCGGCGCATCTTCTGATGGCAATCATACCACTGTTCGGCTGGTGCTTCCGGGCCGGCGCGTGGTGCTAGCGGGCGCGCCCCAAGCATCCGGATATCATTTTGCCAGCGCCCCGGCAGCGGGTGTGGTTGTGGGTCTGCGCTACGAAAACGGCACTCCCTTCTTGGCCCGGCATGATGCCAGCAGCGCGGCCGCTGATACCCTACGCTTTCAGGAAACCACCCTAACTGATCTGGAAACCACTCTTGAGCGGTTAAACTAGCCTAGCCAGAAGCAACCAAGCCGAATTGCATGGCAGGCTCATGGATGGGTAGTTGCAAATAGGCTTGCGGCCAAATGGCACCCTAGCGCAAGAAAAAACTTGGTGTACAGCAGGAGTATACCCAACTTGCGGGCTTCTGACTACAATATATGCTATTTTCTTTCTCGGCGGTCCGCAACTGGCGCCCTTCGCGCAGCGTGCTGCTAGCGCTTGGCTTAGTATTACAGGTAGTGCTTATCCTGCGGGCGTTTGGGGCCCTATTGCTGGAGCCTGGTCAGCACTTACTGATGGATGCGTATGATGGCTCTAAAAACTATTTCACTTTCATAGCCTACGTGCAGCAGCCCTGGTCTTACGGCTTAGGGATGTTTGGGATGATGAACTACCCGTACGGCGATTATATATTCTATACGGATAACACGCCGCTGCTCGCTGTCCCTGTCCGTTTGTGGTCGCATTACATTTTTGATGTGACCCCTTATGCGCTGGATATTTATCACGCATTGTTGCTGGCGGGCTTTCTGCTCAGTACCGCATTGCTGACGGATATATTGCGACGATTGCTGCGTCACTGGGGGCTGGTAATCATTTTTGCAGTGGTACTACCCTGGCTTAACCCTCAAACCGGTCGACTATTTAACGGGCATTTTAACCTGGCCTATAGCTTTGTGCCGCTATTAGCCATCTGGGGATTGCTAGTGCTGTACACCCGTATAAAGAACGGCCAAGCAGTTCGATCTTGGCTGATAGGCCTGATTATCAGCTTTGCCCTCACCGGTCTACTTCACCTGTATTACCTTCCACTGCTTGCCCTCACGACCGGCGGATTTTTTGCGTGGTGGTTGCTTTCTCAGGGGCAGTGGCGTTTCTCGCTAGCGGGTATTGGAATGCTTCTGACGTTACTTCCAACTGGGCTTTGCTTCGGCATTATCCGGCTAGTGGATGGGTATTACCGGCTGCGTAGTGCAGGAGCAAGCGGCTTTAATTCACCTCCTTGGAAACTCCAGCTCTCCGCCTTAATCCGTTCATACAGCTATGATCGTACGCACTTCTGGTTAGAGCCCCAGGCGCAACCGACGTATGAGTCAGTAGCGTATTTAGGAGCCTTTGCTTTGTTTGGCCTTACGCTGGCAGGTGGTGCTTGGCTGGTGCGCCGGCAGGCCGTACAGCAGATGATGGCTGCATGGCGACCTTCACTACAACGGCAGTTTTTAGGGTTCCTCCTGGGCGCCGCCTTGATTGGGCTCGCTATTTCGATTGGCACTACGTATGAGGTATTTGATGGCCAGTATGTATTTCATAACTACTTCAGCGCTTTCTATTATCTGCAAAAAATAACCGACGCAGTTACCCAGTTTCGAACAGTGGCTCGCTTCAGCTGGCCATTTTTCTGGGCTGTGAATTTTCTGGTGCTGGTAGGGCTAGATTTTTGGTTAAGCTACAGCCGTTGGCGCGGGCGCTGGATAGTAGCCATTTTGCTGGTGTTTCTAGCCTGGCTGGACACTCGTGATACCCTCAAGTTCTACCGGGGATCTTTGGTTGCTAATCCTCTAACTGATATCCGACGCACAGAAAATATAAATCAGTTGCTTTTCTCTGCTGAAACAACCGATTATCAGGCTATTTTGCCAATTCCGTTCTTTCACGTAGGCAGTGAAGACATGGAGTTGACTGTGGACGATCATAATCCACACTCCCTGCAGTGCTATCAGCTTTCGCTACGCACTAACCTGCCTCTAATGGCCAGCAAGATGTCGCGGACGCCACCAGAGCAAATGAAACAGCTACGCAGTCTGTTCGATCCAAGCGGTCCGAGTCCCGAACTGCTCGGGCGCTTACGCAAGGTTGGCAAGCCAATTCTGGTTTTCTTCGACCAGAGCTACTATGATGGCTCCAATCCTATTGAAGAACTGAAATCCAACCCCAAAGCGCGGGCTTTGATTGATGCCGGGGCTGAGTTCCCGACCCGTAACCACTTAACCTTGGTAGCGGAAGCCGGCAAGCTGCGCCTCTACCGCTGGGATGTACGCTAAGCCTGTTAAAGCAGAAACCTTCTGCCCAAAATGCGTACAAAGTTTAGGCTCTCAGTAAGCAGAATGCGGGTATTGAGACGAGAAAAAACAATGTTAGGCTTTAGCTCTACAGCCAAGGGCAGCACTCGCAAACGTGTATCGCGAGCAGCCAGAAACAGCATTTCCAGATCGAATAGGTAGCGTTGGGTGGTAGTACGCAGGAAAAGCTGCCGACCGGCCTCATTAAAGCCCTTCAGACCGCACTGGGTATCATCTACGGGCAGGCGAAGGACATGCTTGGTAAGCTGACGCAATATCTGCGAGACGCGGCGCCTAGCCGGCGGAACTTGAGCGTAATAGGCCTCATTGCGCACCCCCACCACTATATCGGCGCCTGAGCTAAATAACAGCTGGCAAAGGGCACCCACGCTATGTTCCTGATACGGAAAATCGATGTCGGTGAAAACGCAGTATGGTTCCCGGGCCTGGGCTACACCAGTGCGGAGCGCATGGCCTTTGCCTTGGTTAACTGTGTAAGCCAAGTACGTAAACCGGTTCGGGAGGGCATGGTGCAGCAAATCCACATCGGCAGCACTTACTTGATGTTCGGCGCCATCATTCACCACATAAAGGTGAAGGGTAGCCGCTTTCGGTAAAAAATTCTGCAGCCGCTCCAGACTTGCCAGTACGTTTTCAGCCCAGTGGGGAGGTGGAGAATAACAAGGCAGAACAAGTGCTAATTGGGCAAGCGGCGCCGACACGGGAAATGACATAATAGCGGTAATCTGGCAAGAATGCTGGCCGAAAGGTAGCCAACCTCACGCATACCTATTCCCTAATGCTTGCCCAACGCTCACACTTGGCGCTAAGCAAAGAGGTAGTAATTCGATTAGCAGCTTGAAGGCTAGCGCGAGGGTAGAGGCGGAGGCTCCGGTAAATTGGAGTCGGAAACGATGTATAAGGGCCGTTGCCGAACATTAGCTGAAAGCCGCGCGATGTACTCCCCAATAATGCCTACCGCAATCAACTGCACACCGCCCAAAAACAAGATGCTCACCATCAGAGAGGGCCAGCCGGGTTGGTAATCTTTGGTTATAAACCGCGAATACAGCGTGTAGAGCATGACCAGGAATGCCACTCCCGATACCAAAAAGCCGCTTACGGTGGCTACTTTAAGGGGCAGGTCAGAAAACGCGGTAATACCATCGAGGGCCAGCTTAATCATTTTGCGGTAGGTGTAACCGGTTTCGCCGCCTACTCGCTCGGCCCGGTCATACTCCAGATACGTCTGGCGGTAGCCAATCCAGGAAATCTGCCCCCGGATAAACTTGTTCTGCTCAGGCATCCGGCGCAGGGCTTCCACCACCTTGTGCGAAATAACCCGAAAGTCGCCAGTATCCACCGGAATAGAGATATTCGTGATGCTCGATAGTATCCGGTAAAAAAGCTTGGCGGTGAGTAGCTTGGCCGCGCTTTCGCCTTGGCGCGAGCGGCGCTTGGCATATACTACTTCGTAGCCTTCTTGTAGCTTTCTGTAGAGCTGCGGTATCAGCTCTGGCGGATCCTGTAAATCTGCATCTATAATAGCCACTGCCTCACCACCCGCCCGATCAAGGCCGGCCGTTACCGCAATCTGGTGGCCGAAGTTGCGGCTAAAATCCAGGTACCGAACCTTTGGGTCACGCAGAGCTAGGGTCTGAATCAGGGCTAGTGACTGATCGCGGGAGCCGTCATTGATAAAAATGAACTCATAGCCGCCCGGTAGGTCCATAGGGTCGAGCACGCCGCGTAGTCGCTCATAGAGGGCCGCAATATTCGCTTCCTCGTTGTAGATGGGAATGATGACGGAAAGATCCACGGCTAGCTACTAGGTATAAGAGAGTGCAAAAGTGCTAATACCGCCGGAATTTAACGGCGAAGCCCCGGAAAGAATCAAGTCCGGCCAATTCTCAAATCGCTATATCTTTGCCCGTTCGTTAAGCATTAGTGAATGGTGATTGATAAAATAATGAGTCGCTCGTATCCGGAGCGGGTTTATCGATATAGTGCTCTTCTGTTATTTGCGTTACTGGCTAGCTATGCTTCAAGTACGCTCAGCATGACGTTCAAGTATAGTAAAACGGCTTTTCAGGCATAGCCTAGCTTTATTATCAGCTGCTGAGGTAAGATTGAGAGGACCTCATTTTCAAACCCAGGAAGCATCTGGTAGTCTGGTAGGCATGCCGAAGTTCCCCCAAACAGCTTACTTTTTACTACCTCCTATATGTGCATGAAGTATTTGTTCTCGGGACTCAGCTTGCTCGGATTGCTGGCTGGTTGCGGCCGCTCCTCCGATGTGTCACCGGTTGGCTCCGGGCGTGCGGAGTGGGTGCGACAGGATTTTGAGAATCTGTTCGGCTGGATTAATCCGGCTAATGCCGCCTCCTTGAGCACTGAGCGGGCGCATAGTGGCCGCTATTCTCTGAAAACCGGACCCGATGTGGAGTATAGCGTGGGGTTCAACGTCCTGATGGGAAAGCTCAGCGCTACCAAACCTCGGAAAATACACGTGGAAGCATGGGCGTGGGTTCCCAGCGAAAAAAGCACTACGGTGCTGGTAATCCAGATTGCCAACGCCACCAAAACGGTTATGTGGGAGGGAATAACTCTAAGTAGCAAGGTGTCCTCTTACAAAGAGTGGTCAAAAGTGGAGGCAGACGTAATGTTGAGCCCGGATATTACATACGAGGACGGCCTCAGCGTATACTTATGGCGGCAGAATGAAACCGAGCCAGTATATCTGGACGATTTGGTGATTTCAGAAGCCAAATAATCGGGCAGTTCGCCTAAAGTAGCTTGGCGTCCGTGGATGGGGTAGCTGGGGGTGAGTTTCCGCTGCAGGCGTATGTGGCGGCTTTGCTGGGAAAGCTAGCTATAGCAGGAGAGGAAGTTTTGCAAAAGATGGTTGGCTTCGGTCTGCGCCTCCCTATACTGAGTTAGCAGCCGCGAGCCGGGGAATACTCGATCAGCCCGCGTTTGTGGTACTGGAGCCTTCTTTGGCTAACCGGCACTGGTAGCAACAAGAGCAAGTACTAGGCTTCTGTTGCGCTCAGGCGCCTAGTAATCCGTATTTCAGAATGCAATAGATAGCCCTGAATCCATCGCGCCAGCCAATTTTCTTGCCTTCGGCGTAGGTGCGGCCGTAGTAGCTGATGCCAACTTCATAAATGCGCACTCCGGGCACTCGCGCTACTTTGGCCGTTACTTCCGGCTCGAACCCAAACCGCTTTTCTTCCAACCGTAAGCTCTGAATGATGTCGCGGCGGAAAAGTTTGTAGCACGTTTCCATATCGGTCAGGTTTAGGTCGGTGCACATATTCGACAGAAAGGTGAGGATGTTATTACCGATGCTGTGCCAGAAAAACAGGATCCGATGGGGGCTGCCGCCAATAAAGCGTGAGCCATACACTACATCAGCAAACCCCCGCAGCACAGGCGCAATCAATAGGTTATACTCCTGCGGGTCGTACTCCAGGTCGGCATCCTGAATGATAACGTAGTCGCCGGTGGCCTCCCGTATGCCGGTGTGCAGAGCCGCCCCCTTACCCTGGTTAACTGCATGACGAAGTAGTCGGAGGCCCAGCTCCGGGTAGCATGCTGCATAGGCTTCTATAGCCGCTACTGAGTTATCAGAGGAGCAGTCATCCACCAGAATAATTTCTTTGCTAATATCCTGTACCAGCTTCAACTCGCGCAGCAAATCCAAAATCTGATGGATCGTACGGCTTTCATTGTAAACTGGTATAACGATAGAAAGGGTAGCAAATGGTACCAAGGAGAGCAAGGTTAGGCATAGAAAACGGTCAAAGATAAACGCTCTGTCCGGGCTAGCGGCCACACCGCAGATATTCGGGAGTTGACGCAGTAAAGAGGGGTAGTAAAGCGCAAAGTCCCCAATATCGGACATGCTACTGCTCACCAAGGTGCGTAAGGAAATAAAACTCAGATATCGGAATTACGAAGAAGAGCCGGATAACAAGTCGAGAAACTACGTAAGCCCCATCGTACTAGGCCTGCTACTCAGGCAAACCCTACCTTCGTGGGCTCTTCCGGCCTAGTGCTGACGCCTGTTTCAAACTTCGCACCTTTCACAACTTCTGCAATGCCTGTTGCCCGCCCGTTTAACTTTCAGCAGTGGATTGATGAGCACCGCCACCTTCTGAAGCCGCCCGTCGGCAACCAGCAGGTTTTCAAGGATAACAAAGACTTTATTGTGATGGTGGTGGGCGGCCCCAATGCCCGCAAAGACTACCATGTGGATGAGGGCGAGGAGCTGTTTCTGCAGCTGGAAGGCGACATTGTGGTGAAAATCATCGAAGACGGCAAGCCCGTTGACATTGAGATAAAGGCCGGCAGCATGTTTCTGTTGCCTGGCGGCGTGCCCCATTCGCCGCGGCGGCCGGCGGGCTCCATAGGCCTGGTGCTGGAGCGCTACCGCACGGCCGGCGAGCTAGATGGCTTTCAGTGGTACTGCGAAAACTGCGGCAACAAGCTCTACGAGGAGTTTGCTGAAATCACGGACATCGTGGCGCAGTTGCCGCCCATCATGAATCGGTTCTGGCAGAATGAACACGAGCGTACGTGCCAGGTATGCGGCACCGTGATGCAACCGCCCGCACCCGTGGCACCAACGGAGTAAGGCTTCGGGCTGCTGGCTGTTGCCCTAAAAAAGCCGAAATGTCATGGTTTCAGGCTTAGAAGGGGCGTGGTATATTTGCTGCTGATGACCTTCCAACCCACCCTCGATTTCGCCCGCCAACTTGATGCGCAGGATCCGCTGCGCGACTTCCGCCAGCAGTTTCTGATTCCGCTTGGGCCCGATGGGCAGGAGTGTCTGTATTTCTGCGGTAACTCGCTGGGCCTGCAGCCCCGTACGGCCCGCGCCGCCGCCGAGCGGCAGTTTCAGAACTGGCAGGACCTAGCAGTAGAAGGTCATTTCAAAGGCGAAACGCCCTGGATGCATTACCATCGGCGCCTGCAGGATGCCACGGCCCACATTGTAGGAGCCAAGCCGATTGAGGTAGTGGTTATGAATAACCTCACTACCAACCTGCACCTGCTGCTGATTTCCTTTTATCAGCCCACGGCTTCCCGCAACAAAATTCTGATGGAAGGTGGGGCTTTCCCTTCCGACCAATACGCCATCGAAAGCCAGGTGCGCATGCGTGGCCTAGAGCCCGATGAGGTGATTGTGGAGCTAGTGCCCCGCCCCGGCGAGCATACCCTGCGCACCGAGGATATTGTGGCTACCATTGCCGAACACGGCGATTCGCTGGCCACGGTGCTGCTAGGGGGTATTAATTACTATACCGGGCAGGTGTACGATATGGCCGCTATCACGCGCGCCGGCCACGCGGCTGGGGCCATGGTGGGCTTTGATCTGGCCCACGCGGCCGGCAACATTCCGCTGCACCTGCACGACTGGGATGTGGATTTTGCCTGCTGGTGCTCGTATAAGTATCTCAACTCGGGACCGGGTGGCGTGTCGGGCGCGTTTGTGCACGAGCGGTTTGCCGACCGCCCGGACCTAGTGCGCCTGGCCGGCTGGTGGGGCTACGATGATGAGGAGCGCTTTAAGATGAAGAAGGGCTTTAAGCCCATGCGTGGTGCGGCAGGCTGGCAGCTTTCCAATGGCGCCATCCTGACCATGGCAGTGCACGAAGCGGCGCTGGCCATTCATGAGGAGGCGGGTGGCATGGCCGCCTTGCGCCAAAAAAGTGAGCTGCTGACCGGTTACCTGGAGTTCCTGATTACCCGCCTAGATCTGCCCAAAACCCGCCTCGAAATCATAACCCCCCAAGACCCCGCCCAGCGCGGCTGCCAGCTCTCTTTGCTGGTGCACCAAAACGGCCGCAACCTGTTTGAGCACCTGATGGCCGTTGGTGTTATCGGCGACTGGCGCGAGCCTAACGTGATTCGGCTGGCTCCGGTGCCGCTCTACAATACGTTTGAGGATGTGTTCCGGGTGGGCGAGGTGCTGGCCCAGTGGGCGGCCCGAGTGTAAGTAGCAACCAAAGGGAAGGACCTTTTCCACCCTGGGCTGTTGTTCTGCGTACTGAAGGAAGGCTACGGCCTTATTTGATTTGACTTTGCTTACCTGATTATCATGGCCGAAGATTACGCGGAGAAAATGGCCCGCAAAACTGACGCCGAGCTGCGCCTGTATGTTCTCAACCGCTCAGAGTATCGGGAAGAAGCCGTTTTGGCGGCTCTCGATGAGCTAGAGCGGCGCCAGGTGCTGGTTGCTGACCTCGATGCGGCGGCTATCAGGGCGGAGCTGCGACCCATTGTGGCACAGCAGCAGGCAGTTGCTGCGCAACAGAAAGCAAGAGTAATAGCCGCGGAGGAAGAAGCTACGACGCCCGCTCCGCGCCTGTATTCGCCCGTGACCATCACGCTGTTTTCGGTGTTCTTTTCCATGCTGGCTGGTGGGGCATTACTGGCGCTCAACTTCCGTACACTGCACCGGAAAGGGGCTATTTGGCGGCTGGTGCTGTTCATTATCGGGTATCTGGTGGTGCTGGCCTTGTGCCTAGGCCCACTGCTGAAAGCTGGGCTGGGTATAGTGCTGCTTTTTGCCGAGCTGCCCGCCATTATTGCCTATAACCTGTGGTTCTGGCCCCGGTATGTGGGTGTACATCAATTTCAGAGCCGCAGCTGGCTGCTTCCCTTCCTGATTTGCACCGTTCTGCGGTTAGGGCTTTGGATGTTGCTGGCTCCACTCATTCAGAAGCAGCTGGAAGCCATGGGCTTGCCTAGCTAGTCGCTCGCCTAGGCCCTGGTGCGCGTCAAACCGCATTAGCCGCCAGCCCCATGCCTGCTACTCGTTGTCTTTCTCGTTATGCCGCTTCTGCCGCTCTTGCTTCCGGATGCTGACCTAGCGCTGGATACTGAGTTTATGGCCCCTGCACAGGCCGCTGCCTTGCTCGCGGAGCTCACCCGAGATATTCACTGGCAGCAGCAACCCATCAAACTATTCGGGCGTGATGTACTGCAGCCCCGCCTGACTGCGTGGTATGGTGATGCCGACGCCCGCTACCGGTACTCGGGCTTGCAACTGGAGCCGCAGCCCTGGACGCCCGCGCTGTTGCAGCTGCGAGAGCAAGTGGAGCTAGCGGCCGGTACTGGGTTTAACAGTGTGCTACTCAACCTCTACCGCACCGGCCAAGACAGTATGGGCTGGCACGCTGACAACGAGCCCGAACTGGGCCCAGCCCCCGTTATTGCTTCCGTAACGTTGGGCGCTACCCGCACCTTTCGCCTCAAACCCCGCGACGTGCATCGTACCCCCCACGCGCCCGTAAGCCTGAGCCTGACCAGCGGCAGCCTGCTTCTGATGCGCGGCACCACCCAACAGCACTGGCTGCATGCCCTGCCCAAAACTGCTCGCCCGGTAGCTCCGCGCCTCAACCTCACGTTCCGCCAGATACTAGGACGCTAGGGGAGTTGCAAGGCCAAAGCCCAACAAAAGGCCTCATCAGAAAAAGCAACCGCTCTTCCTGATGAGGCCTTTTGCAAACCTGGCTTGGCGTCCGGAGTACTAGGTCTTACTTCACGTCTAACCGCACGCCGAGGTAGGCAAGGCGTCCAATCTGCGGGCCACCAAATACCTGCACATTGTTGGCATTGAAGGCATTGGAAATACCAGCCTGGAACGTGCTGCCCAGCTTCGGAACAGCATAGCCGAAATACGCATCGGTAGTGCTGTAGTCGCGCACGTTGCCCGTGGCAAAGGGCATTTCCTGCAAGTGGCCCTGCACCCAGCGGTAGTTCACAGAGTAGCTGAAGTTCTGGATTTGGCCAGTGGCCCCCACGTTGTATTTGTGCTTCGGGGTGTTGAAGAAGGTCTGGAAGTCTGCGGGCAGGTTGCTGCGGTCCAGTACATTCAGCGAGTAGTTGCCCGTCAGGTTAAAGGCCCGGTTGAAGTAGTACGTCAGGCTGCCAGTAACACCCTGCGTGCGCACCTGCTGATTGTTGTTGTAATAGGCGTACAGCACGCGAGTCGGCTGGCTTTGGTCGGCGTAGGCTCCGCTGTAGCCAGCCGCCAACTGCTGGGGCGTGGGGCGCGATCCATCGGTGTTACCCACAAAGGTTTGAGCGCCTATGAAGTCGTTGTACTGACTGCGGAAATAGCTGATGTCGGCGTAGAGGTTGCTGACGATGGCACCTTTGTAGCCGATTTCAGCGGTATTTACTTGCTCCAGCTTGAGGGGGCTGATGGTGTACTCGTAGGGCTGCAGTACGGCGGGGTTGCTTTGCGCGGCTGCCAGCAGCTGCGGCGAGCTAAACAGGGACACGTTATACCCCCGGAATCCGTTCCCAACGTTGCCTATCAGCACACCGGTGCGGATATCGTTGTAGAAGTATTGTTCTGTTTGCGAAGGCGAGCGGAACGCGCGGCCATAGCTGGCGCGGAAGTTATGCTGCTTGTTTCCGCCAAGCGAGTACACGGCGGAAACGCGGGGCGAGAAGGCCGGCTTGAAGTTTTTGAAGTCGTCCACGCGGCCGGCAAAGGCCAGCTTCAGGCGGTCTTCTAGCAGGGGTTGGGTTAGCTGGCCGTAGGCTCCGTACTCGTAATTGCGAATGCGCTTCCCATTCTGGTCAGAGAAAAGCAACCCGTCAGATCCCAGCCGATATTCGCGGTAGGCAGCGCCAACCGTCAGGTCGGGTCCAGCCTCCAACAAACGGAAGGTGCGCTGGCCGCTGATATCGTGCAGGAAAGAGCTGAAGTACTGTTGGGCCCCGCGGCCCGGCTGCCGGTCATTCGTGATTTTCTCGCGCAGGGCAACAAAGCGAGGGTCAGAAGAGCGCAGTTGGGTAGAATTGGCCACGCCTTGGGCAGTAGCAAGGGCCTGATCTATCGTTTGGCCGGCCCGGCGAGCCTGGGTGTACACCGCATTGTAGGTGCCATAAAACTGCTGGGCGTAGCTAGTGTTGCCGCCTTCCGTGGTCGGCGCTTCTTGTATCAAGGTGCCCAACTGGTTCAGCTCATATGAGTTGCCGGTAAAGTCTTTGGTTGAGTAGAGACGCAGAAAGCCTTTGCTGCTCTTGAGCTCTGCCCGATACTGGTCAGTGCCCAATCCTTTCACTCGGAAACGGCTGATGTTCTGGTAGGTAGCAGTTCCTTCGGCGTGCTTGGCTTCTACGGTTAGCTTCAGGTCATCGCGCAGCAAGTACGACACCGCGCCCTGTACCCGATACGAAGACGTACGGTTGTCGTCGGCAATCAGCTCCTGCTCCGTGAAGCCGGGCAGGTACGCCGTGCGGTTTACTAGCTCGGGGTTTGTGCCTTGGCCAGGAGCAAACGTGTAGCCGTACTCACCATACCGGTTTACGGCGTTGTAACCGAGCGTGGAGCCAGCTGGGTTAGCCGAGCTGCGCGTGGCGTTCATGTCGTCAGCAATCCAATCGTTGGCCCGGAAGGCGCTGGCGTTGAGCTTAATGGCCAACTTTTCGGTGAGCTTTTTGGCGTAGCGGAGCTGCCCGTCCAGCAGGTTTCGCTCTCCGCCGCGCAGGCGCATGCTCAGGCCTTCATACACGAAGGGGTCTTTGGAGTTGAACAGGATAACCCCGCTCAAGGCATTAGAGCCGTACAGTGCCGAAGCAGGACCATGAATGATTTCAATGCTCTCCATGTCAAGCTCCGGAATACCCACCAGGTTGCCGGGGCTCAGGTTAAGCGAGGGCAGTTGGGTATCCATGTAGTCGACGAGCTGAATAACCCGCTCCGACTTTGCGGTATTAAAGCCCCTAGTACTTACGCTGGTAAAGAGCATAGACGCCGAGCTAACGTCTAGGCCCTTGATCTGGCCAAGCCCGCTGAGAATCTCAGGGGTAGCAATTTTTTCAATCTGGTTGGTTGAAAGCTTATCGACAGTTACGGGAGCCCGCAGAATGTTTTCTTCGATGCGGGAAGCCGATACGATGGTTTCGTTGAGAAGGGTAGCGCTAGGGGTAAGGCCGATGGTAAGTGTTAGCTCAGGGGCCTCCAAAACAACCTCGCGACTATCGAAACCTACGTAAGAAAAAACCAGCGTAACTGGGCCATTGTCAAAATTGGCGTTCAGGCTGAACTTACCGTATTGATTGGTGCTGGTACCAACAAAGCTGCCTTTAATGAAAACAGTGGCGCCAGGCAGAGGCTCTCCTTTTTCGGTCAGAACTTGTCCGGCCAAGGTGCGTTCCGCCGGATCAGGTAAGGTAAAGGAGGTAGTAGCAAGCAGATTGCCAGTGGTTGCTGCGGTAGCAGCTACAAGATTTGGGAGCAGCAAAGCCGCCAAAACAGGCGGGTACAAGTGTTTCATTATGGTGTGCCTTATGCAGAATCAGAACTAAGGCAAACCTACTGACCTGTTGAGCGCCTCTTATTTTATTTGGCTGAACGGCCACCCCTGCTATGCCAACAACACCTATTGCTTGCGCAACGAAACCAGGATTTAGGCCTAATCACGCTTTCCCGTTCTGACAAAAAATGTCAATACTGCTTCTTCCGGAGGCAATAGAGTAGAACAGACGGGTTTCAAAATGGGAATAGTGTAAAACAAAACGGACGCCCCCTTGCCAGGAGGCGTCCGTTTACTACCTAGTATTACCTAGTGATTACTTCACATCCAGCTGTAAACCCAGGTAGATGAGGCGACCGATCTGGGGGCCACCGTACACCTGCGTGTTGTTGGAGTTGAAAAGGTTGGAAGCGCCGGCTTGCACCGTAGCCCCTACCTTCGGAAGCGTGTAGCCTAGGTACGCATCTACCGAGCTATAGTCGGCCAGTTGGCCTACTGCGAAGGGAGTACCGTATTCGTGGCCTTTGGCCCAGCGGTAGTTAAGCGCGTAGCTCAGGTGGTCGATAACCGTACCATTGACGCCTACATTATACTTGTGCTTCGGCGTGTTGAAGTACGTCTGGAACTCGGCATCCTGCACATCGCTGCGGTCTTGCACGTTCAGCGAGTAGTTGGCTGCAAAGTTAAGCGCAGATGCTACGGCATACGTCAGGCCAACGCCGGCACCCTGGGTGCGAACTTCTTGGTCGGCGTTGGTCCATACCTGCAGTACCCGACCGGCCGCAATGCTAGCTGGGCGGCTGCCATCGGCATTGCCAATAAAGCGCTGGGCACCAATAAAGTCGTTGTAGTAGTTGCGGTAGTAGTTCACGTCCACGGCCAGCTTATCGCCGAGCGCGCCTTTGTAGCCTACTTCCACGCTGCTGAGGCGCTCAAGCTTCAGGGCCGCGACCGAGATGTTCTGGCCATTGGTCAGGCTGTAGCCCTGGTAACCATTGTCAACGTTGCCTAGCAGCAATACCTGGCCCACATCAAGCTTGATGTACTGGTCGAGTTGGGTAGGGGAGCGGAAGGCGCGGCCGTAGCTGGCGCGGAAGTTATGCTGGCGCTTGTCGCCGGCAGAATATACGGCGGATGCGCGGGGCGAGAAGGACGGATCGAAGTTCTTGAAGTCGTCGATACGGCCAGCCAAAGCCAGCTTCAGACGGTCTTCGAGCAGCTTGTGCGTTAGCTGGGCATAGCCACCTAGCTCGTGGTTCTGAATACGGCCTTCGTTGTCAGAGAACAGGTTGCCGTTGGAACCCAAGCGGAACTTCCGGTAAGCAGCACCCACAATCAGGTCCGTTGACTCTCCGAATTTGAAGTTGTACTGGGCGTTGCCTTCATTCAGCAAGGAGCTGGGGTTCAGGCGGGCACCACGGCCGGGAGTAGCATCGCGAATAATCTGGTTACGCAGGTTGCTGAACTCGGCGCTGTTAGGATTAAGCTGCAGCGGATCAGCGGCGGACTGGGCCGTTAGCTGGGCCTGCGCATCTGTCTGGCCGGCCTGGCGGGCACCTACATACGTGTTTACGTACGTGCCGAAGTAGCGCTGGGCGTAGGTAGTACCGGTACCGCTGGTAGAAATAGGCGAGTTCTGAATGAACGCCCCCAGGAAGCTCAGGTCATAGGTGTTGCCGCCAAAGTCCTGGATAGACTGGCCGCGCAAAAACCACCGCTCACCTTTGATTTCGCCGTGGTACTGGTTGGTACCAAAGTCTTTGAAGCGGTAGCGGCTAGTGCTCTGGTAGCTAGCAGAGCCCCGGTTGTAGTTAAACCCAACCGTCATTTTTACGCTATTCGTGAGCAGGTACGAAAGCGAAGGGTGGATTTTCACCGACTTGGCTTTGTCATCGTTGCCAACTAGCGTTTTCTCATCGAAGCCGGGCATGAAAACCGTCTTTCCCCGTACTTCAGGGAACGGGAAGGCACCAGAGAACGTGTAGCCGCCCACATCACCATAGCGGTTCACGGCATCGTAGCCCAAAGTAGAGCCTACGGTGTTGTTGTTGCGCTGCACCTGGGTGCTGGTTGCCGTGTAGTTATTGGCCAGCCAGTCGTTAGCCGTGAGGTAGGCACCCGTGATTTTGAACGCGAATTTCTCGCCAAACTTTTGGGCGTAGCGTACTTGTCCATCGAAGAAGCTCCGCTCACCGCCGCGCACACGCAGGCTCAGGCCTTCGCTTACGAAGGGGTCTTTGGAGTTTTGCAGCAGTACGCCGTTGAAGGCGTTGGCACCATACAGCGCCGAAGCCGGGCCATGAATGATTTCAATGCTTTCGATGTCCAGCTCAGGCAGGCCCGTGAGGTTACCGGCGTTGATGTTCAGAGAAGGCGACTGCGTATCAAAGTAGTCCGTGAGCTGAATCAGGCGCTCCGACTTTGCGGAGTTGAAGCCCCTAGTGCTCAGGGAGTTCATGAGCATGCTGGTGCTGTTCACGTCGATGCCCTTGAACTGGTTCAGGCCCACCTGTACATCGGGGGGAGGGAGGCGTGAAACCTGCTGCGAGGTAATTTTTTCCACCGTTACCGGTGCCTGCAGAATGCCTTCTTCTACGCGCGATGCCGAGGCAATTACCTCGTTGGTTTGCGTCAGGTTAAGCTTGAGCTGCACCTTCACGGTGTTGTCGGGCTGGCTCAGGGTTACGTCGCGGCTCTCGTAGCCCACAAAAGAGATGGACAGCACCACGGGGCCTTCAGTGAAGTCAGCACGCAGGCTAAACTTACCGTCTCGGTCAGTGCTAGTACCAATGAAGGTGCCCCGGATAAAAATGGTGGCACCCGGTAGTGGTTCACCGGTAGCTGTTTCTACAGCTCCCGCCACAATTCCCACGTTCTGGGCCCAGCCGGTAACGGCCTGGCTCAGCAGAAATACCAAGAAAAAAAATAGAAAACGGTAATGTTTCCTCATACTAGAAAACTGCAAAAAATTAAAAATACCCCAACATGTCAGGAAAGGGGCTGCAAAGGTAGGTCAAGCGGGCTGATTACGCAACTGATAAGCAACTGATAGCCACTTGCTTATTGGGTGCGAAAAATGGTATTTAGAAGAGACGCAAATCATGCTAAAACGTAAGCTCCGCCGTAGGTTATAACCTGCTCAGGCTTAGTAGCGGAGGTCAGAGGGCCCATACAGATACAGGCAATCAGCCTCTCCCACTACATAGGGGCCACATTGCAGTGTGCTAGGCAGCGTGGCTGCGGCGGAGCGTAGTTGGCTGAACCGAGGGCCAGGCACAGTGCTGCCCATACCAGTTGGCCGATAGGATATGTGGGAGGTTGGAGTAAAACGGATAGGTAGTGCCTTGCGCCGCCGATGACGATGCTGTTGGCGGGAGGCACCTAGTATAAGCTCTTGCGAGGCCAAGATCATACAAGACATAAATTAGGATAAGTGGATCAACTAAAAGTTCAAATTTAAAGGCGCTTGGTTTTCTGATTATGCACATTACGACCAAGTATAGCCTTCACCCTGCCGAAGCTTGCGTAATGCTCGATCAATCGATGCCAACAGAATCGGTTACTTTCGCCCTTTCGCCCGCGCTTTTCGTTGTTATTACCTTTTGTGTGCCCTATGGCCGAGTTTGCTTCTATTTCTGCTGATCCCGAAACCCTAACCGTAATGGGAGGAGGACTGGTGGGGTCTCTGCTAGCCCTGTATCTGGCGCAGCATGGCCATAAGGTGGAGGTGTTTGAGCGCCGCCCCGATATTCGGCTGGCCGGCAACGTAGAAGGCCGCTCCATCAACTTGGCTTTGTCGGATCGGGGGTGGCGGGCGTTGCAGGGGGTAGGCATTGCCGATTCCGTGCGGGAAGTATCCATTCCGATGCATGGCCGCGTCATGCACGATATCAAAGGCCAACTCACGTTTCAGCCCTACGGCCAGCAGGGGCAATCCATTTTTTCTGTGTCAAGGGCCGGGCTAAACCGGCGGATGCTGGATTTAGTGGAGCAGGAGCCACGCATACAGGTGCTGTTTAACCAGCAGTGCCGCCGCGTTGATTTACCCCAACAAACCGTGGAAATGCTCGATACCGAATCGGGCGAGAGCCGCACGGTGCCTTTCCGGCGCCTGTTTGGGGTAGATGGCGCCTACTCGGCCGTGCGCGGGGCGTTGCAGCGCACGGAGCGGTTCAACTACTCGCAACACTACCTCGATTACGGCTACAAAGAGCTAACCATTGAGGCCAAGCCCAACGGAGAATGGGCCATTGATCAGCATGCGCTGCACATCTGGCCGCGCGGGCAGTACATGATGATTGCCCTGCCCAACCTCGACGGCTCGTTTAACTGCACCTTGTTTTTCCCATTTGAGGGCCCCGTTTCCTTTGCGGCGCTGCAAACCCCGGCACAGGTGCGCACCTTTTTCGAGGAGGTGTTTCCGGATGCTGTGCCCCTGATGCCGAACCTGGAAACCGAGTTTTTCGAAAACCCAACCAGCTCCCTGGTAACGGTGCGCTGCTACCCCTGGACGCACGAAGATGACGTGCTGCTGCTAGGGGATGCGGCGCATGCCATTGTGCCGTTCTATGGGCAAGGCATGAACGCGGGCTTCGAGGATTGTACTGTGCTCAATGAGCTCCTGGGCACCCATGGCTCCGACTGGACCACTATTTTCCGGGAGTTTCAGGTGATGCGCAAGCCCGATACTGATGCCATGGCCGACTTGGCGGTGTATAACTTCGAGGAAATGCGCGACCGGGTAGCCGACCCACGGTTTCTGCTGCAAAAGAAAATTGAAGGCCTGATTTCGGCGCAGTATCCGGGTAAGTGGCTGCCGCTGTACTCGCAGGTTACGTTTTCGCACTTGCCTTACGCCGAGGCTCTAGCGAATGGGCAGGAGCAGGAACGGATTATGCAGCGCATCATGCCCTACATCAAGTCGGAAGCGGATTACCAGCGCCCGGATGTACAGGAGTTGGTGGCCGCCGAAATGGCGCGCCGTTCAGAATAGCGTGCCCCCATTTTTGCGTTCCTCCCAATTTAGGAGGGGAGGTTGGTGGGGCGGTTTACCAGGTGTCGGAGCCTAGTAAACTGGGTGCCCTTGCCATTTGCCAGTTGCTGCCATGTTCCCAGAACCGGAATGGATACTGTTGAGCTGCAGAATTAACTTGGTTGACTGACGTAAGTAGTTTAGTTTAGCTACCCGATTAAATTGGTAAATTTATAGTTGAGAGAGGCTGTCGAGCTTCTGCCTGCTGTCCGGTCCGGTATTTTACCTAGTTTCCGCCCTTCCTTTCCCTGCCCTGCTCTGCCTTCTATGTCTACCGCTCCTGTCCTGACTTGTGCTATTATTGATGATGAGGAAATCAACCGGCTAACGCTGGAGCACTATATCTCCCTAACCGACTCGTTGCAGCTGGTCACGTCTATGGACGATGCCCTGAAGGGCCTGAACTACTTCCGGGCCGGTAACCGGGTAGATGTGTTATTCCTGGATGTGCAGATGCCGGAACTCAACGGCCTGGACCTGTTGCGCGTGCTCACCGATCCGCCCATCGTGATTCTGACCACCGCGCACGAGGATTTTGCCGTGGATGCCTTTGACTTGCGCGTGACGGACTACCTAGTAAAACCCTTCGACTACGCCCGCTTCAGCCGGGCCGTGCAGCGGGCCTTGCAGCAGCATACCGCGCCTCTGGCCGCGGCTGCCCCGGCACCCACTGCCCCGCCCGACAGCGACCTGTTCGTGAAGGTGAACAACAAGATGGTGCGCATCAACTTCGATGAGGTTATCTACATCGAGGCCCTGTCGGACTACGTTATCATCGTGACGGACAAGCAGAAATACATTGTGTACACCACTATGAAGGCCCTGGACGCGCGCCTGCCCTTCGACCATTTTATACGCGTGCACCGCTCTTATATCCTGAACATGCGCCGCGTGGAGGCCATTGAGGATGGTTCGGCGGTAATGCCGGGCGGCCAGCATGTGCCCATCGGGAAGTCGTATCAGGAGGCCTTCTTCCGGAAGCTGAACCGTATTTAACCCGAGTATTGCTACCAAAGCCGGCCGGCGCAAATGCTATTGTAGCATCTGCGCCGGCCGGTTTCGTATGTGTGTTTTTACTCGATGGAGGCGCTGGCAAGCTGCTCCACGGTAGCCTCCAGGCCGGCCGTCAGGCTCTCAACCTGCGCCTGCAGCTCAGCGGTGGAAACGCGCACTTGCTCTGATTCAGGCCTTGAGAGTGGCTCCAACACCGTTACGGCACTTTGCACACTGTGCACCCCTAGTAACTGCAGCGAGGGGCGCAGCTTGTGCACCAGGGCCCCCACGGTAGGCCAGTCGGCAGCGGCGGCGGCTTCGCGCAGCTGAGCTATAGCCACCGGTGTGTGCGCCTGAAAGGAGCCGATTACCTTCTGCATAAAAATGGTGCTGCCGTGGGCCGTGTCGCGAAGCCGGGTCAGGTCGTAGAGCGGCGCCTCATCGGTGGGCTGAGAAGTGGATTGCTCAGGTGCGGGCTCGGTGGCTGTTCCGGAACCCGTGCTACCGGAATTCAGGGTACCAGCTTCCAGTTCCGCTACCGGCACCGGCCGCAGGTTGGCTTCCAGCTTCCGGAACAAGTCATCTTCCTCAAACGGCTTAGAAAGGTAGTCGAGGCCCGCGGCGCGGTAGGTTTCATCATCGGAGCGCATTACGTTGGCCGTGAGGGCGATAACTGGCGTATTGGCTCGCAGCGGATCCGGGTGTTCGCGCAGGCGGTGCGTCACATCGAGGCCACTCATACCGGGCATCTGAATGTCCATCAGTACCACATCATAAAGTCGGGCTTCCAGTTGGGCCAGCGCCTCGTTGCCATCAGAGGCTAGGTGCGTTTCTACCTCCCAGTTTTCCAGAATCATAGCGGCTAGCTGCTGGTTTACGGGGTGGTCCTCTACCAGCAGCACCCGTTTGCCCCGCAGCTTTTCGTAATTGGGAGGCGGGAGCTGGCTTGGCTCCGGCAAGGCATATCCGGCCTTGGTGAGGGTGAGCGAGAAGAAGAACGTGCTGCCCTGGCCAAACTCGCTTTCTACCCACATGCGGCCCCCCAACTGCTGCACTAGGCTTCGGCTGATGGTGAGACCTAGTCCGGTGCCCCCAAAGCGGCGCGAAATATCCGCATACGCCTGCGAGAAGCTCTCAAAGATGGTTTCCAGCTTATCAGCGGAAATACCGATGCCCGTATCGCGGACGTAAAACTCCAGCTCCAGTTCCGTTTCGGTTTCCCGCAGGAGGCGGCTGCCAAGCTCTACGGTGCCCTGGTCGGTAAACTTGATGGCGTTGCTGAGCAGGTTGAGCAGAATCTGGTTGATGCGGCCCGGGTCGCCGATGACGAAGGGGTGGGGCAGTTGCAACGGCACCAAGCGGAACGTGATGCCCTTTTCCTCGGCCCGGAACCCCAGGCTTTGCACAGCATCTTGCACCGACTGCGCAATGTCGAAGGGAACTTGCTCCAGCTCCAGCTTGCCGGCTTCCATCTTGGCCACGTCCAGCACATCGTTGATGACGGTGAGCAGGTGGCGCCCCGAGTTGCGCAGAATCCGCAGGTGTTCCTGCTGCGACTCAGAAAGCGGCGTTTTGGCCAGCAAGCCGGCCATACCCAGCACCCCATTTATCGGCGTCCGGATTTCGTGGCTCATGTTGGCCAGGAAGTTTTCCTTGGCCCGCGCAATGTTCTCGGCGGTTTCTTTGGCCCGCACGAGTTGCTGCTCGGCCTGAATCCGTTCCGTAATTTCCTGGCCGTACGCAATTACGTACGGCACCTCATTGGGCTCCTCTACGCGGTAATTATTGTACATCAGGTGGTGCGCCTGCCCGTTAAGGCCGCGCAACGTCATGAGGCCGGTGAGTTCCTGCTGATGATGGGCCTGCGCCAAATAGGCTTTCACCTGCGGGTGCAGATCCGGGGTCATGACATCGAACAGCGAGCGGCCCACCAGCATTTCAGGCACCACGCCCACCAGGTGCGCCGCCGCCGGGTTCACCGACAAAATCAGGCCATCTAAATCATGCGTGCAGATAAGTGCCTGCGAGTAGTGCATCAGGTCGCGGTACTGCTTGGTGCTGCGCTCCAGCGTCTGGCGCGCCTGCTTCATCTCGGTTATGTCGGTACTTACCCCTAGTACGTTCACGCTGCCATCAGCGCGCAACAAGGGGCGTTTTACCGTCTGAAGCCACATGGTGCGGCCGTCGCGCAGGGTGTAGGTGGTCTCGTTGATCAGCTCGTGTCCCGTCGTCAGCACATACTCATCGGTGGTGCTGAACTCACGAGCCTCTGCGGCCACTACACTGTCCGGATCTAGCACATCCACGTTGCGGTGGTCACTTTGGGCCACCAGCTCGTCGAAGGCGCGGTTGCTGAACAATACCTGGCCCCGGCCATCGGTCACCCAAATAATATTGGGGGTGGAGTCGACTACCATCCGGGTAAACTTCTGCTGTTCTTGCAGCTGAGCTTCGCTTTGGCGTACTTTTTCTTCGGCGGCGTGGCGCTCCGTAATGTCAATGCCGTAGCCGATAACCATGCGTAGCTCGCCTTCGGGATTGAATACGGCCTGCATGTGGCGCAAAGCCAGCCTGGTGTCGCCCTCGGGGGTTAGAATGGCTTCTTCCCAGGCTAGCACGCCCTGCTGCCGGATGGCCTGCTCGAAGGTTGCGCGCCGTTTGTGGGCTAGGGCGGCGGGGCGGCCCCGATAGGCCATGTACTCAAAGTCATCGTGGCCGATAATCCACTGGCGCAGGTGCGGGTCGCGGATGGCGGCCGGGTTCACGAAGCGGTAGCGATGCTCCGTATCAAACACGGCTACATCGGCGGGCAGCTGGTTGAGTACGGTTTCATAAAACTCCCGCTGATCTACCAACTGCTTTTCGGCTTGCTTAAGGGTAGTAATATCGGTGAAGTACAGGTTCACGTACTGGTCATCGATGAAGGGGGCAATGGCTAGCTGGTAGCACAGCTCCTGGAAGCATATTTCCCGAATGATCAGCTCGCCGGCGGCCAGTGCCTCAGTAGCAGCTTCGTAAAGCTGAAGGGCAAACGCCGGCTCTTCCTGAGGGTTGAGGTATTCTTTGCGCAGGGCGTCGGCGGCGGGGTTGCTATAGAGCAAGCGCCCATCGGCGTGCAAGCGCACAACCGGGTTGGGGTTCTGGCCGGGTATGCGCGAGAGGGAGTGCATGTACTCCTCGGCCCGGCGGGTTTGGGTTACGTCGCGGAAGGAAAGCATGTAGCCGGCTGCCACTAGCTCATCGGGGCCGCTCAACGGGATAAAGTCGAACTCCAGAATAGTGCGGTCGGCTAACTCCAAGTCTTCGCCCAACACCCGCTGGTTGGCTTGCTGCATGCTGTGCAGCCGCTGCCGGGCCTGCTCCGGCCGCGCCGCCTGGGCAATAATGGCCTCGAGTACGGGCGCCACCTGCTGGCCCAGCATGCCCAAGGAAAGGCCTTCTACCCCAAATAAGTCGCAAAACTCCTGGTTCAGCAACGCCACCAGCCCACTTTGGTGCGCTACCAACACCGCTACGCGCAGGTTTTGGGTGAGGCGCGTAATGCTGTCGGTGAGGCGGGTAGCCGTGCGTTGGCTGGTCGTGAGTTGGCGGCGCAGGTTCTGAACCTGCTGCTCGGCGGCCAGCCGTTCGCGGCGTTCCTGCTGAAGTTGGGCAGTAAGGGAGGCTAGCTCAGAGGCAGGATCGGGAGAGGAAAGCATACGCGAAACAACACAACCTGTGCAGGAGGAAGAAAGTCGGGCGCTACCGCTCCGGGCACTATAATGAGTGCTGGCTAAAGATACACAACGATTGAGCGCTAGCCCAATAGCAGGCCCGCACCAAACCCCAGCACTAGCCCCGCACCCAGGGCCAAACCGGCCCACACCTGCGCTTCGGTATGCGCGTTCAGGGCTAGGCGGGCGCTGCCCACGGCGCCGGCTACCATAATGGTGCCGGCCAGCCACGCCACGGCACCCGGCCCGGCCATGCCGCCTAGGTGCAACAACGCCAGCAACCCCACGCTACCGCCCATGCCCACGCCGTGCGCCGAAATCTTCCAGCGCAGCGTAATCAAAAAGGTTAGCAGCACGGCCACGGTCATGCCAATCATCATCTGGGGCAGCAACGCATCAAACAACCGGGGCCGATGCAATAGCCACGCCGCCGCCCCAAAGCTGACGGCCGCCAGCAGCAAGGGCCAAGCACGCTGCTGGCGTTTGGCTAGCTCCAAAGAATCAACAAACCCGAACTGCACCAGGGTTAGCGTGCCCAAGGAGGGTAGTACAAACGTGAACCCCCACACCACGGCCAGCACCAGCCACCGATCAGGCAGCGGCGGCAGCAGTACGGCGCCCGGCAGCTGATAGCAGACGATGTAGAACAGATAAGACGGAACTAGCAGCGGATGAAATACCGCCGACAGCGCCGTAGCAAGGGCACGCGACACAATAGGCAGGGCTAGGGCAGAACCCAACGAAGATACAACAGTGCCAGCGCTTCGGCACCGCCCTCTCACTAGGCCGTGTGTATACGCAAAGTCCCCGGCACCGGCGGTACCGAGGACTTTCGCTTCTGGCTGCACATAGTAACTAGCCTACAGCTCTTTGCGCAGGCGAGCTACCGGAATATTAAGCTGCTCGCGGTACTTGGCTACTGTGCGTCGGGCAATGTTGTAGCCGCGGGCATTGAGCATTTTCTCCAGTTTGTCATCGGAGAGGGGCTTGTTTTTCTGCTCACCCTCAATGATTTCCTTCAGAATGTGCTTTACCTCCCGGCTGCTGGCATCCTCACCCGAGTCGGTGGCAATGCCTTCAGAGAAGAAGTACTTGAGTGGATAGATGCCGAACTCCGTCTGGACGGATTTGGAGTTGGCTACCCGGCTCACGGTGCTGATGTCCATCCCAATTTCCTGGGCAATGTCCTTCAGAATCATGGGGCGTAGCTTGCTCTCGTCGCCTTCCAGAAAAAACTCACTCTGGTAGCGTACTATCGAGTCCATGGTGCGCAGCAGCGTGTTCTGGCGCTGCCGGATGGCATCAATAAACCACTTGGCCGAATCCAGTTTCTGCTTCACGAAGGTGACGGCCTCCTTCATTTTCTTGTCTTTCTTCGAGGCTTTGTCGTAGGCCCGAAACATTTCCGTGTAGGCCGGCGACACGCGCAAATCGGGCGCATTGCGCGAGTTCAGCGTGAGGTTAAACTGCCCGTTGTCAGAAGTCAGGATGAAGTCGGGGATAATGTACTGCACCTTGCCCATACCCACAGGGCCCGTGCCGCCGGGCTTGGGGTTGAGCTTGAGAATCAGAGCAATGGCTTCCTTCAGCTCGTCATCCTCCAGGTCGAGTTTCTGCTGAATGCGAGGGTAGTGCTTCTTGGTAAACTCGTCGAAGGTTTCATTCAGAATTTGCTCGGCGTGCTCCGTCGCTTCGTCTTGGTGGCGGCGCTCTAGTTGCAGCAGTAGGCATTCCTGCAGGTCGCGGGCGCCAATGCCAGCGGGGTCGAAGGACTGAATCACGTGCAGCACGCTTTCTACCTCCGGTACGGTCGTTTCGATATTTTGCGAAAACGCCAGGTCGTTGGCAATGGCCGATAGGTCGCGGCGGATGTAGCCGTCGCCATCAATGGAGCCAATTAACTGGCGGCCAATGGCTTCTTGCTTTTCATCGAGATTGGCAAAGCCAAGCTGGTCGAGCAGGTTGTCCATCAAGGAGCCACTGGTGTCGGCCAGGGGCATCTCCCGGTCATCCTCGTCCTCGCCGGGGCCGTCGCCCTGCATCTTGTAGCCGGCTATTTCGTCGTCGTTGAGGTAGTCGCTCAGGTCTAAATCCTCGTTGTCCGACGACTCTTTGGTATCGGCGGGCTCGTCTTTGATGGGCAGCTCTATTTCCGGCTGCTCTTCGCTCTGGCCGCTGTCAAAGTCTTCGTCCAGCGTATTGTCGGGGTTGTCGAACTCCGCATCCGGGTCGTTGTCGAAATCCTCATCCGAGTCGCTGGAGTCGTCACGGTCTTGGTCCTCGAAGTCCTCCTCTTGGTCGTCGCCTTCTTCCAAGGCCGGATTTACTTCCAGCTCTTCTTTAATGCGCGCTTCCAGCTCTGCCGTCGGAATCTGCAGCAGCTTAATAAATTGAATTTGTTGGGGTGACAGCTTCTGGGAGAGAAGCTGTTTCATGTCCAGTCGTTGCATACTCAAAAACGCGTACGCCCCGCCGGTTTCTGCACGGGGTGGTTAGGCCAAATATAGCCCTTTCTGTACTTGGGTTTGGGGTAAAATGTTGGGCCAGGAGGGGGAGGCTGAACCGTAGCAATGCGTGGCGCGGGCCCGAAGGCTATCTGTACCAAAGGCTTTGCGCTACTCTGGCCCCTAGTAGCACGGTTTTCACCCCTTAAAACTTCTACCTTTGCCGTTCTTAGTTATTCTCCTTCTAGTACGAACACAACCTCCTAATGTCCGACCTCCGAAAAACCAGCGTGCAGGAATTGCTCCGCAGCACCGATCTGGACCGCGAAGTGCTGGTAAAAGGCTGGGTGCGCACCCGCCGCGGCAACAAATACGTGCAGTTCATTGCTGTCAACGACGGCTCTGGCTTTAATTCCATTCAGGTGGTAGCCAATGCCGAGCAGTTCCCGGAGGAAAAGCTAAAGGCCGATGGTGTTGAAAATGGCGCTGCTATTGCCGTACGCGGTACCCTAGTAGCCTCGCAGGGCAAAGGGCAGACGGTTGAGATTCAAGCCACGGAAATTACGGTGTACGGCTCCGCTGATACGGCCGAGTATCCGCTCCAGAAGAAGGGTCACACGCTGGAATTCCTGCGTGAAATTGCGCACCTACGCCCCCGCACCAACACATTTGGGGCGGTGCTGCGCATTCGGCACGCCATGGCATTTGCTGTGCATAACTACTTCAACAGCAAAGGATTTTACTACGTCCATACGCCCATCGTAACCGGCTCCGATGCTGAAGGCGCGGGCCAGATGTTCCGCGTAACTACGCTGCCCGACCAAAACCCGCCGCTCACGGAAGACAAATCAGGCGTTGATTACAAGCAGGACTTCTTTGGCAAGCAAACCAACCTCACGGTTTCGGGGCAACTGGAGGCGGAAGTAGCTGCTATGGCCTTGGGCAAAGTGTACACATTCGGCCCCACGTTCCGGGCCGAAAACTCGAACACGGCACGCCACCTGGCGGAGTTCTGGATGATTGAGCCCGAAGTGGCCTTCAACGACTTGCAGGACAACATGGACCTAGCGGAGGATTTCCTGCGCAGCCTGGTTCGCTACGCCCTCGAGAATTGCCAAGATGATCTGCAGTTTCTCAACGAGCACTACGACAAGGAATTACTAGGCCGTCTGCAATTCGTAGTCGACAACGACTTCCAGCGCCTGACTTACACCGAGGCCGTTGAAATTCTGAAAGTTGCCAAGCAAAAATTTGAGTTTCCCGTGGATTGGGGCACTGACCTGCAGAGCGAGCATGAGCGCTACCTAGTTGAAAAGCACTTCAAAAAGCCCGTTATCCTGACGGATTACCCCAAGGATATCAAGGCCTTCTACATGAAGCTCAACGACGACGACAAAACCGTGCGCGCCATGGATGTGCTGTTCCCCGGCATCGGTGAAATCATCGGGGGCTCGCAGCGCGAAGAAAGCCTGGAGAAGCTGAAGGCCCGCATGGCCGATATGGGCATTGCGGAGCACGAGCTGTGGTGGTACCTGGAGCTGCGCAAGTACGGCACTGCGCCCCACGCTGGCTTCGGCTTGGGCTTTGAGCGCCTCATCCTATTTGTGACCGGCATGTCCAACATCCGCGACGTGATTCCCTTCCCCCGCTTTCCCAAGAGCGCAGAGTTTTAGGCCCGGCTTTCCCTATACGATAACCGCCGCCACAGCAACAACGGCAGCCTCCAATAGGGGCTGCCGTTGTTCATTATAATAGGCCTCAGCAATAATTTCGTAGCTCCTTGTCGTCCACGGCAACTAGCGCGTCCAGCCGCAGCTCGAAGCCGTCAGCGAGGCGCAGATATTCTACCTTATCCTTGATGAATAGGTCCTGAATGGTGCCGTGGTAAGTACTAGGAGGCGTGTCGGGCTCGGTGCGGTAAGTGAGGGTGCACGGCTGGCCAGTGGTAGCACGGGCTTCCAGCTCATCGTAGAAGGAGCAGTTGATGGGGCGGTAGGTTGAGTCAGGCATACGAGGTGGGGTAGAAGTACTAGGTCCTCTTCCTACGCCAAACCGCCATTTAAAGATGAGGCTCCGAGGCTTCTACCAATTGGCCGTCCACGGATACCAGCCAATCAAGGCGCAATTCACAGCCTTCCGCTAGGCATAAGTAGTCTATCTGGTCTCGGCGTTGAATACTCAGCACACTACCGCGCACACTAAACTCAGCGGATGTACCTGGGGTACGGTACACCAGCACGCACCGCCGCCCACCTTTGAGCTGTGCCCGAAGCATATCGGGGAGTTTGGGGCGCAATAGGGGGGTAGTAACAGGCATAGCGCGCTGAACGGATCAGGTACTAAAAAAGATACAGTGTAGGACAGGAGCTACGGAAAGCCGTTAGGCCTTGGTTTGGTTCCGGAAGTGAAATACAGGCAGTTACTAGGTCACTCAGTAAAACAAACGTGGCCACCTGCTAAACAAGGGGCCACGTTTTAGGCTCAAAATATAGTTGTCAGAAAACAGGGTCGCTTAGTGCTTGCCCTTGCCTCTTCCATTTCCATTTCCATTTCCGTTTCCGTTTCCATTCCCGTTACCGCGGCCTTGGCCATTGCCTGGGCCGTTACCATAGCCTAGCTTTTTTGCTTGGCCAGGGGGAAGAGGCTTACCACTTTGCAGGCGTTTTACCTGGCCAGGGGGCAAGCTGGCCGGATACAGCTGACGGTGACGGCCAATTTGGCCCCAGGGCTGAGCGCCCACGTAGTCGATTACTACCGGATGGAAAGAGCTAGGCGAGTAGCCGCTCACATTGGCTACGCGGGCCCATTTGCCGTCGCGCTGCACTACATAGTTCTTGTCGCGCAGGTCATAGTAGCCGCCTACTTCCGGAATGTAGTAATACTGGGTGCCGGCCGGAGCGGCGGGGCCCCAGGAAGGCGGGTTCACGTTGATATTTACCTGCGCCTGCGCTGACTGCGCGAAGCTAGAGAGCGACAGAGCCAGCAGGCCTGATAAAGCAAGTTTGGGCAGAAGTTGCATGGTTGTGGGTTGAGTTAAGAGGTAGGAACAACATGGGCTTTGCAAGAACAAGGCCAACTCCAGGTCAGGCGGAGCATCATAACTGAACAGAAAGCACCTGCCGACCTTAACGCAGATATACGAAACGTGTTAGGGCTCCACAGAACCCAAATGAAAAGAGGCCTCCTAGTTTTACATAGAAGGCCTCTCAACGAAAAGAAGTGCTAGCTCACTTATTGTCCCATACGGCCGCGCCCGCCGGTGCGGGAGTTAGGCTGAGGAGATGAGGCTCCAGGGGCGTTGCTGCCTCCGCGCTCTGTGCGGTCGGGGTTTCCGTAACGCGTATCGCCTTGCTGGCCACTGTAGCCGCCCTGTTGAGTTTGGGCATCATCACGGCGTCCGTTGTAGGCTCCTTGGTTGCCGCGTTGGTCATGGCGGCGGTCATATCCCCCGCCGTAGTTGCCACGACGGTCATAGCCATTATGGTAGTTACCCCGATAGTCGCGGTCGTCCCGGTAGTCGTTGCGGGCGTAAGGGCCCGGGTGGTTTGGCCGGTGATTATAGTATCCGTTAGGTCCGTAGTTGGGGCGTGGGGCCACTACATAGCCCCGGCCGGGCCAGTTGGCTCCGTAATAGCGGCCCGGCACTACGCCCCAGCGGCCGCAATACGCCCGGTGGTCGCGCAGGTAGCCCCACGGCTGCCGGCCCACGTATTGTACCACTACGGGGTGGAAAAAGCGGGGGTCGTAGCTGGCGTAGGCCCTAGGCAGTACCGGCGAGCTAACCCAAGCGCCGTATACCGGATCATAAAACAGATACGACTCCGAGTACAAGTCATAGTAGCCGTCTATTTCCGGAATATAGTAGTACTGCACATCTGGGCCTACCGCTGGGCCCCAGTAGGGTGTATTGAAAGAAACCTGAACCTGCGCCTGGGCCTTGCTACCATACAGTAGCAGTCCAAGTGCCAGCACCAGACTTGATTTAAGCAGCGTTTTCATGGTAGAGAAAGTAAAAGGGAGACGCTACTTATAACGCAAAAGCCACACCACAATTCAAGGCTTAGATGGAAATGCGCCGCTAGGTTTAAAAGAAGTTTTGTTCCGCCCGGGACATTTCCCCAACCCTGTGTGTTATAGCCCATCTGCCCGCTTTTCTGCGCTTGCAATTCCTCGCTCATCGGCTTAGCAAATAAGCTAGTGGGCGTAGCCGTTGGGGCCTGATTTGCGTACCTTTGCAGACTTATTCGCTTCGCTGCTGCATGGCCAAAAAAACAACCGCTGCTCCTGTTACTACCCCTGCTCCCGCTGCAAAGCCGAAATCGGTGGCTACGGCCGACCGCCCGGCTAGAGCGGCCAAAGGTGCTGCTAAGGCAACCTCTGCTCCAGTAACCAAAGCCCCGAAGCCCAAGAAAACGGCCGCTGCTGTGGCCGACAACGCCGAAAGCCACACCACGGCGGCCGTACAGGCTGTAGCCCGCGTAGAGCAGGTTGCTGAGGTAGTAGCAGCTAGTGCTACCGCCGGGCAGCTACTAGGCCCGGCCGATCTGGAAGCTCCCTACATTGAGGTGTATGGCGCCCGGGAGCACAACCTGAAAAACGTTTCTGTGCGCATTCCGCGCGGCCGGTTGGTGGTGTTTACTGGCATTTCCGGCTCGGGCAAGTCGTCGTTAGCATTCGACACGATCTACGCCGAAGGCCAGCGCCGTTACATGGAGACATTCTCGGCCTACGCCCGTAGCTTCATGGGCGGTCTGGAGCGCCCCGATGTGGATAAGATTGAGGGATTGTCGCCTGTTATCAGCATCGAGCAGAAAACTACCTCGCGCAACCCCCGCTCCACGGTAGGCACCATCACCGAGATTTACGACTTCCTACGCCTGCTTTACGCCCGCACCGCCGAGGCATTCAGCTACGCCACGGGCAAGAAGATGATCCGGCAGAGCGATGATCAGATCATCAACTACATTCTGAAGCAGTACGACGGCAAAAAGCTGGTAGTGCTGGCGCCGGTAGTGAAAGGCCGCAAGGGACACTACCGCGAGCTGTTTCAGCAGATTGCCAAGCTAGGCTTCACGAAGGTGCGCGTTGATGGCGAGCTG
Source organism: Hymenobacter tenuis (assembly GCF_054780495.1). NCBI lineage: Bacteria > Pseudomonadati > Bacteroidota > Cytophagia > Cytophagales > Hymenobacteraceae > Hymenobacter > Hymenobacter tenuis. Next base: position 123,696 of record NZ_BAAGWF010000003.1, read on the forward strand.
CTCGACATCACGCCCAAGATGCAGGTGGACCGCTATAAGATCCACGACATCGAAATCGTCATCGACCGGCTGGTGGTGAAAGAAGAAGACCGGTTCCGGCTCTCGGGCTCAGTGCAAAGTGCGCTTACCCACGGCAAAGGCACTATGCTGGTGCTGGACCCCGATGAGAAGAAGGCCGACAAGCAGACCCAGTTCTTCTCGCGCTTCCTCATGGACCCCACCACCGGCATCGCCTACGATGATCCGGCCCCAAATACGTTTTCCTTCAACTCGCCTTACGGTGCCTGCCCCACCTGCAACGGCCTGGGCGAAGTGCAGGAAATCACTGAAGACTCGGTGATGCCAGATAAGAAGTTGAGCATCAGCCGCGGCGGTATTGCACCTCTGGGTGAGTACCGCGACATCTGGATTTTTCAGCAGCTTGGTCTCATCGTTAAGAAAAACAAGGCCAGCCTGAGCACGCCCATTGAAAAGCTGCCGGCTGAGCTAGTGGAGCGGCTACTATACGGTGTGCCCGAAGATGAGGATGCCGACCCTAAAAAGGCGAACTACAGTGAGCCGTTTGAAGGTATCATTCCGTTCCTGCGCCGCCAGATGGAGTCCGATTCGGAAAACATACGGGAGTGGATTCAGCAGTACACCCAGGCTCAGGAGTGCCCCGAGTGCCACGGCTACCGCCTCAAAAAGGAGTCGTTGCACTTCAAGATTGACGAGAAGCACATCGGCGAGCTGTCGGTGATGGACCTGAACGACCTAGCTGATTGGTTTGAAGGACTGGAAGGCCGCATCTCGGAGCGCCAGAACCTGATTGCCCGTGAGCTGCTCAAGGAAATCCGCAAACGCATTGGGTTCCTGCTGGAAGTTGGCCTCGACTACCTGAATCTGCACCGCTCAGTACGCACGCTTTCGGGCGGCGAGTCGCAGCGGATTCGGTTGGCCACCCAAATTGGTACGCAGCTGGTGGGGGTGCTTTACATCATGGATGAGCCTAGCATTGGCCTGCACCAGCGCGACAACGAGCGCCTCATCAAAGCCTTGCAGCACCTGCGCGACCTAGGAAACTCGGTGATTGTGGTGGAGCACGACAAGGACATGATCATGCATGCCGACCACGTGCTGGACATTGGTCCGGGCGCGGGCATTCATGGGGGCCACATTGTAGCAGAGGGCACTCCTACCGAAATCTTCAGCTCCGGCTCGCTTACCTCACAGTATTTGAGTGGACAAAAGCACATTGAGCTGCGCAAGAAAAAGCGCGTCGGTGAAGGCAACGACTTGGTGCTGAAAGGCGCGAAAGGGCACAACCTCAAGAACGTAACCGCTAAGTTTCCACTAGGCAAGCTGATAGCCGTAACCGGCGTTTCGGGCTCGGGCAAGTCGTCGCTCATTCATGACACGCTGTACCCGATTCTGAACCAACACTTCTTTAACGCCAAGCGCGAGCCGCTGCCTTATGGCACCATTGAAGGCCTGGAGTTTATTGACAAGGTAATTGAGGTTGACCAGTCGCCGATTGGGCGTACGCCACGCTCTAACCCAGCTACCTATACGGGTGTATTCACTGAAATTCGCCAGCTGTTTTCGTCGTTGCCGGAAGCCAAAATCCGGGGATACGGGCCGGGCCGGTTCTCGTTCAATGTGAAGGGTGGCCGCTGCGAAACCTGCGAAGGCGCCGGCATGCGTACCATTGAAATGAATTTCTTGCCCGATGTGCACGTGCCTTGCGAAACCTGCAAAGGTCGCCGCTACAACCGCGAAACGCTGGAAGTGCGCTTCAAAGGCAAGTCCATCACCGATGTGCTGGACATGACCGTGGAGAAGGCCGTAGAGTTTTTCGAATTTCAGCCCCGCATCCTGCGCAAAATACAGACGCTGAATGAGGTAGGTTTGGGTTACCTCACGCTCGGGCAGCAAGCCACCACGCTCTCAGGCGGCGAAGCCCAGCGCGTAAAATTGGCCACTGAGCTCAGCAAAAAGGATACTGGCAAAACGTTCTATATCCTGGATGAGCCAACTACTGGCCTCCACTTTGAGGACATTAACCACCTAGCCGTAGTGCTGCACAAGTTGGCGGATAAAGGCAACACCGTGCTCATCATCGAGCACAACCTGGATCTAATTAAGGTGGCTGATCATATTATTGATATCGGACCGGAAGGCGGCGGGGCGGGCGGCAATATTGTGGCCCAAGGTACTCCGGAGCAAGTAGCAAAGTCAGGAAAAGGCCATACGAGCCGCTTCCTGGCCGAGGAATTACGCACCAGTAAGTACGCTGAGGAAAACGTAAAAGAAACGGTGTAAAGCTGCCAAGGCGAAAGGTAAAAGCTTCCTGTTTTTGCGAAACATTGAAAAATATTCGCGGAAGCATGGAGCTTTTACTATTTTAACGGGCTCTCCCACACCAGTTGCTTTATGAAAGTCCTCGTATTCCCGGCGCTGCTTGCAGTAGCTATTGCCACGGCACCTCCCAAGCCTCTTAGAAATTCAGCTCAAGCCAGCACAAGCAGCATAGTAGCGCCTGCATCAACAACTAAGCACTGCTCCGCCACTAGTGAGTGCCCGGAAACCAGTGTAGCTTCCGAAAACCAGCGCACCCATGGCGCAACCACTTCCATCAGCATTACCAGGCGTTAATCGCCCATACCAATACCATATAAGATACTAGGTGCCTAGTCAACGCATTGGCTATACACTGCCCCTAGTAACAAGAAAGCGCCTGCCTCACAGTTGAGGCAGGCGCTTTCTTGTTACTAGGGGCACTTCGGCAGATTTACATCATGCCTGCATGCTTCTTCGACATATCAAGGTGGTTGGCAACTACCGGCGTGGTTTTCGTGATGAACCCCTGCAGGTCAGCGTCCTGGGTCATCTTCTGATGAGCTGCCATGGTGTTCAAGGTTTTCTGGTGGTCAACTACCATCTGATCCATGAACTTCTTCTCGAACTCCTTGCCAGAAAGTTTGCGCATATCGGCCGCAATGGTCTTGTGCTCAGCGTCCATGTCAGTGGGCAGCGTCACACCCTTCTTCTGGGCAATAGCTTTCAAATCGGCTGTTGATTTAGTATGGTCGCGCACCATCATTTCGGCGTGCGTTTTGGCCATACCTGTTACCCCTTTTTCCAGCGCCAGCTTGCTAAGCTGAATTTCGTTCTGGTCGCTGTGGGCGGCTGACTTCATAAACTCAGCATCGTCTTTGTGTGGAGCCGTGGGGCCGTTTGGGTCGCCCATAGCCGCGCCGCCTGAAGCTGCCATAGCCGTATCGGGGGTGGCCATGCTGGCTGAGGCCGTGTCCATGGTAGCGTCAGCGGTAGCCGAGGTGGCATCCGTAGAGGCAGTATCGGTTTCGGTGGCAGAGTTGCTGCAGGCTCCCAGGCTCAGTAGGCCAATGCAGGAGACGGATAACAGAATGCGTTTCATAGTGAGAAGGATTGTAAGGTGAATGTGAGAGAGCGGAGACGAACGGGAGAAACTACTGAGCCGTAGAGTCGGCAGCCGCTGCCGAGTCGGCGTCGGCGGTTACGGTCGGACCAGCGTTGTTATCAATCACTATTGCATCAGCTTTTACGCCTCCATCGTCAGCGGCTTGGTCCATGTCGCTTACCGCTTCACCGGCCGTGCCATCGGTGCGTTTTTCAGCATTATTGCAGCTAGCCAGCATCAGGCCGGCACTCAGTACTAGAAAGGGAAGAAGGCGAGTTCTCATTCGGGTTTTGGAAAAGTGAAAAGTAGAGCGGAAAGTATTAGGGTTTGAGCTTGTCGCTCAGGTCGTCAAGGGCTTTGGTTTGGGTCTGAATCAGGGGCAGATACCGCGCGGCGTGCGCCCGGATGTCGCCATCGTAGGCATCATCGCGCAAATCATCGTACGCATCTTCGTCTTCAGCCAGAATCCGACCTAGCAGCTCCGTGTATTTCTGATCAAAAGCTGCTCCGTTCAGGGCCGTAAGCTCACCTATTTGCTGGGCTTGATCGGCGCCGAGGCCTGTTGGGAGCACTAGGTTCTTTTGTTGGGCCAAGTTTCTAAGCTCCTGTTGCAGCCCGTTGAATTGGGTTATGGCGTTTTGAGCGGCTAGGCGAACATCGGGGGAAGTAGCTTTGCGCTGAGCGAGCTGGCTGGTTTCCAGCAGCTGCATGTGGCGGCTGGCAGCGCCCACAACAAACTCCGCATCCTGAATCTGGCGCTTGGTGATGGCCTCATCGCCGATGCGCTTCTCATTTTGAAATTTAGCCTCCGCAACGGGGTCTTTGTTACTCTCGCCCGCCGAGCAAGCCGCCGCGAACGGAAGAAATAACACGGCACAAGTGCGCAAGGAAAATAGCATGAGGTCAGGCGGTTGGATCTTATAGCAGATATGTGAGGCTATACGCGCCCTGCTAGATGAGGTTCTGATTCAGTATTTTGAAAAAAGTTCCCTTCCCGAATTAAACTCTTCTTCAGGCTAGCCCTCTAACTGCCATACACCTCTCTGTCAACCCTCACACTTCCAACCATGACTACACGTACCCTGCGCACATTCAGCCTGATGGCCTTAGCTGCTGGCAGCCTGCTAGTAGGCGCCTGCGACAAAGCCACGGATCCGCAAGCTGCGCCCGACGTAGCGGTTTCAGCCGAAGATCAAAGCGTAGCTGAGGAGGAAAATGCCTTCCTGGCCGATGTAGTGGAGGCTGGCTCGCCTACCGATGCGGCGGTAACAGGCAGCCCCGCCGCCGAGCCTACTGATATGAGCCGAGTAGGGGGCACCTGCTTCACCCGTACGTATGATGCCGCCACTCGCACGCTCACGCTTGATTTTGGTGCTACCAACTGTGTAAGCCCCAATGGAGTGGCCCGCCGGGGCAAAATTGTAGCTGTGTTCAGCGGGCCTTATCGCCAAGTGGGGGCTAGGGTAACCATCACGCTGGTAAAGTATTACCGCAACGATAACCTGCACGCTGGCACCCGTACCATTACTGCCCTAGGTAACGGCTCCTGGACGCTAGAGGTGCAGAACGCCAGCGTAACAACTTCAGTAGGAACGCATTCCTGGACTTCGCAGCGAACCTACACCCGTACCGCAGGCTTTGGCACCCGCACTATTCAGGATGATACGTACAGCGTAACAGGCCAGGCCACTGGCACCAACCGCAAGGGCATAAGCTACACGGCCACTATTCAGCAGCCGCTTATCAAGAAGTTTCAGGCAAGTTGCGCCCGCACGTTTGTGGCCGGCACCGTGCAAGTGCTTACCTCGAATGAGAAAGAGCTGCTACTGAACTACGATCCAACGGGTACTCAAGCCTGCGACAACCTGGCTTCTATCACTATCAATGGGAACACGCGTACCATCCGTGTGGGGCGAGGGCTGTAGGTAGCAGCAGGGTTTACACAGAAAAGGCAGGTAGTGGTTTACTACCTGCCTTTTCTGTGTAAACCCTGTTATTCTGGTTTGGCTACTTGCGGAAGGAATGCTGGCCGACTACGGGTTTGCCAGGAAGGCTTCCGCCACCAGCAAATCTTCCGGCGTCGTGATTTTTAGGTTGCGGTAGTCGCCTTCCACCAAGTGTATGGGGTGCAGATCTTCTACCACGCTGGCATCATCTGTAAACGTAGTAAGCTCAGGTAGTTGATAGGCCCTGCGAAGCAGCTCCAGGTCAAAGCATTGGGGTGTTTGCACTAGTCGCAGCCGGGCCCGGTTCAGCGCATAGGAGCCTTGCTGGTTTAGGCCGCGCACCGAGTCTTTGGGTACTACGGCAGCTATAGCTGCGCCGTGGTTATGGGCCGCCTCGTAAGTAGCCTCAATAACGTGCAGCGGCGTAAGCGGCCGGACGCCGTCGTGTACGGCTACTACGCCGGCCGTATGCCCTGCAAGATGCAGCAGCCCGTTCCGGACCGAAGCCCACCGCGTTGCACCCCCCGTGACTAGGGCATGCGGAAAGGTTACCTCATGCTTCTGGCAGAGCTGTTGCCAGGTTTCTACCTGGTCAGAGGGTAGTACTACCACGCATTCCTGCACACCCAGGCTGGCATCGGCAAATTTTCGGAGGGTGTGCACCAACACCGGCTCGCCGGCCAGGGGCAGAAACTGCTTGGGCCGATCGGCACCCATGCGCGTACCGCTGCCGCCAGCTACCAAAATTGCAAAGCGAGGGTAAGTAGAAGTTGGCATACGGGCAAGGGGCTAGGTAGAGCGCAAAAGTAAGGCCCGGTCGCTATATGCAACCGGGCCTTCTTGTTACTAGCTTCTGAAAAAGCGGCAGGCCGCCATTTTCTGTTTGCTAGGTCTCTGATACTAGAGAATCAGCATGGCATCGCCGTAGCTGAAGAACTTATATTTCTCCTTAATAGCCAGCTGATACGCTTCAATCAGCAACTCATGGCCAGCAAAGGCCGAGGCCATCATCATCAGGGTGCTCTCCGGTGTGTGGAAGTTGGTGAGCAGGGCGTTAGAGATTTTGAACTCGTAGGGAGGGAAGATAAACTTATCGGTCCAGCCCTCAGTGGCTTTCAGGCGAGCATGCGCCGAAACCGACGACTCCATGGCGCGCATAGAGGTAGTACCGATGGCACACACGCGCTTTTTGGCATCCAGGGCGCGGTTCACAATCTTGGCCGTTTCTGCGGGCACAACAAAGTTTTCCGAGTCCATCTTGTGCTTGGTCAGGTCTTCCACATCTACAGGGCGGAAGGTACCTAGGCCAACATGCAACGTTATCGGAGTTACATCTACGCCTTTGATTTCCAGGCGCTTCATCACCTCGCGGGTAAAGTGCAGGCCGGCCGAAGGGGCAGCCACAGCACCCGTATGTTTGGCATAGATGGTCTGGTAACGCTCCTTATCGGCTGCCTCAGTCTCGCGAGGAATAAACTCCTTTGGAATCGGGGTTTCGCCGAGGTCGTGCAGGGCTTTATAGAACTCCTCGTCGGAGCCATCAAACAAGAACTTGATGGTGCGGCCGCGCGACGTGGTGTTGTCGATTACCTCCGCTACCATATCCGACTCGCCGAAGTACAGCTTGTTGCCCACCCGAATCTTACGGGCCGGATCAACGAGTACATCCCAGAGGTGAATTTCCTTATTCAGCTCGCGGAGCAGAAATACTTCAATCTGGGCTCCGGTTTTCTCCTTGTTACCGTAGAGGCGCGCGGGAAATACTTTGGTATCGTTGACTACAAAAACGTCGCCTTCCCCAAAATACTCAATGATATCCTTGAACACGCGGTGCTCAATCTTACCACTGTCGCGGTGCAGCACCATCAAGCGCGATTCGTCGCGGTTCTTGGCGGGGTGCTGTGCCAGCAGGCCTTCGGGCAAGTCAAATTTGAACTCAGAAAGTTTCATGGGCTGGACAAGGCAATAGGAGGGGAACCTAAGGAAAAAATCGAAGTGCAAAAGTACGTACTTACCACGGATAAATCGTTACTTTTCGCCCGAAATCTGGTTATCGCCCACGTTACGCCCCTTCGCCGAACCTCCTTCCTATGAAAGCTATACGCCTTACGCTGGAGAGTTTCCGTTTTGCGTGGCAAGCCCTGAAAGCCAACCTGCTTCGTACTATTCTCTCGCTGCTGGGCGTAACGGTAGGTATCTTCGCCATCATTGCCGTCTTCACCGTCGTCGATTCGTTGGAAGCCAATGTGCGCCAAAGCATGAGTTTCGTGGGCGACAAGGTGATTTACGTGATGAAGATGCCTTGGACTTTCGACCAGCCTGACTACCCGTGGTGGAAATACTTTGGCCGCCCCGTGCCTACGGTGCGGGAGTATAACGCCCTGCGCAAGTCCTTGAGTGATAATAATAAAGGGGTGGCTGTATTTGCCAGCAGCGGCGGTAATACATTGCGGGCCGGCAACAACAGCATTGAAAGCGTGGCCTTACAGGGCGTGAGCTACGATTTCCGGAATGTCTCGGAATTGCCTATTGCCGAGGGCCGATATTTTACAGCGCAGGAGGTGGAGGCGGCCCGCAACGTAGCCATCATCGGGGCTGATATTGCCACCAGCTTGTTCCCGAATGGCTCAGCTCTGGGCCGCGAGTTTAAAGCCAAAGGCCAGCGGTTCATGGTCATTGGCGTAGTGCAGAAGGAAGGCAAAAAGCTAATTGATACCCCTAGCAACGACAACAACGTGGTAATTCCGTTCGGGGCGTTTACCCGCATGTTCACCCTCACTACCGGCAATGGCTTTGGCATCACGCCTACCATTGCCGTGAAAGGTCGGGAAGAAGATACTGGGCTGCTGGACCTGGAATATGAAATGCGCGGCCTGATGCGCAACATCCGCAGCCTGCGGCCCCGCGAAGAAGACAACTTTGCCCTGAACCGCCCCGAAATGTTTGCTAACATGATCGGGAAGCTGTTCTCGGTTATTGGGGTAGCAGGAGCCGTCATTGGCTCGTTTGCGATGCTAGTAGGCGGCTTCGGTATTGCCAACATCATGTTCGTGTCGGTGAAGGAGCGCACCAACATCATCGGCATTCAGAAGTCATTAGGAGCCAAGAACTACTTTATCCTGTTCCAGTTTCTGTTTGAGGCGGTGTTCCTGTGCCTGTTGGGCGGAGCAGCTGGCATTTTCTTGGTGTGGCTGATTACCCTGATTCCGCAGGAATCTCTGCCGCTGCTGCTCTCGTGGAGCAATATCACCCTAGGCCTCACCGTGTCCGTCGTGATTGGGGTGCTAGCCGGCATTATTCCGGCAGTAATGGCCGCCAACCTCGACCCCGTTATTGCCATACGGGCTCAGTAAAAGGAACAGAGAAATCTTACTAGGGTGGCTTGGCCGGCCAAGCCACCCTAGTAAGATTTCTTAGCGTAATGTTAACAAATTGTTAACTTGCCGGTCACTACCTTGGGTCGCCTTCCTTCCGTGAGGCGGCTTTCTTTTTGCCCTTTTCTTAATTTTTTACCTGGGGCGGATCATTCCCACCTGGCCGAAGCCTGCGGGCCCGTCGGCTATCCGCGTCCAAATTTTAGCGTAGCTTTTATGTCAAAGCTTAAAAAAACCAGTCGGACTAAAGTAGCTGATGAAGTACTGAATGCTGGCAGCGGCCAGACCATCGTTCAGCCCAATATCAACGACAATAAGGTTAAGACCATCAGTGATATCCGCGAGCAAACGCACGGCCAGCGGACCGTGCAGGTAGACGACGAGCAGCGCATTCGCAAAGCCTTCGTTGATAAGGACTGGAACGAAATCAAGATTGCCGACTCTTGGCAGATCTTCAAGGTGATGGCCGAGTTCGTGGAAGGCTTTGAGAAGATGAGCAAAATTGGGCCTTGCGTGTCCATCTTCGGTTCGGCTCGTACCAAGCCCGACAACCCGTACTACCAGATGGCCGAGGAAATTGCGGCTAAGCTGGTGCGACATGGCTACGGTGTAATTACGGGTGGTGGCCCCGGCATCATGGAGGCCGGCAACAAAGGTGCGCACTCCGAAGGCGGCCGTTCGGTGGGCCTCAACATTGAGCTTCCCTTCGAGCAGTTCAACAACATCTACATCGACCCCGATAAAATCATCAACTTCGACTACTTCTTTGTGCGGAAGGTGATGTTTGTAAAGTACGCGCAGGGATTCATTGGCATGCCCGGCGGCTTTGGCACACTCGATGAGCTGTTTGAAGCAATTACCCTGATTCAGACCAAGAAAATCGGCCGTTTCCCTATCGTGTTGGTAGGCACGCGCTACTGGCAGGGCATGTTCGACTGGATTCAGCAAGTGATGCTGGAAGACGAAAAGAACATTTCGCCGGAGGATATGAACCTGGTGCAGCTAGTAGACGACGCAGAATCGGCGGTGAAAATCATCGACGAATTCTATAGCCGCTATTTGCTCTCGCCAAACTTCTAAATCATAGCTGGAAAGGTTGCTCAACGTGTAGTTTACTAGCCTGCTGTGAGTGACAAACCGGTCTGATCTTAAAAAGCCGCTCTGCTAGGAGCGGCTTTTTTCGTGTTTATTTGTTGCATACCTGTCCCGTTCGCCAAGAAGTTGCCTTACTCCGTGCCATCTGCAGAACCCAACTCCGTGCAGGAAACTTATGACTACCTCATTGTAGGAGGCGGGGCGGCCGGTCTGAGCCTAGCTTACCACATCAGCCAGGAGCCTCGATTGGCCCAGAAACGGGTGCTCGTACTGGAGCCTGAAGTCAAAGATCAGAATGACCGCACGTGGTCGTTCTGGGCCGATGAGCCGATGCTCTTTGACGGCATTGTGGCCCACGAGTGGCAGCGGCTGGCTTTCCGCGGCCCGGAGTTTGAGCGGGTATTTGACCTAGCGCGTCACCGCTACAAAATGATTCGGGGGCTGGATTTTTACCAGTTTGTACGGGGCGCGCTGGCTGATAACCCACAGTTTACCTGGCGTCAGACTAGGGTCGATTCATTGACAAACCTGCCAGATGGCGCGCGGGCTACTACCCCTGTCGGGAAGTTCAGGGCCCGGTTTGCTTTTGATAGTAGGCCGCCACACCTAGCCAAGCTGAAGCAGCCCGCCAAACATCGGTATCTGCTGCAGCACTTTGTAGGGTGGGAGGTGGCCACAGAGCAGGATGTGTTCGACCCCGCTACGGTAGAGTTTATGGACTTCCGCGGCGCCCAGCACCAGGAGGCGCGTTTTATGTACGTGCTACCCTTTAGCCCGCGCCGAGCCCTAGTAGAATACACGTTGTTTTCGGCGGAAGTCTTGCCCAAAGAAGCCTACGAGGCAGAAATTCGGAAGTACCTAAAGCAGCTCGGAGTGGAATCTTTCCGCATTGAGACCGAAGAAGTAGGCGCCATCCCGATGACGGACCATCCGTTGCCCGGCCGCGACGGCGCGCATATCTTCAACCTAGGAACGCGCGCCGGCCGCGCCAAAGCCAGCACCGGCTACGCCTTCAAGCGGATTCAGGAGCACTCAGCCCGGCTGGTTGCCAGCTTGGCCGCTACCGGCCAGCCTCCACAGAACCCCACCGGCGACCAGTGGCAGTTTCAGTTGTTCGATACGTTGCTGCTGGATATTATGCAGCGCCAAGGAGAGCGTACGCGCACTATCTTCTCGGAGCTTTTCCGGAATAATCCAGTGGAGCGCATCTTTGATTTCCTCGACGAGCGGACCTCACCCTGGGAAAACTTCCAGATTATGAACTCTGTGACGCCGTGGCCCTTTCTGCAATCCATCTGGCACGTACTGCGCCGAAAACCTGGGCAACGGCAAGCGTAACCAGCTGGTTATAGTAGGTTTGATGCGCTAGCGGCCCTAGGCCGCTACCATGTACATACGAGGCAGGCTACCTTCTCTGTACTAGGCTTTCTTCACTTTCTAAGTATTCTCGGGCTGCCCGGACCGATGCCTCCGTCAGTGGCTCCAAAATAGGGGAGGGTGCCGAGAGGTTGAGCAGATAGCCACTCAGGGCCGGCAGGTTTTCCAGGTCGTGCGTGATGCACAGAATCGTTTTTTGCTGCTCCCGCACCCACGCGTGAAGCAAGTCGAATACGCGCCGCCGGTAATACACGTCTAGCTGCTGGGTTGGCTCATCTAAGAGGTAAAGCGCGGCATCCTGCAAACTGAGCTGGGCCAGCCACACCAATTGCTGCTCGCCGCCGGAAAGCAGCGTAAAATCTCGGTTAGCGAGGTGGGCCGCTCCTACCTGAGCCAAGGCCGCCTCCGCGAGTGCATAATCCTCGGCGGAGTAGGCGCCTAATAAACGGTGGTGTCGAAATCGGCCCATCACAACCAACTCCCGGACCGGCAACGAAAACTCTACGCTACCGCGCTGGGGCAAATGCGCTAGCAGGCCGCTGGCCGCTGGGCGCTTAATAGTGCGCAAGTCTTGGCCTTGCACCAGCACGGTTCCTTGGTACGGAATCTGGCCGGTCAGGGCCCGAAGCAAGGTTGTTTTGCCGCAGCCGTTATGGCCTACCACGGCTACAAAAGCAGGCTTAGGTACCGTAAAACACAAATTGCGGAGCAGGACGCGCTGTCCATACCCCGCAATTAGGTGTTCAATATGCAGAACAGAATTGCCAGTTGCTAGGTGCCCGTTGTCAGTGGAACCAGTGAGTGTGTTCATCTATACCGGCAACAGATAACGGGCAACTGGTAACTCACTTAGTATTCGTCCTCGTTGAACATGAAGTCCTCTTTGGTCGGATAATCCGGCCATACTTCTTCAATGTTTTCGTAGGGCTGACCATCGTCTTCCAGAGCCTGAAGGTTTTCTACCACTTCCATCGGGGCACCCGAGCGGATAGAGTAATCGATGAGCTCATCCTTGGTGGCAGGCCAGGGTGCGTCTTCCAGGTACGAAGCAAGTTCCAGGGTCCAGTACATAGTCGTGTGTGCTACTAAAAAGTGGTCAAAAAGGTAAATCTCGTCAGCAAAAACCTAGCCGTCGGTGGGGGCATGACACCATTACCGACTCAGGGTTGCTTTTCGCTGTCGACAACGTAAAATAGTGGGTAAAGTTGGCTTAGCTAGTCAGGCGTTGCTCAAACATGGCAATCAAATCCTTCTTGGTTCTGATTTTTCGATCGAATGCTTTGATTTTGCCCTGCAACATGGTCCGGAAGGCTTCGTTGCCCGGCGAGTCGTTGAGTTTGCCCAGGTTTTCTTCCAGTACTTCCTGCTCCTGTTTGTCTGACTTGATAAAGTCGCGCAGGGCCTGGATGCGTACTGTGGCTTGGTCACGGGGCGAGCTGACATCAGGGCCAGCCGGCAGACGCTTGCGGATGTAGTGCTCTAAGGCGCTCATCTCAAACACCTTATCGCAGGCCAGGATAAACTGCTCCCACACCCGGTCCGATTCCTCGCCGCGTACGGGGCCTACCTTTTTCCAGGCTGCTTGTAGCTCCTTGGCCCGCGCTACGGCCTGCGACATGGGCTGGCTGAGCAGGGCCTGCGCCTCGGCTACTAGGGCGCGCTTACGGCTCAAGTTGTCCTCACCGGCCGATGACATAGCCGGCTCCGTGCGCTTGCTTTCAATGTGCACCTTCAGGCGCTCAAAGAAGTGGTTGTGGGCGGCCCGGAAGCGCGTCCAGAGGTCGTTGGCCTGCTTGCGGGGCAGCGTACCATCTATTTCTTTCCAAGCCTGCTGCAGCTGCTTGAGCTTGCGGGTCGTCTCTTCAAACTCAGTGGAGTTTTGTAGAGCCTCCGACTTGTGAATCAGGTCTTTGTACTGGTCGTAGACTCGGTTGGTCATGGCCTTCTTCTCGGCCAAGAAATCCTTTTTACGGGCGAAGAAGGCATCTACGGCGGCCTGAAAGCGCACTTCCAGCTCGTCGGTGAGGTGCTTTTCTACGGGGCCAGTCTTGATCCAGCCCTGGCGCAGGTCCTTGAGCTTGTCGCTGCCACCCTGCCAGTCAATGGTGTCGTGCAGGGCCTCCGCCTCCTGAATCAGGCTGATTTTGGTAGCGAGGTTTTTCTCGCGGTTGCGGTTAATGGTAACTTTAATGGACTCCTCGGCTTCCGTGAGCCGGTTGTATAGGCTCTCAAAGTCGCCAAGGGCATCATAGCTGGCTACCTGCTCCTTCAGGTGCAGGGCCTTCATAAGGAAAGAGCCTTTGTTGTCCGACTCCTCAATTTTCTGGAGCAGGTCCTCTACTTTGGAGCGAAACAGATTGAAGCGTTGGGCAAAATAAATCAGCGAAGCATCAGCAGATTCTTTGACCTGGCCAACTTGACGGGCGGGCAGGTCTAATAGCGGGCTAAGCCACACCTGGTCGCCCTCAATGTAGCCATAACGGCGGGCTTCGGCCAGCAAGTGGTCTTGTTCTTCCATAATCAGATAGCGGGGAGCGAATAGGTGGAAAGGTCGAGGTTCAGGCCAAAAATATGAACAAGTTTACGGGTTGTTGACTAATTCTTCTGCCCGGCCCAGGCTTCGGAATGTTTGCTGGAGCTGCCTACCTTTGGCATTCCGGCCCACAACGCAGGTTTACTAGCGCCGGTGCCCAGGTAGTTACTCAGTGGGAGGAGCTACGAACGGACAGCCAGCGCGGTTATTATGTATGTATTCAAAAAGCAGAATAAACCACGTTTGGCCCGTTCTGCCCGTACGGCCCGCTGCCGTATGATACCGCAAAATAGAAACCTGCGCCGAACTCACAAGCTTGCCGGCGGTTTGAGCGCCCCGGCACCCTAGTACATGTACCTTCACGGCCCTAGGCCCTTCACGTTTCCGAACTCTCTGTATGAGCGACCAACCCACCATTATTTTCTCGATGGCGGGGGTGACGAAAGTTTATCCTCCGCAAAAGCAGGTTCTTAAAAACATTTACCTCTCGTTTTTCTACGGGGCAAAAATCGGCGTACTCGGTCTGAACGGCTCGGGTAAGTCGTCGCTCCTGAAGATTATTGCCGGGGTTGATAAGCAGATTCAGGGCGACGTAGTATGGTCGCCGGGTTACTCCGTGGGCTACTTAGAGCAGGAGCCGCACCTTGATGCCACCAAGACCGTGCTGGAAGTAGTGCAGGAAGGCGTGGCCGAAACTGTAGCGCTGCTCAAGGAATTCGACGAAATCAACGAAGCCTTCGGGGCCGAAGACGCCGACTTCGATAAGCTACTGGAGCGCCAAGGCACTGTGCAGGAGCGCCTCGACCAGCTCGACGCCTGGAACCTCGACAGCAAGCTGGAACGCGCCATGGATGCCCTGCGCACGCCCGCCCCGGATGCCATCATTGGCAACCTCTCGGGTGGTGAGAAGCGTCGCGTAGCCCTCTGCCGCCTGCTGCTGCAAGAGCCCGATGTGTTGCTGCTCGACGAACCCACCAACCACTTGGATGCGGAAAGTGTGCTGTGGCTGGAGCAGCACCTGCAGCAATACAAAGGCACCGTTATAGCTGTAACCCACGACCGGTACTTCCTCGATAACGTGGCCGGCTGGATTCTGGAGCTTGACCGGGGCGAAGGCATTCCGTGGAAGGGCAACTACTCCTCGTGGCTGGAGCAGAAATCAAACCGCTTGGCCCAGGAAGAGAAAACCGAGAGCAAGCGTCAGAAAACCCTGCAGCGCGAGCTGGAGTGGGTGCGCATGGCCCCGAAAGCGCGCCAAGCTAAGAGCAAGGCCCGCCTTGCCGGCTACGATAAGATGGTGAACGAGGACTCGAAGGAGAAAGAGCAGAAGCTGGAGCTGTTCATTCCCGACGGGCCGCGCCTAGGCTCCCAGGTGATTGAAGCCGAAGGGCTGACCAAAGCCTTCGGCGACAAACTCCTGTTTGAGAACCTCTCGTTCAACCTGCCACAGGGCGGCATTGTGGGTATTATTGGGCCGAACGGCGCGGGTAAAACCACCTTGTTCCGCCTCATCACGGGCCAAATGCAGCCCGATGCGGGCACGTTTGTAGTGGGCCCCACGGTGCAAACCGCCTACGTTGATCAGCAGCACGACACGCTGGATCCCAACAAAACGGTGTTCGAAACCATTTCGGGTGGCACGGAAACCATGTTGCTGGCGGGCCGCCAGGTGAACTCACGCGCTTTCGTGAGCAACTTCAACTTCCGCGGCGGCGACCAGGAAAAGAAAGTGGGCTCGCTCTCGGGCGGGGAGCGCAACCGCGTGCACCTCGCTACTACCCTTAAGCAAGGCGCCAACCTGCTGCTGCTCGACGAACCCACCAACGATCTGGACGTGAATGCCATCCGGGCGCTGGAAGATGCCTTGGAGAACTTTGCGGGCTGCGCCGTGATCATCAGTCACGACCGGTGGTTCCTCGACCGCCTGGCCACGCACATTCTGGCTTTTGAGGGCGACTCGCAGGTAGTATGGTTCGAAGGCAACTTCACCGACTACGAAGAAGCCAAGCGCAAACGCCTCGGCGACGTGGAGCCCAAGCGCGTGCGCTACCGCAGCCTGGGGTAATTCCCTAGGTAGTATTACCGCTTAAGCCGACAGCCTTCCTTATCCACAGATAGGGAAGGCTGTCGTGTTGTAAAGCCGCACCGATGCTGGCTGCCGGCTTAATGTGGCATGTGGCTGATTTTGGCTTCGTCAAGGTCCAGTTGGGCTTCTTGGTGGCGGAGCATTTCTTCCTCGAATACGTCTTCGCGGCGCAGCACAAACAGTTCCTCGCGCTGCACGCGCAGCACATCCAGCAATACTTGGTGGTAGCGCTGCAGCGCCAACCGCTTCGATTCGTCGTAGTCCAGCGCTTCCAGCAGGTTTTCGGTGCGTTGGGCTTCCGCGTGCATGCGCTGCTGCAGGGCTCTAATGAGCTCATTTTCCTGAATATCGGGGAGATAGTGCTGGCCCATATGGTCCAGGGCCACTTGGCGCAAACGAAGCCGAATGCCTGCCTCCTGCGCATCGGTGGGCATGCGTTCTTCAATATGTGCCACACCGGTAAAGCGAATGAGTGCTGGCAGCGTGAGGCCCTGAAACACCAGCGTAACCAAAATCACGACGAAGGTGATAAACAGAATCAGGTTACGCTGCGGAAACTCCTGCCCGTTGGCCAATAGCAGCGGCACTGAAAGCGCCGACGCCAACGACACTACCCCGCGCATACCCGCCCAACCGATAATCAGGGGGCCTTGCCAGCCGGGGCTGGTTTCAGAAGTGCGGATGGTACGACTTAGCCAGCGGGGCACAAACGCGGCCGGAAACATCCACAACAACCGGATCAGGATAACAATGACGCTGATAATGAGGCCGTACATAATAGCCTGCCGGAGCGAATACGAGCCCAACCCCTCTACCGCCACGGGCAGCTCCAGCCCAATCAGGATAAAGACCAGGCCATTCAGCGCAAACCCAACGCTAGCCCACACACTGTTAGCTTGCAGACGCGTATCGGCATCAAATACCCGATGCGACCGAAACGAGAGTAGCAGCCCGCCACTAACCACGGCCAGCACCCCCGAGAAGTGAAATTCTTCAGCCAGCAGGTACATCACGTAGGGCGCAAGGAAGGTAAGCACCGTGTTGATGCTAGGGGTGGTGGGGAGGTAACGGTGAATGAGGTAGAAAAAATGCGCGACTACCAAGCCCACCACTAGCCCCATAAAACTCACCAACACGAAGCTGGAAGCAGCCTGTTGCAGCGTAAACGTGCCAGATATCACGGCTGCCAGCGCAAACCGAAACACGATAAGGCTGCTGGCGTCATTGATCAGGCTTTCCCCTTCCAGAATGCTGGTTACCCGGCGCGGCACTTTCACGCCCTTCAGCACCGAGGTAGCGGCCACAGCATCAGGGGGCGAGATAATACCGCCCAGCAGAAAGCCCAGCGGTAGAGTGAACCCCGGAATCATGGCTCTGGACACGTAGGCCACGATGGTAGAAGTGAAAAACACCAGCCCGAAGGCCAGCAACCCAATAGGTCGCTTCCAGCGCCAGAAGTCTTGCCATGAGGTTTCCCAGGCCGCTTGGTACAATAAGGGTGGCAGGAAAATCAGAAAAATAAGGTCCGGATCAATACTGATGGCAGGCAAACCCGGCACGAAACCCAGGGCCAAACCAGCCAGCACCAGAAAAATAGGATAAGAAATTCGCAGCTTCTGGCCCAGCATCACGAGCAGCAGCATGGCAAACAGCAACCCCAGAACCAGCAGAATATTCTCGTGTAACGTGGTGTCGTGCATCAGAAGAGAAAAAACTAAAAGCGGGCTGCCCGCGGCAGGAATCAGTAATGGAATGGCTGGCTCCACGGGCCTGGCCGCGGCTTCCGGCAAATTCAGAAGGCTGGCCGGGTGGAGCAACAGTTGCGGCAAATAGTAGCCTAGGCACAAGAATACCAAAAGCTCCGCTGTGAAGCACGCTACCCGGGTTTTCTGCTCCTTCGCCCAGCAGAATAGGGCGTTGGTTGCGAAAGATGGCCCGTTGGCCTAGTAAACCAGCATCGCGCCTATTTCACTCTGTACCTTTGACTTAATAAAGAATTAGCGCGAGTGGGTCCTATGGAAAGGAAGGCGCTCACCGCGAAGTATTGACCACCGGCAAAAGGAGTAGGGTGGATGAATGAAATTTGCCGGTCAATGCGACGGAAAAAGCCGCTGCCTCAGGCAGCGGCTTTTTTATTGGGCCACTTTAAGCTCGGGTAGGGGCTAGTAGTATTCGTCAAGTCGTTACCCACCCTTCGCGCACGGCCTGTACTGCCAGACCAACCAGCGTTCTGGCTCCCGCTTTCTGAAGCAACGCCCGCCGATGACTTTCCACGGTACGCACGCTTAGGCACAGCTGATCAGCTATTTCCTGGTTGCAATAATCATGTACTACCAACCGCAGCACCTCCAGCTCACGGCGGCTAAAGGGTGTAGGTGGAGCTAGCGTCCGGTGAGGCAGCATGGGCTGCCCAGCAGTTGCGGAGGAAGCATGAAGCAAGTAACTCTGAAACAGGGAAAGTACAGTGGCCGGCGCGGCGTGGTGGGGCAAGCAGGTGTGCGTATCCCGGTCGGCCAGAAACTGTCGCAGGCTGGTAGAAAGGCGGTTTCCGGTGAGTAGCACCACGGGCTGGCCGCTGCGAATTGTATATAGCGACTCCAGAAACGGCAGCAGCGGCTCCGTGGGCAAAGCGCAATCGAGAACAAGTACCGCGTACGCATGCTGGTAGAGCATCCGGGGTAGCTCGGCTGCATCTAGCTGAAGCGTAATAGGTAAGTCCGGCCACGCGTCGTGGAGGGTAGCCAATAGCCCCTGGCGGTGTAATGACGGGGAGGCAACTAACAATACGGCTGTAGGATAGGCACACATAGGCTGTTGCGTAAGGACATTACGACCCTAAATTCACTGGCAGCAATAGGTAAGCCCGAAGGGGATAGTATAGAGCGGAATGCACTTAAGATACCTAATAAAAAGTATTTTATGAATATTAAATATAATAATAATTAAGATCACAAATACATGCAGTGCAGCAGGGCCTCAGGCGTAGGGTCTGAAGGGAAAGTAGATTATCTTGTCTACTTCTTGTTGCTCGCTTTCTGTTATGCTGCCTTCTTCTGACTACTTAAGCCTAACCTACCGCCCCGATTTGCGGGTGCTGGTGGCGCGCTGGCTGCGGCAGCCTACCTCGCCAGAACTGCAGGAAGGCTACTGGCAGATATTGGCTTTGGCCGTAGCAGGGCGCCATACCTATTGGCTGGTAGATGTGCGGCGGCGCGACAACGCCAACCAGCAAGGCACTCCCTGGATGATGGAAACGTTTTTTCCGGCAGTGGCCGCGCAACTTGGCGGCCCGATGTACGTAGCGTATCTGTTCTCGCCCGCGCACCTGGCCGATTTGGAGGCTGATGCCTCGGTGCCGCCCCTCTCTTATTTTGATGACCGCCCTTATCAGGTGCAGCGCTTCACCGATGAACACCACGCCATGACCTGGCTGACCAGTTGCCAGCTCCACGACCAAGCGGTGGCCGCAAAGCGAACCCAGCGCTAAGCCTACCAGACCGATAGTACCTATTTATAGTGAGCAGAAGCTTCGGCTCCTGAGTGTAAGTATGCACCTTCATCCTGTTGTTGAAATGCCCGGCCTGGCTATTGGCTACGACTCAGATAACCAATGGCTGTATGCCGACTGGCACGGCGAGCACACGCAGGAGTCGTCGCGGAAGGCATGCATGCTGATGCTGGAAAGCCTGCGAGCGTGGCCATGCAGCAAAATCCTCAACGATAATTCCAGCATCACGCATACTTCAGCCGAGCTCAGTGAGTGGGGCGTCTGGTGGCTGGATGAAATGCTGCGGGCGGGCCTTGAGCACATTGCCTGGGTGTTTCCGCACCACTTTACGGCCCGCCAAGCCTCCGAAGGCAGGCTCCAGCTAATTTCGCGGCCCGTGGTTGGCACCTTTGATGATGTGGCTTCCGCGTGCGTATGGCTTCAGCAGCAAGCCGCCCGGAGCTAACTAGGCGCGCTTTTTACTAGGGTCCTTATTCCCGCCAACCGATGAAGGTTTGAGCCCTGGCGCACCCTAGCAAAACGATTACCACCGAAGTACGGGCTAGTAGCGGTGGCGCGGCTGTTATACCCCCTTTACGCGCATCGGTAAGGTGTATATGCCTTCTGATGCCGTAATAAACAGGATGTTACGTTTTTTGCCCGCAAAGCAGACGTTGCCGGTCCAGTCAGCCGGTACCTCAATGTGCTCAATCTGTTGGCCCGCCGGGTTGTATACCGTTACGCCTTTTCCCGTCAAGTACACGTTGCCTTCCGCATCAATGGTCATGCCATCGGAGCCTTGCTCCACAAACAGCTGCCGGCCTACTAGGTGCCCGTCGGGGGTAATCTGGTAGCGGTAGGTTTTATTGGCCCCAATATCGGCCACGTAGAGCTGGCGGCCATCGGGTGTGCCGATAATACCGTTGGGTTGCTGGAGCTGATCATCTACCACTATCGGTTGCTTGCCCGGCGGCAGGTAGTACACTTTCTGCCCGCCCAGGCCTGGGTCGGGGGCGGTGCGCTTCCAGTAAGCGCGTTGGTAGTACGGGTCCGTGAAGTAGATGCCGTCGGTTTTGGGGTTGATCCAGAGGTCGTTGGGGCCGTTGAGGCGGTGGCCCTGTACATCTTTTACCAGTACCTTGGGGGTTCCTGTGGCATCAATTGACCAGAGCTGGTTATGTTCATCGGCACAGGCCAGCAGGTTACCTTTTTTATCGAAATACAGGCCATTGGCGCGGCCGGCCTGCTCCATAAAAACCGTCAGCTGGCCCTCGGTGCTGTACTTCCAGATTTTGTTGTTGGGCTGATCAGTGAAATACACGTTGCCCGCCTTGTCGGCTGCGGGGCCCTCCGTAAAGGAAAACTGGCGCGCCACCAGCGTTGGTTTGGCCTGGTTGGCCACCACAGAAGCGGCCGGGCCACCCTGTTTCCGGGCCTCCGGATGATGCCAGCATGTGAAGGCACAGGCACCGGCTACTACACAGAAAAGACCTATATACAGAGCGGGGCGGTACGTCATATAGCCAACGAAATATCAGTGAAGTAAGTAAAGCGGCGCCGACTGCCTAGGTTGCTCAGATGGGCTAACCCACGGGCACACCGGCCCGAACAGTCATCGAACGTAAGCACATCTTCCGTCTCTTATACGCAGCCAAAACTATGGGCCGCTAACAGAGGGGCTTAGAAAAAGCTAATATGCAATTTATCAATCTTTTGGAGGTGTGGTATGAAGTAAATATATAATAGGTTTTATATTATTTACTTGTTATTTCAGCCGTACGTTACTACTTCAGCTAGGGCCCAGAGGCAAGCTTATGATTGAGCGCGGAGCGCGCGGAAACATACCACCTAGTGTTGCGTATTCAATCTGCCTTCCACCTGCCACATAATGTTAGATTTCGCTGCCCTGTTCCGTCCGCTAGTTGAACGTAGTCAAGTGGTGTACTTTGTATACCACTTGGAAGCCAGGCAGTTTCACTTCGTGAGTCCGGCGTATGAAACGGTATTTGGCCAGCCATGCGCCGAGGCAACTGCGGCGCTGCCGCGCCTTATCAGTCGGCTACACCCCGATGACCACCATTTTGTGGGCGCGCGCCTGGCGCACCTGATGCGAGGAAAGTTTGTGGAAGATGTGGAAGTGCGGCTGGTGCCCGAAAACGACCCAAACGGGCCGGTGCAATGGCTCTATGTAACGGCCGGACGTGTAGAGCAAAGTCCGGGGCACACCTACCTCAGCGGTACCGTACAGGATATTACCAGCAACCGCGAGTACCTCGACAATGTGGACAAGTTCAACAAGAAGAAAAATACTACCCTCGAAATCCTGTCGCATGATCTGGCCGGGCCTTTTGCCATGATTAAGCAGGTAGCTGGGTTTGTGACGGAAAAGGTGGAAAGTCTCCACGACTCGCAGCTAAACCACCTGCTCCATATCATGCAGAACACGTGTCAGGAAAGCATCAACCTGATCCGGGACTTTGTAGACAATGAGTTCCTGGAGTCGTCAAATGTACAGATGAAGGTGGAGCGCGCCGATCTGGCCTTGGAACTGCGGGAGATGGTAGCAGAGTATCAGAAGTCGGCTGAGGATATTGCCAAGCACTTTTCTTACAAAGGCCCGGAGCAGCTCTTTCATGTCCTCGACCACAACAAGTTCATGCAGGTAATCAATAACTTGCTGAGCAACTCTATCAAGTTTACGCCCGACGGTGGCCACATTCGGGTAGGGTTAGAGGAGCATCCTGATCAGGTACTGATAACCGTGGCAGATAACGGCATCGGAATTCCGGACGAGTTTCAAGACACGCTTTTTGAGCGCTTTACACCCGCTCGCCGCACCGGCCTGCGCGGAGAAAAAACCACCGGACTAGGCATGTCCATCATCAAAACCATAGTTGAGCTTCATCAGGGCCGTATTTGGTTTGAGAGTGCAGAGGGCCAGGGTACTACGTTCTTCATTGCGCTGCCCCGCACCGAGCCAGCCTAGCCCCTGGTAAGGCGTACACCCTAATGAAAGCTGCTTGGTTGACTGCTACTGGTCCCGGAAAAGGTTCGTAAGGTAGCAGGGGCGTGGCGACGGGCTTGCTCATTCGTGGTGGGCTAGTAGGCGGGTGATGGATGACTACAACAGCGCCTGTTTCGTACAAGGACCTGTACCAACTACCACCATTATGTGCGGCCGTTATACTGTTACGCCTCCTGCTGCGGCGCTCGAGGCCCGTTTTGATGCTTCCTTTGCCGGTGACCCCGTGCTGCCTACCTACAATGCCGCGCCGTCTCAGCGTCTGCCCGTTATTCTGAACACGGAGCCCGGCCGCATCCAGCTGCTGCAGTGGGGCCTGGTACCGGGCTGGGTAAAAGAGGTGCAGAAAGCGCCCCGCCCCATTAATGCGCGGGCCGAAACCTTAGCCGAAAAGCCTTCTTTCCGGACGCTACTCCAGCGGAAGCGGGCCTTGGTGCTGGCTGATAGTTTCTATGAGTGGCAAGTTACTGACCACGGCAAAGTGCCGCACCGGATTTTGCTGCAAAACAAAGAGCCCTTTGCGTTTGCGGGCCTCTGGGATGATTGGGTAGATAAACAGACCGGCGAGATCAAGCCAACCTTTACCATCATCACCACTGCACCAAACAGCCTGATGGCCCCTATTCATAACCGTATGCCGGTGCTGCTTGCGAACCGGGAGGCGGAGCTGGCCTGGCTTGATGATGGCGTAGGCCTAGCGCAGCACCAGGCGCTGCTGCAGCCCTTTTCTGCCGAGGCCATGCAGGAATATCAGGTCTCAACGCTCGTGAACTCGCCGACGAATAATGAGCCGGCTGTATTGGCCCCAGCGGCTTAACACTGAAGGCACTAAGGGCAATACAGCAAGCAGCTAGGCCAGTCATGCCAGTAGGTTTGGCGTAAAATGCAGGCTAGCGGCTAGGTGCCTGTGGTGCGCGGAATAGCTCGTTGCGCCGTATAGCGCGGGCATAGCGCGACTCGCCAGCAGCTTTTCTAGGAAGGAGTTTAGCAAGGAAGCTCTTCTTGGCTGGTAGGCGGGTAGCGGCCGCTTTCGGATCTGGTTGAGCAGCCTTTCCGGCCTGAGGCACACAAGTTGCACTACCAACCAGTAGCAGAACTATAGTAGCAAAGTGTTTCATTGGAATAGGTTATTGTGCAATTTTATACGAATACAATGCTAATCAATTATTTTGTAATAAGTATATATGATATGTAATTATTCTGTACAAAAAAGAGGCCCGTCGCTTACGACGGGCCCCAAGTGAGAAGCGGCATCCAATGGAGATACCGCTATGAGTTTGAAAATCAGCTTATCTGCGATGATGCGCACGCCGATAAGCACGAGTTGAGTTGTGTACCTTCTTGCGTTTAAATAAGCCTCCTTTCTTGTACTTATTCGGATTTGGGCGTACAGTTTCGGTAGTAGCATCTGCCATTGTTACAGCGGGCATGGCTGTTACTTCTGTTCCAATCAATAGAGTAAGCCCAGTGATAAGGAGTGTGGCTGTTGTCATGTTATTGCGGTTAGGTTGTGTTGTTGCAAGTATATGTTAAATTTATTATTGTTAATATTATACTAGTGCATTTGCATAAAAAAAGCTCCCTCACATAGTGAAGGAGCTTTGAGAGCTACGCTGGAAAGCTTATTCCGTGTTGTCGGCTGCTTCAGCAGCTTTGGCTGCTACTATAATAGCAAGGCTGGCAACTACCGCAATACCTACAATGAGCTGTGTGGTAGTGAAGCGCTGCGAGGCTTTGCGCAGCAAGTGCCCGCTGTGCTTCAGGAAATCATCTAGCTGATCCTGCTCCCCTTTGAATACTTTGTATCCTGCTTGCAGGGCGTTAATAATCTCGTCAGGGGCAATTTTCTCAATTTCTTTTGGCAGGTGAGTGCTCATAGCAGGCAAATAAAACAGTGAAGGAAGAGTCTGGAATAGTGGGAATACAACCACTGAACCCTCTCTACGGAGCTAAGCCGAATTTTGATATGTGGAGTTAGTCTCACGCGTTAGTTAAACCCTGAGCTTGACCCGACTACCCGAGTATTTAGTCACAAAAAAGCCCTGCCGGCAAAGGCAAGGCTTTCTGTAATAGTAGTTGAGCTTCGCTTATTCGTATACCTTAACCACGAAGACATAGTCCTGCAGCTTCCGGATTTGCTGGGGCCTCGAGGTGCCACTGAGTTGATTGTTGCGGGGCATATTATAGGGTTTACCCGCGCCCGCCGCGCTCAACGAATCCACCAGGCGCATCAGGTACGACGACTTGGTGGCAAAGGCGGCGCTCTGTACATCCATCTGCCGGCCGCTAATCACGCCAATCAGGTTGCCTTTATCATCGAGGAGCGGACCGCCGGAGTTACCCGGGTTTACCGGAATGCTGATCTGGTAGAAGCCGGTGTCGCCTTCAAAGCCTGAGCGAGCACTCAAGGAGCCGTCGTTGAACACTAGGTCTTCGCGCGGATAGCCCAACGTATATACCCGCTCACCTAAGTCAGACTGCCCGCGCTTGAAAGCATAAGGCAAGCGCCCGAAGCCTTTAAACTGCTGGTCTTTGATTTGCAGAATAGCCAAGTCGTGAGCTACGTCCGTGAAAACCGGCTCGGCCCGGAAGCGCTGCCGGTCACGGCCTTCAATCAGTAGGGAGTCGGCGCCCTGAATCACGTGGTAGCTGGTTACTAGGTATCCATCAGCCGTAAGGGCAAAGCCGGTGCCGCTGAATTTTCCTGGGTTGGCTTTTTCCGGCTGCGCGTCAATCTGGTTGAGCGTGCGATTCATAGAGCGCTGGGTTTGCTTGATGCGCTCTACCTCCCGCCGCAGTACGGTGTAGCCATACAAAGAGGGCTTTTGGGCGGCTCTATACATTTCAAGGCCTAGTAGCGTAGCAAACACCGCGAGCACGGCTACGGAGGCGGCTACCATCATGGTGGCGCGGTGGCCGTTCCAGAAGTCGCGGAGTTTTTCCTCGGTGCGCGATATGCGCAACATCGGGCGGGGCGCCTGCCCAGTTGCAAACCGCTCGTGGCGCTCGTCCTCGTCGGCCGCTTTGGCCAGCGGGGTAAGCCGTACGGCCTGCTCCGCATCCATATCGGCATGAATGGCGTGCAGCTTACGCCGCAAGGCCAAGCGGCGGCCATAAGCCGTTAGCGTGCCAGTCAGCGCCTCAAACTCCTGGAGCTGGCGCTCCAAGCCAGGGTCAGCAGCCAAGCGGCGCTCCAGATCAGCCCGCTCGTCTGGGGCCAGCTCGCCGGAGCGGTAGGCTTCAAATAAGGCGTAATAATCAGCTTCGGTTTTCATCTCGTATCTGAAAGCGAGAACAGGCCAGGTTGCAGATAGGCTTTGCTATTTATCCGCTCTATTTCCGTTCCTCTATCATCTAAGTAAGCTCCTGGTACTGACTGAAAAATAGCTTTTTAAGTCGGACCAGGCACTTGTATTTCTGGTTTTTGGCGTTGTCGGCATTGGTGTAGCCAAACTCTGCCGTAAGCTGCTGCATCGATTTGTCGAGCAGGTAAAATCCTTCTAAAAGCGAGCGGCACGGCTCTCCTACCTGATCCAGCGCCTGAGCCATAGTGCCCAGTCGCCGGTCCCGTTCCTCAGCCAATTCCAGATCGGCCTCGGCACCAGTTTCGAGGTACGGCTCATAATCATCGAGGCGGCCGCCGAAGCGGGTTTTCTCGGTGAGCCGTTTCAGCCAGAGCCGACGGCACACGGCGTAGAGGTAGGTTTTGATTTGGCAGCTTAGCTCCAGGGAGCCGTCACGAACCTTTTCATAGAATACCATCACGCCTTCCTGATACACATCCTTGGCTTCGTCTTCGGTGCCGCTGTTTTGCAGCACGTAGTGCGAAATCATAGGAAAATGCAGCCGGTAGAGCTGTGCCAGGGCCCGGTCGTCGTCTTGGCGGATAGCCGCCACAAACTCCTCGTCGGTGTAGGAAGGTTGTCCCTTACCCATTCGCTTTGTTGATTAATACGTTGGCGTCCGGTTGGTAACCCAGTGAAAAAATATTTTCCAAGGTTGGGTTACCATTCGTCAGGAACGGTATGAAGGACGTTTTTTGGACAAAATTTCTCAAACCTACTATCAAAATGAAGAACCTCCTGAAGGTATCCGCTCTGGCCGTTGTTTTCGCTGCTACCCTCGTTTCTTGCGAGTCGAAGACTGCTGAGGAAACCACCACCACCACCGAGGCTACCTCGGTAGAAGCTACTGCTACTACTGCTGACACCACGGCTGCTGCTGCTCCTGCTGCTGACACTACTGCTGCTGCTGCTCCTGCTGCTACCACTACTACGGAAGCAACTACCACCACGCAAGCTACCACCGAAGTTAAGTAATTACGCGCCGGTTTGGCCGGTACGTTATTGCTAAGGTCCAGGTTCCGCACAGCGGAGCTTGGACCTTTTTTTGTACCTGCATTGTGCCGGGAGGTAAGGTGCTGCTGCTAGCCCCACTACAGGCTTAAAGTGATTGGTGCCGAAATGCCTACCTATTTGGTTACAAAGCGGCGAGAGCAGCTAGAGTTTTTCTTCGAGCCACAGCAGGCCGGCCGCCAGCAAAAATAGGGCATACCCCCACCACCGCGGCCAACTGGTGCTGGTGGTGCGGGTAACGGCAACTGAAGCCGCTTGCTTATCCGGCGTAAGCTGAGCCACGGCCTGCTGCCACGCCTGCCGGGCCGGCCCCTGCCATTGCTTAGCCCCGAACACGTAAAACCAGTGTTTGGCGGTGCCATTGCTTGCTTGGTGCCAGCCCTCCGCACTAGGCCAGTACGTAGCCGTAGCCCACTCCGGGAGGTAACGGTCCTGTTGCAATGCAGCGCGTATGGTAGCGCCGGCGGGCTCCGTGAGGGTAAGTGCGTTGGAGGTGGGGCCGGTAGCCCGTAGCGTTAGCGGAGCATGCGGGTGGGGCCAGGCGTCTAGGGGGGAAATGGAGGTTGTTGCCAACTGGGGTGGGGCCACGGCCGTTAGGAGTTGGCTCCAGTACGACTGGTAGGTAGCTGCTTGCCCCTGTAGCAGCCAGGGAAACGTTTCGACCGCCGTTGTTACCACCACCTGTCCCATTCCAACCCGACGAACGGCGGCCGCGGCCTGTTGACGGGCATCAGTAACCAAGGCGCGGAGGTTTGGACCCGGGTGGAGGGTAGCAGCTAATAAAGTAGCGGCAGCCCCAGGCGCTTCGGGCCAGCGCACCGGCTGCGTAGTAACAGCGGCCGTGGACAGGGCCTGTAGCTGGAATGCCGCGCTGCCCGGCAGCTGGCGCGGGAGGGTAGGTGAGTCGGCCAGGAGCAAGGCTCCGCAGGTGCCGGTCCGCACGGCCCGGCTCAAGGCCTCTGCTTCCGCCCCCGATAAAGAAGCCAGGGCCCCCGCATCAGCAACCAGCACCATAAAACGGGCTAGCAAGGCCGGCGTGAGGCGCCCCAAATCAGGAGGCGACGAAACGTTCAGGAACTCGGTTTGAGTAAGGCCACGGCTTAGTCCGGTGCGCAGTGCTACGCTGTGTTGGTGTGCAGCCAGATAGTTTTTCAGAAAGCGAACCTCAAAAGAAGGGGCCGCCGCCAGCACCAACACCCGTAGTGGGCGGGTGGCCTGCACCTCTAGCGGTACCGGCTCGCGGGCAATTCGCTTCCCTTCCCGTCGCGCTTCCAGCCAATACACGGCCCGCCCTTCTGCTTTTGGAGTGAACCGTAGCCGAAAGTTGCCGTGGCCAGAGGCAAGCCGCACCGAGTCACGGGGGGCGCCGGCTGCGTGCAGGCTAACCCAGATAGGGCCGCTAGCATGTGCAAAAGCGCCTTCCACGGCCCAAGGCCGGCCAAGCTCGGGCTGGCGGTTCCAGGTAGCGGCCTGAAAACCACTAGCTGCCGAAGTGTGCGTAACCACCTTTAAGCCCTGTAGGGCTAGGGCATCAGCAGCCGGCAACCCGTTCCCTACCACGTGCAAACGCTGCAAGGCGGGCAGCTGCTGGCGCAGGGCAGCCAGGTTGCTGAGCATGGGAGTATCGGTAGAAGTAGCGGTTGTTTGATAGCGCCAGAGTGGAGTGCTGGCTCCTAGGCGCCGGAGCAAGTGCCGCAGGGAGTCCGGCGAGTAACCATCAGTGAGCAGGATAGCCGCCTGCGGCGTAGGTACCTTATGGGAGCTGGCTGGCGGGAAGGCTGCCAGCCACACGCCCGCTACGGCCACTAGCCCGGCTCCAACCCGCAACCCCCGCCGCCGCTGGTCCGGCCGACGTAGGGCAACTACCGTCAGAATCACGGCTAGCAGAAGGCAAAGAGCAAGGGCGTAGGGCATATAAAAGAACAATTGCGAATTCAAACCAGGTGGATTGGTGGCAGGCTGGGACCTAGGAGGGGCCTAGCGGCTTAGCTCCTGAAAGTAGCGGCGGGCCAAGCGGTTAGCGGGAATAGGTGCCTGGCCGGGAGTTGGGGCCGTAGACGGCAGCAGGTCGGTGAAGGCACGCTCCAGCACCGGCAGCGCGGCTAACGACGGTGGCTGCCCGGCACGCAGGCTAGCAGAGAGGCGCCGCACTTCGCGCAGGGCCGAGAGGTAGGCGCCCGGCTTTTGCAGCGCGGCCCGAGCCAGCTCCTGCCCAGCTTGCTCCAGGGCCGCGGCGGCACCAGCGGGCGGGTGGGGCTGCTCGCGGAGTTGCGTGAGTACGCGCAAGGCGGCTCGCAGTACGGGTTGCCGTGGCGGAGCTTCCAGCTGCTGTTGGCGGCGCGGCGCAGCAGCACCAGCTAGGTCGCCGGTAAGGCGGGTAGTGGCTTCGGGCATCAGAGGCGGCGTGAAGCCGGCTTTCTTGACGTAGGCGCGGGTTTGGTGCTGTACTTCTTTCAGTAGCCGCAGCGCCCGATACTCAAAGGGCAGGGCCTCGCGGGGGCGGCCCGTGCGCAGGCGCAGCTCCGCTTCCCACATTTCGTTGAGCACGCCCCGCAGCTTAGCTTTCACGGCTGGCTCCAGGAAATCGGCGGTTTCGGAGTCATCGTGCCGGTGAATGTAGGGCTCCATGAGCTCAGCAGTAAGAGCGGCCCCGGGAGCAGCATCCGCAGCGGGCAGCGCATGGCCGTGGTCGTGCCCATCATCAGCGGTGTGTTCCTCTTTTTTCGGGGCTGGGGCCGGATCAGGCGTGTGGTCTTCGGCTACTACTGAGCCTAGGCCGGGCTCTTCTTCCGGCTCATCGGTGCTGGGCGGTAGGGTAGCGCCGCCAATAGTTTCATCGGCTTCCTCGCCCAGAAACTTGCCGTAGCGCATGCGCAGAATCTTCTCATCAAACCCAATGGAGTTGGAGCGTTCCAGCAAGGTAGCCGCCGAGAGATTCTTCTGTTCGGCCAGCAGCTTTTCGGTGTCAATGATAATCTGGCGCTGGCTGCGGAAATACGCCGGCTTGGTATTCACGCCCAACGACACATCGAGGGAGCTTTCCTGTACGGTGGTGTCTTCCCACTGCACCAAATAGGTGTCGGAGCGGGTGAGGTGCTGGCGATTGTCCCAGGCCTGGAGGTAAAAGTACACTTCGTCGCCGTAGGTGAGGCCCAGGGCCGGTAGGCGCAGCAGGTGCTGCAGGCTGGCCGTGGCGGGCTGGCCTCGCAGGGCAGCACTCAGGTCGGTGGCCACTTCCCGGAACTTCACGGCCTCGCCCTGGCCCTGCGCAACGGTAGCTACCAGCCGGGCGCGGGTGAGACCATAGTCATCGGTGAGCTGCATGCGTACGGCTACCTGCGGTGGGCGCCCAAACTCAACCAGCGTGTACGCCTTAGGCGCCATGATGCGGATAGCAGGGGCCTGATCGGGCTGTACATCAATGGCATAGTCTTCAGAAACCTGCCCCGCAAACCGGATGCGGTATAAGCTGGAGGCGCCTAGGGCTTGCTCAAGAACAAACTCCCCGGGGCTGCCGGCTACGGCCCGCAATGGTAGCTTCTGCGTGCCTAACTCTAGCACTGGAGGCTGACTAGCCCCCTTACTCACCCGAACCGTCCAGCGCACTCGGCTATCCTGGGGGCAGCGGAATGAGCCTTCGGCTGGCGAAAACGAAGAGCGGCGCGTATAGGCCGGCGGCGTTACGCGCAGGCGAGTTTCCAGGATGCGGGGAGCCGAAGCAGGTGGGGGCACTGGTGCCTCAAAGCGCAGCTGCAGCGGCTTATCGGCAGTGGCGGAATGTGGTGCTTGGGCCGAGGGGCGCTGCCACCAGGCCACGCCTGCCAGCAACAGCAGCAAGCCCGTGAGCAGTAGAGGCCGCTTGAAATCTACTGGCAGCAGCGGGCCTGTGGTTAGCTCGGGCAAACGGGCTAGCAGGCGCTGCTGCTGCAACTGGCCTAGCAGGTTCAGAGCGGTTGTTGGCTGCAGCAGCAAGCCGGAGCTGTCTTCCAACTCCGGATACAGCCGGTCGAGGCGCTGGGCTATGGCGCTGGCGGGCGTTTGCCACACGCGCCACAACAGCCAGCCAGCCAGCAGTATGCCTAGCCCGGCGGCAACTACAGCTATGATTTGCCACGCGGGCCAGCCTGAGGCAAGCACCAACGCCAGTACCAAGCCAGCCAGCAACGGAAGCAGCACGGCCACAGTACGTCGCCCGGCCCACGCACGGCGAGCCGCGGAAAGCGGGGCTTCGGTAGCAGCAAGGGTGGCGGTCAGGAGGCGCATAGCACAAGGTAAGAGGTGAAGGGCCGTTAGCTGCCGGCCGGCGCAGCAG
Source organism: Hymenobacter tenuis (assembly GCF_054780495.1). NCBI lineage: Bacteria > Pseudomonadati > Bacteroidota > Cytophagia > Cytophagales > Hymenobacteraceae > Hymenobacter > Hymenobacter tenuis. The sequence continues at coordinate 154,704 of NZ_BAAGWF010000003.1, forward strand.
TCCGACGGTTCTGATAGGCACTCAGCAGGCGTTCGGCCCCAAACAGCAGTCCGGCCGCTAGCACAAACCACGGGGTAAGGTCGCGGTGCGGTGCGGAGGCCGAGACCGGAGCGGCAGCGGCCACTGGCCCGGCTTGTAGTTGGGCAAGGTCAAGTAGGCGAGGATCGGGGCCGGGAGCCGCAGCAGAGGTTGACGGCAGGAGCAGGGGTAGCAGCAGAGCCGGCAGGTCGGGGCTTTCGGCCAGCGCACTCCAGGCCGGATCAAGGCGGGTGCGAAACTGATACCGTACCCCGGCGCCTTCCGGGTACGAGGTAAGCAGCGGCTGGCCCGTGGCCGTGGGCCACCAGGAAGTTGCTGCCACCGGAGTCGTCGTGGTATCGAGCCGCAGGATAGCTACTGGCCCGGTGCTGCCCGCCATCAGGAAGCTAGTGGCTGATTGTTTGGGTGTTTTGTTTGGAGCTTCCTGCCATATTCGTATGCCTTGGCTAGCTATCCGCTGAGCCCAGGAAGTTGGCAGCGGCGCCTCCCGAAGCCAGAAAAGCCAATCCAGCGAGTCCGATAAGGAAGGTAGCGCCGAGGAAACGGTTAGCCGCGGAGCAAGGGGTAGTACCGAGCCGGCGGCGCGCACCGCTGCTGCCAGCACATTAGCCGAGGCGGCATGGGTGGCATCAAAGCTGATAGCCAACCGCAACGGCCGTGTCAGCACCGGTAGCGCCCGCTGCTGGCCATTTTCTGTCACCGTCAGCTTCCTGGCAGCAAGGTCAATCTGCACCTCATCCGGTAAGCCCAGCCCTGGTATCGGACCGCTGGTAGCTGGCCAGCGCCGCCGCACCTGCCGCAGCTGAATGCCGGTTTCGGAGCCGTGGGCCACCAGCAGCACCAGGCTATCGGGGTGGGGCTGCCAAGCGGCTACAGGCCAGGTAAGTGAGTCGGGGCCCGGAAGTGGGAGCCAGCGCACCATGGCTGGCAGCGGCAGCCGCGTGCCTGAGAAGGATGCCAAGCTGGGAGTAGCCACCACAACCAAGGGCCGACCAGGCAACGAGTCAGCCGCTTGCCGCACGGCGCTCCACAGGTTCAGCGGCTGCCTAGCATCAGGGGCAGCAAGTGTATCTGTAGCAGGAGTTGCCTCCGCATTTGGGTCCTGAAACCCCACTGCAGTCCAGGGCAACGAAGGGCCTAGCGGTTGGCCCGCCTGCAATTGGCGCAACTCATACCCCTGCCGCCGCAACGAGTCCAGCACCGGCCGCACAGGCGCTAAGCTGGTTGCCGTCACCTCGGGGCCTAGTAGCACCTGGCCTCGGCGGGGCGGCAGGGGTAGCAGCTCGTTAGGTTCGGCCAAGGCTAAGGCAAACAACCCTACAATTGCGGCCCGCAGCAAAAAAAGCCACAGCTGCTCGGGCTTGATGCTGCGTAACCGCCGATTGGCGGCCGCTTCCAGCCACCGCAAACTACCCACCTGCACTACCCGGCCCGGCTTACGGTTCCAGAGATATATAGCCAGCGGTACCGCCAGCCCTAGCAGGGCCAGCCAGCCGATGGTGGCGTGTTGAAAAAAGATGGAGGGCAAGTAAAAGCGCAGGTTTCAGGTAACAAGAGGCGAGCGGCCGGAACACGCTGCTTCCCACGGGAAAGTAGGCAAATCCGAAACACAGACACAACTTAGCCGGCCGGCGTTGCGGCGCTACACTCCAAATTCTCGTGGTTGCTTGCTCCGTCGGCGCTCGTTATTGCACTTGTGGCTTTACCAGATACTGCTGCAACGAGTTAGTTAGCGCTGTCATGGCCTGCTCTATGCCTAGGCATTGCTGCAGCATTCGCGGCCGGGGCTCGCCTTTATCGGTGTACTGAGTATTATCTCGTAGTTGAGGCTCTACAGGTTGGCGGTACCGTTGCGAGTGCACGGTGCTGATGTGGGAATACTCATCCCGCCGAAGCCACTCTACTAAGGCATCGGCGGTCATGGCGTTGCTCGAACTCCCAATCGCGCTGGTAGCAGGATAATCTGGGTAGCTTATGTCGGTAAACTCGTAGCGTAAAACGCCGGCCTGGATGCGTAAGCTGAACCGAAAAAGTAGGTTGAACTGCTTTGCATCCTGGTTTCTTAGGGCCGGAGCGGAGGCTGTCGTCATGGCCTTGCCTATCAGCACGCCACGCCCTGCATCTGCTAGCTGTATTACCGACTCATACTGCTCAAACTGCAGCGCTACCCATTCCTGGGCGCGGCCATATAGTTCAGCTGCGGGCAAGTCTGGCGCCGCAACCTTACCGCGGTACGAGATACGCTGCGTACTGCTGTCAACAGGCACAACGGGCAGTGGCCGTACGGGCAGCACGCGCTGGGCATAGGTAAAATGGGTAGTCAATAGCAATGCCGCCACCAAGAGATACTGCTTCATACCTGAATAGATAAAGAGAGGAATATCAGGTAAAGCAAATACTTGGCCGAGTTACGGAGCTAGCAGCCTAGCCCTGACTTCGGCGCCGAAGAAATTCGCGCAGCGCAGTGGTGAGCGGTTCGGCCGTATTGAGCTGGTAGTAATCGAAGCCGTGGGTGCGGGCGCGCTGAGCAGCCTCCCGGAGCCACTGCTGCAGGTGCTGCTGCCAGGTGCGGCGCTGCTGATCGGCGTCGAGCTGCAGGGTGCGGCCCGTTTCCAGATCCTCAAACGTTACCGCCCCCCGAAACGTGAATTCCAGCTCATTACGAGCCAGCAGGTGCAGCAGCAATACCTCGCCAGAAGCTGCCCGCAGCCGCGTCAGGAGTCGCTCAATCTCACCGTCTTCCTCGTATAAATCACTAACGCAAATGGTCAGGGCTGGCTGGCGTCGGGCCGTGAGCGGCGCTAGGGTAGCAGCATCCGGAAAGCTACCTGCGGCCTGCGCCGTTTCCAGGGCATGATACAGGCGCGGCAACTGGCGGGCATCGGAGCGCGGCGGCAGGTGGCGCAGCCCCGCCGGGTGCAGAATGGTCAGGGCCACGGCATCGCCCTGCTGGGTGGCTACGTAGGCTAGCGCCGCACACAACAGTCGGCCATACTCCAGCTTGGTCAGGCCATTATCGTCGCGGTGGTTCATGCTGGCCGTAGCATCCAAAACCAAGTGTACCACTAGGCTCGTGTCTACCTCTGATTCGCGCAGATAATACCTATCGGAGCGAGCTGCCAGGCGCCAATCGAGGCGGCGCAGGTCGTCGCCGGGTTGGTAGGGGCGGTACTGGCTGAACTCCAGCCCCGCGCCGCGCCGCCGGCTTAGGTGGGCGCCGTGCAGCAACCCTTCGGCGGCCCGCTTGGCGGCCAGCGGCAGGTTGTGCAAGGAGTGCAAGAGTTCGGGCGTAAGCATATCGTTCAGTTGCTGGTCGTCAGTTGCGGGGCGAGTTGCCAGGAATAGGCTACCAGTGATAGGTGAAAATGAGCGAGCTGCTGGCTGTAAATAAAAGGTACCTTAAACTTGTACCACCTTCAGCAACTCCCGCACGGCATCATCAGCCGTCAGGTTTTCGGCTTCGGCGTTGAAATTGAGCAGAATGCGGTGGCGCAACACGGCTGGGGCCAGAGCGTGCAAATCATCAAGAGTAGCGGCGAAGCGGCCGTGCAGCAGGGCCCGCGCTTTGGCGCACAATATCAGGGCCTGGCCGGCGCGCGGGCCCGCTCCCCAGCGGCCGTATTCCCGAATAAACTTCACCTCTGATGTAGCCGGACGCGTAGCCCGCACCAGGCGGTTTACAAGGGCCAGAAGCTCGGGGCTTATGCTTACCTGCCGCGTAAGCTGCTGAAGCTGGCGCACGTCCTCGCCACCCAAAACAGGCTGTACTTCCTGGCGGATGGTGCCAGTGGTGCCGCTGAGTACGGCTAGTTCCTCCTGCTCGGTGGGGTAGCCAATGCGGATGTAGAGCAGAAACCGGTCGAGTTGGGCTTCGGGCAGGGGGTAGGTGCCGCTTTGCTCGATGGGATTTTGGGTAGCCAGCAGAAAGAAGGGCTTAGGCAGCGCGTGCTCCTGGCCGGCATACGTTACGTGGCCTTCCTGCATGGCTTCCAGCAAAGCCGCCTGCGTTTTGGGCGGGGTTCGGTTGATTTCGTCGGCTAGTACCAGGCTGGCGAAAATGGGCCCTTCATTGAATTTGAACGAGCGGTGACCGGTGCCGTGGTCTTCTTCCAGAATTTCAGTGCCCAGGATGTCCGTCGGCATCAGGTCAGGCGTGAACTGGATGCGGCGGAAGGGCAGATCAGTAGCCTGCGCGAGGGTGCGCACCAACAGGGTCTTGGCCAGGCCCGGCACCCCTTCTAGCAGCGCGTGGCCGCCCGCCAGCAACGCCACCAATACTTCTTCCAGCACTTCCTGCTGGCCCACAATCACCTTCCCGATTTCTTGTTTGAGCTGCGGTATTTTCTGAAGCAGGCGAGTTACGTCTTGTTCGGTCATGCAGGGTAAGTGTTGTCGCAGAAACTAGCGGGAAAGTTGATGGTGAAGTACTAGGTAGGTACTAGGCCGTAAGGGCGTACAGGATGATGTTTACACCAAACTTGGTGTTGTCTTCGGCCAGAAAGCGCTTGTTGCGGAAATCATAGTCCCACTCGCAGCCGTAGTCCTTGTTGGAGTAGAGCACCGCCAGGCGGCCATTAATTTCGATGCCCTTCAGGTAGTCGTGCACCAGGTCATCGCCCCAGCCGTTCAGCTCGAAGCCAGTGTTCGGTGGGCCATCCGGAAACTTGAAAAACTGCGAGTAGATGGGGTGCGTTTTCGGTAGCTTTTTCAGCGCGCCGGCCCCAAACGATACGCGCATCTGCTCTTCAAAAGAGCGAGCAAAGAGGCCATCAATGTCGTGGTTGCAGTCATCTACAAACACGAAGCCACCGCCGCGCACGTACTGCTCAAAGTTCTTTTTTTCCTGCCCCGAAAACTGCACTAGCCGGTGGCCTGAAAGGTAGCAGAAGGGGTAGCGAAACAGCTCCGCTGAGTCGAGAGCCACTACCTTCTCTTTGGCCACCACTGGCACTTTGGTGTACTGCACCAAGGAGTGCAGCAGGTTGGCAGGCATGCGCTCATCCACGGCATCCCAGTCGCCGGAGCGGTATTGCAGACGCACGAAGGTGAAAGGAGCAGGCATGAAGCTTGTAAGAAGGAAGGAAACGGCGAAAGGACACCGCCGCCGCCGCATAGGTGGCTTACGGAGGCAGAAACCCTAGCAGTTTTTTCGGCAGACTACACAGGGAGCCATGATTTTGACGCGCTTAAACATACACCCTCCGCGCTCAATTTCGTTAGTCTCTGCTAGTCGATCTTCTGTAACTTACTCACTACCTGCGCTATGAAACACACCTTGCTTTTTCTGCTGGCCTTTTTGCTGGCTGCCACTGCCCACGCCCAGCTCGGGGTGAAAGCCGGCATCAACGCCGCCGTATTGGATGGCGAAAACCTGGGTTCCACCTCCACCGACTACAAAACCTACTATCACGCCGGCATTTTGTACGAGGCCAAGCTCATCGGGCCCCTATCTATTCAGCCCGAGGTGTTGTACTCCTTGCAGGGCAGTTCTTTCAAAGATGCCGTAGGGAATTACGATGCTAAGCTACACTACCTCAATGTGCCGGTGCTGGCCAAAGTCACGCTAGGTCCTGTATTCGTGGAAGCCGGCCCGCAGTTTGGATTACTCCTGAGCAAAAGTGAGAGCGGCGAGGTGACCGTTTCCTCTACTGGCAATGGCCCCTACAGCAGCTACAAGCGCGGCGACCTGAGCCTAGCCGCCGGTGCTGGCCTCAAGCTGAGCAACTTTCTGGTAGGCGCTAGGTTCAATGCGGGCCTCAACGACATCAACGATGCCAAAAACCTCAGCGGCGCCAACGATTCCCGGTTGCGCAACCGCGTAATACAAGCCTACATTGCCTTGCAGTTTGGGAAATAAAGGAGCGGGTTCGATAGTAGCATTTTGGTGAGCATGAAGTAAATGCTGTGCTTGCAGCAAATTTCATGTTCACTGTTTCGCTTTATGCAAAAAATTACGCTCGTATTAGGATTACTATTTGGTACTACCATGGGTTGCTGGGCCCAAACCGGGGTTCAGCTAGGTGTCAAAACCGGATTAAACCTCGCCGTTTTAGATGGTACTATGAATCAGGACGCGCAATTCAAGCCTGGGATTCACCTAGGTGGTGTGTTGCGGTGGCGGCCTTCCAGCCACTTTGCGCTGCAGCCTGAGCTAGTGTACTCGCAGCAAGGTTCCGATAACCAGATTCCAGTTGGGCCGGTAGTATTAGAAAATAAGACTAAGCTCTCTTACCTAAATATTCCAGTTATAGCGAAGATCTATCTGGGGAAAGTGGTGAACCTCCAGGTGGGGCCTCAGTTTGGTGTACTGCTGGCTGCCCGGCAGAAAGGGCAGGTGGGGTATTACTCGGGGTCAAATGGCAGTGGCTTCGAGGTGGAAGACACCGATGTTCAGAACGATTACAAGGGTGATGTAAGTCTAGCCGCCGGCCTGGGCGCCGACCTGAAAAATGGGCTGATGATTTCGGCGCGCCTGAACTACGGCTTTACGGATATCAACAACAACGATTTAGTGAAGCTGCAGCAGGAGTATTTTGGCATCGACGGGATTCATAACCGGGTGTTTGAGTTTTCCATCGGATACCTCTTCGGCTCTAAATAACCAATGCAGTCAAAAAAGCCTCATCTGAGTAATCAGATGAGGCTTTTTCGTGCAAGTGCCGCTAGGCTATACCGCGTCGGAGAGGCTAGTAAACGTGAAGTCTCGAATCTTTAATGGGGGCACCAAGTTGCCGCCCAACCGCACCGGTTTGCCAATGGCCTCGATGTTGTTGAGCATAATCACGGGGCTTTCATTGAAGCGGAAGTTCTTCACTGGGTGCTTGATTTTGCCGTTCTCGATGTAGAAAGTTCCGTCGCGGGTCAGGCCGGTGTAGAGCAGCGTTTGCGGGTCCACGTCGCGGATATACCACAGGCGCGTGACCAGAATGCCCTTGGCCGTGCTCTTAATCAGGTCCTGCACGCTTTGGGTGCCACCTTCCATGATGAAGTTACCGGAGAAGGCGGTGGGCTGCACCTTGTTCTTATCGGCCCAATAGCGCGAGTAGTACAGGTTTTTCACCACGCCTTTCTCCACCCAGTTGATGCGCTTGGCCGGCAGGCCTTCGCCGTCGAACACGCCGCTAGGGGCTAGGGGGTTCAGTGGGTCGGAGTAGATGGTAATGCGCGGATCGAAGAGCTTTTCACCCATGCGGTTGCCGCCGCCCTTTTTGCTCAGGAAGGAGCGGCCTTCGTCGGCTTCGCGAGCCCCAAAGTTGTACACCAGGTTGTTGAGCAAGCCCTCATCGGAAACCAGCGCCGCTGGCTCCAGAATGACGGTGTACTTGCCGGGCTCCAAGGCTTTGGCATTGCGTGAGCCCGCTGCCTTATCGGCCGCAATCTGAGTCAGCGACTTAGCGTTGAACTTCGACACGTCGGTGAAGTCGGCCACGGCATAGCCGGAACCCGTGCCATCGGGCGTACGCACCGTCACGGAGAAATCAACGCTGGTGCTTTGCTGGTAAGCTTCTAGGCCTTTGTTGTTGCGCAAGGCTATGAAGTACGCGCCGTCTTCGAGGTAGCCGGCACCGGTGAGTTGCTTAGCCGCGCACAAGGCAATACTGTCGCCGGCCACCTGCGCCCGGAAGTCGGGCGTGATGGCGGCGGTGCTGGCCGCGTAGCTAACCGGGGTTAGGTACTGCTGGGGGCCTAGCAAGGGCATGTACTCCGGGTCTTCGGGAGCCAGGCGGGCTACCTCTTCGGCGCGTTGTACGCACCGGCGCAGCGTAGCATCATCGAACTGATTACAGGTTGCTACCCCTGCCCGCTTGCCAAACCTCGACTCCACCACCAACGACACGTTATCGGCGCCGCCAGCGGTGCTCACCGAGTTGCGGGCGTAGCGGATGTTGCCGGTGGTGCGGCCCTGCAGGCTGGCCTGGCACTCATCGGCGGTGCTGTAGCTGATGACCTTTTTCAGGATGGCCTGCGACTCATCTTTAGATAGAATAGCCATGTTGCTTATCCGATTTTACGAGCCGTGTTGATGACATTCACCGAGTTGAAGCGGGTAGTAGAGGAGCCGTGGCTCACTGCGGAGCTCTGGCTAGGCTGCCCTTTGCCATCGTTGAAGAAGCCCGCAAACCGGTAATCCGACTGGTCGCAGACGGCGGCGCAGGAGTTCCAGAATTCGAGCGTGTTGGTCTGGTAAGCCACATCTTCGAGCATGCCGGCAATCTTGCCTTTCTCGATGGCGTAGAATACCTGGCCGCCAAACTGCGAGTTGTAGCGCTGCTGGTCGATGGAGAACGAGCCGTTGCCGGCAATGTAAATGCCTTTGTCAACGCCCGAAATCATCTGGTCTACGCTCAGCTTCTCGGTGCCGGGCTTCAGGCTCACGTTGGGCATACGCTGGAACTGCACATCCTGCCACGACTGGGAGTAGCAGCACCCGTCGGATTCCTTTTGGCCTACAATGTGCGCCTGGTCGCGGATTTTCTGGTAGTCTACGAGCTTGCCTTGCTCAATCAGGTTCCATTCTTTGGTTTTCACGCCTTCGTCATCGTAACCCACGGCGCCCAGCGAGCCGGGCTGCAGCTTATCGGCCACAATGTTTACCTGCTTCGAGCCGTAGGGCTGACCTTTGGCTTTCCACTCCATCGTCGCGAAGGAAGTACCAGCGAAGTTGGCCTCGTAGCCCAGCACGCGGTCCAGCTCCAGCGGGTGGCCTACCGACTCATGGATGGTTAGGCCCAGGTGGTGCGGGTCGAGCACAAGGTCGTATTTGCCGGCGGTTACGCTCTTGGCGGTGAGTTTCTCTTTAGCTTGCTTGGCGGCGCTGGCGGCATCTTCCAGCATGTCGTAGCTGTACTTGTAGCCTATCACGTTGGTGCCGGCGGGGCCCGCTACTTTGTCTTCGGCTTTGGGCTGCATATACTCGTAGCCCATGCCCATCGGAGCGCTCAGGGCCGAGCGGCTGCGAAACTTGCCACTAGCCCTATCCACCACCGTAACCCCAAACGTGGGGAAAATGCGGTGGATATCCTGGTCAATATAGGAGCCATCAGTCGAGGCAAAGTACTTCTGCTCATTCACCTGAAACAGTACCGAGTTCACGAAGCTGGCGCCGTTATCCATGGCTTTGGCATTCGCGGCCAGCAGTAGGTCTACTTTGTCCTTGATGGGCACCTCAAACGCGTTCTGCTTGATGGGCGCTTTCCACGACACCTCGCCGTAGCCTTTTTGGGGAGCTAGTTTCACCTGCTCCTTCTGCACTTTGGAGTTGGCTTTGGCAATTTGCACGGCGAGTTGGGCGGCCTTGGCAATACCTGCTTCCGTCACCTGGTTGGTAGCCGCGAAGCCCCACGTGCCATTGGCAATAACGCGTACCCCGGCCCCGTAGCTCTCGGAGTTCACAATGTTCTGCACCTGCTTTTCGCGGGTGAAGATGCCCTGGTTGAGGTAGCGCCCGATGCGCACATCGGCATAGGTAGCTCCGGCCGACTTAGCCGCGTTCAGAGCAACATCGGCCATACGCTTTTTCACGGCCACATCTACTCCTTCCAGGAGTTGGGCCGGATCAACCGGGTTGCCGCCGAAGCTGGGCAGCGAGGGCAGCCACAGCGCACCCGTCGCGAGGCCCGTAAGGCCCACAAAATCACGTCTTTTCAAGGGAGTAGAGGTTAGAGGTAAGTAGGTAGGGTAGAGGAGGTGAACACGCGGGCCTAGGGAGTAAGCATCGTGCCGAAAGCTCCCTTCTGCTCAAAGGCTTTGATGGTAGCTTCTTCCAGCGGGGTGCGCTTTACGGCCGAGTTGTTTTGCCAAAAAACGGGGTCGTAGGCCAGCTCTTTTATGGTTTGCAAGTCGGAGGCGCGTGGTTTGTAAGGGCGGTAGGTAATGCCGGGCGCGGGCGCGGCTTGGTCGTCGTAGAAAACAGTAAACGCCGAAACATGCACATCAACAGCCGGTTTTCGCGGCTGTTGCAAGGTGCTTTGGTAGTCAACCTTGATATAGCTGAGCACGGTGCTTCCATTGTCTGCCGGATGAAAAACCCATTCTGCCGACGTGCTCTGGTGCGCAAACTCGTAAGCCGAGCGTGAGGCAGAAGCATTGATAAACTGTCCGGTTACCCGAAAGCGGAGAATCTGATAGGTAGCGACATCGATGAGAAAGCTGCCATATTTCTGCTCCGGCTTGGCTTTATCCGCGAAGCCAATCTCGGCCAGTTCCCGGTCGCCGTCCTGCCTGATGCCTAGTAGGCGTAGGGTGTTGGCGGCGTTAGGGTTTAAGCTCAACAATAAGGTAGAGGTAGTTGAATCGGCGGCGAGAGAAGTAATAACGACTGATTTTGTGAAGGCGGAAAAGTCCTTAAAATTCAACACGGCTTTTTTCTTCGCGTATCGCCCCTGATAAGGTGCTGTTTCCTCTATGCCAATTCCGCTGGCCTTCGTGTGCCACACCATCTCCTGCACTTCCGTCGGGTCGTTGTTGAGTTGGGTTGTCTGGCGGTAGAAGGCTTGGCCATAGCGCGGGCGGTTGGCGTGTTGCAGGTGGCGGTAAGCCTTTTTGAGTAGCTCAGCGGTATAAGCGCCCGGCTGCACGTCGGGTAGCTCTACGGCTGCGGGCTGCAGGCGTATCAGGAGCGGCTGCGAACCGGTAACCTGCACCGTATCCGGGCGGTGGCTGAGCTCAGAAACCACCAGCCGGCTTTGCGGGCCTGCTGATAGCACAAACTCGCCTTCGGCATTACCGGTTGTGCCCTTCGCTGTGCCTAGTACTCCTACGCTGGCGTACGGCACTGCTTGGCCCGTTTTGGCATCAACCACCTTGCCTGCAATGCCCTGTGCCCGGGCATTTAAGCCAAGGAAGGGCAGCAACCCTATGCCAATGTAAAAGCGGATTGCGGGCATAAATACAGGGCTGTTAATCTGGTTTTAGGTAGATAGTAAGGGTAGGATTTTGAAACGTGAGATAAGTAAGTATAACCCGGGCGGAGTGTGGCACGCCTGCCGCCCGGGTTACCAGCCGCTAGGCTATACCGCGTCGGAGAGGCTAGTGAAGGTGAAGTCCCGAATCTTGAGCGGGGGCACTAGGTTGCCGCCCACCCGCACTGGTTTGCCAATGGCTTCCAGGTTGTTGAGCATGATAATCGGCGACTCGTTGAAACGGAAATTCTTCACTGGGTGCTTGATTTTGCCATTCTCGATGTAGAAGGTTCCGTCGCGCGTGAGGCCTGTGTAGAGCAGCGTCTGGGGGTCAACGGGGCGGATGTACCACAGGCGCGTCACCAGAATGCCGCGCTGCGTGCCCTTAATAAGGTCGGCGGTGCTTTGAGTGCCGCCTTCCATAATCCAGCCCCCGGGGCGCGGAATATCCGGAATACCTGCCTTCTGGGCCCAGAAGCGCGAAGTGTACAGGTTCTTTACCACGCCCTTTTCAATCCAGGTAATCTTCTGCTGCGGGCGGCCGTCGCCGCTGAAGGTCAGGTCCGCAATTTCGGGGTTAGTAGGGTCGGAGTAGATGGTTACCCGCTCATCGAACAGCTTTTCGCCTTTGCGGTTTCCACCACCTTTTTTGCTCAGGAAAGAGCGGCCTTCATCGGCGTTGCGGGCCTCCAAAGCGCCCATCAGCGCCTGCATCAGCGAGGCATCGGTGTTAGCGACTAGGGCAGCGGGCTCCAGAATAACGGTGTACTTGCCGGGCTCTAGGGCCTGGGCGTTGCGCGAGCCAGCGGCTTTGTCGGCCGCAATCTGGGTGAGGCGGCGGGCGTCAAATTTGCTTGCGTCGTTGTAGTCGGCGGTAGCGTAGCCGGAGCCGGTGCCATCGGGCGTACGCACCGTAATGCTGAACTCCAGGCCCGAAACCTGCTGGTAAGCCTCCAGGCCCTTGCTGTTGCGCTTGGCCACAAACCCCGCCGAGTCGTTCAGGAAGGCTGCCGAGCTAAGCTTCTTTTCGTCGCAGAGCTTCATGCTAGCACCTACCTGAGTGGCGCGGTAGTCAGGCGTGATGTCGGCGGTGCTTTTCGCAAAGCTCTGGGGCGAAGCTAGGTACTTCTGGGGGCCGAGCAGGGGCATGTACTCGGGGCTTTCGGGGGCCAGGCGCGCTACTTCTTCGGCCCGTTGCACGCAATTGCGCAGCGTGGCGTCGTCGAACTGGTTGCAGGTGGCTACCCCCGAGCGTTTGCCAAACCGCGACTCTACCGTGAGAGCTACGTTATCGATGCCGCCGCTGGTGCTGATGGCGTTGCGCGCCGAACGAACGTTGCCGCCCGTCTGGCCATTGAGTGTGACTTCACACTCGTCGGCCTTGCTGAAGCTCAGTACCTTTTTCAGGATGGCCTGCGCTTCGGTCTGGGAAAGAATTGCCATATGGGTTGAGATGCTGTAGAGTTGACGTGTAGACGCTCTCCGTCATGCAGAGCGGAGCGATACATCTCGCCTGCTGAGGTTGAGTTGCTTACTCAACGATGCTCGGTGAGGTGTTTCGACTGTGCTCCGCATGACGTTTTTAGGAGGGCGTTATCACTAGCCGATTTTGCGGGCGGTATTAATGACGTTTACCGAGTTGAAGCGGGTAGTAGCTGAGCCGTGGCTTACGGCCGACACCTGCGAGGGCTGGCCCTTGCCATCGAAGAACGAGCCGAACAAGCGGTAATCCGACTGGTCGCAGATGGCCGCGCAGGAGTTCCAGAACTCGAGCGTGTTGGTCTGGTAAGCCACATCTTCGAGCATGCCGGCAATCTTGCCTTTCTCAATGGCGTAGAACACGGTGCCCCCGAACTGCGAGTTGTAGCGCTGCTGGTCAATAGAAAACGAACCGCGGCCGGCAATGTAAATGCCCTTGTCTACGGCACTAATCATCTGGTCTACGCTCAGTTTCTCGGTGCCAGGCTTCAGGCTCACGTTGGGCATGCGCTGGAATTGTACCGTGCTCCAGGAGTCAGCGTAGCAGCAGCCATCCGACTCGCTCTGACCCATGATATGGGCTTGGTCGCGGGTTTTCTGGTAATCCACGAGTTTGCCTTGCTCAATCAGGTTCCACTCTTTCGCGGGTACGCCTTCGTCATCATAGCCCACGGCACCCAAGGAGCCGGGCTGGCGTTTATCGGCCACAATATTCACAAGCTTCGAGCCATACGACTGCCCCTTTGCTTTCCACTCCATCGTCGCGAAGGAGGTACCGGCGTAGTTGGCTTCGTAGCCCAGCACACGGTCTAGCTCGGTGGGGTGACCAACGGATTCGTGAATGGTCAGGCCCAAGTGGTTAGGGTCCAGTACCAAGTCGAATTTGCCGGCCGTAACGCTCTTGGCGGTGAGTTTTTCTTTGGCCTGCTTAGCCGCCAGTGTGGCGTCTTCCAGCATATCGTAGCTGTACTTGTAGCCTATCAGGCCCGTGCCGGCGGGACCGGCAATTTTGTCCTGGGCTTTGGGCTGCATGTACTCGTAGCCCATGCCCATGGGCGAACTGAGGGCTTCGCGGGAGCGGAACTTGCCACTAGCCCGGTCAATGGCCGTAACGCTGAAGTTTGGCCAGATGCGGTGCACGTCCTGGTCGATGTAGGAGCCATCGGTGGAGGCAAAGTACTTCTGCTCGTTTACCTGAAACAGAGCCGAGTTTACAAACGAAGCACCGTTGTCTAGGGCTTTAGCGTTGGCGGCCAGCAGCAGGTCTACTTTGTCTTTGATAGGCACCTCAAACGAGTTCACCTGGATGGGCGTCTTCCAGCTTACTTCGCCTTGCCCTTTTTGTGCCGCGAGCTTTACGGGCTCTTTCTGCACCTTGGAGTTGGCTTTGGCAATCTGCACGGCTAGCTGCGCGGCCTTAGCCATGCCGGCTTCGGTTACGGTGTTGGTAGCCGCGAAGCCCCACGTTCCGTTGGCTATAACGCGTACCCCGGCCCCGTAGCTCTCGCCGTTGGCAATGTTCTGCACCTGCTTTTCGCGGGTGAAAATGCTTTGATTGAGGTAGCGCCCAATGCGGACGTCGGCGTAAGACGCCCCGGCCGATTTGGCCGCGTTCAAGGCCGCGTCGGCCAGGCGCTTTTTAATGGCCGGGTCCACCTGCTCGAGTAGGCGGGCGGGGTCTACTAGGTCGCTGCCAAAGCCCGGAACGGTGGGCAAGAACAGAGCACCGGTAGCGAGGCCGGTCAGCCCCACAAAGTCGCGTCGTTTCAAGAAAGTAAAGGTTTGGGTGATGGAGGAAGGGAAATCGAAGGAAGTTTAGGCAGAAGCCCTGCCAATTGCAACCTATGGACGCAATTGCCGTAAGGAGGCTGCATTTTTTCAAACAAGTGCCTAAATAGATGAAATAATTATCGGTTTAGGCTCAAATGCCAAAATATCACCCGTTTCGTTTTTGCCAGGAGTTAGGCAGGTACTCCCTACTCTACTAGGCAACCAGTGCCAGTAAACCGGCCGCAATCTGCTCCCACGGCTGAGCCAGGTCAATGGTCACGATGCGGATGGGATGGCCGCCCAAGCTGTAGCGCACATCAATAGCCTGAGCCGAAGCCGGATACAGCAGAATGCCTTCCAGCTTCTGGGCTGGGGTAGTAGGCTGATTTTGAAGGTAAGCGTACAGCTGATAGAGGTGAGGGGCAATCAGTTTCTGCTGGTTATAACGCTGCCGCAGGGCGGCCGCGTAGTACTTCGTATCGAGGATAATTTTGCGCTCCGGGCTTTCCAGCGTTGTGTCTGTAATCATGGCTGGCAGCAAGCCAAGGGTATCCGAGGTGTCAGCCTCAGCTTGCCACTGAATAGTTTCGCTGAGTACCCGGTAGCGCCGCTGCTCAAGGCGGTAAAAGTTGCGCACAAATTGCTCGAAGATGCGGGCCATGAGGGCCTCGTCGCGACGAAAATCGCGGAAGCGCGTACCGCCGGCTGCATCAGGGCTCGGCAGCGCGCTTTGGTAAATCAGTTCACAGATGTTCAGAAGCAAGCCCGCAAGCCCGCTAGGGCGTAGCCGCCGGACGTGCCGGAGGCCAGCTACACTCGGTGGCGCAGGCGTAACGGCAGCAGGGAAACGCCGCATTACCAGGCGTATCTCCTGGCGCAGCGGCAGGGGCAAGCTGCGGGTGCGGCTCAGTTGCTGCAGGGTTCCGAGTAATAGGCGGGCTAGGGCCGTATCAGCCCCTAACTCATCATAAGCGCACACGGCTCGGCCCTGGCGCAGTAAATCGCGGCTGAGGGTGGGAGCTAGCTGCACCCGGCCGCGCAGCTCCGGGAGTTCTTCGGTGCGCTCGGTGTAAGCCACGGGCAGCCCCAGCCGCAACTGCCGCCGGGTAGCCGTGAGCAGAACGTGCGCCAACAGCTCTAGCGGCCGATGAAAAGCGCCGGCGTGGGTTGCCAACAGCTCGGCACGCTCCGGAAGCCGGTTCCAGGCATAGCAGAGCAAGTAGTATAGGTTCTGAATCGGTATCATCCGCCTCAGCCCAGCAGCTTCTTTTTTTGCTGCGCGGCCTTCGCGGGTTGGTCGAGCCAGTAGTCATCTAGCAAAGGGGCAATTTCCTGCTCCAGAATCAGGTGTAGCCACTTAGGTGCTTCCGAGGGGGTAGTGGGCGGCTGGCAGAAGTAACTGTGGCCAATGCAGAAGTCAGGTCCTAATTCCGGGTCGTCGCTGATTACCTGGTTCAGGTCAGTGAGCAGGCTAGTAAGCCGCGTACTAACGGACGCGGGCACGTTGTGCGCCGCCAGAAACGCGCGGAGCGGCTCGCCAAACTCGGGCTCCAAACCCACGAAGGCAAACCGGCGGCGCAAGGCATAATCCAAGGGAGCCAGGCTGCGGTCGGCTAGGTTCATGGTGCCGATGAGGTAGAGGTTTTCGGGCACGAAAAAAGGGGCACTTCCGGCCGGAGAGTAGGGTAGGCGCACGGCGTGGCCGGGCCCGCGTTTGTCGGCCTCGAGCAGTAACAAAAGCTCCCCAAAAATGCGCGCTACGTTGCCCCGGTTCAGCTCATCAATCAGCAGAAGGTATGGCCGCTCGGGGTCTTGGGTGGCGCGGTGGCAAAAGTCAACCAGAATGCCATGCTGCAGCCGGAAGGTGCCCTGTGCATCGGGCCGGAAACCTTGCACAAAATCCTCGTAGCTGTAACTGGGGTGAAACTGCACCAACTCCACCCGAGAGGCGTCGGTAGCGCCCAGGGCTAGCCAGGCCAACCGCCGCGCCAGAAACGTTTTGCCCGTGCCCGGCGGCCCCTGCAGAATCAGGTTGCGGCGGCGTTGCAAGGCAGCCTGCGCCGCTACTAGCTTTTCCTCTGAAATGAACAGCTCTGCTAATGCCGTTTCCTGAGTATAGGGCTCGGTTGGCGGCCGCTCATAGGCTAGGGCCGGCTCGTGGGCCACTGGTATTTCTACCTCTGCCGGGGGAGGGTTGACGGGTTCTGAAGGCCTAGTGCTCCCCGACTTCTTAGGCTTAACGGGCTGCGCTTCGCGTGGCGAGCCGGTATATAGGCCCTGCATTTGTTCCTGCGCAGCTACATCCCCATCCAATAGCGGGGAGTTTTCTAGGGTAGGCCGCTTGGTGGCAATAGTAAAGTCAAGCTGCTCCAGTACGCGGTTGGTAGGCGCGCCCGCGGCTAAAGGCCATTTGGCGGCGGGCTCCCCGGTGGCCAACCGAAAGGCCAACTGCGCCACAGCCCGGGGCGCGTACCGGCGGCCTTTAAACACTAGGTCATATACGGTGCTCAAAGGCATGCGCGGGCCTTCGCGGTCGAGCTGGCGAAGCGCACGCAGCACTTGGTCGCGGGTGAGGAGGGTGGGGTCGAGGTCGGGAACTGGCATTCGGTTCTAAAGTACGGTCAAAACACCGTTGGCGGTACAGTTAGCTCCCGAGCGGGGCTTGGGCCACTAAAAAAAGCCCGACCGCTTCTGGGCGGTCGGGCTTTTTTTCAAGAGGCGGTATTAGCCTTTTTGAGTGGTCTTTTTCTTGCCATCGGGCTTGTCCTTAATGGTCTCCTCGTTCTTCTTTTCCTGGGTTTTGGTAGCAGGATCGGTATGCTGGGGCGTGGTGGTAGGCTGGGCCATGGTATGGAGTCGTAAATGAATGGATACCACTGTTTACGTCTGAGCTAACGCTAGGGCGACAAATGCCGAAGTATTGTGCAATAAAGGGCCACGAACTTCTCTCTTCAGAGCCTTCTGCCGGCTTGGTGTGTACATTCGGCTAACTACACTACTGCTGTTTTTATGGCACTTGTTACTACACTACCTTGGCCCACCTGCTGCGCTTGAACGCCGAAGCCCGCAGCAGAAAGCCGTAGTGCTGGCAAAAAAGAAGGCAAACCTGCCGAAGGCTTTCAGGAAGTGCTGTGCACAATGAAAAGCCGCACGCTCGAGGTTACTCCCGTAAACTGCCCTAGTGAGTTACTAGTCGCCAGCAGTTATTGTGCGCTGAATGCCTAGCTTTTTCATGCGGGCTTCCAGGGTTTTGGGGTTGATATCAAGCAGAATAGCGGCTCCGTTTGGGCCGCTTACTCGCCCGCCCGTACGGCGCAAGGCAGCCAGTATATGGTCGCGCTCCTGGTCTTTAAGCGTTTTGATGGGCCCGCCGGCTTCCGCTGCTGCCGGTGTGGCCAAAGCAACTGCCGAAAAGCCCGCGAATTCCAGAAATGGCCCTTGGCTCACGATAACGGCCTGCTCCAGCACGTGTTCCAGCTCGCGCACGTTGCCTGGCCAGCCATATTGCTGCAGCGCCCGCAAATCCCGCTCACGCAGGCCACGCACCGGTTTGCCCATTTGCTTGGTAAAGCGCTCCAGAAAGTGGCGCATCAGGGGCTCAATGTCTTCGGGCCGCTCGCGCAGCGCGGGCAGCCGGATGGGAAACACGTTCAGGCGGTAGTATAAGTCGGCGCGGAAATGCCCGGTGGCTACCTCGTCTTCCAGCACCCGGTTAGTAGCCGCAATTACCCGCACATCTGCCCGAATAACCCGCCGGCCGCCAATGCGCTCAAATTCTTTTTCCTGGAGCACGCGCAACAGCTTGGCCTGTAAATCAAGCGGCAGCTCACCCACTTCATCCAGAAAAATAGTGCCCCCATCGGCCAGCTCAAACTTCCCGATGCGCCGGTCGTGCGCCCCGGTAAAGGCACCTTTTTCGTGACCGAACAATTCACTCTCAATTAACTGAGCCGGTAAGGCTGCGCAGTTTAGCTTAATTAGGGCCCGTTCACGCCGTGGCGAGAGGTTGTGCAGAGCCCGGGCCACCAGCTCTTTGCCCGTACCGGTTTCGCCCGTAATCAGTACTGTGGTGTCAGTGGGCGCCACCTGCGAAAGGCGCGTGTACACCTGCTGCATCACGCCGCTACCCCCCACAAAGTCATCAAGCCGGGCCGAGGCAGTAGTATTAATTTCGTCGATGAGGTAGGTGCGTTCCCGTTCCAGCTGCGCGCGTAGAGTGTCAATCTGCTCGAAGGCAAACACGTTTTGTACGGCCAGCTGAATCTGAGGGACTAGGCTCTCAATCAGCTCCAGGGTAACCTGTGTAAACGCCAGCGGCTGATGGCTGGCCAGCACCAGCGCAGCCGTTTGCTTGTCGTCGAGGTCCATTGGCACGCACAAAATAGACTGGGTGCCCCGCTGCTCCCGGATGTAGCGCAGCAAGGCGTGGTTTTTAGCCAAGGTCTCGAAATCGTGACCGGTGTACACGCCGGGCCGCGAAAAAAGCTCGGCCATTGCCTGCTGGTCGGCTTCGGACTGCGGCAGCTCATCGTAGCGGTTTTCGTCCAGCACGATAAAGGAGCCATCCGGCTGCTTGGAAAACTCGGCAAAGGCCCGGACCGGTGAATTGACCGAGCGCACGCGCACTCCGAAATAGTCGAACGGGGCTACGCGGTTGATTTCAGTAGCAATGGCCCGGAACAGCTTTTCGCGCTCCTTGATGCTGAGCAAGGCATTGTTAAGGGCCAGCTGCATAGTTTTTTCCTGCTCGCGGCGGGCAATGGCCTCAAATGCCAAGGTGTTGGTTACGGCCACGGCCACTAGGCTGCCAATCTTTTCCAGCAGGTCCGCGTCCATCTCCGACAACTTCGGTTGGTGCCGCGCTACTAGGGAAAGCAACCCGATGAGTGTGCCACCGGTGCGCAGCGGTACCACCGTGAGGTAGCGCATGCCTTGCTTCAGTAAAGCACCTAGTGTCAGCGAGGCGCTATATTCTTTTACGATGTCTTCGAGCTCATACTGCTGCAAGCGCGGTTGCCGGATAAATTGCTCAATTGGAGTGCCTTCAATGGACGTCCGTTGGGCCTGCTCATTGGGCTTTTCGGGCAGTAGTACTTCGCCTAAGTAGTCGCGCAGGAAAACCTGTCGGTATTGATGTTCCGTATCGATAACCATGATTGTAATAGCATCAAACGGGAAAATCAGCCGGAGTTTTTCCGTTATGCTACGAAACAAATCTTCCTTATTACGGGTGGTTGCAATGGCATCATTAAGATACAAAAGCAACGAGTCGTCCTGATCTGGCATAGAACTAACAGGGAGGAGCTAAGGCGCTATTTTTTCTTAAATATCAGGAATAATAGTTAGGATATCCTGATATATCAGGGATAATTCTGATGTTGTAATAGATTGAACAGGGCATAGGTAAAATTATTTTATGCGTTTATAGATCATAAAGGCGGTTTTAGGGGTGCGTTAAGAGTTTTTTAATCAGTTGGCACAAGAATAGGATAAGGCCGGGCACTACCAAGTCGTACACACGTATGCTTTCCCGACCAAAATTAGCCGTACCACTCGTGGCCCTAGGGGTCTTTGCAGGCGGAACGGCCTTTGCCCAACAAGGCCCTGTTATTTCTGATTCCTTGACGCTGGATGGTACCATCCGGTCCGTGCTGGACGCGAATCCGGCTATTACTACCCTCGAAGAAGAGGTGAACGCAGCTACCAGCCGGGTTAACCAAACGCGGGGCGGGTTTCTGCCCCAAATTACCGGCACTGCTACGTACACCCGCATTGACCCGGTGGTAAAGCTGCAGATTACGCCCGATGCGCCTGCTTTTCAGTTGGCACCCAACAACAACTACGATGCCCACATCACCTTGCAATACGGGCTGCTGGACTTCGGCAAAAAGGAGGCAACGTACAATCTGGCTGAAAGCCGGAGGTTATCTGCTGTTGATCAGATTAATGTAACGCGCCGCGACCTGGCTTACTCCGCCGTGCAGGCGTACTACAACATTCTGTTTGTGCGCGAAAGTATTAAGGTGCAGGATGCCCAGATTGCTTCGTTGCGGCAGCATCAGCGCGAAATGGAAAAGCGCGTGGAGGGTGGTGTGAGCACCCGCTTTGATGTTACTACCACCCAGGTGCGCATCACGCAGGCCGAAAACACCAAAATTGACCTGCAAAATCAGTTGCGCAACCAGCAGGTATTGCTGGCCCGCTTGCTGCACAAGCCTGAGTATGTAGAGGTGCCGGTGCGCGGGGTGTTTGCCTATCAGCCCCAGGCAGTAGATGTAAATGCAGCGCTGGCGAAAGCAGTGGAGAGCCGCCCGGAAGTGAAGCTAGCCCGCGACGCGGAGCAAACTGCCACCCTGAACCTGAAAATGATTGAGCGTGCCAACACGCCTACGTTCGGGGTAGGGGCTCAGCTCGGTGCCAAGAACGGCTACCAGCCTGAGCTAAACCGAATCCGGCCAAACTCAGTGGCCGTAGCGCAGCTTTCAGTGCCGATTTATGATGGCAACAAAAACAAAAACCAGCGGGTAGAGGCAACCGCCAACATCCGCGGGGCCCAGGCCCGGATTCAGGACACGCAGGAGCTAGTCCGCTCCGATGTGCGCCAGGCTGCCAACAACCTGGAGTCGAGTTCAGCGCGCTACACCAATGCCCTACAGCAAATCAGCCAGGCTTCGGATGCGCTTACCCGCGCGCAGGCCCGCTACCGCTATGGCGTAGGCAACAACCTAGATGTGCTGGATGCGGAAACCTCCTTGTCGCAGGCGCGCTTGGCCCGCTTGCAGGCTATTTACAACTACACCCTGGGCCAGTACCAGCTGAAGCGGGCTACCGGCGAGCAAATTTGGTAGGTCCTGATCTGCCGAGGCTCGGGTTGCTTGCTGAGTTTACTAGGTCAGCGGCCAGCTCAATCCTCAGCCGAACAAACCGCTTTCCCTTTTGCCATTTCCTTACCTCACTATATGACCATCCTGTGCCCGATTGATTTTTCTGCCGCCACGGAGGCCCTGGTGATGTACTCGGCAGCTCTGGCTACCGGTACGGGCGCCGAACTACGGTTGCTGCACGTGCTGGAGCCCCAACCTACGGCTACCACGGCATCCAACTCCGATGTGGCCCTGGCCCGCCATATGGCCGCGCACCGCGAGGCAGCGCAGGCAGCTGGCGCGCAGGTAACTACCGCCATTATTTCCGGCAATGCTGCCCACGAAATCGTAGAAGAAGCCCGTCGGCATCCGGCCGATATCATCGTGATTGGAGCGCACGGCCAGACGGGCCTTACCCGCTTCCTGATGGGTAGCACTGCCGAAACCGTAGTGCGCGCCGCGCCTTGCGTGACACTGCTGGTGAAACCCGGCTGCCCGAAAGCCTACCGCCAATCGGCGTAACATATTCCGCTTACTAGCCCTGCTTTCGCTCGAAACTCCTAGTAATCTCTCAACCACCGACAACGAACTATTTAGTACCTCATATGGCAACTCCCGTTCAACCCGATTCGGCCGTAGCACACCACCACAACTCGGCCTACGAGCCAACTGTGGACGAACAGCCCGAAGGTCGCTCCAAGCGCCCTCTTATCTTTATTATTCTGGCCCTGGTGCTGCTGGTAGGTGGCTATTTCGGATGGCAGCGCTACCAGTTTGGCCAAACGCACGAAGAAACCGATGATGCGCAGGTAGAAGGCGACGTGTACCCCATTTTGCCCCGCGTGAGCGGCCCCGTGCTGGAAGTTAAAGTAGAAGATAACCAGCCTGTGAAGAAAGGTGATGTGCTGGTAACTGTTGACCCCGCTGACTATCAGCAGCGGATAAATGCTGCCGAAGCTGCGTTGGCTGCCGCCCAAGCGAATGTGGTAGCAGCACGTGCCGCTGTAGGTACTGCTTCCGCCAACGTAAGCTCGGCCCAGGCTACTATTGGGGTGAGTGATGCCAACCAGGCGCGCCTCCAGAAAGACTTAAAGCGCAGCGAGTTTCTGCGCAAAGAAGATATCATCCCGCAGAGCGAGTATGATGCAGTGCAGGCCAACCTGAAATCGACGACGGCCCAGCGTGCTACGGCTCAGCAGCAAGTGCGCGTGGCCCAGCAGCAGGTAGCGGCGGCCCGCCAGCAGATTGCTGTTGCCGAAGCCGTCGTAAAGCAGCGCCAGGCCGACTTAGATAATGCGAAGCTGCAGTTGAGCTACACCACCATCACGGCGCCTGGCAACGGTATCGTGAGCAAGAAGAACGTGCAGCCCGGCCAGGTAGTCAGCCCGAACCAGCAGCTCATGGGCATTGTAGCTTCGGAGCGGACGTGGGTGGTAGCCAACTTCAAGGAAACCCAGCTGGAGAATATGCGCGTAGGCCAGCCCGTGCAAGTGGAGGTAGACGCCTACCCGAACGAAGAATTTTCCGGCAAAATTGAGTCGCTGTCGGCAGCAACGGGTGCCCGCTTTGCCCTGCTCCCTCCCGATAACGCCAGTGGCAACTTCGTGAAAGTAACCCAGCGTGTGCCCGTGAAAATCGTGCTGGATAAAGTTGACCCCGAGCACCCGCTGCGCGCCGGCATGAGCGTAACAGCCACGGTGAAAACTAAGTAGTGAACTTGTGAAAAGGTGAAGTTGTGAAGTAAAGCAGCTTCACCTTTCACAAGTTAGCTTTTGCCTTTTTGCGAACAGAAGCAAGAATTGATACAATCTCTTTGTATTCTTTCTCTAGGTCAGCTAAACGCGTCTTGGCTATAATATCAGCGTCGCCGAGGAGCTCCAGCCAAAATAGGGTTTCATCAGCTTCCTCCACACAAATGCAGAGTTTAGCATACCACTCCGCTGAGGAACGGCCCCGGCAGGCGGCCCGAAAATTAGCAGCTACAGAGGTAGCAGAGCGCAACAGTTGTTTGCCAAGCACACTCGCCTCGCCCGTGCGAGGCAACTGCTGAAATAACCGAATTATACGTAGCGAGGCCTGCTTAGTCCGAAGTCGAATGTCTTCATTGAAAGATAATTGAGTGGAGGATTGCAGCGACTCGTTATCCATAACATAGTGTGTAGTAGAGATGGATTGTTAAGCTACAAAAGCTGGCCATTTCACAACTTCATAGCTTCACAATTTCACCTCATGGAAACCGGATTTACCAAGTGGATCATCGTCGTTACGGTGGTGATGTGCTGCTTGCTGGAGCTTATTGATACCAGTATTGTAAACGTGGCCCTGACCCAGATGATGGGTAACCTCTCGGCCACGCAACAGGAAGTAAGCTGGGTTGTGGCCTCGTACGGAATTGCCAACGTGATTGTGATTCCGATGACGGGCTTCCTGGCTGAGCAGTTTGGCCGCCGCAACTACTACCTGTTCTCGGTGATACTGTTCACCGTTGCCTCTATGTTGTGCGGCCAGAGTACTAATATTTGGGAACTGGTGGGGTTCCGCTTTATCCAAGGTATTGGTGGCGGTGCCCTCATGGCTACCTCGCAGGCCATCCTGATTGATACGTTTCCGCCCAAGCAGCTGGCCCTTGGGCAGGCGCTGTTTGGCATGGGCGTCATCATCGGCCCAACCATCGGCCCCACCCTGGGCGGCTACATTGTGGATAACTACGACTGGCCCTGGATTTTCTATGTGAACGTGCCCGTCGGTGTACTAGCCTCTATCTTCACCATCCTGTTTATCCGCGACCCTGAGCGCATCCGGAATGCTATTCCGCGGCCGCTTCGGGAAATCGACTGGGCTGGCATCTTCCTGCTGATTCTGGGGGTGGGCTCGTTGCAGCTGGTGCTGGAGCAGGGCGAAACCGAAGAGTGGTTTGAAAGCCTCTACATCACCTTCTTCACAGGTTTGGCCGTGATAGGAATAGTAGGCTTCATCTGGCGCGAGCTTACGGCCAAGCAGCCCATCGTGGATTTGCGGGTGCTTACGAAGAGCCGAAACTTGGCCATTGGCGCCTTCCTGTCGTTTATTCTGGGCTTCGGCCTGTTTGCCTCGGTGTTCGTTTTCCCGATTTTCTGCCAGCGCATACTAGGCTTCTCGGCGGCTCAAACCGGCTACATCCTGCTTCCTGGCGCACTGCTTTCGGGCTTTATGATGCCGGTGGTAGGTAAGATGATTCAGGGCGGTGTGCCGCAGAAGTATATTCTGCCAGTAGGCTTCTCTACCTTCTTTTTCTTCTCCTACTGGATGAGCACCCAGATTTCGCCCACGGCTGGTGAGAGTGACTTCTTCTGGCCACTAATTCTGCGGGGCTTTGGGCTGGCGCTGTTGTTTTTGCCCATCACTACCATGTCACTGTCAGGCATTAGTGGCAAAGATGCGGGGCAGGCCGCCGGCCTTACTGGCATGATTCGTCAGTTGGGCGGCTCGTTTGGGGTAGCGTTGGTGGGTACCTATCTGGAGCGCTCCATTGCCCAGAACCGGGTAGGCATTGCCTCCAATGTTTCCCTCTACGACCCCGAAACGCAGCAGCGCCTCCAGGGGCTTACCGCCAGCTTCATGAGCAAAGGCGCCAGCTTCCTTGATGCGCAGCAGCAGGCTTACGCGGCCCTGAGTGGCATGATCATGAAGCAAACGTCCATCATTACGTACGCCCAAACGTTCCTGATGATTGGCGCCTTCTTCCTGTTGTGTCTGCCGCTGATTCTCCTAATTCAGCGTGCCCGCCCCGGCGAAAAGGTCGATTTGAACGCGGCGCACTAGCCTACTTCAGGCACTCAACTTACTGCAACAGCCGCTGATCCAATGGGTCAGCGGCTGTTGTGTGTTAGCTGATCGGGAGCGGGAGGTGTACTCTGAACAACGTGCCTCGCCCTACCTCACTTTCTACCTCCAACCGTCCGCCCGACTGCTGCACAATGCGGTTGACGAGGTATAGGCCCATACCTGAGCCTTCAACGTGGTAATGGAACCGCCGAAACATCTGAAAGAGCTGTTGGCCGTAGCGGTCTAGGTCAATACCCAAGCCGTTGTCCTGAATACTGAGTAGCAGCCAGTTTTCTTTGGTGGTAGCCGTTACCTGAATATGGGGTGGCCGTTCCGGCACGGCGTATTTAAGTGCGTTGCCGAGCAGGTTAAACAAGATGCTCTGGAGGTTGGGCCGTATCACTAGCACGGTTAGCGCCGGATCAATGGCTAGCTCCAAGTGGGCGTGCAGTTCCTCCACCTGGTCTTGCAAGCTCAGGATAATGTTCTGGGCAAACGCAAGCAGCTCAATAGGCTCCGCTGGCAGCTGATCGTGCTGGCGCTGCACCTGAACCACATCGGAAAGGTTGCGGATAGT
This sequence comes from Hymenobacter tenuis, assembly GCF_054780495.1. Taxonomy (NCBI): domain Bacteria; kingdom Pseudomonadati; phylum Bacteroidota; class Cytophagia; order Cytophagales; family Hymenobacteraceae; genus Hymenobacter; species Hymenobacter tenuis. The sequence continues at coordinate 180,137 of NZ_BAAGWF010000003.1, forward strand.
GACATTAATCTGCTGCAGCGCATCATCGAACATCCCGATGAGCTGCGCGGCATCTTGGTCATGGAAGGTAACGTTGCGCTTGAGCTCTTCAAAAATGCCCGCCATGTTGGTAATCGGCTGCTTTAAATCGTGCGAGGCGGTGTACACGAAGTTATCGAGGGCCTGATTGATTTGGGTGAGCTGCGAGTTTTGCAGCTGCATCAGTTGCTGGTTTTGCTTTACCTCGTCGATATCCGTGCAGGAGCCAAACCACCGAATGACGTGGCCGTCCTCGTTGCGGAGTGGCTCGGCCCGGCCCAGAAACCAGCGGTAGCCGCCCGTGCGCGAAATAAAGCGGTACTCTATTTCATAGGGAGTTCCATTCTGGTAAGCCGCCTGCCAGGTAGCCAAGGAGCGGGCTTCGTCATCGGGGTGCAAAAGGGCTGCCCAGGCCGAAAAGCCTAGGCAGTCTTCGGGCCGCAACCCAGTTACCTCCAGCAGCCGCTGGTTAAAGTAGTCTACCTGGCCATCGGCCTCCGCTGTCCAGATAATCTGGGGTACACTTTCTGAAAGGAACCGGAAGTATTCCTCGCTCTGGCGCAGGGCTTCCGTAAGCTCCTTTTGGGTATGGATATCGGTGTTGGAGCCGTACCACCGCAGCAGCAGCCCAGCCGCGTCCAGCTCGGGTTGGGCCTGGTTGAGAAACCACCGGTACTGGCCATCAACTCCCCGAAACCGCACCTCGAAACTCCAGCCGCCCTGCTGTTGCCGCGCTTGTTGGTAGTGGTTTTCTACCCGCGCCAAATCATCAGGATGCGTGACGTCTCGCCAATGCTGGGCAATGCTGGAGCCCTCTGGCAGGCCCGTGTAGGCATACCACTGCGGACTTACATAATGCCCGTCGCCGGAGGCCTCATTGATATAGGTGATGTTGGGCAGCGCATCGAGCATGCGCCGCAACCGCTCGTCGCTGCGCCGAACTTCCGCCGCCAGCCTATCGGCCCGCTGCCGGGCCAGTACCTGTTGGGTTACATCAATGCCGAACGCCAAAATGCCCTGCGCTTCGCCCTTGTTATCGTAGAGCGGTTGGTACACATAATCGAGGTAGTGTTCCCGGGTGCCTCCGGTTTCTGGGTCCAGTAGCTGAATAGGACTCTCGTGGCCAATGTGCGGTTGGTTGGTGCGGTACACGGTTTCAAGCAGGTCAATGAAGCCCTGAGCCGCTACTTCCGGTAATAGCTCCGCCGCCCGCTGGCCTAGCTGCACGCGCCCGCCCATTAGGGTATTGTAGTTGGGTGTTGCGAAGGTAAATCGGTGCTCGGGCCCGCTTACGGTGGCAATGTAGGCAGGTACCTGGCTCAGAATCTGGAGTAGTTGCTGGTCTTTTTGCTCCAGCTGCTGCTGAAATAGCTTGGCATCATGAATATCGATACTGGAGCCATACCACCGTGTGATGGTGTTATTGCTGGGGTGCAGCAGCGGAACGGAATGCAACAGCTGCCAGCGGTACTGGCCGTCGTGGCGACGCAACCGCAGCTCCATCGACCAGGGTTTCTCCTGCGCTCGGGCCTGGGCAAACGCCTGCTGGAAACTTTCGACATCGTCTGGGTGAACGGCATCTTTCCATTTTTCGGCCCCGCCGGTAGCCGGCTGTCCCGTGTAGGCGTAGTGTTGCGGATTCAGGTACAGTACGTTACCCTCGGCATCGGTTATGGAAATCAGCAGGGGTAGTGATTCCACCAGGGTCTGGAACTGCGCATCTTGCTGCCGGATTTCGTCCATCAGCTCGGCGGTCCGCTGGCGGGCTACTACCCGCTCCGTCACGTCAAGCCCGAACACCAGAATGCCTTGGGTCTGGCCTTGCTCATCTGTAAGGGGCTGAAAGCTGCCGTCGAAGTACAGCGTACTCACCGAGCCATCAGGTGCGGGTGGCTGCTCCATAGGCATCTCGGAGAGCACAAAGGGCACCGCAGTTTCATACACATGGTTGATCAGCTGCAGATAGCCGTTGGTGGCAAACTCCGGCCGGGCCTGTACCGCGGGCACGCCTAGCTGCACTGTGCCGCCAAACAGCTGCTCGCTGCGTGTATTCATGAAGGTATACACATGGTTGGGCCCGCTGAGTGTGGCAATATGCGCCGGAATCTGCTGCAAAATCTGGTGCAGCTGCCGGTCTTTTTCGGCTAGCTGCTGCTGTACCTGCTTCTGCTCGTGAATGTCGGTGCCGGTGCCGGCCCAGCCAATTATTTCTCCGGCCTCATTGTGGCGCGGTACCCCGCGGCTCAGGATCCAGCGGTATTCCCCATCATGGCGGCGCAACCGGTACTCTGCCTCATAGGGCTGGCCACTCGCCTGCGCCTGCGCCCAAGCCGCCTGCGCGCGCTCCCGGTCGGCCGGATACATATCTTCCAGCCAGCTCTTGCCCGCTACATCATTGGGTTGCCGGCCCGTAAACTCAAGCCAACGCGGGTTTTGGTAGTCCGCCGAGCCGTCGGGCTGGGTGGTCCACATCATAAGGGGCAAGGCCTCAAGCAAAAAGCGGGCTTGCTGCTGACTTTCGGCTAGCTCCTGCTGCACCTGCAACTGCTGTTGCTCGGTTACTTGCTGGTGCGTTACGTCCTCGGTTTGCTGCAGAATGTAGCCTAGGCCGCCTTGCTCATTGAGAATGGGATAATGCGTTGCCTGCCAGTACAGCTCCTGCATGCCGCCTCCTTGCTCCAGGGGGCGCTCCAAATCATAGCGGATGCGGGGCATGGTGTGCGCCTGCTTGGTTTGCTCCACCTGCCGCAAAGAGGCCAGCATAATCTGATGTGCCTCCGGGTTGGTTGCCGGAAACGCCTCAAACAAAGGGCGCCCTACCAGCTCCTCACGGTGCTTAAACGAGACGGCCGCGTGGCCATCGGTGTTATCCGCAATGGTGTAGTCTGCATCGGGGGTAATCAGCAAAAAGTTGCCGGGCAGATGCCGAAACAGGCTCAGATAGTCGGACAGGGGTGGGAAAGAGGGCATACCAAGGAGGCTAAGGAAGCGTGCCGAGTACACCTATGGGCGAAATGCACTAGCCTCCATTTTTTTAAAGATACTAACCACACGCTGCATGCGAGTGCTTTGCCTGCCAATGACAAGTTACACTGGCCGAATACCAGACGGTATTGCATAAACTCATTGCCAGCCCGGGCTCCGGTGGCGGGAGGCCAGAACAGAAAAAGCCCCACCAATCAGGATTGGTGGGGCTTTTTCTGATAAAACTAGCGCAGACAGCTTACTGATACTGGATGTACAACGGCTTGGGCGTAAGCTGCGTCAGGATTTCAGTGGGGGTCATGATGTGGTGCGGCTTGGGGCGAGCATCGTACTCGTAGAATAGCTTGAAGCCTGTGTACTGCACCGGTTCAGTCTGGATGTAGTCATGGTACGAGTCCTTTTTCAGGGTAGGCTCGCCGTGGCCGTCCATGTGCATCACAATCTGTACCCGGGGGTCAAGCTTGATGTTTTTGTAGTTGGTAATCATCTTCCGCGTGAAGCGGTGCACCGTCAGGACTTTGGGCGGTAGCTTGTTTTCGCTCACGATACGGGCCAAGAAGTTCACCGTGAAGTTTACGTCCTTAGCATCTAGGGTGCCGATTTTCTGGTTAGGACGCACGCCGGGCATGGTCGAAAGCGAAAACTCTGGGTCGATGCCGAGGTGCACAATGGGGTCTTTCAGGTACTGCTCCAGCTTGGGCAGTTCGGCCTCTAAAGTGCTGTGTCCTGGCTGCACATCCAGAAACAAAATGCAGTTGTGCTCCTTAGCCCAGCTCAACACTTCCTCGATGGTAGCTTTTGAGTTCATCAGGCGCCACTTTCCGTCTTTGCCAGGCGTGCCTTGGGCCGTGATGGTTACGTTGTGCAGCGCAGCCTGAACCGGAATGGAAGGGTCGGCGTCCTGCCACTCTTTCAGCACGCCCTTAAACTTGCGGAACATCTGCTCCTTCGGCTCGCGGCCCAGAATGCCCATGCCCTTGGAGCGGATATTACCATAAAAGGCAATAATGCGGTGTCCAGGCAGAATAGCGCCGGGCAGTTGGCCATCTTTCTTGGCAATAGAGTCGGCCTTGAGCGAGTCGCGGCGCATGGCCTGCTTCTGCAGGGCCAGCGTATCAACTACTACCGGCTTGGCGGTGTCGGCGAGGGTAGCCGGGGTTTCCGTGTCGGTGGCGGAGCGTGAACCGCAGCCGGGCAGGGTAGTGAGGGTAAAAGCAAGGCCCAAAGAAGCCAGCGCAGGGGCCGCCAAGCGGGTGAAAGTCCGGAAATAAGTCACTGAAAGGAAACGAATTGAAAGCGAATGGTGCCTCTAAGGTAGCGGGTTTCCGAACGAAAAGTGGAATAGCTGGTTCGGGTTACTAGAAGAAAATCCGCGTTTTAACCTGTTTTTAATGTGATTTTTAAAACAAAGTCGCCGCTCTGGGTATGCAGAGCGGCGACTTTGTTTTGAGCAGGCCTCCACTTTACAGCGGAGAATGTGAAGCGGCTAGTAGCCCGCTTGTTACAAAGCAAAGCTTATCGGAACGGTGTAGAAAACGGCGGCCGGCTTGCTATCTTGGCGGCCGGGAGTCCAGCGGCCATTCAGGCTTTTTACAGCGGCTAGGGCTGCTTCATCCAGTGCTTTAGCGGCGGCTTCCTGTCCTTTCGGCGCTGGTATGCCTTTCTGAAGGTGCACCGCTTGTATGCTGCCATCTTCAGCCACAATAAACTTTACAAATACGCGGCCCTCAAGGCCAGCTGCTTTGGCAGCGGCCGGATACGTTACCTGCTTGGCGATATCCCGCAGGAGCTGTTCCTGGCCGCCGGCATACTCAGGCATTTGCTCGACATACGTATACACCAGCTGGGGTGGGGGAGGAGGAGCTATCCGGTCATTGGTAGTAATGAGAGTGGGTGGCGGCGGGGGCGGGGGCGAAAGCTCGGCAGACTTCTCGCAGGCCAGTAGCCCGAGCAGCGCCACGCTGAGCGGCAGTGCCAGCCACTGCTTCCAGCGGCGAACAGGAGATTGGGAGGTAAGCATACGAATACGGGTAAGGGTAAGAGAATTGGTAAAGGAATGCGTAAGCGGTAACTCAGGATGAAGCTGGCGCAATGCCAGGCGGGCCAGTAGCGCCGCATAAGATTCGGCCGGCTTCTCCGGTGCGGTAACCGTAGGGCGCAGGGCAGCGGCATCGGCCAGAAACTCATGCGTTAGCTCCAGCGCCCTTGGGAAGAAGTGCACAACAGGGCAGGCCCAAAGCAGTGCCCGTGCTACCTCCAGAAGCAGACGCGCCCGGGTGTGGCCCTGGCGCACGTGCGCCACCTCATGGGCCAGTACTGCCTCCGCCTCTGGGGGCGTGAGGTGGCTGGTTTCGTCCCAGAAAACCCACCGGCCAAAGGAGCTGACCGGGCGCCGGCCTCCGGTGAATACCAAGGTGTACCCCGTGCGGCTTTCGCGGGGCCAGGAGCGGGTAGTACGCCAGAGCTGCAGTACCTGCGCCCCCAGTCGAGCCAGCAGCGCCAGCACTACTACTCCATACACCAGTGGCAACCCCCCGGCTATAGCCAGCCCGCCCACAGGTACTGTGCCGTTGGCTGTAACCTGTACTTCCGGCAGCAGAGCACTCAGGAAGGCCCCCTTGCCCGATATACTTCCTAACGGCAGTATCACTGCCTGAAGCCAGGGGATGGTTAGGGTTAGCAACGGAGGCAATACCAGCGCCAACCAAGGTGCCAGCAGCAGAAAGCGCCTGTTATACTGAAAGCACCGCTCCTGCCGCAGTACCAGAAGGTAAAACAGCCAGCCAGCACCCAGCAGCAGGGTGCTCTGAATCAGCCAGCTACACAGGGCGGGAAGGGTCGTCGGAAGTAGGGAGGTCAGCATCAGTGGGTGGGGTAGGAGGTGATGACTGGGCGTGCCGTAGAAGCTCATCGAGCTGCGTTGTATCCAGGTTTTCTTCCTTGGCGAAAAAGGAAACCAACCGGCTAAACGAGCCGCCGAAATAGCCGCCTAGCAGCTTCCGCAGCGAAAAGCTCCGGTACTCATCTTGGCCAACGAGCGCAAAGTAGCGGTGGGTGCGCCCAAACGCCTCGTGGTCAACGAAGCCTTTTTGCTCCAGGATGCGGATGATAGTGGACACTGTGGTATAGGCCGGGGTTGGGGCCGGCAGCTCGGGCACCACGTCCTTCACGAAGGAAGGGCCGCGCTGCCAGAGCACCTGCATTACTTGCTCCTCGGCGCGGGTGAGTTCGGGAAATGATGAATCAGACATAGAAGTAGGAGTGAAGTAGATAAATGTAAAACTAAGAAATTAGTTATGCAACTAATTTCTTAGATAAAAAGATAAAATATTCTGACTCCAGCCAGGTTGAGGTGCCGGCGGTTACTAGGGTGATGCATAGCCTGAACCTACTAGGCGGCCCGAACCAGAAGCCGAGCGACTTGGGTGCGGAACGCGACCTAGCGTTTCCGGTGTTAGGCCCGTCACATGGTTACGTCCTTCATTCTGTCTTCTGTGCAACTACCTGATCTGCGACGGGCCTCTGCCCGCATACCTGCCACTTGGCTGCTGAGCCTGCTCGTGTTACTTACGGCCGCGCCGGGCTGCAAAAGCAACTCGCCGGAGCCAGCTGCCCCTATTACTGCTACCCCACCCGTAGCGCCCGAACCCAAAGCGGTGCTGGTGGGCAGTACCCTAATCGGCGAATACAGCACAACTGCCTTGGCCAGCAGGGTAAACGAGATTCCGCTGGTGGGTGCCCTGGCTCGCTACCCCATTAAGGTGTACCGTCTCACCTATGCCACCACCAACACCGATGGGAAGGCCATTACGGCTTCCGGTGCGGTGCTGGTTCCGGTAACTCCTCAGGCCCTGCCAGTTATCAGCTACCAGCACGGCACCCTGCGGCCCGAAGATGAAAACCGGGCGCCTTCGTACTACAGCTCCGGGAGCGAGCTATGGTCGGTAGTATCGGTGCTGGCAGCTACGGGCTACGTGGTTTCGGCCCCCGACTACATTGGCTACGGCGCCTCTAAGGCCTTGCCACACCCCTATGAGCACGGCCCTTCGCTTGCCACGGCCTCAGCGGATATGCTGCGGGCAGCCCGTGAATTCTTGAAAAAGGAAAACGTGGCCGTAAACCAGAAAAACTTCCTGTTGGGCTATTCTGAAGGCGGCTATGCCACTATGGCGCTGCACAAGCTGCTGGAAGAAAAATACGCCACCGAGTTACCCGTAACGGCAAGTGCACCCGGGGCCGGTGCCTACCACAAAACGGCTTTTGCGCAGTATATCATGAAGTCGGAGCAGTCGTTGAATTTCCTGAGCACCTACGTGTGGGTCCTGACGACCTACAACCGCGTGTATGGATTAAACCGGCCGCTGTCGGCGTACTTTAAGGAGCCGTATGCGGCGCAGCTGCAAGCCAATCCGTTTGGAGCGGTGCCTAGTCGGCCCCAACAGCTTTTTGCTGAGCCTTTCCGCCAGGCCGTGCTTACTAGCTCCGACGCAGCCTTGAGCGCCACCTTCCGCAGCAACGACCTGCATGACTGGAAGCCCGTAGCGCCGCTAGCCCTCTTCCATGGCACCGCCGATGATTACGTGCCATTCTTCAACTCCGAAGATGCCTACAACGCCATGCGGGCCCGCGGCGCCACCCAAGTGCAGCTGCGCCCCATTCAGGGCGGTAACCACTTTACCTCAGTAGCCAACTACACGCTCCAGGCGTTTGCGTTTATCTCGCAGTATTAGTCGGAGTGAGGCAACCACAGAAAAGGCCGCGCATCATTTGGATGCGCGGCCTTTTCTGTGGTTGCTTACTAGGTTAGATTTCCGATGAAACCGGGGTAGGCGCCGTGGCAGGGGCTAGTGCTTGGCGGGCCCAGTAGCCAGTAAGAGCCGCCAGCCCACCTACTAGCCCAGCTATCAGCCCGCTCAGTAACGCCAACGTCCAGGCATTGCCGCCTAGGGGGAAGAGAGAGGCCAACCGGCTAGCCAGCCGCTCAGCACCGTGGGTGTTCAGCCACAAGGCTGGCAGCCACCAGCTCAGCCCCGTGCCCAACAGTCCGACCAGAAATGCCAGCCAAGCCGAGCTGCCTCGCCACGCGGCCAGCAGCAGGCAAACAGGCACCAAGCTCCACCACGGCAGAAACAGTTGGGCGACCGAAGTCAAGGCGGCAATCAGGAAAAGTAGAAGCCAGAAACGAGCCATACGCGGGCAATTAGGGCTTTTTGAAAATGATAGGAATAGTTTGGATGACGGCTACGGCGCGGCCATTCTGCCGGCCTGGGCTGAAGCGGGGCAGGCTTTCCATCACCCGAATGGCTTCTTCATCGTAACCAGCCCCTAGGCCCTTTATCACCTCGATCTGGGTGAGGCTGCCATCGGGGAGCACTATGTATTGCACAAACGCGCGGCCCTCCAAGCCCCGTTGCGGAGCCATGGCGGGGTAGCGCAGGTTCTGTTGGATGGTTGCCAGCAGGGCCTCCTTGCCACCTGGGAAAGCGGGCATCTGCTCCACATATGTATAGGCCTGCACGCGGCTGGCCGCAGGTGGGCCCGGAACGGTGGGCATCGGGACGGGGGTAGGATTTTGGGCTACGGCGGAATAGGTGCCTAGTACTAAGGAGGCGGCCAGAACAGCGCGTGATAAGTACATCATAGAACAGATAAATAGAAAAGGAAATCAGTTACTGAGCCGCCTCCAGCCGCCAGGCGGCTTGCAGGCGCGGGTGGTTTTCGTCGGCGGCCCGTAGAAATACTAGCTCATCGAGTTTGCCCAACCGCCAGCTTTCAATCATGTCATCATAATACGCCGAGGCTGGATTGCCACTTTGCCCGCCGGGGAATATGCCGTACGCCTTCACCTGTGGGCCCAGCGCTACCACCATGCGCCACGAGGGGCCGTTGCGTGGGCCAGTGGCATTCACGGAGCCGGGGCTGCCGGGGCACTCAATATCATGGCGGCCAAAGCCGGGCAGGTTAGCCAGGTGGTTGATGTCGGTGCTTTTCTGGTTGGTCCACGCCCATTCTGCGCCCAGCGGCCCAAACTTGCGGGTCAAGGAATCGACGGCGAAGTGCAAGGAAGCTCTCAGCAGGTCCTGGATGTTTTCGCGCTTCGGCGTACTGCGGTTATCCACCCACGGTGCTGTTTCTGCTTCCTGAAGCAGTAATTGATTGGTGCGGGCGCGGCTGGGGTAGCGCATTTCTAGCCCCGTGCCTGCCCCAAACTCATCTTCCCACAGGCGCTTCACCAAGTCATTGTACCATAGCTCGAACACGGTAGCGCCAACGGCATCGGCGCTGTACTGGTAGTTCCAGAGCCGGAGTTTATCTAGTACTTTGCCTTCCGGAGAACTAGGGGCAAGTGGTGGATATGCGCGGTCTGTAAGCTTGGTGCCAGCCATAGTGGTTAGCATCCAGGGCAGCATCTGGCGAGCATTCACGCCTAGGTTGTCATTCTGTAGCAACCGCAGGCTATCGGGGGTTGCGCCCTGCATACGCGCTAGGCGCTCATTGATGCGGTGGCCGCGGTCAGAAGGGGCGTAGTCCCAGCCCAAGTAGTAGGGATAGTCGAGGCCAGCGGAGGGCTGGTTAGCCGACGACACGAAGCCGCGGGCCGGATCTTTCACGTGCGGGTTCTGCTCCATCGGAATCCAGCCCTGCCAGTCGTGGCGCGCGTCGGTGCCATCCAGAATAAACTTGCCTTGGTCGGGCCACTTCAGCGGAAAGCGGCCGTTGGGCTGAATGGCAATTTCATTCTGGTTATCGGCGAAGATAAAGTTCTGGGCCGGTGAGCCATACGTGCGCAGAGCGCGGCGGTAATCTTGGTGGGAGCGGGCGTGGTTGAGGCGGTAGAAGGCCAGCACCTCGTTGGCGCCATCGTGGGCCGTCCAGCGCATGGCGTGCCGCACGGGCGTTTGCTTGTTAAAAACCTTCTCGTTCTGGTCGTACACAATGGGGCCGTGGTGGGTATAGAGCACGGTATCAAGCCGGTCGGGGAGGCCGCGCACCGGAATGCGCTCCACCACCCGGCGCACGGGCTTCCAGCGGCCATCGTGCCAATAGGCCTGCTTGGTTGAGTCGCGGAACTTGAGTTGATACCAGTCTAGCACGTCGCCGCCCACGTTGGTAACGCCCCAGGCCGCGTTTTCAGTAAAGCCAATAATGACGGCCGGCGCCCCCGGAATGGTTACGCCGTACACGTTCTGGCCCGGAGCATGCAGCTGAATCTGGTACCAGATGCTGGGCAGGTTAAGCTGCAAATGCGGGTCGTTGGCCAGCAGTGGCAGTCCGGAGGCTGAGCGGCTGCCTGCTACGGCAAAATTGTTGGAGCCCAGTTCGGCATCCGGCTCCCGCGCCGGCACTTTGCCCGACATGGCCGCGGCAAAGGAGGGAGGGGTAGGAGGCACCGGCACCGGCGTGAAGTTGCGCGGCGTGCCCGGCGGCACAATGGCGTACTCGCGGTTGGGGTAATCCGGGAACAGATCCTGCACCACCTTCGGGCCGTACTTGCTCAGGATGTTGCTCATCCGCAAGTCGTCGGAGCGGCCGCTTAGGTCCCAAGCCATCAGCTTCAGTAACAGGGCGCACTTCAGCGGTTGCCAGGGTTCCGGGGCGTAGTCGAGGAACTTGTATTCGAAGGGGTAGTCTTTCGGCGAAAGGCTGCTGATGTAGGCATTCACTCCCGCCGAGTACGACTCCAGAATCAGCTTGGTGGTATCGTTGCGCAGCATTTCGCGCAGGGAGTTTTCGGCGCCGTATGCTAGGCCCATGCGGCGCTGAAACCGGTCGTACTCTAGCGCTTTTGGTCCCACTACTTCCGAAATCCGGCCGGCCGCTACCCGGGTCATGAACTCCATCTGCCAGAGCCGGTCGCGGGCCGTGAGGTAGCCCTGGGTGTAGTAGAGGTCGTGCTCGTCTTCGGCAAAAACATGCGGCACGCGCCGGTCATCGAAGCGCACGCGCACGGGCTGGTGCAGGCCGGGCAGTGCTAGGGTCTGCTGCTCCGGAAAGTCATCGGGCGTCTCGCCATTTCGCCAAAAGCCCTGGTAGGGGCTCAATAGCCGCGCTACAGGCGGTACATCGCCTTGTTTGGTGTTCAGTACCCACGTGAGGGTAAGAGTAATAAGTAAAGCGAAGGCAGCCTTAAGAATACGAAGCATACAGAACCAGCGAGCAGGAGCCCGGAAGGTAGTAAATGCTTCGTATTCTATTGTTAGCTAGTGAGACCTACCCCCTTACTCTGCCGGAACCGAAGCAGCGCCGCCTTGCGGCAGGTACACCCGGAAGCCCAGGTTGATGTCAAGGTAGCCCTTGCCAAATACGGTTGAGTTGCCTGTGTTGGTAGCATATTTTGCCAATGCCTCCAAACCCACATTCGGCGTGATAAAATAGCTGTATCCTACCCCCAGGCTGGCCAGCAGGCTAACATCGTTGCCTTTGAAAGTGATGCCATCCCTCTCGGTCCGATAGCTATCCAGTACTCCTCCTGCGCTTAACTCACCAAATACCCGGTGTTTACTGCTGGAAGGAAGGTAGTAACGGAGCCACGGCAAAAGCGCCAATTCCAGACCTCGACTGGTGCCGAAGTTATACGGCGACTTCACGGAGGAGTAACGAACAGGTATGGCAATGCCCAGCGCTACATTATCGGCCACAAACGTACCAATGGAAGGAGCAAGCTGTGCGCTAATCTGACGGTAGCCGTTATTTTTTTGGTAGCTAATGTTTCCAGCGCTCAGACCTAGCACCGTGGTGCCCTTTGTGGTTTGACCCAGAGCCGTGCTGGCAGTACATACAGTGAAGCCGAGTGCCAGAAGGCAATACGTTTTTAACATGTAGAAAAGAATAAATGAATTGTTGAGTCAAAGATGATCAACGAACTCCAATAGATGCCATTTATGCATAGAATAGAATAAATATTCAATAAAGAGCTATACCCTGCTTGAAACGAAAAAGGCCGTTCCCGGACAGGAACGGCCTTTTTGTAAGGTAAAAGGAATCTGCTACAGGTTTTCGCCCTGCCGAACCAAGCCGGCAATACCTAGCCGGGCTAGGCGTTGGCGAACTACATCGGCTTCGGCGGGCGTGGCAAAGCGCCCTACTACCACACGATTCAGGGCTTTACCTTCGGGCGAAGCGGTAGCAATGCTGGTCACGAGCAGCTTGGGCTCTGAGCTCTGAATCTTATCCATCAGGGCCTGGGCATTGCGTACGTCGCCAAAGGTGCCGGCCTGAATGACGTAAGTTGCCGAAGGCTCAGCCGTGAGGGCTACATCAGCTGCCTCGGTAGAGCCGGAGCGTATATCGGTGTGGAGTTCAACCTCAACTGTTGAATCTTCAGCCAGCACAGCCAGATTCTCGGGGGCATCCGTAGGGCCCAGGGGCGTTTCGGGGCTCACCACTTCGGCTACCACCGACACGGCGCCATGCGTAACGATGCCCAAAGGGCGGGCCGCAACTTCCGAGAGGTCGAGGATGCGCTGATGACGGAATGGCCCGCGGTCGGAAACCCGCACTACCACCGACTTACCGGTTTCAGGATTGGAAACCCGCAGACGAGTGCCGAAGGGCAGGGTCTTGTGGGCACAGGTGTACTTGTTCCGGTCGAATCGTTCGCCGCTGCTGGTGCGCAATCCTTGGTGTTCGCGGCCGTACCAAGAGGCGCGGCCACGTAATACGGTTGCCTTTTTAGCGGCACCGGCTGGGGCTTTTTCATCATCACTTACGCGCAGCGTACGGGCTGAAGCCGAGAAGGCCGTCAGGAGCACAAAGAGCGTGGCCATCATCAAGCCCGAGAAAAGTAGTCGTGTAACAAACTTCATACATTTTCCTGGTTGGTGAGTCAGACAAATCTAGAAGGGCTAGCCAAACCACAACCTTTGCCACACACGTATGAACACCTACTATTGCTTCAAAATTGACCTTTTTTTATAATTATTGTATTTAAATAATCCGACGTAATAGCCTAAAATGCCTGATTGTGTTTCGTTAAGACGACTTTTGTACTCTTTTTATACATGTTGTAGGGGCGTGCAGAAATAAGACAATCGGCGGCTAATAAAATTTTGTCATTTTTGAATTGGAAGCTCGGGCAGGCAGGTTGCAAATGTCCCGGAAATATGCTAAGACCAGTAAGCAGATAGACGGTTCAGGCTCTGGTTGAAGTGTAACGGCGGGAGCTGGTTTTGCCGTACCTTCGGCTATGGATTTTGGCCGCCTTTCCGACCTGCGCTACGTTAATTTTCGGCTTCCTCCGGACCACCCCGAAACTCCCACTCTGTTGGCGCGTGCCCTACCGGCGCAGCCCGCACCTCCTACCGTGTATGTGGGCTGCCCCATCTGGACCAATAAGGCTTGGCTAGGGAGCTATTTTCCGCAAGGCATCCGGGAAACTGACTACCTCCATCACTACGCTCGGCAGTTCAATAGCATTGAGCTGAACACCACGCACTACCGCATTCCGGACGCGACTACCGTGCGACGCTGGCGCGAGGCGGTGCCCGCTAGCTTCCGGTTTTGCCCCAAGTTGCCCCAGGTAATCAGCCACGACCGCGCCCTGTACAACGCCGACGACCTTACCATCAGCTTCTGCCGAGCTATTGAGGGGCTGGGCGAAACCCTGGGCCACACGTTTCTGCAACTGCCGCCTACGTTTGGTCCGGAGCACTTGCCCCGCCTGGAGCGCTACCTGCTCGATTTTCCGGCCTTTGTGCCGCTGGCCGTAGAGCTGCGGCATCCGGCTTGGTTTGCTGATCGGGAGTTACTTGCCTCCGTAACGGCCATGCTCGAGGCCCTAGGCAAGCCACTCGTGCTAAGTGATGTGGCCGGCCGCCGCGACGTGCTGCACATGCGCCTGACTACGCCCGTTGCCTTCCTGCGCCTGAACGGCCACAGCCTTATCGACTCTGACTTCCGGAGGGCTGATGACTGGGCAGCGCGCATTGCGGCATGGCTGGAAGCAGGGCTGCATACGGCCTATGTATTTATCCATCAGAAAGATATTATGCACTCGCCTATTTGGGCTGAGCACTTTCTGCGCCGCCTGCACGAGCTTACCGGCATGGCCGTGCAGCCACCGCGCGTAATTCCGCAACCAGTACAGGGGAGCTTGTTTTAACGGTTTGAGCGCAAGGGCAGCCTAGTAAGTTGCTAGGCCTTATAGGCTCTCGAACTGTGTGCTGGGTTGCGGGCACAGCGACTGGTAGCACAAGCAAGTCAAGTAAAAAATACGGGGCCTGCCAATCTTTCGGCAGCCAAAACCAGTACCTTACTAAAAGCCCACGGACCGTTTCTATTCTATGAAATTTCTACCCCGCCTGCTGTCAGCTGTGGCGATGTGCCTGTTGGCCTCACCTCGTGGTCAGGCGCAATCTACCGACCCTGCCAGCCCGCTACTGGCTGCTGCTCCGGAAACCCACTGCCTGTTGCTGCCCATTGACCCCGCCGTGCGCGCAGCCCGCGCCGCGCTCATTGTAGAGGCTGAGGTAGTTACCGCCCAGAGTTTTAGAGCGCCAAGTGGGCGAATTTTTACCCGCCATCAGCTGCGGGTGTTTAAGCAACTCAAAGGCCTAGCGCCCGCCACGCTAACCGTGCTAACAGAAGGCGGCACCGTAGGCCTGGAACGCCAACAGCTAACCAATACGCTTTCCCTTTCACTGGGGCAGCAAGGTGTCTTCTTTCTCGAGAAAGCGGCTTTCAAAGGCTTGAGCAGCACTTCTGGCTGGGCCGTGTATGCCAGCCAGCAAGGCTTTGTGCAGTATGACCTGAGCACGGCCACAGCTACCGATCCTTTTCGGCGCTATGAGCAATTGAATGCGGCTTTCTACCAGAAAGTAGCAGCGGCCGCTCCGCGGGAAATTGCCCCCAACCAAGCATTGCAGCAGGCTTTGGCCCGCCAGACGGCGCCTGTAGCGGCTCGCGGGTTGGCACCAGTAATTACGGGCTTGTCGCCGCTGAGCCTGCCGGCCGGAACGGGCGCAGTGCTTACTATCTCGGGCACCGGCTTTGGCGCTACCCGCGGCACGGGCTACGTGGAGTTTCGGAATGCCGATGACGGCGGCGCCAGCTACACCAAGGCCAACGAAGATGATTACGTTAGCTGGAGCGCTACCCGCATTCAGGTGCGCGTACCCTCGCATAGTGCCACCGGCAACCCAGCCGGCACTGGGCCCGTGCGCGTATCTACCTCCGAGCAGGTGCAGGGCCTAAGCCCGCTGCCCATCACGGTAATTTATGCGGCTGCCAACGTAGAGGATACCAACACCAAGCAGCGCGGCGTGCCGGGGCACCGTAACCAAAACAGCTCGGGCGGTATCACGTTCCGCTTCGATCCAAGCTTTGCTTCCAATGCAGCAGCAACTGCCTCGTGGCAGCGGGCCCTTGCAAGCTGGCGTTGCCAAACGGGCATCAACTGGGAAGTAGGCCCCACCCGCACCCAGAGCGGCGCCGACGAAGATGAGCAGAATGCTGTTGGGTTCGATGGCAGTAGCGAGTTGCCGGCGGGCGTGCTGGGCCGCACTACTAGCTACTACCTGGGCTGCTACCTGCCAAACGGCAACGTATCGTTTTATGTACAGGAGCTGGACATGCAGTTCGACGATGACGTGAATTGGCAGTACGGGCCTGCTAACCCCAGTGTTAATCAGATAGACTTCGAGTCGGTGGCAGTGCACGAGCTAGGCCATGCCCAGCAGCTTGCCCACTTGATTTTGCCCACCGCCGTAATGCACTACGCCATAGCCCGCGGCCAACGGAGCCGGGAGCTAGCGGCCATAAGTGATATAGCAGGTGGCCGCTACGTACTCCGCACCCGCGGCTTCAACATCCCGATTTGTGGGGAGCCCGCCATGTTGCCGGCTCCTTTAATAAGCCAGAACGCCATTTTTGCCGCTGGCTTGGGCGTAACGGTACAATGGGCCACCCGCGACGAGTGCTTTGTAACCGAGTTTGTGGTAGAGCGCGCCCCCGCCGATACAACTAGGGGGTGGCAAACACTAGGCACCGTAGCCGCCGGAAACGGCACCGGCCAATACCGCTTCCAGGATGCACAAGCGCCCACCGGGCTGCTTTACTACCGCGTGCGAGTGCGCCGGCCCGATAACAGCCTCGATACCAGCCCGCCAGTAGGCGTCACCGACGATGCTACTGCTGTAAACACGCTCCAGATATTCCCAAACCCTGTCACGGGTGAAGGTGGCCCGCTGGGGCTGCAGTACCTGGGTACGGCCAATGGCTCGCTCACGGTGCGCTTTTATGATGCGGTGGGCCGGTATCTGGGCGGCTCCCTGCTCGATTATCAATTGGGCCTTAACCGGTTGGTTGTGACTCCGCCCGACTTGCGCCCTGGTTACTACCTAGTGCGCTGGACCGATTCTAACGGCGCCAAAGGCACTACCCCCTTCATTCGTCTGGACTAGGCCTCTATGTAACGCAAACCGCCCCGCTCGTAGTGCCTGATGGCGGACGAGCGGGGCGGTTTGCGTTACATAGAGGCCTAGCAAATGCTGCTACCTCGGCTTGGGGCATGAACCGTTTGGAGTTAGCGCTCCAGCAGCATGGCGCCATAGGAGTAGCCGCCGCCAAATACCGTCACGATAATTTTGTTGCCGGGTTCCAGTTGGTTCCAGGTTTCGCCTAGGGCAATGGCTGCGCCGGCACAACCCGTGTTGCCCAACTGCTCAATATTGGATATGCCTTTGTCTTCGGAGAGGCCCAGTTGCTGCAACACGTTCTTGGTAATGCGCAAATTGGCCTGGTGCGGTATCAGGTACGTTACGTCGGCCACGGAAAGGCCATTGCGCTCCAGAATCTGCTGGGTTACCCGCGTCATGTAGGTGCAGGCATGCAGAAACACATCCTTGCCATGCGGCATTACAATGCCTTTTTCCACGGGCTTCAGCGTCACGGCAATGTCGGCTTTGCCTATGTTGCCGGCGCCGCCAGTTAGCACCGAGCGTATATGCAGGTCAGTGGGGGCTAGTCGCTCTTTGGAAATAAGCAGCGCCGAGGCCCCATCGCCCCACAAGTGGCCGGCTATAGTATCGTGCTCATTATTGTAGGCCGTGTTATGCTCGCTTACCACCACCAGGGCCCGGCTGGCTTTGCCCAAGGCAAAATAGCCTTCCACAATTTCTACCGCATTCAGCAAGGAAGAGCAGGCCGACGAAATGCTGACCACCGGAATATCCGATACGTTCAGTTCGCGCTGCACCGCGTGCGCTACTGTATAAATGGTGTCGTGGGGAGTGTAGGTGCCACCTACAATCAAATCAACTTCAGCGGGCAGGAAGGCTTCCGTCTGAGCCATAACCCGGCGCGTTGCCTCCAGAGCCATGGTATTGGTGTTTTCGCCGGGGCCAGCCTTGCGGCGCGCCTGTATGCCAGTACGCTCCGTAATCCACTCGTGAGAAAGTCCGTTCAGACGGGTGAAGTGTTCGTTATGAATGATTTCGGCGGGCAGATAAGCCGCCACCTGATGAATGTACACGGGCGTGAAAGAGGAATTAGGAGCAAAGCGAAAACGGTGGCAAGGTACACCGTTGGGTGGCAAGTTGACGGCTTTTCCGAACCGGGCCCGTACTTTGCATCCGTACTGTTCGTTGAACGCGTAGCTGCTGCTCAGGTTCAAAGCCGCTCTTAAAAGATTATGATGTTCTCACAGATACTCCGTGCAGGAGGGCTCTCGGTCATCGGAATGCTGACCGCTGCCCTGCTGGCACCCTCCGATGCGCACGCACAAAAATACCGCACTGCTGCTGGCCTGCGCCTCAGCAAAAACAACTACGGGCTCACCATTCAGCAGAAGATCTTCGAGAAAACCACTCTGGAAGGGTTGGCCCTGGTAGGCTCCAGAGAAGTGAGTGCCACGGTGTTAGCTGAGCGTCACTTCGGTATTCTGGGGCCTAGCCTCAACTACTATTTCGGGGCGGGTGGCCATGTAGGCAACAACAAAGACACGGGCGGCTTTGGCGGCCTTGATGCCCTAGCAGGGGTAGAGTACAAAGTAGCGTTTACGCCAATCGTGCTGAGCCTTGATTTTAAGCCAACAGTTGAGTTCAACTCCGACGATTGGGCCCGCTTTCCGACGGCCTTGTCGGTGCGCTACATTCTAGTAAAAGAAAAGAACACCGGCTTATTGAATGGCTTGTTCGGGGACGGAAAAGACAAGAAAAAAGAAAAAAGGAAATCGAAGGAAGCACCCCGGCGAGGCCTGTTCGACTGGTAGCGCTTAGCAGCTCTCACTTTGTATAATCCAATCAGCCCGCAGCCGTCAGAGCATTGCTCTGACGGCTGCGGGCTGATTGGATTATATGGCTAAATATCAAATAGTTAGAGTTGCTATTGTCCTTGGTTTGAATAATCGGGCGGGGTCTTGAACAGTTGACTTCAACTGGCATCAGGAGTACTATGAGCTCAACTAATTACAAAATTTTGTTCATAGTAATATGTATGAATAATTGAAGGTCAGGTTGTTATAACATGTTAACCAGTGGGCCTAAAGGAAATAATATTAGAATAGTGAAAGTGATATAATATTATTAATACAATATAAAAACAGAATGTTGCAATTTGCATGTATTATTTTACCTTTAGTACGTAGTGCATAGTGTCTTAATTACAATAAATCTCGACAGCATGAAAAACGGCTCCTCTACAAGTAAATTGGTTTGGTTGGGTTTCGTGTTGTTTGGGATACTTCTGCTTCGGGTTTCGTCGGCTTCAGCGCAGGCGTGTACCGGTAATGACCCTAGCGGGCAGCCTGCTGCTACAGGCCTGTACGCTGAGTACTTCACCGGATATTTTAATGATGACCTGGGGTTTTTCTCCGATAACCGCAACCCCGCCGGCATCACGCGGATTGAATCTCAGGTGAACTTCCCGGATGCGGCCAGTTTCGGTAACCTGTTGGCAGTGTCGCAAGGCTCCGAAACGGATGCTGACCGCTATAGCCTTCGCATGCGGGGCAGCCTGCTGATTCCTACTACCGGCGAATACACCTTCTACCTCACCTCCGACGACGCCGCCTACGTCTGGTTGGATGGCGAGGCGCTGTTGCTGCCGCCCACTCTTGGCACGGCCCTAATTGACAATGGCGGAAACCATACCAGCCAAACCAGAGCAAGAACGATTACGCTCACGGCCGGCCGCCACAATGTGCTGGTGCTGTACGGCGACGACTGCTGCGACAATGTGCTGGTGTGGGAGTACTCCGGGCCCGGCATCAGCAGGCAGGTAATTCCATCGGCCGCGTTCTGCACCGCACAGGTACCGGCTCCGCTCACGCCGCGCGCCATTACCTACAGCCCTTTGGAGCGCGCCTTCCCAAGTGGTGGTACCGGCACTTCAGCTGCCCCTACCGTCCAGAACGGGAGTTCAGCCGTTACGGGTTATGCGTTGGCCAATGCCGCCACGCTACCCGCGGGTATTAGCATCAATGCCACTTCTGGCGTGATCAGCGCTACCGCTGCCGTACCGCAGGGACAATACAATATTGATGTGGCCGTGACCAATGCTGTGGGCACCAGCACCTTCCGCAACGCGTTCCGCTTTCAGGTAACTACCCCACTCCCTAGCGGCTGCGGAGGCCTGAACCCCGGCGGAGAGCCCACAGCCGCCGGACTGTATGCCGAGTATTTCGCTGGCTACTATGCCGATAATCCGGCTTTCTTTACGGGTAAAACCCCCGGCATTATCCGCACCGAAGTGCAGCTAAACTTTTCAGAAGATGATAGTTTTGGCAACCTACTGCCGGTGGCTGAGGGCACCCAAGCCAACCCCGAAAACTTTAGTGTGCGCCTACGCGGGAGCATTTACCTGGCGGCTACCGGCACGTATACTTTCTACCTAACCGCCGATGACGCAGCCTACATGTGGCTAGACAACGCCGCCCTTGAGCCCGTACTAAAGCTAAATGAAGCCGTCATCAATAACGGTGGCTTGCACTTGCCCGAAGAGAGAAGTGTTACGCTCAAGCTCAGCGCCGGCCTGCACAACATTGCCTTTCTCTATGGCGATTTGGAGGTAAACAACCAGCTAGTGCTGGAGTATGCCAGCCCCGGCCTGAACATTGCGCGGCAGGTAGTGCCCACCAGTGTTTTCTGTAGCTCTACCCAGCCGTTACAGGCCCTAGCTTCAGCCCTGACGTACGCCCCCAACACCTTGCGCATGCCGGTAGGCCGGGCCGTGAACTCAGGTTTGCCTACCACTACCAGCGCATCGGAAGTGGTACAGTATACCATTGCCAACGCGGCTGCTTTGCCCGCCGGCATCACCATCAACCCCGATAACGGCCGCCTGACTATTGGCACTACCGTGCCGGAGGGAGCCTACTCTATTGATGTGGCCGCCCGCAATGGTGGCGGAACTGCCGTGTTTGCCCAGGTATATTCGGTGCAGGTGGTAGCCGTAGCGCCGCTGGAATGTCGTGGGCTTGATGCCGGCGGCGGCCGCGCCTCGTCGGGGTTATATGCCGAGTTTTTTCAAGGGTATTTCGATAAGCTCAATTTCTTTAACAATAATCCAGCACCCGTCCAGACCCGGCTTACGCAGGCCCTCAATTACACGAACGATGGTAGCTGGGGAGACCTGACGGGAATTGCCACCAGCACCTCAACGGAAGGAAGCCCCGACGACTTCACAGTGCGTTTCCGAGGCCGCATTTCTATACCGGTTGATGGTACCTACACGTTCTACCTGACTTCAGATGACGCCTCGTATATGTGGCTCGACAATTTTGCAATTGCTAACAATCCTACTGCCGGCAACGCATTTATCGACAATGGCGGTCAGCACTTGCAAGAAACAGTGTCTAAAACGGTAACCCTTACGGCGGGCCTACACGATGTTCTGATAGTGTATGGTGATGACGGCGGGCTGAATGTGCTGCGGCTTGAATACTCGAACACGGCGGCAGGCATTGCGCGGCAGGTGGTGCCGGCGGGTCGGCTCTGTACCTCCACCTCCAATGCGCCTCTGCCAGTTACGCTCACGCGCTTTGGAGCGCAGGCCGAGGCAGCCGGGGTAGCAGTTCGGTGGGAAACTGCCATGGAAGTAAACAGCGCCGCCTTTTTGGTTGAGCGCTCCGTGAACGGCCAGGTGTTTGAGCCGGTAGGGGAGGTAGCGGCGGCTGGTAACTCGCAGCGCCAGCAGGTGTACTCCTTCCTTGACCGCACGCCGTTTGCCGGTCTGAGCTACTACCGCCTGCGCCAGGTTGATCTGGATGGCAGTGCGCGCTTCTCGGAAGTAGTATCTGTCCGGAAGGAAGGAGCAGCCAACGCGGGTATGCGCCTAGCCCTTTTCCCCAACCCAACCCCCGATGGCGCTTGCACCATTCGGTTGGAGCAGCCCACGGCCGAAGCCATGGAACTGCAGGTGCTGGACCTGACGGGCCGGGTGGTTTACGCCCAGAAACTGCCGGCCAGCAGCAGCACTGAGCACACCTTGCGGCCCGGCCAGCTGGCCCCGGGCGTGTATATGGTGCGGCTGGCTTCAAGCAAAGGCATCGTAACACAGCGCCTGGAAATACGCCGCTAGCCTCTGGCGGGTAGGACACTCGCCTAGGGTCCTAAACAACCCAAAGCCCCGACTGCTATGGCAGCCGGGGCTTTGGGTTTACTAGAGCTTTGGTGAAAACTGCGGCTATTGCTGATGAACGCGGCCGCTGCCTACCACGGAGCTTTTGATTTGGGGGTGGCCGGTTACGTACACATCACCGGAGCCTACAATGCTGGCTTCCAGCCGGTCGGTAGCCTGTACCCGGCAATCACCAGAGCCGCTAATGCTGATGCTGCAGGTTTTGCTTTTCAGGTTGCGAGCTTGCACGCCGCCCGAGCCGCTCACGCTGATATCATGCGATGGCGCTGCCCCCGATGCCGCAATGGTACCCGAACCCGAAAGCGAAGAACTGATTTTATCGGCCGTTACGCTGGTAAGCTCAATACCGCCCGAGCCGCTCACCGCCAGGTCCAAGTTGTTGGCTTTAATGGGGTCCGCTGCCTTAATGGTGCCCGAGCCGCTTACGCCTAGCGCTTTAATGGTGGGCATCGTCACGAACACCGTAACATTGTCTTTGTAGCGGTACGAGTTGAAGTAGCCTTCCTTTTTAGTATTGATGTGCAGCTGGCCGTTGGTGACTTTCGTTTCGAGGTGGGCCAGGTCCTCGGAGTTGCCGACTACTTCCACTTTCTGCGGGCTGCCCTGGCGCAGCACTACCTTCATCGAGCCGCCCAACCCCACAGAAGTGAAAGCGCCCACGGAGCGCGTCTCGCGCGTATCAGCCACCCGAAAGGCCGACAACAGAAGTACAGCAAGCAGCAAGCCGGGTACAAGTAAACGAAGCATTTTCATGATACTGAGCACATTAAAGGTGGATATCAGCGTATAAGATGGAGCACGCCCGCCAAGGGTTGCCCGTTTGCACAAAACAATTGTTCGGCGTCTATATAATCAGACCTAAATAGTCGGTGCGCAAACTCTTAATACTGTGCGTAAAGCAGTTGCAGGCAACAGCAGACCTAGGGTTCGAGAACTCCTGATGCCTAGTAACTATCCAGGCTGCTGCCACTGCCAATCGGCCCCATGTCAACAGTTTCGCGAGAAACCATTGGCATGGGGCCGAGGCTTTAAGAGGCTGAGCTACCTAGTGCACGCTAGGTGTTACCAAATCTTCACGCGGGCCGAATCAGGCAAGTAAAGCTTGTTACCAGGCTTCACATTGAAGGCCTCGTAAAACTCCGGCACATCGGCGAAGGGGCCGTTGATGCGGTACTGCGCCGGCGAGTGCACGTCGGTCAGGATGGCTTGGGCCAGGCGCTCGTCGCGCTGGTGCACCTGCCAGCCCAGCGCATAGCCTAGGAAGTAGCGTTGCGTAGGCGTGAGGCCACCAATCTTTTCGCCTTTCTTATACTGCTCGGTTTTCTTAAACGCATCAAGTGCAATGACGATGCCGCCCAGGTCGGCTATGTTTTCGCCGGCGGTGGCTTTGCCGTTGATGTGCAGGGAATCGAGCACGGTATAGCCATTGAACTGGCGCACAATGCCATTTACGCGCTGCTGGAACAGCTGGCGGTCTTTCTTGGTCCACCAGTTGCGCAGGTTACCGCGGTCATCAAACTGGCTGCCCTCGTCATCAAAGCCGTGCGTAAGCTCGTGCCCAATGGTGCTGGCGCCCGCGTACCCATAAATGATGGCGTCATCGGCGTTGGCATCAACCAGGCCCGGAATGGCGAATATGGCCGCTGGCAGTACAATTTCGTTGTTGCTGGGGTTGTAGTAGGCGTTGTAGGTTTGGGGCGTCATTTCCCACTCCTGGCGGTTTACAGGCTTACCCAGTTTGCTTAAGTTGTACCGGTAGGCCCACTCGTTGGCGCGCATCACGTTTTGGGCGTAGGAGCTGCGGTCAACCTTCAACGTGGAGTAGTCTTTCCATTTCTCGGGGTAGCCCACCTTGCGCGTGATTTTGCCCAGCTTCACGAGGGCTTTCTGCTTGGTAGAGTCGCTCATCCAGTCCAGCTTCTGAATATGCTCCCGGAAAGAGGCTACTACATTTTCAGTTAGCTTCTCGTAGCGCTCCTTGGTAGCGGGCGGGAAGTACTCTTTCACGAAAAGCTGACCTAGTACCTCGCCCATAGCGTTTTCCTCGGCATCGAGCACCCGTTTCCAGCGGGGCCGCTGCTGCTTGGCGCCCTGCAGAATAGTGCCGTAGAAGTGGAAGTTCTGCTCATCAAAAGCGGGGCTGAGCGTGCCGGCATAGGCATTCACGAGGTGCCACTGCAAGTAGGATTTCCAGTCGGCGAGTGGGGCAGTCTGCAGCAGGCGGCCGGCTTCTCTGTAAAATTCCGGCTGGCCTACAATTACGGTATCCACCTGGGCCAGGTCAAGCTGCCCTAGCCACGTTTTCCAGTTGAGGCCGGGCGTGAGCTTATCGAGGCCCGCCACGGTCAGTTTGTTGTAGTTAGCGTAGGGGTCGCGCAGGGCTTCCAGCTTGCGCGAGGCGGCGGCTAGCTTAGTTTCCAGCTGCATCACGCGGGCCGCATTGGCTTGGGCTGTAGCCGCATCCTGGCCTAGCAACCCAAACATCTTAGCTAGGTGCAGGCTGTACTCTTTGCGGATGTTGCTGGTGCGGGCGTCTTTGTTGAAGTAGTAGTCGCGGTTTGGGAGGCCCAAGCCCGCCTGGTACAGCTGCAAGGCCATTTTGTCGCTGTTTTTGGCATCTTGCCCGATGTAGCTGCCAAAGAGCGCATTCACGCCCAGCGGTTTGAGGCGGGCAATTTCAGTCTGCACATCGGCCACCGACTGCATGGCCGCAATCCGGTCTAACTCCAACTTCAGGGGCGCGGCTCCCTGCTTGGCAAGCGCCACGGAGTCCATGCCGGTGGCCCAAAAATCCCCGATTTTCTGCTGCACCGAGCCAGCTGCGGCATTGGCCCGGGCGGCGTCTTCGTTCAGCTTGCGCAGCCGGGCGTACACTTCATTCTGTACCTCTTTGCCGATGCCCCAATTGCTTTCGGAAGCCGGAATGGGGTGCTGGGTAAACCAGGTGCCGTTGGCGTACCGGTAAAAGTCGTCGCCGGGGTGCACGGTGGTATCGAGGTTGGCCTGAATCAGGTCGGGCTGAGCAGTACCGGACTTGCCGCCGGAGTTGCAGCTACCTAGAAAAAGGCCCAGAACAGGAGCTGCCAGTAGCCAGGGCCGCAGAGAGGGGGAGAGGTGCATGAAGGAAGTGGGAAAACAGATGAGCAGGCGAATGTAGCGCGAACCAGGTATTTCACGTAGGCACAAAGACAGCTATTCTGCTGTCCTCGTTGCCTGCTTATGGATTTGCCCCAACTTACTCTCCTTAACTTTTTGGTAACGGTGTACTTAACCGGCGTAATCTGGACGGTGCAGCTGGTGCATTACCCCGGCTTTGCCCAGGCTAACCCCGACACATTTCCGGAGTTTCATCAGCAGCACTCCACCCGTATTGGGTGGGTAGTGATGGGCCCCATGGTGCTGGAATTGTTGCTGGCGTGCGCCTTGGCCTGGCAGGGGCATGAGCTGGGCTTGGTCCGGTGGTGGCAGCTAGCGTTGGTGCTCTTTGTGTGGGCGGCCACTTTTTTCATCTCCGTGCCTTTCCATAACCGCTTGGCACAGGGCTACGACTATGTGGCCATTGATGGGCTAGTGCGCACGAACTGGGCTCGCACCGTGGCCTGGACGATTCGGGCCGGCTGGCTGGGGTGGCTGCTCTGGAAAATGCTGAAGTTTGTGGGCGCCTAGGCAGCTTGGTTACTAGCCCTGCGCAGCGCGCAAACCCCTCCTTTCTGTATACCTCGTTACTGCTCTCATGCTACCTCCCGCCGACGCGTTTCTGCCCGAACTCATTTTCCAAACCAGCCGCAGCAGTGGGCCCGGCGGCCAAAACGTAAACAAAGTAGAGTCAAGAGTAGAGTTGCGCTTTCGCATTCAGGAATCGGAGCTGCTTACTGAAGAGCAAAAGCAAACGCTGCTGCAAAAGCTGGCCTCGCGCCTGACCACGGAAGGCGAGTTGCTGATTTCAGCGCAGGAAGATCGGAGCCAGCTGCGCAACAAGGAAACGGCCTTGCGCAAATTTCATGAAACGCTCCAAAAAGCCCTGCACAAGCCCAAGGCCCGCAAAGCCACCAAGCCCAGCAAAGGCGCCGTGCGCCAGCGCCTGGAGTCCAAGAAAAAGCACGGCGAAAAAAAGGCCAACCGCGGCAAGCTCGATTTTTAGCTTGAAGCGGTTGGCCCGAATAAGAGGGGTAGCAAGGTAGCTTCTGGGCTGCGCTTACAGCAGCGTACCGCTGAGCACGAACGTAGCCACCGAGAAGTAGATAATAAGCCCCGTTACGTCTACCAGCGTGGCAACGAATGGCGCCGAAGCCGTGGCCGGGTCGAGGCCTAGGCGCTTAAGCAGCATGGGCAGCATAGCACCGGCCAAGGCTCCCCACAACACAATGCCCAGCAGCGAGAAGCCGACCGTGATGGAAATCAGCTGCCAGTACTGCCCGAAGTAGCCGGGGTCGATAACGGTGGCCCACAGCACAATGCGCAACGAGCCTACTACCCCCAGAATCAAACCTAACAGCAAACCCGAGAGCAGCTCCCGGCGCATTACCAGCCACCAGTCAGCTATCTGAAATTCGCCCAAGCTCATGGCCCGGATGATAAGGGAAGTAGCCTGCGAGCCGGCGTTGCCACCCGCCGAGATAATCAGCGGAATAAACAAGCCCAGCACGGCCGCCTTCTGCAAATCGTCCTCGAAGTGGTGCATGGCTGAGGTAGTCAACATCTCGCCCAGCAGCAGAATCACGAGCCAGCCGGCCCGCTTCTTCACCATGCCCCAGATGGAGGTGGCCAGATACGGCTCATCCAGGGCAGCCGAACCACCCAGCTTCTGAATGTCTTCGGTATCCTCTTCTTCCCGAATATCCAGGATGTCGTCAATGGTCACGATGCCGAACAGCACGCCTTCGTCGTTTACCACGGGCAGCGCTACACGGTCGTTGCGCCGGAACACCTCAATGGCCTCCTCCTGGTCCTGCATGATGTTCAGTTCCACAAAGCGGCGGTCCATCATGTCGCCCACACGCTTTTCGGGGTCAGCCAGCAACAGCTCCCGAATCCGGATATCGTCAATCAGCACGCCGCGCTCATCGGTTACGTACAGCACGCTCAGGGTTTCCGACTGGCCTCCGTGCCGCCGGATGTAATCAAGCACCTGCTGCACCGTCCAGCTTTCCCGAATGGCAATGTAGTCTGGCGTCATCAGGCGGCCTACCGAGTACTCGGGGTAGCCCAGCAGCTCCAGCGTCACCTTGCGCTCCGGCTCCGACAGCGTCTGGATCAGCTCCCGCACCAGCTCATCGGGCAGAAACTCGAGCAGCGCCGTCCGGTCGTCGGGCGACATCTCGTTCAGGATGTCGGCAATTTTGTCCTGCGAGAGGTTGGCCAGAAAGTGCTTCTGAATGTCGAGGTCGAGGTACTCAAACACCTCGGTGGCCAAACTCAGCGGCAGCAGCCGGAAAATAATCAGCTGCTCGCGCTCTTCTTCCTGTTCAATCAGTTCTACTACCTCATTGGGCTCAAAGCGCTTGAGCACTTCCTTGAGTTTGAAAAACTCGCCCTCCTGAATCAGGGACGTAATATGGTCGGTAGTGGGGTGCTGATTCATGTACGGCAAGAGGAGGTTTTTCGCTAGGCAGAAGGGAGTTGGTGAGACATGCCGAACCGGCGCGCAAAAGTACCTCTTTTCGGTCCGATAAGTGGCCTGTGCAATATATTTATCCGGGCCGGTTACTAGGGGTCACCAGCGCCGGAAGCCATGATGGGTAACTACCGGAGCGGTTGCGTTTGCAAGCTCCGCCGTAACCTTACTTCGCGGCAGGCAGTTCCATACCCGGCCTATCTGCTACTTTTGGCCCGATCTGTCCTTTTCTCTGCTCTATGTCCCAGTCGTCGCCGTCTGCTGCCCTGCCCCTAGGAACGCTCATTGCCCTTGGTGGAGGCGATGATGATAACCTACTGGCGTTGCTCTGCGACATGCTGCCCAGCCCCGGTACCCCAGTTGAAATTCTGACGGTAGCATCACCGCGCGATTCGCAGGCTACGGCTGCAGCCTATGAGAAAGCACTGCGCGAGCTAGGCTGCACGGCCGCCCACCACTTGCCCATCAGTGAGCACCACCCCGCTGATGCGCCCGCCACGCTGCGCCGCCTGCGCCGGGCCGGCCTCGTGTTCTTTTCCGGCGGCGACCAAGAGCTTATTACAGAGGTATTGCGGGGTACCGAGTTTCTGCGGGTACTGCATGAGCGCTATTACACGGAGCCCAGCTTTATAGTGGCGGGCACTAGTGCTGGCGCCGCTGCCCTCACGGAATACATGCTGGTAGATGGCTACGGATGGCGCGCTCTGCGCAAAGGCGGCATCCGTACCGAATCGGGCTTGGGGCTGCTGCCGCGCCTGCTTATTGATCAGCACTTTATTGAGCGCGGGCGGTTCGGGCGATTAGCCCATGCGCTGCTAGCCCATCCTATGTGCCTGGGCATCGGGCTGGCCGAAGAAACCGGTATAATTGTACGAGGCGGCCAGGAGGCCGAGGTGTTTGGCGATGGGGTAGTGATGGTGGTAGATGGACACCATTTAAGGGGTAGTAATCTCGGAAAAGTAGGAAAGGGCGAGCCCGTAAGCGGGCAGGATCTGCGGGTGCACCTGCTGGTAGCGGGTCAGCACCTGAACCTAGCTTCGCGTGAGGTGCTGGCTAGCCGTGAGTAATTACTTACTGCCAGCCCAATGAAAAAGCAAGGTGTGTAGGTGCTAGGTTTGGTGCCCAAACAGACCTAGTACTTGCAAAAAGTGGCCATAGGCGCGAAAAAACAAATAATAAACTTAGTCGGCAAGCCGACTAAACCTTCATTTTTCTCCCTACATTTAGGCCTATAACCCTCAATTCTCACTCATCTCTTTCTCCGTATGAATTTAAAATATCTACTCCTCACGGGAGGGGCGCTGCTCTCGGTAACAGCGGCTTCGGCGGGTGGCTATCAGGTAACCCTCTCGGGCCAGAAGAATAATGGCATGGGCGGTGTAGGTGTAGGCTTGTCGCTGGATCAGGCGGCCATGTTCTATAACCCCGGCGCATTGGCTATGGTAAAGGACCGCGGCGTGCAGATAGGGGTGAATGCTACGATGGCCCGCAGCGCGTTTGTGGCCGAAGGCGGCAGCCAGCAGCGGGAGTTGCGCAACACCGTAACTACTCCCTTCAACGTGTATGCTGGCTTTGGCCCTACGGAAGGTAAATTCCGCGCTGGTATTGCTGTATACACGCCTTTCGGTAGCCAGCTGCAGTACGCTGAGGGCTGGGAAGGCCGTACGGCTCTCACGGACATCGATCTGAAGTCGATTTTTGTGCAGCCCACCGTGAGCTACGCTATTACTGACCAGTTGAGCGTGGGCGCCGGCCTAGTAGTGTTGGCATACGGAGCCGTAAACCTGCAGCGCGATATTCCATTGCCTGATTCCTACGGGCACATTGAGCTGGATGGTAAAGCCGAAACCAAGCTGGGCTTCAACGCCGGCCTGTTCTTTAAGCCATCCGAGAAGTTTACCCTGGGCATCAACTACCGCTCGAAAATTGACGCGCAGGTAAAAGACGGCGACGTAACGTTCTCCGGCATTCCGGCCACGTTCACCTCACGTTTCCAGGCTACCAAGTTTGGTGCTACGCTCCCCCTGATTGCTACTACCAGCGTGGGTATTGGCATCATGCCTAACGATAAGCTGACCATTGGCTTTGACGTAAACTTGGCCCATTGGAGCGAGTACCGTTCTCTGCGCTTTGATTTCGACCAGCAAATCAATGGCGCTACGTTCAGTGAGTCGAAGCGCAACTACGAAGATGCTCTGACCTTCCGCCTCGGCGGCCAGTACAAACTCACCGAGGGCCTGACCGTGCGTGCCGGTGGCGCCTACGACGAGACGCCGGTGAGAGACGGTTTTGTAACGCCCGAAACGCCCGATAACGACCGCCTCAGCGGCACGGCCGGTGCTACCTACGCCTTTGGCAAATTTGGCGTCGACCTGTCGGTGCAGTATGTGGGTATCCGGAAGCGGACCGAAACGCAGGAGCAGCTAGTGAACAATGGCACTACTGACCGTGTAGCCGGCACCTACAAAACCAACATCGTTATTCCGGGCATCGGCCTGACCTACGCTTTCTAATTGCGACTCGCTTTCTGACCCATGAATACTTCCCTGTTTCGCAAATTTTCGCCCTTCGCTGCACTGCTCGGGCTGGGCTTTACTGCCTGCCAGCCTGATTTAGAAGATGATTTCAAGCCCAGCAGCGGCACGGCTAATTTCGCTACCTACATTGCCGTAGGTAACTCCCTGACGGCTGGCTTCTCTGACAATGGATTATATCTGGAAGGACAGCAAAAGTCGTATCCGGCTATTCTGGCCATGCAGTTCCAGAAGGTAGGCGGTGGCAATTTCGTCCAACCTCTCTTCACGGCAGCACAGAGCAACGGCAGCGGCTATTTGCGGCTGACCGGCTTTGATAGCAACGGCAACCCTCAGATTGGTAGTGTAGCCCCCAATGCCGTTGTAGGTCTTGGTGCCGATGGCAAAACGCCCCTGCTAGCTAAGTACACGGGCACCGATAACCAAAACCTGGGCGTACCCGGCATCCGGGTGGCCGATGTTACCACGGCCGGTTACGGTCTGGATAACCCTGTTGGCTTCAACCCTTACTTCGAGCGCCTGTTGGGCACCTCACCAGCTTCATACCTGCAGTATGTACAGGAGCGTGTAAGCACGTTAAAGCCCACCTTCTTCAGCAACTGGCTGGGTAACAACGATGTGCTAGGCTACGCCACTTCCGGCGGCACCGGTGCACCATTGACTTCCGTTGCTGATTTTACTGCCAAATACAATCAGGTAGTAGATGCTTTGACGGCTAATGGCGCCAAAGGAGTAGTAGCTACCATTCCGAGTGTAACCAACGTGCCCCTGTTTACGACGGTACCTACGGCTGCTGTTATCGCTCAGGTGCGTGCCACTCCTATTCCGCCAGCACTGGTTCCTACTATAGTAGCAGCCTTAGGTCTGCCCGAGGGTAGTCCTCTACCTGCCGGAACCCGCTTTGGCCTGTACGTTACCACTGGCACCGCTAGCGAGCCCGTGAAGCGCGAAGCTACTGCTAATGACCTGCTGTTGCTAACGGCCCGCTCGGTTATCAACACACCATCAGCTACCAGCCCATTCCCCAACGGTATCGGTCTGGTGATTCCAGATGCTCCGGCTCCTGTTGCCACTGCCTTGGCCCGACTCTCCAATGCGTTGCCAAGCTCTCTGGTGCTGGATGCTACGGAAGTAGCAGCAGTAACCAGCCGTACTAACGCGCTGAATACGGTTATCACGAGCACTGCGACTGCAAAAGGCTTGGCAGTTTTTGACGCCAACAGCTTCTTCACGCGCGTAGCAACGTCTGGTATCTTTACGAACGGCGTAAACAACACTGCTGGCTTTATCAGCGGCAACTTGTTCTCGCTGGATGGTGTGCACCCCACGCCTCGTGGCTACGCCATTATCGCCAACGAAATGATTAAGGCCATCAATGCCAAATACAACGCTGGTGTTCCTCAGGTAAACCCGAACGATTACCGCGGCGTCGACTTCCCCCAGTAATAGTACTAGGATATTTAAATTGCAAAAGCCCTCTCCTGCAAGCAGGAGAGGGCTTCTCTTTTGCTTATAATTTCGGTTAGGAAAGCTGAACTGGCTGCAACACTTCGGGCAGCTCTGGTGAAGGCTCGCCGGCCAGCCGGGCCGCAATTACCTGGGCGTGGTAGCGCCCATTCTCTATAAACCAGCGGCTGGTGTTCAGGCCGCCGCATACCGTGCCGGCCAGGTACACGCCAGGTAGGTTGGTTTCCAGCGTGTCGGCATCGTGGGTAGGGGTTTGGGCGGCATCGGTTTGGCACGTGATGCCTAGGGCCGTCAGGAAGCGGAAGTCGGGGTGGTAGCCGGTGAGAGCGTATACGTAATTAGCGGGTAGCGACAAGGGGCCTTCCGGAGTTTGCAGCTCTATGGTTTCGGGCATGATGCGCTGCACTGTGGTATTGAAAAACGCCTTGATGCGGCCTTCCTTAATACGGTTTACTAGGTCGGGCCGAATCCAGTACTTCACCGACTGGCTGATGTCCTCGCCCCGGATAACCATCGTGACATCGGCGCCGGCGCGCAGCAGCTGGAGTGCGGCTTTGGCAGAGGAGTTCTTAGCGCCGATTACTACTACCCGTTGCCCAGTGTGTGCATACGGCTCTTTGTAGTAATGGCTGACGTGGGGCAGATCCTCGCCGGGCACCTGCAGGTAGTTCGGCACATCGTAAAAGCCCGTGGCCACCACCACAAAGCGGCAGCTGATGCGGCCTTTCTCCGTCACCACCTCATAGCGGCTTGGGTCGCCTTCGAGGCCTAGTACCCGCTCATAAAGCCGCAGGTGTAAATTCTCGGCAAAAGCCACGCGGCGGTAATAGTCGAGGCCATCTTCGCGCAAGGGCTTGTAGTGGCTGGTGGGGAAGGGGTGCCCCCCAATTTCCAGCAGCTCCGGCGTCGAGAAGAACTCCATATTGGTAGGGTAACCAATAATGGAGTTCACGAGTGCACCCTTATCTACTACGCAAGCCGTAAGCCCGCGCCGCTGCACCTCAATGGCACACGCCAGCCCCACCGGCCCGGCCCCGATTACAACTACGTCGAAGCGAGAATTTATTGTCATATGCTATACTACCAACGAGAGGCATGAGAGTTTAAACTCTGTTGCTGTAGCCAGGCTTCTGTTCCGATGTTACCGGCGTTTTAGCGCGCGAAGGGCACCCGTCGACCACAAAGCCCAGCCCATCAGTACGGGTTGGAAAAATAACCGACCTAGCCGCTTCGCATCCGTATCGAGGCCGAAAGCGGAAATGTGGTGCGTGTACTGATGCACGTTGCCCGGAAACACTAGGGCATAGAAAGCCGCCAACCCTAGGCCCATACGCACTCGGTTCCGGCCTTTCAGCGCGAGCAGGGCCAGTCCCAACCCAATTTCCACTACTCCTGAAGCCAAAACGATACTGTCTTTATCCAGCGGAATAAAGTCGGGTACCTGGGCCTGAAACTCCTGGCGGGAAAACGTGAGGTGCCCCGTTCCGGCAACTACCATAAAGGTGCCTAGCAGGCCACGAGCAATGTTTTGTAAGGTAGTAGTGTGCGTATTTTCTAACATACAAAGGGCACTGGGAAAGGCCCAGCCGTGGGGTATACGGCCCCCCGGCCGGACCGGATACCCAGGCTAGTGTGCTTGCAGCCAGTTGCGGCCCGTGCCTACTTCTACCTCCAAGGGCACACCGTGGGGCAGGAGCAGGGCAGTGGTCATCAGTTCCTTTATTTTGGGCGTGATGAATTCTACCTCTTCCTGCACGGCATCAAACACCAGTTCGTCGTGCACCTGCAGAATCATCTTGGTGCCCAGTTTCTCCTCAATCAGCCAGTCGTGGATATTGATCATGGCCTTCTTGATGATGTCGGCGGCGGTGCCTTGTATGGGCGCGTTGATGGCGTTGCGCTCGGTGTAGCCGCGCAGGGTAGCGTTGCGCGAGTTGATGTCGCGGAGGTAGCGGCGACGGCCCAGCAGCGTTTCGGCGTATTCCAACTCGCGCGCTTTGTTAATGCTGTCGTCCATGAACTTCTTTACCGAGTAGAACTCCTCGAAATACGTGTCGATAATTTCGGTGGCTTCCTTGCGCGAGATGCCAATACGCTGGGCCAGGCCGAAAGCGGAAATGCCATAGATGATACCGAAGTTGACGGTTTTAGCTTTGCGGCGCATCTCGCTGTCCACCTGATCAAGCGGCACTTTAAACACCTTGCTGGCAGTGCTGGTATGGATGTCGAGGCCCTGACGGAAGGCTTCAATCATTGTTTTGTCGCCCGAGAAGTCGGCCATAATGCGCAGCTCCACCTGCGAGTAGTCGGCGGCGAGCAGCACATGCTTATCATCGCGGGGCACAAACGCCTTGCGAATTTCGCGGCCTTTTTCTGTCCTAATAGGAATGTTCTGGAGGTTGGGGTTGGTGGAGCTCAGGCGGCCGGTGGCGGTTACGGCCTGGTTGAAGCTGGTGTGCACGCGGCCATCCAACTCGCATACCAGCTGGGGCAGTGCCTCCACGTAGGTTGAGCGCAGCTTAGTTAGCTGGCGGTGCTCCAGAATCAGGCTGGCAATGGGTGCATCGGCGGCCAGCTGGCTCAGTATTTCCTCGCCGGTAGCATACTGGCCCGTTTTGGTTTTCTTGATTTTGCCGCCGCCTAGGCCCATTTTATCAAACAACACCTCCCCAAGCTGCTTCGGTGAGCCAATGTTGA
This sequence comes from Hymenobacter tenuis, assembly GCF_054780495.1. Lineage (NCBI taxonomy): Bacteria > Pseudomonadati > Bacteroidota > Cytophagia > Cytophagales > Hymenobacteraceae > Hymenobacter > Hymenobacter tenuis. The sequence continues at coordinate 214,028 of NZ_BAAGWF010000003.1, forward strand.
ATTCCTGGCCGGCTTCGGCAAAAATCTGCTTCTCCATTTCCTGGATGTAACCTTGCAGCTCCGCCGAGTATTCGCCCATGGCGCCGGAGTCAATCTTCACGCCCTCATACTCAATGTCGGCTAGCACCGGCACGAGCGGATTTTCCACTTCATTCAGCAGATTCAGCAAGCCTACTTCCTTGAGTAAGGGCTCGAACACGTGCTTGAGCTGCAAGGTCACGTCGGCGTCTTCGCAGGCGTAGTCTGAAACTTCGGCCGGTGGCAGGTCGGCCATGGTTTTCTGCTTTTTGCCTTTGGGGCCGATGAGCTCCGTAATGCTGACGGGCGTATAATGCAGGTAGGTTTCGGCCAGCACATCCATGTTGTGGCGCATGTCGGGCTCCAGCAGGTAGTGGGCCAGCATAGTGTCGAAGAGCTGCCCGCGCATCTGCACCCCGTAGTGCTTCAGTATGGTCAGGTCGTACTTGATGTTCTGGCCGATTTTGAGAATCTGCTCGGCATCGAAGAAGGGCCGGAATTCATCTACCAACGCCTGCGCAGCTTCCTGGTCATCCGTCGGGACGGGCACGTAATACGCTTCGCCGGGCAGCCAGCAAAACGACAGACCTACGAGGCGCGCCGTCATGGTATCGAGGCCGGTGGTTTCGGTATCGAAGCTGACCTCGGTTTGCTGCAACAGGAACCCTAGTAAAGACTGGCGCAGCTCGGGCGTATCGATGAGGTGATAGTTGTGCGGAACATCCTGCAGGGTGCGGCGTGGGCCCGAGGGAGCGCCAAGGCTGCCGGTTTCGCCTTCCTCGGTGGCAATAGCCACGGCTGCATCGGCCGAAGAACCGAACAGGCTGCCCTGGCCTTCCGTGACCTTGGGCCGACGGGCACCCCTAGGCGTTGGGGCGGCACTAGTACCAGCCGCACTACCCCCGCCCAGCACCCGAGCCGCCAATTGCCGGAACTCCAGCTCATCAAACAACTGCCGCAGCTCCTCGGCGTTGGGCTCTTCCAGCACCAATTTGTCGGCCTCAAACTCAATCGGGACGTCGAGGTGAATCGTTGCCAGCTCTTTGCTTAGCAGGCCCTGCTCGGCGAAGTTGCGCACGTTTTCCTGCTGCTTGCCTTTGAGCTTATCTACGTTGGCAATCAGGTTTTCAACGGAGCCAAACTCCTGCACCAGCTTCTTGGCGGTTTTTTCGCCAATGCCCGGAATGCCCGGAATGTTGTCGGAGGCGTCGCCCTGCAACCCCAGAATGTCAATCACCTGCTCTACCCGCTCAATCTCGAAGCGCTCCAGCACATGCTTCACATCGAGCACCTCGGCCGCATTGCCCATAAAGGCGGGCCGGTAAATCTTGATGCAGTCCGTTACAAGCTGGCAGTAGTCTTTGTCGGGCGTCATCATAAACACCTCACCAAAGCCTTGTTTTTCAGCGCGCTGGGCCAAGGTGCCAATTACGTCATCGGCCTCAAAGCCATCCACCATCAGAATTGGGATGTTGAAGGCTTTGATGATTTTTTTGATGTAGGGAATGGCTAGCCCAATATCCTCGGGCATGGCCTGGCGCTGGGCTTTGTACTCGGCAAACTGCTCGTGGCGGAAGGTTTTTTTCTGGGCATCAAAGGCTACGCCAATGTGGGTCGGCTTTTCCTTCAGCAACACTTCTACCAGGGTGTTCGTGAAGCCCAAGATGGCCCCCGTATTCAGTCCTTTGGAGTTCACGCGCGGGTTTTTGCTGAAGGCAAAGTGCGCGCGGTAAATCAGGGCGAAGGCGTCGAGCAGAAAAAGCTTGTGGGGCTGGTTAGCGGCGGAGGCGTCAGGAGTCATAGGAGGGCGAAGGTACGGAAGAGGATTGGGCAGAAGATAGGGGGTAGCAGGAGAGGCGCGCTACTGTAAACGCGGCTGGCCGCCCCATGTTCCGTAGAAAGTGCTGGGTAGCGCGAAGCAAGCGTACTTTGCAGCATGAAAACTATCTGGCTGCTTGGGGTTTTGCTTGTTTCGGGGCTTCATGGGGCATGGGCCCAGGCGGTTACCGCTTCCGCGCGACCTAGTATGGCGGAGCACGCCAAACTAGTAGCGGCATTTCAGCAGGAGCTGAACGCTGAGTACCAGGATTCGCTTAAATCGCCACTACCGGCCCCGGTGCGCCTCACCTTCACAGGACTGCCGTTTTACCCCACCAACTACAGCGCCTACGTAGAGGCTCGCTTCATCCCTGACTCGTTGGGGGCACCCTTCAGCATGGAAACTAGCACTGCTCGCCGCCCATTGTACCGCAAATACGGCGAGCTAGACTTCCAACTGCAAGGCAAAAAACACAAGCTGACCGTATACCAAAGCCTAGATTTGCAAAGCAACCCCGAGTTCCGCGACTACCTGTTTGTGCCCTTTACCGACCGCACCAACGGCCACGGCAGCTACGGCGGCGGCCGCTACCTCGACCTGCGCCGAGGCCAAATCCGGGACGGAAAACTGGTGCTGGATTTTAACCGCGCCTACAATCCGTACTGCGCCTACGGCGGCCTGTATTCCTGCCCCGTGCCACCCGCTGAAAACCGCTTGCCCGTGTCCATTGCGGCCGGCGTAATGCACGACCACTAGGTCCTCATATGGCTGAAAGTCACTTCAAGCCTTTAATTCAGAGTTGCTTTAGGAGCGTATAGACTTGCGGAGGTTGTCGGTCTGCTCGATAATGTTAAAAAAGTACAGTGAAAATCAGATAAAAGTCATTTTATGTTAATAAAGAATATTATTCACGCCATTTATAGAATTGCGTACAGAATCCAGGTTTCCAACTACGATCCTAAAGAAAGTGCACGAGAGCACGCAGTGGGAATCTCAACTTTCGTTGTGGTATTTTATTCTTATCCTGTTATTTATTTTATACTGAGATTAGTGACGCTTAAAACAAGCCTATTGTTTCCACTTATGTATGGGTTTGTTGTTTATTTTATTACAAGAAATCAAATAAAAAGCATATTAAAAGAAGTAACAAATGCGAAAAGTATGTATAATAAATCAAGTAGATTATTTGTAATTGTTATAGGCCTTATTTTGGTGTTAAGTCCTGTATTTTTTGTGTATTCGATTGAACTATTGAAAAAAATATATTTTCATTAAATGAATGCTTATAATCATTTTACAAGCATTCATTTAATACATTATTGTTTTATGCCATACCGGAGGTTATACCCAAAGCAGCTTTCAGCCATGAGATAGGCTAGTAAACCAAACGGTTACAACGCTTGGTTTACCTGGAATGTGAGGCTAGTGCTGCCCGCGAGGCCATTGGCTGCTAGGCCCTGAAAGACGACGAAGTACGTGCCGGCTTGGTCAGAAGTGTAAAAGTCGAGGGTACGTGCAGCATTGCTAGTGGTGACGTTGGGGTTCCAGTACAGCAAATTACGCTGGTCAGCGAGGCGGTTTTGCTTTTCCTGGGGCGTATCGTAGCGCGGCGCGAAAAACTCGCGCTGCAACTGCACGCCCTCATACTCCTGAATCAGGGCCCTCGGATCTACCTCATAGCCTTGTAGATTGCCTTTGTAGGTAGTAAAGCTCACGATACCGCTGTACATCAGGCGGCCCTGGAAATAGCGGCTGTCAAGTACTTCCAATTTCTCGATCTTGAGCGGATCAACGGCCATGATTTTATTGGTGTTGAACACCGGAACGCCATCGAGCAGTACCAGCGGCGGATCCGTGAAAATTGTGCGGTTCGGGTTATCGAGCACCGTGAAGTGAAAGCCGTCTTTCTTCATGCGCACCTTCACGCCGGGCACGTATTCGCGCATTACTTCCTCCATTACTTTAAAGCGCGTGTAGTCATCGAGCCGATAGCTTTCATCAGGCTTGCCAAAGAAGGCGACGCTGTCGGTGACGGGCAGGGTGTAGAGAGAGTTGTATTTGCGGAAATATGCATTCTGCACCTGTGTTTGCACGTGGCGCTGGGCAAAGTCGGCTTTAAAACGCGGGTACGGCGTGAACGGCCGGCTAAGTGTAGTGGCCGCATACTGCTTTGAAAACGGCGAGAATATTTCCAGCTGGTACGTGCTGTCGCGCTGGGTATTGGTCTGGACTACAATGTCGCGTGCGCCGTAGAAGTCGCTCATTTCAAACTGCACGCTGCCATCGGCCGCGCTAATAGAGTTGCTAAGCCGAACCAGGCGGCTGGGCGACGCCAGATAGGCCGGAATATCGGCGGCGGGCTTGCCAGTACCCTTCTGCGTTATCCGGCCCCGAATTAGATGGCCTCTCAGCTCCGGCAGATACTGGAAGTTCAGCGGCTTGTTCGAGAGCATATCTTCCCACCGAAAGCGGCTCCAACCGTGCGTCAGCATCAGGTTTTCCGTGGCTTCGGCTACTTCCGGGCTGGCGTTGGTGAAGTAGTAATCGGGATTTTCCACGGCCCCTTTTAAGTCAGAAGCTAACCAGAGGTAGCTCAAAATACTAGGGTTCGCTACGGCCGAAAGCGAATCAAGCCGATATACCGCCATTGAAAGGTTAGCCGGTTGGGCCGTAGCGGAGGAGGTAGTGGTGGCTACCTGCACACTCACTTTGTCGCGGAGGGCGTACTGGAGCTTGTCGGTTTTGGCGTTGATGACCAGCTTTTGCTTAGGCTGCACAAAGTACAACCGCTCACACACCGGCTGGCGGCTGGCGTTGAAAACAGTGAAGTGCGAAATTCCCTCCGGTAGCTCCTTCTTATTGATCACAAACTCGGCACGGCCCTGTGTCAGGATAGCGCTGGCTTGCACCGAGAGTTGCTGCCGTGCGTGGCCCAGCAGAAAAATAGTTTCGGGAGCTGTTTGGCCCGCGCCGGCCTGTACTGAAATGGTAAGCTGCTCGGACTTGTTGTCTGAAAGGCGCATGACGTAGCCTTGGGGCTGGGCAAGGGGTAGGCGGCTAGGCACTACGCGTCCGTTGGGCAGCTTCACGGCGGCGGTGTAGGCGTAGTTGTCGAGAGCAGGAGTAAGTTGAAACGAGCCCATGCCATAGCGCAGGGTTTTGAAGTTGCTCAGCGGTTTGCCGTTGGTATCGAGCACCGTGCCTTCAGCCGCCACGCCCTTGCCATTTTTATCCGTCACCTTAAATGCCACGCGGCTAGGTATCCCTTTCACTAAGTGGCCACCTTCCGGGAAAAACTGCACGTCGTACGACGAAGTATCGAGGGTGGAAACCACACCGGAGGCCCGGAACGTGTTTACTACCGTTACGGGGCTGTGAAAGTAGAATTCAGGGCTGAAATTCTTCATCCAGCTGGTGTAGGCCCGCACCGTGTAGCTGCCGGAGTTAAGGGACGAGGGCAACTGAAACGAGCCCTGCCCAGTAGCATTCTTCAGCGGAATTTTGCCTTGCAGCACGGCCTGCTGGTTTTTGTCTAGCACCTCTACATACACTACCGTGCTCAAAGGCAGCGGTTTGGCATAGGTGCCATCTGTGGCGTATACCTTAAACCACATGGTTTCGCCGCTGAGGTACAGCGGGCGGTCGAGGTGCAGGAACACTTTTTCCTGAAGCGTCTGCTGCTGATACTGCGTAAACCGGCGGGCTAAGCTTTGCAGCGAATCGGACTGGGCCTGAACAGTTAAGGGGCCAACTAGCCCTAGTAGCAAGGCTCCGGCAGCATAATAACAAGAGACGGATAGGCGCATAAAGGAAATAAAGGCAGGCATACACATTGGAAAGAAAGGCAGAAGGAGGAGGCAATTGGCCTACGGCCAAAACTCGGGCTTTACCGGAGTGCCACGCAAGCGGCAATCCACGCACTCGGGGCTTTGAGAGGTGTAAAACCCACCTGATACGCCAACCGGAATGCGCTGCGTAGGGTCTTCGAAGTACTCCTGCAGCGTTAGGCCTTTCCACCTATCACTAGGAAAAGTGTCCAAGCCGATGCACTTCTCGTAGCCATCAAGGTTGGTTCGCCACTCAAATGGCAACGAGAGGCGGTCGATGAAGATGCGCTTTTCTACTACCGAGGAAGCGCCCACAAAGCCTAGTACGGGTTCCTGCTCATCGCTCAGGCAGTGCACGTTGCCCTGGATCTGGCTGGGCAAGGGGTCGAACAGGGTGCCGATGTTTTCGGTATTCTTCTTCACGGCTTCCCAGTAGTCAAACTCCTCTTGCGACAAGGCGTATTGCCGCACCAAAATGCTGTACTTAATGCGCAACTTGCCTGAGTTGGAGGGAATAAACAAGAGACGGTAATCACGCACGGCGTCGCGGGTGAGGCGCACGGTGCTTGTGGTAGCAATAGCGGTGGAGTTTTCCGTACGCCAGCAGTTATAGATGTTCTCGGAGCGGGGCACTACCCGGGTTCCATCGAAGGTAAGGCCACTCCGGAAGGCGGAGGTGTACTCCCAGGTTTCGGAGTACTGCCAGCGGTAATACTGGGTTTGGTTGCTCTCGTCGTGGGCGCTGATGTAGAGCTGCAGGCCATTGGGGGTAGGCCGGCCTTCAAAATTGTCGATGTCGGGCGTGGCTTTGAGCGGCACGTAGTCGGAGGCATAGTCGCGGCCCTGGCTGGTGCGGATGCGTAAGCGGTACTGCTGGCCGGCGGGCAGCTCCTGGCTAGGCGAGGTGTATACCCCTGGTTCTGTTTCCTGCAGCTTATACGCTGGGCCAGCCTGACCTTCAATGCTCACGGTGGCCCGGGTTTCCGCTGGGAAAGTCACTTTAGCAGATAGTTGCACCGACCGGGAAAGACGGATGGTAGTAGCGCCCTTGCCATTAATAAAGCCATCTACTACCAGAAAATTATTATCGGAGGTAATCACCTCGGGCAGGTATTCCTGCACGCAGCCAACTGCCACAAGAGCCAGCGCCAGCAAGAGGCTCCAAAAAGCTGAACGTGTAGGCGTATTCATGAAAGAGAGAACAGAGTAAAAAATAACATCTTTAAATTAAGATACTTTAGGGCCAAAAGCTTGGCTTTACGTTGCTACCACGCAGGCGACAGTCGACGCAATCAAGGGTCTGGATGGTATATCCTTCGGAACCTGCTAACCTACCAACCGGAACCCGATACACGGAGTCGCCGAAAATATCATCGATGGTGTAGCCGGAGTATTTGTCTGCATTGGGGTATGTATCCAGGCCGGTGCAGTGCTTGTAGGCTTCGTCCCGCACCCGCCACTCAAATGGCAACGAGAGGCGGTCGATGAAGATGCGCTTTTCTACTACCGAGGAAGCGCCCACAAAGCCTAGTACGGGTTCCTGCTCATCGCTCAGGCAGTGCACGTTGCCCTGGATCTGGCTGGGCAAGGGGTCGAACAGGGTGCCGATGTTTTCGGTATTCTTCTTCACGGCTTCCCAGTAGTCAAACTCCTGTTGTGACAAGGCGTACTGCCGCACCAAAATGCTGTACTTCGACTTGAATCGTTCTTCATCCGATGGAATAAACGTCAGGCGGAAGTCGCGCACAGCATCTTGACTGAGCCGTACGGTGCTGGTAGTGGTAACGGCCGTGGAAATCTCCGTGCGCCAGCAGTTGTACACATTATCCGTGCGCCGAACGACGGTATTATTGCCTATGTACCGGTACCGACTCTCATAAGCAGAGGTAAACTCCCAGGTTTCCTCGTAGCGCCAGCGGTAATACTGGGTTTGGTTGCTCTCGTCGTGGGCCGAAAGGTAAATCTGCACCCCATCGGGCTGCAAGCGGCCTTCTACTTGGTCAATCGCCGGTGTCTGTTTGAGCAGTACGTAGTCGGAGGCATAGTCGCGGCCCTGGCGGGTGCGGATGCGTAAGCGGTACTGCTGCCCGACAGGCAATTCCTGGCTGACGGAAGTGTATTCTCCGGCAGAGGCTGTTTCAGAAAGAGAGTAGCGCAGGCCACTTTTACTTTCAATAACTACTGTTGCCTTAGCCTCGGGCGGGAAACTACTAGGTGCTCCTAGCTTGATACTGCGAGCTAACCGGATGGTGGTAATACCACTACCGTTAATAAAGCCGTCGACTACTAGGTAGTTATTAGCGGCGTCTACCACCTCAGGCAAATACTCCTGCACGCACCCGCTCGCACCCATCACCATTCCCCAACACAGCAAGCGCAGTATTAAACGTACCATGGCACAACCTGCTAAAACTTGAAGTTGTAGGTGATAGTCGGGATAGGGTTGCCGAAAATTGAGAGCTGATACCCTTTAATTTGGCCACCTACTGATTTGAAATACACCGAGTACGGGTTCTTACGGCCTGTTAGGTTGTATACCCCAAAGGTCCAGGAACCGTGCGCTAGCTTCTTCACCTTGTGGTTGCCTTCCAGGTTCAGGGCCAGGTCGGCGCGGTAGTAGTCGGGTACACGGTAGGCGTTGCGCTCTGAGTAGTACACGCGAGTAGCGTTGCCCACGTAATACTTGGCCAGTGGCAGCGTAATGGGGCGGCCGGTGCTGTAGGTGTAGTTCAGCGAGGCGCTGATGCGGCGGCTGAAGCGGTAGTTGCCAATCAGGGTGAAGTCGTGGGGTTTGTCGAAGTTGCTAGGGTAGTAGCGGCCTCCGTTTACCATGTCGGAGATAGTGCCTTGGTTTACCTGTACCAGAGAGCGGGAGTAGGTGTAGCTAACCCAGCCATTGATTTTGCCGGTCAGCTTTTTCACCATTACCTCCACGCCGTAGGCCTTGCCCACTGCATTTACAATATCGGTTTCAATGTGGCGGTTCAGGATGAGGGTAGCACCACCCTTGTAATCCACAAAATCCTTGGTCGATTTGTAGTAGGTTTCCACCGATGTCTCGATGGTGTTGGAGCGGAAGTTCCGGTAGAAGCCAATGGAGTACTGGTCGCCTACCTGGGGCCGCACGTTGGAGTCACTGAGCTTCCAGATATCCGTCGGCGACATGGCCGTGGTGTTCGAAAGCATGTGAATGTACTGGCGCGTGCGGTTAAAGCTGGCCTTTACTGAGGTATTATCGGTGAGGGAATAGCGCGCCGAAAGCCGGTACTCTGGGCCATGATAGGTGGCAATGACCTTGCCCGAGCCATACGCTACCGTATCCGTAATCGTATTCAACGACTTGGAGAGGCCCGGTACGTAGTTGTACACCTCGCGTGGCCCTAGAGCATTGTAAAAGGAATACCGCAGCCCCACCGAAACCGACAAGCGCGGCGAAACCTCAATCCTATCTGAAACATACACGGCACTTTCTAGGCCTTGCTCCCGTGGGAGAACATCAGCCTCAATCAACGACTCGGAGCCTGAGGGTGTTAGCCCGCCCGGCGAAACGTGGTACAGAATTGAGCTGGCACCGAAATCGAAGGTGTGCTTTGGGTTGTGCGAGTACGTAAAGTCGGCCTGCGCATTGTACTGGTTGATTTCGTAGTTCAGCTTTGAAGCGGTGGAGGCGTCGCGCTTGCTGGTAATGTCGTACTGATAGTGGCTGGTAGCGCCTGTGAGTACGCCGTACAGCTTGTTATTGAAGTTGTGCCGCCACTTAACGCTCGCCGTGCGGTTGAGGTATTTGTACGCCGTGTCACTGGCCAGCTGAAACTTATCGGAGCTAAGATAACCGGTGGCGTAAAGCGTGTTGTTCTCGTCAATCTCGTGGCTGATGTGGGCGCTTACGTCGGAAAATGACGCGGAGCTTTGCTTGAAGCTTTCATTGGGTAGCAGGCGCAGTATCCAGTCGGAGTAGCTGCTGCGGGCCCCAATGATAAAGGACGTCTTGTTTTTAATAATTGGGCCTTCCAGTGTCAGACGGCTGGTAAGCGGGCCAATGCCGCCGGAGGCTGAGAATTTCTTTTTGTTGCCGTCTCGGGTCGTAATGTCCAGTACCGACGACAACCGCCCACCGTATTTGGCCGGAATTGCGCTCTTATACAGCTCCACCGACTTAATAACATCGGGATTGAACGCCGAGAAAAAGCCAAATAAGTGTGAGGGGTTATAGAGGGTGGCGTCGTTGAACAAGATCAGGTTCTGGTCGGTAGCGCCGCCGCGCACGTTCAGGCCTGTGTTGCCCTCACCCACTGATTTCACCCCGGGCAGCGTGAGCACTACCCTAAGAATATCGGTTTCGCCGAACGCAGTAGGCACCTGGCGCATCGTCTTGATGTCGAGCTTTTCCATGCCCATTTGCATGCCCGCTACGTTCCGGTCCTTCTCCGCTTCAATTACCACCTCCCGGAGCGTATTTACATCTTCTTCCGTCTCGATATCGAGGCGTCCATTGGCCTGAAGCACAATTTGGCGGCGGGTGCTTTTGATGCCGATGCCGCGGATAAGCAGCGTATGGCGCCCTATAGGCAACGTTAGGGAGTAGGAGCCGAACTCATCAGTACTAGTACCAATGCTCGGCGACTCAATGTAAACCGTGGCACCAACTACCGGCTCGCCTGAGTTTGCTTCGCGTAATCGGCCGGCTAGGGTCGCTTTGCCAGATGCGGGGGCAGCTCCGGCTGCCCCAATTTCATACAGCTTCAGGGCCGAGGTGCTGGTAGTAGCGCTTTTAGTCGATTTAATGTCTTGGTCGGCGTTCGGGTTTTGGCCACTCGCCATACTGCCTGCCGATTCAGGTTGAAAAAAGCTCTCCGTCAGCTCCGTCTGGATGGCAGTGCCCGTTGTGATGTATATCCGGTTTTGTTCATCTACCGCAAAGCGCAGAGGCGTATTCTGCAGGGCTAGCTGTACTACCTCCCGTACGGGCTTGTTTGTTACCTGAAGTGTGATGGTAACACTGTCTACCGCGGCGGGTGTATAAAAAAAACGAAAGGGTGTTTTCGATTCAATTTCCTTTACAAATTGCTCAAACGGCACTTGCTGAAAAGTACCGCTGATGACTGGTTGCTCTGTCTGCTGCGCACGCACTGACTGAGCCGTGCAGGCAAGCAAAACCAAGAAAAATAAGGTGAAAAGGTGCTTCATGTACACGGAGTAATTCGGCTTAAGAAAATAGTAGCAGGCTGATAAAATAATTACGGGGTAGTAGCTGATGCTTGGGTTTCCTGAGGAGATAAGGTGGTGTAGTAACGCAGCAATTGAATAATATCTGCCTCGCGGGTTTCTTTGCTAAAATTTAACTTATTGGTGCGTGCGAATTTCTGCAGCTGCTTTCTGCTCTCAGGAAATAGCGAAATAATAGAGCCTTTGCTTTTAACAGCATAGTAGGCATTACCCTTCTGGATGAAATACCGATCAGCTGCCGTGAATTCTGCGCGGGTAGTATTTTGGCTTGGCTGCGCCTGCATCCGTTTGGTATGCTTCGCTAAAAGTTTAATGTTTTTATCAAGCAGCAAATCGTAATAGCCGGGCGTAATATTCTGGTTTGCCACGCTGTCTTTTTCTAGCCGGATAAAAGTGTGTCCGTGAATAGAAAAGTTCTTTACCTGTTCATCAACTAGCTTTAGGCTAAAGGAACTGGTAGGCTGCTTGATAATTACCTGATCAAGCCGAATATCATAGAGCAACGGCACGTTGGTATACTGGTGCCCGCCATAATATACCGAGCCGGGCTGATCCGTGGGGGACATGAAAAACTGATGACCGCGCACCTCTTGGTAGTAACGCGTGTAGTTGAAATACTCTGCACCGTTGTAAAGCTGCGACTGATCCTGAATGGCTTGGGCGTAGCGCTGCTCTACCTGCTTTTTGGCGGCTGACAGGAATGTGGAGTCAGTGGGAACGGTTTGGGCTTGCGTTGGCTGGCTCAGCAGAACGCCCGCAAAAGCGAGCCAAGCAGTAGCTTGAGCTAATTTCATAATCAACAAGGAAAGGATAGGATAGAGCGCGACAATAGACAGACAGCCCCGGAATGAATAAGGCTGCATGGCAGGTAATTATACCCCCGATTGACTGGGATGCAAACATAACTAAAATAGGTGCTACCCTAGCTGTTAAGCTGAAGTGTAGACGCCCCCCCGCTCATCAACCTACACCTCAGGCGGCCGTAGAGCGGGACATGCGCTACATTTCCCTTGACCTTGAAACTACCGGAGGTCGTCCGCTTCGCCACCAGATTCTGGAGTTAGCAGCAGTGATAGAAGATACCAAAAACCTGCGGCCATTACTGGAGTTGCCGGTGTTTCGGAGGGTAGTGCGCCATCCGGAGTATGTAGGCACGGCTGGTGCCTTGGCCCTCAATGCCCGCCTGCTAGAGGAACTGGCCCGTAAGGAGGATAACCCAGAGTTGTGCACGCCGGAGGAGCTAGTGCCGCAGCTGCGTGAGTTTCTGCTGGCTCACGGTTTCAGGCCCGACAAGCATGATTGCATCACGGTAACGATGGCTGGGAAAAACATAGCCTCCTTCGACCTAGGGTTTCTGCGAGAGTTGCCCGGCTATGGCACCCTAGTACGCGCTGAGCCAGCCATGCTCGACCCCGCTGCCTTCTATCTTAACTGGCGCAAAGATTCCCGCCTGCCCACCATGCAAATCTGTAAAGCTAGGGCCGGTTTTGCCGACGATACCGTAGCCCACGAAGCCGTGGCCGATGCCTTGGATGTCGTGCAGCTGCTGCGCCCCTTCTATGATATGCCGGTATACAAACAGGTATAGGTACTGAATTGCCCACAAAAAAGGCCCGACTGCTCGTCGGGCCTTTTTTGTGGATGAAAAAGCGATACGCACTAGGGGTTACCAGTCGCCGGAGGCACCGCCGCCGCCGGAGCTACCGCCGCCGAAGCCGCCAAAGCCGCCACCACCACCGCCTCCGCCGAAGCCTCCCCCGCCGCCAAACACGCCGCGGCCGCCGCTGAAGTCGCCGAAGATGAGGGGCGGAATCATAGTACCGCCAAATCCCCGATTCCGCCGTCCGCCGCTGCTGCCTCCGCCCCGGTTACGGAGCAGAATAAACAGAATCAGCATGCCAATAATTAGCCAGAACGTCCAGCCGGAGCCACTGGAGTCATCGGAGCTGCGCGGTCGGGGTTGCGTGGTCTGATCGGCTTTGTACTCGCCTTTGGCCAAGGCAATCAGCTGGTCCGTAGCCCGGTCGAGGCCAGCGTAGTATTGCTCCTGCTTGAAAGCCGGAACAATTGTATTGGAAATGATCCGCTTAGCCAAGGCATCCGGAATGGCGCCTTCCAGCCCATAGCCGGTATGAATACGGGCTTTGCGCTCTTGCTTGGCTACCAGCAGCAGCAGGCCGTTGCTATTGGCTTTCTGGCCAATGCCCCAGGTTTCATACAGTCGCTGAGCGTAATCAAAAATGTCGTAGTCGCCGAGGGTATTGACGGTCACGACAGCAATCTGCGAAGAGGTAGAATCGTTGTACGCCACCAGCTTCTGCTCCAGCCGCTGCTCCTCATCGGGGCTCAGCATGCCAGCCAAATCGTTTACGAGGCGGGGTGGGTTGGGGCGGGGCGGTACGTTTTGGGCCAGCACCACTAGGTGGGTTAGCACCAGCAAGAGGGCTAGTATCCCTGTTCGCAACGCGGTATATGGATGAAAAACTACGCGGTGTGTTGGCTTCATGTGCGCGGGGGTGGCGTACTGCCAAACGAAATGGAGTCGTCGAGCTCGTTTTGGTCCGTGGCGGCATCGTAAGGGAAGTAGCGGCGCAGCTGTTCGCCCACTAGCCGTACCCCTTGGTCCAACCCCTCCACGTACTTCTCGGCCCGGAAGTGTTGCAGTACCGTTTCTTTCACGGTTTCCCAGAAATCATCGGGAACAGCCGCGTTAATGCCGGCGTCGCCGATTACGGCAAACTGCCGGCTTTCCCAGGCCAGGTAAAACAGTACCCCGTTGCGCTGAGCGGTGCGGTGCATGCCTAGCTCCGCAAAAACCTGAGCAGCCCGGTCGAGGGGCTCAGGAGTAGGGCAGGTGTCTTCCAGATGAACCCGAACTTCGCCGGAAGTACGTAGCTCCGCCTGACGGATGGCTGCTACCAGTGCTGCTTCCTGGGCAGGGGTGAGAGGATTAGTCATATCAGGTACCGGTTACCGGTTGCCTAGTGCCAGCTGACAGCGGCAGTAACTACACTGGCAACTGGCAACCGGCACTGGGCAACACTCAATTAAAACTGCACAGTTGGAGCCTTCTGCGAAGCGGCATCAGCCTCGAAGTAGGGCTTCTCAGCAAAACCGAACATGCCGGCAAACAAGTTATTCGGGAAGCTCTTGATGTACCCGTTGTAGTCGTTGGTAACGGTATTGAACTTGTTACGCTCCACATTAATGCGGTTCTCGGTGCCTTCAATTTGGGCTTGCAACTCCTGGAAGTTGGCGTTGGCTTTCAGCTCCGGATAGTTTTCTGATACGGCCAGCAAGCGGCCCAAACCGCTGCTGAGCTGGCTCTGGGCTTCCTGGAATTTCTGAATGTTTTCGGGAGTCAGCTGGTCGGCGTTCAGCTGCACGCTGGTAGCCTTAGCGCGGGCGTTAACTACGTCCGTCAGGGTCGATTTCTCGAAGTTGGCGGCACCTTTTACCGTATTTACTAGGTTCGGAATCAGGTCAGACCGGCGCTGGTAGGCGCTTTGCACATTGGCCCACTGGGCTTTTACCGCCTGGTCTTTGGTGACCATGGAGTTGTAGCCACAAGACGACTGAGAAAGCAGAAGCACCAGACCGGCGAAGTACAGCAGAAAACGTTTCATGATGAAGTTGAAAAAAATGGGAAGGGAGAGAAGAAAGATATTTTCGGGAAGAGTAGCGCAGCACTATACGCGCAAAATTGACTTTCCGCCTTGCTGATACGTTTAAATCTGCCGGAAGCTACGGATATGGCGGCAAGAAGTGCTGCGCTGCAAAGTACGAATTCAACTCAGAGCGGTTGTGCTACTGCAAGCTCCAGCTTGATTCCGTATTTTGCGCTTCGGTGCATCCCGATTTTTCTCTCGCATGAAAGCAGTAATTCCCGTTGCCGGTATTGGTTCGCGTTTGCGGCCGCACACGCACACCCAACCCAAAACCCTGGTGCCTGTAGCGGGCAACACTATTTTGGGGCATATCATTGACCGGCTCGTGGAGGCCGGCGTTCAGGAGTTTGTGTTTATCATCGGCTACCTAGGCGAGAAAGTGGAAAGCTACGTGCGCCGCGAGTACCCCCAGCTGCGCTCCAGCTTCGTGATTCAGGAGCCGCGCGAAGGCATTGCCCACGCGTTGTGGCTGGCGCGGGAGCAGTTTCGGCATGAGCAAGAAGGCATCCTGATTTTGCTAGGCGATACCATCGTCGATATCGATTTGCCCGCCATGATGGCCACGCCCGGCAATGTACTAGCCATTAAAGAGGTGAAAACTCCTTCCTTATTTGGGCTGGTAGAGACCGGACCGTCAGGCCGCGTCACGAAAGTGGTCGAGAAACCCCGCATCCCGAAGTCTAACTACGCTTTGGTGGGGCTCTACAAAATTGCGAATCCTGACTGGCTGGCCTCGGCCTTGGAACGCATCATCGACCAGGACCAGCGCACCCACGGCGAGTTTCAGCTTACCGATGCGCTCATGCTTATGATTCAGGACGGCGCCGAAATGGTGACTACCGCCGTTGACAACTGGTTTGACTGCGGCCGTAAAGACAGCTTGCTTGAAGCCAACGCCCGCCTGCTCAACCGCCCCGAGTTCCTGAAGCGCCGCGAGTTTCCCGAGTTTCCGGATACCATCATCATCCCGCCCGTCAGCATCGGGAAAGACTGCCAGATCAGTGGCTCCATCATCGGCCCGAATGTGGCCATCGGCGACCGAACCATTGTCAAGAATACCATCCTGAGCGAGTCCATCATTGGCTCTTACAGCGAGTTGCGCTCGGCCGTTATGCACGACTGCATCGTTGGGTCCGACGCCCTGTTCAAAGGCACCCGCCACAGCCTCAACATCGGCGACAACACCGAAATCGACTATAGTTAAGCTGTTTTACACAGAATAGGAGGGGCGCATGAGCAATTGAGGGCATCAATTGTTCATGCGCCCCTCTAATTGTTAGGTGTCTACGTATCCGTGGCCAGCAGATTGTCGTTACTTTAGCCCGATGCGCTACCTGACCTCCTTTCCCCGCCTGTTGCCCATTCTGGGCCTCTCTCTGCTTCTGCTGCCCGGCTGCTACTCCCGCTCCGATATCAAAACGGAGAAGGAAGCTGGGGAAATGCCCGAAGCTGTACCGCCTACTGAGGTGCCTGGTGCCGTTCCTATTAAGCCGGAAGCAGGCACAACTCCCGCTGCTGCTACCCCCTCACAGCCACTAAAGGCCGTGAATGTATTCCTGGAAGTATCGGGCTCGATGGAAGGGTTTATGCCCAAAACGGGGGCTAGTGGCGAGAACACCAAATTTCAGCAGCACGTCGCCCAGTTTCTCTCGGAGGTGAACCGTACCGGTGCCGTCCGCCAGAAAGCGTTTTACCGCATCAAGGAAAAGCCCTATAAGGATTCGTACCAGGGCATTTCGAGCACCGTGCGCAGCGGTATTCAGCAGCCCGCCAAAAGCACCGACATTCCCTCGGTGCTCGATACGCTGATGAGCCACTATTACCAGCCCGGCACCGTGAGCGTGCTCATCTCAGACTTTATCTACTCGCCGAAAAACACCGGTGCCATTCCTTACATCAAAACCGACATTGCCGACGCGCTTTCCCGCAGCGGTGAACAGCAGGAATTGGCTGTGTCGGTCTATGGCTACACCTCGGATTTCCGCGGTACCTATTATCCGGCCTTGGTTGCTTCAGGCAAGAAAACGAACTGCTGCGACACCGAAATTCCGTACTACATCTGGGTAGTAGGCCCCGCCGCTGCCGTGCGCCAGTTTGATGCCGCCCTCTTAGAAAAACAGCCGGCCAAGCAAGCACACTTCGGCGTAACGTACCCGCAGCCCACGTATTCGCTGCTCAACAAATTTCAGAATAAAGGCAGTTGGTATTACGGTGATGCCGGCGCCAGCAAGCGCAACGCTGACACCTACCGCGTCATCTCCGTCAGCGAAGCTTCGGCGCAGCAACCCATTGAGTTTGTAGTCGGGTTGGACCTAGCAGCTCTGCCCGGCCAGTACCGCGACGTAGCCTACCTCAAGCAGAACCTGAAACTGCAAGGCACCGACACCGATGCCAAGCTGCTGGATGTGTTTGCCGCCACCGACCAGAATCGCGCCAGCAGCGGACCCGAAAGCAAGTTCACTCACTACGCCAAAGTACACCTGACCAAGCAGCCCAAGGCCGCTAGGCCACTTGTGCTGCGCCTGCAGGATCAGCGCCCGGCCTGGGTTGCCCAGTGGACCACTAAAAACGATGCTACGCCTGCTCCTAAAACCTTTGCCTTAAGCTCCCTGCTCGATGGCCTAGAGCAGCAGGGTGGCGAGAAAAAACCAATTTTTGAGTTGCCGCTTACACTGCAACCCGCTGAATAGCAGCGGCCACGTTTGCGTTCAGGCAATGCCTAGTAACTGGCCGTGTACTAGTTGGAACGATTTTCGTTCAATGAATAGTCGCTAGCTGCTGTGCAGCCGCAAACCTACCGGCGCTACCCCACAATTTCGTCCTACCCGTATCGTTCATCACATCGCGAAGCGAAACTTCGCGTTACTTCCTTCCATGAAAGCACTGTTCCGCTCCATCTACGAAATCATTGGCGCTCCGCAACCTCCCGCCGATACACCCGTCTACCGCGACGTTATTTTCCCCAATATTGGGCTGCTTAATCTGGGTTTTTCGTTGGCGCTGGTACTTATTTTTTACTACCTCATCAACCGCGCTATGGGTGTGGCTACCTTTAACAAGGGGCGTCATTGGTCCATCTTTCTGGTGCTGAATGCTCTGATTGCCTTCGTGGTAGCCATCTGGCAGGCCGATGCGCAGCAAGTCACGGAGCACAGCTACATCTACTGGCTGGCTACCTGGAACGCCGTGCTAGGTCTGTTCTGGTTCTTCATCTTCTCCCTGATTTTGCGGAAAGGCTCCACCAATGCCAGCACCACACCGTTTTAACACAAACTAAGTAAGAGTGAAAGCCTGGAACACTACAATGTTCTACTGTCAAGGCTTCGGCGGCATTCACTTCCTACTCTTCAGCTCTCAGCTCTTCCTTCCCATAATGGCTAAACTCTTTTTATTCGGCATTGGCGGCACGGGCTCCCGCGTCATTCGCTCGCTCACCATGCTGCTGGCCGCGGGCGTAGAATTGCCCAACTGCGACCGGGTAGTGCCCATCATCATCGACCCCGACGCCCACAACGGCGACATGAACCGCACGGTGCAGCTGCTGCAGAGCTACCAGCAGATCTATAAGCGCCTCGGCCCCCGCGAAGAAGGCTTTTTCAAAACTGATATCAGCACGCTGAGCGGCATTTCGCAGGACGTGAACGGCTCGGTGAAGGATACCTTCATCTTCGATTTCGGCGGCATCAATCAGAGCTTCCGCCAGTATCTGAGCTATGATGGTTTGTCGGTTGATTCGAAGGGCCTCGTGGATTTGCTGTTCACGCAGGATAACCTTGAAAGCCCTTTGACCATTGGCTTCCGCGGCTCCCCAAACGTGGGCAGCATTGTGCTGAACAAGCTGGTGGAAAGCCCGGAAATGCGGTTTTTCGCCGATAACTTCCAGGATGGTGACCGGGTTTTCTTTGTGTCGAGCATCTTTGGCGGTACGGGCGCGGCGGGTTTCCCACTGATGCTCAAGAACCTAAAGGACACCAACACGCGCCTCAGCAACGCCCGCTACCTCCGCGACGCACCCACCGGCGCCGTGACGGTGATGCCCTACTTTGCTCTCCAGAGCGAAGACAATGCCGTCATCGACTCCAACAATTTCCTGACGAAAACCAAGGCGGCGCTCAGCTACTACGAGCACAACCTCCAGGGCCTCGACGCGCTGTACTACCTCGCCGACACCCCCGACACGCCCTACGAAAACCAGCCCGGCGGCACCCAGCAGAAGAATAAGGCGCACGTAATTGAGCTTCTGGCCGCCCTGAGCATCGTGGACTTCATGCGCTACTCGCCCGCCGAGCTGCGCACTGGTGGCCCGCACTTCCACGAGTATGGCCTACAAGCCGACGCGCCGGAAATCCAGTTCAGCCACCTGCCCGAGGAGTCGCGCGAAATCATTGCCAAGCAGCTCACGCAGTTCCTGTACTTCACGCGCTACCACAAGCAGCACCTGCCCACCGACAAAGCGCCGTACGCCGACAACCTGAAGCTGGACTACGCCATGCGCAACGAGCCCATCTTCCGGGAGCTGAACACCTTCCTGCACAGCCCCGACTCCGGCGTAGATCAGTGGCTGCAGGAGCTAGCCCAGAACCGTCGTTCTTTCCGTCCCTTCGACCTTCAGACCGACGACTTCAACGCCATGATTCTCGGCAAGCCCGTGGAAAAGAAGTGGAACGACTTCTTCAACAAAGGCCTCAGCCACAACTACCTCCTCGACAACCTCAACAAAACCGAGAAGTCCATCCAAGAGCCCGACAGCTTCCGCAAGATGCTGGAGCTGTTCTATGATGTGACTGATAAGGCGTTTGAAGAGAAGGTGAAGGTGGTCTAGGTAGAAGATCAAAAATTCCCCTCCTCAGCTGAGGAGGGGGCGCTCAGCCGCAAGGCTGAACTGGGGTGCTTGGCCCCGTTGCTGATGTTATTTAGCCTGAACGATTAACTAGGAACGTCATGTCGAGCTTGTCGAGACATCTCGCTCGAATCGTTGCACTGGCCTAGCAACATCAGCACGCGAGATGTGTCGACAAGCTCGACATGACGGCCTGAGAAGAACGCCCTAGGCCAGTCAACCACCCCTAACTCTTCCTCATCTGAGGAGGGAAACTAGCTTTCTAGAATAGATTTCAGCAGCACATGGCCAAAGTCCTTCGCTTACATAATAATGGCTCCCAGCAGGTTCAAGGCTGGCAGAAAACGGCGCCGGTAACGAGCACCGAAATCAATACCGTTACGGACCCAGCGGGCGGCAAGTCCCGCAACTTGGCCGTGAGCATCCCGACGCCGTTTGCGCGGATGCACCTGTTTGAAACGGCTTTCGACTTCCTGGCCCGAGAAGGGCAGCGCAACCCCGGCTCGGTATATCACGAGCTGACGACCCACTTCTGGGACCTGCTGGAGCTGCTCTACAACTACCACCTCTACACCCAGGCCGGTCGTAAAATCACGCTGCGCCGCTGGAATGCGGAGGCCGAAATCCGCCGGATGCGGCAGGACGAGGGCACGCGCCTGCTGGGCGAAACTTTGCAGCTGTACATGCAGGATGAGCGTTTCCGCGACTTCACTGACATGTATCTGGTGTACTATGAGTCGCCGGAGCTGGCGGGCGGTACGCGCCTGCTGGGTGGTACTTCGCCGCTAACAATCCTGTTCACCGGCCCGGCCGTGACGCCTTTGGATTTGGAGCGCCCGCAGGCTCGTGGCCACTACTTCGATAAGCAAACTGTGCTGCTCGAAGACCGTGACCCGCAGTTCCGTGAGTTTGTGTACGAGCTGTTCCTGGCCTACCCGCAGCTGCAGCGCCGCGAGTTTGCTGGCAGCGTGTACGCCGGCCTCGACCGCTCGAAAATCAATCAGCTCCAGATGCAGGGCGACCGGAGCGCGCAGCAGTTTGCCACCCGCTACCCGGCCCTAACCGATGTGCAAGGCAACTTAGTGAGCGTGAAAGGCGTGCCCCTGCCTGGCCGCGCCGACCAGTCGGCCGTAACCAGCTCCGACCTGTTCATTCAGCCCACGCGGGAAGCCATTTCGGGTCGGCCTAGGCCCCTGGTGCTGCGCCCCAACCTGACGATGCCCGGCGCCAACTATCTGAACGGCCAGCCCTGGGATGACCGCACGCCGGTTCCGTACTACGATGAAGTTGCGCTGGAAAGTCGCGTACTGCCCGGCAAGGGCTTCAAGTACCCATACCTCACGGTAGGTGACTTGCTGGAAGACTCCCTCGTGGAGCTGCCCTACGAATTGAACACCCAGCGTTTCCACACCGGTAAAGTCACGTTCCAGTACGGCGCCGATGGACAGGGCCGGGCACGTTTCCCATACCTGCTGCCGCTGAAGCAAGCCTTCTTCGAGTACTTCACCGAGAACGAGCTGGCCGAGCTGCTCACCTTCACCATTGACCTCAGCCACGTGCGCGTGCAACTGCGGGTGCCGGTGCAGGCGGGCCGCTTTATCACCTTCGAGCGCAGTTACTACACCAATCCGCAGAACCCGAAGGATGCTCAGGGCCGCGAGATTCTGGAGAAGGGCCGCATTGTGAAAGCCACCGTGGGCGTGGGCGTGTTCCCGTTCTACAAGGTGCGCTACCAGCCCGAGTACAACGACCTTTACAAGGTAATGCTGGTGGACGCCGACAACTCGCCTACCATGCTCAGCCGCCGCTACGACCTGCAGTTCTTCGTGAACGGGGAGCGGATTACGGACCAAGGTGCTGCCCGCCGCGCCACTCGCTACGAGCGCACCCAGAAGAGCATGGCTACTGCGGGTAGTACCTACTATGAGATTACCGGCACCCACTTCGACCTAGTGGAGCTTACCTGCCCGCCCGCTACCATTGGCGCCGAGCCGGCCCGCGGCCTGTTTGTGCCCCGTTGGCGCGAGCTAGACCGGGGTACCCGCCGCTTCACGTTTGCGGTGGACTTTGGTACCACCAACACCCACATTGCCTACGCCGACTCGCCCACCGCGCACCCGCGCCCACTGACCATTGGCGAGGCCGATGTGCAGGTGGAATGGTTGCATGCTCCGGTGGCCGATGCAGGCCTGTCGGCCGCGCAGCGCTACCGTACAGGCGCCGGCCAAATCTGGACCTACATTGCTACCCTCCAGAACCGAGAGTTTGTGCCTTCCTTCGTGGGCGAAGGTGGCTCGGTATATGAATTCCCGATCCGCACTGCGGTTTGCGAAACCACATCGTTTGCCAATGAGCCCGCCAAGGTGCTCAGCAACATCAACATCGGCTTCAGTATCAACACCGAAAACGCTTCGGAGCTACCTCAGAACCGCTTTATTACTAACCTAAAATGGTCGGCGGAGCTGGACCCGCAGGGCGTGTCGCGCATTGAAGCCTTCTTCAAGGAAATCCTGCTGCTGCTCCGCCACAAGGCGGCCTTGCACGGCGGTATTCTGGAAGATACCCGCGTGGTGTGGTTTGCGCCGCTGAGCTTCGATGGCTTCCTGCGCAACCAGTTCCAGCAGGTCTGGGATGAGTCGTTTCAGCAGGTGTTCAAGGCCAGGCGCCCCACCATCTGCCTCACCGAATCGGTGGCACCGTACTACTACCTCACCGCCACCAACCAGGTAGTGCCTAACCGCGACGAAAACGTGGTGAACATCGACATCGGTGGCGGCACCACTGACTTGCTGCTGTTCGCGGACCAGAAACCGGCCTACAGCACCTCGTTCCGCTTCGCCGGCGACGACCTGTGGGGCGACGGTTACGCCCGCGTGCAGGGCGCGCCGAAGCAGAACGGTCTGCTGCGCCTCGGCGTAGGTCACGTCGAAAGCTTGCCCGATTCTGAGCAAAACCAGGAATACAAAGGCTACCTGCGAGCCGCCCTCAGCAACACCGATTTCGGCTCCGCCGACGTGACCAGCTTGCTGTTTAAGTACGATGATGCGCTGCGCTTTACCCAGGCCCTCGGCCTAGGCAAGGGCCGGCAGCTGCGGGTGCTGTTCTATTTGCACTATACCAGCATCATCTACCACACAGCGCAGCTCACCAAGCATCTTGGCTTGAAAACGCCGCGCTACCTGTGCTTCTCTGGGAAAGGCAGCCTGTACCTACGCCTGCTGGCCGGTGGCAGCTCTTTGGTTTCTATCGAGAAGATTACGAAAGCTATCTTTCACGCTGTAACGGGTGTAGAGCCGCCGCATAACTTCCGCGTTATCCTAGCCGACAACCCCAAGGAAGCCACCACCAACGGCGGTGTGCTGTTCGAGGAGAAGACGAATACGTCGGATTACGACAACATCAAGCCCGTGAAGTACAGCGGCGCCGTGGAAGGTACTGAGCTCAACCAGCAGCGCCTCAAGCTAAACCAAGTAGATGCGGAACTGAAAAACACGGTGCTTGAAAACGTGCGCAAATACCTCACACTGGTGCTCGAAGGCGACGAAGTAGCACCCTATCTGCGCGAAGTAGGCGTAGACGTGGACCGTCAGCGCGTGAAGGACATTCTGCAGCGCGAAATTGAGGACAGCCTGAGCCTAGGCCTGCACCAGTTCCAGCGTCAGCTTTCTTCCGACGAAACCCTGCCGGAAACTCTGTTCTTCCTGCCGCTGAAACAAGCTCTCTACAACCTGAGCCGCGAGTTGCAAGCGTAGTTTAAATTGGAAAATCGTTGTCATGCTGAGCTGGTCGAAGCGTTTCTACCGGAGCTAATCAAAAGATGAAGCACTGCAGTAGAGGTGCTTCGACCAGCTCAGTATGACAAGTTAGTTAAGTACGTTTAGCCATTCCTGATAAGAACTGAATTCCAGGTTCAGTCCAGCTCCCTACCCGAAACTCTATGACCTTTTCCCGCCGCGCTGCTTCACTGCTTACTGGCCTACTGCTTCTGGCAGCAGGCACTCGTGCCCAAACGCCGCTAGGCCAGCCCACACTGGATGAGCAGAAGGTGCAAATCTGGTGTGCTACGGCTCGCTATGTCTATGATGATAACGGGCGCTCTAACCTGAAGAGTAAGCTAAACTGCGGTAGCTCGTTGAAGGCATTTGAAGCAAGCATTAAGGCAGATAGCCAGCGGGTATATTCGGCACTTTACCAGCCATTGGAGGGTAGGGGAGTAATGTACAAGGGACTGGGCTCCAATCCGTCGCGTCTGCAGAAGCTGACTACGGAAATTATTACTCGGCTGAAGTCTTCACCAGCTCGGAGGGCCAACCCAGCCCGGATGCAGCGCCTGGCCACGCTGGAGGCGGCTTTGAACAACTACGTGCAAAACGGTACGCCTATTGGTGAGCTGAGTAATACGGATCTAGCCACAGAGATACCGGACACCACCGCCACTCCAGACCAAGAATTGGATACCTCTACTGGAGATGCAGGCTTAGCCGAAGCGGGGGTAGCCAGCACAGCCACACCCACCAGCACCGGCGTCGGCGAAAGCCTCATGAACAAGTTCTTTGCTCCCTTGGCCCTGATTTTTTCTTTGCTGAGCTTAGTGCTGTATTACTTGATGCGTAAGAATATTGGCGCCTTCCAGAAGGAGCTGAGTGCACGTATCGATAAACGTCGCGATGAGATACTAGCGCTTCAAAATGCGCCAGCTGGTAGCAGCGGTGCGAAGTCGTCGGGCTCTGCTTCAGCTGAGCGCCTGACGCCCGCCCAACAGCGGGAAGTGGAAAAGCTAGTGAATCAGCGAGTAGAAGAAGAAATCAAGAAGTTGCGTAGCCAATTT
Organism: Hymenobacter tenuis; assembly: GCF_054780495.1. Taxonomy (NCBI): domain Bacteria; kingdom Pseudomonadati; phylum Bacteroidota; class Cytophagia; order Cytophagales; family Hymenobacteraceae; genus Hymenobacter; species Hymenobacter tenuis. The sequence goes on from NZ_BAAGWF010000003.1 coordinate 238,254, forward strand.
AAGGCTACTTCAGCCGCCTCTTCAGGAGGAGCGCCAACTTCGGCAATGCCAGCCCAGCAACCAGTAGCACCGGTTGCGGCAGTTACTACCCCTAGTGTTTCGTCGCAACCGGTAACACCCGTGGCGGCTCCTGTGACTGAGGTATATACAGCTCCTGCTCAACCAACGCACGTGCCGGTAGTAGCTCCCGTTATGCCTGCTAGCCCGCAAACGGCTACGCCGCATGATGAGTTTGAGAACCTAGTGCCACCTGTACAACTGCCAACACCTGCGGCTCCAGCGGCTGCCATGCCCCAGACGCGCTACGTGAAAGTACCCGTAAATGGCGCTTTCAATGAGTATGACCTCAGTGATGAGCCGCAGCACGACAGTATTTATGAGATTCACCTGGATCCGCAGTGGCCGGAGTTGGCGACCTTCAGTGTAACCTCCAACTCTGCAGTGCATGCCTACGCCATTCAGAGCGCGCAATACTCCTTGCGGGAGGCTTGTAAGTATCAGCAGCCTAGTAGTCCTGTTACACGCATCGTGACGGAAGAAGAGGGTGTATTGCGCAAAATGGCCGGAGCCTGGCAGATTGAACAAAAGGCATCTATTCGATTTGAGTAAATCAAAGCCTGAGAACTAGTTCCCCTCCTTGAAGGCAGAAGGGTTAGCGTTGGTTGATAAGCAAGAACAGTTTTTAGAAGCAACTCTAATGCATGTTCTAGGTCCGTCAATCACCGCTAACCCTTCTGCCTTCAAGGAGGGGAACTGGCTTTTAGCCTTAGCTTCGTGGTGTTATGCTTGAAATCATACTTGAAGTGGCAGTGGTTGCCATCGTGGTCGGCCTCCAGATTCGGACGTTTTTGCGGACCCGCGCCCAAACGTACCGCTTAGGTCAGATGTACCCGATGCGGGAGCAGTTGCGAGTAGAATCGCGCCTAGTGCTGCCCGATGGTCGCGACCTACCCGACTATGCCGCCGATGCGCCAGCCGACTCGTATGCGGCTACGCTTATCAAGTCGGAGCAAGCCTCGCCGGAGTTTGCGGAAATCCTGCTGGATACCAACGACTACCTGCGCCACAATAAAGGCGCTGCGGCCGACTTCAACATCCTGAAAGACATATCGGAACGGCGTAGTCAGGTGCTCGACAATGAGGTGCAGGCCAACGTCTCGACACCGCTGTACTTGGGCCTGCTAGGTACATTTCTGGGCGTGATTCTGGGCCTAGTAGGTATTGCCCGCAACGGCGTTTCGGATGACAACGCCCTCACACCTTTCCTGACCGGCGTGCTCATTGCCATGACGGGCTCATTCGTGGGCCTGCTCCTGACGCTGCTCGGGAATGGGTTGCTACGCGAAGCCCGGGCCCGCCTCGATATGCTGCAGAACAATTACTACACGTTCCTGCAAGCGCGGTTGCTACCCATTCTGCACTCTGATATGGCCGGCAGCCTGAGCAATCTGAAGTCGGTGCTTGATGCCTTTAACCAGCAGTTTGTGGGCCAGGTGGAGTTGTTCAACCCCCTGATGGACAAGGTAACCGAGAACATTCGGGTGCAGAGCGACTTTCTGGAGCGGCTGGATACCATTGGTTACGATAAAATGGCCGCTGCTAACATTGCCGTATTTGAGAAAGTGCGGGAATCGGCGGAGATGTTCGCGGCCTTTACGGGCTACCAGCAGAAACTGAATGATATGCTGGCCAACGGCTACCAGTCGGCGCAAAGCGTGAACAACATCCTGGACCGGCTGCGCGGGTTTGAGAAGGGTATCAATGACTTGGGGCAGTACATTGGAGGTAACAACAACTCGGTGCAGCTGATGCTTGATTTCTTCCAGAAGCACCAAGTGGAGCTGCGCAACCTGCGTGACCGGGCCGAGCAGCACATCGACCAAGCGGGCGTTTCTCTGGCGGATATCATGACCCAGCGCCAGGCCCAGAACGAGCGCCAAGCACAGCTAGCCTATGAGAAATGGCAGCAGTACTTCGAGAAGCTTAACGCTGATAACGTCTTCGACAAGCTGCTGAAGCAACTGGAGCCTTTCCAGAACCTCAACGTGCAGCAAGCCGACCTCAGCCGCGACGTAACCGCTACCCAGCGCGAGTTGCTGCGCAAAGTAGAGTTAGACTCTCAGATTCAGGCCAAGCTGCTGGCCGAGCTGTCCAACCTGAATACGGTGCTAGTAAAAGCCACCTCCAAGAACCGTTTCCAGCGGTTTATGGATAAGCTATTTGGCGGTGTGCAGCCACAATAATAAGCTGCGGTCAATGACAGAGCACAGTGTTGATCAAGTAATCGAGAACAATAGGAAATGGGCTGAGGTACGCACTAGATTGGCAGAATTTCCGCCACACTTCTACCCTTATAAGACGATTGAATTACTTGAAGTATGCCGAATTTCCAGGCATACTCGGTATTTACAACCATACATCAGTTTGGGTAGACTAGGGTTATACAGGTTTGATCCATATGAGAGAGGATTAACAGACGATTTCTTGTGCCTATACTTTGACCTGAACCAGTATGTGGTTTCTACATATGACAACCACCAGAAATGGTTCTTTGCGAATCCCCAAGAAGTTATTGGGTTTGTCAAAAGGAATCTGGAAAGGGAAGGGTCTTATACTTGATTAAAAAGGATAGGATTGAAATTTAGCTTCGAGAGAAGTTGCTAGGCTACACTTAAAACATGAACAACTCCACCTCCAATAACCGCCAAAGCAACGACTTCTTCTGGCCCAGCTACGTGGACCTGATGACGTCCTTGTTTGTGGTGATGCTGGTGCTGTTCGTGTACAGTTTCAAGCTATTTAAGGATAGGGAAGGAGAACTAAAGCAGGCCAACGGCGAGTTGAAAGTGAAAGCCGCTGAACTGGAGCAGATCAGTAAGATCCGGCGCTCCTTGCAGCAGTTGGAAGGCAAATACTTCCGCTACGACCCTGCCAATGAGCGACACGAGTTGCTCGTGCCGGTGCAGTTCAAAGCCGGTCGCGACGAAATTCAGGAAGCCTATAAACCCGCTTTGCTGCAAGCAGGTCGTACGTTGCGCTCGGTGCTCAAAAACATCAAAACCGACCAGCCGGTGCGCTACCTCGTGATTGTGGAAGGCATGGCCGCGCGCTACCCCCAAGGCGACCCCCGCAACGCCCGCGAGGAGCAAATTACCTACCAACTCAGCTACCGCCGCGCCCTGAACCTGCTGAACCTCTGGAAGCAAAATGGCCTCAACTTCGGGCAGGACAAGGGGATTGAGCTCATTATTGGGGGTAGTGGCTTTTATGGCACCGGCCGCTACCAAGGCCGCCGCGAAGGCGACAACAAGCGCTTTCTTATTCAGGTGATTCCGAAGGTGGGCCGGATGCAGTAAGGCGATGCTGCCAAGGTACTTTGGCTTGCCGGAAGAGCTAGGCAGGAACTGCGCCTTATCTTCGGCCTTTTCCGCCCTACCCCTGATATGCATAAACTTGCTATTCCCGTACTAGCCTTAGCCACGCTAGCCGCTTGCCGATCTTCCCAAACCGACTCGCCAGCGGCCAGCAGCCCCATTACTGCAACTAAAATCACTGCTTCTGTGCGCTACCCCGAAACCAAGAAAGGCGACCATAAAGACGATTACTTTGGCACTTCCGTCGCCGACCCGTACCGCTGGCTGGAAGACCTGGACTCACCGGAAACCAAAGCCTGGGTAGAAGCCGAAAATAAGGTCACGTTTGGATACCTCGAGCAGATTCCGTTTCGGGATAAAATACGGGAGCGGCTCACAGAAATCTGGAATTACGAGCGGTTTGGTATTCCGCAGCCGGAAGGCAAGCACCTCTACTACAGCAAAAACGACGGCCTGCAAAACCAAGCGGTGCTGTACGTGCAATCGGGCAACGGCAAAGAAGGCCAGCCCGATGTATTGCTCGACCCCAACAAGTTTTCTAAAGAAGGCACCACGGCTCTGGCCGGCACCTACTTCTCCAACGACCACCGCTACTTGGCTTACGCTACTTCCGGTGGCGGCTCCGACTGGCAAAAAATGCACGTGCTGGACTTGAACACCCGCAAGCCCCTAGTCGATGAGCTACAGTGGGTGAAGGTATCGGGGGCGGCGTGGTATAAGGATGGCTTTTTTTACAGCCGCTACGATGCGCCCAAGGCTGGCGAAAACCAACTTTCCGGCAAGAATGAGTACCACAAGGTGTATTACCACCAGCTTGGCAAGCCGCAAAGCGCCGATAAGCTAGTGTATGAGGACCGCAAAATGCCGTTGGGTTTCCGGATGGTAAGTACTACCGAAGACGAACGGTTTTTGGTGCTCTATCTCACGGATGGTAAAGCCGATGGCAACCGCCTTTCCGTGCGCGACCTAACCGACCCAAAGCAGGCCAACACGTTTACGCCCCTCATCAACAGCTACGATCATAACAACTCGGTAGTCGGCAACGTGGGCGGCCAACTGCTTGTGCACACCAACTACAAAGCGCCGCGCTACCGCGTTGTGCTCATCGACCCCAAAAAGCCGCAGGAAGCCAATTGGAAGGAAGTGCTGCCCCAGACCGAAAACAAGTTGGAGGGTGTGGAGCAGGTAGGCGGCCACTTAGTGGCTTCCTACTTGAAGGATGCCAGCAGCCTAGTAAAAGTGTACACCGAGAAGGGCAAGTTTAAGCACGATGTAGCCCTGCCGGCCATTGGTACCGCTGCCGGTTTTGGTGGCCGCCGAGATGCCAAAACGGTATATTACGCCTTTACCTCCTTCACGTATCCCACCACCATCTATAGCTACGACCTAGCCTCGAATACCAGCACCGTGTTCCGAGCGCCGAAAGTAGATGTGCAGCCCAATGACTACGTGACCACGCAGGTATTTTATACCAGCAAGGACGGCACCAAGGTGCCCATGTTCATCACGCACAAGAAAGGCCTAAAGCTGGACGGGCAGAACCCGACTTACCTTTACGCTTACGGTGGCTTCAATATCTCGCTCACGCCAGCCTTTAGTGTAGCCCGCATGCTGTGGCTGGAAAATGGCGGAATTCTGGCCGTACCGAACCTGCGCGGCGGGGGCGAATACGGCGAGGAGTGGCACCAAGCCGGCATGACGCCGAATAAGCAGAATGTTTTCGACGACTTTATTGCCGCCGCCGAGTACCTGAAAGTGCAGGGCTATACCAGCACTGAAAAGCTAGCCATTGCCGGCGGCTCGAACGGCGGCTTGCTGGTGGGCGCTACCATGACCCAGCGCCCCGATCTCTGCCAGGTGGCGCTGCCGGCGGTAGGCGTCATGGATATGTTACGCTATCAGAAGTTTACTATCGGCTGGAACTGGGCTCCCGAATACGGCACCTCCGATACGTATGAGCAGTTCCAGAACTTGTACCGCTTCTCGCCGTTGCACACCCTGAAACCCAGCACTAGCTACCCTGCTACCCTCATCACCACCGCCGACCACGACGACCGGGTGGTGCCGGCGCACTCCTTTAAGTTTGCCGCCGCGTTGCAGGCCGCCGATGCCGGTCCTCGCCCTCAACTCATTCGGGTAGATGTAAATGCGGGACACGGCGCGGGCAAAAGCACCAAGCTCCAGATTGAAGAGTGGGCCGATGTGTGGGCGTTTGCGTACCAGAATATGGGTGTGAATCCGTACCGTAAGTAAGTGGCTTAGTAAAAGGTACTAGGTGCCGTGTTACCTGAAACCCGCCGAAAAGGAAAGCCCCGTGGCGGCCGGCAGTAACTATCAACGGCCTACTGCTGACTGACAACTGATTTGCCGTATCTTCGCGGCCGCAACTCCCGTAATTGCTTCTGACTTTCTGATTGCTATATGAAAAAAACGCTCCTGTTCGGTCTGCTGGCCGGTTCGCTGCTGCTCTCTACTACCTCGTGCAGCAACCCCGATGTGAAGTCGGACGAAGATGTGGCTAGTCAGCCGCTGCCCCCCATTCCGGCTGCTCCCGACACTACTGGTGGCAAAACAGCCCCTGAAAATGCTGCTACCCGCGAAATCAACGCGGTAAACGCCACCGAGGACATCAAAAAGATGCAGCCTGTGATGTAGGCCCGGCCTACTCAGTAGCAAAGAATGAGCAGTGGCCGATGCGCCGCTGCTCATTCTTTTTTAAGGGCCGATGCGCTACCTTACATCCCCGCTGTTTTTACATCCTTACCCATGAGTTTAACCATCCGCCGAGGCCGAGAGGCCGATTTGCCCCAGGTGCTAGCCCTCATTCAGGAGCTGGCTGTGTACGAGCGCGCGCCGCATGAGGTAACCAACACCTTGGAAGACATGCAGCGCGACGGCTTCGGGCCAGAGCCTATTTTCAAGTTTTTCGTGGCCGAAGAGGAAGCAGAGGGCAAAATTCAGGGAATTGCACTGTATTACACGGCGTACTCCACTTGGAAGGGCCGGATGCTGTACCTCGAAGACTTGGTGGTAACGGAGGAGCTGCGTGGCAGCGGCATTGGCAAGCGCTTGTTTGATGCCGTAGTAGCAGAGGCCCGGCACACAGGCGCCCACCGCATGAAATGGCAGGTGCTGGAGTGGAACGAGCCTGCTATCGGCTTCTACAAAAAAATCGGGGCCAACCTTGACCCTGAGTGGCACAACGGCAACCTCTCCGAAGAGCAGCTACTAGCTTACGCCTGCGACCCAACCGTTGAGCGCATCGTGACCAGCAGTTAGCGCCGCGCTTCCTGTGCTTTCACTACCCCTCTAAAAAGCGCAAGGCCCCATCTATCAGGATGGAGCCTTGCGCTTTTAACTTGTATTGGGTGAGGTTAGTCTACCACTTCCAGCATGGTGCGGAAGGAAGCGTAACGGCCCCCGAAATGCTTTTCAATTTCTTCGCGCAGGGCCGGGGCAGCTAGCTGCTGATATTCTTCCAGTTGCTCCAGACTGACGCAGTAGTACTGAGCCGCGTAGGTAACGCCGTTGTCTTCCTCGTTCAGCATGCGGCAAAGCTGGCTTTTGAGAAAGAAGCCGGTGGCCATGACGTCGGGCATGTGGATGTCGCGCATGTACTCCACCCACTGGTCAGCAATTTCCGGATCGAGGCTGGTCGTGACGTTGTAGAGAATCATATAATTGGGTCGTGAGGTCGAAAGCGAAGAGTAGTTCTGAGTTGGCAGAATACTACAACGCAAAAGTCGGCCAAAAAATCCAAGCTCCTAGTGCTTTCCTAGCTACTGTTGCGTTTCAGACCCGCATATGATCGAAGTGAAAGTCGGTGATACGCGCCTGAATGTCCTTGGAAGAGAGTTTTTCGCGGATGGCGACTTGCACCAGTTCAGGCAGTTCGGCGTCGCTGGCAAAGCGCAGGGCTAGTATCTGGCTGAGCGTGAGCTGACCTTCAAGCGGCCGAAAACTCTGGCCCGTAATTTCAAAGTAGCGCTGGCGCACTTCCAACCGTAGCAGGCGGTCCTGGAGCGTGAGGGCGTAGTGCTGACGCATCATCACCAAAGCCCCGAGCCCCACCACGGCCAGCAGCATCACGGTAAACCACAGCCGTGAAATCTCCGAGTCGTCGCCGGCCACCGCTATATAGCGCCGGATACTATACAAGGCGAGCACCAAGGCCGCCGGTACCAGAACGAAATGGTGCCAGGGATAAAGCATCGGAGTATTTTTGGTAGGCTTTGCCGACATACAGGGGGTAGTAAAAGAGGTGAGGAAGGAATGGTGAGGTGCTGATACGAAAAACTCCGGCCAGAAGCCGGAGTTTACATACTACAACAAATAAGCGCAGAGAAGTACAGCTACATCTTGGAGGCTTTGCGGGCTTCCTTGGCTTTGCGCTTTTCGGCGCGGGCCAGTTCCTGCGCGGCTGACTCTTGACGGCGTGCTTCCTTGGCCACTGCTTGCTGGCGCTTAAGCGCTATTTTCTGCTCCTTCAGCTGGCGCTTTTGCTCGCGCATGGCGTTTTGCTGGTCGCGGAGCTGGCCTTTGCTTTGATCAACGTTGTTGCGCGTGGCGGCGGTTTCCTGCTTTTTATTGCCTAGTGCTGCTTTTGCCTCATCGGCACGTTGCTGCTGCATCTGGAGGCGTATCTGCGTCGAGTCAACGGTTTGCGCCTGTGTGGTATGCCAGCTGAAAAGAGCAGCGCACGTGACAAGGGTTAGAAACTTTTTCATGGGGAGGGTGGATTAATGTCCATCCTCTAGTACGTATTTTAGTAGGTAACGACTGATGTAATTGTTTGAAATTCTGAAAGTTAAACCTAAGGTGTTATTCCTCAACATAGTCGAGCTCTTTCCCGAAGCTTTCCGGCAGGGTAGTTACGGCCCAAAAAGCAATTAGCAACGACACCAGACCCAATATCGCCGCGCTGCCAATGATGCCAAAAGGGCCCCTGAGTGCCTGAAACAGCGGTACCAGCAGCACCACGGAGCCCCGCGCAAAGTTGGGAGCCGTAGTAGCTACCGTGGCCCGCAGGTTGGTCCCGAACTGTTCCGCCGCTACCGTCACGAACAAGGCCCAGAAGCCCACCGAAAGGCCCAACACAAAGCACACCGTGTAGAATACCGTGGGCGAAGCTCCTTGCATTCCAAACAGATACACGGCTACTAGCACTCCACAAAACACCAGAAACAACTGCAAGGCGCGGTTGCGGCTGCGCAGCAATTGGCTAAGCGTACCGCTAGCAAAATCACCGAACACCAGCCCGAAATAGCACCAGAACACGGCCAGTCCCGCCGTAACGGGAGCCGTTATGCTGAGGGCTTTGCCAAACTCAGGGGCTAGCGTAATCAGGATGCCGACCACAAACCACAGGGGCACGCCAATCAGCAGGCACTTGGCGTAGCGCGAGAGCCTAGCGCGGTTGGTGAACAAGGCCAGAAAGTTGCCGCGCTCTACCTCGCTCTTTTTGGCCTGCTCAAACATGCCCGACTCGTACACGCCGACCCGCAACGCCAGCAACGCCAACCCTAGGCCGCCACCCACAAAATAGGCGTTGCGCCAGCCCAGCGCTTCGCCCACCCAGTAGGCTAGCATGGCGCCCGATACGCCTACGGTGGCCACAATCATGGTGCCGTAGCCGCGCTTTTCCTTGGGCAGCGTTTCCGCCACTAGCGTAATGCCCGCGCCCAGCTCGCCGGCTAGGCCAATGCCGGCAATTAGCCGCAGCCAGGCGTATTGCTCAATCGTCTGGACAAAGCCGTTGGCCAGGTTGGCTAGTGAGTAAATCAGGATAGATCCAAACAGCACCGACAGGCGCCCCCGCTTATCGCCCAGAATACCCCATAGAATACCGCCGAGCAGCATGCCGCCCATCTGCATATTGATGAGGTAGAGGCCTTCGTTGGTTACGGCCTCGGGTGCCGTAATGCCTAGGTCTTTCAGACTCTGCACCCGCACGATGCTGAACAGAATCAGGTCGTAGATGTCAACGAAGTAGCCCAAGGCGGCTACCACTACAATGGCACTAAGCAGCCCGGTGGTGCGGGTGGTAGGAGAGGAGGGAGTAACAGTTTGCATGCGGTGGAAATTGGGAACTGCAGATTACGCAATTTCCGGCACTGGATGGAATACTCATTGAGTATACCAGCGTGGCAGACCTAGTGGGCGCTACGCGACTTCCTCGTTGCAGCAGCCGTGGGCGCCCATCAATGGCAGATCATCTTCCAGCTGAATGGTGCAGTGGCTGATGTTGAATTCGTGTAGTAAATCGTGCTGCAGCTCGCGCAGAAATACATTGCCGTTCTGGCCGCCGGGCCGCACCACATGCGCTGTGAGAGCGGTGTCCTGGGTACCCAGCGGCCAGATGTGCAGATCATGAATGCTGGTTACCCCCGGACGAGCCAGCAGGAAACGGCGCACGGCCCCCACCTCGATGGCCGCGGGGGCCGCGTGCAGGCTAAGCTGCGCTGTTTCGCGCAGCAAGCCCCAGGAGCCCACACCTACCACACCCAGAATGATGAAGCTGATGATGGGGTCTATCCAGGTCCAGCCCGTGAAGTACACTACTGCGCCGCCCACTACCACCCCCACCGACACGAGCATATCCGTGAGCATGTGCAAGTAGGCGCCGCGCACGTTTACATCGCCCTTCTGCCCATGCCGAAACAGCCAGGCCGTGAAGCCATTAATGAGTACTCCCAGTCCGGCCAGCGCCATAACTACTAAGCTATTTACCGGCTCGGGGTGGCGCAAGTGGTCAATGGTATCCCAAAGGATAAAGCCCAGCGCCAGATACAGCAGCGCCGCGTTCAGCAACGCTGCCTGAATAGTAGCGCCTTTGTAGCCATAGGTGTAGCGCTCTGATGCCGGGCGCCGGGCTAGTAGCGTAGCGCCCCAAGCCAGCGCCAGGCTCAACACATCGGAAAGGTTGTGGCCCGCATCGGAAAGCAAGGCAGAAGAGTTAGCCCACAAGCCTCCCGCCGCCTCGCCGGCCACAAACAACAGGTTCAGCCCAATGCCCCAGGCAAACGCCGGCCCGAAGTTGCCGTCGGCAGGCGGGCCATGATGATGGGCGTGGTCGTGAGAGTGGTTGTGGGCCATAGCTCAAAAAAAGGGTTGGAGCTGATACGTACCCTAGTAAACCACAGTCATCCGGAGAAGGGTTTCAGGTGGCGCAGGGGCTAGGAAGCGAGAAGTTACTTAAAACTCAACGGCACTACCAGCTTCACGCTCATGGTACGGCCCATATTGAATACGCCGGCGCGTCCCGTGGCGTAGTTTACGGCCGTGTATTTCAGACGACTCAAATGGTTCTGATACCCCACATCAAACAGGTTGTTGGCCGCCAGATACACCGAAAACAGCGTCCGATCTTCAGCCGTCACTACATCCGTACCTAAGCCCACATTGAACAGTGTGTAGCTCGGAGTAGGCGTTTCGGTGTCGAAGGCGGAGAAGATGCGGTTTTGGGCGAAGTTGTGCTCCATGGTAGCCCTAGCAAACAGGTTGTGCAGCCGCGACGCACCCACCTTCCGGAAGTTTACGCGCAGTTCCGACTGTAGCCGGTCGGCGGGAATGAATGGAAGGTTTTTCTGGCCTTCGGGCTGATCGAATTCCATAGCGCGCACCATCGAGAAGGAGTTTTCAAAGTGCAGCCAGTCCAGGGGGTGCGGATGGATATCCACGCTGACCTCACCGCCGGCCAGGCGCGCATCGCCCTGCCCATAGCGGAATACCCGTTCGCCCTCGGCTGACAGGGAGTCGGAGCCATTGGCGGCGGCAATGCGCCTCGGGAAGATGTAGTTGCTGATGCGGTTGCGGAACACATCGGCCGATACGCTTAGGTGGTCCGACGTGAAGTTGATGCCCCCGTCGAGCTGGAAGCTGGTTTCAGCTTTCAGATTCGGCTCGCCCAGCTCGTAGCGGGTAGTGCCTTCGTGCACGCCGTTGGAGCCCAGCTCCGCAATGTTAGGGGCCCGGAAACCGCGGGCGGCGTTGGCTTTCAGCAGCCACATCTCGCCCAGGCTATAAGAGCCGCCCACGCTGCCGCTCACGTTGCGAAACGTGCTCCGGAAGCCCGGAAATTTCTCTTCGCCCAGGCCATTGGGAACGGGTTGCTCGTCTTCATTTAGCCACAAGGCATCGGCAGTAATGCGGCGCAGGTCGTAGCGCAGGCCGCCGCTCAGGTCGAGGTTGCCGAAGCTCTTTTTCGTGACGGCAAACAGGCCGCCATCCAACAGCCGGTACGCCGGAATCAGGAACTCGACGCCCTTGTTCTGGTTTTCCTGCTGCATCCCGCTTACCCCCAGCGTGGTGTTCCAGCCCTGTACTTCCGGCAGAAACCAGCGCAAGGCATAATCCACGGTACGGAGCTGGAAAAACAAGGACTTCTCGTAATAGTCAGCGGGGTTGCCAAACTCGCGGCGCAAATTCTGCTGCCAACCCACATTAAGCGTCAGGCGGTGCTGGCCCAGAATGAAGTTGTTATCGGTGCCGATACGCAAGTGGTTGATCTGCTGGCGCGGAACATCGAGGCCGTAGCCCGAGAAGCCGCGGCCCATCACCACTTCCTCTTCGCCTAGGCTGTTGGTTTTCAGAAAGCGCCCCGACAGGGAGTCCCGCTCGCCCTCAATCAGCCCCAAAATCTGGTTGAAGCTGCTGACGGTGAGGTGAGAGTAGCCCCAGCTTTTGTTGAAGCCCACGTAGCCGCTGCCGTTCAGCTCCCGGAAGCCGGAATTGTACACGCGGCCATCGTAGCGGTTGCGGTAGTCGGTGGCTACTTTGCCCGAGCCGCGTACCTGCCAGTTGAAGCCGTTGAGGTTGCCCGCATTCCAAAGCGAGTAGCCCTGCTGGTAGTTGTTGGTTTGATAGTTAGCCGTGACGGAACCCAGAATGCGGCCATCGTCAACGGGGTCGGGCGCTAGAAAATTGATAACGCCGGCCAGCCCATCGGAACCATACAATAAGGAGCCCGGGCCTTTGATGATTTCAGCTCTATCAATGCTGTACTCATCTATTTCGATGCCGTGCTCATCACCCCACTGCTGGCCTTCTTGCTTGGCGCCGTTGTTCAGGGTGATGACGCGGTTAGAGCTCAGCCCCCGAATAACTGGCTTACTAATGGCGGCTCCGGTGGTGATTTGGTTGAGGCCGGGCGTGTGGGCAATGGCATCTACGGCATTGGTAGCCGAGGTTTGGCGCAGGCGCGTTTGGTCTACCACGTTCGTAGGAACCGGCGAGCGGCGCATCTCGGTGCTGGCCGAAACGCCCGTGACAATTACCTGCCCGATTTCCGTTTCGGCGGGCGTGAGGGCTACCTCTAGGGGTTGGCCAGTGCTGGTATCCACGGTGCGTACTACGGTGGTGTAGCCTACAAAGCGCACCTGCATCAGAAACCGGCCCCGCGGCAAATTGGCAAACCGGAAGGTGCCGTCGGCGGCAGTGGCAGTGGCCTGTTTCAGGTCCGGAAAAACCACGGTGGCGCCGGGCAGTACTTCGCCGGTAGCCGCATCCGTAACTCGGCCCGTAACGAGCGGAGCCGCCGTGCGGGTAGTACGCGCCGGAGGGTTGGCAGCGGGTGAGGGGGTAGGCGTTTGGGCAATGATACTCCCGGAAAGCAGTAGCAGGCCGGCAGTTAGTGGGAGTCGGGACATAGAAGTGCAAATTACACGAAGCCAATGAACGGAGCGCGCCCCGAAAAGGCTGCACAGCGGCTGCTACTAAAAAGAAAATGCCGACCACTGGCCGGCACCTTCCTGGAGTTTCTCCACAACCAAAACAGGAGAAAAGGTAATAGAGAGGCCGGTTGCAGCCAGCCTCTCTGCAGGTGAAAGACAAGCAGCGAAGTAGGAAACCAACCGTGCAGCGGCCGCACTAGGGCGCGCATAGTATATGGCTCCGAACTCCCTGCTTCCCCCCGTTCACCTGAATGCGAAATGCCTAGCGCACTACCGTCGGGAAGCTTACTTCCACATCGGTGCTGCCGGGCGTAGCGGTGCCATTTTTGGAACCTGGCTGGTGGCGTAGCGTGACTTTAAGCGTGCCGGTGGCACCAGCAGCATTGGCGGCGCCCGTAACGGCCTGCGTCGTCAGCCCAACTTCCAGGTTGTTCTTGTCCTTGTCGGTGCGCGTGACGGTGAGGTTCACATTCGAAGGCTCGAAAAGGAAAAGGTGCTCATCGGCTTGCTCCTGAATTTCGGCGGTAATGTTCTCGGCCGGAGTTTTCGTTTCGTCGAGCAGCGTGAGGGCGCCGGTATACGTGGTGTTGGGGGCTAGTGTGAGGGTGCCAATGGTAGGTGCCGCGCCGCCGTCACCATCGATGTCACGGTACTGCACCGTGATGGGCGTACCGCCGCCTACCGGCGTGAGGGTGTAGTTTACCGTCGTAATCTGCTCGTTGTCTTCATCGGGGGTGGGCTCCTCTTTATCATCACTGCACGCAGCAGCTAGAAGGGTTGTAGAAGCCAACAGGGCTAGCAGAAAGGGGCGGAAAGAAGGTTTGTTCATGAGGATTGGAAAAAGGAATGAAGAATTGAAAAGTCAGAGGAGGCTAGGGCCGGCGGGGGCTGAAGGTTAGCGGCACGCGCACGCGCAGGGTCACGTTGCGGCCCATTTCATCGGCGAAGTAGCGGTAGCGGTTGAGGTAGTCGCGGTAGCGGGTGTTGAGCAGGTTGGAGCCGGCCAGGCTTACTTCCAGCGGCAGGCGGCCCCAGTGCACGGTTGCGCCGGCTTCCAGGCCTAGTAGCACGTAGCCAGCGGGGGGCAGGGCGTAATCTTTGGCGGCGTAATCAGTGGGCACGCGGCGCTGGCGGGCAACGGCATAGGAGCCCAGCTGCACATAGCGCCCAGTTAGGCGGCTGGACGCCCGCTCCGGCACCGCGTGCCGCACCGATAGCTCAGCCCGATCTGAAGGCATGAAAAACAGCCACTCTTTCTGCTGCGTATCGCGGCCGCGCAGCACCGAAGCTTTGCCGCCTAGCTCCCACTGTGGGCCCAACCGGTACGTGGCGCCCAGGTCAAGGCCACGCAAAGTGGCGTTGGTGCGCATGTACTGCCAGCTAACCAGCGTGCCCCGAATATTGATGACAGGCGGCAAAATAGGCTGCTGGTAGATGTAGCCGCTGATGGTGGTTTGGTAAATGGTAAGCTCCCCATTGAGCCGCGGATTGTCATGCCAGCTGGCGGTCAGGGCCGTGTGGTACGCCGTTTCGGGGCCCAATGCCGAGTTGCCGGGTACTAGGTCGTAGCCGAGCTCATACTGCGCATTATGCACCCCGTCGCTGAACCGTTCATTGGCTGCCGGTGCCCGTTGGGTAAGGCTGCCGGTGAGGTTTAGCGTGAGGTGAGGGGTAGCGTCATAAATGGCACCTAGGGAAGCAGCCGGGGTTACATAGGTGAACTGCCGGCGGTCCACGTAATACACGCCCAGCGTATCGCGGGTGCCGCGGCGGGTGCTGAGGGTGCGGTAATCGGCCCGCAAGCCAGCCTCCAGCTGCCACTTGCCATGCTGCCACCTTTCGATGGCAAAGGCACCGGCAATGGTGTTGTTATAGAACGGAATGAAGCCGCGGGTACCATCAGCGTAGCGGTTGAACTGATAGGTGCCTGCTAGCCCCACGCTGCCCGTGAAGTGCCCCAGCGGCTTATGCTCCCACACCAGCTCGCCGGTAGTGGTGCGGTTGGAGTAGCTCAGCGCCGGACGGTTGCGGGCGGCACGGTCGGCGTTGCGGGCACTGAATCGGTCGTATTCATCGCGGAAGTCGGTTTGCTGGCCCAGAGTGGCTGTCAGCTTTCCTACCGTGCCCGTGCGCACAAATCCCGTGACCTTCAGCAGGTCGTGGCTGATTTGCTGGTACGCCCGGTTGATGTCGTAGCTGAAGTTGGACGTCTCCAGGGGCCTAGGGCGGGCAATAGCTGCGTACAAATCCGAAGGGCTTTCGGCATGCGCCGCTGGCAGAATGCCCAGCTTGGTATTGAACTGGCTATAGAATACCTCCAGGCCGTAATTCACCTTGCGCCAGCCTACTGCCCCCGAGAAGTCGTACTCCTCAAAGCCTGAATTCTGGAGGTAATAGCCCGGCGCCCGCATCGTGCCGGCCAGTTTGGCCGTGCCTTGCACGCGCCAGCTGAGCGCCGGCAGGTTGCGCAGGTTACCTTCCATGGTGCCCGAAGCTGCCCCTAGGCCGTTGTTGCTCATGCCCACTAGGTTTAGCTCAGCCCCCGTTCCCACGGAGTCGCGCAATGGTTTGGGCTGCACCAGCACTACCCCCCCAATAGCATCGGAACCGTAGCGCACGCTGGCTGCTCCTTTCACTACGGTGAGCTGAGAGGCCACAAACGGGTCGATTTCGGGGCCATGTTCCTGGCCCCACTGCTGGCCCTCCTGCCGCACGCCGTTGTTGAGAATGGTTACGCGGTTAGAGTGCAACCCATGAATCATGGGCTTGAAGATGCTCGGACCCGTCTGGATGGCCGTTACGCCCGATATCTTTTGCAGTGCCTCTCCTAAGGCCTGGCCGCGGGTTTGCTGCAACGCCTGGCCGCTCAACGTCGCTGTGGCTTGCGGGTTGGTTGCCTCCACGTGTTGCCCTTCTACCACTGCGCCTTTCAGGGCAATGGCATTCGGGTGCAGCTGAAAGTCGCGCAGCACGGAATTGGCTACGCGCAGCTCTACCGTCTCGGAGGTGAAGCCCACAAAACTAACCTGCACATGGTAGAGGCCAGGGCAGAGGTCGAGGTGGTAATGGCCATCAGGTTCGGTTTGAGTAGCCTGCTGAGTTTCCAGCACTACTACCGTAGCCCCAGCCAGCGCATCGCGGGACTCGTGGTCCTGAATGCGGCCGCTTAGCAGCAGGGCACATCCCACCGGAGCCGACGACTGAGCTGCTAGCAACTGAGGCAACGCGCAAAATAGCGTCAGCCCCATCCAGCGCCAGGTCGTGCGACTCCGGCGAGGGCCCGGAGCACAGAGAAACATACGAAAAGGGGGAGACCTGCCGAAAAAATCTAAACCAGCCGCTGTAGCCTACCTGTCGCCGGGGCAGGCAGCACCCCGGTATTCAACACCACATTATCTACAGCAAGGCGTAACTCCGCGCTACAAGCCAACACAAGTAGCTCCAGCGGATTGCACTAGGGTTAGCCTCGGGCAGGCGGGCCGCGCAAATCGGCCGTAACAATCGGTACTAGATGCCACGTGCCCGTGAGGGCTGTAGCAGTTGGAATGGCAAAATGCCCGGTTGCTGGGGCTGCTACCGCCAAGGAAGGCGCTAACTCAAACGCCGATTTAAAAAACTGATCGGTGTCGCAGTGCTGGTGCTTAGCGGAAAGAAGCACCTTGCCCTTTGGCCAGCTGGTAGCCTGCGTGGGCTCTTCGGTCGTGTGCTCGTGTGCGTGCAAGGCCAGTACCCACGCGTCGGGCAGCAGCACCCGCACAAAGCACAGGAGCAGCACAAGGGCCAGACGGGAACGAAGAGTACGCATTTGCAACATTGTAGCAGACAGGGCAAATGTAATAGGAATTCTTAATTCCTTCTGCCTTCAGGTTCAAGGGAATGAAAAGCAGTCACACAATCATAACGCTTTACACACTTTAAGGCAATACCGCTTCCTGACCTTTGGGCATGTTAAATCAACAAACCACTCTTATGAAGAGTATTGCTGTAAAAATGTTGCGCCGACTAGCCAAAAAGCTCCGGCCAGAGCTCAAGAAAAATGTAGTGAACACTACAGAAGCGCTGTTTGTATGAGCGGTAGCGCCAAGCGACCCTTCTCCTACAAGCCTCAGCGCTTTGGCTACCGTGCCGGCTCTGTCCGCCAGCAAGCGCTCCGCCATCCCTCAGTTGCTGAACCAACCCAACCAGTAGTTCAGAATAAGCTCTTAGAGCCAGTTTATCGGGCGGCGGCCTAGCTAAAGCGCTGTTTTATCGAGCAAAGAACCTGAACCAGCGAAACTCAACTGAAACCAGAAAGTAGTAAGGTACTTTCGTGGTAGTCAGCTGTATGCGGCGTGTTGTTTAGGATTTTTTCATGATTTATAAGTTCAGTTCCTTACTGGTTCAGGTAGAACCGGTTGGGCACCTGTTGCGCTGGCAATGGCGTGGCCCTGTTTCGTTTGTCGGATTTCAGGAAGCTTTTACACAGCTGATCAGATGCAGCGAGAAACACGGCATTACCCGGTGGCTCGCGGATACATCGCACATGCCCCCGGTGGGTATCGATGAGCAGGCCTGGCTTAGTGAAGTATGGCTGGCGCAGTTTGCCTCGTTGCGGGTGCGGCACCTCGCCCTGATCCAGCCTGCCGGCCTGCATAACCAGTTAGTAGTGGAAAACTTGCTAGCCGATGGCTGTCGGCAAGTCCGGGCCGATGTGCAGTTTTTCTCAGATAGTGCGGGGGCACTTGATTGGCTTTTGCCTTCGGCACTCGTCATCAGCGGCGTAGAGCAGGAGTGGCAACAGGCGCAAAGTAAACCCGGGAAACTGTTGCCCAAAGCCTGTACGGCCCAGTAGAGGAGCGGGCCAAACCTACTTCCTAGGTGCTAGGCATCACTATTGGCTAAACCGCATAGCACCATACTCTTCCCCAAATTGGGAATACAGGTACGTACAATGCTCTACCCACTGCTAACACAACAGGAGGCTGCTTTTAGTCTGTTAGAATAGGTAGTTGGCCGGTGGCTATGCTATGCTGGCCGAATTAGTATCCCAGGACAAAAGAGGGGCTCTATCATTGGTCAACACCTGCCAATTATTGGTAAGTGATACGCCAAGCGTTATGAAGGAGCCGCTAAATATGTCCGGAAAATCTCCCTGTTTCCAGATTTGGTACGAGCCACAGCACTGCCTGCTGCGGCTGCACTGGCAGGCGCTGTCCTCCTTTTACCAGATACAGCAATGTGTGCCAGATGTATTGGAGCGGCTGCAAAAAGAACAGATTCAGGGGCTGCTGCTTGACCTAGACGGAATGCCGGATCTTTCGGCCATGGACCAGTACTGGCTGGAGGTGCGCTGCCTGGCGGGGCTCCCAAATTTGCCGTTGCAACACTTGGCGTTGGTGCTCACCTCGCATACCCAGCATCAAATGCTGTTGGAAGTCAGCCTACGTCAGCCCGCGTTTGAAATTCAGGTATTTGATGACGCTGACACGGCCCTCGACTGGTTGCGCAGTTCAGCCGCTTTGCAGGCGGCTGCCGGGGCCGCAGGGCTTTCGGCGAGTGTGGCGGCCTAGTAAGCGCGGGTCCTGGCGCGCTGCCAAGATGACAGCCACAGCAGTTGTGGAACAAGGTTTGAAATTCCGTAACCGACGCACTTACCTAGCCCTAGGGCTGGCAAATAGTCCGGTTTCTGTTTTAACTCATCTTTTCTAACCTGCTATGCAAGAGAAAGGTAGCATCTCGATTCATACCGAGAATATCTTCCCCATCATCAAGAAGTTCTTGTACTCCGACCACGAAATCTTCCTGCGTGAGCTGGTAAGCAATGCTGTGGACGCTACCCAAAAGCTGAAAAGCCTGGGCCAGCTCGGCGAGTTTAAGGGCGAGTTGGGCGACCTGAAGGTGAAAGTGAGCGTGGATAAGGAAGCCCGCACCATCACCATTTCCGACCGCGGCCTCGGCATGACGGGCGAAGAAATTAAGAAGTACATCAACCAGATTGCTTTCTCCGGCGCCACGGAGTTCGTGGAGAAATACAAGGAGAAGGATGCCGCCGCCAAAGACCAGATTATCGGTCAGTTCGGTTTGGGCTTCTACTCGGCCTTCATGGTAGCCAAGGAGGTAGAAATCTTCTCGAAAAGCTACAAAGAGGATACCGAAGGTGCCCACTGGGTGTGCGACGGTAGCACCGAGTTCAGCCTCGAAACGACCGACAAAGCCGACCGCGGCACTGACATTGTGCTGCACGTAGCCGAAGACTCCGACGAGTTTCTGGAAGCAGCCCGCCTAAAAGGTATCCTGAACAAGTATTGCAAGTTCCTGCCGGTTGAAATTGAGTTTGAGGGCGAGGTCATCAACCAGACCGCACCTATCTGGACGAAGCAACCTGCTGAGCTGACCGACGAAGACTACACCAAGTTCTATCAGGAACTGTATCCATTCTCGGAGCCGCCGCTGTTCTGGATTCATCTGAACGTGGACTACCCCTTCAACCTGACGGGTATCCTGTACTTCCCGAAGGTGAAGGACGAGCTACAGTTCCAGCGCAACAAAATCCAGCTGTACTCGCGCCAGGTGTTCATCACCGACGAAGTGAAGGATGTGGTGCCCGAGTTCCTGATGCTGTTGCACGGCGTTATCGACTCGCCGGACATTCCGTTGAACGTGTCGCGCAGCTTCCTGCAAGCCGATGCCAACGTGCGCAAAATCAACACTTACATCACCAAAAAGGTGGCCGATAAGCTCGCGGAGCTGTACCGTAAAGACCGCGCAGGCTTCGAAGAGAAGTGGTCAGATATCGGCCTGTTCGTAAAGTACGGCATGCTCTCCGACGAGAAGTTTTACGAGAAGGCCAAGGATTTTGCTCTCGTGCAAAATACCGCCAAAAAGTACTTCACGCTGCCCGAGTACCAGGAGTTTGTACAGGCCAACCAGAAGGACAAGAACGAGCAGACCGTAGTACTGTATACTACTGACCCCGAGGCCCAGCACGCCTATGTGCAGGCGGCTACGGAGCGCGGCTACGACGTGCTGAAGCTGGATGCCGTGCTTGATCCGCACTTCATTGGGCAGCTAGAGCAGAAGCTGGAAAAAACTACCTTCAAGCGCGTTGATGCTGATACCGTGAGTAAGCTCATCGAGAAGGATGAAACCACGGAAAGCGTACTCAGCGACGATGATAAAACCAAGCTGCAGGATGTGTTTAAGCAGGCCATCAGCAACGAGCATATGCACGTGCAGGTAGAGGCGTTGTCGCCGCAGGATGCGCCGGTTATTATTACGCTGCCCGAGTTTATGCGCCGCATGAAGGATATGCAGCGCGTTGGTGGCGGCGGTGGCATGCAGATGTTCGGCTCCTTGCCTGACTCTTACACTGTGAGCGTGAATGCTAACCACCCAGTAGCCCAGCGCGTGCTGCAAGCAGAGGGCGAGGCTGGTTCCAAGCTGGCACGCCAGGCATTTGACTTGGCGCTACTAGCCCAGGGTATGTTGAAAGGCGAAGCCTTAACGGCCTTTGTGAAGCGCAGCGCCGATTTACTGGCTGCTGAGTAGTTTTAGAAAGTCTTAAGAGTACAAACAAGTATAAAACCCTGATGGCTTCGGCTGTCAGGGTTTTATGTTTTTGCAGACCTAGTGCGGCCAAGTACCTAGGCCTGGTTGCTTAGCAAAGCCTGCTGGGTGGGCACCAAATCCCTTTATATTTACGTTCGATGCTGCGAATCCTGCCCGACACTTTCATGCGCCCGTTTCGTTTGTATATGCTGTGGGTGCCTGCGTTGCTATTAGCGGCCGGCGCCTGCTCTAAAAAGACGGTTTCCTTTAATAGCCGCCCCGAGACGATTGGGAGCCTAGCTGTTGCGGACACCCTCGCTACCCTTAGCGATACTACCAAGGCTCCGTCTCTGGAAGCCAAGCAGGTCGTTATGACCAAGGAGCAGGAGCGGGCCGCTAAGGAAAAAGAGAAAGCCGCTCAACGAAAGCCAAAGAAAAAGAAGAACATCTTTCTCGGAGAGCGAATTAAGAAGGGCTATGTAAAGTCGGGCCCGAAGGGTAAAAACCAAGTAGTGGAAATTTTCTACTACCTCCGAACCTTTCAGCAACCCAACCCCTATGCACCGGCTCGTTACGTGTATGATTTGAAGCGGCGCCGAATAGCCAAAGCACCTCCCGGCGAGCTGGACCCTAGCAAAGTGCATGTGCTGCATGGCCCGTATAAAAAGCTTCAGGGCGGTAAGGTGATTGAAACCGGCTTCTACGCCATCGGGACGCGCCATTTGCGCTGGGAAACTTTCAACCGCGACAATATCCTGCTCAGCAAAAGCCATTTCGAAATGGGCTTCCCGCGTGATGCCAACATTACCTATTATGATGCGGCACAGAAGCAGCTAAAGGAGGTGGTGCCCTACGTAAATGGCAAACTGGAAGGCGACTACGTGCGCTACAACGAGAACGGCCAGCTGGAGTGGGTTGGTCAGTTTGAGAACGGCAAACGCGTAGGCACCTGGAGCCAGTACTGGGGGTTCCGGAATTCTCGCAACCGCCTGCGCTATGAGTACGAGTACGGCGAAACCGGCTACGACCCCGAGGTAACCGAGCCGGTCATGACAAAGGAGTACAACCGTAACGGCGTGGCTATTTTCGAGAAAGACAAATTCGATAACCGCGACAAACCCGACACCGCCCGCCCAGGTATGAAAAAGTAGCTCTGCTATAGGGTTTAATAAGGAGGGAGGCGCCTAGGCAGGGTTTGACCACGAAGTACACCTAGTAAAACGCATCGGCGAAGTGCTCGATGCGAAACCCGGTAGCGGTAGGGAAGAGGGCCATGATATCAAATCGAATATCGCCACGCCATGGCAGCTCCTCTTGCAGCTGCTCGGCGGCCAAGCGTAGGAGTTGCCGTTTGCGTTCCGTCACGAATTCTTCTGGGTGGCCATACTGAGCAGTAGAACGCGCTTTCACTTCCACAAGCACCAGCAACTCGTCGTCAAGGCGCACCACCAAATCTACCTCGGCCCGGCGGTAGCGGTAGTTGCGGTGCACTAGTTCGTAGCCTTGGCTTAGCAGGTAGCGTAACGCAGCATCTTCACCCTCTCGGCCAAGCTGATGAGCAGGAAGCAGCATATACTCAAGTGCTAAAATGGAAGTGACTATGCTACGTGCTTTACGGCTGACTCGGCTACGCGTAACGGGCCGTGGCACTAAATCTAGTACCTTTGCACCTCTTCTTGCCTAGAAAGCGCCGCTGACCAAGTGCCGGAAGAAGGGCTGCAAAAGGCCCAGTGTAAAGTAAGCTGAACACTAATGCATATGTCCGAGCAGGCACCAGCAGAGCGCTTGCTTGAGTGCTGGAAGTATGAAGTGCAACGCTCCTTTTAATTTTTGCCATGACAACATACTCCGCTTGCGTAACTCCGGTGCCTGCGGCTGCACTTCCTCCTACAGAAGCAGCTAGTGCTGGCCAGCATCGTCGCCTTCAGGTGCGGCGCTTAGGCTTGGTTGAGTACCAGCCCACCTGGGATTTGCAGGAGCAATTGCTCGCCGATACGTTAGCCGTAAAGGTGCGCAATCGGCAAGCCCAGGAAAGCGGACTACCCCTCGAGGCAACGGCAAACTACCTATTGCTCTGTGAGCATCCGCACGTATACACGCTAGGCAAAAGCGGTAAGCCCGAGCATCTGTTGCTCGACGAAGCCGGCCTGGCAGCGCATGCCGCCAGTTTTCACCGCATCAACCGCGGCGGTGATATCACCTACCACGGCCCTGGCCAACTGGTAGGGTATCCTATTCTCGACCTCGACAATTTCTTTACTGATATCCACCGCTACCTCCGCATTCTGGAGGAAGCAGTCATCCTCACCCTCGCCGACTATGGGGTGCGGGCCGGCCGGATTGATGGCCTAACGGGTGTGTGGCTTGATTTCGAGGAAGGCGCTGCTAACCCCCGGAAAATCTGTGCGATGGGCGTAAAGTGCAGCCGCTGGGTGACTATGCATGGTTTTGCCCTGAACGTAGCCACTGACCTCTCGTACTTCGGTCATATTGTGCCCTGCGGCATTACCGATAAAGCGGTAACCTCGCTGGAAAAAGAACTAGGTCGCCCTGTATCGGTAACCGATGTACAGGAGCGCCTGCTACCTCACCTAGCCCAGTTACTAGGTGCTGAGTTGGATGAAACCTCTCCCTTATGAAAAAAGATATTGCGTTTGACCCTGTTGAAGGGGTTTCGATTGCCATAGTACCCGATGATTCGGTTTCTACCACCGAGGGGCAGCCCGGGTGGCAGGTCTACTTGCTTAACCACAATGATTTTCCCTTAGAGAATGTCATTGTAAGTTCAAACGGCTACGGTACTAGCCCCGAAGGCGAGCCTATCCGGACCTCAACGCTACGCCACTCTCTGCTGGAAGTGGAGCCCAAGGCCATTGTTCCAATTGAGCCAATTGATCCGGCGCTGTTTCATCTGAACAATCAGTACTGGGTGAGTTATTATGTTGGCTCCCAGATCTTCGACAAGAAGTTCATCTTCGTGCCCGACTCCATAATTACGGACAATTTAACGCACATTGCTTTGCTCGACCGTCCCGGTGTGCTGCATAGTTAACCGTATCTTTGCACTTCAACCTATGTCCCGGTTTGGGGCATACTTACCGTAAGAGCCGAACCGCAATGAATGCACTCGGAATTCAGTTGGGCCTGTCCTCCCTGTGGGCGTTTTTGGTGGCCTTGTTCGCCGTACCGTCCATTATTTATATCGCTCACCTGAAAAACATGCTCGATACGCCTAACGTGCGGACGGTGCATGAATCACTCACCCCGCGCCTGGGGGGCGTTGCGGTGTTTGCTGGCTTCATGTCGGCCCTCACCATTTTCGCTCCTCTGAACAACGGCGTACAGCAGCTGCTGGCCGGCTGTATTGTGCTGTTCTTTGTGGGGCTGAAAGATGACCTAGTGAGCATCTCGGTATCCAAAAAATTCGTGGGCCAGCTACTGGCTACCGGCATCGTCATGATTATGGCTGATGTGCGCCTCACAAGTTTTCAGGGAATACTAGGTATTCAGGAGCTCCCAATCGGCATCAGCTACGCGTTTACCTTTTTTGCCATTGTAGGCATCACCAATGCCATCAATCTAATTGACGGGCTCGACGGACTGGCCGGCACCATTGTGCTGATCATTGTAAGCACTTTCGGGTATTACTTCTACCGGTACGGTGGCGAGTATTTCCAGAACTACGTGTTTGTATCAGTGTGCGTCATTGGCGGCATTTTAGGCTTCTTGCGCTATAACTTCCATCGGGCTACCATCTTCATGGGCGACACAGGCTCATTAGTATGCGGCTTCATCGTTTCCATTCTCACCATTCAGTTTATTGAAATGGGACTGAAGGTGGGCCAGCCCTTTGCCTCTTCGGCACCTTCAGTAGCCGCAGGCGTGTTATTTGTTCCCCTGTTTGACACTCTGCGCGTGTTCATTATTCGGATGATGGCGGGCCGTTCGCCTTTCTCGCCGGATAAAAACCACGTGCATCACCGCATTTTGGCCATGGGCTTCCAGCAGATTAGCACGGTGCTGCTGCTGGGCTTGCTGAATGTGCTCGTGATTCTGTTTGTTATCAACTTTGCTTACCTCGGTAACACGCTGCTCATTGTGGGGCTAGTAGCTTTCTCACTGCTGCTCAGTGTATTTCTGGGAGTATATCATAGCCGAGCCGAACGGCAGCGCGTCGCTTCCTAACAACTTACCACCTAGTGCGTACTGGCAGCTTCCGGCAAATGAGAACGTTGTTCTGGCTGATTGGCCTGAGCTTGCTCCCCTTTTGCGTGGCTGCTGCAGAGTACCGACCCTTTCCCCCAGCACCGCGCGCCGGCCTCACCTCCGATTGGCTGATACATGATGAGGGGCGCAACCGCCTCGTGCTATATCTGCCCGACTACCACGCGCCGGCGCATGCTTACTATCAGTGGCTGACCATCCGGCCCGGTAAGCCCTTGCCTATCAGCTTCACTGCCCGCGAGAACTTAAGCTTATTTCTCGATAATAGGCTTGTATTCACGGCCAAGGCGCCGGCATCCTTCACCGTTGATCTGGCTAAATTGCTGCCAACAGGCAGTACGCCGGGCCCGCACTTATTATGTGTGTGGCAGCCCGATGCCATGCCGAATCTGCCGTCTTTCACAAATGCTACACCGGCCGTAATTACGCCTACCGGAAAGCAGATTGCCCCCGCACCTTTTACCGCTCAGCCTCGGCCCCGAGGCCACCAGGGCCAGAATGTATTTGTTGGGTTCCTACTTCTGATAGGCCTAGGGTACGGCGCGCTGCGTGCTACCTATCAGCCCGGCTTCGCCCGAATTTACCAGCTTGAAGGCTTGTGGGGCAAAAGCCCGGCCGAGCAGGACTTTCTGATTAAGCCAACGCTTACGTGGCTTAACCTGGTTCTGGTGCTGCTTTTCGCGCTGTCTTTCGCGCTACTGTTGGTTGCCATCCACACCAATATCCAGACTATCGTAATCCTGCGGCGCCTGTTCGACGTGCCAGAATCGGCCATTGTTGTGCGGGTGCTTCTGTACACGAGCCTAGTTACCGCCTTTGTGGTGGGGAAATATCTGTTCCTGGAGTTGATGGGCTATATATTTGACCTGACCGATCTGGTCACGATTCAGTACCGCGAATTTATTCGCACCATCCTCTTTATGGGCCTGTTCCTGCCCGCAGTGATGCTGCTTTACTTAGGCCTCAATCAACAGCTGCCCGAAACGGTGCTCTGGGTATCCAACGGAGTGGTTTCCTTGCTGTTGGTAGGTACCGTCATTCGAGTCGGAAGAACGCTCCATCGTAAGGCCTCCCTGCTAAATCTGCATTTGTTTTCCTACCTTTGCGCCACAGAAGTGATTCCCCTAGTCATTCTGCTAAAGCTGATCGTTTTTACCTACTGACATACCTCTTCTCTGGCCAACTGCCGGCGCTGCTTCAACTTCCCCTTATCGCTTTAGATTTACTTTTTCCACCCTATGGCCGAGAGCAAAGACAAACCGGGGACGGGCCGTCATGCCAAGCGTATCTCCAGCATTCTTGTCACCCAGCCAAAGCCCGCAAATGACATCTCGCCTTATTTCTTGATTGCCGAGAAATATGGTATTAAGGTCGATTTTCGGGAATTTATCGATGTGCAGCCGGTTCCCTATAAGGATTTTCGCAAAGAGAAGGTCAATATTCTGGAGCACACGGCCGTGATTTTCACGAGCCGCAATGCCGTCGACCACTTCTTCCGGATTTGCCAGGAAGCTAAGCTGGAGATGCCTGCCGAAATGAAGTATTTCTGCATCTCTGAGCAAACAGCTAACTATCTGCAGAAGTATATTGTGTTGCGCAAACGCAAGCTATTTGTGGGCCAGCGCACCGCAGCTGATCTGTTTGATGTTATCAAGAAGCATAAGGGGGAGAAGTTTCTGTATCCGTGCTCTGATATCCGCAAAGACGACATCCCAGAGTTCATGCGGGCTAACGGCTTCAAGTTTACGGAGGCGGTCATTTACCGCACCGTAGCTAGCGACTTGTCGGATCTTTCCGATGTGAAGTATGACTGCATTGCCTTCTTTAGCCCATCTGGCATCAGCTCACTGTTCATCAACTTCCCTGATTTCGAGCAGAACGGTACGCGCATTGCTGCTTTCGGCCCAACAACGGCAAAAGCCGTTCTGGAAGCCGGCCTTGAGCTAGATATTGAAGCTCCGCAGCCCAATGCTCCATCGATGACAGGAGCTATTGAAGCCTACATCCGTCATCATCACGGAGTGGAGTTGGCGAAGGAGAAGAAAAATAGTAAATAAAATTAGCTAAGTTATAGAGTGAGAGGAGCAGCTACTACTGCTCCTCTTGCGTATATCCCGTGAATTGGCAGGGGTGGTTTTTTCGTTACATTTGAAAACGTCCGGCCTGCGCTTTTCACCTATCCCTGGCCCATCGTTAATAGCTATGAAGAGAAGTGTACTCTGTGCTTGCGCTGTTTTGCTGATGGGCAAAGCCGCTGCTCAGCAACAGCCTCAGTTCAGCCATTATGGTTTCAACGGGTTGAACTTAAATCCAGCGTATGCTGGTATTAAGGGATATGGTGAAATTACAGCTCTAGGCCGCATTCAGTATTTCGGTTACAACGCCACCTTCGATGATGGTGGCTCCCCTGCAACTGCTTCGATTACTGCGTCTCTACCAGTGCCAATTCTTGCCGGAGGCATCGGCATCGGCATTTATCGGGATAAAATAGCTCAACTCAATACTACCAACGTTCAAGTATCCTACTCTCGTCATATAACCATTGGAGAAGGTACGCTGGGATTAGGTATACAAGGTATTTTTAACAATATTTATCAGGGGCAGTATCGGGCGAATGATGAGTCGGATATTTATGTGCCCCGAGAAGGATCAGATGGAAAGTTGGACATGGGAGCGGGAGTTTGGTATGAGGCGCCTAAGCTGTATGCAGGCCTGAGCGTAAATAATTTGCTTCGCTCCAGTTATAAATTTAATAGTCAGGTAGCCGCTAGTGGTAATTCGGCTCAATATTTGAACGAGAACCATGCTTACCTGACTGTAGGTAGCAATATCGAACTTACTTCTTCCGTTGTATTAACACCCACTGCATTAGTGAAGATGGTACTACCGGGTGAGTTTGGCGACAATGGTAAATTCTCTCTCCGAAACAACTCATATGAGCTGGGGGCGAGGGCTACCTTTGACGACCGTTTTTGGGGAGGATTGGGATATCGGTCGGGTGACGCATTCACGGCTTTGGGTGGAGTGAGTTTTGCAAAAGATAACTCACTTAGGTTGGGACTAGCATATGACTTTATTGCATTTAATCAAGATGCTAAGGCGGCTAGTTCATTCGAAATAATGCTGGGATATCGGTTGCCAAAACCTGGATTGAGAGTACGGCCTGCCATCCATACTCCTCGTTATAGCTTCTAATTTAAGGGTAGTAGGAATCGGAAGAAGGGTAGAAACAATTGCTTAACCGTTGTGCTACCCCTAGTCATGAATTTAACTTGTCGCCTTTTTCGTTTAACTGGTTGTGAAACTGATTCGTAGACAAACTTTTAGTGTTGACCGACTAGCTTGTTTGCGAACACAGGATTCACTAGATTTGCCAGCTCATAAAATTGTAATCTTAGGGTATCGCCGCCTCGACAGTCTTTTTCTTTCTCACATGAACAAGTTTCTCGTATTGCCTCTCATCGCGCTTTCGACGCTTATCCTGGGAGGCTGTGGTTTCGGTAATGCACCACAAGGCGACCTGGTAGGGGCGGAAGATCGTCCGGAGTTTAACCCCCAGGAAGTTCCCTATGGCATGGTGCCTTGCCCCGGTGGAACGTTCCATATGGGCCAGACGGACCAGGATATATCAGCCTCTATGGTGAACATGAACAAGCAGGTGACTATCGCCGGCTTCTACATGGACGAGACGGAAATTACCAACAATGAATACCGTCAGTTTATGAATGCTATTCGTCAAGACTCTATTGATGTCTTGGGCGAAGAGTACGTCATGACTGAACTCTACCCCGATACAACGGTGTGGGTACGTGACTTCACGTATCACATGGGCGATCCGCTCATGGAGTACTATTACACTCACCCAGCATTTGATGACTACCCAGTAGTTGGTGTTGACTGGTTCGCTGCAAAATACTTCTGCAACTGGCGCACGAAAAACAAGAACGCTGCTAACGAAGAGGCTGGTTTGGCTCCAACTCCAAACTTCCGTCTGCCATCCGAAGCTGAGTGGGAGTACGCTGCTCGTGGCGGTCGTGACCTCGCTACATATCCTTGGGGCGGTCCTTACCTGCGTAACTCCAAAGGCTGCATGCTGGCTAACTTTAAGCCCGGCCGTGGTGACTACGCCTCCGATGGTTATGCATACACTTCTCCAGTAGGGGCTTTCTTCCCCAACGATTTTGGCCTGTATGATATGTCGGGTAACGTGGCAGAATGGTGTGATGATGCCTACATGGAAGCATCGGTGCCGGTAGTATGGGATATGAACCCAACTAACCCCGATGACAATGAGCCCCGCAAAGTTGTTCGTGGCGGTTCATGGAAAGACATTGCTTATTTCCTTGAGACTGGTACTCGCAATTTTGAATATCAGGATTCAGCCCGCTCTTATATCGGTTTCCGCACTGCCATGATTCAGATTGGCATGGGAACAAATAGCGGTTTGAACTAATATTTGACCGTTTCGCCCGCTGCGGCTTTCCTTTAATTACTTCTGCTTTTCAACTCACAACAATTACTTTTTACAAATTTCTACAACATGGCAGCAAAAGGCGGTAACTTTTTCTACGATGTGGTAATGCCGAAGATTTACGGCATCGGCGCAGCAGTCGTAATTATTGGGGCACTTTTCAAAATTCTTCACTTGAAGGGTGCTGATGAAATGCTCATCGTAGGTCTGGGTACGGAGGCAATCATCTTCTTCTTGAGTGCATTCCAGCCTAACCCCAAAGAAGTCGATTGGTCATTGGTGTACCCAGAACTGAGCGAAGGTTATGACCCATCTACCAACAGCAACAAATTCGTTGAGCAAAATACTGGCACGGGCCTGACCCGCAAGCTGGATGATATGCTGAAAGATGCTAACGTAACGCCCGAGGCTATTGCTTCACTGGGCCAGGGCCTGAATCGTCTGAGCACGACTACTCAGCAACTTTCTTCGCTGGGTGAAGCCACTAATGCTACGGACGAGTACACGACGAAAGTGCGCTCGGCTGCCCAGTCGCTGGAGCGTATCAATGAGTCGTATTCGCAGACTGCATTGGCTATGACTGCCATGGCTGATGCTACTAACGACGCTCGTGAGTACCATGTTCAGGTTCAGAATGTGACCAAAAACCTGGGTGCTCTGAATGCTGTCTACGAAATGGAACTGCAGGATGCTAACACGCACCTGAAGTCGATGAACAAATTCTATGGCACCCTAGCTCAGGCTATGGAGAACCTGACCGAAGCCGGTAAAGAAACCGACCAGTTCAAGCAGGAAGTAACCAGCTTGACTTCGAACCTCAGCTCGCTTAACCGCGTGTACGGCAACATGTTGAACGCAATGCGCGCCACCAACTAATTTGTCAGGTTTGTAATGCTAGCACTTGGGTAAGCCCCAAGTGCTCTTCTTCCTACACAGCAGTTATAGACACAGAGAGATACGATGGCGGGAGCAAAAGAGACTCCGCGGCAGAAGATGATTGGCATGATGTACCTAGTACTGACTGCGCTTCTGGCCCTACAAGTAAATTCAGCCATTCTGCTGAAATTTAAATTCCTAGACGATAGTCTGCTCGGCGTTAACGAAAAGACTGCTAAAACCAACCAAGGTGCTGTAAAAGGCATTCAGGAAGTAGTAGCCCGGAACCGGAACCAAGCAAAGGATATTGCTATCCTGAAGCAAAGTGAAAGCGTTCGGGAGCGCACTTCGAAGATGGTCGCTTATCTGCGTGACATCCGTACTCAATTGCTTGAGAAAACGGAGAACCAGAACAAGAATGAATACAAGAACATGGAAGCTTCCGATAAGGTAGCTAACGTGATGCTTGGTGGTGCTGGCAGCCGCAATGGCCTCGGCTACAAAATGAAGGATGAGCTTAACGCTTACGCTTCTGATCTGCAGAAAATGGTTCCGGGTTTCACGGCGCCTGCTCTAGCACTAGATCCTAAGGATGACCCGGGTGTAACTGCTGATCAAAAGAGCAAAGATTTCGCTCAGCTGAACTTTGAGAATACCCCAGTAGTAGCTGCATTAGCTGTCCTTTCTCAGAAAGAGACGGAAGTGCTTAAGTACGAAGCTGATGCGCTAACTAAACTTGCTAATCAGGTAGGTGCTCAAACTATTGTATTCGATAAAATCGGTGCTTTCGCAAGTGCTGAGTCGAACACAGTAGCAGCTGGTACCAAATACAAAGCTGAACTGTTCTTGACGGCTTCTGCTTCTGACCTACGCCCTTCCATGACTCTGAACGGTTCGCCGTTGTCAGTTGGCCCAGATGGCAAAGGCAAGGTGGAGTTCACCGCTCGCCCTGGCGCATTTGATGCTTCGGGCAACGCTAAGGCTAGCTGGAAAGGCACCATTCGCTTTAAGCAGAATGGCCGTGACACTACCTTCAACGTAACGGTTCCTTACACGGTGACTAAGCCCGTGATGCAGATCCAGTCTGCTTCGGTACAGGCACTGTATTTCAAGTGCGGTAACAAGCTAAGCGTACAAGTTCCTGCCCTAGGTGCCCAGTACGATCCAAGCTTCTCGGCTTCGGGTGCTTCTACTATCAAAGGCTCATCGAAGGGTGAGGTTACTCTGGTGCCAAACTCTCGTGAGGTAACCTTAAGCGTAAGCAGCGGTGGCAACCCCATTGGCTCTCAGACCTTCCAGGTTCGCCCGATTCCGAAGCCAGATATCAAATGCGTAGTAGGTGGTCGTGAGGCCAACGAGAAGCAAGGCACTCCAATCACGGCAGTTCGTAACATGCAGTTGCGTGCTATTGCTGATGCTGGCTTTGCTACCTTCCTGCCTGAGGATGCTCGCTACCGGGTAACGCGCTACGAAATCACCCTGGTTCGTGGTAAGCGTCCGGCTATCCCAACCCGTACCATCAACGGCCCAGAAGCCAACTTGACGGACGTGGTTAACGCCGCTCGTGAAGGTGACCGTCTGTACATTGAAGTGAAAGAGGTTCAGCGTATGAACTTCCAAGGCAACACTGAACAGGTAAACGTTTCGAAAACTTTCAATATTCCGCTGATCTAAGCGTTGGTTGCCTGAACTAAGTACTACGCTTTTTCGATTATCACGGTATGAACAAATTCCTTTCCTTCGCCGCTTTGGCGGCCGGCCTAACGCTGTCGGTGGCAGCTTCAGCTCAGGAACAAGCAACCACCGCGAGCAGCAACGGCTCGTATCGCCCGATTCCGAACTCGGACATCATGTTCCGGAAGACGGTTTGGCGCGCGATAGACCTGCGTGAAAAGCAGAACAAACCCATGTTCGCTGAAGGCAAGGAAATCAGCAAAGTGATTCTCGAAGCAGTAAAGCGTGGTGAGCTGCAGGCGTATAAAAACGATTCTCTGACGAGCACCTTCTCATCAACCGAGGTTCTGTCGAATACGTCCTATACGGAAACCATGGCTGGCCTGAGCGACGAGGAGAAAGCCGCCGGCTTCTCTGAAAGCGACTTAGGTGGAGGCGTTGATGATTGGGGCGCTCCAGCAAAAAAAGGTAAAGGCAAAAAGGCGGTTGCGGCCAAGCCAGTTGCTCCTGCTGCTAACGAATACCGTTACAAGGACCTTTATCAGATGGAACTGAAGGAGGATATGATCTTTGACAAGAAACGGTCACGGATGTATCATGATATCAAAACCATCACGTTGCTGGTGCCTTCTACGCTGAGCTCCAACACCGCAGGCATTGAAAAAGTCATCGGTACGTTCAAATACAGCGACCTTGTGCGTGTATTCCGTGCCAATCCTGACAAGGCTGTCTGGTTCAATCCCCAGAACGATGCCCAGCACAAGAATTTGGCTGATGCCTTCGAACTGTGGCTGTTCAACTCGTACATCGTGAAGGTTTCTAACCCGAATGATTCGCGTCTGGATGAAATCTATGGTAGCCAGCAGCAGGGTATTCTTGCTTCCCAGCAAGCTGCCGCTGACCTGATTGAGTACGAATACAACTTGTGGAGCTTCTAGTAAGTCCTTTACAGGGTAAATAACTAGCTTTTGAATACTAAAAATCCCCTGCCTAAATTGGCAGGGGATTTTTGTTTTTAGTCAGAGCTTCTGAGTAAGAATACTAGGTAAGCTGTTAGCTGGAATGCGTATCAGTTTGCTCCTGTTCGGCAAAGTAGTTAAGCAAGACTCGGGCTTTGGCTTTGCCTACTTCTGCAATAAGCTCCATCTCAGTGAGCTCCTTTATCTTCTTCACCGATTTGAATTTGCTGAGGAGCTTTTCAGCCGTAACAGGACCTAGGCCTTTCACATCGGTGAGTTCAGTTTTGAGGGTAGCTGCATCGCGGCGGCTACGGTGGAACGTGATGCCGAAGCGGTGTGCCTCGTCGCGCATGCGCTGGACTAGGCGTAAGGTTTCGCTCTTCTTATCGATATACAGGGGGAGCGGGTCGTTGGGAACGTATATTTCCTCTAACCGCTTGGCGATGCCGATAATAGGCACTTGTCCCCAAATCCCTAGGTCCTTCAAGGCCTTAACCCCCATGCCCAACTGGCCTTTGCCACCGTCGACGATGATGAGTTGAGGCAGAGTAGCCCCTTCATCGAGCAAGCGGCGGTAGCGCCGCGTCACGATTTCGTACATAGAGTCGAAATCGTTTGGTCCTACTACTGTCTTGATATGGAAGTGGCGGTAGTCCTTCTTACTGGGTTTAGCGTTGCGGAAGCACACCATAGCGGCCACCGGATTATCGCCTTGGAAGTTGGAGTTGTCGAAGCACTCGATGTGCTTAGGAAGCTCGGTAAGCCGCAAATCCTTTTTCATGGTTTCCATGATCCTGACCTCATTCAGGTCTTTGCTGCGGTCGTTCATGCTTTCCTTTTCCTTGCGCAGGTACAGCACATTTTTGATGCTGAGCTCCATGAGCTTGCGCTTGTCGCCTATCTGCGGCTGCGTGATGGCAACGCCCGGTAGAGGAAGCGGCGGAATAGCTACGTTGGTCAGAATTTCCTTGGACTGACTTTCAAACTCCTCCCGCATCTGCATAATCATGGGGGCCAGAATCTCATCATCCGGCTCATCGAGCTTTTTCTGTACCTCCACCGATTGAGTGAGGATAATGCTGCCATTCATCACCTTTAGGTAATTGATGAAGGCCGACTTCTCGTTGGAAGCAATACTGAATACGTCAATATTGGAAAGCGCCGCATTTACGATGGTACTCTTAGACTGGAACTCATCCAGCTTATCGAGCTTTTGCTTGAGCTGATGGGCCAACTCGTATTGCTGTTCCTGCGCTGCTAGCATCATTTTCTCGCGGAAGTACTGCTTCGGCAAACGCAGGTCGCCGTTCAGGATTTGCCGGATCTGCTGGATGTACTGCTGATAGGTTTCCTCGTCCTGGAGGCCTTCGCAGGGGCCTTTGCAGTTGCCCAAGTGATACTCCAAGCACACCTTGAACTTGCCGGCTTCTACATTTTGGGGCGACAGGTTATAGGTACACGTGCGTAGCGGATATAAGGCTCGAATCAGCTCTAAGAGCAGGTTCATGCCCGTGACGTTCGCGTAAGGCCCATAGTAGCGTCCATCATCGGGGCGCTTATTGCGGGTAGGAATAAGACGCGGGAACCGCTCATTAGTAAGCAACAGGTACGGATACGTCTTGCCATCCTTCAGCAGGATGTTGTACTTGGGCTGATGCTGCTTAATGAGGTTATTCTCGAGCAAAAAGGCATCCGACTCTGAGTCAACGATAGTAAACTCTATGCGGCGAATGTTCTTGACCAGCTGCTGCGTCTTTTTATTATGATCCTGCTTTGTAAAATAGCTGCTGACGCGCTTCCGGAGGTCAACGGCCTTGCCTACATAAATGATAGTATCCTCATCGCCGAAGTACTTATACACCCCCGGTCGGTGAGGAAGCTGGCGGATCTGTTCTTGCAGGTGGGCGGTAGCAGCCATAGAAAGGTCGGGAGACAAAAGGATTGCTGCTAGAGAAGCAGTAAACACAAAGAGAATACGCAGCGTGCACCGATACAGATTCGGTGCTGATTTTGCGAGACTAGTGTAACAAAAAACGTGGCCGGGAAGTCCCAACCACGTTCTGGAAAGTTATCAGTTCAGCGTTTTGTGGCACCTAGTGCTGTAGCTGAGTAACAGGCTAAATGTCCTCACCACTTAAGTCCTGCAGTTCGACCTGGTTGAGTTTTTGGTCAGAAGGAATGGTGTCGCGCAGGCTGGCCCCGTTATAATAGCGGGAGCAGTCGATTTCGATGCTAAGCGGCTGTGTAGGCTTTGGGAAGGGGCCAGTATTGATGCCAATGCTTTTGTCGGCGTATACTTTGCGCATAAACACGCCATAAATAGGCAGCGCCAAGCGGGAGCCCTGGCCATATGCCCCGGTCCGGAAGTGAATGCTACGATCTTCGCCGCCTACCCACATACCGCACACTAAGTCAGGCGTAAGACCCATAAACCAGCCATCGGAGTAGTTAGAGGTAGTACCGGTTTTGGCGCCCATTTCATACGGGAACTTGAAACCACCCTTCAAAATGATGCTGGTACCGCCTTGCTCCTCGGTAGCGCCGCGCAACATATGGGTCATCAGGTACGCAGTTTCTTCGCTGAGGGCTTCGCGGGTTTGGGGCACAAACTCCCGTAGCACGTTACCGTTTTTGTCTTCGATGCGCATAACCATCATCGGGGCCGTCCAGATGCCTTTGTTCACGAAGGTGCTGTAGGCGCCGGTTAATTCGTATACGCTCACATCAGAAGAGCCAAAACCGACCGCCGGCACAGCTTCAATTGGCGACGTGATGCCAAGGCGCTTGGCATAGCTTACAACGGTTTCAGGACCTAGCTTCTGGACCAGCCAAGCCGTGATGGAGTTCATGGAACGGGCTAGGGCCTGCCGCAGGGTAAACACCCGACCGGAATAGCTGCCTTCAAAGTTGCGGGGCGTGTAGGCTGGCCGGCCACGCTCGGCTGGGAAGGTAGTCGCAACGTCAGGACGCTGGTAGCACGGTGAGTAGCCCTGGTCGATGGCGGCTACGTACACGAACGGCTTGAAGGTGGAGCCTGGCTGACGTCGTCCTTGCTTTACGTGGTCGTACTTGATGTACTTGAAGTTGATACCGCCTACCCAGGCCTTTACTTGGCCATTTAGAGGGTTCATGGCCATAAAGCCGGAGTGCAGCAGACGCTTATAGTACGCCAAGGAGTCCATCGGCGACATAAGCACCTCTTTCTCGCCGCCATTCCAGGTAAACACCTTCATTCGGTACTTCTTGTTCAGATAGTACTTCACGGAATCCTTGTTATCGGGGAAACGGCCGATAAGCGACTTGTAGCGCTCGGTGCGCTGAATAGAGGTGCTGAGGAAGTTCGGAATCAGGCGGCCGTTTTCATCACGCCAGGGCTGTTGGCCTTTCCAATGTGCATCAAACCACTTCTGCTGAAGCTTCATGTGCTCTGCCACCGCCGATTCGGCATACTTCTGCATGCGCGAGTCGATGGTCGTGTAGATCTTCAGGCCATCGGTGTACAGGTCGTGGTCGGTTTCTTTAGCCCACTGCCGCAGCATCTTGCTTACCTCTACCCGGAAGTAAGGAGCAATGCCTTCATTCTGGTTTTCTACGTTGTAGCGGAGGGCAATAGGCTTTAGCGTATCGCGCTGCAGGGTTTGGTCATCAATGTAGCCGTATTTCTGCATTTGGCGCAGTACCCAGTTGCGGCGGCTTTTAGAGCGGCCCGGATTATACTTGGGGCTAAAGCGGGTAGGGGCGTTCAGTACACCCACTAGGGTAGCAGCTTCGGGCAAAGTAAGCTCTTTAGGCTTTTTGCTGAAGAAGGTTTTAGAAGCAGTATTGATACCGAATGCGTTGGAGCCGTAGTCGTTGGTATTCAGATACATGCGCAGTATTTCGCGCTTGGTATAGCTGCGCTCCAGGCGGATGGCCAGAATCCACTCCTTGGTTTTGGTAATGAGCATCCGGATGCCGGGCACGTCGTTGAGCTTGCCGTCGTTCAGGTCCTCGCGGGTACGGAACAGTACCTTGGCTAGCTGCTGCGTGAGCGTAGAGCCACCGCCGCCACTACCCCCCGTCAGGAGGCCAGCCGCCACCCGGCCAGTTGCTTTAGGGTCGATGCCGGAGTGCTCCTCAAAGCGAGCGTCTTCAGTAGCAATCAGGGCGTCTACGAGGTGCTGGGGAAGGTCTTCGTACTCCGCAGGCGTGCGGTTTTCACGGAAATATTTGCCCATCAGCACGTTGTCAGCCGAGTATATTTCGGAGGCCAGCTCGCTGCGCGGGTTTTCCAGCGTTTTCAGATTGGGCATACGCCCAAACAAGTTCAGGAAGTTGACACTAACTGCCAGCACGTACAAGATCATCCCGACGATGCCAGCCCCGAACAGCAGCCACAGGGCACGCGTCAGGCCTGTGTAGCGTCCGGGCTGATTGGTTTTTCGAAAAGAAGCTTTCTTTTTGGTGGCAGGGTAGGCCATTTCTTCAATTGAAAATTAAGCAGGAAGCTAGAAAAGGCAGCCAGTTCAAACACTAGGGTAGTGCAAGGCGGCAAGCCTACTGCCTCGTAGTTAATTATTTAAGGTAGTTCTGTTGATAGAAGCGCTGGTATTCCTCCAGGTTCTGGCTTTGCAAAAGCAGCGGCAAGTTATCAATACCAATTATGATCGTCTGGTAACCCGCTCCTCGCAACTTGCTCAGTGGCGATTGAGGGCCGCGCAGCTTCAGGGCGTAGTTCTGAGCAACTTTCGCGCCGGGCAACGATTCTACTACCACTAACTCCTGAGTGCTGCCAAGAGCCTGCTGGCGTACCTGCAGGTTGCTGGCTTTGTAGTAACGGGTGTGATACGCAGTCAGCTGAGCGGAAATATTCGCTAGCGCAGCAGCATCCTTATTAAATACGAGTACTACTAGATGCGGCGCATTCACCTCTACTTTATAAGGCGTTACGATGGGGGCAGGGCTAGGAGGTGTACCAGTAGTAGCGGCGGGTGCCTCTTGAATAGGTGCTGATGCAGGGGCCGTACCTGGTGCCGGTGGGGTAGTGCCTGGCACAGTGGCAGGAGGCGTGGTTGCTGGCTGCGGTTGAGGTATAGGGGAGGGGGGGGCTGATTTTTTGGGTGGGGTCACGGGTTTCTTGCCGCGGGCCCGGGCCTGTGCTGCTGCCATCCGTGCTGCCTTTGCCTCATCAACAACGGGCACTGAAGCTGGCGTTGCCGAGGACGTTGTAGTGTCAGAAGCTGCAGCGCTTGTAGGAGCTGCCGGTGTGGCAGTAGGTGCGGTTGGGTTTGGAGCAGTAGCAGGGGTAGTAGCCGGTGTTGCTCCTGGCTGCGCTGGTGTTGAGACAGCCGGAGTGGTTGCTTTAGGAGCAGCAGGTGCAGCCGGCGACTCATTTTCTTTATAGAAAATACGCATCCGATTTTCAACCTCCCCCGGCTTGAACATGGATACTACCGGCTTGTCGGTGGAGGCTAGCGCACCGGTAATCTGGCCTTCTGCTTGCTGCTTGTAGGTAGTAAGCAAGGTAGCCGCCTGAGGTGCCAAAGGGCTTTGCGGATACTCCTTGTAGAATTTCTCTACGGCTGCTTTGGCCGTGCTCGGAGGCTGTGTACGGATGGTGAGCAACGTGGTCAGGAAGGCCACCCGGTCGTTGAGGTCATTCTCTGGGTATTGCTTTTGGCTTCGTGCCAGCACGGCGCTTGCCTTCTTAAACTCCTGGTTTTTGTACAAAGTAAAAGCAGAGTCTACTAGCACGGCCACCTTCGCAGTAGCTTCGGAAGTGCGGCGCAGATACTCCGGATCAGCTACCAAGCGGGCATATGATGTGGTAGGATACGCCTGCCGCAGCCGGTTGGCATATTCTTCCGCTTTGCTCAGGTTGTTCTGCTCTTTGTGAAGCAGATAAAGAATATAAAGAGTCTCCGGAGTGTGCTTGCCCTGCGGATAACGGGTCAGAAGGGTTTCATAGGTTTCGACTGCTTTGGTTTTCTCGCGCAGCTCTTGATTATAGATGCCCCCCAACTGGTACAGCGCTTCCTCGGTTTGTGCATCCGATTGCTGCCGTTGGGCTTCCGTTAGCGGAATGTTCTGGCGGTAGCTGTCTACTAAAGTGCGCAGTTGCGTGGCGGGGTCAGAAGCCTGAGCCGAGCCCGGTGTGGTGCTCCCACTCCCATTTACCACGGTGCTGCTGTTGCCGGCAATGCTCACGGGCACATTACCGCCGCGCGCCGTAACCGGCGAGCTACTGGTCTGGCTTACCGTTCGCCAATTATCCTGTAGCGGCCGGTCGCCCCACTTCCGAATAAAGTCGTTGCGGGCTGTGCCCAGAGCGGTTGGGTTATCAAAGTACCACTTCACGCCCGTGTTGCCGGCAATGAAGTCTTCGGTATTTATTCCAGGCTGCAGATCACGCGAGTTACTGAGCCCAGAATTAGCTTGCTGTTCATTGCGTTGTGCTTCCCGCGCCTCCTGGGTGGCTAATAGCTCGGCGGCCTTGCGCTGCGCTTCCAACTCGGCTTGGGCATACGCCGTGAGGCGGGTGCGCAGGGTTGCGGAGTCAAGGCGAGCTAGGGCCTGCAGGCTATCCTGAGTTTCTACTACCGTGATTTGCTGGGCAAATTCTTTCAGGATGGCTGCCCGCTCCGAAATAGTGGCGTATTCAGGCAGCTCTTTGGGCAAAACCTGCACTGTGCTGTCGTAGTAAGCCGCTGCCAGTCGGTACTTCTGCAGGTTCTCGTAATAGATCCGCCCCGTCAGCAGATAGGCATAGGACTTCTGGGCCTGGTTAGTAGACGGAGTTCGCACCGACTTCTGCAACAAAGCCAAGGCCTCAGAATAGCGCTGCTGCCGATATTCCAGCCGCGCCATCTCGTAATATATTTTGTCGCGGTACTCCTTGTTCTTGGTGTCCTTCAGCAGCTTAGCAAAGTACTTGTCCAGTCGGGCTCGATCAGTCTGGTTTAAGTCCGATACCTGCCCTAGCAGCAGCTTGCTAAAGAAATCCAGCTCGTAGGGCGGATTCTTCTTTAAAATCTGATTCAGCTGTGCATACGCTTTCTTATCCTCGCCCTGGGCCTGGTATAGCTGAGCTAAGATGTAACGCGTGCGCGACTGCTCGTTTTTGGGTTCGATATACGGAATAGCCTTTTCCAGATTCTCAATGGCCCGAGTTGGCTCTCCACGTTGCAGAAAGAAGTCGGCGCGAGTTAGGAATAGCTCCCGGGCATTCAGTTCGGTGCCCTGCTCTTTATCAAGTAAGTCGGAGACGGCGGCCGCGTTTTCCAGCTCTTTCGTCGCCAGAAACGTGCGCATCAGCCAAATCAGGGCTTCGTGCCGCGTGTTGGGCTCTTTACCGATGGAGTTAACGTAGCGAAAGGTTTTCGCCGCATCCTCGAATTCCCTTTTATAATACCGCGCCTTGCCAACCAAGATATAGCTGTCATCCGTCCAGTCAGAGCCCGGCCGGTGCTGAATCGGTAGCGACGCTTTTTTAATAATATCCTCTAAGTCGGCCGTTACGCGGGCTACGGTAGCATCATCGAGGGTAGGGAAGAGGGGTAGTACCCGGTTGTAGTCGTTGATGCGGGCCTGATATAAAGTGGCTTCCGTCGCACGCATTTTTTCACGGGCCAGAAAGTAGGCGTTGTCGCGGGCTACCACGTTGTCATACGCGTGGCCAAGCATAGAAGGACGCTCAGAGGCACAGCCCGCCATACAGAGG
Organism: Hymenobacter tenuis; assembly: GCF_054780495.1. NCBI lineage: Bacteria > Pseudomonadati > Bacteroidota > Cytophagia > Cytophagales > Hymenobacteraceae > Hymenobacter > Hymenobacter tenuis. The sequence continues at coordinate 278,729 of NZ_BAAGWF010000003.1, forward strand.
ACAAGCAGTAATGCGGCCCCAAGGGCAGTCAGCGGGCGTAAAAGCGAAAAATTTGTCGTCGTCAAAGCAGCGGGAAGCTCAGGGCGAAAGGGGGCGGAGAGAAAACACGAATGCCAATCCGAATCGTTCGGCCGGCTTCTGTCTCTCAACGTAGCGCAATAGGTAAAAGTACAGGTTTCCACCCGGACACACCATCTGGGTAAACATAGTGCCCAGCTGCTAACGTTTGGTAGTGTAATTTTACTTTTCCCACCGCCTCGCCTGCCCTCATGTCAAGCCCTATCCCTCCTCGCCGCCCCGACCCAGAAGGCAACTCCGACCGGATGCGTGCTGTGGCGCGCTACTCCGGCATTGCCGCCCAAATGATGGTGACCATTGGGTTGAGTACATGGGCTGGTTATTGGCTCGATGGGCACTTCCACACCAAAACGCCGTGGTTTACACTGAGTCTGATGTTGCTAGGCCTGTTTGCGGCTTTATATAATGTCATTCGCTCCGTCACGAAAGAGCAATAAAGGCTGGTGCTCACCGGCCATTTTTCATCTGCCCCACTTACTAGCCCCTGCGTAGCCTTGAAGTCCTTTCTTCGCCCCTATCTGATCTTCTGCCTTCTGACAGGCTTTGTGCTCTACGCGCTCTACTCACAGTTCGGACCGCGCATTATCCATCCGTTCACCGTGTACACCTTCAGCTTCTTCGCGCTCCTGACGTTGCTCACGTATTGGATCACCGCTAAAATAGTAAAGGCTAATGCGCAAAACTTTATGGTCGCGTACTTTGGGTCAATGGTTGCACGCCTGCTTTTGTCGCTTACAGTGGTGCTAGTGTACCTTTTTCTAGGTGGCGGTCGCGAGGGCGACGGGCAGTGGGCATTTCTAGGAAGCTTCTTTCTCCTGTATTTTCTTTTTGCCGGGTTTGAAGTCTGGAGCGTTCTGAGTAACTTGCGCCCGTTTTCAAAACCGGGTGAACCCACAAAATGAAGATTTTGTGAAGATGTCCCTAAACCACTCTGAATGAAGCGCTTACTTCTAGCTCTCTTGTGCCTGTTCTCGTTCTCGGTATACGCCAACGAACCGACTCCAACGCAGGAGGAAGCCACTGATAAGGAGGCCTTCAGCCCCGGCGACATGATTTTGCATCACATTGGTGATGCGCACGAGTGGCATTTTGCCACGCTAGGCGATGAAGCGCACGGTACCCACCTGACGCTTCCGTTGCCAGTAATTGCTTACCGCCCTTCGCAAGGCCTGAGCGTATTTTCCTCTTCGCATTTGGCTGAAGGTAAAGAATACCAAGGCTTGAAGCTGGAGCATGAGCATCTGGTGTCGGAGGATGGCAGCAAAGTCTATGACTTCTCCATTACCAAGAACGTTGCCTCGCTGATGCTGAGCGCTATTGTTCTGTTGCTCGTATTTACTGCTGTAGCTCGTGGGTATGCCAAGCGTGGCACGGGTGCTCCCCGCGGCATTCAATCTTTCTTTGAGCCAATCATCGTATTCATCCGCGATGAGGTAGCCAAAAAGTCAATCGGCCCGAAGTACGAGCGCTACATGCCGTATCTGCTGACGGTGTTTTTCTTCATCTGGTTTAACAACCTGCTGGGCCTAGTACCCGGTGGCGCTAACCTCACCGGTAACATCGCCGTAACGCTCACCCTCGCTGTCCTGACGCTGCTCATCACCCTGTTCAGCTCAAACAAAAACTACTGGCATCACATCTTCGCTACGCCTGGCGTACCGAAGGCTCTGCTGCCCATCATGATTCCGGTTGAAATCATTGGCATCTTCGTAAAGCCATTCTCCCTGATGGTGCGTTTGTTTGCTAACATCACGGCCGGTCACATTGTAATTCTGAGCTTTATCTCGCTCATCTTCATCTTCCGCAATATTGGTGTTGCACCCGTAACGCTGGCTTTCGGCTTGTTTATCAACATGCTTGAGTTGCTGGTAGCTATTCTGCAGGCCTACATCTTCACCCTGCTGACAGCAATGTACATCGGTGGTGCAGTGGAAGAACACCACGACGCTGATTACCAGATGGGCGGTGGCGATGGCGCTGAGCCAGCGCACTCGCACTAAGCTTTCACACCCCCTGATTTTTTTGTTTTTCACTCCCCACAAACCATTTTTTTATGCTTCTTTCTCTGTTGTTGCAGATTGCTAACGCCGCTGGTCTGGCTGTATTTGGTGCCGCTATCGGTGCTGGTCTAGTTGCTCTGGGCGCTGGTCTGGGTATCGGTCGTATCGGTGGCCAGGCTATGGAAGCCATCGGTCGTCAGCCAGAAGCTTCAGGCAAGATTCAAACTGCTATGCTGATTGTAGCCGCTCTGATCGAAGGTCTGGCTCTGTTCGCAGTAGTAGTTTGCCTGCTGATTTCGTTTAAACTCTAGGGATAGAGGTAGTACAAAAGCAGCCCGCTGCGCGCGTCGCTTCAGCGCACGGCGTAGCGGGCTGTCTTGGCTTTTCTGGGGCCTAGCCAAGACAGCAGTAGAAAGCAGATTGTCTGCTTTTGCTGTGTAGGTCTCCACCCATTACTCATCCCCTATCAGTTTCTACGATGCAAATTGTAACGCCCGAATTAGGCCTTATCTTTTGGCAGCTAGTGATTTTCGGCATCGTGCTGCTGTTGCTGCGCGCATTTGCCTGGAAACCCATCCTGAGCTCGTTGAAAGAGCGGGAAAGCTCCATCGAAGGAGCCCTGCGCATGGCTGACCAAGCCAAGCTGGAAATGCAGCAATTGAAAGCTGGTAACGAAAAGTTGCTGGCTGAAGCTCGCATGGAGCGCGACCGTATTCTGAAGGAAGCCACCGATATTTCTAACCAGCTCATTGAGCAGGCTAAGGACAAGGCAACGGAAGAAGGCAGCCGCATGATTATGCAAGCCCGCGAAGCCATCCAGAACGAGAAAAACTCTGCTCTGGCTGAGGTGAAAAACACCGCTGCCAAGCTTTCCATCGATATTGCCGAGCGCATTCTGCGCCGCGAACTGACCGATCAACCGGCCCAGCAGCAACTCGTGGACTCGTATCTGAAAGAAGTGAAATTGAACTAAGGCGCCAGAAGTTAAAAGCGTAGCTGTGGTACTCGCCTACGTGAGTGCATTGCTAGTTTTTGGCTCCTAGCTTCTCAACTTCTATAAGAATGTCTGAAATACGAGTTGCCTCCCGTTACGCGAAGTCGTTGCTGGATCTGGCACAGGAACGTGGCGAGCTGGAAGTAGTAAAGCAAGACATGGATCTGTTCAGCAAAACGCTGGAAGAAAACCGTGACCTGCGTCTGCTGCTTCGCAATCCTATTGTAAAGCACGATAAGAAGCTGGCTATCCTGCGGGCTATTTTCAACGGTAAAGTGTCGGCAATGACGGAGAAATTCTTCTCTATTGTTACCCAGCACAGCCGTGAAAGCGCGCTGGAGTTTATCGGTTCCGAATTTCTGACCCAGTACAACTCACTGCGCGGTATGCAGGTAGCAGAAGTTACCACTGCCATGCCACTGTCTGCTGAGTTGCGCGCCCAGTTGCAACAAATGGTGCGCCAGCAATCCGGCCTAGCCGATGTCTCGCTCACCGAGAAAGTAGATGCTTCGCTCATTGGCGGTTTCGTGCTGCGGATTGGCGACCGGCTCATCGACGACTCGGTTAGCTACCGCTTGCGCAAGCTGCGCAACGAATTCTCGAAGAATCCCTACCAACCCCAACTATAACCCACCATGGCAGAAGTACGTCCGGATGAAGTATCCGCCATTCTGCGGGAGCAGCTGTCCAACTTCAAAACCGAAGCCGAACTCGAAGAGGTTGGTACGGTTCTGCAGGTTGGCGACGGTGTAGCCCGTATCTACGGCCTGGGCAAAGCCCAAGCAGGGGAATTGATCGAATTTGAAAACGGGCTCCAAGCCCTCGTGCTTAACCTGGAAGAAGATAACGTAGGTGCCGTAATGCTCGGCGACTACTCTGAAATCCGGGAAGGCGCAACGGTACGTCGTACCAATAAAATTGCCTCTATTCAGGTTGGTGAAGGTATCATTGGCCGCGTTGTGAACACGCTCGGCCAGCCTATCGACGGTCGTGGTCCTATCCAGGGCGAAACCTACGATATGCCACTGGAGCGCAAAGCTCCGGGTGTTATCTACCGTCAGCCAGTAAACGAGCCTATGCAGACGGGTATCAAGGCTATCGACGCCATGATTCCGATTGGCCGCGGCCAGCGTGAGCTCATCATCGGTGACCGTCAGACGGGTAAGTCGACGGTAGCCCTTGATGCTATCCTGAACCAGCGCGAGTTCTATGAAGCTGGTCAGCCAGTATTTTGTATCTATGTAGCCATTGGCCAGAAAGCTTCCACCATCGCTCAGATTGTGCAGGCCCTGACCAAAGGTGGTGCTATGGATTACACGGTGGTAGTAGCTGCTCCGGCCGCTGACCCTGCTCCGCTGCAATTCTACGCTCCCTTCACTGGTGCTGCTATCGGTGAGTTCTTCCGCGACACGGGTCGTCCGGCACTGGTTGTATACGATGACTTGTCGAAGCAAGCAGTGGCTTACCGCGAAGTATCGCTATTGCTGCGTCGTCCTCCCGGACGTGAGGCCTATCCAGGTGACGTATTCTACCTGCACAGCCGCTTGTTGGAGCGTGCCGCGAAGATTAACTCTTCCGACGCCATTGCGCGTGACATGAACGATTTGCCCGACAGCATTAAGCACCTTGTAAAAGGTGGTGGTTCGCTGACGGCACTTCCGATCATCGAGACCCAGGCCGGTGACGTTTCGGCGTATATCCCAACCAACGTAATTTCGATTACGGATGGTCAGATCTTCTTGGAAACCAACCTGTTCAACTCAGGTGTGCGTCCGGCTATTAACGTAGGTATCTCGGTATCGCGCGTAGGTGGTAACGCCCAGATCAAGTCGATGAAGAAAGTGGCTGGTACGCTGAAGCTCGACCAGGCTCAGTTCCGCGAGCTGGAAGCTTTCGCCAAATTCGGATCTGACCTCGATGCTTCGACCAAACTCACTATTGAGCGCGGCCGTCGTAACCTTGAAATCCTGAAGCAGCCCCAGTTCTCGCCCCAGAAAGTAGAAGATCAGGTAGCTGTAATCTATGCTGCTACCAACGGCCTGCTTGACTTGGTGCCTGTAAACCGGGTGCGTGAGTTCGAGAAAGAATTTACCCAGGTGATGAATTCGCGTCATCCGGAGGTTCTGAAAGGCTTGAAGGCTGGCAAGCTGGATGATGAAATCACCGGTGCCATCCGTCAGGTCGCTAAAGATCTGTCGGCGGTTTACGCCAATAAGTAATCAGTTTAAAGGTATCAGCTGCCAGTTGTCCGTTACCGATTAGCTCTTTGAGCAAGGGTAGCAGACAGCTGGCAACTGGTAACCGATAACTGGCAACCCATACCCTATGGCTAGCTTAAAAGAAGTTCGGAGCCGCATTACGTCGGTGCAGAGCACGCAGCAAATCACCAAAGCCATGAAAATGGTGGCGGCGGCTAAGCTGCGTCGGGCGCAGGATAACATCCTGCGTATGCGCCCTTACGCGCAGCGGCTCAATAGTATTCTGGGCAATCTGACGGCTCTGGCTGGTGAGGATGTAGTAAGCGAGTACGCAGAGCAGCGTGATGTACGCCGTGTGCTAATTATTGCTATTACCTCTGACCGTGGCCTAGCGGGTGCTTTCAACAGCAACATCTTTAAAGGGGTGAATGCTGTGCTGCAGGAGCGCTACGCAGCACAGGCTGCGGCCGGAAACATCACAGTAATGGCTATTGGCCGCAAAGCACACGAGTACTTCGGTAAGCGGTTGCCTTTGCTAGGTAGCTACCAGCACGTATTCGGCAAACTGTCTTTCGAAACTGTTCGGGAGGCCGCTGAGCAAGCCATGGACGGCTTCCGGGCTGGCCAGTACGATGAGGTAGTGATGGTGTACAACGAGTTTAAAAACGTAGCTACTCAGATTGTGCGCACCCAGCAGCTGCTGCCGCTGGTGCCCGCAGAGCAGCTGGCCAATGCGCCGGCTACTGCCAACGTAGACTACATTTTTGAGCCTTCGAAAGAGGAAATCGTACGTACCCTGATTCCACAGTCGTTGAAGGTGCAACTGTACAAGGCAGTGCTGGAAAGCAATGCTTCTGAGCATGGTGCCCGCATGACGGCCATGGACAAAGCTACCGACAACGCGGGTGAACTGCTGAAACAGCTGAAGCTCACGTACAACCGCACGCGCCAAGCGGCCATTACCACCGAGATTCTCGAAATTGTGGGTGGTGCTGAAGCGCTGGCTGCCAGCCGCTAGGTTAAGCCTTTTCAGAATGAAATGCCAAGGCCCGTTTCCGTAAGGAGACGGGCCTTGTTGCTTGATAAGACCTAATAAGTTGGTTTGGTTTACAACTTCATGTACTGCCGCTTGGCTAGTTGTTTGCTCGGCTTGGGGGTAATAGGGTTCTTTTCCAATAGCTCCAGTACTCGCTCAGGCGTTAGTTCAGTAAAGTCTTTGATGAGCGCTAGGGGGCTTTGAAACGATTTGGGGGGTAGTGTGGTGGTAAGGCCAATACAGCGCATGCCGGCTTTATACGCGGCCTGCTCGCCCATCAGGGCATCTTCAAAGACTAAGCACCGCTCTGGCGGAAGACCTAACGCACGCGCTGTTGCGGTATAGGTGTCGGCGTGTGGCTTGCCGCGGTCAACATCATCTTTTCCTACAATCACGTCGAAGTAGCGGCGCAAGTCCAGATGGTCTACGATGTAGCTAATGGTATCCGTAGCCGAGCCGGTGCCGAGGCCAATTTTGAAGCCAGCGGCGCGGGCCTGTTGCAGAAAATCAGTCAGGCCGGCTACTTCTCGGCGCTTATTCCAGTATAGCACGCGGTACAGCAATTCCCGCTGAGCTGCGTACTCTTCCAGCTTTTTCTTCGGAACGGGGTTAGTGAAAACGGTTTCCAGGATTTTGGAAGCGGGCATGCCATTAAGTCGCTTAAGCAAGCCCAGCGCATTGGTAGTCAAGCCTACATCCCGAAATAGCAGCTGGAAGGCCTTGGCCTGCTCACGCGTATTGTCAATCAGAACGCCATCCATATCAAAGATGAGCGCATAGGGGAGGGTAGTAGCCATGCTAGATCAGGTAAGGGGAGGATAGGCAGATTCCTTAGTACGCAACTCCGAATCAAGCCGGTTATCTTTACGGCCGCGTACGCTGTTATTGAGGCGCTGAGCTGCCTTTCATCCTTTCTCATTTGCCTTGAAAATTCGTCTGAGTTTGTTGCTGGCGGCTACACTGGCCGCGCCCGCCGTCGCCCAGAAACCTGGTAAGCCTCTTGACCGCCCCAAGCTGGTAGTAGGCATTGTAGTGGACCAGATGCGCTACGATTATCTGTACCGCTACTGGAATAAGTACGGCGCGGGCGGATTTCGGCGGTTGCTGGGCGAGGGGTTCAGTTACGAAAACGCGCACTACAATTACGTGCCTACCTATACCGGCCCGGGCCACGCCAGCATCTATACTGGTACTACCCCTTCGGTGCATGGCATTGTAGGCAACAACTGGATGGTGCGCGAAGAAGGCAAGGGAACCTACGTGACGGAGGATAAGACCGTGGAGCCAGTGGGTGGTTCGAAGGCTGCGGGGCAACAATCGCCGCGCCATATGCTAACTACCACCATCACTGATGAGCTGCGCCTGGCCACCAATTTCCAAAGCAAAGTGATTGGAGTGTGCATTAAGGACCGGGGCTCTATTCTGCCGGCAGGCCATGCGGCCAATGCCGCATATTGGTATGATGGCACCAATGGAGCGTTTATCACCAGCACTTTCTACACACAGCAATTGCCGGACTGGGTTGCCAAATTCAACTCCGAAAACCGCGCCGCGCAGTACCTCGACAAGCCCTGGAACACGCTGCTGCCGATTGCGCAGTACACTGAAAGCTCGCCGGATGATGTGCCTTGGGAAGGCGCGTTTAAGGGCGAGACCAAGCCCGTATTCCCGCACGACCTACCAACGCTAAGTGCAGCGCCAAGCACAGCGGTGAAAGGCAATATGGAAGCAGCCGGCGAAAAAGCACCCGTTGCCACGCCCCGCAACCTGGACCTGATTCGCTCCACGCCCTTTGGCAATTCCCTGACGCTGGATTTCGCGCTGGAAACGATGCGGGCCGAGCAACTAGGCCAGCGCGGCCAGACCGATTTTCTGGCCCTGAGCTTTTCCAGCACCGACTACGTAGGGCACCAGTTCGGGCCCAACTCCATTGAAGTGGAGGATACCTATTTGCGCCTCGACCGGGATTTGGAGCGCCTCTTTGCCTACCTCGATAAAGCGGTAGGGAAAAAGCAGGCTCTGGTGTTCCTGAGCTCTGACCACGGGGCAGCGCATTCACCCAATTTCCTTATCGACAAGAAAATACCGGCGGGTTCTGTGGGCCCAGGCCTGATGCGCGACTCCCTGCAGCAGCGGCTGGTGCGCCTACACGGCCCGGGCAACTGGGTGATGAGCTACGAAAACCAGCAGGTGTACCTCAACCGCCCCCTGATACAAAGCAAAAAGCTAGACTTGTATCAGATGCAGCGCGAAGTGGCCAGTATTATGCTCACATATGCGGGCGTAACGCGGGCACTGGCCGCCGAGGATGTGCAGAAATCACATTGGGAAAGCGGGATGCTGATGCATCTGGAAAACGGCTACTTCCCCAAGCGCAGCGGCGACGTGATGGTGGTGCTGGAGCCGGGTTGGCTGGAGTCCTACCAGTTCCCGGTGAACAAGGGCACTACCCACGGCTCCTCGGGCAACTACGATACCCACGTGCCGGTAGTGTTCTGGGGTTGGCAGGTTAAGCACGGACAGTCGTCAGCTCCGGCAAAGATTACCGATATTGCGCCCACGATAGCTCGCTGGCTGCATATTCAGGAGCCTGATGGCTGCACGGGGCAGCCGCTGGCCGAGGTGCTGGGCTGGTAGCCACTGGCGAGCCGAAATTACTAGGCTCCATTGGTTGGGAAAAGCATCCAAATCAGCGGGTTGCCGTTTAAATCGCACACACGTTTACTTACCACGACTAGCGGGCACGGCTATTTCCTGCCCCAACATTTTTCTCTCATGGCTCATTTTAACCCCTGGCACGACGTAGAGCGTGGCGAAGACGCTCCTAAAGTCGTAAACGGTATCATTGAAATCCCGAAAGGCTCGAAAGGCAAGTACGAACTGGACAAGGATAGCGGCCTGCTAAAGCTGGACCGTGTGTTATTCTCGGCAGTGCATTATCCGGCCGCCTACGGCTTTATTCCGCAGACGTACTGCGACGACAAAGACCCACTGGACATTCTGGTGTTGTGCTCCGTTGACATCGTACCGATGTGCCTAGTGGATGCCAAGGTGATTGGCGTGATGCAGATGATTGACCAGGACGAAGAAGACGACAAAATCATTGCGGTAGCCGCCAACGACGTGTCGGTAAATCACTTCAACGATATTTCTGACCTGCCCCCGCACACGCTGCTGGAAATGCAGCGTTTCTTTGAGGACTATAAGGCACTGGAGCACAAGCAGGTATCTGTTGAGCGCTTCATGGGTCGCGAAGATGCGTACCGCATCATCGAAAACAGCATCAAATTGTACGAAGAAACTTTCCCAAAGGGCAACCCGCAGGATGTTGCAGACGTAAAGGAGGCCCTGAGCTAATTTCGTCCCTAGTACCACACACCGTTACAGCCCTCGTGCGTCTTTTGGCGCCGGGGGCTGTTGTGTTTTGCAGCAGGTGGCAAGCACAAGCGTAGCATCTTTTTGGGTGCTGCTTGGCGTATGAGGCTGTGTATGCTGAAACAACCGCCTAAATCCAGGTTTCTTAAGTTCCTCTACGAAAACAGCCTGCTGCTGCTAGGTGGGTTGCTCGTGCTGGGCACCCTAGTGGGCCAGTTCTTTACCGGCTGGCATGAGTACAATGCCGACCTGGAGGAGCTGAAACTACTACCCCTTACCATGGGCCAATACGCCCAATCTGGCCATTTTCTGGAAGCAACCTTCGAGAACTGGGAAAGCGAGTTTTTGCAAATGGGGCTGTATGTGGTGCTCACCATCTGGTTGCGCCAACGGGGTTCGTCGGAATCTAAAAAGCTCTACGAAGAAGAAGAGGTTGACAAAGAACCGGACCCTAGTAAAGAAGACGCGCCGGGCCCGGTAAAGCACGGCGGTTGGCAACTGGCATTGTACCGCCGGTCGTTGAGCATTGCTTTTTTCGTGTTGTTCTTTGCCTCCGTTTGGCTGCACGCAAAAGGCGGAGCAGAGGTATACAGCATCGAGCAGGTGCAGCAGGGAAAGCCTCCGGTAGATGTGCTAGGGTATATGGCTACCAGCCGGTTCTGGTTTGAGTCGTTTCAGAACTGGCAAAGCGAGTTTCTATCTATCGTTTCCATCGTCGGGCTGTCGATATTTCTGCGGCAGCATGGCTCACCGGAGTCAAAGCCCGTAGATGCCGCGAACAGCGAAACCGGCGGGTAGCCGTGCAGTATATTCGCGCTGCCGAAAGGGGGCCGCCGGTGCTGCCTCGCCCGTAAGTTGCCCCTATGCTATCCGCCCGTTCATTGCCTGCGCTTTTACGCTCACTGGGGGCTAGTCTGAAGCTCCTGCTCGATGCCGTGTTGTATAGCAGCGTCTGGCTGTCGTTGGCCGCGCTGGGGCTGATGTGGGCGACCTTTCTGTTCTGGCGAGTGCATATTCCGAGTCACCTGGGTGGCCTGATTTTTACGGCCACTCTTTTCTTGTACAACCTCGACAGTGTGCTGCCCTATAAACAGGCGCAGCAGCCCGGCCTCTCGAAGCGCAAGCAATGGATGCGGGGCCATCGGAGAGAATTGGTGGGGTTGACGCTGCTGGCGGGGGTAGTGGCTGGCCTGCTCTTCCTAACCGATGCCCGACTGAGCCTGACGCTGTTTCTGGTGCACTTGGGCGTGATTTCCGTGCTCTATTCCATGCCGCTTGTGAAGCGTGGCGGCCGTTGGTGGGCCCTGCGCGACCTGCCGCTGCTCAAGGTGTTTCTGATAGCGTATGTGTGGGCAGCCGTTACGGTCTGGATTCCGGCGTTGTACCTCGGCCGCGGGCTTTCAGAGCAGGTGGTGCTGGTGCTGTTCGCGCGGCGGTTTCTCTTTATTCTGGCCCTAGCGTTTGTGTTCGATATCCGCGACTACACCAAAGACCGCCTGACAGGTACGCGTACGTTTCCGGGCGTGTTTGGCATTCGGAATACCAAGCTAATAGCTTTGGCGGCCTTGCTGGCGGCGGCTGTGCTCACTCCGCCCGGTGCGCCCACCGCACATGAGCTAGTATTGCTACTACCTCTCGCGTTGGCCGCAACCGTCATCTGGTTTGCCGAGGAGTCGCGCCCCGACTATTATTTTGCGCTGCTGACGGATGGCGTGATGCTGGTGCAGTTTCTGGCGGTGTGGTGGGCCAGTCGCGGAGAGGCCGTTGGGTTTTACTAGGTGCTGGTACGTGGTAAACCGTGTCTACAGCTTCGGCGCAACGGCCGTTAGCTCTTGCAGCGCCGGACCAATGAAACGCACTATATCACCGGCCACAAGGCCTGCTTCGCCGGTTTGCTGCGCAGCCAAGTCGCCAGCGCGGCCGTGGGCATAGATCCCCAGGATAGCCGCATCAAGCGGTGAGAGGCGCTTATCGGCTCGCAGAGCCAGCAGCAGACCCGTCAGCACATCGCCACTGCCGCCGGTGGCCATGCCGGGGTTGCCGGTGCTGTTAAAGTAAAGCTGGCCAGTAGGGGCAGCCAGCGCGGTGTAGGCGCCTTTCAGTACGCAAAAGCACTGGTAGGTGTGAGCAAATTCCCTGAGCTGCTCTAGCCGCTCGTAATCATGAGCCGCCGGCTTTCCAACCAACCTTTCAAACTCTTTGGGGTGCGGTGTGAGCAGCGACTCCGGGGGCAGCAGCTTGAGCAACTCCGGATAAGCCCCCAGAATATTCAGCGCATCGGCATCGAGCACCAGCGGTACTTTGGCCTTGCGTAACAGCTGCCGCAGTACGTCGCAGGTGGCATCTTCCTGCCCTAGCCCCGGCCCGATGCCAATAGCTGCATACGGTCCTAGCTCCGGCAACTCCGTTACGAAATCTGTGGCCGGATCCGTGAGAGTCATGGCCTCGGGAGCAGAGGTTTGCAGGATGGTATAGCCTACTGCTGGTACCCGCACCGTGAGTAGCCCCACGCCGCCCCGTAGACAAGCTTGTGTCGCCAGTACTGCTGCGCCTATTTTACCTCGGCTGCCGGCTAGCAATAGCGCGTGGCCAAAAGTGCCTTTGTGGCTGAATCGGGTTCGGGCCGGTAAGCGGCCTAGGATAAAGTTATCATCCACAAAGTAGTTATCCACAGTGGTGTTGTGGATAAACTCAGCATCGAGCCCGATGGGAAGAACCTGCCAGTTACCCACGTACTCGGCATGTTGCGGCAACAGGAAAGCCAGCTTAGGCAGCTCAAAACTTATCGTGAACCGGGTCCGCACAATAGCGCTATCAGCAGGCTGTGCAGTATCAGCGAACAAACCGGAGGGAATATCAATGGCTACTATAGCTGCCTGAGAAGCATTCAGGTGATGTACCAAAGTAGCGGCGGCGTCCGTTAACGGCCGGCTCAAGCCGGTGCCAAATAAGGCATCAAGAACCAGTGCTTGCGGGTGTAATGGCGGGAAGTTGCCGGCTGTAAGTTCCTGGCAAGAAACTTCTGTGGGCAGCCGCTCCCGATTATGCGTGTAGTCAGCGGAATAGCTTGCGGCCGGTAACAGCCACACCTGCGGAGTATAGCCAGCCTCGTGCAACTGCCGGGCAATGGCCAGCCCGTCGCCGCCATTGTTGCCAGGGCCGCAGAAGATGTGTATCTCTGTAGTATAAGCCGGCTGCAGCGTATCCAAAAGCCAGGCAGTTGCGGCCGTGGCGGCCCGTTCCATCAGGTCGGTGGAGCTAATGCCCTGGCTCTGAATGGTAGCCTGGTCAAGAGCACGAGTCTGGGCAGCGGAGAGGATTTTCATGGTTTAGCTGATAAAAAGTAGCTTGTCGACTACAATCAAGGATCGGGGTTATATGCGTTCTATGAAGCTATTCTACGCACTAGGCGTACTGGCCTTTTTCGGAGTAAGTTGTTCGGAAAGGAAAACGGAGGAAGCGAAACAAGTCACTATTACTAATGATGCTTCCGTTTCTGTTGTATCGGATAGTATACAGAGGCCAGACAGCATTAGAACACAGGCAGTACCACTAGAGCAGGTTCCGGCTGCTTTACGGATGCCAGGTAAGTTATTAGAGGCCCTCCGCTGGACAGATGCCAAGGGAGAAAATATGCTAGTGGTGTTCCGGAAAGGGCCATTTTCGGAGAATACAACTAAATACACCGACGAAGAATCGTACGTGGAGCTATTTGCCCGCCAATACGTGCACCGCGCCGGAAGCTGGCAGGAGCTATGGCGCCTGCAAGATGCGATTCGGAACTGTCCTTTCGATTTGTGGCTGGGGCCGCTTCCAGGCGCTACGTCTATTACGGACCTTGATGGCGATGGCCAGTCAGAAACCACGCTGCTGTATAAGCTCACCTGCCGCAGCGATGTGAGCCCTTCTAACCTCAAGCTGATACTGCACGAAGGTGCAGCCAAATATGCGCTACGCGGACAAACGGTAGTGGCCTACGACTCTATTCCAGTAAGTGGGCGCGCGCCGGCTAACCCCTGCTGCCTCGATACCATCAGCAAGCAGCAACTCGACGCTCCAGATGGCTACGAACTGCTGGCGGGGCGCTATGAAACGGAAAAGGAATTTAAGAAAGCTCCGGCAGTGTTTCTGCGCTTTGCCCGGCAGCAGTGGCGTAAGTGGTCGGTGCAAAATGAGTTTGATCAATTTTAGTAAACCGCAACTCAGCCATAGTAAACTTCCGGCTAGCCTGTCGCGTTTGTAGCTATTCGACTTCTGCACTAATTTTCTATACCTCATGCAAACCTGGAACGACGTCATCCGGCTGGCCAACCACGGCAGCCCGGCTCCCGATAAACGAGTAGAAAAAACCGATGCTGAGTGGAAAGCCCAGCTGACGCCCGAGCAGTACCACGTAACGCGCCAGCACGGCACCGAGCGGGCATTTACTGGTGAATATTGCGAAGCCCATGAAGCGGGCCTATATGCCTGCGTGTGTTGCGGTACGCCGCTGTATGATTCGACCACCAAATTTGAATCAGGCACGGGTTGGCCGAGCTTCACGCAGCCAGTAAAAGAAAATGCTATTCGCTACAAGAAGGACACCAGTTATGGCATGACGCGCGTAGAAGTGCTTTGCAACGTCTGCGACGCCCACCAGGGTCACGTCTTCCCCGATGGTCCGCCGCCGAGCGGCCTACGTTTGTGCATCAACTCGGCTTCCATTAAGCTGGTAACCGAAGCAGAAAAAGTAAGCTAGCCTACTAGGTCTGGTTTTAGTTGAAAGGCTCCTTACCGCTGCGGTAAAGGAGCCTTTTGCGTATACGCTAGGGTCCTAACCGGAGCAAAGCCGAAAACAGACGTGGCCCGCATCTTGGGCCTGTGGTTTTTATCCCGATTTTTGTAGCCCCGCTGCCCTGAACCCGGGGGCAGCCGCCCGTGTTACGAGCCTTTCCCACCCTCTTTTCCTACCCCACCCATGTCTCTGCTCTTCACCGATTTTGCCAGCTGGCAGGCGCATTGCGCCGCTACCCAGGAGCCTCTGTTCCAACCCGTATTAGCTTATGAAATAGAGCAAAAGGGTCGCACAGAAGAAGAAATATGGGCGGGCCTGCAACGAGCCTACGATGTGATGCGCGACGCCGTACATACGGGCCTTACCCAAAACATGACCTCCCGCTCGGGCATGGTGAACAACGGAGCCAAGAAGATTGCTGCCTCGCCCGTAACCGTTCTGTCGCCGGAGTTTAAGCAGCTCGTGACGCGCGCCTTGGGAGCGAAGGAAGTAAATTCCTGCATGGGCCGCGTGGTGGCTGCTCCTACGGCCGGCGCTTCGGGTATTTTGCCCGGCGTGCTGGTTACGCTCCAGGATATTCATAAGCTCGAAGACCGCGCGATTCTGGAAGGGTTGCTGGTGGCGGCGGGGGTAGCGCTTATTATTGAGCAGAATGCTTCCCTGGCTGGCGCCGTGGGTGGGTGCCAAGCTGAAACGGGCTCGGCGGCAGCCATGGGCGCGGGTGCCATTGTGTACTGCCTAGGAGGCTCCGTAGAAGAAACCTTTGCGGCCGTAGCCATCACCATTCAGTGTATGTTGGGCCTCGTCTGCGACCCGGTGGCGGGCCTCGTAGAAGTGCCCTGCGTGGTGCGCAACGCCTCGGCAGCGGCCATTGCCTTCAGCTCCGCTCAAATTGCCATTGCTGGCGTCGACCCCGTAATTCCTGTAGATCAGTGCGTGGCGGCGCTGGGCGAAGTAGGCCAGAGCATGGAAACCCGCTACAAGGAAACCGCCTTAGGTGGCCTAGCCAACACAAAGCGCGGCCGCGAAATAGAAAAGATGGTGCTGGTGCAGGACGTGCACATTTTGCCCGACGAAGACCAGCAATAGAAAGTAGGTTTTACATTTCGATTAGAAGCGAGGAGTATAGGAGCTAGCCTACCAGGAAGCCCCGGCTCCTCGTTTCTGCTTAATGCCCCGAATGAATGATATTCACTGACTTAAAGAAGGGTAGGGTAAGCTAAATGGGCTTTATCTCTGGTGCCATGGTCAGTTTGGCCAAGTACATGATGGCAGGCGTGTAATGGGAGCGGAGCTCTTGATACTTCTTCCAAGCGGCTTCCTCATCGGCTACCAGTGGAATCCCAGCTTGGAACAATTGTTGGCAAGCGTCGCGGAAGTCAGCATGCTGCGGGTTATTATCGGGCTGATAGTCGCTGAGAGAAGCGGGTGCTTTTGTCTTCGCTGATACCTCAAAAAAGCGCGCTACTCGGTTGATAGCCACACTGCCTGCCTTCAGGCACATCACCATATGCGGGTCGCGGGCTAGGTCTACGGTGCTGATAATCAGCGAGGCAGCATCCAAGATAAGGTCGGCGGCCGTTACCCAGGAGCGCCCCGGCTGCGGAGAGCGGAAAAAAGAGAGAATAGGCAGGGAAGTGTGGGTTTCTTCAATCTCAATAAACCACTCTTCCCAATGCTGCCACTGCGGGCCGTGGTGAAGCAACTCTGCTTCATGAAGCCACACCAGCAGCTCCACGGCCGAAGCTTTAGGGCCGGCCCGTAACTCAAGCCGGGCTACCGTAAGCTCCCGCCGCGAAAATGCCTGGTAGATGGTAGGCAGGTAAGAAATCAGCAGCGTGAGCAGCAGCAGGCCCAATGTAGCCTCTGAGTACGACATGATGTTAGCCAGCCCATGTTTACTAGGCTCTTCTGAGCCTAGGGTAAGTAAGGAGCTGTTGCTAATGCGGTAGCAGCGTTCTAAATCACCTTCGCCTAGCGCCCAGTAGATAATGGTGTAGCCAAAGCTGACCACTCCCAGCCACGCAATAGGCAATGCTACTAGCCCTACGGGAGCGTACAAGGCCATTACCTTGTCGCGTTGCTCGTAAGTTTTGCCTAAGGAGGCCATGGCCTCGAATACTTTTCGGATGCCCTGAAACACCCAGTTGTTAAGCAGCACCGACTCATTGCGGGGCAACACAAACGAACGAATGGCCGACAACACAGTGTAGGCCACCATAAAAGCGCCAATGGAGAAAACCAGCGCGTTAATACCACTATTCAGCATGCATACGTAGCCATCCGCGGCTGAACTGCCGCGCTTGCCTTGTACTTGGTTATAGGAAATGAGGTTGGGAAAGAAGCTAAGGTGCGGTTACTTGCGTTCCTTCCACAATTGGCGGAAGGTTTTGGGCGCTACCTGTACGGCGTCGCGGCGCTTGCTCCAGCCTACTTCGCCTAGCAAGCGGCTCAGTACCCAGTTTTTGGCTGAAGCCGGTGCCAGGTCCCATACCCAGCGGCGCTTCATACCGTGCATCCACAACGCAATAGCCCGGCGCTCTTCCTTATCTGTAAGGCCTTCCTGTACGCTCTGTTGGCGGTTTTTGAGCAGGATATTGTGGATAGGAATCTTGACGGGGCATACCGAGGAGCAGGCCCCGCATAGGCTGCTGGCGTAGCTCAAGTGCTTATTTTCGGCCATGCCGCTCAGGTGCGGCGTAATAACCGAGCCGATAGGGCCAGAATACGTGGCCTCGTAGGTGTGACCGCCAATGTTCTTGTACACAGGGCACACATTCAGGCAGGCGCCACACCGGATGCAGTTCAGGGCCTCGCGCTTGTCGGGTTGGGCCAGCAGGTTGGTGCGGCCATTATCCAGCAAAATCACGAACATTTCTTCCGGTCCATCCTTTTCCAGCGGCTGGCGCGGCCCGGTGTAAATGGTGTTATACACGGTTACTTGCTGGCCGGTACCGCTCGTGCTGAGCAACGGCCAGAACAAATCCAGGTCCTGAAGGCGTGGAATCACCTTTTCAATGCCTACAATGGCAATGTGGGTTTGCGGGAAGGTGGCTGAAAGGCGGGCGTTGCCTTCGTTTTCCGTGACGGCAATAGCCCCCGTATCCGCAATGATGAAGTTGCCGCCCGTAATGCCTACTTCGGCCGCGGTGTACTTGTCGCGGAGCAGGTGGCGGGCCGTGAGCACGAGCTTCTGCGCATCATCTGTGTACTCAATGCCGAGGTGCTTCACGAAGATATCGGCAATATCGAGCTTGCTCAGGTGCATAGCTGGCGTCACGATATGGTAGGGCCGCTCTCCGTTCAGCTGCACAATGAACTCGCCTAAGTCCGTTTCAACCGACTCAATACCGCGCTTTTCAAGGTATTTGTTGAGGTGGATTTCCTCGGTGGTCATGCTCTTGGCCTTCACTACGGTGCGGGCCTTGCGGCGCTCCATAATCTTGCCCACCTCAAACAGCGCTTCCTCGGCGTTCTGCGCCCAAATGACCTTGCCACCCTTCGCCGTGAAGTTCTGCTCAAATTGCAGCAGGTATTCGTCGAGGCGGTTGATAACCTGCGTTTTGAGGTACGAGGCCCGCGCCCGCGCTAGCTCATGATCTTGGTAGAACCCAAGCCCCGTTTGTACAGCCGCATTGTACTTGCCGATGTTGAAGCGAATCTTGCGCCGATGCTCCAGGTCAAAGGCTTTGCGGTCAGAGTCGGTGAGGAACTGAGCGGCTTTGGTAGGGGCAAAGGGGGTAGTGGTCGTCGGATTCATGGCAGGCAGCAGGTTGACCCAAAGGTCAGCAAATATAAAACCCGCCGCCCCCTATTGGGTTCGACGGGTTTTGAAGGTAGGAAGAATCAGAGAAGAAATTACCTATTTCTTATTCGAGTCAACTACAATGCGCTGGTCGCGAGTGGCTAGCTCCCAGGCGGTGTAAAACACCAGGCGGGCACGTTTCTCCATTTTCGGAAACTCAATTTTCTCCACTTCGTCTCCCGGGCCATGGTAGTCATCGTGCACCCCATTGAAGAAGAAGGCGACCGGAATGCCGTGCTTCGCGAAGTTGTAGTGGTCGGAGCGGTAGTAGAAGCGGTTGGGGTCTTCTGGATCGTTGAAGCGGAAGTCAAGGTCCATCTGGGTGTACTTCTCGTTCTGCGCTATCAGCACTTGGTGTAGCTGCGAGCTAAGCTTGTCGGAACCAATTACATACACGTAGTCGCCTTTGCCTTCGTGGTCCTTATCGGTGCGGCCCACCATGTCGGTGTTCAGATCCACCATCGTTTTCTCCAGCGGGAAAATGGGGTGGTCAGTGTAGTACTCGGAGCCGAGCAGGCCCTTTTCCTCGCCCGTTACGGTCAGGAACAGGATGCTGCGGCGCGGGCCATGGCCTTCTGCCTTGGCTTTCACGAAGGCTTCGGCCATTTCCAGCACCGTTACCGTACCGGAGCCATCGTCGTCGGCACCGTTGTGCACTTCGCCGTTAATGACGCCGATGTGGTCGTAGTGCGAAGAAAGCACCATAATCTCCTCTTTCAGGTCGGTGCCTTCCAGGTAGCCTAGCACGTTTTCAGTCGTGAAGTCCTCGGTTTTCTTAGCGGCTTTTACTAGGGTCTTGGCGGGCTTGAAGGTGCCAGCTACGGGCTTGCCGGCTTTGTTGATGCCAGCGGTGTACTTGGTTACAGCGGCCGAGGTAGTACCCAGCATTTTGTAGCCTACTGCCGGCGACACGAAGAAGGCGGTAGCGCGGTTACCGTCGGGTTTGGCGTCTTTGAAGGCAATGCTGGGGCGGCTGATGTAGGGCGTCATGCGCGCAGCCAGCTTCTGGAAGTTGCTGTTCGGGTTGAAGTCCACGAAGAATACCGAGCGGGCGCCTTTCTGGCTGGCCATCTGGAGCTTGGCCCGGAAATCCTGGCCCCATTTGCTGTTCTGGCCGTCTTTGCCGAGCAGCGCCGTGCCTTTATCGGTCTGGGGCTCGCCCATCAGAATCAGCAGGTCTTTGCCTTTCACGTCGCCCAGGGCGGCGTAGTCGGAGTAGCCATCCTGCTCAATGCCGTAGCCCGCAAATACGGGCTGCACGGCCGTTTCCTGCGCGAAACCAGTGTTGCCGTAGGCGTAGAAATCGGTCAGCCACTTGTAGCTCTGGCCGCCCACTTTCAGGGTAGCGCCATCGGCCCAGGTGCTGCGCACCATGGTGAAGTGCTGCAAATACGGGTTATCGGAGCCCTGCACCGGACCTTGCAGGCCTAGTTCTTTAAAGCGGTTGGCAATGTATTCGGCGGCCATTTTCTGGCCTTTCTCCCCGGTTTCGCGGCCTTCGTACGCATCAGAGGCTAGTACCGTCAGGTGCGTGCGCAGATCGGCCTGTGTGATAGTTTCGGCGTAGGTGCGGGCAAAGTCAGCGGCAGGTGCGGCGGGAGCCGGCGTGGCTTCGGCCGCGGCAGGCATCTCGGTTTTGGCCTTGCGCTTGACCTTGACTTTGGTTTTCTCGGGTTTCTGCTGGGCCACGGCTGAGGTAGCCATACCGGCCGCCAGTAACAGAGCCAGGAAGGAAGTTTTCTGCATATAGTAAGGAATGTAGGGGATGAGAGTGGGGTGGGTTTGGTGGGAAACAGAACCTAGGAACTACGGCCCATATAGTACCCGCGGCAACGCAGCAGCGCCTGTCACAAATTCACCGGATTGCGGGCTAGGGTTGCATGATGAGCACCGACGCGTACGCGGCCACACCTTCGCGCCGGCCTACAAAGCCCAGCTTTTCAGTAGTAGTAGCTTTAATGCTGATGTCGTTTTCCTCGATGCCCATTACCTCGGCCAGTACGCGCTGCATTTCCGGAATGTGCGGATTTACTTTTGGCGCTTCCAGGCAAATGGTGGAATCGATGTTGGAAATAGTATAGCCGCGCTCCGTGAGCAGGCGCACCACTTCCGCCAGCAAACGCTTCGAGTCGATGCCTTTGTATTGCGGGTCGGTGTCGGGGAAATGGAAACCAATGTCGCGCAGGTTAGCCGCGCCCAGTAGCGCATCACATATAACGTGGATGAGCACATCGGCATCGGAATGGCCCAAGGCGCCGTGGGTGTGGGGCACCTGAATGCCGCCGAGCCAGAAGGGCAGGCCCTCCCGCAATTGGTGCACGTCGTAGCCGAAGCCGGTACGAATTTTCATAAAAGCAAAAGTTTGGGGAACAGAGTGGCAAGGTACACCAACGCAGCGGACTAGGCCATACGCCGCCTCAAACCCAAAAAAAGTTGCGGCCGGCTAAAGTATATAGGTTTGCTAATCGTCAGAGAATATGGGGAACTATCTACCGCTAGGAATTGATAGCAAAATACTAATGGAAACTTAGGAATCATTTAAAGTTTCCATAGTACCTTTGCCCACGAAGTGATGGAAGTGAAAGATAGAATCCTGCAAGCGGCCCTGGGGCTCTTTACCCGCAACGGCATCAAGAGCGTGTCAATGGATGACATTGCTACTCATTTAGGCATCTCCAAAAAGACTCTGTACAAGTGGTTTGAAAACAAAGACCAGATTGTGTCGGCGGTTATTGCCAATCACCTGAACGGTGTGCAAGGGGAGTGTGAAGGCATCATCGGCAAAACCCAGAACGCGGTGGACGAGATGGTGCAGATGATGGATTGGGCAGAACGTCAGTTTGCTGAGGTAAACCCCAACGCCATTCATGACCTGCGCAAATACTACCCCGAGGCTTGGAATCTGTTTCACACTCACAAAAACAAATACATCCTCAGCCAGATTCAGGACAACCTGCGCCGTGGCGTTGCCGAAGGCCTCTACCGTGCTGATCTAGACATTGAGGTTCTCTCGCGCCTGCGCCTGGCCCAGATTGATATCCTCTTTGACCCCGCACTCTTCCCGCATACTCAGTTCAACCAGAGCCGGGTACAAATGGCCTGCAATGAGCACTTTTTGCTAGGCATGGTAACGCTCAAAGGCCACAAGCTCATCAACGAGTACCGTCATGTGACGGAAGAAGAATAAGCTACACTCCCCGCTTTTTGCATATGAAAAATAACCTCCGCGTTTTGTTGCTGGCCGCCGGGCCGGGCCTGCTGGCCCCCGCAGGCGCCGCACTGGCGCAGACCCCTGCGGCGCGCCCGGCCCTAGCTGGCCAGGCGGCCCCAACCGGCAACCTGCCTCTGTCGTTGCAGCAGGCCGTTGAGTACGCTATCCAGAACAAGTCTTCGCTGCTGGCCACCCGCTTGGGCGAGCAGACGGCGCGCGCGCGGGTGGGCGAAATCCGGGCGGCGGGCCTGCCGCAGGTAAACGTAGCCGCTAACCTGGCTGATAACTTCAAGCTCCAGAAAAGCCTAGTAGATTTTGGCGCCTTTGCCGGTGGCAAAACCGCCACACCCCTGACGGCCGCCGATATTGCCGCGGCCCAGGCCGGCCAAACGGTGAACATTGAACCCATTACGCTGCCCGCCGACCCGGTGCCCCCGCAAGCTATTGCCTTCGGGTTGCGGCACGCCGGCAACACCAGTGCCTCGGTGTCGCAGCTGCTCTTTGATGGATCTTACCTTATCGGGTTGAAAGCAGCTAAGGTGTACGAGCAGCTGGCCCAGAAGCAAACTCAGCAGGCCGAAATTGATGTGGTAGAGCAGGTGAGCAAGGCGTATTACAGCACCCTGGTAGCCCGCGAGCGGCTGCAGCTGCTGGCCCGCAACGTGCAGCGCCTCGATACCATTCTGTACCAAACCAACGAAACCTTTAAGGCTGGTTTTGCCGAAAAGCTGGACGTGCAGCGCCTACAGGTGCAGCGCAACAACTTAGTAGTGGAGCAGCAGAAAGCCCAGCGCCTCACGGAGCTGAGCGTAGCCTTGCTGAAGTTCCAGATGGGCCTGCCCCAGGGCCAAACCGTGCAATTGACCGACTCGCTTAACTCGGCTGTGGTAGATGCCAGCGCGTTGCGCCAGCGCCTAGGTGCCGCCGACTTCGCAACCGGTGGCGGTGTAAGCGGGCTGGGTGGTGTGCCTGCAGCACCGGCTCCGGCCACTGGCAACGCTACCGAGCAAAACCGCCAGGACCAGCAGACGGCCCTCAGCGGAGGCCGCACGGGGCAGCTGTCGGCTACCTTCAACTACAACAACCGCATCGAGTTTTCGACCCTGGAAACCCAGCAGGCCCTGGCCGGCCTCGACCTGGCCAACCGTCGGGCAGGTGCTTATCCGCGCCTGCTGGCTACGGCGGCCTACGGTTTCACGGGCTCGGCCAACACCCGCGGCGACCTGTTTGCTTTCCGCGGACCTGATTCCCGGGCGGCCAACGGCTTCCCGAACCAGAACTGGTTTGGTTTCGGCAACGTGGGCCTGAGCCTGCAGATTCCGGTGTTTGATGGTTTCCGCCGCAAATACCAGGTGCAGCAAGCTCGCATTCAGCAGCAGACCATTGAGAAAGGCTTCGAGACCCTGCGCCAGAGCATTGACCTGCAGGATGCCCAGAGCCGCACTACCCTCATCAACGCCCTGGATGTACTGGATAACCAGAAGGCTAACCTAGAGCTGGCCGATGAGGTAGCCCGCGTATCGCGCATCAAGTTTAAGGAAGGGGTGGGCTCCAACCTGGAGGTAGTAACCGCCGAAACCTCCCTGCGCGAGGCGCAAACCAACTACTACGCCGCCCTCTACGATGTGCTGGTTGCTAAAGTCGATCGTGATAAAGCCACTGGCGAGCTATACAGCCAGGCGAAAAAGTAAGCTCTTGCTTTCCTCTCTTATGACTACCCTCTTCCCCATGAAATACGCTACTTCCGCCTTTCTGCTAACCTTGGGCCTGCTCACTGCTTGCGGCGAGAAAGATCCGAAAGCTGAACTGGCCAAGCTGAAGCAAGAGCAAGCTTCTAACCAAGCCAAAATTGCTGAGCTGGAAGCCAAAGCCGGTACTACCGGTGAAAAAGCGGCCATTCAGGCTACCCCCGTTTCCGTTATCAGTGTTGCTCCCGAAAGCTTTAAAAGCTACTTGGAAGTACAAGGCCGGGTTGATTTCGACCAGAATGCTACCGTAGCGGCCCGCGCGGCCGGTACGCTTACCAGCCTGCGCGTACAGCGCGGCGACCGGGTAAGCAAAGGCCAGACCCTGGCTACCATTGATGCCTCGGTACTTGATGCCAGCATTGCTGAGTTGCGCACCCGCATGGACCTAGCCCGTGTGGTGTACCAAAAGCAGGAGCGCCTCTGGAAACAGGAAATCGGTACCGAAATTCAATACCTCCAGGCTAAAAACAACTACCAGGCGTTGCAGCGCAACCTGGCTACGCTAAACCAGCAGCGGGCCCTGTACAGCGTGGTGGCTCCTTTCGCGGGTACCGTAGATGATGTGCTGCCCAAGCTGGGCGAAGCCGTAGCACCTGGCTCGCCGGTGGCGAAACTGCTCAGCGGCAGCGGTACCGGTAAAATTGTGGTGGATGTTTCAGAAGCCTACGCCTCGCGCATCAAAGCCGGCGACAAGGCCTTGGTGTCTATTCCGGACCTAGGCCCCGAGGAAATGACTGCTACTGTACGTGTGGTAACCAGCACCATCAACCCTACCAGCCGCACCTTCACCACGGAGTTGCGCCTGAACGGCAACAAAGCCGGCCAGCTGCGCCCCAATATGGTGGCCAACGTGCGCATTCAGAACTATGACCGCCCGAACGCCACGGTGCTACCCGTTGACCTAGTGCAGAAGGATGAACAAAATAGCTTCGTGCTGGTAGTGAGCGAGAAAGGTGGGCAGAAAGTGGCCGCCAAGCGTATCATCCAGACGGGCAATACTTACAACGGTAAGGTGGAAGTGACCGGCGGCCTGCAGAACGGCGACCAAGTGATTTCAGCGGGCTACCAAAACCTGAACGAAGGCCAAGTGGTGAGTTTATAGCAGGCGCTGCCGGTTTGCCCACCAGGGCAGGCTAGGGAGCTGAGCTACCACCAGAACGTCAAAACCAGAACTCATGCAGGATTTAGAGAAAGAGTTCAAGCCGACCTCCTGGTCGATTGATAATAAAACCAGTATTTACATTATCACCTTGCTGCTGTGCGTGGCGGGTATCTTCTCCTACATCAAGCTAGGAAAAGAGAAGTTTCCAGATATCGTGATTCCGCGTATCATCGTGGCCACTATTTATCCTGGAACCTCGCCCACGGACATTGAAAACCTGGTGACGCGCCAGCTGGAAAAGGAAATCAAGAGCGTAAACGGGGTAAAGAAAATCAGCTCTACCTCCAACCAGGACTATTGCATCGTGGACGTGGAGTTTGACTCCGGCGTGGACGTGCAATACGCCAAGCAGCTCATCAAGGACGCCGTTGATAAGGCTCAGAACGAGCTGCCCAACGACTTGCCTTCGCCGCCTACCGTGCAGGAAGTAAACCTCTCGGAGCTGCCGATTATGAACGTGAACCTGGCCGGCAACCTGCCCGTGAGCCAGCTGAAAAAGTTTGCCGACGAGTTCCAGGATAAGATTGAGGCCCTGCCCGAAATTACCCGGGTAGATATTATCGGTGCCCTGGACCAGCAGGTGAACGTAGACGTAGACCTGAACCGCCTGCGGGCTTCCCGCCTGAGCTTCACTGACATCAGCGCCGCTATTGCCCGCGAGAACATTACTATTTCAGGTGGTTCCGTGGATGTTGGTTCCCAGAAGCGGGCCGTGCGCGTAGCCGGCCAATACGTGCGCGCCGCCGACATTGCCGATATTCAGGTGAAGAATCTGAACGGCTCGGCTGTACGCCTAGGTGACATTGCCACCGTAACCGATGCCTTTAAAGACCGGGAATCGTATGCCCGCCTCGATGGCAAAACGGCCGTAACCCTGAACGTGATTAAGCGCCAGGGCGAAAACCTGATCGACGCCTCCGACAAGATCAAGCTGATCGTTGACGAGTCGAAGAAAACGCTACCCAAGGAACTGACCATAACCGTAACCGGCGACACCTCCAATGATACCCGCGTTACGCTGCACGACCTGATCAATACCATCATCATCGGCTTTATTCTGGTAACGCTGATTCTGATGTTCTTCATGGGCACCACCAACGCGTTGTTCGTGGGTCTCTCTGTACCGATTTCGATGTTCCTGGCTTTTGTGCTGCTGCCGGGCTTCGGGTTTGCGCTGAACATGATTGTGCTCTTCGCCTTCCTGCTGGCGCTGGGTATTGTGGTAGATGATGCCATTGTGGTAATCGAAAACACACACCGCCTGCTGCACGAGCACCCCAACCTGACGACGGCGCAAGCTGCGAAATACGCTGCCGGCGAGGTGTTTATTCCGGTATTGGCCGGTACGCTTACCACAGTTGCGCCGTTCGTGCCGCTGATGTTCTGGCCGGGAATTGTGGGTAGTTTCATGTTCTACCTCCCCGTCACGCTGATCCTGACCCTGATGTCGTCGCTGATTGTGGCCTTCATCATGAACCCGGTGTTTGCCGTGTCGTTCATGGAGCGCGAAGACCACCATGCCGAAGACAACAAGCCCAAGCTGACCAAGAACTTCTTGATAGCCATGGGTGTGCTGACGCTGATTGCGGTGATTGGCTACGTGGCCGGCTCCACGTTTGTGGGCAACCTAACGCTGACTCTCATCGTGCTCTGCTTCCTGGATAAGTTCGTGTTCATCTACATGATTGCCGCGTTCCAGACCAAGGTGCTGCCCCGCTTCCAGAACGGCTATGCCAGCCTAGTAACCTGGGCCATCAGTCACCCGGCGCTGGTGATGATAAGCATGGTGGTGCTGTTCTTCGTGTCGATTTTTGCGGTGGGCGCGCGCAGCCCCAAAGTAGACTTCTTCCCTAGCGGCGACCCCAAATTTGTGTACACCTACCTGAAAATGCCGGTAGGTACGCGCGTAGAAGTTACTGACTCGGTTGCCCGGGTGCTGGAAAAGCGGATTAATGGCGTAGTAGGGGAGAATAACCCCGACGTAGAATCCATCATCACAAACGTGGCCATTGGCGCCAGCGACCCCGGCGAGGCTTCGGCTTCTGGTACGTCGCAGTCGAATCTGGCTAAGGTTGCCGTGGCGTTCAAGGAGATGAGTGAGCGTACGGGCCCGCCGACGCTTACTTACATGGACAAAATCCGGGAGGTAGTGAAAGGCATTCCCGGCGCGGAAATCTCCGTAGACAAGGAATCGAGCGGACCGCCTACGGGTAAGCCCATTGCCATTGAAGTAGCCGGCGACGACTACCAGACCCTGGCCAAGCTCTCCAAGAAAGTAACCCGCTACATTGATTCGCTGAAGATTGGCGGCGTGGAGCAGTTGCGCTCGAACCTGGAAGACCGCAACCCCGAAATTGCGGTAGACATTGACCGGGTGCGCGCTAACCGCGAAGGCATCAGCACGGCCCAGATCGGCTCTGAAGTTCGGACGGCCATTTATGGCACTGAGGCCAGCAAGTTTAAGACCCCCGACGACGAGTACCCAATTCAGGTGCGCTACGCCGAGCCTTACCGCTCCGATGTGGATGCCATCCTGAACTCGCCCCTCACGTTCCGCGACGCTACCGGCGCCATCCGGCAGGTTCCGATTTCGTCGGTGGCCAACGTCCGCTACGGCACTACTTATGGCGGTATCAAGCGCAAAGACGTGAAGCGGGTGATTACCATCTCGTCTAACGTGCTCAGCGGCTTTACCGGGCCCGATGTGGTGCGCCAGATTGAAACGGCCTTGAAAGCTTACCCAACGCCGGCAGGCTACACCATTAAAATGGGTGGCGCGCAGGAAGATCAGCAGGAAACCAGCTCCTTCCTGGGAGTGGCGGCCGTTGGCGCTATTGCCCTTATCTTCTTGGTGCTGGTGATGCAGTTCAATTCCGTGAGCAAGCCTATCCTCATTCTGACCGAGATTATCTTCTCGATTATTGGGGTAATGCTGGGCTTGGCCGTAACGGGCATGAACATCAGTATCGTAATGACGGGCGTGGGTATAATTGCACTGGCTGGTATTGTGGTGAAAAACGGTATTCTGCTCGTGGAATTCACGGATATCCTTCGCTCGCAAGGCATGCCGCTGCGGGAGGCCATTGTGCTGGCCGGCCGGACGCGTCTGAACCCAGTAATTCTGACGGCTACGGCCGCCACCCTAGGTCTGATTCCGCTGGCAATCGGTCTGAACATCGACTTCTACGAGCTGTTCAACTCGGGCCACGCCAACTTCTTTATCGGCGGCGAATCGGTAACCTTCTGGGGCCCGCTGGCCTGGACCATCATCTTCGGACTGGTTTTTGCCACCGGAATTACTCTGCTGGTGGTGCCGGTGATGTACCTGCTCACCGAAAGCCTGAAACTGCGTCTGAATAAGAATCCGGAGTCGCCGGTATCTACCGAAGAAGTAGAGGCCGCTCGCCCGCCCGTGCTGGCTGAGTACTAGGCTTGATTTCTGCTCAAACCCCTGGCAAACATTGGCTTGGTATCCTTGGAGGTACTGGCCGTGTTTGCCAGAGGGAAGAGCTCAGCGCAAGCGGCTAGTGCAATTTTTCTGGGAAGCCTTGCAACCATTTTGTTGCCCACAGTACTCCTCCGCCCGAAAGGGCGAGGGAACGTCTGACGGACCAGGCCCACCCGTGTTAGTAGCATCTCGTACCCTGTCGTTCTCTCTTATGTATTTCTCAACGACTACCGACCCCAAAACCATTCAGCAGCAAGTGCTGCGCATTATCAGCAAGCGCAAGGCTATAAAGGCCCGGCGCCTGCGTATTGGCAGCAACCTCAGCCAGGAGCTGGGCTTCGACACCGTAGATGTGGTCGATATCATTCTGGAGCTGGAGCGTAATTTTGATATCACCATCCCCGATGAAGTGCCTTTGGCTACCATTGGCGACTTTGTTGATTACGTGACTTCGCACGCAAAAGCAGCCTAGTAGCTGCAGGCGTAGCAACCGCCCAACTGGTGCTGTGCTATGTTTCTCTCCTTAAGAGTTACTAGGTACCCAAACAAGCCAAAGCCCCTGCAACCAGAGTACCATGTGAATGGCATTCTGGCTGCAGGGGCTTTGGCTTGTTTGGGTGCTTACGAACGGCTAGCGAACGTTGCCGCCTGCGTCGCCGCCGCTGGGCCGGCCGGAGTCGGCGCTGAGGCGTGGCTCGCGGCTGCTGTCCGTGGTGTTGGCAGCAGCATCAGCGTGCGGCTTAGCATCAGCCGGAGTAGTTGGGTCAGTAATAGTGGTCGGAGCCGGCTTGCTGCTATCAGGCGAGCTGATGCCGGAATCGGTGTTAGAAGAAGCCGAGCGATTAACAGCAGGTGCTTCCACGGGGTCGATAGAAGGCGAATGAGCTGCCTTGTCTTCCACAATGACGGCGTCACTTACCAGTGTGGGGCGGGTCTTCTCCCACTCCAGAAACTTGTCCATTTCTTCTTTGATAGTGGTGCTGAACCAGGCCACTAGGGCTACGTCATCAAGCAAGCCTAGTACCGGAATGAAGTCCGGAATCAGGTCGATGGGGCTCAGAAAATAAATGGTGACGGCCACCGCCGCTATTACTGTAGAAGTGGGCAGACCGGTGTACTCGCCGGAAACTGAAGTGCGAATGAGGCGGAACAACGACTGGAGCGTTTCCCAAGCCTCGTGGGCAATGGTACCCACGTCGTTTTTGTCGCTGGCCTTCTGGTACGCGTCATTCAGCAGCTGCTTCATGCGCGTGGGCTTTTTTACGTACTCTTCAGCTTTGCCGACAAACTTTTTGAAGAGGGGGGAAGAGGCAATATGTTCGCCTTTAGGGTTTTGCTTGTCCATGGAGCGGTAGGAGAGAGAATGGTGGCAGGAGCAGACAAATGCTCCAACGTGGTGCTATACTCCGTTGGAGCAAAATGGTTTTAAGCGGTTAGAAAGCTGCAAAAAAACAAAAAACGCTTCGTTCTGCTGAACGAAGCGTTTACAATCGGTTGCTGTGCGTAAGGGGCCTAGCGGTCTACGCGACCAGCAGCATAAAAATTGCGGCTGTAATAGGCCTGGTTTAGCGAGCTTACCATCACGCCGCCATTGGTGGCCGAATGCACAAACTTGCCATCTTTCAGATAAATACCTACGTGGTAGATGGGCTGGCCGGGGCCGCGACGGAAGAACACCAGGTCGCCGGTTTGCATTTCGCTTTTCTGCACATGCTTCACGCTGCTGAACATGGAGCGGGAACTGCGCTGCAGGGTAATGCCGTAAGCTTCTTTGAAAACGCGGGTTACAAACCCGGAGCAATCGGTGCCGCTTTTGCTGTTGCTGCCGTAGCGGTAAGGGGTGCCGAGCCAGGAAACCACAGTTTCGAGCAATGACTGGTCTTCGGTATAGCTGGCATCGATGCCTAGCTTATGGGCTACTTTATCGTAGGCCAGAGAATCAGAGGAAGTAAGCAGGCGGGGCTCGTCCGTGCCGGAGAGCAGCGTGCTAAAGAAAGATGCCTCTTGGGCAGTTGAGGCTGAGGAAGCAGCCGTAGGATTGGATTCGAAGCAAAAAGAGAGGACCATCGAGGCCGCGGCGAGGCAATACAGTATGCTGTTTTTCATTGTCCGTCGAGGGGTGTCAAAAGCACTATCGGGGGCAACCAGATAGCGTAGGCGTACTTCCTTTATTTGATAGGCAACCGGGCAGTCCGGATAGCAAAAAGAGAAACAAAAAAGGTCTTTTTGGTCGTTGAACTAGTAGTCCAGTTCGATGGCCAGTGGTTAAAGCTAGGTCTAAATTTCCGGAAGCACCAAGCTTTGGTACCTTTTTAGAGGAAAGTTCTTCTAATTGGACAAGTTTTTTTGGGAAAATTCATGGCGTATTAGCCAACTCGTCTGAAACCGTCTGCGTATACTCCGGCCCGTTTTTACCTGCTTATGGAGCTGCCCCGTATTGTTGAGAATTCCCCGTTGGCCCGCCTCGCTCGCTTGAAGCTCGGGGCGGGCAATGTGGCCATGGTGCTCGGCGCCAGCATTCACCTGAGCGGGGTTTCCAAAGAGGAGTTTTTGCGCGACCCGTTTTGGGTGGCGCACGAGATGGAGCACATCCAGCAGTATCGGCAGTTTGGTCGGCTAGGCTTCTTGGCGCGTTACCTCCTCGACTGGATGCGCCACGGCTACTATAACATCCCGTTTGAAGTAGCTGCTCGCGAAGCTGCCGAGCTCAATGCCCATCTGTACGCGCAAGGGCTACCATTGCCAACTGAAGCCGAGCGCCATCCCACACCCAAAGCCAAGCAGGGCAAGGCGTAGACTACCGGTATAGGTTATTTTACTAGGTATGCAGGTAGGCCAAACCCTATGGTGCCACCGGTAGTAGCTGCCTAGAGTGCCGCCAAGCGGCCACCATCTACCACCAGGGTTGTACCATTGATGAAGCTAGCCTCAGGTGAAGCCATAAAGCAGATAGCCGCCGCCAACTCCTCGGGCGTACCTACCTGCCCCGTAATTTTTTCGTGGCCGTTTTTTACGTTGGGGTTATTCCAAAGCATGGGCGTATCCACAGCGCCGGGGGCCACAGCGTTGATGCGCGCATGTGTATGCGGAACTTCCTGGCTGAGGCCGCGCACAAAGGCTTCCGTGGCGCCTTTGCTGGCGGCGTAGGGTACTACATTGGGCGTAGTTTGTGCCGCGTGCACCGAGCTGACAGCGACAATGGCACCGTGCTTCATATGAGGCAGGCAGAGCTGGGTCAGCCGGAACAACGGCCGCAGATTTACCTGCATGAGCTCATCCCAATGCTTGGGGTCTAGTTTCTGGATGGAGTCAAAGGTCATCATGCCGGCGTCGTTGATGAATACATCGATGCGACCCCACTCTTTTATGGTACGCTCTACGGCGCGCACCAGCTGGCTGTCTTTACCTACATCTGTCCGGATAAACAGGGCACTGCCGCCTGCTTTTTGGATAAGCTGAACCGTTTCCTTGCCTTCGTTCGCATCGCGACCTAGTACGGCCACACTGCCACCCTCCTGTGCCAACCGGATAGCCACGGCCCGACCAATACCCGAGGTAGCGCCCGTCACCAGACAAATCTTGTGTTGGAAGCGCTTGTTACGGTCGGGCACAGAGGAAAATGGCATGGCAGTACAGGTAGGGTAGATGCTGGCAACCAACAGAACAGGCCACTGATTGTTGGTTCGGTTGGCTGGTATTAGGCCAGAATACGGAAGTTTGAGGCAAGTAGAGGTAAGCGAAAGTATCCGGAGTACCGTTCTGCTTGAGCGAAGAGCAGAAATTGCCCAAAACCTCATGCCTGTTTTATAGCACACGCCACGTGCATCTAGCCTGGCGCACTTCAATTAATAGCCTTCGTAGTTGTATACACCAGCTACCAATTGGGAGCCGCCTGCAAGCTCGAAAAACAGAATTAAGTTGGATTAGGCTAATATTTAATAAATTTTACCAGAACAATTATAACCTTCGGAAGGGTTTTCACGAATAGGGGATAGAAATCGGCTAACCGCCTGATTTCAATTAGTTCTACTTCCTAACCCTCCTTTCTATGAGTACGCAAAAGCCCAACCAACCCGGCGCTCCCGCCCATAAGCACGTAACCTTCACTCCTGCCAACGAGGCCAACCAAGGCGCCAGCGGCTCCGCTGAAAATGCGGATAACACAGCTTCTTCGGCCTACAACGAGGCTAGCCGCTCCGGCTCGCAGTCATCGGGAGCTTCATCGCAAGGCCGTTCGAACTCTTCTAGCCAGTCGGGCCAGCAGAACTCGTGGCTGGATCAGCAGCAGTGGCTGAAAAATATCGACTTAAAGCAAGTAAAGGACCTAGGCACGAAAGCCATCGACCAGGTTAACCGGCTGTCGCCTACCCAGAAGGTGGTAGGAGGCGCCCTGCTGGTAAGCGGCCTAAGCTGGCTGGCGCTGCGCTCAAAGAGCAGCAGCTCAAAAGGCGAAACCTACCGCTCGTACCGCGGCTCCGCTGATAGCAGCGACAAGAGCTCGAAGTGGAACAGCGCCGACAAGAAAAGCTCAGACAAGTGGAATAGCTCCAGCGAGTCAGTATACCGCGGCACCACGTCGCGCACGTACGGCGAGGACGACTACGCTACCGATCTGTAAGCCAACCTCAAATTTGCCTTAAACGCCAGAACGGGCGGAGAGATACCCATCTTTCCGCCCGCTTTTGTGTGTAGCAACGGCCATAAAAAAACGCCGCCTTCCCTGAAAAGGAAAGCGGCGTTTGAGAGCCTCTTATTGGACTCGAACCAACGACCTGCTCATTACGAATGAGCTGCTCTACCAACTGAGCTAAAGAGGCATTTCCGAACCAGCATATCCGGTAGGGGCAGCAAAGATAGAAAGCCCACCGAACAACGTGCAAACCCTAGGGGTAATTTTTTGCCAAACCCCGTATTTCAGCAGTCAAACCGCATTCGTCACTCGTTACTCAACTATCCGCTATGAACTCTTCCACCTCAATTTCTTCTCTCGGCCAAGCAGTAGGCAGCGGCTTTGCCGGCGCATTGGTCCTGACTCTGGTACACGAAACCATGCGGCAAGTGCGCCCCATTGATGCGCCGCGCATGGATATTCTGGGGGAGCGAGGTTTGCGCAAGCTTCTGTTCAAAGCCAACGCTCCGCAACCCGATGCAGATACGGCCTATGGCCTTACCATGCTCGGCGACCTAGTGAGCAACGGGTTGTATTACAGCTTAGTAGGCACGGGCTCCGGGGTATGGTGGCGCGGGGCAGCCTTGGGTTTGGCTGCCGGCGTTGGGGGTGTGGTGCTGCCCGGGCCACTAGGCCTCGGCGACGGACCAAGTAACCGAACCACGCAAACCAAGGCCATGACGGTGGCATGGTACCTACTAGGCGGCTTAGTGGCCGCAAGCGTGTCGCAGCTCTGGAGTCGGCAGCTAGCTCGAGAGTAGATAACTGCAAAAATGCGTGCTCTGGTGCAGTAAGTAGGTTCGGGCCAAGTTGGGTACCTAGTAAATAGCAGGCACGTTGTGGCGTGAGGTTTCTTTGCCTATTTCTGATTTAAGAGCCTGAGAATTCTGATTTCCTCGGTTTCCGGCATCTTTGCGGTGTTATGATGAAACAACTGCGCAAGCTGCTGGTCCGCACACTGGGTTTTGAGCGCTACATCCGGCTAGTAAGTCGGGTGTACCTGCGGCTGGTAGAAGCGGGCTGGGGCCGCCAAAAGTACCCCGAGCTGTTTTTCCTGCAACAGATTATCAAGCCCGGATTTGTGTGTCTGGATATTGGCGCCAACCTGGGCTACTACTCCGTGGCCCTGTCTCGGCTGGCGGGCCCACAGGGGCAGGTGCTGGCCGTGGAGCCCATTCCGGATTTTCAGGCCATCTGGAAAGACAATGTGCAGCTCAGCGGCGTCCAGAACCTGACGCTGCTGCCCTACGCGCTTGGCGGCTCCGATACCATGGTACAAATGGGCACGCCGGAGCGCAATGGCCTGCTGCACCACGGCATGACCAAGGTGGCCGCCAGCAACCCCCATGAGCACTATGCCCGCACCTATGAGGTGCCCATGCGCGTGCCCGATACGTTGTTTGCAAGCCTGCCCCGGCTTGATTTTGTGAAGTGCGATGTGGAAGGGTTTGAGCACGAAGTATTTCGCCACATGCAAGCCACGCTGCGCCGTTTTCGGCCCCTTATCCAGACGGAGCTCAATGGCTTGGAAAACCGCCGGGCCGTGACGTCCTTGCTGGCAGAGCTCGGCTATAAACCATTTGTGCTTTCCGAGCGTTTTGAGCTCGTACCGTGTTCCGAAGCGCAGCTCACCAGCGCCGTTACGGCCGATTTTTACTTTCAACCCACCTCCTCGCCCTCTTCCTCTGAGCTTCGCTAATGGTTAAATTCCTGCTCATTCTGCTGGTTCTGTCCCTTATCATGCGCTTTGTGCTGCCCGTGATACTCCGGATAGTAGTCGGCAAACTGGTTAAGAAACAAGCACAGCGTTTTGGGCAGCAGTTTGGCGGCGCCCCCTTTGAAACCCCGCGTCCTGACCCTCGCGCTTCAGGTGCTACCAACACGGGCGAGGTAAACGTTGACTATGTACCGCCCCGTCAGAAACCCAAAAAGCCAAAAGAGTTTACGGGTGGTGAGTACGTTGACTTTGAGGAGCTGAAATAGCCCCAGATCATAAAGAAAGAGCGGCTGTTGTTCGGAGGTGTACTCCGCGCAGCAGCCGCTCTTGCATGGTACTAGCGTAGTTAAAAGCCGAAACCCATCCGGATACCGGTGCCGGCGCGCTTGCCTGACTGTAGGCTGGTGAAAAAGTCAATCCGGCCAAACTTAAGCACATGCTCTACGCCCACCCCCAGTTCCAGGTAGTGGTTGGCGGTAGGGGTAGTGAGATAGTTAAGCGAGGCCACTTCCTGCCAGTGCAGACGGCGCAGCAGTGGTACCTTGTTCAGCAAAAACCCATTGAAATGGTGGTTGTAGTGGGCTTCCAAAAACTGGTCCTGGGTACTAAAGCGGTAATAATCCAGCAGTTGAAACTTGGCGAAGTCCTCGGTGAGGTAAGTGCGGTTGCCGCTGAAGTGGCGGAAATCCATGAACGAGAGGCGCGGCGAACCCGGGAAGAAACCAGCGGCCACCCGATAATTGCTAGTGCCCAGCAGCCCCAAGCTTACGGAGTGCCGAATGCCGGCTTCCAGCAGGGTATACCGCACATCGGACCCTAGTAGCCCGCCTACCCCTTGCCGCCACGTGAACAGGAACGTGGGGTATTTGGAGCCTAAGTTGAACTTGCCATCGGGACGGGTGATGTAGCGCTGGCCGGGCCGGAAGGAAGCCGTTAGCTCCGTGGTAAGGGCCTGATTACGGCCAAAGCTGGTGCCGCCTGGTAGCTCGGCATTCACGGGGGCATTCGGGGTGAAAGCCTGGCCCTTTTGGTCTAGCAGCAACTTATAGGTAGTGTTTTCCAGCTCATGGCGCGTGAAGTAGCTGGTTTTGGCCTCCACCGTCAAGCCATTCACCGGTTCCCACTCGTAGCCTAGTTGCACACCGTCGCGGCGGTAAAGCTTGGCATAATTGCGGTTTTCTAGCAGAGTGTAGTACGTGTTGATGAAGGGCGTAAGCTGGCTACCTGGGTCAAAGTTTTCAATAATACGACCAGCTCGGATGCTCACCCGGGAAAGCTTCACCGCATCCAGCTGCCAGGAGGCTGCCACGCTGGGGCTAAGCAGCTCGTTGCTGAAGCCGTAACGCAGGGCCGGCGTCACGGACCACATGCGCCGGTCGTCGGTGCGTTGGGTGTAGGTTGCCTCGGGGTTTACTACTAGCCCCTCTACCGTGTTATAGTTCAGAATGTTGAATACTGGGGCAATAAACCACTGGCGCTTCCGGAAGGTGTTGCTGTGCACATATCCGGTAACCAGCAGCTTTCCAGCCCCAATTTCATTGCGCTTGCGGTCCAACGAATCTTGGTAGGGCCGGGAGTTACGGATACCCTCGGTGCTGTCTTTTACTTGATAGTCCTTCTGCTCTTCCTCCGTAAGCGGCACTGGCCGGATGTCGGCCCAGTAGCTGGTGTCACGCTCATTCACGCCTTTTTCTACCAACATCACTTCGCCGCGCTTCATTTTACCTATGCTCAGGCCCGTGGTGTCGCGCGGCTCAGCCTGGCGGCTTTGGCGGCGCACCGCTTTGGTCAGGCCCGCTAGGTTGGGCTTCTGTTTCTTGACTTGGGCTACCGTTTCGCGGGTAACCGGCGCGTCATCCGGCGCGTCGGGGTTGGCAGCGGGGGCAGGGGTAGTGGGCGCCGGGCGGTTCGGGAAGGTGGGCGTAACCTTGTAGTTAGAGAGCATGGCCGTGATGTAGCCATTGCCCTTAAACCCAAACGCCGTGAAGCCCACCGTCACTTTCTGCGACTGCATCACCCATACATCGGAAGGGCCGGGCGCCGGCGAGAAAATCTGCTCAATGTGCAGGTTATCCACGTAGTCGAGCTGAGCGTCTTTGCTTAGGTCCAGCGCCACTGAGTGCAGGCGCCATGTGCCATCCACAATATAGATGTGGCCAGCAAACACCGGATCGGTGCGGCGGCGGGGCGTCACGCGTATCTTATGAATAAGAAGGGCGCCCTGGCGGGTGCTGCCCTCCAGCTCGTAGCGGTAAAACAACGGGGCGTTGGCCGCAATCGGCGACACAAAGCCCCGCTCCGAAAAGCCGCTTTTCAGTACATTCTGGTAGAAGTTGAGGCCCCGGCCCGCGCTGGCCCGGTTAAAGCTGATGCCCTTCGTGTCGCCGCTTACCCGGGAGGAAATCATGCGCTCCTGGACCACATTGGGCTGGCGGAAGCTCATTTCCGACACCGTTTCAGAGAGGTAAAAAATACCGGGCTTAATGTCGGGCCCTACTTTCACTAGGCCCAGAATCTTGCCTGGTACATCCGTAAAGCGGCCTAGGGTTTTGATGTAGGTGCGGGCTTTGAACGCGGCCACCTCGCGCTGGTGGTAGCGGCGCCACTGCATGGCCTGCTGCACAATAGCATAGGCCGGGTCTTTGTCAGTGGAGCGCACTACCACTTCGCGGAGCTGGTAGTTTTCCGGCGTCAGGGTTACGTTGAGGGTGGTGGCTGTGTCGCCGCCGGCTACGCGCAGCGTTTCGAGGCGCGGCTTAAAGCCCACGTACTGAAACACCAA
This sequence comes from Hymenobacter tenuis, assembly GCF_054780495.1. Classification (NCBI taxonomy): domain Bacteria; kingdom Pseudomonadati; phylum Bacteroidota; class Cytophagia; order Cytophagales; family Hymenobacteraceae; genus Hymenobacter; species Hymenobacter tenuis. The sequence goes on from NZ_BAAGWF010000003.1 coordinate 315,726, forward strand.
CTCGTAGGTGCCGGCCGGCAAGCGCAGCTGGTAGTTGCCTTGCTCATTGGAGGCGGTGCTGGTGGTGGTATTGCGAACGGCTACGTTGGCAAAAGCCAGCGGGGCGCCTTTTACATCCACAATACGCCCACGCACAATGCCTGCCTGGGCCACTGATGTCAGTACCGAAAAAAATAGAAATAGCGCGAGAGAATAACGGGGCATCTGGGGTAAAGTCACGAGGAGTTTCAAGATAGATGAAATACCGCCGCCAATGGTTGGTTTTGCGCTAAAAATGACACGCGGGTTACTTATGCAGGCACCTCTTCAGCGGCTCGCGGCGGTGCTACCACTCGGCGCTGGCGCAACAGATACCAGGTGTTTAGGCTCACACCCAGCAGCACCAGCGCCATCCCTAGGTAAGAGGGGAGCCCGAAGCTCTCCTCAAAAAATACGAAGCCCAGCCCCACCGCATACACAATGCCCAGGTAGTCGAGGCTGCTGATACTGGCCAGCGGCCCGGCTTGGTAGGCCTTGGTTTTGTAGAGCTGCGAAAGCTGCGTGAACACGCCCGTAAGTGCCAGCAAAGCCCATTCCTGCCAACCCAGCGGCGCCACCCAGTTCAGCCCGGTGTATAGGGCGCTGATGGGTACTACTACCAATTGCGAGTACAGCACGATCACCAAGGGGTGTTCTTGCCCGCCCATTTTCCGGATAGAGTTATAAGATAGCCCCGCGGCTATGGCCGAGGCAACCCCTAGCGCCAGCTGCAACGGCTCCACCCGCGTATCAACGCCCTTTACTACCACTACCCCCGCAAACGACACCAGAAAAAATAGCCATTGCCAGCCGGCTACTTTCTCCTTTACCAGAAAAATGCCCAGAATAGCCGTGAAAATAGGTGCCAGGTACTGTATGGTAACGGCCGTAGCGAGGGGCAGGGTTTGCAGCGTGTAGAAATACAGAATAATGGCCAGCGCCCCCGTAACACCGCGGGAAAGCAGATAAAACCGTTTGTCGGGCGTACTCCAGGGGCTTACCCGTTGCTGGCGCAAGGCACTGTAGCTAAAAAGCAAGGAAATTACCGAACGAAAAAAGATGATTTCGAGCGGAGGCAAGTGGTGCAGCAATTTCACGCTCACGTTCAGCAGGGCAAAAAATACCGTGCTCAACAGCATGTACCGTACACCCATACTGTTCTTCATGGAGAGGGCAGGGAAAGGTAGGAAACGGCGTAAGGCCTTTCTTAGGAAGCGGCCAGCGGATGTAGCTTGCGCGCCGTACTACCCCAAAAACCGGCCCGAACCCGAAATGTCACGCCTCGTAGTTCATTCCGGAATCAAGGGTAGCAACTGGTTGTTGACTTCTGATTGCCATTCTTTGTACAAGCCCCCTTCCCGCTTTTATGCAGGCGCCTAAAAAGAAATTCTATACCCCCGCCGAAGCCCTACTAAAAATTGCTGCTTTCTGCGCCTACCAAGAGCGCAACCAGAAGGAGGTGGAAAGCAAGCTACGTGAGTACGGCCTGGATGAGGACGAGGCCGGCGAAATTATCATTCGGCTCAGCCGCGAAAAGCTGCTGGATGAGGAGCGTTACGCCAAGGCGTATGTGCGCGGCCATCATCGCAACAAAAAATGGGGCCGCCGCCGCATTGTGCAAGAGCTAAAGCAAAAGGGTATTTCCGACTACTGCATCAAATCGGGGCTAAAGGAAATAGACGGCGACGAGTACTACCAGAACCTGGTGAACCTGCTGGAAAAAAAGGACCGGCTAGAAAAGGAGCGCAACCCCCGAATACGCCGCCAGAAAATTCAACTGTTTCTGATAAGCAAAGGCTACGAGCAGGACCTAGTAAAAATGGCGCTCGATGAGCTGGGCAAAGTGCCGGAGCCCGACGACGAGGACTAGCCTAGTGGTTTAAGTAGAACTAAGCAAAAGAGGTTGGAGCCACTGCCGGGCCTAGCGCTTGGCCGGCCGTTGCGGATTGGCTAACTGCTGCGTGAGGATAACCTGCCGACCCGTCATGGTTTCCAGCATGGGCCGTAGGATAAGCTCGGCGTTCTGCTGCGTCTGGGCCAGAATGCCCGACTGCAGGGCGGCCGTGCGCACGTTAGCCTCGGCGTATTTATAGCCGGCATCTACTAGCTCTGCATCCTGAAAAAAGCCGTTCTCGACGCTGAATACTTTGCTTTTGGAGTGGTCGACTTGCCAGGTGCAAAGCTCCGCCGGCGGCAAGGCCAGCCGCAGCACGGAGTCGCCCTCTAGCACCACATCCTGGGCGCGCACCTTGCGCAAATCGAGACAGCCCACGGCGTGGCCGGCTACAATAAGGGCTACTTTGGCATCGGGCAGAAAGCGGTAAGTGCTTTTTTTGTACTCCACTACATCTTTAAACTGATAGCGCACCAGTTCCATCCGGCCAAGCGCTTCTACCTTTTCAAGCACGGTGTTGTGCGTGACGGTGATGCGCGGGGCAGTGGAAAGCGGATTTTCGAGCTCTGCTAAAGCAGGCCGAACCTTCGTCCAGAGAAACCAGCCGAGGCCTACTAAAAATGCAAAGGGTAGTAAGCGACGCAGCAAATAGGGCATGTAGGGTAAAAAGCGAAAAATGGGAGAAGCGTACTCTAAAGACGCAGAGTAGGCTCGTAGCGTTGTGCTTTGCGCCGAGAAGCAACTGGAGAAGGGCTTCGCATGGTCCTCATTTCTGCAGCCTTACGCGGTTCCAGCCCTATCTTTGTGGTTGATGCTAACAGTTGAACGTCTTCCGGCTCCTAGTGTAACAGCCACCCGCGAGGTTGGCCCGGCGTGGCTGCGCACGTGGCACGTGTGGCTGTTGGGCGGGCTCTGGGTGCTGATGCAGGTATCTTTGCTATGGCAGCACCATGGCCCCCGGTACGTGAACGATAGTGGCCGCTACTTGGCCTATGGCACCCGCATTGCGCAGGAGTGGTACTTCGAGCACGACCATAACCTGCGCTACGTCGGCTATCCGCTGTTTGTGAGTTTCTGGCTGAAGCTGGGCACGGGGTACTGGGGTATTGTGCTGGGCCAGATGGGGATTAGTGCTGTGGCAGCCCGCGCCTTTTACCAAATCATCCGCCGGCTCACTCCCGCTGCGGATGACTGGCGACCTGCCGCCCTGGCCACCGCCGCCCTGGTTGGCTGGCGCGATGCCCAGCAGTTCAACGTGTATATCCTTACGGAGTCGTTATTTACTAGCCTCTCTATTTTGTCGTTTTGGGCTCTAGTACGCGCCCGGCGCGGCCCGGGCAGCCGCTGGCTGGCAGTTGGGCTGCTAGTGGTGCTGGCCGGCATTGTGCGCCCCAACGGATTTGTGGTGCCAGCTGCGGCGGTTGTAGCGGTGCTGGCCGGTTTGCGCCAACTTCCCGGCCGGAAGGCATATCATCAGGCCCTGCTGGCACTGGTGCTGCTGACACCGGTGTGGTGGATTATTCTGAACAAGCTGCTGCTCACCTTCACGCTGGTTGAAACCTACCTGCGCGGAGAAATTATCTATGGCTATACGCCCTGGGTAGTGGAGCCCACCGAGCCAATGCTGTTCCCTCCCGATGGCTTGCCGCCGGTATTCCGCCTAGGGTATTTTATCTTGGCGAACCCCGTGTACTTTGCCAAACTAGCGGCTCTAAAAGGTGGACTGTTCTTCAGCTACGTTAAATTTTACTACTCCTGGACGCACAGCATCCTGATTGTGCTCTTCATTTATCCGTGCTACTGGCTGGCCTTGCGCGGACTGCGGACCAGCGCGGTATGGCTGCCGGCACGGGTGTTCCTGGCCAGCATGATTTTGTTGCAGGGACTGGTAGTTATGATGACCGTGGAGGACTGGGACGTGCGCTTTCTGCTGCCTCTGCTACCCTGCGTATTTGCGTTGGCTGGGTTAGGCGTAGGGCAGTGGCTAACCCAACGCCAACGGCAAGTCTCGGCACAGGTAGCTTCCTAGGCTTCAAAACCAGCCCAAGCCTGCAACCCGCCTGTATGTACTGCCACTACCGTGCTGCCCACCGCAAAGTAGCCCCGCGCCATAAGGTCCAGAATACCCCACATCATTTTGCTGGTGTAAATAGGGTCGAGCAGTACGTTGTGCCGCTGTTGAAACTCCCGGATAAATACCCGCAGCTCCGGGCTCAGGCGGGCATAACCGCCGCCGTGGTAGTCGGTGCGCAGTTGCCAGTTCTGGAAGGTGTGGCCAGCCGCCTGCTGCGTCAATTTTTGCACGTCGTGGCGCAGAAAGTCGGCTCCTTTTAGCGCCGCAAACCCCAGCGCTTGCCGCTGGCCGTTGAGGCCCAGTATCAGGCCTGCTAGGGTGCCGCCAGTGCCACATGCCACGCACAACGTATCAAAATCCGTTAGGGCCAGCAACTCGGGCACCAGTTCCGCGCAGCCCGGTAGCGCCAGGGCGTTGGTGCCGCCTTCTGGTAAGATATAAGCCGGGCCGGTTTCGTGCAGCAAGGCACCTAGTACCTCGGGGTCGTGCTTGCGCCGGTAAGTAGTGCGGTCTACAAAGTGTAGCTCCATGCCATCGGCGCAGGCCTGGGCCAAGGTTGGATTAAGTGGCTTATCACGCAGCTCTTCACCTCGCACAACACCTACCGTGCGCAGGCCGGTGAGGCGGCCAGCAGCGGCTACCGCCGCCACATGGTTAGAGTACGCACCCCCAAACGTAAGCAGCGTGTTGTGGCCCATGCGCTGCGCTTCCTGCAAATTATACTTCAGCTTGCGCCACTTATTGCCAGGCAGCTCAGGATGATTTAAATCGTCGCGCAACAGCAGAAGCCGTACGCCGGCCTGAAGGGCGATGGACTCCTGAAGCTCCTGCAGTACCATGGCAAATAACGAGGGATGAGAAGAATGATAGGCGCACTATAACTTGAAAAAGCACTGCACGTTTCTGCTGCCCAAGCCCTAAACTAACGGCTTACTGACAGCAGAAACGTGCGGTGCTTTTTTGCCGGATAACGGTTAAAGCCCGAAAGGAACCTAGCGCTTTAGGCTGCCAGCAGCGTGTCCTGTATAGAGTGAGGCTCCGGGCGGTGCTTGATGGCATAAAACAGCGCAACCAATAAGCCCGCAACTAGCAGAATCGACGAAACCAGAGAAATCGTGTTGCCGAGGGCGTATTCACTAGGCTCAAACTTAAACTCAATGGTGTGCGTGCCGGCCGGCACGGGCAATGCGCGAAGTACATAGTTGGCGCGCAGGTAGGGCACCTTTTTGCCATCAAGGTAGGCATTCCAGCCATCGGCGTAGTAAATCTCCGAAAAAACTACCAGGCCATCCTGCGCCGCATTGGCCCGGTACGTTAGTGCGTCGGGCGAGTACTTGGTCAGGGCAATGTTGGAACCGGCCGTTGCGTACGTGGTTTTGGGCACGGAGAACTTCGAGGCATCAATTACGGCGGTAGTAGCCGTATTCAGCTTGGTTAGGGCATTTATTTCCTGATCGGGGTTCTGCACCTTCTGGACTTCACTTACAAACCACGCGTTACCTAGGGCGCCGGGGTTACGCTGCACCTGTTCCGGCTGGCCTTGCTGGCCGGGCATGATGATATAGCGGGTGTTCAGCATGTTAATCACCTGCGTATTGTTCTGCATAATCTGCCGCTCAATCAGGTCTTGGTAGCGGCGCAGCTTGGCCCCGTGGTAGCCGCCAATGCTCTTATGGAAGTAGGAGGTATTGGCTTCATTAAACGGGCTTTGCAGATTCAGTACGCGGTAGCTCAGGTCCTTGTCCTGCAGAATTTGCTGGTCTGCTGCCGAGGGCACAAACTGCTCGGCCACAGTTTCCCGCTGGAAGTTGTCGTTGTTGAGGTAGCGCTTATCCACACTCCACAAATCAACCAGAGTGAGCAAGCCTACCAACGCAGCAGCTAAGCCAGCTGAGAGCTTGCGTTGCAGGAAAAACCACAGCACTGCGCCAGCGGCAGCTATAAAGGCCAGGGAGCGGAATACATCCGTGCGCAGCAACGAGGCCCGGTCAGCCCGGATGGCATCCAGTGGAAATCCCTGCTGCTGCAACTGGGCATCAATCGGAGCCGCATAATCGGCCACCAAACCCGCCAGGAAAGCCAAAGCGCACAGTCCGGCCGTGATGCCCAGGGCCCGCAGCACCTGCTGCTTCATGGCCGCGGTATCCGGATGATCGGCAGAAGGGCCGGCCAAGGCGGCAAGACTAGGGTGTAAACTAGCCCCAACAGGTGTGGTAGTTGGGGCGGCGCGTAGTACCCGGGCCAATGCCAGCACGGCCAGCAGCGGCATGGCCAACTGGGCAATTACCAGGGCCATACTCACCGAGCGGAACTTGTTGTAGCCTGGGAAGTAGTCGAACATCAGGTAGTTGAAGGTCTCGAAGTTCTTGCCCCAGGCCAGCACAATGGAAAGCAGCGTGCCAACCAACAGCCAGATGCGGGTGCGCCGATCCGCCACCAGCAAGCCCAGCACAAACAGGAAGCATATTACTGCGCCCACATACACTGGGCCGCTGGTAATGGGTTGGTCGCCCCAATAAGTGGGCATTTGCGCCAGATAATCGGTGAGCTGCACGGGTGGCACGCCGGCGGCCGCCAGGGCCTTTCCGGTTTTTGAGTTTTCGCTGAGCTTCATCTGGGAAGCGCCGCCGTAGAAGTTGGGGATGAGCAACGTGGCGGTTTCGCCCACGCCGTAGCTCCAGCCAAAGGCATAGTCCCGATCAAGGCCTGAGCCCACCACATCATCGGAGGAAGCCGCGGGCTGGCCCGCCGACGCGGGAGCCGGCGTCGTCAGTTCCGATTTGCCGCGGATGCTGTACTTGCCATATTCCACCGTTGTGTACAGGCGGCCAAAGCTTACGCCCACCGCCAGCACGGCTGCCAGTGCCAGCAAGGCCGTGCGGGTAAAGAAGTCGGGCAAGCGCTTTTCGCGGAAAGCAAACACCAACTCTACTACCCCAAAAATCAGCACCAACAGCAGCAGGTAATAGGTTATCTGGAGGTGATTGGAGCGCACGTTCATGGCCAGCCCCAAAGCAAAGAGTGCCGTGCCCAGCCACTTATTTCGCCGAAACGTGACCAGTAACCCCGCCAGCACCAGCGGTGCATAGGCCAATGAAAGGCTTTTGGTATTGTGGCCGGCCGCCAGAATAATAAGGTTGTAGCTAGTGAAACCCAACGCTACGGCGCCTACCACACTTACTAGCGGCGAGAGGCCTAGGGCAATGCAGAGGGCATAGCCGCACACCAAAGCCAGAAACAGGTTAGCTACTACTGCTGGCAGGCCCAGCGTAAAGAGCTTGTGCAGGTAAATGCTCAGGTCGCCGGGAAAGCGGGTACTGATCAGGTAAGTAGGCATTCCGGAGAACATGGAGTTCGTCCAGAGGGCTTCCTGGCCGGTTTGCTCCCGGTACTGAGCCGCTTCGTGGGCACCACCGTTAAACTGCACGATGTCGTGCTGGGCTAGCGTCTTGCCATCAAACAGGATGGGAGAGAAATACACGGCGGCCAGCACCAAGAAAAACAGGACGGCGAGCAGGTGCGGAAGCACCCGGCGCCAGAGCGGCGCGGTGGCCGGACGGAGTGGAGTTGTCATTCGGCTTAAAACAAGTCGGAAAACCATCTGCCCCGAGCTTTTAACCCGGCCAGACAGCCCGAAGGTATCCGTTTTTAGGCGTTTATTGGTTGTGGCCGGCGCCGGAACGAAAGATTATACAGCACCACCGACAGCAAGATAACGCCATAGGCAGCCATTTGGATGGTAGTGGCCCGCTCCCCGAAATACAGAAACGCTAGCACGAAGCTCACCACCGGGTTCAGGTACATCAGGATACCCACCGTGCCCGAAGGCAGCACATTTAGGGCATATAAATTCAGGAAAAGCGGTAGCACCGTGAAGCCGGCACTCAACAGGCCTGCTACCAGCAGCAGATGCGTATCCTGAAAACCGGCTATCGGCTCGGCGCCCAGCAGGGGAGCCAGCGGCAGAATAAGCAGGGCCGCCAGCAGCAGCTGCGCCGTCAGGAGTACTAGCCTATCATAGCCCTGCAACCTCCGCTGACTGATGAGGTATGCCGCATACGTTGATGCCACCACTAAGCTCATCAGCAGGGTTTTAACCTCGCCGACGCCTAGTAGCACGCAACTTAGGGCACTGAGGCCAATAGCCAGCCATTGGTTGGGGCGCAGTGTTTCTTTGAGTACGACAAAGCCGAGCAAAGCCGTCATGATGGGGCAGATAAGATAGGCAAAGGAGCCGGCCTGCACGCTTACCTGGTTGACTACATAGATAAAGAGCAGCCAGTTAGAAGTAAGCAATATGCCGCCCAGGCCCGTGCTCAACGCAACCCCGCGCCGTTCGGCGGCTGGTGCTGCCTGCCACTGGGCCCACAAGGCCCGCACGGCATCTCGGCGCCCTAGGCCATGAATGAGTACCAACAGCAGCAGGGAAAGTAGAATGCGGAAAAAGAGAATCTGGCCGCTGGCGTAGCCAGCCAGCCAGCGTAACGGAATGGGGAAGAAGCCCCAAACAAGAAAAGCCGCTAGGGCGGCCAGGTGATGACGCGAAAGTTTCAAAATCGAAAAGAGCACTAGTAATTGCACAAAGATACCGCGCCGCTGTTTCTTCGCTTGTACTATTCGCGGCCTTCAGCAGTTTGCGGTCCTGCGGGGCCTAGTGTCCGTGGCTTGCTCCTGCTGTACCTTTGCCCTGCTATGCTTCAGTTCTCTGATCTGGCTGCCCTCATAGGCGGCACCTTGCTTCAGCTGCCGGCGTCGGTGGCGCCCGTTCATCGCCTGCTCCTCGACAGTCGGCAGGTATCTACCCCCGCGGGCAGCGTGTTTTTTGCCCTGCGCGGCCCGCAGCACGACGGACACCGCTATCTACCGGAGCTTTACCAAGCTGGTGTGCGGCTGTTTGTGGTATCAGAGGTAGGTAGTATTCCGGGCGGGGTGAGTGCCTTTCCGGAAGCCGGTTTTCTGGTGGTGCCCGATGCACTAGCGGCTCTGCAATCTATAGCTACCCACCATCGGCGGCGTTTTCATCTGCCGGTGTTTGGTATTACGGGTTCCAATGGCAAAACCATTGTGAAGGAGTGGCTGGCCCAGCTACTGAGCCCCGATGAGCTGATCTGCAAAAGTCCGCGCTCTTACAACTCGCAGGTAGGCGTACCCTTGAGCGTGTGGGAGTTGAACGAAACGCACACCCTAGGCATTTTTGAAGCTGGCATTTCGGAGCCCGGCGAGATGGAAAAGCTGGCCCGCATCATTCAGCCTACCCTCGGCATCTTCACCAACCTAGGTACCGCCCATGATGCCGGCTTTACTTCTCACATGGAGAAGGTAACCGAAAAAATGCGGCTGTTCGAAGGCATCGAAACGCTTTTCTACTGCGCCGACCATGCCCTGATCCACGCCGCTGCTCGTCAGCAACTGCTTCCCCAACGCACCACACTGTATGCCTGGACGCGCCAACGCGCCCGTTACGATGCCCAGGAGGCTGATTTACTAGTAGTAGTGCACGACGCATCCGCTGAGCGCACGGTAGTGCGGGTGGAGCGGGCCCGGCCCCGGCCGCAGGAGTTTACGTTCACGCTGCCGTTTGCCGATGAGCCCTCGGTGGAGAATGCCTTACATGGCCTAGCCGTACTACTATGGCGCCAGGTAGCGCCCGCCGAAATTCAGCACCGCCTCGACCGCCTGCAGCCGGTGGCCATGCGCCTGGAAATGAAGCAGGCTCTCAACGACTGCTACGTCCTCGACGACACTTATAATAACGACCTGGCCGGCCTGCGTCTCGCCCTCGATGCCCTCACGCGCCAGCCCCGCCGCGGCCGCCGTACCCTTATTTTGTCCGATGTGTTGGAGTCGGGCCTGTCGGGGGCGGAGCTGTACGCCCGCACGGCGGCCCTGCTGCCCGCACACGGCGTCGACCGCCTGATAGGTATTGGCCCCGATATCAGTCAGTTTACTGCTAGTTTCACTGGCCTTGCCACGTCCTTTTACCCCAATACCGAAGCCTTTCTGGCCGCGTTCCAGCCCGACCAGTTTCGGCACGAAACCATCCTAGTAAAAGGGGCGCGTCGTTATGGCTTCGAGCGTATTGTGGCTGCTTTTCAGCAGAAAATCCATGGCACCGTGCTGGAAGTCAACCTCGATGCGCTGGTGCATAACCTCAACTTTTACCGCCGCCGCCTGCAGCCTGAGGTAAAGCTAATGGTGATGGTAAAAGCCTTTGCCTACGGTAGCGGCTCCTATGAGGTAGCCAACCTGCTGCAGTTTCATCGGGCCGATTACCTGGCGGTGGCCTATGCCGACGAAGGCGTAGAGCTGCGCCAACATGGCATCAGTCTGCCGATAATGGTGATGAACCCCTCGCCGGATGCCTTCCAGAAGCTGCGTCAGTATCACCTGGAGCCGGAAATCTACTCCTTTGAGCGCCTGCACGACTACCTTGCTGCCGCCCGCCAGCAGGCTATGCCGGCTATCCACCTGAAACTCGACACGGGCATGCGGCGCCTAGGGTTTGCGGAAGAAGATTTGCCGGAGCTGTGCCAGACTTTGCGCGATAATGCGGCCCTAGTGCGCGTAGCCAGCGCCCTCACGCACTTAGCCGGCGCCGATGAAGCCCAGCACAACGACTTTTCCCGGCAGCAGCTAGCCGCTTTTCAGCGCATGACGCCGCAGCTGGAATCCACCCTCGGCTACCCCATCCTGCAGCATGCGCTTAACTCCGCCGGCATTGTGCGCTTTCCGGAGGCGCAGCATAATATGGTGCGCCTCGGCATTGGGCTATATGGGGTAGAAGCCAGTGGCCAAGAACAAGATGCCCTTAAGCCCGTGAGTACGTTGCGCACCACCATATCCCAAATCAAAACATTGCCTGCCGGCGCCACCGTAGGGTATGGCCGGCGCGGACAGGCTGCCCCCCACGAGCGGCGTATTGCCACGCTGGCCATTGGCTACGCCGACGGCTACGACCGGCGCTTTGGCAATGGGGTGGGGGAGGTGGTAATTCGGGGGCAGCGCGCGCCGTTGGTGGGCAATGTGTGCATGGATATGTGCATGGTAGATGTAACCAACATCCCGGCGGCCCAGGCCGGCGACGCTGCTACGGTGTTTGGTGAACTACTACCCCTCACGGAGCTGGCAACCCGCATTGGTACCATTCCCTACGAGCTGCTGACCAACGTGAGTGAGCGGGTGAAGCGGGTGTTTGTGGCAGAATAAGCGGCAGATATTAACATTACGTGATATTCTTCGTACCTCTGCCCACAACCAACTCCCCCATTCCTATGAAAAAGCAACTGTTTTCCCTGCTCGCGGCCACTGCGCTGCTAGCCTCCTGCTCCGATTTGAAGAAGCCGGAAGAAAAAGACCAGCTTCAGGAAGCCACTGCCGATACGGCTGTGGTAGCCCGTGATGGTCAGACGGTAGCCGATGCCACCGAAAACGCAGCCGATAAAGCCGGAGCTGCGGTGAGCAGCGCCTGGGACATGACCAAAGCCAAGCTCGCCGACGTGAAGCTGGAAGAAATTGATCTGCCCGAAGTGAGCGTGCGGGGCGACGACACTTACAACGTATACGGCCTCGAAGAAAAGGTGCTTTTCGACACTGATAAAGCCGAAATCAAATCCACCGCTACGCGGGCTCTGTCGGAAATCAGCGCATCTATTGCGCGTCGCTACCGTGGCAAGGAGGTGCAAGTGATGGGATTCGCTGACTCCCGCGGCGACAAGAGCTACAACCGGGAACTCAGCGCCAAGCGTGCTGCCGCCGTGAAAGACTGGTTGGTGAAAAACGGGCAGGTAGCTGCCGATAAAGTAAGCATCGAGCCCATGGGCGAAAGCGCTCCGGCTGCCTCTAATGCTACTGCTGCCGGCCGCCAGGAAAACCGCCGGGTAGAAATTGCCGTGCGTAAGTAGTTTGTAGGCCTAATGCGTTCAATGAAGTAGCATCGAATGCACTAGGCCTCCCTGAGGTGTAAACCTGTTTAACAACAAAAAGCCCGCTTAACCAATGGTTAAGCGGGCTTTTTGTTGTTAAACAGGCTACGTAACCGTAGCCGGCGAATCTGTGATTAGTCTTTGATCTGGTCTACTTCTGCCCGGATCATGGCGTTGTAGCGCATGCCGTTGTTCGCAAGCGTAATTAGGCTCCAGCCCCGGCCAATAGTGTAGTTCCAGGTACGGGCTTCCTTGAATTCGAACGTGGGTCGCAGAATCTGTCCGTAGGGAGTGTAGTTGTCCATGAAGTTGGTGGTGTAGAACTTGTCACCACTCACAATCCATTCCATGGCTACGAAGAAGCCTTCAACCGGCGCTTCAATATTGTACTGAGTCAGATCTACGGTGTACCACTCTCCGCCTTTGGGGGCCGAAACCACAATGTTTTCGGTGAGTAGGTCAGAGTTAGGCGAGTTGTAGTTGCCGTCGGCTTTGTAAAGGCGCACGCGGAAAGGCTCGCGGGGGAAGCCGTTCTCACCAATGTAGAACGACACCGAGCGGACGTTGCCAAGCTTTTTGCCTTTGTCATTCTTCACGAAGAATGCATACTGGCTGCCGGGCATACCCTGAATCATACCTTCACCCGGCGTGTTCGACTTCGAGCCCAAGGCCAGGTCTTTCACCTTGCCGCCCTGGATCTTAACTTCTTTCAGCTCGATAGCACGCTTGGGCACTTCAATAATCATGTCCTGCACTTTAATGCCGGGCTTGATCAGAACCGCTTTCTTGAAATAGCCGAGCGCCACAACCATCAGGGAGTCCTGAGGGTTTTTTTCGGGCATGGCCAACTGGAAGTAGCCGTACTCGTTAGTTAGAGCACCGGTTTGCTCTTCCTTCAGCCCGATAGAGGCAAACGGAATAGGTTCTTTCGTCTTTTCATCGACGATCCGGCCCGATATTTTATTCTCCTGAGCAAACACCAGTGCTGGCAGAAGTAAAGCCGAGAAGATAAGGGTGAGTACGCGTTTGAGCATATGCAGGCAGACTAATGTATATGCCAAAATTACAATGAAAATGGGCATCACAAGCAAGTCATCCCAGAATATTTATAATGATGCAATTTGATTTCGGAATAGTTACAAATCAAATACTTAACTGTTGAGTAAGACAACGAAAGCGCTGTTTGCGAATTTTGGCTGAAACATAAAAGGGTGGTACCTTTGTTTGAAGTAAATCTAAATAACCCCACCCGTGTCCAAGCAATCTGCCCCTTCCCCCATATCGGTCACGCCCCGGAGCGTGAAAGACCTCCAGTTGGGGGAAAGCGGTACTATTTGCTGCCTGAAAGATCCGGAGATGGCACTTAAGCTGCTGGAAATGGGTTGCATTCCGGGCACGCAGGTGCGCCTGAATAGCCGTGCGCCACTAGGTTGCCCCATCACGGTAGTGGTAGGCGACATGGCAGATTACACCTTATCGTTGCGGGTTAGTGAAGCAGCGACGATCCTTCTGAAATAACACGAGTACATGGCAGGCGGGCAACTACTTTCCGGCCGAGCCGGCGCGGGGGTATCAGTAGCCCGTTTAGAAAGCGTCGCTCAGCGTCATCCAGGAGACCTCACGCGCATAGCGCTGGTAGGCAATCCAAACTCTGGCAAATCTTCGCTATTCAACCAGCTGACAGGCCTGAACCAGAAGGTCGGCAACTTTCCGGGCGTAACCGTCGACCGCAAAACGGGCATCAGCCAGCTCACCTCGCAGCACCGAGCTGAGATTATTGACCTGCCCGGCACATATTCGCTCTACCCCAAAAGCCTCGACGAAAAGGTAATTACGGACCTGTTCTACGACCAGACCAGCTCCCAGTATCCTGACTTTGTGGTGGTAACCGTTGACGCCAGCAACCTACGGCGTAACTTGCTGCTGTTTACGCAGCTAGCCGACATGGGCTTGCCCACGGTGCTGGCGCTGAACATGATGGATGTGGCTGAGCAGCACGGGATAAAAATTGACGTGCCTGCGCTACAAGAGGAGTTGGGGGTGCCTATCATTCCGATGAATGCGCGCAAAGGCGTAGGCATTGCAGCCCTCAAAATTGTGATGGCGCAGACGTTGGATGCGCCCACCGCTAATTTCTACCAGCCGGACGAAGAGCTGCTGCCCATGATTCGGCAGATACGCTACTACTTCAACCTGCATAACGACTATCTGGCGCTGCACTACGCGCACCAGTACCGCCATATCAGCTTCCTGTCGCCTGATGACCGGGCGTATATTCAGGAACTGACCGAGCAGTATGGCTTTGAGCCTACCGCGCGCCAGGCTCAGGAAACCATTGACCGCTACGGGCGCATCAACGACATTCTGCTGAACTGTGTCTCGGTAACCCGCACAGAGAAAAACGAGCCGTACAGTAACCGGCTTGATCGGGTGCTGACGCACAAGATCTGGGGCTACCTCATTTTCTTCGGCGTCCTGTTCCTGATGTTTCAGGCGGTGTTTGCCTGGGCCAGCTACCCCATGGAGTTGATTGACCAGGGAGTTGCCTGGATCAACAGCCTTATCCAAACCAACTTTGATGGGCCGCTGATCAACTTGCTTACTGAAGGCGTACTGGCCGGCTTGGGCGGGGTACTTATCTTCATTCCGCAGATTGCCCTGCTCTTTGCCTTTATAGCGGTGCTCGAGGAGACTGGCTACATGGCCCGGGTTACGTTTATGATGGACCGCATTATGCGGCGGTTCGGGCTGAACGGTAAAAGCATAGTGCCGCTTATTTCTGGGGTGGCCTGTGCCGTGCCGGCCATTATGAGTGCCCGCACCATCGAAAACCGCAAGGACCGGCTCATTACCATCTTCGTTACACCGCTTATGTCGTGCTCAGCGCGCATTCCGGTGTACACGGTGCTTATTGCGCTGGTGGTGCCCGACGAACCGGTACTAGGCGTATTTAACCTGCGCGGCGTGGCCCTGATGGGGCTGTACCTGCTGGGCTTTTTTGCGGCTATTTTATCAGCGTGGGCCATGAAGCTGCTGATGAAAACCACGGAGCGGAGCTACTTTATTATGGAGTTTCCGGTGTACCGCTGGCCGCGCTGGAAAAACGTGGGTATTACCATCGTGGAGAAGGTAAAAGCCTTTGTATTTCAGGCAGGTAAGGTTATTCTGGCCATTTCTATCATCCTGTGGGTGCTGGCCTCCTACGGCCCACCCGGCGCCCTCGATAAAGCCGAAACACAAGCCCGAGCTACTGCTACCACCCAAGGGCTTACGGCCGCCGAAACTGAATCTCGAGTAGCTTCGGAGCGCCTGGAAAACTCGTACGCTGGCATGTTTGGTCACGTGCTGGAGCCGGCTATCCGGCCGTTGGGCTTCGACTGGAAGATTGGCATCTCGCTGATAACCTCGTTTGCTGCGCGGGAGGTGTTTGTGGGCACTATGTCCACGATTTACAGCGTGGGCCAGGATGCCGATCAGCAGACGGTGCAGGAGAAGCTGGCAGCTGAAAAAGACGCCGATGGAAATCCGTTTTTTACACCAGCCAGAGCGTTTTCACTGCTGGTATTCTACGTGTTTGCCATGCAGTGCATGAGTACGCTAGCTGCCACCTACCGCGAAACCAAAGGCTGGAAATGGCCCTTACTTCAGCTATTCTACATGACAGGCCTGGCCTACGTATCATCGTTGCTAGTGTACCAGATCATGAAGTAAGACAGGCTAGTAGCAGCTAGTCACAAGCGGCGTCTATCGTTTAGTCCACTGGGCCAAACAATAGACGCCGCTTTCAATGTATCTATAAGCTGTTTCAGGCACTTGATCTGACCGGTTCTCCTCTCTTAAGAGGAATGCAAAGGGCGAGATGCCAGCCAGAATAATCAGGTAAGCAGTTTGTCAGCTGTAAACTTCTCTATTTAGAGAATGAGGTTACCCGTGCAAGAGAAGAGGCAGTATATAGCAGTGCAGGCCTCACAAGCAGGTAGAGCACGGCACTTATTGCCACTAGTATAGCGCCGATACCCGTTGGCAGCACTCCACCAAAGGTAAACGTCATGCCTAGCACAAACCCTAGCAGACACTCAGCCCGATACAGCGGGAAAAAGAAGGCGAGGAAGAAAATTGTCAACAGCAGATACCCCGCCAGGTCAGTATAGGCAAACGTAAACAAGATAGAAATCAGAATCCCGAAGAGTAAGGCGCCAACGAACCCGTATACTATCTGGCGCTGGTAGGGTAGGGGCTGCATATGCTGCTGTTGGGAGTGCCGAATCCGCTGATGCAGGCGATACAGCAGCAACCAGGTTAGCAGCGGCACTATGAGCCCGCCCCACCAATTAGAAACCGAAGGCAGGTCTTTATCGGCGAGAAGATGGTGGCTTGGCACCCCACCATGAAAATAACTCCACGCCAACAGAGACCAACTCCCTACCAGGACGAGGGCGGTACAATAGATACGAACCTGAGTAAAGGAGTTTTCATCCAGTATACCTGCTTTCATATAGGCTGTATATGTAGTTGACGTGTATCCGACCACTCACAGTCATTATGGGGGCAGGGCCCATCAGACGTTGCTTCACTGCAGGAGAGGGGGCTTGGGGATGAGGCAATTACCAACATCCGGCCCTACATTCCTAATGCCGATATAACGTACTTACTTACCGAGTAGAAACACGGCAGGTTGCTTGTGCAGCTCCGGGAGCGGGGCCTTTTTCCAACCGGCTACCGTATCAGTCCGGATGTACTCATTTTCGGCTGTGAGGCTGGCCGCTACGCACAGGCGGGTGCCTGCGTGCAGTGTGCTAAGCAGGTCCTCCAGCAACTGCATGTTGCGGTAAGGCGTCTCGATGAACAGTTGCGTTTGGTGTTGTTGCAGGGCTTGTTGCTCCAGCTTTTTCAGCGCTGCCACACGTTTGGCCCGCTCAATGGGTAGGTAGCCATGAAACGCAAAGCTTTGCCCATTCATGCCCGATGCCATCAGTGCCAGCAGCAAGCTACTAGGTCCTACTAGCGGCACAACCCGCACCCCAAGCTGGTGGGCGCGGCGCGCCAGCTCTGCCCCTGGATCAGCAATGCCGGGGCAGCCGGCTTCCGAAATTACCCCCGCGTTCTGGCCATTGACGATCGGCTCCAGTGCCGCCTGAATCTGAGCTTCGGTGCTGTCCTTATCAATGACGCTGATACGGAGCTCCTCAATGACATGCTGCGGCGCCACGCTTTTAATAAAGCGCCGTGCCGTGCGGGCATTTTCTACCAGAAAATACGACAGGCCCGCGACTTGCCCAGCTACTTGTAGCGGCAACACTTGCGCCGCCGTGTCATCGGCCAGAATGGTGGGAATAAGGTAAAGCGTGCCTTTCAAGGAGTGCGAGGGTTATGCAGAGGAAGGAGGAAGAAAAGTGCCGCTAGGTTAGCCCTGGCTGGCAAAGGCATGCACCAATTCAAATACTTCGTCGGGCTTTTCGGCGTGCACCCAGTGGCCGGCATCCACTATGGTTTCCACCTGCGAGTTAGGAAACAGGGTAGGGATACTGTAGAGCTTATCCTCCGCCGTGATGTAGTCTGATTTGCCGCCCCGGATAAACAGAGAGGGCTTCAGGAAAGGCTGTTCGGCCGTTATTTCCTCGCCAATATCTTCCATCTCGGCCGTTAGGGCAGCCAGGTTGGGGCGCCAAGCAAAGCTGTTATCGTCGCGGCGGTACAGGTTTTTGAGCAGGAACTGTCGCACGGCGGGCTGCCGGATGTGCTGGGCTAGGGCGTCATCGGCTTGTTGCCGGCTCTCAAGCGTAGCCAGAGGTACCGCGTTTAGGCCCGCCAGAATATCATCCTGATGGTTCATATCGGAAAAGCGCGGGGCAATATCCACGACTACTAATTTGCCCAGGCGCTGCGGATGGTCGAGAGCAAAGCGCATGGCTACTTTGCCGCCCATGCTGTGGCCCAACAGCGTGGTATCGGGGCCCAGCTGTAGCTCGTTAAATAGCCCCAGCACATCCTCACTCATGAGCTTATAGGTGTGCTCGGGTGCGTGAGGCGAGCGGCCATGGTTGCGTAGGTCGGCAATGATGACGCGGTAGCCAGCATCGGCCCAGCGGCGAGCCAGCGTCTGCCAGTTATCAAGCGTACCAAACAGACCGTGGAGAATAACCAGTGGGGCGCCTTGCCCCATTTCGCGGAAGTGTAGTTGCAGCATAACGGGGGCAAAGATGGGAAGTTTAGGCCTAGCAAGCTCTGTCCGGCAGGTTCAGTGCCTTGCGTGGCCTAGGTGCTCAGGCCGCTCCTTGTTCCTTACGCCTGGGCCGCTGGTAGCGTTACCGATAGGGTAGTGCCGTGGCCGGGAGTGCTTTCTATGCGCATGGTTCCGCCTTGTCGCTGCACAAAAGCCCGGCACAGCATCAGGCCCAGGCCCGTGCCGGACCGGGGGCCTCGGGCCGGGTGTGTAGCGGCCTCTGGCGTGAGAAGCAGCTCTATCTGCTCTGGCGACATGCCAGTGCCCGTATCCGTTATCTGGAATTGTACGCTGCCACTAGGTGCTGGGTGGGCGCAAAGCCGGATGGTGCCACCTGGCGGTGTAAACTTTAAGGCATTACCTACAATGTTGCGCAGAATGGTCTGGGTCATGTGCGCATCGGCCCACACAGCTGCCTTCGGATCTGCTGCCAGCTGAATGGTAAGCTGTTTGGCTTCGGCCGAAGTAGAGTAGAGTTCAGCCGTTTGCTTGAGCAGATCCGCCGCCAACAGTGGCTCAGGGTGATAAGCCAGTTCGCCGGTCTGGCTTACTGCCCAGCTCAGCAGGTTGTCCAGGAGGTGGTTGAGCTGATAAGCCGACTGGCGCACTAGGTCGGGGAGGCGGCGCAAGCCCTGCTCGTCGCCTTGCTTTAGGTAGAAGTCAATGAGCTCGGTAACGCCTGCAAAGGAAGTAACCGGGCCCCGCAAATCGTGCGCAATAATGGCGTAGAGGCGGTCTTTGGAGGCCGAGAGTTGCCGCAGTTCCTGGGTGGCTGCTTCCAGCGCTTGGTGGTTGGAAGCTAGCGCGGCCCGGCTGCGGCGCAGCTTGGCGTAGAGTAGCGCCATGCCGCCAAGCCCCAGCAACAAAGCCGCAATAGCGCCCCACAGCGCCCTGGTGCGTTGCTGTGAGGCGAAGCTGCGTTCCGTCAGCCGCCTAATCTGATTTTCTTTGTCTGCGGTTTCGTAGCGGGTTTGCAACGCCGTGAGGGTTTGCAGGCGGGAGCGGCTGTTAAGGCTGTCGTTTAGGTCTCGGAACCGAAGCTGCCACTTATATGCTTGCTCATGCCGGCCACGAGTGAAGTTGATTTCGGCCAGTAGGTTATACGCATCAAGAGCCAGTTCTTGATAATTGCTTTGGCGCGCGAGCTGCAAGGCCCGGTGGGTTAGTGCTTCGGCTTCGGATAGCTTATTTCTAAGCACCAGCACCGTGGCCAATAGCTCCAGGTGCCCGGCCTCGAAACGGGGGCTTTTTAGCGGCTCTACCAAGGTTATGGCCTGACGGATAAGGCCTTCGGCCGTATCTAGCTGGTTCATGCGCATATAAAACGACCCCAAATCAGCCATATACAGCGTTTCGCCCACCTGGTCGCCACTGCGGCGGGCCAACTGCAAGGCTCGCCTCGTGTATGTCAGGCCTTCCTGATGACGCTTCAGGTAAAAGTACAGACTGCCTAGGTTGCCAAACAGCAGTAGCTGCGTGCGCACTTGCACTCCGGGCCGATACACTTGCGCCAAGGCTCGTTTGTAATTCAGGAGGGCCGCCGTTGTGTCCTTGCGCTCATGATGCACGCCGCCCATGCCAGTATAGCTGCGCACAATTCCATCGGTATTTTGCAGGTGGCGGGCTAGCTGCAAGGCTTCCTGCTGCAATTGCAGGGCGTGTGGGCCATCGGCTAGGTTGGCGTAGCAGCTGGCAAGGGTGAGCAGGCTTTGAAGGAGGCTTTTCTGGTCGGGGAGCTGCCGTGCCAGCGCCACACTTTCCTCGCCGTAGATAAGGGCGCGGGTGGGGGCGTCATCGTGCAGCAAATAGCAAAGCGCCGTCAGGAGCCGTACCCGACCGGTATCGGCAGGCTGGGTCTTTAGTTGGCGCAGCAGGGTAGCAGGCGTGACCTCGGGGGCCGCCCTTGCCTTCCAGGCGCAGCAGACAAGCAAACAGACAAGCAACAAACGTCGCATGAGCAACGGAAAGGCAATAGGCGATAGCCGCGCTTATAAGAGCAACGGTAGAGAGACAAGGACGCGGTTGGGAATATGGAAAGCGTAATTACCAAATATAGAGGAGACTTGTACCTTCTGAACAGGATAAATAAGCAGTTCAACGAGTTGAAAAGGCCGTTGAGCCTAAAATACTTACAAATGCACCCCCTATGCCCAGCAAAACCACCGTTGCCGATGCTCCAAGGGCGTGTTGCGCAGGAACTCGGCTACAGGACCCAACTTGGTCAAAAGAGACGTAAGCGTTAGTACCTCGCCCGTACGCAAATGCAACTTCAGGTACTCATAATGGCTCCAAAACAGCCGCGGCGACTTGCAGGTAACGTACTCAACCCGCACTAAGTCGCTTTTAGCGAAAGGGATGCGTACCCGGCCCTCATATACCTCCAAGGTATTCTGCTTCGGGTCAAAGACTAGGGTAGTAGTCAGGTTACGCGCATAGTACTGGCTGTGGAGTACGAAAGCGGGCATCGAAAACCCTAGTATCACGGCGGCTAGGGCCGAAAGTAATACCAGCTCGAAGCTGGCCAAACTGGTTGCGTAGAAGAAAGACCCTAGGAAAGGCAGCCCCACTCCCAGGCACAGCAGCGGCCAGAACAGCAAAGCAAACTGCCGCAGAAACGTAGGCCGATACACCCGGCTTTTGCGGGTGAAAAAGCCCGTTACAATGCGCAGGCTGACAACCATAACGGTAATGGCGGCCGCTGCTTCCAGCAGCGGCCGCAAGAATGGCAACAACTTCATCGGGAAGGCTTACCGAACCAAAATCCAGGGCTCACCCGCCTGGTGCTCGCGCAGCCGCCCAAATGATTCCAGGGCTAGGCCGTGCGCTTCAAAAACGGCCTGCACTTCTGCTCGGCCGGCCGGATCTACGCATACGAGCAAGCCGCCCGAAGTTTGTGGGTCGCAGAGCCAGTGACGCTGCTCATCGGTGATGGTGCCTACCTTGTGGCCATACGAATCCCAGTTGCGCACCGTACCGCCCGGAATGGCTTTTTGGGCTCGGTATTCTTCGGCTTCCTGAATCAGAGGGACGTTGCTGAACTCGACCTCAGCCGTGAGGTTACTACCCTCGCATACCTCGGAAAGGTGACCTAGCAATCCAAATCCCGTAACATCGGTCATGGCCCGCACGGCGCTAAGCTGGCCCAGCTCCTGCCCGATTTTGTTAAGCTGCATCATGTAGCCGGGC
The DNA here is from genome assembly GCF_054780495.1 of Hymenobacter tenuis. NCBI lineage: Bacteria > Pseudomonadati > Bacteroidota > Cytophagia > Cytophagales > Hymenobacteraceae > Hymenobacter > Hymenobacter tenuis. The sequence goes on from NZ_BAAGWF010000003.1 coordinate 337,043, forward strand.
GCCAGCTGCTCGTGTTCGGGGCGCAGAATGCCGCGCTTCTGAGAGGTTGTGAGCATCCCGACACCTAGGGGTTTGGTTAAGTACAACTCGCAGCCTGCAGTGGCGGTGTCGTTCTGCTTCAGGTTGCGAATATCAAGTAAGCCCGTTACGGCCAACCCGAAAATGGGCTCTGGGGAGTCAATGCTGTGGCCGCCCGCCAGCGGAATGCCGGCTTCGGCGCAAATGCTGCGACTGCCTTCAATTACGCGGCGGGCTACTTCCGGGGCCAGCTTATCAATGGGCCAACCTAGCACCGCAATGGCCATGACCGGGCGGCCCCCCATAGCGTACACGTCACTGATGGCGTTGGCCGAGGCAATGCGCCCGAAATCGTAGGCATCATCTACGATGGGCATGAAAAAGTCGGTGGTGCTGATCAGGGCCTGGCCGCCCCCAATATCGTACACGGCCGCGTCGTCGCGGGAGGAGTTGCCTACCAGTAGCTTCTCATCGTGCGGTTGCGGAATGCTGGTGTGCAGAATCTGATCCAGAACCTTGGGCGCTATTTTGCAGCCGCAGCCGGCGCCGTGGCTGTACTGGGTAAGGCGAATCTGGTCGGTGGCGGGGTCAGGAGCGAGAGACATAAGAACTAGAGGCAAAAGTTTAGAAATCCCAGGCGGCTTGCTGAAGCACCACGCGGTAGCCATCGGGGTCAGTAAAAGTAACTCCGTGCTGATTCCAGTACGGATTGTGAGCCGAAACCGACTCAAAGCCTGCTTCCCGCATTCGGTTCACGGCCAGTAGCCACTCATCGGCATCGGGTACGTAAAACACCAGCAGGTGCTCTGCCGACGGCACCCCAACGGCCGTATAGCCGCGCTGCGAAGTAAACTCCAGATGATACGGCGCCTGCGGGTGCCCCAGCATTAGCCCATCAAAGCCATCGTGGTTGGTAAACGAGCCGAGTACCGTCAGGCCCAGCCCGTCGCGGTAAAAACGGAGCAGCGCGTGCAAGTTGTTGGTAGGCCGGGCTACCCGTAGCTTAGGAACCATGCGTGGCTGGCTGAGGTAGAGCCGATAAGCCGGCCTTGGTTGCGGCCGCCAGCACCAGCTCTGCATTCACGTCTGGGTCGCAGGTAGTGGATGGCACGCGCACTACGGAGCGGTCATCGAGGCCGTGGCTGTACGTTTTGTCGTAATAATCCAGCACCAGGCTCACCATCTTTTCCATGTCGTCTTCGCCAATAGCTGCTAGGGCCTCTTTGGTTACCAAGCCGCCCAGGCGCTTGCGGATGCGTAGCACGCTAGTAGCCAGGGCAGCCGGGTCGTGGCGGCCATATTCTTCGGCCAGCTTGCGCACGCGCAGCTCTCTTGGGATTTCCAGCACCACCAGCGGGGCCGACCGCAACTGCGCAAACAGCGGCGGCGGCACATGAATGCTACCAATGGTGCGGCTTTCATCCTCTACCCAAACAGGCGCAGCTACGGGCAAGGCCGCCAGTACTAGGGCCAAATTGTTCTCAAACTGCTCCTGCGTAGGCTGGGCGCTCTGGCCAATGCTGCCAAAAGCAGAGCCTTTGTGGCTGGCTAGTCCTTCTAGGTCCAGCACGGGTTGCTGGCGCGCGGCCAGGGCATGCAGCACATCCGTCTTGCCCGAGCCAGTAAGGCCGCCTAGTACCCACAACGGGCGCGTTGTGGCAAATTGCGCCAACGCCCAATGGCGGTAATCTTTGTACCCTTTATCGAGCAGTTGCACCTGAAAGCCAGCCAGCTCCAACAGCCACAGCACGGCCCCGCTGCGCATACCGCCGCGCCAGCAATGCACCCGCACTTGTTTGTGCGGGGCCAGCTTCTGGGCCTGCTTTACCATCTGGCTCATGCGGGGCCCAAAAAAATCGAGGCCTAGCAGCACGGCCCGGTCCTGGCTTATTTGCTTGTAAGTGGTCCCGATGCTGGCGCGTTCCTCATCAGAAAACAACGGAAAGCTGAGCGCCCCCGGAATATGCCCTTGGGCGTACTCAACAGGAGCGCGCACATCCAGAATGGGAATATCAGAAGGACCTTGCAGAAAGTCAGGAAGGGAAAGACGAGGCATAGAAGGAAAGGACTGGAAGGCAGTTGGCCCGGTCAGGAAAAAAGAGAGAAAAGCGGCCGGGAAGCCAGCGCCTTACTGCAGCTGCCGCCGATACAGCTGAATGGTATTCTCAAGCCCCAGGTACAGGGCATCACAAATCAGGGCGTGCCCGATGCTAACCTCCGCCAAGCCGGGTAAGTTCTGGTGCAGATACGCTAGGTTGTCAAGGTCAAGGTCGTGGCCCGCGTTCAGGCCCAAGCCCAGCTGCTGGGCGAGCTCAGCGGCTTCGCGGTAGGGCCGGATAGCCGCCTCGCGTCCGGCATGAAACTGGCGGGCGTATTCCTCGGTGTAGAGCTCAATCCGGTCGGTGCCGGTGCTAGCCGCCGCCCGAACCAGCTCCGGTACGGGGTCCAGGAAAATACTGACCCTAGCGCCTAGCCCTTTCAGCTCCTTTACTATATCCTGCAGGTACTCCTGGTGCCGGGAGGTGTCCCAGCCAGCATTGGAGGTAATGGCATCGGGGGCATCGGGCACCAGCGTAACCTGTTCGGGCCGCACCTCGCGCACCAAATCCATGAAATCTGGCGTGGGGTTGCCTTCCACGTTCAGCTCCGTGGTCACCACCTTTTTCAGGTCGCGCACGTCCTGATAGCGGATGTGGCGCTCATCGGGCCGCGGATGCACCGTAATACCTTGGGCTCCGAACCGCTCACAGTCGCGAGCGGCTTGCAGCAGATCGGGGCGGTTGTGGCCGCGTGCATTCCGCAGGGTGGCTATTTTATTTATGTTTACACTAAGCTTCGTCATTAGAAAGGCGGGCTGAGGGGTGGTACATTGTCAAAGATACGCACCTAAACCACCAGCCGCTCTTTTCAGTTTTTCATCATGACCATCACTTCTACTATTCGTTGGCGCCCTGCTGTGTTCTTCTGCCTGCTGGTGCTGGCGGTGGTAGGAGTGGAGCTGCTAGTAATCCGACGGCCTGAGTTCAATAGTAGGCCCTTGCTGCCCGCGGCGGTTTCCGCTGATGTGCTGCTGGGGTTGCCGCTATTGTATTACTGGTTGGTGGTGCGGCCCTACCGGCTGCCGGCTACATCAGTGGTAGGGGCGTTTGTGGCCGCAGTAGCCCTAGCCACTTGGCTGATTCCGGTGCCGCAACAGGAATATGTACACTTGGCCTCGCGGGCGCTGGCAGGGGTAGAGGTCTTTGCTCTGACTATGGCCCTAGTTAAGCTGCGCCGCTTACGCCGGGCCTATCTGGCGGCTCGCCTTACAGATATTGATGTAGTAGCCAACCTTACTACGGCTTTCCGCAGCGTGTTCGGGCGGGCGATGGGAGTTTTTGTGTCGGAAATCAGCCTGTTTTATTATGCACTGCTGAGCTGGCGTGCTCGGCCCGAAGTAGCTGCCCCCGACACCGTGTTTACCTCGTACCGCGAGTCGGCTTTCACCGCCACGATGGCTACTGTCGGCTTGCTGTCAGTGGCAGAGATGGGCGCCGCTCATGTATTGCTGGTGCGCTGGAGCCCCACGGTCGCGTGGGTGGGGCTGGCGCTGCACCTGTATGGGCTGATGTTGCTGCTGGCGCATAGCCGGGCCGTGCGGTTGCGGCCCATCCGGTTTACTGAAAACCAGGAGCTAGTGCTGCGGACCGGATTTTTCTGGCTCGTGCGCCTGCCGGCTTCTGCCATTACAGCGTGCCAACCCCTCACAGATGCACCGAAGCCAGCGGTGGGCTTGCTTAACTTGGCAGGTCCGCTGCTTACCCCGCCCAACGTATTGCTTACTCTCGAGCAGCCGTATCTGGCCGCTGGGCCGTACGGAATCAGCCGGCCGGTGCGGCAGGTAGCGCTTTACGTTGATCAGCCCGCCGCTTTCTGCCAGGCTCTGGCATTGGCCTGAGGGTAGAGAAAGGGGCTTGTTGCCTTAAAAAACTGTAATCTTGCACCTTCATTATCCCTCCTGACTATGGCCCTGAAAGAAATCATCGACGCCGATATAAAAAAGGCCATGCTGGCCAAAGACAAAGTACGCCTGACGGCTTTGCGCAGCATTAAATCCCAGATTCTGCTGGCCGAAACTGCCGAAGGACAGCATGGCGCGGCCCTCACCAGCGAGGCCGAGCTGAAGCTGCTGACCAAATCGGCCAAACAACGCCGCGAGGCCGCCGAGATGTACCAGAAGCAGTTCCGCTCCGATCTGGAGGAAATTGAGCTGGCGGAGCTGGCCATCATTGAAGAATACCTGCCCCAGCAGCTTTCCGAGGCTGATTTAGTAGAAAAGCTGGTTGACATTATCCAGCGCGTAGGTGCCACCGGTCCTTCCGACTTGGGCAAGGTAATGGGGGTAGCAGCCCGCGAGCTGTCAGGCCAAGCCGATGGCCGCCAGATTTCGCAGGCCGTCAACAACCTGCTCAACAACACTAACCTCTAAAAGCGTACAACTCAGCCGGCGTCGTACGGGGTTTGATGGTCTGGGTGGCCTAGGGCAAACCGAACAGCAAACCCCGTACGGCGCCGGCTTGGGTGCTTTCTTCCGCCTTCCGCATGTCCGCTTTTGATATTCTCCTGCTAATTCCGCTCGGTATTGGTGCCGTAAAAGGTTACCGCCGCGGACTAGTGCTGGAGGTGGCCTCACTGCTGGCCTTCGTGCTCGGAGTAATAGGTGGGCTGGTATTGCTGAATGATGCTATTCCGCTGGTACGCCATTACGTTGGCGATGCCTTCGGCATGTTGCCGTTGGTGGCATTCGTGCTGGTGTTTGCGGCCATTGTGTGGGGCGTGCATCTGCTCAGTAACTTTATCCGGACAGCCGTGCACCTGACGCCGCTAGGGGTTTTGGATAGCATAGGCGGGGCCGTGAGCGGCGTATTGAAATGGGTGCTTGGCCTGAGCTTGCTGCTACACGGTATTGGTATGGCGGGCTTGCAGCTCATTTCGCCTCAGCTACTGGCCGAGTCACAGGTGCTGCCCGTGGTGCGTGAGGCTACGCCCGTGGCTCTGAGCATTGTCGGCTTCGTAATGCCTTTTGCCGATACCTTGCTGGAAAAGCTGCGGCAAGTATTTTAGACAAGGACAAGAAGCCTGAAATAGCGCGAGGAAGCCTTGGCCGGCCTTGCTGACGCGTTTCTGGGCCACCTTACTCTACCACTTATGCGTCTGTTACTGCTCGATAATTTCGATTCGTTTACCTATAACCTGCTGGATTACTTTCAGCAGCTCGGGTGCGATGTGCTGGTACGGCGCAATGATGTAGCCTTACCGCAGCTGGGACAGGAGTCGTTTGATGCCATTGTACTGTCGCCGGGGCCAGGCACGCCGGCGGCCGCCGGTAATATGCCAGCCGTAATTCAGCAGTATCATCAGCGGGTGCCAATGTTGGGCGTATGCCTTGGTCATCAGGCGCTTGGGGAGTTTTTTGGGGCTAGCCTTGTGCGCAGTGCAAAGCCCATGCACGGGAAAGTATCGGAAGTAAGCTGGACAGAGCCCGATGCGTTGTGGGCCGGGCTGCCGGCACATATGCCGGTTACGCGCTACCACTCGCTTGTGCTAAAAGAGCTGCCGCCCACGTTAAGTGCCCTAGCGGTTACGGCCGATGCCACCGCCGAGCTGATGGCGCTTCGCCACCGCACGCTGCCGCTATATGGCGTGCAGTTTCACCCTGAAGCTCTGCTAACTCCGTATGGATTGGCATTGCTAGGCAATTGGGTGAAGAATTGTATCATTGCACAGACCGCTCCGGCTAGCCCAACCGGTCTGACTATATCCTGAGACAATGGAGTTGCAGATCAAGGAAAAAAACGGATTTCAATACGTAGATGAAGGCACCGGCGAGGTGCTGCTGCTGCTGCATGGCCTTTTTGGGGCCCTCAGCAACTGGCACGACGTGGTAGCGAAGTTCAGCTCAAGCCACCGCGTCATCATCCCGCTGCTTCCTATTTACGATATGCCGTTGCTGAAGGCGGGCGTGCCAGGCCTGGTGGGCTTTGTAGAAGACTTCCTGGCAGAAATCGGCCTCTCCGAAGCTACAACGGTATTGGGCAACTCTTTGGGCGGGCATATTGCTCTTGTATTCACGTTGCGCAACCCAACCAAGGTAGCGCGATTGGTCCTTACGGGCAGCAGCGGCCTGTTTGAAGACAGCATGGGCGGCTCTTTCCCCAAGCGCGGTAATTATGCCTACGTGCAGGAGCGAGTAGCCTATACCTTTTATGATCCGGCCGTAGCTACTCAAGAGCTGGTAGATGAAGTGTTCAGCGTCACGAATTCTAATGCTAAGTGCCTGCGCATCATTAGTATTGCGCGCTCAGCCCAGCGGCATAATCTAAGTAAGGAGCTCCACAACATCCGGGTGCCTACGCTCCTGGTTTGGGGCCTGAACGATACCATTACCCCTCCAATGGTAGCACACGAGTTTCACCGCCTGATCCGGGGCTCCGAGCTGCGTTTTCTGGACCACTGCGGGCACGCCCCCATGATGGAGCGCCCCGCCGAGTTCAACCACCTGCTCCAACAGTTTCTGGTGCGCACTAGCCTGCCGGTTGAGAGCTAAGGCAGCCGAAACTGGACCTTCATCGGTTGGGTGCAACTATTGACCTAGTGGTGCCGCCCTTACGGCTAGTTAGTACGTAAGTAGTACCAGAAAAACTTTCCTTTGGTCCTGGCGCTTATAGTGCCCCACTGGCTTCCTTTCGCTCTGCTATCTGGCTGTTTCTGATGAACTCTATTATTGCCGAAGATCTACTGAATCAAATGATTCCGCCGCTGAAAGCGACCGACTCAACCGAGAAGGCGGCGCGTTGGCTGGATGAGTTTCACGTGAGCCAGCTGCCCGTTCTCAACAACCGCCAGTACCTAGGCCTTATCACTGAGGCCGACCTGCTGGACCAGGAAGCCACCGAACAGGAGCTAGGCAAGATGGCGCTGAAATATGGTAACGTGCATGTGCAGCGTGACCAGCATTTCTACAACATTATCGAGCTGGCCGTACAAAATAAAATACAGCTAGTGCCCGTCCTGGATGACCAACATGAATACCTGGGCGTGGTAACCATCAGTGATACGCTGGCGGCTTTTGGGAAAGTACCCGTTGCCAGCCATCAGCAAGGCATTATTGTACTGGCCATGGAGGAGCGTGACTACTCGCTTACCCAAATCAGCCGTTACGTAGAAGAGAACAACGCCAAAATCATCAGTTCCCATGTGGCGCAGGATGAGCATGATCCGTATAGGATTCGCCTTACGCTTAAACTCAATACGCCCAATATTACCCGCATTATTGCCACGCTGGAGCGGTTTGGCTATTCTATTACGGCGCAGTTCAGCGGTACTGAGGAGGTAGGCGAAGACGAACAAGAACGCTACAGCGCCTTGTTGCGCTACCTCAACATTTGAGCCCGTTGCTGTAGTGCTGATTTGCTTACTGACGTTGCTGCTAGGTCTGTTTCCGGCGTCAACTCCCCCCAACTTACCACTTCCTTCTACCAGCGCGGTAGTATTCCCCGACTCTCTGCGCCGCGCAACTACTGACAGCCTGCTGCAGGTGCAGTGCCCTGACTACACCACGCTGCGGGTTGCCAGCATTTTGTTTGTGGGCAACAAAGTCACCAAGGAGCCAGTGTTGCGGGCCGAGCTGGATTTTCGGGAAGGCGACACTATGCCAGCCGAGGCGCTTGCCCGCAGGCTGGAGCTGAACCGGCGGCGACTATTCAATCTGCAGCTCTTTCATCAAGTACTCGTCCAGGTGGTTTGCCGCAACGGAGAGCTGACCATTCTCTACAGCCTGCAGGAGCGCTGGTATACATTCCCAGTGCCTATCCTGTCCCTGGCCGACCGAAACTTCCGCTCCTGGCTTGACCGGCCGGATCGGTGGCAGCGCGTCGATTATGGCTTGCACCTCGTTCGCCGCAACTTCCGGGGCCGTAACGAGCAGTTGCTGGCCAATTTGCAGCTAGGCTTTAACCGCAAATACGAGCTGTTCTATGAAGCGCCTGGCTACGGCCAAAAGCGGCGTATTGGGTTCGGGGGCGGCTATTCTTACTACCGCAGCCACGCGCTCGACTATACTACTACCAACGACCAGCTTCGAAACCTGCGCCAGGAGAATGATTTTCCTATTGAGCGGCAATATGCTACGGCTGGCCTGCGCTGGCGCCGGACAGTGCAGCACCTTACGGCGCTAGATATTTCGTACCACCAGGAGCGAATATCGGATTCCGTACGGTACTATAATCCAACGTATTTTCTGCATGCCTCCCAGCGCCGGTACCTTGATTTCAGCCTTACTAGTACCTTAAATCAGCGCAACACATTCGCTTACCCCCTTACCGGGCAGTTTGCCCAGGCTACGCTCTCGTACCGTACTTTCTTAACAAGCGGCAGTCCAGATATTATCACCCTGCGTGGCCGGTACGCCCGGTATATGGCCCTAGGTGGCCCCTTCTACTATAGTGTTGGTGCACTAGGGCAGATGCGTTTTTCTCGTCAGCTTTCGTACCTCGATAGTAGAGCCTTTGGCTACGATGTACTTGTGCGCGGCTATGACCGATATGTGGTGGAAGGACAGCACTTCGGGCTGTTGCAACAAGGGCTCACGTACCGGCTCTTGGATGTGGGCCAACTGCAAATCAATGGCCTGCGCAGTCGTCGGTTCAACACCATACCACTGGTATTTTATTTAAATACTTTTGTAGATATGGGTTACGTCCGGCAGCCAATCGTTATTGAGACTAACAGCCTTCCCAATCGGTTGCTGGCTTCAGCAGGCCTAGCGTTGCACCTAGTTACTTATTACGACTGGGTCTTGACCCTAGAGTACGCTCAGACTCTTCAGCGACAAGGTGGTTTCTTTTTTCGCACTCAGTTTCCCATCTGAGTTCTTTCTCGCGGCTTTGGCCGGGTTACGTTTTTGTTATGAAAATAGCCATTCTGGGTAAGCCTTTCAGCGAGCATCAAACCGCTTTTCTGCAGGATATGATTGACGATTTGATTCGTCGTCAGGCAGAAGTAAGCATACTGGAATCTTTTTATGAGTATTTAAGCCAGCATATACAGCTACCGGACTGCATCACCACCTTCCGCCGCGGCGACTCATTGGCAGGTACCCGCTTTGTGCTCAGCATCGGTGGTGACGGAACTCTACTGGACACTGTCACGCATGTGGGCGCCATGCAAATTCCCATCTTGGGCATCAATACAGGGCGTCTCGGATTTCTTGCTACCATTTCTCCAGACAAAATTGGGCCGGCCATTGATGCGCTATTCAAGGGGCACTTTGTACTCGAAGACCGAAGCCTGATTCGGGTAGATACTGACCCTGATACATTTGGCAGTATCAACTTCGGCCTCAATGAGTTCAGTATCCTGAAGCGAGATACTTCCTCTATGATTGTGGTCCACACCTATATCGATGGCGAGTACCTGAATTCCTACTGGGCTGATGGGCTGATAGTGGCTACACCCACAGGTTCAACGGGCTATTCGCTAAGCTGTGGCGGACCAGTTATGCTGCCTCAAACAAACAATTTTATCATAGCTCCCGTATGTCCCCACAATCTGAACGTGCGGCCCCTAATCGTGTCAGACCGGAGTGTGATTTCCTTCGAGATTGAAGGTAGGAGCAATAATTTCTTGCTTTCTCTCGACTCGCGGTCAATGACAGTGGAAGCCGGAATTCAGATTGCGGTTCGCCGCGAAAACTTTAACGCTCGCCTAGTAAAGCTTAATCATGTTAACTTCCTAAGTACCTTGCGTAGCAAATTGAACTGGGGCCTGGACCGCCGGAACCCTGCTGGGATACCTGTTTGAGCATAGGGTTTTTCTATTAATTGTTTTTAAAGTTCACGGCATCTGCTACTTTTGTCGCTATCTGCGACCGTGTCCATACACTTTTGTTCGCCTCCGAAATCGCAATATTTTTAACATTCGCTTAATATGAAGCAACTCTTCACCCACACTATTGCCCTGTTACTAGTCCTTGCGCTGGTGGCGTCTGAGGCCAGTGCGCAGCAGTTCAGCAAGCGGAAGCAATACAATTCCGTAGGTGTGAGCCTGAACGCCATGAACTATTTCGGCGACATCACACCTAAGCCTAGCATTCCTAGCTTTCGTGCCGGTGCCACCCGTCCTAACTTGGGTCTGACGTTCACCCGTCGTTTCACTCCACGTGTTTCTGCACGTGCTTCTTTGTCATACGGTCGTATCACGGGCGAAGACTCAAAAGCAGCTGATCAGAACGATGGCGACGCAAAATTCCGTTACAACCGTAACATGAACTTCCGGAATGACATTTTGGAGTTTGCTGCTACGGGTATCTTCGACCTGATCGAAAATCGTAACAACTATATTAAGCGTCCAGATTTCGTTCCATACGTGTTTGGTGGTGTAGGCGTAATTCGTCACAATCCTAAGGGCTTGAACGCCAGCGGTGACTATGTTGCTCTTCAGCCATTGCGTACTGAAGGTCAGTCTAGCGCGTATAGCCTGGGTCAATTTGTAATTCCTTTCGGCGCTGGTGCCCGGTACAAGCTCAACCGTCAGTTTGACATTGGCTTGGAGCTAGGCTTCCGCAAAACATTTACTGACTACTTAGACGATGTAAGCACCGACTACGTTAGCTCGAGAAATGATTTAGCTGCTGGTGATGCTCAGTACTTCGGCTGGGATATCACTCGTAACTTCCCAGGTACTTGGAACCGCGAAAACCAGAGCGGCTACCAGCGTGGTAAGAGCAATGAGAAAGATTGGTACACTACATTGGGTGTATCGCTAAACTATATCCTCGCTCCGCGAGTAAGAAGCCCCAAATTCCGATAGCCAGCAGCAACTGGCTGTTATATTTCACCAACAGTCAGTCTGATGACCAAATCGACTCTCTTCAAAACACTCCTGATCGGCTTGCTGCCGGTGAGGAGTGTTTTTTTTGCCCCTACCGCAACCGCCCAAAATACCAGCGAAATAGGCGTAGGATTAGGCGGACTCACATACAAAGGCGAGTTGTCTCCTTCGTATCAATTCCGCAACAACCGCCCGGCCTTCACGGCTTTCTATCGGAAAGACATTTCCGCCCCGGTAACTCTGCGAGCAGGCCTAACGGGCGGAATGCTGCGGGCTACTGACCAGACTGTGAAAGGTGTGAACGGTACTCCAGCCCCTTTGGCTGCTTATCGGAACTCCTATATGAAAGGTAGCTTGTTAGAAGTGTCGGGGGTGATGGAGTATAATTTCTTCGACTACCACGACCGGCACGACAAAGTCCATCTTACTCCGTATGTATTTGTGGGAGTGGCTGGATTTTATGCCCATACCAAAATGGGAGTAGAAGGCGGTAACTCAGGAGAGTACCAAGGAAATTTTGGGGTAGCAATACCTGCTGGCCTTGGCTTGAAGTATGCTTTGTCGAAGCATTGGAACCTTGGCTTGGAAGCAGGGGCTAGGAAAACATTCACGGATAAGTTGGATGGCTATGGGAAAGACTTGCCATCGTCTGGGAGCCAGGATGAGGTACGTGGTAATCCACACGATCAGGACTGGTATTTCTATAACGGCGTGAGTGTTTCGTACACGTTCTATAAAATTCGCTGCCCCGATAAGAATATGGAAAAGGGCAGGAAGGAGTAGTAAAGGCGGCACTAGCCGCCTTTACTAAACGAAGTGCCGGATTGTTTAGCGGTTCACAGCCCTTCGCATACTAAATGCGGAGGGCTGTTCGTATTTTAGCAGCCAAGCACAACTGATTATCAGGCAGAGGGGAATGCAACCATTTGCGTAACTTGCGGCCTCTTTACGCAAAAAGTACCAATGGCCGTCCGGTCCGAGATAGATTCCCAGAATATTCCTGCCCACGTAGCTGTTATCATGGATGGTAATGGCCGGTGGGCCAAGCAGAAGGGTGGCCTACGCATTTTCGGGCACCAAAGCGCCATTACGGCGGTGCGCGAAACTGTGGAGGCAGCCGCCGAGGTAGGTGTGCAGTACCTAACCTTATATGCCTTCTCCACCGAGAACTGGTCGAGGCCGGCGCACGAGGTGATGGCACTTATGCAACTCTTGGTGCACACCATTCGGCAGGAAACGCCTACACTGCTCAAGAACAGCATTCGGCTGCAGGCTATCGGGCAGATTGAAAACCTACCGAAATCTTGCCAAAAGGAGCTGGCGGAGGCCATTGAGCTTACCAAAGGTGGCACCCGCACCACACTGATATTAGCCTTGAGCTACAGTGGCCGCTGGGATCTGACGCAGGCTTCGCAGCGCATGGCCGTCGAGGTGGCTGCCGGTCGTCTGCAGCCAGAGCAGATAACGGAGCAGACAATTGCTGGATTCCTTACCACCGCGGGTATACCGGACCCAGCCTTGCTAATCCGGACGAGTGGTGAACAGCGCATCAGCAACTTTTTGCTGTGGCAGCTGGCCTATACTGAATTGTTTATTACAGAGCTGCTGTGGCCTGATTTCCGTCGGGAGCATTTCTACGATGCTTTGCGCGCCTATCAGCAGCGCGAGCGTCGGTTTGGAAAAACCAGTGAGCAGCTAACCGTTTCGTAATCTCAGAACATGAGTTCTTCCTACCATAAAATACTTCCGGCCGCTGCTCTTGCCTTAACTCTAGGAGCAGCTCCGGTTGGCACACTTCTGGCGCAAACGCAGCCTGCCACGGCAGCTGGTGAGCAACCACAACGGTATACGTTGGGCGGCGTCACGGTCAGTGGTGCGCGCTACCTGGATCCTAATACGCTTATTGGCCTGACTGGGTTAAAAATAGGCGACCCTATTACCATTCCGGGGGAGGAAATTGGTAAGGCTATCCGCCGGCTCTGGGATCAGGGCATATTGGGAGATGTAAGCGTAAGCATTGCCCGCACCGAGGGCACGCGTATTTTCCTAGATTTTAATCTGAAGGAGCGGCCCCGGCTATCCAAATTTGAGTTCTCGGGCATTGGCAAGGGCCAAGCTGATGAACTGAAAAACAAGATCAAGCTGATCCGGGGCAAAGTGGTGACGGATGCGCTGCTGAGCAATACTCGCTCGCAGGTGCGGAAGTTCTATACCAATAAGGGTTTCCTAGACGCGAAGGTCAATATTACGCAGCTGCCGGATTCGTCGCTTTCGAATAGCGTTGTCCTGAACATCAACGTTGACAAAGGCTCGAAGATCAAAATTAACGACATCGTCTTTGAAGGCAATTCCGCGTATTCAGACAGCAAGCTCAAGGGCAAACTGAAGAAAACGAAGGAAAAGAAGTTTCCGAAGCTCTTCAACTCCGGTAAGTTTCAGCCGAAGGAGTTTTCTGACGATAAGCAAAAGCTCCTCGACTTCTACAACAGCGAAGGCTACCGCGACGCGACTGTGTTGTCGGATACGCTGGAGCGGGTTGGTGATGCGTTGCGCCTGACCATTAAGATTGATGAGGGGCCTAAGTATTACTTCCGCAACATCAGCTGGAAGGGTAATTACCTCTACGATGACCGCACGCTGGCATCGGTTCTGGGCATTAAGGAGGGTAGTGTATATAGTAAAGAAACGCTGGATAAGCGCCTGAACTATAACCCGACCGGCCAAGACGTAACCTCGCTCTATATGAACGACGGCTACCTCTTCTTCCAGATCGAACCAGTTGAAACTAAAGTCGAAGGCGACTCAATTGATATTGAGATGCGCGTGACGGAGGGTGTGCAGGCTCGTATTAAAGATGTGAATATTGCGGGTAATACCAAGACCTCGGACCACGTGGTTCGGCGGGCCTTGTACACGTTGCCCGGCGATAAATTCAGCCGTGAACAGCTGATCCGTAGCCAGCGCGAAATTGCTACGCTAGGCTATTTTGACCCTGAAAAAATTGGGTTGAACCCCGTGCCGAATCAGGCCGATGGCACCGTGGACATCAACTACACGGTAGAGGAAAAGCCCTCCGACCAGATTACTCTCTCTGGTGGCTGGGGCGGATATGCCGGCTTTATCGGTACAGTGGGCCTAGTGTTTAACAACTTCTCCCTGCGGAAAGCTGGTACGCTGCGTAACTGGACGCCGGTACCCTCAGGTGATGGACAGCGTCTGGCGCTGAACGTACAAGCGAACGGCTTACAGTACCAGGCGTATTCCTTCTCCTTCACGGAGCCGTGGCTGGGTGGGCGTAAGCCGAACTCGCTGTCGGTGAGTTTAACCAAAACCATCTACCGCATCGGTACTAACTTCGATGCGTCTACCGGAAGCTTCCTTAAAACCAATGGGGGTAGCGTGAGCTTAGGCCGTCGTCTGCGGTGGCCCGATGACTACTTCACGCTGAGCAATGCGTTGTCGGTAACGCAGTATAAGCTCAACAAGTACCCTGGCTTTGAGGCATTCTTCGCGGGCGGAACGGGTAATGCTAACAACATTACCTTCAACACAACCCTAGCCCGAAACAGCATCGACAACCCAACGTTCACGCGGCGTGGTTCATCGTTGGCCTTGAGCGTTAACCTGACGCCTCCTTACTCTGTATTTCCGGGGGCGCACCCAAACGTGAATGAGTGGGTTGAGTTCCACAAATGGATGTTTGATGCCTCGTGGTTCTCGCCGGTGGTAGGCAAGCTGGTGTTGAATACCCGCGCCCACTTCGGCTTTATTGGCAGCTACGGAGGCGGCCGCCAGATCGGTCCGTTTGAACGCTTTAAGTTGGGCGGCTCCGGACTAGGGTACGGCGGCTCTGCTAACTTCCTAGCCGGTACTGAATACATCGGTCTGCGTGGCTATGCTGACCCCAATGACCCCAACTCGCTACCGGCTTCTCGCCAGTCTTCTACGGGTGGCGTTGCGTACAACAAGTTTGTGCTGGAAATGCGGTATCCGGTCAGCCTGAACCCGGCCGCGACGGTGTATGTACTTAGCTTCGCTGAGGCAGGCAACTCCTTTGAAACGTACAGTAATTACAACCCTTATAAGCTGTACCGTTCAGCTGGGGTAGGCGCTCGTATTTTCATGTCGGCATTCGGTTTGCTAGGCTTCGATTACGGCTGGGGCTTCGACAAAATACCGCCTTCTGCAGCCGGTGGTCAGAACCAGCAGAAGGGCATATTCCACTTTATCATTGGTCAGCAGCTCCGTTAAGCCCGGCGGTGCGGCCGGCAGCACTTCATCTTTTTTTACTATGAACAAGATGTTTTCGTGGGTAGCAGCTGCCATGCTGTTGCTAGGGGTGTTTTTGCCGCAAACCCTGCTGGCGCAGAAGTTCGGCTATGTCGATTCAGAATTTCTGATGAGCAAGCTCCCTGCTTATGCCCAAGCCCAACAGGAACTGAATACGCTTTCCAGCAACTGGCAAAAAGATATCGAGAGTCAGAAAAAAGACTTAGATAAGCTCTACCGGAATTATCAGGCCGAAGAAGTGGTTCTTACAGAGCCGATGAAGAAGAAGCGGCAGGATGAGATTCTGAAGAAGGAGCAGGACATTCGGGATTATCAGAACAAGATATTCGGCTTTGAAGGCCAGCTCTTTAAGAAGCGCCAGGAGCTAACCAAGCCGGTACAGGATCAGGTGTTTGAAGCCATTGAAAAAGTGGCTAAGAAAAAACAACTGGCCATCGTCTTTGATAAGTCCGGCGACCTGACCATGCTGTATACTAACCCTGTGCACGATTACACGGAGTTTGTGTTGGAGGAGTTAGGCTTGGCCTCCGAAGACCGTAACCAGCCTGCCCAAAAAGGAGCTGTGCGGACGGTGACCACCCCACAGGCGCCTGCAGGAAGCGCTGCTGTAGACGATGAGCCTGCTCCTGCCCGTACCAAGCAGCCGACCCGCACTACTACGCGTCCGGCAACACGAAAAAACTAACTTTGCGCATCTAACTCTCTGACATTTCCCTTTTTGATGACCACCATGAACAAATTCCGCGTTGCGCTGGCTGCTGCCGCCCTTACTTTCACCACGGCTACGGTTTCGATGGCCCAGACGGCCGCACCGCTGAAAATCGGGTACACCAGCGTGGAGTACGTGCTGAGCCAGATGCCTGAGAGCAAGCAAATTGAGTCACAGTTGAAAGACTACAGCGCTCAGCTTAAAAACCAGCTCGATACCAAATACAGCGAGTTCCAGACGAAAGCTGATGCTTTCCAGAAAGGTGCTACGGCCATGTCTGACCCAGTTCGTGCCGATAAGCAGAAAGAACTGCAGAACTTGCAGCAGTCAATTCAGGAGTTTCAGCAGAACGCAGAGACCTCTTTGCAGCAAAAGCAGCAAGCACTGCTGAAGCCAGCGCTGGACAAGCTCCAGAAGAACATTGATGCTGTAGCTGAGGAAAACGGCTACACCTACATTCTGAACTCTGATGGCGCTAGCCCAGTGTTGCTGCACGGCCCCAAAGAAGGTGACGTGTCGGACCTGGTGCTGAAGAAAATGGGTATCACGCCTGGTGCAGCTGCTGCCAAAATCAGCACGCCTGCGGCTTCCGCTCCGGCTGCTACTTCCGCAGCTCCGGCTGCTTCAAAAACCAAGACGAAGACCAAGAAGTAATCTGATATACGCGGCATTGCCCGTATTCACTGCACAGCCGAGGCCTATGCCTCGGCTGTTGCTGTTTTATAGACGCCTGTCAGCCTTGGCGACCGACTAGGGTCGTTGGTGGTTACAGCCTTAGTCAGCCTGAAAATTAACCTTTGCTGCTTTTGTGTGCTTTATGTTGGAGCCTGAAGAAGAAGTTACTGCGCATTTGCCTACTTACTTGCCACCCTCTGACCCCGCTGACCCGGAGGAGGATGAAACGGATGAAGGTGATGAGCTATATGAGCACCACCGCATCCGTGCCGACAAACGCCAGGTACTGCTACGGCTAGATAAATTCTTGCTGAATCGGCTGCATAGCACGTCGCGCACCCGTATTCAGGCGGCTATCAAAGCCGAGGCCGTGCAGGTAAACGACCAGCCCGTAAAGTCTAACTACCGCGTTAAGCCGTTTGATGTAATTACCGTTACGCTGCCTGAGCCGCCAATTGACTTTCGGGTATTGCCTGAGCCCATGGATTTGGACATCCGCTACGAGGATGCCGAACTGCTCATTGTGAACAAGCCGGCTGGCCTGGTAGTGCATCCGGCGTTTGGTAACTGGCATGGCACATTAGTTAATGGGCTAGCTCATCACTTGCAGAACCTGCCAACAGGGCGCAATGGCGAAATACGGCCAGGATTGGTGCATCGTATCGATAAGGATACTTCCGGGCTGCTGGTAGTGGGTAAAACTGAGTGGGCCATGACCCATTTGTCGAACCAGTTTTTCCATCATACCATTGAGCGCACCTATTTGGCGTTAGTGTGGGGAGTACCCAAAGAAGAAACCGGGACTATTCGTGGCAACGTAGGCCGTAGTCTGAAGGATCGGAAGGTGCAGTCTGTTTTCCCGGAAGGCGACCATGGAAAGCACGCCGTAACGCACTATAAAGTGTTGCGCTCTTTTGGTAAGGTAGCCTTGCTCCAGTGTAATCTGGAAACGGGACGTACGCATCAGATCAGGGTGCATATGAGGCATATCGGTCACCCTTTGTTTGGGGATGCTACGTATGGCGGCGATAAGATTGTGTATGGCCAGCGCACAGGTGCCTACAAGACGTTTGCAGAGAAATTGCTGGCCCTTATGCCTAGGCAAGCGCTACATGCAAAGTCCCTAGGGTTTGAGCACCCCGTCACGCGCGAACACATGCAGTTTGAAGCCGAATTACCCCTCGATTTTGCAACCGTGCTGGCAGAATGGGACAAGTATACAAGTAACGAAGAGTAACGCTTCCTAGGTTCTTAAAACAGCAAAAGCCCCCTACCACAGTAGGGGGCTTTTGAATTCTGATCAGACTACTGCTGAAAACTACTTGCGCTTGACGGCAGCCTTAGGGGCAGCTTTAGGCTTTGTAATCTCGGCAATGGCCGTTTTAGCCTGCTGATCATTGGGATCCAGCGCCAGCGCCTGCTGCCAGTAGGGCAGAGCAGAGGTCTTATCACCCTTCTGATAGTAGTAGTAGCCAAGGTACTTGTTGGCCTCAATCAGGCCAGTCTTGTACTTGGCAGCATCCGCAGAAGCGCCTGCTACCTCTATGTATTTCTCGTAGTATGGCTTAGCCAAGCCTTTCTTCGAGTCTTTATCGATGTTGGCATTGGCACGAGCACGCATCTGGTAGCCAGGTACATACGTTGGGCGCTCTGTCAGAACAACGCCGTATAGGCTATCAGCCTGAGCAAATTGCTCATTCATCTCATATGCCCGGCCTAGGTATACTTTATCCGTGAGGTCAGCACCATTGTTCGCCTTGATTTTGGCTTTGTAAACAATAATGGCATTAGGATAATCCTTAGCCGAGAGGTAAGCTTGGGCTAGCTCATTCTGCAACTCAGGCGCCTTCTTGGGGTCGGCGTCAATTGCTTTCTTAATGATGGCAGCACCTTCACTGGTCTTACCGCCTTTGATGAGCATCTTACCGTAGTACACGTTGTCTTCGGTAATTACTTTGTTCTCAGCCTGAGCAGCCTGCATGTATTGCTGCATAGCGGCCAGTGCCTCGTCGTTCTTGCCGGTTTCGTACAGGGTGTACGCCTTGAGACGGTTCATGGTAAGGTTCTTTGGCTCTTTGGCCAATACCTTTTCAATCTCAACCAGTGCCTCAGGATACTTCTTCGTCAGATAGAGGAACGAAGCGTATTTGGCATCCGTCGTAGAAGATTTCTCTGCTAGGGAAGAATACTTCTGAAACTGTGCCAACGCGTCATCGTAGCGACCAGCAAAGTAATAGGTCTCGGCCAAGGCATTGTAAGCCGGAGCATAGTTCGGATCAATGCTGATGGCCTTGTCGAAGTTGGTTTTGGCTTCGTTGTAAGTACGGGCACGCATGTTCAGTTGGCCTTTCCGTACATATGCCTGCGCATTGTTTGGATCGGCAAGCGAAGCGCGCTCGTAGCTGTTCATAGCTTCACCACCGCCAGTTTCCGACTTCAGGTACAAGTCGCCACGCGCAATCATCAGCGCCGGATCGTCCTTGCCTTTCGCCAGCTTTTCACCAGCGCTTACATAGGCCAAAGCTTTGCTAGTGTCCTTAATGTCTGACTCGGCATAGGCCTGAGCAATCATTGTGAACACCTTCACATCTTTGCCCTTCGAGGCTTTCACAGCATTGTCGAACTGAATTTCAGCTTCGGCTGCTTTGCCTTGCGCCAAGGCAGCACGCCCGGCGGCAACCATGGTCATCGGATCTTTTTTATCCAGCGTGACCCGATTAAAATAATACGCAGCCGAATCAGGCATGTCGCGCAGCTGATACAAACGGCCTAATTCAAACGATGCTTCGTTCGACTGGCCCTGACGGAGTAGGGCAGCGCGTGCTTCGCTGTAACGCTCCAACTCAATGGCTTTTTGAGCACCCGAAGTTTGGGCAAGGGCGGCAGAGCCGGAAACAGACAAAGCAGCGAGGAGCGTGAGCTTCCAGGGCTTGAGGTTCATGAGCAAAAGGTTTAGTGGAAATGCGTATTAGGAAAGGGAAAGTACGGTTACTGGGGCTTTACTTCAACGAGGCGGACTTGGCCGGTAGCCGGCATCAGTCCTGACTTCAGCATGATAAGCTGCCCTTTGTTACCTGCTACGAAGGATGCAAAACCGGTGCCAAGTCCGGCGCGCGCTTCTCGGCTGATAACGTATAATTCGCGGCGCAGAGGGTATGTTTTCTGAGCCAGATAAGCCTGATATGGCTGAACGTAATCTTCAGGAGTAGAACCCGAAGATTTGGGGCTGATACCTACTACCCGGACGCGCTTCAAAAACTTCTGTACGGAGGCATCATCCTGGTCACTGATCCAGTTCACTCCAATTACACCAATAGCGTTCGGATGAGTAGCAACGTAATCTAGCAGCGCAGGGTTCGATTTGGATGCAAAGGCCCTGTTAGTCAGAGCAGTCCCGCGGGTAACGGAATCCAACACAAAGCGGGCGGTGCTGGAGTTATTGTTATCGAACACTACCGTAATGTCCCCAGTCTTATTCTTGCTATTCAACTGAGACCATTGCTGCTGCTGGCCCGTAAAGATGCCCTTCAGCTGCGCTATTGTCAGCAAAGAGTCAGGGTTACTAGGGTGCACAACAATGGCAACCCCATCGACCCCAATTTTCAGGGAGCGGGGAGCAAGCTTCAGTCGTTCTAAGCGGCTTTTCTCTTGTGGAGTTAGGTCACGTGCTACCACAGCTAGCCGCACACTATCACTGGCTAAGAAAGCCTGTATGACATCAATCTCCGGCTTGTACACAGCTCGTACCTGGGCTCCGGTATAAAGCTTCTGGAAGGTGTCGACTTGTGATTTCAGGATAGGCTCAAACGTCTCATCGACCGCAATGCTGATCTTACCACTGGTAGGCGTGTCAGTAGCTTGGGTACCAGAATTGTTGCTATTCCCGCAGCTCATCACGAGGCAGCTGGTTGCAAGCAAAGTCCCGATTCCCCATTGTTTAAAGCTCGCCATCCTGATTTTTTTTGAAATGTTGCTGGTATGTGCGGACAAATCTAATGATTCCATAAAATACGAAGACGGTAGCCAGCAGTCGTCGGGCTGTGAGGGGCAGGCTTAAGGCGCCTTCAGGGGCTAGCCACAGATAAACACCTATGCCAGCGTACAGCAGCGACATGATCAAGGTAAAGTACCGGATCAGAGAAGAAGGCTTCCGGTTCCCGAGCCGTTCTTCAGTAGTAGGTCGTTCAAGCATGCAGACTCAAAGCAGATGGTTATAAACTAAACGCAAAAACACAGAAATTTTGTTCGATTTTCTGGAATCGGCTCAATTTACATCCAAATCTAGGCTTCCTAGGCCATAATAGTGATTTTTATATATGACGCGAAAGTAGGTAAGCAGGTTGTGCTACTTGTATCTGTTCACTACCCTCGAGTAGCTCACTAGGGTAATCATATGCAAAAACTGAAACGCAACTGGCCTGCCTAAAGCCAGTTGTGTTTCAGTTTTTGCGAAGCAAAATCACTCTGATAAAGGTGCTTGAACCTAGTAATTATTCATACTGAAAGGTGATAGGCAGCGTGTAACGCACCCTAACAGGATGATTGTTCTGATAACCAGGTTTCCAGGCGGGCATCTGCCGAATCACGCGTGATGCTTCCTCATCAGTGCCGTAGCCCAAGCCCTTCAACACGTCTACATCGGTGATACTGCCATCGGCATTCACCGTAAACGAAATGTAAACCTTGCCTTCTACGCCCGCTTTAAGCGCTTG
The DNA here is from genome assembly GCF_054780495.1 of Hymenobacter tenuis. NCBI lineage: Bacteria > Pseudomonadati > Bacteroidota > Cytophagia > Cytophagales > Hymenobacteraceae > Hymenobacter > Hymenobacter tenuis. The sequence continues at coordinate 358,316 of NZ_BAAGWF010000003.1, forward strand.
CGGGGGGTAGTGAAGTTGGCGTTGCAGGTATTTGGTTAAGGCTGCTACTCCACCGGCAAATTCTGGCATCACCTCTACATGCACGAAGGGTTGGTTTACTGCAGGTGCTGCAGGCAGTTCAACAGTATCATGGCTGCTGCCACCACCCACACCAACCTCCATATCCCCTGCGGCCACTGGACCTTCCATTGAGGGCCCATCGACGGTAGTTTCAGGCGCAGTTGATGGTGGCGTTGCTTTCACCTGATCATCGGGTACAATCTTTAATGGAGTAGCAGGGCGTGGTACAGGCGCTACCGCAGACGCCGCCGCAGTTGCTGGTTTTGGCTGCTCGAATCGTACATCCTCCAGCTTAATAACTGACTCATCGCCTAAATCCACCAAAGGAGCGGCCTCAACAACCGATGGCCAGAATTGCTGCATAGCCAACGGCACTGCTATCAGGAAAGCTGCCAAGGAAGTTGAAATCAGTACCGCCGTTATAATATGACGGCCATATACTTTCCGCAATACATAGGCTCCATAGGCCTTATTGCGTCCCTCGAAAACGATATCATCGAGAGAAGGGAGGGAGGTGTGTGCGGCTGCGGTCATGGGATATAGGATTAAGTGAACGGAATGCGATTCAGTACCTAATTTCCAAGCCTGCTTCCGCCTCTACCCTTATTTCATGCCGGCTTTCAACAGGTAAACGCTATATCGGAATGCGATAGTATGCGCGCCGACTATATTTTTTATCCTTAAGCAGATAACAGAAAGAAGCCATAGCTACTACCATCCTTTTTTCCTCTAAGCGGGTCCTATTTGATCAGGAGAATGAACCTAGGAATCACTAGAGCCGAAAAGGGCATAAAGCAAAAACCCCGAACCAGAGAGTATCCGATTCGGGGTTTAAGATGGTAACAACTGAGTTGCTTACCGTACTATTTGATAGCGAAGGTTACCGGAACAGTGTAGTACACTGATACAGCACGGCCGTTCTGCTTACCAGGAGTGAAGCGAGGCAGGTTTTTGATTACCCGCATCGACTCTTCGTCGCAACCGGCACCAATACCTTTCTGCACTTCCACGTTTGTAACCGCTCCATCAGGACCTACTACAAACTTGATAAAAACGCGGCCTTCCACTTGGTTACGCAGGGCCATTGCCGGGTACTTAATGTTCTTGGCAATGTACTGCAGTAGCGCTTCTTGTCCACCGGGGAATACCGGCATCTGTTCTACGTACGTGTATGGCTTGGTTTCTACAACCTCCTCAACTGCTTTCGTGCCTTCCCCGGGTTCCAATCCAGCAAGGTCTGCCGGGTTGTCGGTGTTGCCTTTCACAGTCTCGTTTGCTACAACCTTATCCTTCAACTCTTCTTGGTCAGGAATTTCCTCCTGCTTCTGTACCTCTTCGTCCTTTTTGATGACGGGCGGTACAAACTTAACCGTGGAGAGCTTTGGCGGCGGTGGCGGCGGTGCGTCTGGCGGCGGCGGCGGTGGTGGTGGCGGCTTGGTAGCATCCAGCGGGGGAGCCTCAAGCTGGTTTACTTTGAGCATTTTATCATCAACAACCACCTCTTCTTTCTTCATCATGCGTGCCACCAAAGGGAAGGCAATCATGACAGCGAAGATGGCAATTGCGATAAGAACTGCTCTGGTTACGTGCTTACCATATACCCGCCGGATGACGTAGGCTCCATAGGCCTTGTTGCGACCCTCGAAGACAATATCGTCGAGAGAAGCATTGGCCAACTGTGCGTTGTCCATCATAATCCAGAAGATTTAATGAGTTCTTGGTCAGGTTTGGCAATGGGCACCAACGCGTACTTTTTAGTCTCGGTGATGTTCATCTCATCAAGAATATCGACCATATTCTTGTAGTTGGACTTTTCATCGGGCTTGATCAGTACCACCAGATCCTTGTTGCTTCTGCGCTGCAGTAGCACCTTCCGGATGCCATTGGCATCGTAACCGGAAAGTTTTAGCTCAGGTTTGGTAGTGCTGCTTAGTAGGCCGTCGTAATAGTACAGCTTGTTGTTCTCGCCTAACAGCAAGGTTAGGGCATTCGAAGCTTTAATTGCTGGGGGCTCCGGATCAGTAGGCTTCGGCTTCACAGGCATAGCCACTTCCATTACGGTAGGCTTGCTGAATGTAGTCGTGAGCATGAAGAAGGTGAGGAGCAGGAAGGCCAAGTCAACCATCGGGGTCATGTCGATTTTGGTCGACATTTTTTTGGCCCGCTTCTTACCTCCTTTACCGGAGTCAGCTTGTTGTTGTATTTCTGCCATGTCTGTGCGGGTTAGTTACCGGCCACCGGTTTGGTTTCGAGGTCGGTAATCAGGTTGAACCGGTTAATGTTCTTTTCCTGCATCAGTTTAATGACTTTCATCACCGTTGGTACGTCTGCGTTACCGTCGCCTTTAATAGCAACGTACGCTGCCTTACCATAGGTGGACTTGCGGCTAAGCTGCTGAGCTGTCTGTACCCATTCGATAAACTGGTTGTTGGTAGAGTCAGCAGGAACACCTTCCTGCTTTACCAGTTTACGCTGTTCACTGTCTAGGCTCAAAAGAGCAGGCAGTTTCTCAATAGGGGTACCGAAGCTCGAAGCAACGCCTTTGAAGGCCTGAACCTGTGCCGCCGTGAAACTCACGCCGTATTTGGCTCCTACCTGTTTCAGCAAGTCTGCTTTGATAGCATCATCATCTACACCAAAGAATACGCGCTTGTCTTTGTCTACTGAAATGGTGATTACGTGAGACTCTGGCAGGCGAATTTCTGAAGTAGAAGAAGGCGTATCAACCACTACTGCCTCTTCCGGGGCAAACTTAGTGGTGAGCATGAAGAAAGTCACCAGCAGGAAGGCCAGGTCAACCATCGGGGTCATGTCCAACGATGGCGACGTTCTATGAGGCTTTACTTTAGGCATTGCTGGTGTAGTTGGTTAGCGTAATTCAGAAACGAAGATGGCTGTATTTTAGTGCTGTAGGCACTAAAAATTAAGCAGCGTGGTGTTCGGTTTCGCCGTGCTGAGCAGCGAAGGTCTGAATGATGCTGAAGCCAGCTTCGTCAATGCTGTAAGTCAGCTCGTCAATTTTGCTGGTGAAGAAGTTGTAGGCTACGATAGCCAGAGCCGAAGTACCGATACCCAGAGCCGTGTTGATCAGTGCTTCCGAGATACCGTTAGCCAGACCTACTGCGTCAGGAGCACCACCTTGTGCCAGAGCCGAGAAGGCCTTGATCATACCGAATACCGTACCGAGCAGACCTACCAGTGTAGCGATAGACGCCAGAGTGGACAGGATAACCAGGTTTTTCTCCAGCATTGGCAGTTCCAAAGCAGTCGATTCTTCGATTTCCTTCTGGATAGCCAAGATCTTCTGGTCTTTCTCCATGTTACGCTCACGAGCCATCTCCTGGTATTTGCCCAGGCCGGCTTTCACTACGTTAGCTACTGAGCCTTTCTGCTGGTCGCAAACGGCAATAGCACCGGTGATGTCGTTCACATTCAGCTTCTGACGGATCGTGCGAACGAACGACTCGATGCTTTTGCTGCCTTTAGCACGGCTAATGGTCAGGGCGCGCTCAATCGAGAAGATGATTACGCACAGGAACATCGTCATCAGCACTGGTACGATAGGACCACCTTTGTATACTACGCCAAAGTAGTCACCCGATACCGGGTTGTTTTCGTTGTTGCCGCCTTGGAAGTGGCTACCATCACCTAAAACGAATTTGTAGATGATTACGCTTACGATAAACGCCAAGACGATGGCGAGAATGGCAAACAGGGACGAGCCACCGCCCTTGGCTTCGCCCTTAGGCGCTGCAGCAGCGGCGGGCCGAGCCGCGGGCTTGTTCATGGCATTCTTTTGTTCCATTGTTCCGGAGAATTAGTGGGTTGTTGGTGAAAGGTTGAAGTTGAACGTAAAAAATGTGGACTAGTAGACTAGATAACCGTGAAGACAGAGAAGCCCCGCTCACCCGCACGCCGCCAGTTAAGGCTACTTAGCGTGGGTCTGCTCGTGTGCGGGGCCTAGTCCAAAAGGATATCTAGCCTTGGCAAACCTAAGTAAAAACATGTGTGCCGCCAAATAGAAAATGGGTTTAAACGCTCTAAAACCATTTGCAACACAAAAAAAGGCTATTTCTGCTGTCCGGTTTCAATTCCGGCAGCAGCTAGTTTTTTAGCCTGCTCCCAGTATACGTCCATCTGCGCTAAAGTTAGGTTATGGAGTTGATGACCGTCCTGGGTGGCTTGGGTTTCAAGGTACTGGAAACGGCTAATGAACTTACGGTTAGTACGTTCAAGGGCCTCTTCAGGGTTAATGCCGGCATGCCGAGCGAAGTTGATTAAGGAAAATAAAAGGTCGCCAAATTCCTCGGCTGCTCTTTCCGTATTTATTTCTGAGGGGTGGGGAGTCGCAAACTCATGCTGAAATTCCTGTAGCTCTTCCTGCACTTTTTCCCATACTTGCTCGGGTTTTTCCCAATCAAAGCCAGCACCGCGGGCTTTCTCTTGGATGCGCATGGCCTTCACCAAGGCCGGTAACGAGGTAGGTACGCCGCCTAGTACCGAGGAGTTACCCTTTTCCTGCAGTTTCAGCTGCTCCCAGTTACGCTTCACATCTTCTTCGCTATCGGCCTTTACATCGCCATAGATGTGCGGATGACGAAAAATCAGCTTTTCACACTGGGCATTTAGCACATCTGCAATATCAAAAGCGCCTTGCTCACTGGCGATTTTTGCATAGAAGATGAGATGCAACATTACGTCGCCGAGCTCTTTTTTCAGGTCCGGGAGGTCGCCGCGAATGATGGCATCACTGAGCTCATAGGTTTCCTCAATGGTGAGATGACGCAGGCTTTCCAGGGTTTGTTTCCGGTCCCAGGGGCATTCGGCCCGCAGGCGGTTGAGCACGTCCAGCAGGCGTCCGAATGCCTCCAATTGTGCGGTACGGCGAGCGTCAATAGTGTTTTCCATGCAGTCAAATATACAGTGCGCGGTTATTTTCTGTTCCAAAGGTCTTCTTACTACGTCGCAGGGTTAACGTCCGGACTTCTGATTTCCGCGTAGGGAAAGCAGGGGTAGTTGCCTACTTTTGCACCCTCTTTACTTGATTTTCGCTTACCTCTAAATACTGACAGCACTGTGGCACTGATTAAATCCATTTCGGGCATTCGCGGAACAATCGGGGGGGCTGCGGGCCAAGGCCTGACTCCCATTGATGTAGTCAAATACGCCGCCGCCTTCGGTACGTGGGTGTTGCAAGAAACGCAGAACAATACAATCGTCATCGGCCGCGATGCCCGCCTTTCCGGCGATATGGTGAGCCGCTTGGTTTCGGCTACACTGCAGGGGCTAGGTATTGATGTAATCGACCTAGGCCTTAGCACCACGCCAACTGTAGAAATGGCTGTGCCCGCGAAAAATGCTGGCGGAGGTATCATCCTGACGGCTTCGCACAATCCCAAGCAGTGGAATGCGCTGAAACTCCTCAATAACAAGGGCGAGTTTATCTCTGATGCCGATGGGCAGCGCGTACTGGCTCTCGGCGACTCTGAAGCTTTCGACTTTGCTCCGGTAACGAAGCTAGGCAAGTACTCGACCGATGACACGTTCCTGCAGGAGCACATCAATGCTATTCTGGCGCTGCCGCTAGTGGATAAGGCAGCTATCAAGGCCAAAAACTTCCGAGTAGTAGTAGATGCTGTCAACTCTACGGGCGGTTTCGCTGTGCCAATGCTGCTTGAGCAACTAGGGGTAGAAGTAATTGAAAAGCTCTTCTGCGAGCCAACCGGCGACTTTGCCCACAACCCGGAGCCTCTGCCCGAAAACCTCCGCGACATTGCGCGCGTGCTGGAAAAAGGCAGCTTCGACCTAGGTATTGTAGTGGACCCCGATGTGGACCGCTTGGCTCTGGTGAATGAAGACGGTACCATGTTCGGCGAAGAATACACCCTAGTAGCTGTAGCCGACTATGTGTTGCAGCAAAACGGCGGTGGTAACACGGTAAGTAACCTGAGCAGCACCCGTGCCCTGCGCGACGTAACCGAAAAGCAAGGCGGCAGCTACGCCGCTGCGGCCGTAGGTGAGGTGAACGTGGTGAATAAAATGAAAGAAACCAACGCCGTAATCGGTGGGGAGGGCAACGGCGGTATTATCTACCCTGAGCTACACTACGGCCGTGATTCCTTGGTAGGCATTGCGCTGTTTTTAAGCCATCTGGCCAAAACTGGTCTTACCATGACGCGCTTGCGGGCTTCGTACCCAAGTTACTTCATCTCGAAAAACAAGATTGAGCTAACGCCCGAAATCAACACCGACCAGGTGCTGGTGCAAATGCAGGAACGTTATGCCAAGCAGCCTATCAATACAATTGATGGGGTGAAAATCGAGTTTGACAAGGAGTGGGTGCACCTGCGCAAGTCGAACACGGAGCCCATTATCCGCATTTATGCCGAATCGGACTCAAACGCCACGGCCGACCATCTGGCGAACAAAATCATCGGCGACATCAAGGAAATTATCACGCAATAAGGCCTGATTCCCGCCTTTTGGGCGGATGTCATTTACTTGTAAACGTACAGGATTCCGGCTACCCCGCTGGAATCCTGTATTTTTGTAGCGCCTTCCCTTCAACTATCCACTGCTTACGTTTTGCCTTGCTCATGAACGTGTATTTCGATAACGCCGCTACCACGCCGCTGGACCCCGAAGTGCTGGACGCCATGCTGCCCTTTATGCGGGACCATTTTGGCAACCCCAGCAGCATTCATGGCCACGGCCGACAGGTACGCGCCGCTATTGAAAATGCCCGCAAGACTATTGCACACCTGATTAATGCCGCGCCGGCCGAAATCGTGTTTACCTCCTGCGGAACAGAAGCCGACAACTATGCGGCTTTTGGCAGCGTGAGAACCCTAGGGTTGAAACACGCCATAACCTCGCCGCTGGAGCACCATGCCGTGCTGCACACCATGCACGCGCTGGAAAAAGCCGGCGACATCAAGCTGAGCTACCTCCGGCACGACGCTAAAGGCCAGCTAGATTTGGAGCACTTAGAGGAGTTACTGGCTACCAACCCGCGCACGTTTGTGAGCCTGATGCATGCCAACAACGAAATCGGGAATCTCAACGATATCAAGACCATTGGTGAGATATGCGAGCGGCACAATGCCGTGTTTCACACCGACACGGTGCAAACCATGGGGCATTACCAGCACGATGTGCAGCAGCTGAAAGCACATTTTCTGGTGGGTTCGGGCCATAAGTTTCATGGGCCGAAGGGGGTAGGGTTTCTGTACCGCCGCTCAGGCTTGCTGGTGGATGCGCTGATTCATGGCGGCTCGCAAGAGCGCAACCAGCGCGCGGGCACCGAGAATGTGTACGGCATCATTGGGTTGGCCAAAGCGCTGGAAATTGCTTGCCGTGGCATGGCAGAGCACCAGCGCCATATTCAGGAGCTGAAAGACCGCTTTATCCAGAAGCTGCGGGCCGAAATTGAGGACGTGCAGTTTAACGGCACCTCTGCTGATGTGGAGAAAAGCCTCTACACCGTGCTCAGCGTAAGCCTGCCGCCGTCCGTGATGAACGAGATGCTGCTGTTTAATCTGGACATCAACAAGGTGTCGGTATCAGGAGGCTCGGCCTGTACCAGCGGCGCCAATGCCGGCTCGCACGTGCTCAGCGCCCTCAATGCTGACCCTGACCGTGGCACCATTCGGTTCTCGATGAGCAAGTACAACACAGCCGAGGAGGTAGATTATGCCGTGGAGCAACTCGCCAAAATGTACCGCAAGGAACCGCTGAGCATCTAACCTGCCTGGCTTTCTATACCCACACACGGCCCGCTGCTTCTGGTAGCGGGCCGTGTGTGTTTGGGAGGTTGAGCTCGAAATCAAAGCTAGTACTTTGGATGCGGGGTCAGACGGTACGGGTAGAATTTACTAGGCCCCTTAGGTGCTCGAACCGCAGGAAGCCGGGTGCAGGCATACAGATAACGACGGAGCGCATCGTATTTTGGCCCGCATTCGTAAGGATTGCCCACACTCTGCTCTGCGCACTATGGCCGACATCAACATTCAACGCAAAAAATCTTCTCCGAGCCCCTGGCTTCTGATTCTGCTGGTACTGGCAGTGGTTGGGGTAGGTGCCTACTTTCTGTTTCGGGCCGAAAACGCGCCGCCTACTGATGTGCCCGCTCCGGTCGGCTCCGGCATTCCGGCCCCTCCTGATAGTGCCACGGGTGCTGAAACCGGTCCGAAGCCTGCTGCTGATGCTGTTGGGAATATGGCCGCCGAAAGCGCAGATCCGGTTGCGCAGGCTACTCCTGAGGCCTTGGCCACCTTTGCCCAGGGTGATGCCAGCCAACCCCAGTATGCCCGGGAAGGCTTACGCTTGCTCACTGCTACCCTTGTTAGCCTAGCCGACCGCGACGACCTGCGAGATGCGGCCATTGCAACTCGCCGCGACGACCTCACCAGCGCTACCAACCGGATTGATGAAGCCGGCTCCAGCTTGCGGCCGGGATATGTAGCCAGCGCGGCCCTGTTGCAGGCGATGCAGCAAAAAGTGGCGCCTACCCTAGAAAACGAGGCTAACCAGCTTACCATACAGGCCTCGAGCCTGAGTGGCCGCTCTGCTACTCCAGAAGACCAGCAACAGCTACGCGACTACCTCACGCGGGCCGCCCGCTTGGTTTCCAGCCTCAACGAACTGCCGGTTCGTTAGGTCGTTATTTCTCTTAAACCTGCTACTCAGTTTCTCTGCAATGGAGCCTCTCACTGACCCAATTCCTTCCGCCCAAGGTATGCACCTGCGGCGCCTGAACGATCTGAAAGAGTTTGAAGTGGCCGACGGTAATCCGGATGTGCGCGGCTGGTCGGTGCGCGGCGCCGACGGCCGGCAGTTTGGGCAGGTGTTCGAACTGATTGTGGATGTGGAGGCCTTAAAAGTGCGCTACCTCGATATCGAGCTTTCGGAAAACCTGCACATCAATGAGCGAGACCGGCACATTCTGCTGCCCATTGGCGTAGCGGCCTTGGATGAAGAGGGCGACAACGTGTTTGTACCCTCGCTTACGTCTCAAACGGTGCTGGAATACCCGCCGCACATTGAGATTCAGATAACCCGCGACTATGAGCAGGCCATGCTGCGTGCCCTCAACTTAACGCTGCCCGAGGCTCCAGAGCGCGACTTCTATAACCAGCCCGGCTACGACGACGCCTCGTTTTATCAACGCCGCCGACTAGGGTAGGCAACAGCAGCAACCACCTCTCCCATAAAAACACTAGCCCCGCTAGAAAGTCAAGCAGTTGCTGACTCTAGCGGGGCTAGTGTTGTGTGGAAAAGGCTATTCGTTAGTTCCGCCGAATCATGTCAGCTACGGCATCTACCCATTGCGGGTGTGAGTTCAGGGAAGGAACCAGCTGCCAGTGCTCTCCACCGGCTTCCTCAAACATTTCCTTGAATTCTTCCCCTACTTCAATAGTCGTCTCTAGGCAGTCGGCTACAAAAGCGGGAGAAAAGGCCAACACGCTTTTGATGCCTTTGGCAGGGAATTCTTTAATAACCTCATCCGTGTACGGCTGCAGCCACGGGTCGCGGAGGCGGCTTTGTAGGCGGCTCTGGAAGGTGGTAGTGTACTGCTCCGGCGCCAGGTTGAGGGCTTTTGCTAGCTGCCGTGAGGTCTCGAAGCACTGTGCCCGGTAGCAGTAGCGGTTGTTTTTGTTATAGCTGTTGCAGCAGCTACCCAGCTTGCAGTAGCCTTTGTGGCTGCCCTTCAGCACGTGCCGCTCCGGAATGCCATGGTAGCTGAACACAAAGTGGTCGTAGTTGTGCTTGGCCATTTCCTCCTTGGCCAGCGTAGCAAACGTGCCCACAAAGCCCGGCTCATCCACAAAGTTGCTGATAAAGCTGATGCTGGGCACTACCCACCATTTGCTCACCAACTCCATTACTTTTTCCTGTACCGAGCCGGTGCTGGCCGAAGCATACTGCGGGAAGAGGGGTAGTACAATAATGCGGTCTACGGCCGCGTCACGTAGTTCCTCCAGCGCACTCTCAATGCTGGGGTTCTGGTAGCGCATGCCAAATGCCACGAGGTAGTCTTTGCCCAGTTTTTCCTGAACTAGCTTCTGCAGATCAAGCCCGTGGTAGAGCAGGGGAGAGCCGCGTTCCGTCCAGAGCTGCTGATATATTTTGGCCGATTTGGGGGCTCGTAAGGGCACAATCAGGCCTTGAAACAGCGGATAGCGCACCGCCGCCGGCATATCAATTACGCGGGCATCGGTCAGGAATTCGTTGAGGTAGCGGCGCACGTCCCCGGTCTGGGGCGAGTCGGGAGTACCAAGATTCACGAGCAGGACGCCAATGCGGCCTTGCGAAGCAGAAGAAGTGGGCATAGAAGAAAGAACGGTCGTCCGTCCGAAGACAAAGGTAGGGCCTTCAGGGTTTGAAGAGAAGCCTGTATTTTTCTGCCGCACTAGCTTATCAATCGGCAAAAAGCCCTGCTGGCGTGCACTCAACCTGCTTACCTACTTGATTTTATCTGACACAATGCCCATCTGGTAGTAAAGCGGTACCTTTGCAGACTTATTTCGAAAATACTGTGAATCCCGAACCTACTCCGCACCGCGCTGGCTTTGTGAGCATTATCGGCAAACCCAACGTGGGCAAGTCGACGCTGATGAACGCCCTGATGGGCGAGCGGCTCAGCATCGTTACCAGCAAAGCCCAGACCACGCGCCACCGCATTCTGGGCATCCTCAACGGCGACGACTTTCAGCTGGTCTACTCCGATACGCCTGGCATCATTCAGCCCAAATACGAGCTGCACAACGCCATGATGTCGTTTGTGTACAGCTCCCTGGAAGATGCCGACGTGATTCTGTTCGTGACGGATATCTACGAAAAGCACGATGAGGAGCCGGTGGTTGAGCGCCTGCGCAAAATGGTGGATACGCCTATTCTGCTGCTGGTCAACAAAATTGATCAGGCTGACCAAGCCGAGGTGGAGGCTAAGGTGGAGTACTGGCGTGAGCATTTGCCAAATGCTACCCGGGTGCTGCCCATTTCAGCGTTGGAGAAGTTCGGAACCGGCGAGTTGCTCGATCTGATTTTGGGTTACCTGCCGGTGCATCCGCCGTATTACCCCAAAGATGAACTTACCGACAAACCGGAGCGTTTCTTCGCCGCCGAAATGATTCGGGAGAAAATCTTCAAGCTCTACAAGAAAGAAGTGCCTTATAGCTGTGAGGTAGAAATTGAAGAGTTCAAAGAAGAAGAAGACATCATCCGGATGCGCTCCATTATCTACGTGGAACGGGCCAGCCAGAAAGGAATCATCATTGGCCAGCAAGGCGCTGCTTTAAAGAAAGTAGGCACCTGGGCTCGCGAGGAAATGGAGAAGTTCTTTCAGAAGAAAGTGTTTCTCGAAATCCATGTTAAAGTCAACGAAAACTGGCGCACTGATCCTAAAGCTCTGAGCCGTTTCGGCTATAATCAATAAGTGAAATTGTGAAAGGTGATGTTGTGAATTCATAGTCTAGCGGCGTTTCTTAGGCCTGCTGAACTTCATTTTACCACTTCACCTTTCACAATTTCACCTCTGCCGACCATACTTCACATAACTACTCCGGGCACTGCCGAAACTGGTCGGGCCGGCGGCTGGAGTCAGACACATGAAAAATACCATTGCAATTGTGGGCCGCCCCAACGTGGGTAAGTCTACCCTGTTTAACCGCCTCGTAGGCCAGCGCAAAGCCATCATGGACAATGAGTCCGGCGTAACGCGCGACCGGCACTATGGCTACGGCGACTGGACCGGCAAGTACTACACCGTTATCGACACGGGTGGGTACGTGCACAACTCCGAAGACATCTTTGAAGGCGAAATCAACAAGCAGGTAAAGCTGGCCATTGAGGAAGCCGATGTAGTGTTGTTTATGGTGGACGTAGACGCCGGTTTGCACTCGCTCGACGAAGAGTTTGCCAGCGTACTGCGCCGCTACCAAGGCAAAAAGCCTATCTACATCGTAGCCAATAAGGCCGATACCAACGCTCGCGCTCATGCGTCTGGCGAATTTTATGCCCTAGGCCTCGGCGACGGCGAAATCTATCCAATCAGCTCCCAGAGCGGCTCGGGCACTGGCGACCTGCTGGATGCCGTCATCAGCCACTTTCCGGAAGAAGGCGTGGAAGAGCCCGACCTGGGCATTCCGAAGATTGCGGTAGTAGGCCGCCCGAACGTAGGTAAATCGTCGTTTGTAAACCTGCTGCTCGGCACTGACCGTAGCATCGTAACGGATATTGCCGGCACTACCCGCGACTCTATCCAGGCGCGCTACAATGCCTTTGGTCAGGAATTCATCCTAGTAGACACGGCGGGTTTGCGCCGCAAAACCAAGGTGCACGAAGACGTTGAGTTTTACTCGGTGTTGCGCTCTATCCGGGCCCTAGAGGAGTCGGATATCTGCATCGTGATGGTAGACGCGACCCGCGGCCTAGAAGCCCAAGACCTGAACATCATTGGCCTAGCCGACAAAAACCGCAAGGGCATCGTGATTCTGGTCAACAAGTGGGACCTGATTGAGGACAAGCAAACCAATACGGCCAAGGAGTTCGAGGACAAAATCCGCGAAAAGATTGCGCCTATCAGCTATCCGCCTATCATCTTCACCTCGGTGCTGACCAAGCAGCGCGTGCACAAAGCCATTGAAACGGCCATTCAGGTGTACGAAAACAAGCGCAAGAAAATCCCGACTTCGGAGCTGAACGAGGTAATGCTGCGCGAAATTGAGAAGTATCCGCCGCCCATTCAGAAGGGCAAGCTGGTGCGCATTAAGTACGTAACGCAGCTACCTACTCACAACCCGGTGTTTGCGTTCTTCTGCAACCTGCCGCAGTACGTGAAGGAAAGCTACACGCGCTATCTGGAAAACCGCCTGCGTGAAAACTTCGATTTCACGGGGGTACCAATTGGTATCGTATTCCGGAAGAAATAGCCGGGCTTTCGCCCAGTTTGCAGCCCGCTGGCCTTTTTATGGCTGGCGGGCTGTTGCGTTTTAAGGGCAGACGCAAACACCAGAAAAAAAATTAAGCTCAGCAGGGTTACCTTCTTAACCGCTGAGTATAAAGTCGTGAATCTAGCTTCTGTTCAACCTGGAGAGAAGCAGATTTTTAAAACGACTTTTCAACACTCTCTAATTTCCCCATCATGAAAAAGGTATTGTTCCTCGCCCTGGCTGCTGTTTCGTTCTCTTTCGCTTCTTGCGACAGCAAAACTGAAAACGCTCAGGAAAACACTGCTGACAACGTAGAAGCTGCTGGTGAGCAGAAAGCTGACGCTATGGAAGAGCAGGCTGACGCAGTTCGTGACTCGGCTGACGCTAAGGCTGACGTAATGGAAGATGCAGCTGACGCTAACCCAAGCCAGGCTACTCCAGCTCCTGCTACGACTCCAGCTCAGTAATTCTAGCTGCGTCTTAGACGTAAAAAAGAGGCTCTCCACAACGGAGAGCCTCTTTTTTTGTGCCTTATTGCGAGGAACACATGGCGGCTGAAATTACCCTAGGCGCCGCTGCAACATCCCATCAACTACCTCAAAGAGCTTGCGGGGCGGATAGGTTCGCCAGGGTAATTCATCTAGCTGGCCGCCAAAATTGATGTACGTATCCACGTTATACTGGCGCATTTCCCGAATGACGTGCTCCTGGAAGTTGACGGCCGCAATCCAGCCGTCTTCCACGTCCTCAAACCACTCTTCGTAGTAGTCGTCTTCGGAACCGTGGAAGTTGAACACGTTTTCGCCGATCAGGATGAATTTGCGGATGCCCTCATGCGTCATCAAATCAATGATGTTGCGCTTGAGGTGCATGATGTCGTTTTCGATGGCATCATTCCACTCCCCGATAAATTCGATGATGGCAATGCCTTGGTCATAATCCACAAACAGAATTTTCAGGAACAGCGTCTCGGAATCAAGGCTGTCCCACTGCGGATGGATGTAGTAGCCGTAAATGGTATTTACATAGCTGTCGAGGCTGTTTTCGGCTTCAAACAGGGGGGAGCGGGGGTCTTCGGAGGCTGAGTATTGTTCCAGCCAGGCGTAGTGCGGCTCAATGGTGTGCATAAGGAAGAGAAATAAAGCACACGCCTGGGCTTGTGCTGAACCAGCGTGAAGCGGGTAGTGCCTCACTCTCTGCCTTAACTCCGAACAAACGCAGTGGGTTTCCCAGTAGTGGTAGAATAGAAATTCACGGTGCAGCTTAACCGGCTAGGCACCCTGTAGCCGTGAACCTACTGACTGGCTTACTGCCGAGCCTCGAGGGCAGCTCGTACTGAGCCGTGCTGCAGCAACAAGGCAGCGGCTTCGGGCTGTGAGATGCCGAGCTCGTCCATCAGCATACGCTCGCCGCGGTCTACCAATTTGGCATTGCTGAGCTGCATATCTACCATTTTGTTGCCTTTCACGCGGCCCAACCGAATAAAGGTAGCCGTGGTAAGCATGTTCAGCACCAGCTTTTGGGCCGTGCCCGCCTTCAGGCGCGTGCTTCCCGTCACGAATTCTGGGCCGGTAACTACTTCCACCGGAAAGTCAGCGGCGGCAGCTACGGCTGAGCCTGCGTTGCACACAATACAGCCGGTGACTAGGCCGTGGCGGCGCGCTTGCTCGAGACCTCCAATTACGTAGGGTGTGCGCCCCGAGGCTGCAATGCCCACCACAATATCCTGGGCAGTAATGGCATGTTGCTGCAGATCCAGCCAGGCTTGCTCGGCGTCATCCTCAGCGTTTTCCACGGCCTTCCGGATGGCGGTGTCGCCGCCGGCAATCAGGCCAATTACTACCCCCTGCGGAACGCCAAAGGTAGGTGGACACTCCGAGGCGTCGAGAATTCCTAGGCGGCCACTGGTGCCCGCGCCAATGTAGAATAAGCGCCCGCCTGCACGGAGCCGGGCTACGGTAGCTTCCACCAACGCTTCAATCTGGGGTAAGGCTTTGGCTACAGCCAGCGGAACGGTCTGATCAACACTATTGATACCAGCCAGCAGCTCACGGGTTGAAAGCGTTTCGAGGTTATGAAAATGGGAAGAACTTTCAGTTGTGCTCATGAAGAGAGGTAGTGATGATGGCCTGGCGCAGCAGCAAGTGCATACTTAATACGGCTTACGGCCCCTGAACTGCCTAGGGCGTTGCGTTACGCTAGCTGGCCGATAACCGGGAATTTGTCGAAAACGTTGGGTGTGTGCGGGGCGTCTCGTTCCAGTTCCTGCGTCAGGTCTTGGCCGGCCCAGTGCTCGTAGTGGTTGCCGCGCTTCCAGAGGCGGGAGCGGGTTACGTCGTAAATCAGGCCTTTGTAGCTCACCCAAATTTCGTCCCGGTCCTGGCCGTTGCGCAGGGCCAGTTGGGCTTTAGTATACGTTTTCAGGGGTTCGGTAGGCAACTCTGGCGTCGGGCTCATGTACTAGGGTATCGTTCTTCGCAAACCGGCCTTCCCCGCACGGTTAGCCTAGCAGGGCCTGGGTCAGAATCCAGCGGTTGGGTAGGTCGCCCTGTGCAGCGCGCAGATAATCTTGGTAGCTGCAGGGTACAATGCGCTTTATGTCGCTGTCGGCGAGGCTTTCTACCTCCAGCCACCACTTTTCGGTGCGCTTGCTTTTATAGAAAACCAGCTTGGCCGGCGTGCCGGGCAGGCCTACGGCGTAGCGCATAAAACGGCGACTCTGAAAATCAGTTTCCTGCCGCCGATGATAATAGCCTTCCACAAAATACCAGAGCATGGTGGCCAGGGTAGCCGCGGCTAGTCCGTGTGGGTCGTGGTTGGGGCGGTAGCCGTACAGGCCAAACGAAGTCAGGGTATCGTTGTGGCCGGCATACCAAGCCAGCTGGGCCGCTTCTTCATTGCTCAGGCCAAACGGGTTAGCGGGCCAATAGGCCGGGGCATCGTTCCAGCGCAGGGCAGCTACATCAAAGCTTATAAAGTCGGCCTGGCGCAGCAGCGGCTCGGCTTGGCGAACATCAGCATGAATGGCGCCCAGGCGCAGAGTTTCGAAGTGCAGTTTCTCCAGAGCCGCCAGCACGTCGGGGGCTACTAGGTACTGCTGGTGCGCCAACTGCGCAAAGTTGAACAAGAAGCTCGGCTCGTGCAGCAGCATACGGCGCAAGTGGCTGTCTTCGGGCCGTGAGCCCTCCACTTCGGCCATGTCTACGCGCGCATCTACGGTGGCAAAGCTTACGGCCCGGTCTAGGGTCTCATAGGCGAGAAACTGCCCATAGTCGAGGTCGTGGGAGCCGCCCAGCAGAATAGGCACGGTATTCTGGTCGAGCAGGGCGGCAATAATTTCGCGTAGGCGCTGGTACGTGTCTTCCAGGGTCAGGCCGGGCCGCAGGTTGCCTAGGTCTACCAACCGCACCGGGCCGGTACCCTTCTGGAGCTGATAAAAGCGGCGGCGCACCGTATCGGCGCCGTGCTGCTCGGGAGCTGGTGCGGCGCTTCCTCGCCACTCATCCAGCCCAATCAAGGCCAGATCAGCCGCGCGCCAGTCCGGGAACGTATCCAGAAAAGGCGTGACATAGGCAGCCAGCGTAGTCGGGGCCGTAGCCAGACCGGTCAGCTCTTCGGAAAGCGGATCAAAAAAGATGGCCAGATTCATCGTGCACAGAGGGAGCAGGCTCTGACAAAGCTACGCAAAAGCCCGGCACAGCCCTATCGTGTTTTGGCCCGCTACGTGCTTTCCTGCGAAAAAAGTAGTTATTTAAGCAGCCGTTCCTGTTCGGCTTGCTCTCTCATGAGACCTAGCAGGAACTTCTTCGCCTCTCACGTTGCCAACCCACCACAGTGCCCACTCTCTCTATGGACATTCGTCGCACCTTCGATATTCTGCCCCAGCTGCAGCAGAAGTACAATAAACCCGACTGCTTCGCTGCCAAAATAAACGGCCAGTATACCCCTGTCAGCACCGATACGGTGGTTGAAAAAGTAAACCAGGTGAGCCTGGGCTTGCGCGCTCTGGGCATCGGGAAAGATGATAAGGTGGCCATTATTTCCATGAACCGCCCGGAGTGGATGTACGCCGATTTTGGTATTGCCCAGCTTGGGGCTACCAGCGTGCCCATGTACCCCAGCATTACGGTAGAAGATTATAAATACATCTTCACTGATGCGGGCGTAAAGGCGATTTTTGTGGCTGATGCCAAGCTGCTCGACAAGGTGCGCGAAGCCACCCAAGGGCTGAATATTCCGCAGGAAAACGTGTTCACCTTCGATAAGATTGAAGGTGCCCGGCACTTTGAGGAGCTGTTGGACCTAGGAAAAAAAGGCAACCCCGCCGACTTGGAGCCGCTGAAAGCCGCCGTGCAGCCCGACGACCTGCTCACCCTGATTTATACTTCCGGCACCACGGGCCAGCCCAAAGGCGTAATGCTGACGCACAACAACCTGCTCAGCAACTGCCGCAACTCCCAGCGCTTTGTGCCGGTTACCAAAGATGACAAGGCCCTGAGCTTTCTGCCGCTCTGCCACATCTTCGAGCGGATGGTAACGCACCTGTACCTCATCAATGGAGTGAGCATCTACTATGCCGAGAGCATGGAAACCATTGCCGACAACCTGCGCGAAGTGAAGCCCGAAATCTTCACCACCGTGCCGCGCCTCTTGGAAAAGGTGTACGACAAAATTGTAGCTAAAGGCCACACCCTGGAAGGCGTAAAAAAGCAGCTGTTCTTCTGGGCCCTTAACTTGGGCCTGGAGTATGACAACCAGAAAGACCACGGCTTCTTCTATAACACGCAGCTAGCACTGGCCAACAAGCTCATCTTCAATAAGTGGCGTGAGGCCCTGGGTGGTAACCTGCGTTGCATCGTGAGTGGGGGAGGTGCTTTGCAGCCACGCCTAGCCCGCGTGTTCTGGTCGGCCGGAATCCGGGTGATGGAAGGCTACGGCCTCACTGAAACCTCGCCGGTAATTGCGGTAGGCGGCTACGAGCCCGAAAACAACATGATCGGCACCGTGGGCCCCATCATCGACAACACCGAGGTGAAAATTGCGCCGGACGGCGAGATTCTGACCAAGTCGGAGTCGGTGATGAAAGGCTACTACAACAAGCCCGAGCTGACGGCCAAGGAATTTGACGCCGAAGGCTGGTTCCACACCGGTGACATCGGAGAAATTGTGGATGGCAAGTTCCTGAAAATCACCGACCGCAAGAAGGAGATGTTCAAGACCTCGGGCGGCAAGTACATTGCTCCGCAGGTGCTGGAAGGCAAGCTCAAAGAGTCGCCGCTGGTAGAGCAGTGCATGGTAGTCGGCGACGGTCAGAAGTTTCCATCCGCGCTCGTTATTCCGTCCTTCGATGACCTCAAAGGCTGGTGCAAGCGCAACGACGTGGATTGCAACTGCTCAAACGAGGAGTTGATCAAGAATGAGAAGGTAGTGAAGATGTATGAGGACTTGGTGAACAAGTACAACAGCAGCTTCGCCCAGTGGGAACAGGTAAAGAAAATCGTGCTGCTCCCTCAGCTCTGGACCGTGGAAACCGGCGAAATGACGCCTACCATGAAAGTGAAGCGCAAAGCCATTACTGAGAATAATAAATCGGTAATTGAGAGCCTATATAATCAGGCTGCGGTACGCTAGTTTTCAAGATTTTCATACAACGGCCCCGCTGTTACAGTGGGGCCGTTTGTGTTACTAGCCTATATCAGAGCTGAAAGCCTCAAATGATTTTCGTGCGGTTTTTTAAGCTTGGGCTGAAAATTTTAGAACGTCAAGCTGAGCAAATCCGAAATGCTGTTATTCTGACTAGTTAGTGGGCCTAGCGACGATATAACGAGGAAGTAGGGATGCTCCGGCTGCGCGGACGCCAGACCAAGCATGACCGTTTAAATATTCAAAACGACTTTTCTGACGCAGCCAGATCATCAAATTTCAGTAGAGGTAGTACTACCATGTGTCTATGAGTGAAGGCACACGAACGACAGTATAGTAGGATGGCACAAGCAGCAAAGACAAACTTTTTTTGCCTAACTTAGTATGCAAGCATAACATATTTCTGTATGTTTACCGGACTTGCTGCCCTCACCCATGACACCCGAAGAAACCGTCGATTATAACATTAAAGTTGCCTGGCACGCCATTTCGCGTATGTACAATACGCAAGCGGCCAAGCACGACATCACCACGAGCATTGGCTTCGTGCTGCTGAACATCGACCAGGAAAACGGTACTCCTGCCACCAAAATAGCGCCTTTGCTTGGCTTAGAAACTCGCTCCTTAACGCGTATTCTACGCAGCATGGAAGAGAAAGGTCTGATCTATAAACAAGCTGATACTCAGGATAAACGCTCGGTGCGCATCTTCCTGACGGAAGAAGGCCTGCGCGGCAAAGAAATTTCCCGCCAAACGGTGCGCCACTTCAATTTGAAGGTGCGCGAGAAAATTCCGCAGAGCGAGCTGAACGTGTTTTTCAAAGTGGTAGGCCAGATTACCGGCATGATTGAGGGCAAAACCCTCTACGACGACTTCAAACCGAAACCTCTGCGCTCCGAGTCGCCGGCCTAGTCCAGCAGCTCGGGGCTTTTTACTGCCTGAACGTGCTCCTGATCTGGGGCTTTTTAGTAGTCATAAATTCGGCATGACGAGTAGTTTGCTAGCCGGTTCTCCTTTCTGATTCTTTCATTTCTCACCCACTCATTCCCCCCACGAATGAATCGTACCATCAAAAAAGTAGCTGTATTGGGCTCCGGTGTGATGGGCTCGCGCATTGCGTGCCACTTCGCCAACATCGGCGTGCAAGTATTGCTGCTCGACATCGCACCGAAAGAGCTTCTGCCCGCTGAAGAAGCGAAAGGCCTGAAGCTGGACAACCCGGCGGTGAAAAACCGCATTGTCAACAGCTCCCTGCAGGCTGCCGTAGCGGCTAACCCCTCGCCGCTGTACCGCAAAGCCGATGCTAGCCGCATCAAGACCGGCAACTTCGACGACAACCTCAAGGACATTGCGACCTGCGACTGGACGATTGAGGTAGTGGTAGAGCGCCTCGATATCAAAAAGAGCCTGTTTGAGCGCGTGGAGCAATACCGCAAGCCCGGCACGCTGATTACCTCGAACACCAGCGGCATCCCGATTCATATGATGACGGAAGGCCGCTCCGATGACTTTAAGAAGTACTTCTGCGGCACCCACTTCTTCAACCCGCCGCGCTACCTGAAGCTGCTCGAAATCATCCCGACCCCGGACACGGACCAGTCGGTAGTGGATTTCCTGATGCACTACGGCGACCTGTACCTGGGCAAAACTACCGTACTCGCCAAAGACACCCCCGCCTTCATTGCTAACCGCGTAGGTGTTTTCGCCATCATGGACGTGGTGCAGGTGATGAGCCAGCTCGGCCTCTCGGTAGAAGAAGTTGATAAGCTAACCGGCCCGGTTATCGGTCACGCCAAGTCGGCCACGTTCCGGACTTCTGACGTGGTAGGCCTGGATACAATGATTAATGTAGCCAACGGCTTAGCCCAAAATCTGCCGAACGACGAGGCCAAAGCGGTGTTCCAACTGCCCGACTTCATCAAGAAGATGGCTGAGAACAAGTGGCTAGGCGACAAAACTGCCCAAGGCTTCTACAAGAAAGTAAAGGGCGAAGGCGGCAAGTCGGAAATTCAGGCGCTTGACCTCGCTACGCTGGAGTACAAGCCCAGCGTCCGTGTGAAGTTTGCTACCCTGGAAAGCACGAAGCCCATTGAGAAGCTGGCCGACCGCTTTAAGGTGCTGGTAGCTGGCAAAGACAAAGCCGCTGACTTCTACCGCAAGACGTTCGCGGGCCTGTTTGCCTACGTGAGCAACCGGATTCCGGAAATCACCGATTCCCTGTTCAAAATCGACGACGCGCTGCGTGCTGGCTTCGGCTGGGAAATGGGTCCGTTTGAAACCTGGGATGCTCTGGGTGTTCAGAAAGGATTGGAACTGGCTCAAGCTGAAGGCAAAACCGTAGCGCCGTGGGTGCAGGAAATGCTGGCCGCTGGCAACGCTACCTTCTATAAGGTGAGCGAGCAGGGCGTAAAGCAGTTCTACGACATCGAGTCGAAGGCCTACAAAGCCATTCCGGGTGTTGAGAACTTTATCATCCTCGACAACCTGCGCGCTACGGGTAAGGTCATCTGGAAAAACGCCGGTGCTTCGGTGCTCGACCTCGGCGACGGTATCCTGAACGTGGAGTTCCACAGCAAGATGAATGCGCTGGGCTCCGATGTAATCCAGGGCTTGATGAAGGGCGTGGAAATTGCCGAAAAGGACTTCCGCGGTATGGTAGTCGGCAACGACGCCCCGAACTTCTCGGCGGGTGCCAACCTAGGCCTGGTGTACATGTTCGCGCTAGACCAAGAGTACGACGAGCTGAACCTGATGATTGCCCAGTTCCAGCAGGCCATGATGCGCATGCGCTACAGCAGCATTCCGGTAGTCGGTGCGCCGCACGGCCTCGCCTTAGGTGGTGGCTGCGAGCTGAACCTGCACTGCGACCGGGTAGTTGCAGCTGCTGAAACCTACATGGGCCTCGTAGAATTTGGCGTAGGCCTGATTCCTGGCGGTGGTGGCACCAAGGAAATGACCTTGCGCACCGCAGCCAAGTACGAAGAAGGGGAGCCCGAATACAACTTGCTTCGCAACAGCTTCATGACCATCAGCACCGCTAAAGTTTCGACTTCGGCTGCTGAGGCCTTCGACTTAGGCTTCCTGCGCCGCGGCGACGAGGTAGTGGTAAACAGCAACCGCGTCATCGCGCAAGCTAAAGCCGCTGCCATTGAGTTGGCGGAAGATGGCTACACCCAGCCGGTACAGAAAACCAACATCAAGGTGCAAGGCAAAGGCGCCCTGGGTATGTTCCTGACCGGCGTGCATGCCATGAAGGAAGGCCGCTACATCTCCGACCACGACGTGAAGATTGCCAACAAACTGGCCTACATCATGTGCGGCGGCGACCTAAGCAGCCCCACCGAAGTATCGGAGCAGTACCTGCTGGATCTGGAGCGCGAAGCTTTCCTTTCGCTGACCGGCGAGCGGAAAACGCTGGAGCGGATTCAGAGCATTCTGACCACCGGCAAACCCTTGAGAAACTAGAGCTAAAGACTAGTTCCCCTCCTCGGATGAGGAGGGGTTAGGGGTGGTTGACTGGCCTAGAACGAACCTAGTAGTGCTAGGTGTTCTAGGATAAGCAACTGCTCTACCCTTCAAGGGGAACTAGGTCTAGATCAGCTCTAATCCCACTACTTTCTTCAAGACTCACTACAATGAATGCATATATCGTAGCTGGTTACCGCACGGCCGTTGGCAAAGCCACCCGCGGCGGTTTCCGCTTCACCCGCCCCGATGACCTCGCCGCTGACGTCATCAAGCACCTAGTAGCCTCCGTGCCTGCTCTCGACCCCACGCGTATCGACGATGTGATGGTAGGTAACGCGGTACCGGAAGCGGAGCAAGGCCTGCAAATGGGCCGCTTGATTTCGTTGCTGGCTCTGCCCATGAACGTATCGGGCCTCATCGTGAACCGCTACTGCGGTTCCGGCGTGGAAACCATAGCCATGGCTGCCAGCAAAATCTCGGCTGGTATGGCCGAATGCATCGTGGCCGGTGGCACCGAGAGCATGAGCATGGTGCCTACCGTAGGCTGGAAAACGGTGCCCAACTACAAGCTGGCTCAGCAGCACCCCGACTACTACCTGGGCATGGGCCTCACGGCCGAAGCCGTAGCGCAGGACTATAAAGTGTCGCGCGAAGACCAGGATCAGTTTGCGTACAACTCGCACCAGAAGGCCATCAAGGCAATTCAGGCCGGCAAGTTCAAGGAGCAGATTGTGCCCATCACGGTAGAGGAAACCTACCTCGACCAAGCCACTGGCAAGAAGAAAAACCGCTCGTTTGTAGTAGATACCGACGAAGGCCCCCGGGCTGACACGTCCATTGAGGCACTGGCCAAGCTGCGTCCGGTATTCGCGGCCAACGGTTCAGTAACAGCTGGTAACTCTTCTCAGACTTCTGACGGGGCGGCTTTCGTCATCGTAATGTCGGAGCGCATGGTGAAGGAGCTGAACCTGGAGCCCATTGCGCGCATGATTACCTATGCCACTGAAGGCATCGACCCGCGCATCATGGGCATGGGCCCGATCAAGGCTATTCCGAAGGCGTTGCGCCAAGCGGGCATGAAGCTCCAAGACATCGACCTGTTTGAACTGAACGAGGCCTTCGCTTCCCAGTCGATTGCTATTACCCGCGAGCTGGACATTGATGAGAGCAAGCTGAACGTGAACGGCGGTGCCATTGCGCTAGGCCATCCGCTCGGTTGCTCCGGCGCTAAGCTCAGCATTCAGCTCTTCCACGAGCTGCGGGCGCAGGGCAAGAAGTACGGCATGGTAACCGCCTGCGTGGGCGGTGGCCAGGGCGTAGCTGGCATCTATGAGTTGCTGAAATAAGCCGGTAGCGTATTTGGAGGTCGGTGGCGTGCGCCGCCGGAAAGCGTGGCAGCGTTTTTCCACTGGAAAACTCAACTGGCCCACGACACCGACCACCGAATATGCTCCGTTTTCAGAACCAGATACTTAGGTAAACGGTTCTGCTTAAAAAGATTAAGAACCCCGGCACTCGGGGTTTCTTTTTCAGAAAGTACTCGGCAAGCATAACATAATTTGCTATCTTTCGGTATCCCACACTGAAGGGGCTAATGGCAGCCAAGTAGTAGGTATGCCGAGCATCTTCTTTCTCTTTTCGACATCGATTTTTTTCCAACCCCAACATCTCACCCGGTCATGGAAGTAACCAACAAGCTTGTGAAAGGCGGCGAGTTCATCATCAAGGAAACCGACGCTCAGGACGTATTTACCCCCGCCGATTTTTCGGAGGAGCAGAACATGATGCACCAGACGGCTCTGGACTTCGTGGAAAAAGAAGTGCAGCCCCTACTGGAGCGCCTCGATAACCACGAAGAAGGCCTGATGCGCGGCCTGATGGAGAAAGCTGGTCAGCTAGGCCTGTTCGGGGTAAGCATCCCGGAGCAGTACGGCGGGCTGGATATGGACTTCACGACTTCTCTGCGCGTAACTGAAGGCGTGGGTGGTGGCCACTCATTCCCAGTTGCTTTCGCGGCTCACACAGGTATTGCTATGCTGCCCATTCTGTACTTCGGCAACGAAGAGCAGAAGGCGAAGTACCTGCCAGGCCTGACCAGCGGTGAGCTGATGGGTGCCTACTGCCTCACGGAGCCAGGTTCGGGCTCTGACGCGCTGGGTGCTAAAACCAAAGCTATTCCGACCGAAGACGGCGAGTTCTACGTGCTGAACGGCCAGAAAATGTGGATTACGAACGGTGGTTTCGCCGACGTATTCATTGTGTTTGCTCAGGTTGACGGCGACAAGTTCACTGGCTTCATTGTGGAGCGCAACACGCCTGGCCTGAGCCTCGGCAACGAAGAGCACAAGATGGGCATCAAAGGCTCTTCTACCCGTCAGGTGTTCCTGTCGGATGTGAAAGTGCCGAAGTCAGCTGTTTTGGGTGAGATTGGCAAAGGCCACCTCATTGCTTTCAACATCCTGAACATTGGTCGTATTAAGCTGGCCGCTGCTTGCTTGGGTGCTACCAAAATGGCTTCTACGCTGAGCATCAAGTATGCCAACGAGCGGGTGCAGTTCAAACTGCCCATCAGCAAGTTCGGCGCTATCAAATACAAGCTGGCCCAGCAGGCCGTGCGCATTTACGCCGTTGAATCGGCTATTTACCGCGCCGGTATGGACATTGCCCGCATGGAGCAGGAGTTGCTGGCTAAAGGCCAGAGCCACAACGAGGCTTTGTTGGGTGCTGCCCGCGAGTTTGCCGTGGAGTGCGCTATCCTGAAAGTAGAAGGCTCCGAAGTGCTTGACTACGTAGTGGATGAAGGTGTGCAGGTGTATGGTGGCTACGGCTTCTCGGCCGACTACCCCATGGACCGTGCATATCGGGATTCGCGCATCAACCGCATCTTCGAGGGCACGAACGAAATCAACCGCATGCTGGCCGTCGACATGATCCTGAAGAAGGCCATGAAAGGCGAGCTGGACCTAATGGGCCCGGCCCAGGCTGTGCAGCAGGAGCTGATGGCCATTCCAGACTTCAACTTAGAAGAAGAAACCGGCTTGTTCGCGGCTGAGAAGAAGACCATTGCCAAGCTGAAAAAGGCCATCCTGATGGTAGCTGGCACGGCCGTGCAGAAGTACATGAACTCGCTCGCCAAAGAGCAGGAAGTACTGATGAACATCGCCGACATGGCTATTAAAGTCTATACCGCCGAAAGCACCATTCTGCGCGTGGAGAAAGAAGCCGGTGTGAAAGGCGAAGAGGCAGTTTCGACGCAGATCGACATTGCCCGCGTGTACCTCTACGATACCGTAGACCAAGTAAACAAGTTCGGCAAAGACGCCATCGGCACCATGACCGAGGGCGACGAGCAGCGCCTGCTGGCTATGGGCCTGAAGCGCTTCACTAAGGCAGACCTCTACAACGCCAAGGAAGCCCGTCGTCGCATTGCTGACCACCTGATTGCCGCCAACGAGTACACCTACTAGGGCTGAGGTGGCCTAGCGGCCGAATACCCTAAGTACTTGAATTCAACAAAGCCGTTTCCATGCGTGGGAGCGGCTTTGTTGCGTTTACACAACGCAGTAGTTATATCCGCCGTTTGCTAGCAGATACTCCACCTTCAACTCCCACTAGGTATGGCTAACGAACAGGTACAGGGAAAAGACTTTTACGAGAGTGTGCTGCGATTCTACGACCATGCGGCAAGCTTCTCGAAACTGGACCCCGGCATTATAGCCCAAATCAGGGCCTGCAACAGCATTTACAAGGTCAACTTTCCAGTAGAAGTTGATGGTCACGTGCAGGTTTTTGAGGGCATCCGAGTGCAGCACAGCCACCACAAGCTGCCTAGCAAAGGCGGTATTCGCTACAGTGTGTATGTAGATGAGGAGGAGGTAATGGCCCTGGCCACACTCATGACTTTCAAGTGTGCCCTAGTAGATGTGCCGTTCGGTGGAGCTAAAGGCGGCGTGAAAATCAACCCGCGCACTACTCCCGTGAACATTCTGGAGCGCGTTACGCGCCGCTATGCTACGGAACTGATCAAGAAGAACCTGATTGGCCCCGGTATGGATGTGCCAGCTCCTGACTACGGCACCAGCGGCCGCGAAATGGCCTGGATTGCCGATACCTATATGACCTTCAAGTACGGCGACACCAGTGCTCTTGGCTGCGTAACCGGCAAACCGGTAGGCCAGGGTGGTATCCGGGGCAGGACCGAGGCGACTGGCCTAGGCGTGTTCTACGGTCTGCGCGAGTTGCTGCTGGATGAGCCGATGCTTAAAAAAGTAGGCCTGACCAGTGGAGTTGCTGGCAAGCGCATTATCGTGCAAGGCCTGGGCAATGTGGGCTACTACGCTGCCCACTTCTGCCAAGCTGATGGCGGCATTATAACTGGTATTGCTGAGCGCGAAGGTGGTATCTACAGCGAGAGTGGCCTAGATGTGGCCGCTGTGTTCAAACACCGCCAGGAAACAGGCTCCGTGCTGGGTTTCCCCGGCGCAAAGGATATTGCAGAGTCACTGGATTTGCTGGAGTACGAGTGCGACGTATTGATTCCGGCCGCGCTGGAAAACCAGATTCATGAGGGCAACGCAGGCAAGATCAAGGCGAAGATCATTGCAGAAGGTGCCAACGGTCCAACCACTCAGGGTGCCGAGAAAATTCTACTCGAGAAAGGTGTCATCATTCTGCCCGACCTGTATCTGAACGCAGGCGGCGTAACAGTATCGTACTTCGAGTGGCTGAAAAACCTGTCCAACGTGCGCTTCGGCCGAATGGGCAAGCGGGCCGAAGAAGGCGCCATGCGCCGCCTAGTAGCCACCATTGAGCGGACAACAGGTAAAACCATTTCACCGGAAGAGCGCCAGCAAATTGTGCACGGCGCCGATGAAATTGACCTCGTGCGCTCTGGCCTGGAGGACACCATGATTACCGCTTATCAATCTATCCGGAAGGTGATGGATGAGGTAGAGGGCATTACGGATCTGCGCACGGCTGCTTTCTACAGCGCTATCGAGAAGATTGGCGTAAGCTACCAGTCGCTAGGTATCTTTCCATAAGGAAGCCGATAGATCAAACACCATTAAACGGAAAGGCCGCCCCCAGTTTGGGGGCGGCCTTTCTGCAAAATTAAGGGCTAGTGTTGCTGTTACTAGGCCGTTACTTCATTACAATCTTGTTCAGCATCAGCGCCGCCGATTTTTTACTAGGTCGGCTAACCCCGATAAGTGTCTTGGGGTCCAGCCACGTGGTGAAGTCCTTCACGTACGAGGGGTTTTGATCCGAGGCAACGTGCAGCCCCAAGCCCTTAGGAGCCTGTACTGCACCCGTCAGGGCGTTAATCCGGCGCAGGTATAGGTCGGATTTATTCTTGAGCTTCTCCCAGGTAACCAGTTGTATTTCTGATCCGGTGATGGTGGCGCGGTACCCGATGCTGCTGAAGCCTTCCGTGGCGGGCGCTACCTGGTCTTTGGCAATAATAGTGTGCCACGTAGGCGACTGAAACTCATTGTACCCAAACAAGTGCAATTCTCGGGTGTGGCCCGGCGAGTTGTCGCCGCCTTCCTCATACTTCTTCTCCGCTAGTACTACCAGCTGCTTTTCATCAGTAAGCAGCAAATCAGTCAGATATACATCTTCCAAGCGTTTGGCGGTGGCAGCTGTGGCTTTGTTGACTTCGGCCAGGTACTCGGGGGTGAACTTTACCTCTGGGGCGAATTTCATGTCGCCTTCACCCGTGAAATCAAACTTAATCACCTTCAGGCTGTGATACAGGCCACTCAGGCGCTCGTTGCAGATAGCAGCAGCATAGAGTGTATTGTCGGATTGAAGGGCAAAGCGCGAGTCGAATACGTTGACCTCCTTGCCGCCGAACGTACCGCCTACGGAAACCGACATCACTTTTACCTCAGGCGAGTCGTTGCGGTAGCGGCGAACGGTCATCTTTTTCATGCCGTCGCTCACCAGGGTTACAAACTGAGAGCCATCGTTGCCCACATGAATGGTTGTCGAAAATAACGCGCCTTGATCGTGGAAATCGAAGTACCGGTCTTTCAGCTTCAGTAAGTTTTCGTCGTAGACAGTAGCAGCAACAGCCCGGATTTGCTCGGCGCGGCTGAGGTAACGCCACACAATCAGCTTGGTGCCGTCGGGGGAGAAGGCCGTGCCGGGGCGCCGGTCGCGCAGCCCTGCATCGAGCAGCTTTTTAGCCGGTGTTTTCTGGCCGCTACCTAGGTCGATACTATAGGCGGATAGCTGCTGCGCGGCCTCGGTGGTAAGATGCGTGACTACGGTGGCGTGACTGCTGCTACGGGCAAACCCATCTACCGACTCGCCGGCGGCCAGGGGTAGGGAGGTGCTCCACAGGCGCTTCAGTTCCGCATCATAGCGCTCAACGGCATACTCCGTCGGTGATTTATGAGCCAGAATAATAAAGCCACCCGTCGAGACTGGGAAAGTTTTCGTGGCCACTCGCTGGTTGTACCGATCTTCTGTCTGCTCGGGGAGGTAGCTAAAGGAGCTCGACTTCACGCGTTGAGCCAGCACCGGATTCGTGAACGTGCCAACCAGAGCTATTCCAGTGGCAAGGAGTAAGGAGAAACGCACGAAGAAAGCAGTTAGGTTAACAAATAGGCCGAAACCCAAAAATGCATTCTCCAAAGGTATCCAACTTCAGCAGGAGTCTGCACAAAACGATGGAGGGAGGCTGCGTTGCGGCTTCTGCAAAACTATTCATCCTTTCTTAACGTGCAGAAGCCGATAGTATTAATTGCTCTCCCGATCTTTGCAATCGAAAAGTGAGATAAAACTGCCGGTAAGGACCGCAGCTATCAGGAGGAGATGTATAGTAAAATATAAATTTTATATGCTTCTCCCGTAGATGCTATCCCTTTCCTTTAGTTAACCCTATAAAGCAGTTTATGCTCATTTTTTGCTCTGAAATTACCCTCTCGCCGGAGAGTTGGCTTTAATTTTGTTAGGGCCCAGAGCCGTTCTCAACCTTCTACGTTGCTATGAAATCTTTACTGCGTTTGTTTCTTATGATTGGACTTATCGTTGCTGGTAAGTTTACTAAACAGGGAGAGCAGTCCTCTGTTCAGGCCGCTGCTACCAAAACGATTTGGCAAATACCAGTTCGTAGTGCTTCCTTTTTCCATAACCAGCCGCCACTTAAGCGGCAGGTAACACAGGGCGGCGGCAGCCACTTTTGGCAATCCACTGCCCCCACCTCTGTTAGTACCACATTAGAGTAGCACCGCAGTAGGCGACTTTTCTAGAAGTCGCCTTTTTTATGCTCCTGCCTCTATAAATGGCGAGGGCTAGCCAACCGGCAGTGCTGGTTGGTTAGCCCTCGTTTTATCATCGGCCGTAGCCAGGGTTTGCTAAGTGCAGGCGCCTAGCTGATGCGGCTCCAGTTCACGGCGGTGGCGGGCAGGCTTTCAATGTGGCGCCGAATAGGTAGGTTTTCGGGCTTGGCGAGGCTAGGATCCTCTTGCAGCAGTTGTTGCGCCGCGGCGCGGCTTTCCGTCAGGATGCGCCCGTCCTTGGCTAGGTCAGCAATCAGCAGATCAAGTACGCCGCTTTGCTGGGTGCCCATTAGGTCGCCGGGACCCCGCAGTTTCAGGTCGATGTCAGCAATTTCAAACCCGTTGTTGGTGCGCACCATTGTCTCGATGCGGGTGCGCGAGTCTTTGCTGAGCTTATAGCCACTCATCAGGATGCAATAGCTCTGGTCGGCGCCCCGGCCCACGCGGCCGCGCAGCTGGTGTAGCTGCGAAAGGCCAAACCGCTCGGTGCTCTCAATCACCATTACGGAGGCGTTGGGTACGTTCACGCCCACCTCAATTACGGTGGTAGCCACCATAATCTGGGTTTCGTTTTTCACGAAGCGTTGCATTTCGGCGTCTTTCTCGCCGGCCGTCATGCGGCCGTGCACAATGCTGATCTGAAACTCTGGGAAGGCGCGGGCAATGCTCTCGTAGCCATCCATGAGGTCCTTGTAATCGGCCATGGCTTCGCTTTCCTCAATGAGCGGATACACGATGTACACCTGGCGGCCCAGCTTAATTTGGTCGCGCAGGAATTGGAACACCTTTAGGCGGTTGGAATCAAAGCGGTGCACCGTGACGATGGGTTTGCGGCCGGCCGGTAGCTCATCAATTACCGACACATCCAGGTCGCCGTACAGCGTCATGGCCAGCGTGCGCGGAATAGGCGTAGCGGTCATCACGAGCACGTGCGGAATGATGTGCGGGTTCTTCTGCCAGAGCTTGGAGCGCTGCGCTACGCCAAACCGGTGCTGCTCATCCATAATGGTGAGGCCCAGGTTCCGGAATTGTACCACATCCTCAAGCAGGGCGTGCGTGCCTACTAGCATATGCATCTCACCCGACCGAAGCTGCTCGTGCAGCACGCGGCGCTCAGCGGTGCGGGTGCTGCCCGTGAGTTTGCCAATTTTCAGACCTAGCAAATCGGCAAACTGCTTGAGACCCACGTAGTGCTGGTCAGCGAGAATTTCAGTGGGCGCCATCAGGCAGCTTTGCGCGCCGTTATCGGCAGCCATGAGCATGCTGATGAACGCCACAATGGTTTTGCCCGAGCCCACGTCGCCCTGCAGCAGGCGGTTCATTTGCTTGCCAGCGCAGAAATCCTTGTAGATATCGTGAATAACCCGTTTCTGGGCGCCGGTCAGGTCGAAGGGCATCACGTTCTTATAGAAATGCACTAGGGTCGGCACTTCCTTGAAGATCTGGCCCGCCAGCTCCACCTTGCGCTGGTCGCGCTGGCGCAGCAGCTTCAGCTGCACATAGAACAGCTCTTCGAACTTAAGCCGAAAGCGAGCCGCCTGCAGCAAATCGGTGCTCTGCGGAAAGTGAATCTGCTGATAGGCAGTAGCCTTGTCCATGAGTCCGTACTGCCGGATTAGGTCCTGCGACAGGTTTTCATGTACATGGGGCAGCGCAATCTTGAGCAGATCAGAAACCATCCGGGCAATAGCTTTGCTATCGACGCGATGGTAGTTCTTGAGCTTCTCAGTGGTGTTATACACCGGCTGCAAGTAGCTCTGGCCAGTCTTCTGCTCCGTTACTTCCTCCAGCTCGGGGTGGGCCATCTGGGGGCGCCCGTTGAACATCGTAGGTTTCCCGAATACGATGTACTCCTGGTGGTTGCGAATGATTTTCTCTAGGTAGTTAACGCCCTTAAACCATACCACTTCCAGCTCGCCACTGGCATCGGCTACCTTGGCTACCATGCGTTTTTTAGGGCCCTCGCCTACTACCTCGCGGTTACGCAAAATCCCCTTAATCTGCACATAGGGAAGGTCATCGTGCAGGTCGCAGATGTTGTAAAACTGCGTACGGTCAAGGTAGCGAAATGGGTAGCGCTGAATTAAGTCGCCATACGTGAACAGTTCCAGCTCTTTCTGCAACAGCTGGGCCCGCTGCAAGCCTACTCCGCGCAGGTATTCAAGTTTGGTCTGAAAGAAAGTACTCATAGATCAATGAAGCATGAAGAATGAGGAATGAGCAATGAACTGTACCGTCCGGCCATTCTTCATTGCTCATTCTTCATCACTCATTGATATTTCAGGGTATTCAGCATCTGCACAATGTCCTGCTTTACATACTCAATCACGGGGGCCAACGAGTCGTTGGCCGTGGCAGTACGGAAATACAGAGCGCCGCGGAAGAAATGCTTGGTGCTGTCGGTGGTATAAAACTGGAACTGGCTGGGTACTTCACCCTGCAGCTCAAACACCGAGATGCGCATGCCGTTGGGCGTTTTCAGCATCGTTTCGTCGATAGCCGTGGCTTTGATTTCGTGTTTGCTCGTGAGCTTGCGGGCGTCCTCCAGCATCTTGTTGTAGAGCTGTGGCTTGCCGGCCAGGCTGGCGTAGGTGATTTGCACATTGGCCTTGAGCGTGGGGTAGTACACGTTGATCCAGTGCGGCTGCGCCAGGTACGAAGAGTCGCGCAGCACCTTGGCGTAGCGCGAGTACTCAAACCGATACGGATGCCCGGGCGCCAGCTGCTGGTAGGCGTGCGGCGGCAAATCAATACGATTATACCCCTTCGGCTTGGGCGTGAAATCAGGGCTAGAGGTGCACCCCGCGGCCAGGGTCAGCAGGCTTAACATCGCGCCTCCGGCGCGCAGCAGTTGAGAAATGGCCATGCGAAGCAAAACAAATGAAGTATCAAAGGTAACTAAGAAACCAGCGTCCGCGCGCACCTCTTTTCAGCGCTTTCCGGGCACAATTGCGCCTTTACCTGCGAAAGAAACACAAAAAAGCCCCGGCAAAACCGGGGCTTTAAGGTAGTGAGAGCCGGCTGCCGTTAAAACGGCAGTTGGTCTAGCTCTGGTTCCTGCCGAAAGGTAGTAGGCGCTTCTGTAGCCGCAGCAGGTTGGCTGCCGCTACCTTCCGCCGACTGAGGCCGACCGCCAAGCATCGATATTTCATCGGCTATGATTTCCGTGATATAGCGCGTTTGGTTGTCCTTGTCCTGGTACTGACGGGTCCGGATTTTTCCTTCGACGTAAACCTGCTGCCCTTTGCGCAGATACTTTTCGGCCAGCTCGGCCAGCCCGCGCCAAGCGGCAATGTTATGCCACTCGGTGCGCTCTACGCGGTTGCCCTGCTTGTCTTTGTAGTACTCGTTGGTAGCCAGGGTGAAGTGAGCCACGCTGCTACCCCCTTCCAGATGACGAACCTCCGGATCTTTACCGAGGTTGCCTACCAGAATAACTTTATTTACGCCAGCCATATGCTTGATGGTTAGTGGAATGCAATTGAAAAAAAGGAGAGGTTTACTAGCTTAAATATAGCTATAAACCTCTTGCATTCCAAATTTGTTGGCAATTAAAACCCTATTTTACTAATATAGTTAGTTATCAAAACAGGCTTTGGTAAGCTTTCGATTTCGGCTGTTTTGTACGGGACCAATCCGCCAGCTGTTATCAATGCTTCCGCTGACAACGGCTCGGCCAGTTCCACCGGATGAAACTTGGCTTCTACCTTCTGATGGCTCAGGATATGGCGCAGGCTATGCACAGGCTCTGCTACCTGAGTTGCGGCAAACTGACCACCTAGTAAGCGCACGGCATCAACCACGGCCAGCGCAGGCAACTCCGCCGAATCGGATTCGTGCAGGGCAAAGTCGTACAAGCCTTCCCAGATGTCTTTAGGCCCACGCTTGCGCATATAAAGCGTATCAGCATGGCGCAATACCAAGTAGTGGAAGTAGCGGGTGCGTGCCGCCTTGGCCTTGCTTTTCACAGGCAGCTCCTGCACCATGCCATGCTGGAAGGCGTAGCATTGGCTCTGGAGTGGGCAAAACAGGCAGTCGGGCTTTAGCGGTGTACACTGAATGGCCCCAAACTCCATAATGGCTTGGTTAAACTCGGCGGGCTGGTCGGCCGGAATAAGGGTATCGGCTAGTTGCTGAAACACCTTGCGGCTAGCCGGCGCGGCAATATCCTGGGTTAACCCGAAGACTCGGGCTAGTACCCGGAACACGTTGCCATCTAGCACGGCCACCTGCTCATCATAGGCAAACGAGGCTATGGCGGCCGCAGTGTATTGACCCACGCCGCGTAGCTTCAACAGCTCAGCATAAGAGCCCGGAAACAGGCCCCCATACTCCTCTACCACCTGCTGGGCGGTGTGGTGCATGTTACGGGCTCGCGAGTAGTAGCCTAGGCCCTGCCAGTGCCGGAGCACCTCGTCCTGCGGGGCAGCAGCCAGGTCTTGTACCGTGGGGTAGCTGGAAATAAAATCGAGGTAGTAGGGAAGACCCTGTTTCACTCGGGTTTGTTGCAGAATCACCTCCGACAGCCAGATGGCGTATGGGTTGCGAGTGTGGCGCCAAGGCAAGTCGCGGCGGTGCCGTGGATACCAACTAAGCAGAGTATTAGCAAACCACGATGCTGAGGAAGTAGTTGAGACGAAAGTCAAGGCTTTGAGAAAGAATAAGTTGGATGCAACCGGGGAACGTAATCGGAATGCAGGAAAACCATTTGTAAAACCAAAAAAGGGGACTACCTTTGTGCCCCTCAAAACGTAGGCAAACTCTTACCGAGCAAGTGCTTACGTTTTGAGGACGGCATAATTTGCCAACCTAATTTTTTTCACTCCCTAGTACACTTACCAGCGTGACTAAAGCAGAAGTAATCGCCGAAATTGCCGACAAGACCGGCATTGAAAAGGCAGACGTTTCGGCAACCGTAGAAGCCTTCTTCAAAGTAGTGAAGGATTCGATGGCCGACGGCAACAACATCTATGTGCGCGGCTTTGGCTCGTTCGTTAACAAAAAGCGCGCGAAGAAAGTAGCCCGTAACATTTCAAAAAACACGTCGATCATCATCGACGAGCACTTCATCCCGAGCTTCAAGCCGTCTAAGACCTTCATTGGCAAGATCAAGAACAGCAAGAAGATCAAAGAACTGGCTGCTTAACCACCCGTTGTCGTAATATTGCTGGCGAGCCGCTGGGAATTCCTGTTAGGGAAGCCCGGCGGCCTGCTTTTTTCCTTTTCTGATGGTCAACAACACTTCTAAGCATCAACTTCTGATTCTGGCTATAGCCGTTGCGCTTATTGCTGGGCTGTTTGTGCTGCCGAAAGTACTTGTGCAAACCAAAAAGGACAAGGGAGACCTCACGCAGGCAGCCCGTACTGCTACCCGCGACAATGGTGCTGCGGCTCCTTCTACGGCCGGCAGCGGCCTAGATGAGCATGGGCACCCGGCGGGTAGCCACGAGCCCACGGCCGAGCAGCCACACATGACCGTGCCGGCCGCCCAGCGCCGCGAGATTAACACCTTGCTGGCGAAGTTTAACGCTTCCGGTGCCGATGTACAGGGCAAGCTTCGGCTGGCCCAGGAACTGGCAGCGAAGTACAAAGCAGTGGAGAAGTTCGACAGCGCCGGGTATTATTTTGAGCAGGTTGCTCTGGTACGCCCTGGTGAACAAGCATGGAAGCGTGCGGCTGACGAATATTTTGAAGCCTACAGCTTTGCTACGACTGAGGAGCGCCAGAAATTGCTAGGGGCCAAGTGCCAGGAACTGTACGCGAAGGTGTTGAAAAACAACCCCGACAACCTGGATGCTAAAACCAACCTAGGCATGGCGTACATGGCCGGCACCAATCCGGTGCAGGGCATTACACTGCTGCGCGAAGTTTTAGCAGCTGATCCTCGCAACGAGAAAGCCCTGTATAACCTTGGTTTACTGGCTATTCAGAGCAATCAATACGACAAGGCCGTAGAGCGTTTCCGGGAATTGGCGAAGGTCAACGCCGAAAACGTCAACGGACAGTTTTATCTTGGCGTCTCTTTAGCCCAAACCGGGGCCAAAGAAGAAGCTCGGAAGGCCTTCCTGAAGGCCAAGAGCATCAGCCCCGACCCGTCATTGGCGGCCTCCGTGGATGAGCAACTCCAAAAGCTGAACTAAGTACTTTTTTACAACCCTTAACCACTTCAACTCATGCCCTGCGGTAAAAAGAGAAAGCGTCATAAGATTGCCACTCACAAGCGGAAGAAGCGTCTGCGCAAGAACCGTCACAAGAAGAAGTAAGCCCCTTCGGGGTTTGCTGGCGGGGCTTTTCTATGCTGAAAAGCCATCCGCTTATCTCTCACTTAGGTTCTCTGAGAGTGGCCAGAAGTTTGCTTTCCCCGTGGCTTGAAAGGGAAGCTAGCGCATTTGCGCTGGCTTCCCTTTGCGGGTTTCGGGGGGTAGTAGACCTAGTAACTGGCTTCTTTTCCAGAGATTCTATTCTAACCGCTTAATCCATTGAGTAACGAATTAATCATTAATTCTACTCAGGACGGAGAACGGATTGCCCTGCTACAGGACAAGCGCCTCATCGAATATCATTTCGACCGTAACGATACGGCCTATTCGGTGGGTGATATTTTCCTGGGCACGGTCAAGAAAGTTATGCCCGGTCTGAACGCCGCGTTCATTGACATCGGGTATCAAAAAGACGCCTTTCTGCACTACGGCGACCTAGGGGAAAATTTTCCTTCCTTGGTCAAGTGGGGCAAAGGCGTACAATCGCAGAAAATCACCGTTGGGCCCCTGAAAACCTTCCAGTTTGACGGAACGCTCGACAAAGTCGGTAAGATCGACAACACGCTCAAGAAGGGCCAGCAGCTGCTGGTTCAGATTGTAAAGGAGCCCATTTCTACCAAGGGCCCGCGCTTGTCCACGGATATTTCCATGGCGGGCCGTTACCTGGTGTTGGTGCCCTTTTCCAATACCATCAGCGTATCCAAAAAAATTGTCAGCAAAACGGAGCGGGAGCGGCTAAAGCGCCTGATTGCCTCCATCAAGCCCGATAATTTTGGCGTGATCATCCGCACTGTGGCCGAAGGCCGCGAGGTGGCTGAGCTCGACAAGGATATGCAAAGCATGGTGGAGAAATGGAACACCTTGTTCCAGAACCTGCGCACCGGCAAACCCAACGATAAGGTGTTGGGCGAGCTAGGCCGCACGTCCTCCATGCTGCGCGACATGCTCAACGAGTCGTTCGATGCCATTACCGTGGACTCGGCGCCGATGTATGAGGAAATGCGCAGCTACCTGCAGCAGATTGCGCCCGACAAGCTGGGTTTGCTGAAGCTGCACTCCGGCAAGGCCAAAGTCTTTGAGCACCTGGGAATTGAAAAGCAGCTGAAAACGCTGTTTGGCAAAACCGTAACGGTGCCCGGAGGTGGTTACCTTGTTATTGAGCATACGGAGGCCCTGCACGTCATCGACGTGAACTCCGGCAACAAGAGCAACCAGGAAGGCGACCAAGAGGCCACGGCCCTGCACGTGAACCTTGCCGCCGCCCGAGAGGTAGCCCGCCAGCTTCGGCTGCGCGATATGGGCGGTATCATCGTTGTCGACTTCATTGATATGAAGTCGGGCGAGAGCCGCAAAAAGGTAGAAGATGCCGTGCACAGCATCATGAAGCTGGACAAAGCCCGGTATACCATTCTGCCTATTACCAAGTTTGGTTTGCTTCAGATTACCCGGCAGCGTGTGCGGCCGGCCGAAGCCATTGTTACCGGCGAGGTGTGCCCTACCTGCGGCGGAACCGGCAAGATTTCAGCTTCCATCCTCGTGACGGACGAAATCGACAACAGCATTGACGACCTGCTGGTGGCCCAAAACCAGTCGGGTATTACGCTTTCGGTGCATCCTTTCCTGCATGCTTACTATACCAAAGGCTTGGTAAGCCGGCAGATGAAATGGTACCTGAAGTATTATAAGTGGGTAAAAGTGATGAAGGACACCAGTCTGGGCCTCACTGAATACCGCATCGAGGACGAATACGGCGAGGAAATCGAGCTGCATTCGGCCGCGGCGGCCATGAGCCGGTTGCAGGACCGGGAATTGGAAATAACTGACTGACGGATTTTTTCTGCGAGAAAACTCCTCCTGATAGAAGAAAAGCCCACTTTGCTGACAGCAGGGTGGGCTTTTTGGTATCTGCTAGGCCAAGTACCGGCCGCAAGCGGTTTGGTGTTCACAGATGCCTAGCGAATACTGGCCGGGAAAAAAGCTGCATTCACCCAGAATCAGGGTCTGTTCGGCCGCCTAGGTCGTAGTTTCGGAGAAGCGCATGCTTTCCGTTTATGACCTTACCCCGTTTTGCTTTGTCCGACCAGTATTCAGAAATAGAGCAGGCCCGCCTGCGTATTCAGGAACTGGAAGCGGCCTTGCAGCAAGCAACTTACAAGGCAGAGCTTACCGCTCGCCGACTGGGCCAGCTCATGAACCATCTACAGGAAGGTATTATGCTGACCGATGAAGCAGGGTGTATTGTCCTGATCAACGACCCGTTCTGTAACCTTTGGGAGCTGCCGTTGCCGGCTACCCGCTGGATAGGGCAGCCTTGGCGCAACCTAGCTGCCGAAATGATTCCGCTGGCTGCCGACCCAGTTAATTACGAGCAGAATATAAAACAGGTACGCCAACTAGGCCTGCCAGCTTACAAAGAGATTATTGAGCTGAAAAGCGGCCGCGTGCTGGAACGGGACTTTATGCCCGTGAAAGGGGTAGACTCAACCACTACCAATTTCTTGGTGTGCATGCGGGACACCACCGACTACCACCGGGCTACAGAGCAACTGCGCTCCGTGGCTAGTATTTCGGGGCAGAACCCGAACCCAATGTTCCGGCTGGACGAGAGCGGCCAAATCCTGTACACGAACACGGCAACCAATGTGCTGTTTCAGTCCCTGGAGGAGGAAGATCAAAGCCGTTTGCTTGTTAAAACCCAGCGGCTGGCCGCTACGGCCCTGGAGCACAACCAGGCCTGGCAAGTAGATATTTCGATAGGGGCGGGCTTTCATACGGCCTTTGTGGCGCCTTTCCGCGAAGAGGGGTACGCCAACATTTACCTGGTGAATGTAACCAAGCGCATTCTGGCCGAGCAGGAGCTCAACCGGGCCAAAGATGAGGCGGAGGCGGCAGTGCGGGCCCGAGAAAACTTTCTGGCCAACATGAGCCACGAAATCCGAACGCCGATGAACGGGGTGCTGGGCATGGCCGCTCAGCTAACCAAAACGCCGCTTAACACGCATCAGCAGGGACTAGTGCGCATTATCCGTAGCTCAGGCCAGCACCTGCTGAACATCATCAATGATGTGCTGGATATGGCTAAGATTACCTCGGGCAAGCTGGAGCTGGAGCAGGCCGCTTTCAACCTCTGCGATTCGATGAGCGAAGCGCTGCAGCCGCTGGTGATGCAGGCCATTGAGAAAGGCATAACGGTGTCAGGCACCGCGCTGCGGGAGTCATGTCCGTTGCCGTGGGTTATTACCGATCCGTATCGCATCAATCAGGTGTTGATTAATCTGGTAGCCAATGCGATAAAGTTCACGGAGCCCGGCGGCCACATCACGGTCATTAGCCGGCAGGTAGCATCTACTGAGCAAACGCTCACGATTGAGTTTAGCGTTTCCGACACCGGTATTGGTATCCCGACAGAGCAGCAAGACCGTATTTTTGAAGGGTTTACACAGGCATACGCTGATACCACGCGCCGCTTCGGCGGGACGGGCCTGGGCCTAAGTATTTCCAAAGCTATTGTAGAGCAGTTGGGCGGCCAGCTAGAGGTGGAAAGCACCCTCGGCAGTGGCAGCACGTTCCGGTTTGTGCTCACCCTGCCGCGCACTGCGGCACTGGCTCCGGCTGCTGCCGCGGCACCTTCTTTCGACACCGGAAAGCTGCGCGGCCGGCGGGTGCTGCTCGTGGAGGACAATGAAATCAACCGCGACGTGGCCCGGATGCTGCTGGATGAATGGGGAGTGCTGGTTGATGAAGCAGAAGACGGAGCTAAAGGTGTAGAACTGCTCCGGCAGCGCCCCTATGATGTGGTGCTGATGGATATTCAGATGCCGGGCATGAGCGGGCTGGAGGCAACGGCCATCATCCGGCGCATGCCCGACGCTACCCGGGCCAATGTGCCTATTCTGGCGCTTACCGCCAATGCGTTCCGGGCCGATAGTACGCGCTACCTCGAAGCCGGTATGGATGCGTATCTGACCAAGCCCTTTGAAGAAGAGGAGCTGTACAACCGCATAACTGAGCTACTGCAGAAGCCCGCCGTTGCGGACGCCGCCCCTAGCAGTAGCTACGACCTCACGAAGCTGCAAGCACTGGCCCACGGTCGGCACGCCTTCGTTGAGAAAATCATTCGCTCCTTCCTGACGCACATTCCGGAAAGCCTGAGCCAGCTGGAAGAAGCGGCTGCGGCTCACGATTGGGTACGCGTAAACGCCGTGATTCACCACATCAAGCCCGGTGTGGAGTCGTTGGGGGTTCGGGGGGTAGCGGATGCGCTGCAGCAGTTGCAGCAGGATTCAGCGGGCCTAGAGGCGGATACGCACATCAGGCAGGCGGCAGTGACCGAAATTGTGCACTGCATTCAGCAAGCCCTGATGGAGCTGCCCCGGGAGCTTACCTGATACACTAGCCTCCGCCGTGGCTACAAGCCAGGCAAGCTGCGATAGAACGCCTCCTGATACGATTTCCCGACGGGCACCTCGTAGCTGCCCAGCACCAGCATGTTTTCCTCAATGCTGTCAATACGCTGCGTGTTCACGATGTAGCTGCGGTGCACCCGCACGAAATGCGCAAACGGCAGGCGCTCGACGAGGGCTTTGAGCGTGAGGTACACAATGTGCTTCTGCGTTTTAGTAACCAGAATGGAATAGGTGGAAAGCGCCTCGATGAACAGCACCTCATCAAAGTTGAGGCGGAGCATGCGCGAGCCAACCTTCACGAATAGCTCCGGGCTAAGGGGCTCCGGTTCCAACACCGTTACATTCTCTGACGAACGTCGTTCCAGAACCCGATGAACAGCTTGGGTGAACCGGGGAAATTCAACTGGCTTTACTAGGTAGTCATCAACGCGCAACTGGAAGGCATCCACGGCGAAGTCGCGGTGCGTGGTTACCATAATCACGGCCGGTTGCGGGTCGGGCAGCAGGCGCGCCAGCTCCAGCCCCGAAAGATGAGGCATCTCAATATCAAGAAGCAGCACGTCGGCCTTCCCACCCTGCCTGAAATACTGTAGCGCTTCTAGGCTGCCCGGCAAGGAGGCTACTAGCTCTAGCTCAGGTGTAAGCTCCACCATGTGTTCTAGGGTGAGCCGGTTGATTTCGTTGTCATCGACAATAACGCAGGCAATAGGTGCGGGCATACGAGCAAGGGGAGGTGTGGAGGCAATGCTGCTTTCTTCCTGCCTGAAACAGGACCTGGAGGCTGGAATCGGATATAAACCTAGCTACCACAGGAAATAAGCTCAACATTTATTAGATGAACAGGGGCCGGCTGTAGATAAACTCTACGGAAACAAAGGTGAGGACCTACGAAGTATGCTTCATAGTAGATTGAATGACTGAGAAAGAATTTCTAGGCCTCTGCTCAGGATACGGCGGTGTTCAGATAATAAACCAGTGACAAGCCCAACGGTACACTAGGTTTGATTCGTCTTCAAAGCCAACCTGGTTTAACCCACTGTCACACACCTGCGCTCATGAAAAAGTTGATGTTTCTGCTCCTCGTTTCGTTTCTGGCTGTTACCAGCGCGCTGGCCCATCCGTACCAGCGAAATGCGCATCGTCGGCCGGCCAAAGCGGTAAGCATTCCGGCTCAGTACGTGCAGCCACTCAACGACCGCGCCCTGCAGCTGACGTGCTTTTTCACCGATGTGCTGCGCCTTACGCGCAAACAGGCCAGCGAAGTTCGGCGCGTTACGCTACTGGAGTTGGTGCAGCAAAACAACCTAGTAGCGGCCGGCCCCATGCCCGTAGCAAAGCAATACGAGCTGGCCATGATGCGCATCCTGACGCCCGGCCAGTACAGCGCTTTCCATTGGCTGGAGGAGCGGCAGCCGGTAGCCAACCTGCTGATCAGTGATGTAAGAGAGCTGGTGAAACACTAGGTCCCAAAGCCAGCCGAACCGCCGTTTCTG
Source organism: Hymenobacter tenuis (assembly GCF_054780495.1). Taxonomy (NCBI): domain Bacteria; kingdom Pseudomonadati; phylum Bacteroidota; class Cytophagia; order Cytophagales; family Hymenobacteraceae; genus Hymenobacter; species Hymenobacter tenuis. Next base: position 399,867 of record NZ_BAAGWF010000003.1, read on the forward strand.
CCCCACGGATATCATATACAAGCAAAACCGCCCGTGTGCTAAGTGCACACGGGCGGTTTTGCGTCTTACTAGGGCTAGTAATTTAGAACTTGATGCCCAGATCAAGCGCGAACTCACTGTTTTTCAGTTCTACATCTTTGAAGCCACGCTCATCCTCGAAATAGTTATCAATGTTGAGCAGGCCACGGTGGTAGCTCAGGCCGGCCAGCACTTTGGTGCTTTGGCCTAGCTGGTATTCCACACCAAAGCCCGCGCGCAGACCCACATCCGGAATAATAACGTGCTTAAGGGCTTTGGTTTCTTCGGACGTAGCGGGGTCGATGTAGCGCTTGTTGCCATTTATCCGGCCCGTGATGGCGCCGTTAAGCGAGCCACCCAGCTGGAAATACAGTTTGGTGTCGGTGGCAACGTCGTTGGTGAACAGCTTCACCGTAATCGGAATCTGGAGGTACTGCAGCCCGATTTTCATATTCCTGCGCTGACCCAGGTCCGTGTCGAAGTAGCTGACGGTGCCGCCCTTGCCGGCTAGCTCCAGGCCAGTGCTGAAGGCATAGTTCTGTCCGAAAAAGTAGTCGACCACCAGGCCGCCGCTAATGCCAAGCTTCGCCTTCTCGTTCTGGAAACCATAATCAGAAGGAGAGTCGGCGCGCAGGTGCGTGATAGACGGAGATACTTTCAGGCCGATTTCAACCTGGGCCGAGGCCGCGCCGATGGTGGCACCGCTGATCAAAAGGGCAAGCAGAGCTTTTTTCATGGCAATTGCGGAATTACGGTGAATAGAAACACGAAGCTACGGCGGTGCGCCGTTTCGTTTTGGCTAATTTCGCCTCAAAGATAAAAGCGTGATGCACATTACTGCCCGTATGCGTACCCTGGTAGCGGCCTTATTGGTTGTTGGAGCCGGGCTGACTGCCTGTAACAAGGGCCAACAGACCTGTGAAATAGATCCGGCCATAGCAAAAGTAGAAGCGCCCGTAACGGTAGAGCGGCTCGAAAAGCCTTTCTTCCAGATAAAGACCGCCGCCGATGCCGAGCGCTTTATGCGGGAACACGGCTTGTTTGCCCGGCAGTTTCTGCAAAGCGGCCAGTACCCGCCCAGCGTGCTGGGAGCAACACTGGCGCGCCTGGCCACCAACGCGGGCCTGCAGAAGCTGGGCGCTCAGGCCGACACCACCTTCCGGACCGAGCAGCTACAGCAGCAGCTGAAACCCATGTTTCAGCACATTCGCTACTACTTCCCTGAGTTTAAAGTGCCGCCGGTAAAAACGTTTGTGAGCGGCCTAAGTCAGGATTTGTTTGTGAACGACAGCCTGTTGGTTATCAGCACCGACTTTTTTGTGGGCCCTAAAGCCGCCTACCGGCCCAACGTGCCCGGCTACATTCTGCGGCGCTACACCAAGGACCACGCCGTGCCCACGGCCGCGCTAGCCATCAGCAGCAAGTACAACCAAAAGCAGCTCACCAACCAAACCATGTTGGGCGAGATGATTCAGTTCGGCAAGTCGTTGTACTTTGCCGAAAAGGTGCTGCCCTGCACCCCCGACTCGTTGCTGATCGGCTACACGGATAAGGAAATGGCCGGTGTCGTGTTCAATGAAGGTAAAATCTGGGCGCATTTCCTGGAGAAGAACCTGCTCTACAACACGGCCCCGTTTACCATTCAGAAGTACATTGGCGAGCGGCCGAATATTCCGGAAATCGATAAAACCTGCCCCGGCAGGGTAGGGGCGTGGGTAGGCTGGCAGATTGTGCGCAAGTACATGGCCGATCATCCGAATGTCACGCTCAAGCAGCTCATGGCCGAGAAAAACCTGCAGCGCATCCTCAACGACTCGCACTACCGCCCCAAGAAAAACCGCGGCCGCCTCGGAGACTAGCCCGTTTTACTAGGCCTGCGCCAGGCGCAAACCCCTGAAGTGCCCGGGCACTAGGGCCATTTTGCTCCCCAACCGGCTCCCGATCAGGTAATTTCCTATGCACATTGCCGTCTTCAGCCAGTACCACACCAACCCCGACTGCCCGGCAACCAGTCGGCACTACTCGTTGCTGGCCCAGATTGCGCAACACCACCGCGTAACGCTTATTACCACCCGCACGTGGGAGCCGCAACGCCTGACGCAGGAGTTTCCGTGGCTGCCAGCTGGCGTGGAAATGCGCGCCGCCGCGGTGCGGTATGAAAACAAGATGGGGGTAGCGCGCCGGGTGCTTTCCTTTGGGCAGTATGCGGCCTATGCCCTGCGCGAAGGATTACGGATTGACAAGCCTGACGTTATTTGGGGCATCAGTACGCCGCTCACGGCGGCGTGGGCTGCTGCCCAAGTGGCGCGGCTGCGGCAGGTGCCCTGGGTGTTTGAGGTGCAGGATTTGTGGCCTTCTTTCCCAATTGCTATGGGGGCCGTGCCTAGTAAACTGGCGCAACACGGGCTCTACGCTCTCGAGAAAAGCCTGTATCAGTCGGCCCGCTACATCTTGCCCCTTTCGCCTGATATGACGGCGTATGTGCGGCAACTGGGGATTGCAGAACACAAGCTGACAACCGTCCTGAACGGTACCGACCTCGACCTGGCCGCCCGCGCTACCAACGAGGCTGTGGCGGCCTTGCGGCAGGAACAAGGGCTAGTAGGGCGCCGCGTGGTGCTGTATGCGGGTACGTTCGGGCGGGCCAACGACATCCCGACGCTAGTAGCCGCCGCAGAGCAGCTAGCATCCCGCTTAGCTGATGTAACCTGGCTGTTTATGGGCCTTGGCTATGATGAGCCTTTGCTGCGCGAAGCAGCCGCGCGCTGCCCCGCAATCCGGGTGGTGGCGCCGCAACCGCGCCACGCCGTGTTCACGTGGTTTAAGCTGGCTGATGTGTCCGTCGTGTCGTTTCTGGGCCTACCGGTACTCGATGCCAATTCGCCGGCCAAGTTTTACGATAGTCTGGCCGTGGGCACGCCCGTGGTCGTCACGAATAACGGTTGGACTAGAAAATTGGTGGAGCAGTATGGATGCGGCTGGTATTCGCCCGCTGGTGAGGCCGAGGCACTAAGCAATTGCTTAGCAGAAGTGCTTCAATACCCTGAGCAACTACTGGCCGCCGGTGAAGCTGGTCGGCAGGTAGCAGCCACTGAGTTCGACCGAAAAAAGATTGGCGCCACCATTCAGCTGGCTCTGGAATCCGCTGTGCACTAATCCCTTTTATTTATAAACCTGTTTAAACTACTTATATACTAAGTTGTGCCTAGCAGGGGGTTATTTGGATCAGAAGGGCGCTTTTTGGGTTTGCTAGCTGCATTTTCCTGCTTCATGACCACATCAGCGTAGTACTTGCACCAGCTTTTCAAGGGGCAGATTTCGCACTTAGGCTGGCGCGCCACACAGATGTAGCGGCCGTGCAGAATAAGCCAGTGGTGCGCCTTCGGAATAAGATGTTCCGGCGTGTAGCGCACTAGCTCCTTTTCCACAGCCAAAGGCGTAGTAGCCGTTCGGGGCACCAGGCCCAAACGGTGCGAAACCCGGAATACATGCGTATCCACAGCCATGGCAGGCTGGTTATATATCACCGAAACCACCACATTAGCCGTTTTGCGGCCTACGCCCGGCAGGCGCTGTAGCTCCTCAATGGTACTAGGTACTTCCCCACCAAAATCCTGCACCAGCATGCGGCCCAAGCCGGCTAGGTGCTTGGCCTTGTTGTTAGGGTAAGATACGCTACGGATAAAGGGGAAAATCTCCTCCACGGAGGCGGCGGCTAGCTGCTCGGGGGTAGGAAACTGTTGTAGCAGTGCCGGCATTACCTGGTTTACGCGCTTATCAGTGCACTGGGCACTGAGCACTACGGCCACAATTAGTTCATAGGGGTTGGAATATACCAGCTCCGTTTCCGGCTCCGGAAAGTGTGTGGTGAAGTAATCAAGGAAGAGGCGAAAACGCTCGGGCTTGCGCATAGAGTAGCAATCTGAAGGGGGAGGGCTGCCGCCTCAGCAAAAGGAGGACGCCTCAACCGGTGCAAAAACAAAGCGCCGCAAAGTTACCAGATGGGTACCTCTGCGGCGCTTCGCCAAACGAAATATGTGTTCCTAATTACCCGCTGGCAGAAAGGTGCGCGAGTACTGCAAAATAGCATCGGTAGCCTGCTTGCTAGGCGTGCTCCTGACGGTATTGAGCGCACGCTGAGCTAGTAGCAGATCGGCGCAGGTAGCAGCCAGGTCAGCATCATGGGCCAGAACCTGCTCAATCTCCTGCTGTTCTTTAGCCGGCAATTCGTTGTACACGTACCGGAGCAGCTTCTCGTGGGTAAAGGTTTTGATCATAGAAAACGGGTTGTGCGGCCATTTTTTTCCGCAGGTTAATCAGCGCGTAGCGCATGCGCCCCAACGCTGTATTAATGCTGACCCCCGTTGCATCGGCTATTTCCTGAAAGCTCATGTCGCCGTAGTGGCGCATGATCAGGACTTCTTTCTGCGCCGCGGGCAGCTCCTGAATCAGTTCTCGGAGCTGCGCATGAGTTTCCTCACGGGTAAGCGCAGCCTCGGCCCCCTCTTCTGCCAACGACAACGAATTGAAGGCATGACTTGTTGTGTCAAGATTCAATAAAGGACTACGTTTTTCACGCCGGAAGCAGTCAATGGCCAAATTGTGGGCAATACGGCAAATCCAGGACGAAAATTTCCCCTCCTCATTGTAGCGGCCACCCTTCATGGTGTGAATGGCCTTGATGAAAGTATCCTGCAGCAGGTCTTCGGCCACGTCTTCGTCGCGCACAATGAGCATGATGGTGGTGAAGACACGGGCCTTATGCCGCTCAAGCAATTGAGCAAAGGCTTCTTCCTGGCCGGCAATGTATAGCGATATAAGAGCGGAATCGCTCGGCTGCATGGTTTCCATAAAGACTACGGTGTTAGGGGACGTAGAGCTTTAGGCCATAGAGTGCTGTTGCCGGTGAAAACTAGGAGAATGAAGAAAAAATGAAGTACTCGCTTAAACCAAATGTAGACAACCGGCACGCGAATCACAATGCCTCAGTTGCACGAATGCCAAAATTTTTTTGAAACCATAGTATCGTACATACCCAATACCTAATACTATGTTGTTGTGTTTCTTGCAGAAATACCGTTTAAAAGCAAAAAAGCCTACTATCATCTGGTTTATGAAATGATAGCAGGCTTTCGGAAGATATAAGCAAAAATCGTGCTTAAGGAGCGAGTTGCTGGCTAAGCTCTTTGATTTGCTGCTCGGTTACGGTACTAGGGGCTGATGTAGAGGCCGCCGTGGTGCGCTCAGCTAGCAGATTGGAAAGCTGCCGGAGCTGCTCGAGGCGCTGGGCGGTGCGCTGCAATTCCGTATTCAAGGCCGCCATGTTAACGGCCGCCGGAATTTCAACTACGGTAGGCTTGGCGCCGGTGGTTTGCTCATCGTAGCGCTCAATGGCCTGAGGCGACATCATATCGTCGCGGTAAATAACCACGTCGCCCTGCATGTTTACGGCTTTACCATTGCCTAGCAGCTGGCGGGTACCGCTTTTGCTGATCAGAATGCCATCGGGCCGGAGTGTGAGCCCGTTGCTAAAGCGCATGGGCGCCGACAGGGGCGAGGCTTGCCCGGCCTGCAGCCGAAATACCTTGCCGTTGCGACGGAAGGCACCGTCTTTCAGGGGAACAATTTTAGCAGCCGGGGCAGCAGCAGCTGGGGTTGGAGTAGTTTGGGCTAAGGCCGAAATGGCTGTAGCGCTCAACAAAATGCCCGCTAAGGCAAATGCGCGCGCACAGGAGACAACGTATGACATAGGAAGTAGGCAGAGAAAAAAGTAGGTGCTTAGGAAACGTTGCTACGTACGTAGAGAGGTGGCCTCTAGGATACAAACCTGCTGGCAACTTCTACGCACTATCATGATGCTGGCGGCCGTTCAGCCAACGCAAGGCTGGTTCTTCGGCGGCAAACAGCCGAACGTGGGCGGTTTCATCCAGTACCATGGGCGAGCCGGTTTCCTGCTCTTCCGGGCCTAGCTGGCTGGCGGCTACCACAAAGGCCAAGTAAGCGCGGCCCCCAAGCTGCGCCGAAAGCGTCGGGACAAACTCAGTGAGAACCCAATGGGTGTCGTCTTCGCTGGCTGGGCCGCGGCCGCGCAGATCAAGCAGCCAGTAGCGGGTGCGAGTGGGCAAAGCGGCCGATAAGGCTGCCTGATAGCTGTGAGTTAGCTCCGCCGCCGTAACCGGGCGAAGCCAGCGCCCCGTTAGCACTCCTAGCTCGTCGCGGTGCCGGAACTCAACATAATCAGGCGCACTATTGGAGGCAGATGAAGGCATAGGCGAGTAGGCAAAGGCAAAAAGGAGGGATGTGCTCAGCTAACAGGTATTGGCTGTACGAAATAGCTGCTATGCAAGGTGCCTAGTTATGTACGAGCATCCTATAGCCGCGGCTTTCTCAAGCAGGGTTTCGGGGGCAGACCCGCAACGTTAAACTATTAGCTGCATTGGGCGTTGGGCTTACACATAGGAGCCCGCGAAAGTACGGTTGTTGAGCTTTAGGGCCCGCCGGCCTCCGCTACCTTTGTGCTGCCTGCTCTTTTTCTTTCCGTATTCTGTTCCATGTCCGCTTCCGCTGCTTCCCCTCGCCACGACCCCTACGCCGCTCTCCGGATTCCCGACTTCCGCCGCCTGATTTCAGCGCGGGCCTGCATGGTTATGGCCACCCAAATTCAGGGCGTCGTGGTCAGCTGGCAGATGTTCAAGCTCACCAATGACCCGTTGGCACTGGGCCTGATCGGGCTGGCCGAGGCCATTCCCAGCATTGTGGTGTCGCTGTACGCCGGGCACGTTGCCGACTCAGTGCGGCGCAAAAACATTGTGGTGGCAGCCGTTTCGGTTTTGATGCTGTGTTCGGTGTCGTTGTGGCTGCTTTCCCGGCCAGCCGGTCTGACGCTGCTGCAGAAGGACGCGTACTATACGTTGCCGCTGTATGCAGTCATCTTTGTAAGTGGTATTGCTCGTGGTTTTCTGGGGCCGGCGTTGTTTTCGTTTATGCCGCAGCTGCTGCCCGACCGGGAAAAGCTATCCAATGCCATAACCTGGAACAGCACTACCTGGCAGGCCTCATCGGTAATTGGGCCGGCAATTGGTGGCTTGATTGTGGGCCTGGCCGGTAAAAACCAAGTTGATGCCGGTATCTCTACGGCCTATGCCGTAGATGCCGTGCTAATGCTGGTGGCGCTGGGCATATTCATCAGCATAGCCGGCCGGCCGCTTCCGGAGCGGCAAGGCGACAAGCTCGGTCTTAAGGAAAGCCTGCTGAGCGGCGTGCAGTTTATCTTCGGCAACCAGCTAGTGCTGGCGGCGTTGTCCTTGGATTTGTTTGCCGTGCTATTTGGGGGTGCTGTAGCCCTGCTGCCCATCTTCGCCGATAAAATTCTGAAGGTTGGGCCCGAAGGACTGGGCTACCTGCGGGCCGCACCCGCCGTGGGCTCCGTCCTGATGGCCATTGGCCTGACGTATTTCCCTATCCGCCGGCAGGCGGGCCGCAAGCTGCTGTGGGCCGTAGCGGGGTTTGGTTTGGCTACTATCGGGTTTGCGCTATCCACTAGCTTCTGGCTGTCGCTAGGCCTGCTGTTCCTGACGGGTGTGTTTGATTCCGTGTCGGTTATTGTGCGCTCCACGCTACTGCACACCTTCACGCCCGAACATATGAAAGGCCGCGTTTCGGCCGTAAACAACATCTTTATAGGCTCCTCCAACGAAATCGGCTCCTTCGAGTCGGGGGCGGCGGCCAAGTTGTTGGGAGTGGTTAACTCAGTCGTGTTTGGCGGCGCCATGACCCTAGTAGTTGTCGGCGTAACCTCGTGGCGAGCCAACAAACTGCGCCACCTCGACCTGACGCCGAAGCCTCAGACGGCTTAGCTTTTCTGATACCCTAGTACAGGAGTCGGCCCCAACGAA
>NZ_BAAGWF010000003.1:407824-464921 GCF_054780495.1 Hymenobacter tenuis
GTTGGGGCCGACTCCTGTACTAGGGTATTTATTTCTGGAAAGCCTGTTTCTGGGCCTGAGGGCAAATCGGGTCGGGCTTCATCTCCAGGATTTTGTCTACTTCCAGCGTTTCCGCGGAGGAGTTAGTTGCGTTGCGGAGAGTAGCGCTTACCCGCACAAACACGGGTTCCCCGGCTTTCTTACGGGAGGTGCCATACTGCTTTATCAGGTCAGGGCTGGCTCCGGCCTGGGCAATGGTGTAGCGCTTATCAGAGCCGCACTCAATAAAAACGGCACCATCGGCAGTGTATCGGCCGGTAAACTCGCGGCGGGTTCCGGCTTCGTTTAAGTTGCCGTCGCCTGCTCGGTCGAGGGTATAGTCCAACTGATCAGCGGGCATGGGGTCACCGTTGGCATCTAGCAGGCGCAACGATTGATCAGCTTCAACTGTGTAGCGGCGCACCGAGGCATTGCCGCTGGGCTCTAGCGTAACCACTTGGCCGCGTACCCGCCAAGGGCCCCGGCGGAAGTTTGCTGGCTCATTGCGACCTAGGTACGTTTCCTGCAGCTCATATAAGCTGTCGGGTTTTAAGACAAGGCGCGTTACAATGCCCTGGCAGTCGTTGCAGGGCATGGTATCGGCGTACACAGCAGCTAGCGGCAGGGTAGCAGCCCCCGCATCTTTATCGGTGGCCGTATTTTCTGAGCCAGTACCAAAAGGCTGCTCGCGGCCCTGGCAGGCGGCCAACATAATCAGTAGGGAAGAAGCCGATACTAGGCGGGGTAAAGTCATCATAAATGGAGGAGGTAGGCGGTTGATTTCCTACGTAGCTCCGCCCCATTAGATACGAAATGCTCAGCTAAACCTCTGAAACCAGTAGCAAATGTGTATAACTATGTGGATAACCATCTACTTATACACAAATTCTGGCAAATGCCCAAGCCATTCTGCTAGGCTCGCATGGGCACCAGCAAAAACGTACCACGCAAACACTTAGCAAACCCGCGTCGTTGATTGTCCTGCTTCAGGTCGTGCTGCTGGTAAGCACCGTTAAGGGAAGCTGCCCCTACTACCAGAATAGTGTACCCCCTGCGCCGCACCAAGTAGCGCCGCAAGCCCGACTGCTGCAGCGGTGTAAAGCGTGCTTCAAACTGCTGGGTTGCTTCCCAGGCTACTACCAACGGCCGTGGGTCGGTGCCGGCCGCTCGGGCTTCTTGGTACAGGGCAGCCAGGCGCACATCGGCAGTATAATGGGTTTCGGGCGCGCGGCGCACTATTAGGTCATGGGCTTGCCAAAGGTGCTTCATGGCGTCCCGTTTTCGCAGGATTTCGCCGCAGTGCCGGCACACGTGCTCATCGGGGCCGCAGCGCAAAGGGTTGAAGCCCGAGCGAGGGCTAGTGGCAAACTGGTCGGTAGCCACCCGCTGCTCGCGCAGCACCTGCATCAGCGCCGAAAACAGCTCGCCTTCACTAGCCCCGTGCTTATGCCGAACTATATCCAGGGTATGCCGGCTCAGCATCCCGAAGGAAAGTAGGTCGTGCAGATCAGAGCAGAGAAGCGGCATAGTAGGCTACAAACCGAATGCCGGCCCGCAGGTTCCCGTGGAAGTAACTCCGCTAAAAAAAGGGCCGATGAAGCTACTTCATCGGTCCTTTTTTTAGCGGCTGGCCTGCACTGTTTTAGTGGTTTTCCGCAGGCTGAAGCGAGAGGAAGGAGCCGGCTTTTCGGAGGTAGGCAGCGGCAACGGCTGGGTGGTGTTATCAAATACCCATTCGCGAACTGTATTCAGGGCTTTGGGCGAAAACGTGGGCTGCTGCTCGCCGTTTACGAGTGGCCAGTCTTTCATTTCGGGCTGAAACCAGTGATTCACGCCCGATAACCGCATCGATTTTACTTTAGCGTTTTTGAGCCCTTTTTTCAGCGGGCCGGTGTTCTGGCGCGGATCAACCAGCAAATCATTGGAGCCGCTTAGCAGTAGCACTGGGCATTTTACCGCGGGCAACGTGCGGGTAGGGTCAAAATCAAGAAAGTACCTCGACCAGGGCGAGGTGAGTTGAACGGCCCGAGCCCGGGCCATGTGCGGGTCTAGGTCGGTGTTATTAAAGCGCAGCGTAGCGGCTACTTTGCCGCGGGCCTGGTTGTCGTTAGGCGTTTGGCGGATGATTTCCACCATTTCCTTGTGTAGCTCCAGTGCTGCTTTCACCTGCGAGGGGTTAGAACCAATGAGGCGCATAATTTCCAGCTGCTGGCGCATAATCACGTCGCGGCCCGTGAGGCCGTAGCCTGAAAGTGACACTACAAAAGCTGGCGTAGTGGGCGCTGGCTCAGCGGCCGCTAATAGGGCCACGTTGGCGCCCTCGCCATGGCCCAGCAGGCCAATGTAGCGCTGGTCAATAAGCGGGCGGTTGCGCAGAAACACCATGGCTGCCTGCGCATCGCCGACCAGCTCAGCGGTAGTAGAGGAGTTGTTGCCTTGTGATTTGCCCACGCCACGGTCATCAAACCGCAGTACGGCAATACCGCGCCGGGTGAGGTAGTCGGCCAGCATCCCGAACATGCGGTAGTCTTGCTGCTCTACGTCGCGGTTTTGCGGGCCATTATCTGAGAGGAGCACCATAGCCGGGAAAGGACCTGGGCCGGCAGGGGTAGTAAGGGTACCAGCCAGCCGGATTTGGGCCTGCTGATTCGTGAACATCACCTCTTCTTCGCGGTAGGGCGGCGTGAGACGGGGCTTCTCGGTGCTGGCTACGGCTTTGGTTAGCGCCATGCGCGTGAGCGTAAGTGGGGCGCTGAGGCCAGGCTGCGTCCAGGTACCCTGAAACTGGGTGCCGTTATTTTTGATCTTGCCTACAAAGCGGCTGCCGGCCTGCTCTATACTTATCGAGATGTCGAGGCCTTTGATTTCTACCTCGGCGGGCATGCGGCTGATGCGCTGCTGAGGCGCATCGAGGGCTGCATAATACGAGCCGTTGGAAAGTGGAACCACCGTAATAATGAGCGTGAGCTGCCCTCCTGGCACCTTTAAAGGGCCTTTCCACTGTCCGTTCAGCACAAGCGGTGGCGTTCCTGCTGCCAGCGCTAGGCACGGTAGACAGCACAAAAGCCAAACCAGTAAAAACGAGGGTATGCGTTTCTTCATAAAATGAAAGTCAACAGTGATATTCTACCGCTTTAAAGCCCCGCGGAGTCTGAAAATATTAAACTTAGCGCACACAAACCAGCGCCCGTGTTGCCTCTAACTTAAGAAGGGCGAAAGAGGATACGCTACGGCCTAAAAAACATGAAAAAAACCAGACCATTGCCCGGCTCCATGATATAGAGTTGGTTGAATATTTTGGCAGCCTGTTACGCTAGCCCCAATAGAGCCGAAAAGCGGCTGTAGGAACTGGCCTGTACTCAATACATGCAGCCTCTTTGGTAGTGCTTCCTGAGCCGGAACTGTTACTTTGCCTGAACATAGTCATCAAATGGCTTTTTGAGGTTCTATTTCTTATGCGATATACTTGCCTGCTTCGCGCCAGTATAGGGCTGTTGCTACTGCTGATAAGCCTGCGCGGCTTTGCCCAGACTAGTCCTCCCGCTGCCTCTAACCCGGCTCAATGGAGCGCTGAATTGGCGGGCTTTACGCGGCAGGATAAGCTAGTGCCACCGCCAAAAAAGCCCATCCTGTTTTATGGCAGCTCCTCTATCCGGATGTGGCAAACGCTGGCCACTGATTTCCCGGGTCGGCCCGTTCTGAACCGTGGCTTTGGGGGCTCCCGCTTTCCTGATGCCAATGCGCTATTTGAGCAGTTGGTGGCAACGTACCAGCCGCGCCAGGTAGTGCTCTATGAAGGCGATAACGATATTGCGGCTGGTGCTACCCCACAACAGGTATATGCATCGTTTCTGGCGTTTGAGAAGCTGATGCGCCAAAACAAGAAGCTACGCCAGACACCGGTGGTTTTCCTTTCGATTAAGCCTAGTCTAGCCCGGTGGGCGCTGTATCCGCAGATGCAGGAAGCCAACCGCCTCATCCGACAATATATTGAGCAGCACCATAAGCACCTGCGTTTCGTGGATGTGAGTACGCCCATGCTCGGCCCTAACGGCAAGCCGCGCCCGGAGCTGTATCTGGAAGACGGCCTGCACATGACCCGCACTGGCTACGATATCTGGACCCGGACGCTGGCGCCTCACCTCGTACGGTAGATGAAATGGGAGGTCAAAAACTTACTGCAGGAATTACCTTCTGAAGCGCAGACGGAACAAGTGTTAAGGCATACAGCGCGTTTGCAACGCAATTTGAGGCGCGGTAATGCGTGTAAATGAAGAGTGGCTTTCCCTTATAGTCAATGCGCGTGCTGGAGAGCCCTTCAGGTTTTTCCTCTCTAAAAAGATGCCTTGTTTTCCCTGTCTTATCTATTAAGGGGAGTGAGATTTCAGGATTGTGCTTAAGTGTAAACCGAGCAGACTCAATTAAGATATCCTTCCACGATTGCAGAGGAACTATAGAACCATCGGGGAGCCGAAGTTTCTTGGGCTTCTGGTCAGACTGTAGTTCTAGTGTGTTAATGCGTGTTAACTCCACAAACACTCCCGTAGCCAGTACGCTAGGTGCTGTAACTTGCGCAACTGGCGGCACTGGCTTTTGAACTGCTGGAATAGCTGAAGCCGTGGTAGTAGTTTGGGTTGCAGCACCCAGAATGGTGTTTATGCCAAAACCGCTGTGCGCTGCATCCAGCCACTGAACTAGTTGGAGAGCAGCATAAAGTAGGTTGTCTTCAGCGAGGGTGAAAGTGGTGGCTTCCGTGTTGCCTTTGTGCAGGTTGGAGTAACAATGCCAGTTCAGCCCGTCGGTAATAAACACCGTCTGTACCTTGAAGCCTAGCGCGTAGCCTAGCACTTTGCTCACGTAGCCGTGCTTGTCGAAGCTGGCACCCAAGCTTTTGGCTTCTACCACCAGCCGAGGTTTTTTAGCCGCATCATGGAGCAAGTAATCTACTCTAAGCTCGCCACCGATGGTTTTTTCCGGCTCCACCATTTGCACGTTGGCCGTATCCCAGCCGAGTGCGCGCAAGATAGGGTCAATCAGTGCGGCGCGGGTGGCAGCTTCGTTTTTGCGTAATAAGTCAGTGTTTTCCTTCGCGCTGGAAAGTACGGTTTGTAGAACAGTAAAAAGCGAAGCTAATGGGCTAGAAACAGGCATTTTTGAATAGTTAGCAGGCGTCGTACAATGTTAAGAATTTGTAAGCGCCATTTGGCGATTATCCGGCTGCTTGTTTCGCGCGTTATAACCACCCGCTTACTTTTGCCTTCCCAAATCTAACTGCCCTAGCAATGTGTAGGTTTCTCATGAGACAAGGCCTAGTAATTGCAGCTGCGGGGCGCATTAGAGAAAAACTTACTGCCTACCTTCGTTTGCCTACTAGGGTGCTTTCCACCGCCAATCCATGAACCGTCCGCATCTCATAGAATTTCCGAAGATAGGCGAGCCGGATGTTGGGTTTATTTCGGTTGTTGAAGAGCAGAAAGCAGTTCCATTTGCAGTGCAGCGCGTTTTCTGGACGTATCACACGCCGGAAAGCATTGTGCGCGGCCGGCATGCCCACCACCATACCCATCAAGTGTTAGTGGCCGTGGCTGGGCGCATCATCGTTATGACCGAAACGGTGAGCGGCGAACTAGCTACTTTCCGGCTAGAAGACCCTAGCACAGGCATCTACATTCCACCGTATGTGTGGCATACCATGCAGTACTCCAGCAATGCGGTACAATTGGTGCTGGCCTCTCGCCCGTATGAGGAAGCCGACTATATTCGGCAATATGAGGAGTTTCGGAAGATGACCCCACCCCTAACTTAACCCTGCCAAGCCATTGGCCTTGCTTAACAAAAAGGCTTTCCGTCGCAAAAGGTAAGTTGCCCGGCTCCGGCGGGCTAGCGGCTGGCCCCCTGTAAGATGAATATACCCTTTCTTTCCTTTGGCCCTCAAAACCAGGCGGTACGCGCGCAGGTGTTGCAGGCCATGGAGCGGGTATACGATTCGCAGTGGTATGTGCTGGGAGAAGCAGTAAAGCAGTTTGAACGCGAGTACGCCACGTATTCCGGTACTACGCACTGCATTGGAGTGGCCAATGGTCTCGATGCCTTGTTTCTGGCACTTAAAGCGCTGGGGATTCAGGCCGGAGACGAGGTACTTGTTCCGTCGAACACTTACATTGCTACCTGGCTGGCCGTGTCTTACCTGGGGGCTACGCCGGTGCCAGTAGAGCCTCGCCTGACCACCTATAACCTCAACCCGGAGCTAGTTGAAGCAGCTATTACGCCCCGCACGAAGGCTATTATGCCGGTGCATCTATACGGGCAAGCCTGTGAGATGGAGCCGCTCATGGCACTAGCGCAGCAGCATAACTTATGGGTAGTAGAAGACAATGCGCAAGCCCAGGGCGCGGCTTACTATGGGCAGCCAACCGGCAGCTTTGGCCACGCCAATGGCACTAGCTTCTATCCTGGCAAAAACCTAGGCGCCCTAGGGGATGCCGGCGCTATAACCACCAACGACGAGCAGCTAGCCGCCACGCTGCGCACCTTACGTAACTACGGCTCTGACCGCAAATACTTCAACGAGGTAATCGGCTACAATTCGCGGTTGGATGAGCTGCAGGCCTCAGTGTTGAGCGTGAAGTTGCCCCACTTGTCCAACTGGACCCAGCAACGCCAGCAGATTGCGGCGTGGTACGATGCGCGTCTGGCTGACATTCCCGAGATTATACTTCCGGCAACAGCTCCAGGGGCCACGCATGTCTATCATCTGTATGTAATCCGCACCAGAGAGCGGGATGCGCTGCAACGCTATCTGACCGAAAAAGGCATCGGCACCCTCATCCATTATCCCGTGCCGCCGCACCAGCAGCATGCCTACGCCGCCTTGCAGATTACCACTGGCGCCTTCCCCATCGCCACCGAAATAGCCCAGACCTGCCTAAGCCTGCCGCTCTGGCCGGGTATGCAGGAGGAGCACGTGCACGTAGTCTGCCAGGCTATTGCGGCCTTTATGCGCGGAACGAAGTAAACCTAATGCCTCTCACTAGCCTCTTCAGGGCGATAAAGATGCCACAAGCCAAGTCATTCCGGGCATTGCTTGCGTAGCTAAGGGTACGCAACACGATGTAGCGAACCAGGCTGGGTTGTACTAGGCATTTGACGTAGCCAAACCACCCTGCTCGCGCTAATTGTCCTACCTTCGTAACCTCGAATTAGGCAGCCTTACTCTAAACGAAACCAAACCTTAGCCCGCGGCTGTTTACTGACCTATGGCCGACAATTCCGCTCTGCAAGTAGCCGCCCCCGCGGCTGATCCGATTGACCAGCTCGACCCGCGCGAGTTTATCCTGATAAAAAACGCTAGGGTTCACAACCTCAAAAACCTCAGCGTAGCGCTGCCACGCAACAAGTTCATTGTCGTTACGGGCTTATCGGGCTCCGGCAAGTCGTCGTTGGCGTTTGATACGCTGTATGCGGAAGGCCAGCGCATGTACGTGGAGAGCCTCAGCAGCTACGCTCGCCAGTTTTTGGGCCGCATGGATAAGCCCGATGTGGACTACATCCGGGGCATCTCGCCGGCCATTGCCATTGAGCAGAAGGTCAGCATCAAGAACAACCGTTCGACGGTAGGCACCAGCACCGAGATTTACGATTACCTCAAGCTGCTCTTCGCCCGCGTTGGCCGCACGTATTCGCCCATCAGCGGCGAGCAGGTGCGTAAGGATAACGTAGCGGATGTAGTGGACTACCTCATGCATTTGCCCGAAGGCACGCGCGTGATGCTGCTCTCGCCGCTGCTACCCTCCGAGGATGGCCGCCCTATGAGCAAGGAGCTGGATCTGCTCTTGCAGAAAGGCTACAGCCGCGTGGTAGTGAACGGCGAAACGGCCTTCATTGAGGAACTCATTGCCGAAGGCCAGCCCGAAGTAACCGGCGACGTGCACATCATGATTGACCGCGCCGCCATTCAGCCCGGCGACGAAGACCTGACGTTCCGCCTCGCCGACTCCGTGCAAACGGCCTTCTTCGAGGGCCACGGCACTTGCATTGTAAAGCTCGACAATGAAACGCGCATCTTCTCCGACCGCTTTGAGCTGGACGGCGAGGTATTTGAGGAGCCCAGCGTTAACTTCTTCTCCTTCAACAACCCCTACGGCGCCTGCCAAACCTGCGAAGGCTTCGGCTCGGTGTTGGGCATTGACGAAGACCTAGTAATTCCGGACAAGAGCATGACGGTGTATGAGGGAGCCATTGCCCCTTGGCGCACCGACAAGCAGAGCGAGTGGCTGAAGCCTTTGCTTAAAAACGGTATCCGCTTCGATTTCCCGATTCACCGGCCCTACAACGAGCTGAGCGAAGCCGAGCGCACGCTGCTCTGGAAAGGCAACAAGTATTTCGAGGGCCTCGACGCCTACTTTAAGTGGGTGGCCTCGCAAACCCACAAAATCCAGTACCGGGTGCTGCAAAGCCGCTACCGGGGCCGCACCACTTGCCCCGACTGCCGCGGCACGCGCCTGCGGAAGGATGCCCAGTACGTTAAAATTCAGGAGCAGAGCATTACCGATCTGGTACTGCTACCCGTAAGTCGGGCCTTGGAGTTCTTCCAGACGCTAGACCTGCCCGAGCACGAAGCCAAAGTAGCCGAGCGCCTGGTAACGGAAGTCACGAACCGCTTGGAGTACCTGAACCGTGTGGGCCTGGGCTACCTGACCTTAAACCGCCTGAGCAGCACGCTTTCAGGTGGCGAGAGCCAGCGCATTTCACTAGCTACCTCATTGGGCTCAGCCCTGGTTGGTTCTATGTATATTCTCGACGAACCCAGCATTGGCCTGCACCCCAAGGATGCCGAGCAGCTCATTGGCGTACTACGCTCGTTGCAGCAACTCGGCAACACCGTGATTGTGGTAGAGCACGAGGAGAAAATCATGGAAGAAGCCGACCAGATCATCGATATCGGCCCCGAAGCCGGTAGCGGCGGCGGCAACCTGATGTTCCAGGGCACTTACGAGGAGATTCTAAAGGATACCGACACGTATACCGGTCAGTACTTGAGCGGGAAAATGGAGGTAGTAGTTCCAAAAACCCGCCGTCCCTGGCGCAACGCCCTGGAGCTAACCGGCGCCCGCGAAAACAACCTCAAGAACGTGGCGGTGAAGTTTCCGCTGAACGTGATGACGGTAGTTACGGGCGTGTCGGGCTCGGGTAAGTCGACGCTGATTCGGCGGATTCTGGCGCCGGCTCTGCTCAAGCAGCTCGGCGGCGGGGCCGGGGAAGCTACCGGTAAGTTCGACCGCCTGATGGGCGTGAACGGGCAGGTAACGCACGTGGAGTTCGTAGACCAGAACCCCATCGGCAAAAGCAGCCGCTCGAACCCGGTTACCTACGTGAAGGCCTACGATGCCATCCGAGCCCTGTTCGCCGATCAGCAGCTAGCCAAAGCCCGCGGCTTCAAACCCTCGCACTTCAGCTTCAATATTGATGGCGGCCGCTGCGAGGTGTGCCAGGGCGAGGGCCAGGTGAAGATTGAAATGCAGTTCATGGCCGATATCTACCTGACCTGCGAAGCCTGCGAGGGCCGCAAGTTCAAGCAGGATATTCTGGACGTGAAGTTTCAGGAGAAAAGCATCAATGAGGTGCTAGAAATGACCATTGAAGACAGCATCGACTTCTTCAAAGGCCAGCCCAAAATTGTAGAACGGTTAAAGCCCCTCGACGACGTAGGGCTTGGTTACATTCGGTTGGGACAGTCGGCTAATACGCTTTCCGGCGGCGAGGCCCAGCGCGTAAAACTGGCTTCGTTCCTGACCAAGGGCAACACCCTGCAGAACGATAAAATCCTGTTCATCTTCGATGAACCCAGCACCGGCCTGCACTTCCATGACATCAATAAGCTGATGACGGCCCTGAATGCGCTGGTGGAGCAAGGCAACTCGGTGCTCATCATCGAGCACAACATGGACATCATTAAGTGCGCTGACTGGGTGATTGACCTCGGACCCGAAGGCGGCATTAATGGCGGTCATCTGCTGTTCGAGGGTACGCCCGAGGAAATGGTGAAGCTCAAGGATACCAACCACACCGCGCGGTTCCTGGCCGAAAAGCTGTAAGCTACTAGGCTGCCAAGTAGGCCAAAGCTCATTTGCACCTCCGGCAAGACCTAGTATGCAAACTATCCTCTAGATTAGAGGCGCCCTGTAACGGGCGCCTCTTTTTTTATGCATATCCGCAGAGTGCTGGGCCTTGTGGCTGCCGGTACATTGATAACAAACATCTTGCAGGCGCAAACTCCCGACTCATTGGCCAACCGCCAACGGGCCCGCTACCACGCGCCACCGCGTACAGTGGTGCGCGTGGGCGGCGCGTTTCAGCCGAAGTCGTGGCTGGAAATCGGGCTGGTTCGGCATCGGGTGCAGTGGCAGGCGCTGGGCGTGGCAAGTGGTGGCCCGTACGTAGCTACTGATTTTCGCTTTACGAAAGATAAGCTGTTGATCGGCCCGAAAGTCGGTTACTCGTTTGGGGCTATGGCCTTGGGCGGCGACCTATCGGCCGCCTACTACACTAACTTTACCAAAGGCCAGTTGGTGCTGGCGCCGGCCCTAGGCGTAGGCGCGGGCGGCTTTGTAAACTTGCTGTATGGCTACAACCTTCGGTTTGGCGGCGACCGGCTGGCGGAAGTAGGACGGCACCGGTTCAGCGTATCAACTACTTTGAATTTCCGCTACAAGCAGCACGGCATCCGCGACGATACTAGGTAAGCAGTAACCGGCAACCAATACCGCTGCGTACAGTTGTGCTAAAAGTACGCTACACTCACTCGCTTTTCACTGCTCTATGCAACCTGCTCCCCCGCAACCTGCTACTGCTGCCGCCTATTCTGTTTCATCTGCAAGCCGTGTATGGCGCTGGGCCGCTGTTGCGGCCATTGTAGGCAATATTGGCTTGAACTACGTTTCGCAGCGTTATCCTTTTAATGGGCAGACGAACGCGCAGGTATCCTATAAATACCCGACGCCCCTCACGCCCGCAGGTTACGCCTTCAGCATTTGGGGCCTGATTTTTCTGAGCCTGCTGGCTTACGCGGTGTGGCAGCTGCTGCCGGCCCAGCGCCGCAACCCACTGCCCGATGCGGTAGCCAAACCGCTCGTATTCGTGAACGTGCTGACGGGGCTGTGGCTGGTGGTGTTTGCCTATGAGCTGCTGGTACCGAGTATGGTGGTGATGCTGTTGATTCTGACTGGCCTAGCCCTCGTGTATGGCCGAAGCCGGCGCTTAGTGCAACAGGGTGCGGCACCCTGGTACAGCACCGTGCCGTTTGGCCTGTACCTAGGCTGGATTTCGGTGGCAACCGTTGTGAATGTTACGCTCACGCTGGGGGCGCTCTGGCAGGTTTCCGCGGCTATGGGCATAGCCATTGCCACAGTGTTGGTGGGAGTTACGGCCCTCATTGCGCTGGGTGTTGCCAATCGTTTTCGGGAGCTGGCGTATCCGGCGGCGGTGGCATGGGGTTTACTAGGCATCTGGGTGGCGCGCAAGGGAATAGCTGATGCACAGCTGTTGGCCTGGAGTGCGTTAGGTGCTGCCGTGCTGGTAGCCGGAGCCGGCCTAGCCCTCAGCCTACGGCAAACCCAATTGACCGCTGAAACGCCACAAACTTTAGGCTAGCTGCATGAGCCCGGTGCATCCTGCTAACTTGCGCCCCAACTCCCAACCTCAATCCTTTCCGCTATGCGTAAGAATATTGTGGCCGGCAACTGGAAAATGAATACCACTCTCCAGGACGGTCAGGCGCTCATCTCCGAAATCGTGAACATGGTGCAGGACGAAGTAACTGGCTCCCAGGTGGAGGTAGTGGTGTGTCCGCCCTTCCCGTTCCTGACGGCTATTGGCAAACAGCTGCCCGAAGGCGGCCGCATTCACTTGGGCGCGCAAAACTGCCACCAGAAGGAATCTGGCGCGTTCACCGGCGAAGTATCGGCCAAGATGCTGCAGTCGGTAGGGGCTGAGTACGTGATTCTGGGCCACTCCGAGCGCCGTCAGTATTTCCGTGAAGACGATGAACTGCTGAGCCAGAAGTTGAAAGCTGCCTTGGCGGCTGGCCTGAAACCCATTTTCTGCGTGGGCGAGAGCCTGGAAACCCGCGAGGCCGACGAAACCTTCAACTACATCAGCAAGCAGCTGAAAGACGGGTTGTTTCACCTCTCCAATGAGGAGTTTGATCAGGTAGTAATTGCCTACGAACCCATTTGGGCTATTGGCACCGGCAAAACCGCTACCAGCGCCCAAGCCCAGGAGGTGCACGCCTTCATTCGGGAGCAGATTGCTCGCGCCTACGACGCCGAAGCAGCCCTGAACACTACTATTCTGTACGGCGGCTCGGCCAACGCCCAGAACGCCCGTGAGCTGTTCAGCCAGCCCGATGTAGATGGCGGACTCATTGGCGGTGCCTCGTTGAAATCCCGCGACTTCACCGACATTATCAAGTCGTTCTAGCCCTCACCAGGGCCTAGGTACCAGGGGCCTGTCATCTGACGAAGAAAGAACCTGACCACGCTGGAACGAAAGTTGCCTTGGCAACTCTTACGCTCGTGGTCAGGTTCTTTTTTTGCTTACGCTGACAAGCCTCGTTTACGCGTTCATTACTACCCCTACCTATGCTCTCAACCCTGCTTGCTGCCGGAATGCTGGCCCTGAATCCGTTTCAGCCGGCTCCGCGTGTGCCACTGGCCGCTGCTGCGGTGGTCTCCGTGGACCCCTGCCGGATTTTTGGCTCGGTGTACCTGGAAACGGATCCGCGGCGCCGCAGCCAATGCTTTGGGGTTGTGTATCAGGAAACCGAAGAAGCCTTTGCTGATGTGCTGGTGTACCAGGAAACCAACAAGCTCTTCGCCGATAAAGCCGGCCTCTGGTCCCTGACCGACTCGCGCGACTTCGCCGATTATGTGCTCTTCGTCACCGATAACCGTAACCTCGCCGACTTCGCTTTTCAGTACACCAAAGTCCGCTCCCACGCTGGCTGCCGCCGGCAGTAGCTCCGTACTAGCGCCGTTCAGGTGTTGGTTCAGCCTTTTCGAGCGTGCTCGGAAGGGCTTTTTTGTGGGCTGAGTTACTCGTCTACGGCCGAGGTAAAACCCTATCTTGCTACCTGAAATGCTAGTCCTGGAAGCAGGCAGCGCTATGTACGTGATGAAGTGCACATGGAGTTAACCTTACACGAGCTCACCAAATCATTCGGGCCCAAAACAGTGCTGCGCAATCTGAGCCTGACGGCTTCCACTGGTTACTGCGTGGGAGTGCTGGGGCGGAATGGGGCCGGCAAAAGCACCTTATTTAACCTGCTGACCAATGCGCTTCTGCCTACTTCAGGTAGCATGCTGCTGGATGGAGTGCCGCTAGGAGAAACCTTCCCGGTACAAGTAAAGCGCCGCATTGGAGCCTTGGTAAACCAGGGCCACCTAGTAGAGCAACTCACCGCCGAGGAATACCTGCAGTTTGTGGCCCGCATTTACGAATTGCCCGACGCCGCCCCCCGAATCGAAAGCTTGCTCCGCCATTTGCTGGAAGAGTTTGACACCGTACGCCACAAACGACTGAGCTCTTTTTCAACAGGCATGAAGCAGAAAGTAGCCGTGGTTTCTTGCCTGCTGCACCGGCCTGAGCTCTTGATTCTGGACGAGCCGCTCAATGGCCTTGATGTGTTTTCGGCGGAGCGCATGCTGGAGCTGCTAGGTAGCTACCGCGCCCAAGCCCTCACCTTCATTTCGTCGCACAACCTGGGGCACATTGAGAAAATTGCCACTCATCTGCTGATTCTGGACGAAAGCGAAGTGAAATACTGGGGCACCATGGATGCGTTTGTGCAGGGCCGCACCACGTACCTGAACGAAGCCCTGTTGCACCTGCTGCACCCGGCCACCACTACCCAACAAGACCTGACATGGCTCACAGCGGCGCGTTAGGCCATTTTCTGCCGTATGTACTAGGTCGTCGGCTGCGGGAAACCGTTTGGCCGAATGCCGGCGGAGAGCAGGCAATTCGGCTGCTAATTGGGGTACTGGGCGTGCTCTACGGATGTGGTCTGGCGTATCTGCTCAACCATACTGAGCCCAATCACACTGGTCAGATACGGACCATGCTGGCAGGGCTCAACAGTACCCTGTTTCTCACCACGCTGCTGGTCGACTTTCTGCCCACGTACCGCCCGGTGCAGTCTCTGTTCCCTGATCATTATCCGGTACCGGCGCGGCTCAGCGTTCTGACGGCTTTTCTGCTGGACTTACTTACCATGCGGCGGCTGTTGCTGCTGTTGTTTCTAGTGGTGGCGTTGCTGGGGGCGCCGCGCTTCTGGCCTTCCTTGGGGCTTAGTTTGGCCGTACTGCTGAGCGCCTCCACAGCTAGTTTTAACCTGCGGCTGCTTTTTTCTCTGGGCCGATGGCGCCATGTGCTGGTGCTGCTGAATGGGCTGTGCCTAGTGGCGGCAGCCGGTTGGCTTAGTGCCAGCCTGGGGGCCGTTCCGGCCGGCAGCGTGCCCGTACTGATAGGGTTGGCCGTAGCCGGGCCCCTAGTACTGTGGGCGGTTGCGCTGCGTAGTATCGGCCCGTACTTCAGCAGCCGCAACCTGACGCGCCGCCCCGATGGCCACTCTGATAGTCAGTGGCTGGCCCGCTTCTCGCCGGAAGGCAAATCGTACCTGCGCAAAACCTGGGTGCCGCTCCTGATGGGGCTCGTGTTTAAAACCCTACTGCTGGTAGGCTGCGGCATCCTGACAATGCGAGGCCACACGGACATGATGGCCGGCATGTTTTACGTGTCGTTTATGCCGGTAATCGGGTTCACGTATGTCAACAATAACCTGTTTGGCTACTTGTGGCCCATTACGGCCAATGAGCTGAGCCGCTTGGGGCTTACGCCCCGGTTGCTGCCTCTGTATCTGCGGCTGGCCGTGCCCGTGGTCTTGCTGGATTGCCTGCTATCGGCGGTGGTGGTGCTCAGTATATTTCCGCGCCAGAAGTGGGAGTTGCTGGGCCTGCTGCCACTATCGGCCCTCACGTTTTTGTCACTAGGCCTGTGGAGCAGCCTGCACAAAGCCAAAGCCATCCATAAAAACATCGATTTTACCAATCTGCGCAACAATACCTCGTCGCTCATGAGCGTGCTTACCCTCAGCTCAGCGGGCGCCTTGTACTTGCTTCCTTGGTGGTGGGCCCGCATCGCACTAGCCCTCTTGATTGCGCTAACCGCCTGGATACCTGTCCGAAAAATTCTGCGCAATGATGGTCCTGTACGCCGCCAGTTGTGGCGCACGTTAGGGGCCTGAGTAGGGTAGCAACCGGTAGAGTGTTATCTCCTATAATTAACACAAAAGCCTGTTCTGAGCTCAGAACAGGCTTTTGTGTGGTATTGAAAAGACTACCGCTTCACGAGCTCTACCCGGCGGTTTTGGGCTTTGCCTTGCTCAGTAGCATTGTCGGCTAGGGGTTTGCTTTGGCCAAACCCTGCTACCTGCAGGCGCTTGCTGTCAATCCCAGCCCTAGTAAGCGAAGCTACCACAGCCGACGCCCGAGCCTCCGAGAGCTGCTGGTTGTGTTGCGGAGTTCCGGCATTGTCGGTGTGGCCCTGCACGGCTAGCTGTAGCTGCGGGTACTGTTGCAACAAGGTCAGCACCTCCAGCACCGTCGGCTCCGACTCAGGCCGGATGGTGGCTTTGTCGGTGTCGAAGTTCACGTAGAGGGCCACATGGCCTTCTGCATCTAGTTTTTTTTTAGCTCAGTGGCCGGCATAACCGATGCCTGCTGGGGCATAGCGGCTCGCTCTACTACACTCAACCGGTAATCGTTGTCGTGGGCTTGCACCTGTACCCACACCTCTTTGTCTTTCTGCCGAATAACGTAGGTGTCGGTGCTAAAGTAAGAACGCAGGGAGCCGCTGTGCTTGTCGTATTCGGCCTCCCCGAACTTCTTCAGCACGTCTTTGTCAATTTCACCCGAGTACACTTTTACGCCGCCAAGGTTCTTCACCAGGTTTTCGTAGTTGCGCAATATCATGAGTTCAGAAGCCGCCTTCTTGGAATCCACGGGGCGGAACTGACGAAATACCACTTTGCCTTCCACGGGCACAATGTTTTTGCCGTCGTAGATGTACACCCGGTCAAAGTCAAAGCCGGTGCTGTCGCTGTCGTAGCGGGTGCGGTAGCCTTGCAAGGAGGTTAGGTACGGAAAGGCACCTAGGGTCACATTTGACACCGGCACCGAGTTTATATCAAAGGCGGCCGCTCCGGTGGTGCTAACTGTTTCAGTAACTGGGGTAGCCGCGGGTGTGGTTTCGGTGGTAACGGCAGGAGTAGTGGAAGCTGTTTCGGAAGTACTAGTGCTAGTGGTTTCTGCGGTGGTGGCGTCCTTGGAGCCGCAAGCAGAAAGAAGAGTCGCCACGCAGGCAGAAGTAGCAAACAAACGAAAAGCGTGTTTCATAGAGGGGGTGAAGGATGAAGGATAAGTAGGATGATGGCGGCAAATAAAGTAAATATTTATATAATGATACTGTAATACACTCCTGCTTCAAACGGCCGGGCATCCAAGCGCCAAGTTTTCCTGCGACCTTTGCGCCCCGGCTCGTCCGGTTTTTTGGATTTAACTACCCTTCCTGATGGATTACGTTGAGCTGCGCGTGCAAGCGCCCCGCGAGTTGGCGGATATTTTAGTGGCCGAGCTGGCCGAAGTAGGCTACAATACCTTCGAAGACAACGACGAAGGTTTCTGCGCCTACATCGATGAAGACCAGTTTTCCGCTGATGCCGTGGCTGAGGTAATGAGCCGCTACGAGGGCCTCGGCGAGCTGGAGTTCAGCCACCGCGTTATCACCCGCCAGAACTGGAATGCCGAGTGGGAAAAGAACTTCCAGCCCTTGATTATTGCCAATAAAGTGTCGGTGCGGGCCCCTTTCCATGAGGCGCGGCCCGATCTGGAATACGAAATCGTGATTATGCCGCGCATGTCTTTCGGCACCGGCCACCACGATACCACGGCCCTGATGATTACCAACCAGCTCGGCATCGACCACCAAGGCAAGCGTGTGTTGGATATGGGTTGTGGTACCGGTATTCTGGCCGTTATGGCCGTGCACCTCGGCGCCAACTACGTGCTGGCCATTGATGTGGAGCCCTGGACCGCTGAAAACGCCGCCGACAATGCCGCCGAAAACAACGTGCAGGACAAAGTGGAAGCCCGCCTTGGCGACGTGACTGCCCTGGAAGGGGAGGAGCCCTTTGATATTATTTTGGCCAACATCAACCGCAACGTCCTGCTTGAGGATATGGGTGCCTACGCCCGCTACCTGAAGCCCGGCGGCCCCATTCTGTTCTCGGGTTTTTACGAAGACGATTTGCCCCTGATTCAGGCCGCCGCGGAAAAAGCCGGGTTTACGTATGAAAGCCACCTAGTGCAAAATCATTGGGTTTCGGCCGTGTTTCGGCAGCCCGCCTAGGTAGCCATTTCCTGTGAGGTGCCCACTGCGCCGCCCAAGCAACCTAGGTTGTTTGGGCGGCGTCGTTTTGCAGGAATGATCTGAATGACGAGCCTAGGAAGAAAACTAGCCAGACGCCGCTGATGATCAGAATGGTACAAAAATAGGCTGCCTTATGATTGTGGCGAGGCGGTGTGTAAAGCGGCCTAATATGTGCGGGGATTTGCCGAAATTGTAGGCGATTAACCAGGCTTTGACGAATTTGATATGAAGCATACTGTTTTTGGGTGGGTTTGCGCGTTGCTGCTGGGCGTTGGAGCCCCAGTTTGGGCGCAGCAAAAGCCCCAGCCCACAAAGCAACCCGCGGGTGCCGCTCCGGCTGCTCCGGCGTTGCCCAGGTTTACGGGTAAGCTCAGCACAGAGCCCCAGCAGTTTATGGTAGATGTGCAGTCGATGATGGCTACTACCAACAATGCAGCGGCAAAAGCTACCGGCAGCCGCCTGCAGCAGCTGTGGGCTAGCAACCGGCTCACGGCCAGCCAGCAAGGCCAGATTGTGGCCCTCAGCCAGCGGATGCTGGCCCGTAAGTTCAAGGCTAAGCCCCATTTTGAAGCGTTCTTCAAAGCCATTACGGCTGGGGTACTGGTGCAGAACTTCTCCGACCAGCAAACCACCGAGTTACTGAATGTGGTAGGCAAAGCGCTGGAGCGCGAGCAAGCTCCCGACGTGGAGAAGTTCTTGATGAACTCCGCCGACTTCCTGGAAACCCGGTATCTGCATCGCTCCCGGTACAGCACCTTGCGGGTGGTAGGCGGGACGTTCAGCTTCGCCTACAACGAAACCGACCTGCCTTCTATGGCCCCGCCAGCACCGCCAACTCCGGCGCCCGCTACCATCGAAACCAAGCCGCTCAACACCAAAGCCTCGCCTAAAAAAGCGCCGGCGGGCTGGGATAGTGGCTGGGGCGACGACGATGGCTGGGGCACCTCCAAAGCCAAGTCGGGAACGGCTGCTGGTGCTAAAAAGGAGGAGGCAACCTTTGAGCCCGCGCCCTCTTATAATAGCTACGCCACACCGCCCACCCGTGGGCCGGTGCTCATGCTGAAAGAGGCTGACCTGCTGCTCAAAACCTCCTCCGATTCTGTTTTTATCCGCAGAACCAGCGGCGCAGTAGTAGCGTCGCGCAACCGCTTTGTGGGCTACGGCGGTGAATTTGCCTGGCAGGTGGGTGCTAACCCGGCCACTGCCGCCCTCACTACCTATGATTTCGACATAACCAAAGCCGAATTCACCGCTCAGCCTGTTACCCTGACCTATCCTGCCGTGCTCGAAGCGCCCATTCAGGGCTGGTTGGCCTTTAAAAGCGTGCAGCGCAAACCCGGGGTGAAGGAGTCTCCCTACCCTCGCTTCATTTCCAATACCAACGATGCGCGGGTAAAGAACATTGGCGAAAACATCCGCTACTTCGGGGGCTTCTCGCTTTCCGGTACGCGGGCGCTGTCGGCTTCACTGGACGGAGCCTTGTCGCGTATTATCGTAGACGTGGATGGTAAGCCCAAGTTCCGGGCGTCGTCGCAGGTGTATATGCTCGGCGACTCCGTTATCACGGCGGCCCACGCAGCGGTTACCATCTTCCAGGATAAGCAGGACTCCTTGACGCACCCAGGCGTTAAGTTCAAGTATAACAAGCCTAAGCATCTGCTCCAGCTCGCTCGTGAGGAAGGCCTGTATAAAACCACGCCCTACCACGACTCTTACCACCAAATGGAGGTCTCGACGGAGCTGCTGACCTGGCCGGTGCGTACGCCCTACATCGATTTCTCTATCCTGACGGCGAAAAACCAGGTTACGGCCAACTTCGAGTCGAAGGAATTCTACACCAACACGCGCTACCAGCAAATCAAAGCCATCAACAAGTTGCACCCGCTACAAATGGTGGTGGGCTACAGCATGGAAAACGGCAACAAGCGGTTATTCACCATTCAGGAGGTAGCAACGTTCCGCAAGTTAAAGCCCGAGAACGTGCGCTCGGCGGTGGCTGGCTTGGCCCAGGATGGCTACGTAGCGTGGTACCCGCAAACCGACCAGGTAGTGCTGCTGCCGAAAGCGCTGCACTACGTGAACTCCTCGCGGGGCAAAAAAGACTACGACCACATTGCCATCAAGAGCCTGTCGCCTTCGGGCAAAAACGCTACCCTTGATCTGAACACCAACGACCTGATTGTGCGCGGGGTGGACCGCTTCAACTTCTCCGATGACTCCGTCACGGTGTTCGTGAAGCCCGACTCCAGCATTATCCGCATTCAGAAAAACCGCGGTGTACTGTTCAATGGTACGGTAGTGGCCTCGGCCTTTGTGTTCAAGGGCAAGGAGTTCAAGTTCGACTATGACGGTTTCTTCATTGACCTGGCCAAGATTGACTCCATCATCGTGAAGGGCAAGGGCTCGAAAGGCTCCGTAATGAAAGCCCGCAAGGATGTGGACTGGACCCTGACCAACAAGAAAAAGACCTCGACCGGTAAACTCTACATCAACCACCCCAACAACAAGTCGGGCCGGAAGAAGCTGGGGGCTTACCCCACCTTCGATGCTAGTACCGGCGCGTACGTGTACTTCGATAAGCCGGAAGTACTAGGTGGCGCCTACGACACCACCATGTACTTCGATATTCCGCCCTTCAAGCTGGACTCTTTGAATAATAAGAACCGCGCTGCGGTAGGCTTCAAGGGTACCTTCGTTTCGGGGGGCATCATGCCAAACTTCAACACCAAGCTGAGCATGCAGGAAGATGGCGCCCTGGGTTTTGTGTACAACGTGCCCAAGGAAGGTTTCCCACTCTACGGGGGCAAAGGCCGCATCTTCAATAAGGTGAGCATGAGCAACCGAGGCTTGCAGGGCATCGGCAACATCAAGTATCTGACCGGCGACTTTAACAGCGACCAGTTTATCTTCTATAAGGACTCCGTGGTAACGGTGGGCAAAACCGCTACTATTCTGCCGGGGCCGCTCAACGGTACTGAGTTTGCCAAAGTAACCTTCCTGCCGGGCTACCAGATGAAGTGGGCCGTGAAGCAGGACTCGATGTACCTGACCACCCAGCCGCAGGGCGAAGGCTTTAAGGTGTACGATAATACCTACGCCTTCAAAGGCACCATGACCTACACGCCCGGCGGCCTCTACGGCGACGGCCGCGTAGATGGTCCGCAGTCGTTTATTCGCTCTACACAGTTCGCCTTTAAGCCTACCCGCTACACAGGTAAAAAGGCTACGCTCAACATTAAATCGGCGGAGGTTAACAAGCCGGCGCTTACGGCAAACAACGTGTCGTTTACGTATGATCTGAAGGCCGGCAACACTGACTTTTCCAGAGAAGAAGGCGACAACAAATCCAGCATCGACCTTCCGTACTCGCAGTACCGCACTACACTGTCGGGCGGTAACTGGGACTTCAAGAAGAAGTTCGTGAAGCTGCGGGTGGCCCCCGGTGCCGATTCGTCGCGCTCCTACTTCTATAGCACCAAGCCTGAGCAGAACGGCCTGAAGTTCCAGGCCGCTACCGGCCAGTACGACCTGAGCCGCTACCGCTTGGTAGCTGGTGGCGTGCCGCGCATTTCCTCAGCCGACGCCTGGATTATGCCCGACTCGAGCAAAGTGTACATTCTGCCCAACGCCGAAATGCGGGGCTTCCAGAATGCCGGCATCGTGATGGATACTCTGCGCAAGTTCCACAACCTGTACAAAGGCGAAATTCGGGTGCTCTCGCGTACGGCTTTCTCCGGCAATGCGCTTTACAACTATAAGAACGCCTCCGCCGACTCCTTTGCCATCAAGTTCGCCAACTTCCACGTCGACTCTATGGCGACGGCAACGGCCTCGTTGGGTAAAGCCGGAGCCGCTAAAGGCGGGGTGAAAAGCCTGCTGAAGCGTAGCCCCGATGGTGATGCGCCGGTTGCGCCGCCTACCTTGGCAGTGGCCAGCATTCAGGCTACCGATAAGTTTCACTTGGCGCCCCGCATTGCGTATCGGGGTGGCGTGAAGATGAGCTCTCAGAAGAAAGGCTTTACGTTCGATGGTCAGGCTAAGCTGAACTTCGTGAAGTCGACGACGGCCTCGGAGTGGTTTGCCGTGCAGGATACCATTGACCCCAAAGGCATCCGCATTAAGCTTAATGAGCCTAAGTCTGATGATGGCACGCCCATGCTCTCAGGCCTGTTTTTGGCCGAAGGCACGGGCAAGGTGTACCCGCTGTTTGTGGCGCCCAAGCCCGGAGTAACGGACATGAACCTATTCACGGTGGACGGGATGCTGCGCTACGACTTGAAAAAGCGCCTGTATACTATCAGCCAGCACGACCCCAGCAACCCGGATATCTACGAGGGCTCGGTGATGACCCTCACGGACTCAACCGGCGCGCTTAACTTCCGGGGTAAGCTCAACCTAATCAACTCCAACAAGGACTATAACCTGACGGCCGCTGGCCTAGGCTATGCCAAGCCCGATAGCGCCCTTTACGACCTGGATACCTTCATGACCTTCGACATTAACCTGCCGGAGAAAGCTGTGGAGGCCATGGGCCAAGACTTGGCTACAAACGCCAAAGGAGCCCCAGAAGCTCTAACCGGCTCGCAGGCGCAGCTATATAAGATGGCTGAGTTTGTGGGTAACAAAACGGTGCAGGAATACAGCGCCCGCAAAGGGGGCTATGTGCCGCTGCAAAAGGTATCGGCTAAGTTCCTGCACACGGTGGTGCTCAGCCAAGTGAACCTGCGCTGGAATGAAAAGCTTCGTGCCTGGTACTCGGTGGGTAAAATTGGCCTAGTAAGCGTAGGCAAGAAGGACATCAACGCCCTGATTGATGGCTACATCGAAATCAAAAAGGAAAGCACCGGCGACGCCGTGGAGCTGTACCTGGAGGCCGAGCCCCAGACGTGGTACTACCTCAAGTACTCCAACAATGTGCTGCTGGCCAAGGCCCAGCACGGCTCCTTCGATGAAATTGTGGGTTTGAAAGCCAAGGGCGACTACAACACAGCCACCCAGTACGGCTTCTACCTCGGCGACGACATGGAAGTGCAAACCTTCCTCAACCACTTCCGCAAAGACTACCTCAAGGATTTGACGAAGCGTAAAATCAACACCACGCAGCCCGTCAGCTCCGGCAACTTCGACTTCATGGAAGAAGGCTCCAAGAAGAAAAAGAAGAAGAAGGACCCAGTAGAGGAAGCCTTGCAGTCGGACCCCAATGCTACCCCGCCGGCCGAGGAAGAAACTACTACCAAAAAGAAAAAGAAGAAAGACGAGGTAGTAGAAACCGCTCCGGCCGCTGATGCTCCGGCGGAAGACACTGGCAAGAAAAAGAAGAAGAAGGACGAAGTGGTAGAAGCCACTCCACCTGCCGCGGCTCCGGCCGAGGAACCGAAAAAGGAATCCAAAAAGAAAAAGAAGAAGGACGCCAACGACCCCTTCGCCGACGAATAACCTACCTGCCCCGCCAGCTTCTGGCGGGGCAGTTTTCGTATGGTGCCTTGGCTACTAGATAGGATTGGGGCTTAAAGTGTAGTAGGTTGTTTCAGCACTTTGCCAACACCGGTGGGCTAGGCCCGTATCTTTGCTATATCGACAAAACGCTACCCGCCCTTTCTCCATGAACCTCCCCCTAGTGCTCGGCCTGTTGGTGGCCGCATACCTCATTGGCTCCATCCCAACGGCCTTGTGGGTCGGGCGTCTGTTCTTTGGACTTGATATTCGGGAGCACGGCTCGGGCAATTCGGGGGCTACCAACACCTTCCGGGTGCTCGGCAAAAAGCCCGGCTCGTTTGTAATGGCCGTAGACGTGCTAAAGGGCTGGGCTGCTACGTCGCTGGCGCAAATCATGCTCAACCAGGGCGCTATTCTGCCTGAGCAGCTCTTGTATTACCAACTGGCCTGTGGAGTATTAGCCGTAGTCGGGCACATTTATCCTATTTGGGCGGGGTTTAGAGGGGGCAAGGGGGTAGCAACGGTGCTGGGCATGATGCTGGCCATTGCGCCGGGGGTAGTAGGTGTCTGCATTCTAGTGTTTATCGTCATGCTGCTCATCAGCCGCTACGTGTCACTTTCTTCCATGACGGCCGGGGTGGCGTTTGCCCTGCTCCAACTGGTGCCTCAGTTCCGCCCCGATAACTCGCTGCTGCTGTGGTTTGGGTTTGTGCTGGCCGCGCTCCTAGTATACACGCACCGCGCCAACATCGGCCGCCTGCGCGCCGGCACGGAAAGCCGCGTGCCCATGCCCTGGGACAAGAAGTAAACCTGAAAGGCGAATAGCCAGCATACACTAGGCTCTGGACGGAGCTAAACCTATGGGCTTTGGGTTCAATATGTTCTTCCTCTTTGTCCTATTGCCGGGTTCAGCTTTGCTAGTGCTGCTGGCTGTTCTAACTCAAAAGACTTTTTTCCTAAAATTGCTAGGCGGTGTATGGGCCGGAGTATTTGGTTTGGTCGGGACGGCATGGC
Organism: Hymenobacter tenuis; assembly: GCF_054780495.1. Taxonomy (NCBI): domain Bacteria; kingdom Pseudomonadati; phylum Bacteroidota; class Cytophagia; order Cytophagales; family Hymenobacteraceae; genus Hymenobacter; species Hymenobacter tenuis. The sequence goes on from NZ_BAAGWF010000003.1 coordinate 431,777, forward strand.
TAGCTCAGGCCCTCATGCCAAGCAATGAGCTAGAGAAGGCCGACTATTATGGCAGCTACATTATCGACCGGAGTAAATTTCCCGGAAAGCAGGCCGATTGGCAGTTCAATACCTTTCGTTTCGAAATTACCAGCAACGACCGTATCACTTTCCATGTCATGGATGGAAGTGCTAGTGTGCAGACATATTACGGTACTATCTCTACTGTAAAACCGTACAGCTCACACCGGCTGGTGGTAAGTATGAAGCAGCCAACGCACCATATTCTCGCTTCCAACCCTACGGTTTACCGGCACAACGGTAACTTCTATCTGGTGTTCGAGTCGCCTAGGTTCGGCAATGTGTTTTTCACCAAAGGAAATTGGAAGCCTCTATAGAGTCTATAGCTGAAAGTCGCGCAGTTGGAATACAGGCTTAGGCGCTATTTTAGGCTGGCCCTGCTACCTTTACCCTCGCATTTCCAACCAACCCCACCGCCGCATGGCTTCCTACCTCGAACAGAACCAAGAACGTTTTCTGAATGAATTGATGGACTGGCTCCGTATTCCATCGGTTTCTGCTGATCCTAAGTTTCATGGCGACGTGCTGCGTGCCGCCGAGTACCTCAAAGCCCGTTTCCAGGAAGTAGGCCTGGAGAATGTGGAGCTATGCCCCACGGCCGGCAACCCCATCGTATACGGCGAGAAAATCATTGACCCCAGCCTGCCCACGGTACTCGTGTACGGCCACTACGACGTGCAGCCCGCCGACCCCTACGAGCTGTGGACCTCTGGGCCGTTCGAGCCGGTAATCAAAGACGGTAAGATTTACGCCCGCGGCGCCTGCGACGACAAGGGCCAGGTGTACATGCACGTGAAGGCTTTCGAGATGATGAACCAGGAAGGCGGCGTGCCCTGCAACGTGAAGGTGATGATTGAGGGCGAAGAGGAAATTGGCTCGAACAACCTGGCCATCTTTGTGCGCGAAAACAAGGAGAAGCTCAAGGCCGACGTCATCCTGATTTCGGATACCGGCATGCTCGCCAACGATCAGCCCAGCATTGAGGTAGGCCTGCGCGGCCTGAGCTACCACGAGGTAGAAGTAACCGGCCCCAACCGCGACTTGCACTCTGGCCTCTATGGCGGTGCCGTGGCAAACCCCATCAACGTGCTCTGCAAGATGATTGCTAGCCTGCACGATGAGAACAACCACATCACCATCCCCGCCTTCTACGACAACGTAGCCGTGCTCAGCGCCGAAGAACGCGCCGAGCTGAACCGCGTGCCGCACTCCGATGAGGAGTTTAAGCAGAGCATTGGTTTGCCCGCTACCTACGGCGAGGAAGGCTACACCACCGTGGAGCGTATCGGCATTCGGCCTACCCTGGACGTGAACGGCATTTGGGGCGGATACACCGGCGAGGGCGCCAAAACCGTTATTGCCTCCAAGGCTTACGCTAAAATCTCGATGCGTCTGGTGCCGCACCAGACGTCCGAGGAAATCACCGAAATCTTCCAGAAGCACTTCACTAGCATTGCGCCAGCCGGCGTAACGGTGGTAGTAAAGCCCCACCACGGCGGCGAGCCCGTCGTTACGCCTACTGATTCAGTAGCCTACAAAGCGGCCGCCGATGCCATGGAAACCACTTTCGGCAAGCGCCCCATTCCTACTCGCGGCGGCGGCTCCATCCCGATTGTAGCCATGTTCAAATCGGAGCTGGGCCTGGATACTGTATTGCTCGGCTTCGGCCTCGATTCGGATGCCATCCACTCGCCTAATGAACACTATGGCGTGTTCAACTTCCTGAAAGGCATCGAGACCATTCCGTATTTCTACCGCAATTATGCGGCTGCCATGAAAGGCTAGCACAAGCAAAACCAATAAAAAAGAGCGGCCTCCGGTAGTGGAGGCCGCTCTTTTTATGTGCTAGGGTCACTTACCTACCCAACACGTAGCTCAGATACAGCTGAAATGCGGTGTTATGGATTTTGGCCTGAGTAGTCACGTTGCCAACCGTATTCTTCTGCGGGATGTTGGTTAAGCCGCCGTTGTAGCGCAGCCCAATCCCCGGGCCGCTCGACAGTTGATAGCCTAGGCCCGCTGCATAGCCAAAGTCGATGGTGTTGTAGCCGTCCTTGATGTCAACAGAAGTGCTGCCGATTTCCCGTTTGGCAGAGGCTAGGAAGCCAAGCTGAGGGCCGGCCTCAAAGAATAAGCCGCCCGCATTTACCCGGAACATAACCGGCAGGTCAACATAGTTGAAGCGGTTAATCACATCATTGCCATTAACCGTGTACTTCGAGCCTTTTTGGGAGTACAGCAGTTCAGGCTGCACCGAAAAAGCATCGTTAATACCAATGTTGGTTAGCAGTCCGCCATGAAAGCCAAATTTATTGCCATTCAGTCCGGCATTGTCGCCTTCCAGATTGGTAAGGCTAGCTCCGGCTTTCACTCCGAAACGGACATTTTGGGCGGCGGCTACGTTTGCCAGTCCTACCACGGCTAGTGCTGAAAGAAGAAGCTTTTTCATAGAGACAGAAGAAAAATCAGTAGCGTGTGATGAAGACGCGAAACTACACGGAAATGCAATGGGGCACGTGAACGGCATAAAAAAGACCCGCTCTAAACCAGAGCGGGTCTTTTTAGGGAGAGAAAGGGAGGTTACTTGCTCGGAATGAGGTAGCCGAGTGAAAGCTGGAATGCGGAGTGACGGGCGTTTTGCAGGTCGCCATTGAAGTAGGCACCATTGTCGCTCTTCACAAAGTCGCTGAAGGCGCCGGTGTAGCGCAGGCCCAGGCTCAGGCCGTTGTCGGCTTGGTAGCCTAGGCCGGCGGCGTAGCCCAACTCGGTACGGTTTAGGCCGCTCACATCCGATTTATTCTGATCTTCAAACGTCTCTACTTTGCCAGAAACCGTGTTGGTGCGGGTAGTTTTGGTTTCGTTGTTGGAGCTGAGCAGGTACGACACTTGCGGGCCAGCTTCTACATAAAAACCGCCGGTGTTTACCTTCAGCAGTACCGGTAAATCGAGGTAATTGTAGTTCACCTGACCTTCGCGCTTGAAAGTGTAGCCAAGGCCACCCACCGTCTGGCTGTATTCGTCGGGCTTGTTATCGAAGCCTTTCTGCGAGTATAGCAGCTCCGGCTGGATAGAGAAGAAACCGTCGCCGGTGATGTCGGCATTCAGCATCACACCGCCCAGGAAACCAACCTTGTTGTTGTAAGTGCTTTCGTTGCGAATGTTGCCGGCTAGGTTAGAGTAGTTAGCACCAGCGCGCAGACCTAACCGCACACCTTGTGCATGAGCGGCCGAAAAAGAAGTAGCTGCCAGAGCAGCGGCGAATACGAGGGGAAGCTTTTTCATGAGTGCAACAGAAATTAGTTGGAAAGAGTGAGTGCACGTAGCTCCGCTCAAATCGAAAAGTGTGCCAAATTTTCCTTTCAAAGTGCCTTTACAGCGGACGAACATGCCTTCCAAGTCTGCCAGTTAGCTAGTTGCCGCTGACCATTAATGAGATAGAACGCAAGTGGCCCGGCTCCAAACAAAGGAGCCGGGCCACACAAGCCAGCTAGCGCTGTGTTATTTGCTAGGGATGAGGTAGCCTAATGACAGTTGAAACACCGAATTGCGGGCGTTGGCCAACTCGCCGTTGCGGTAACTGTCGTTTTTAGCGAAGTCAGTGAAGCTGCCGTTGTAGCGCAAGCCCAGCAGCAGGCCCATCTCTGACTGGTAGCCTAGGCCGGCGGCGTAGCCAATCTCGTTGCGGTTTACATCGTCAAGGTCGGCCTCGCCGGAGGTGCGGGCAATGATGTTGCCATTAAGCGTGCGCGTCGACTCGTCTTTTACCTTCAGCAGGTAGCTGTACTGGGGGCCTGCTTCAAAAAACAGCCCGCCGGCGTTTATTTTGAGGAGCACTGGCACATCAATGTAGTTATAGGTTACGCTGCCCGTGTTTTTGTACACGCCAAAAGCCGAACTTTCATTGTAATCAAAGCCTTTCTGCGAAAACAGAACCTCTGGCTGAATAGAGAAAAAGCCGTCGCCGGTTACGTCGGCGTTCAGCATCACACCGCCATGGAAGCCCAGCTTATTGTCGTAGCCATCCTTGTTGTTCAGGTCGCCGGAAAGATTGGAGAGGTTTGCGCCCCCTTTGATGCCTAGGCGCACACCCTGCGCAAGCGCCTGCGAAGAGGCAAACGACACAACCGCCAGCAAAGCACCAGCAGCGAAAAGTGACTTTTTCATACGAGAGCAGAAAGATTGGTAGGAAAGAAGAAATACAGACTCGGGAGCAGCCCGAGAAAAATGTACCAGGTTAGCGCCTTAAACGCAGGAGTGGGGACGAAGGCATATAAACCAGGTAGAAAAAAAGCGGCCTTCCGTAAGGAAGGCCGCTAGTAATCCATCGGGCACGCGTGGAGCCGACTAACGAGTCGGAATCAGGTAACCGATTTGCAGCGTGTAGGCGTTGTTAAACGCTTTCGGCTCGTTGTCCTGGTCTTTGCTGTCAATGAGGGAGTTGAAGCCGCGGGCATAACGCAGGTTCAGGCTCAGGCCGCCTTCGGTCATGTAGCCAACACCGGCTACGCCGCTGAGGTCGAACTGGGCAAGGTCAGACTTGTACGCCTCGTCGCGGCTTACACCGGTGTAGTCGCGGAAGCCGCCGTTGCTTTCAACTCTGTCTTTTTCACCGTTAGTGAACTTGGTGGTGCTCTCCTGCTTATTTTTTGAGCCGAAGAGGTAGCTTACTTGCGGGCCCAGCTCAAAGAACAGACCACCCGCATTGATTTTAGCCAGCAGTGGTACGTCGAGGTAGTGCAGTACGCGCTGCTGCTCTAGCTCTACCTTTGATACGCCGGAAGGCAAACCAGTGGTCTGCTCCGACTTAATTTCGTAGCCTTTGCGGTTGTAGAGCAACTCCGGAGCAAACGAGAAGAACCCGTCGCTGCTGATCGGAATAGAGAGGCCTACGCCGGCATTGTAGCCCAGCTTGTAGTCGCCTAGGTCGGTGCTGTAGTTCGGGCCGGTAATCTGGTTGACGTTGTCGCCGGAAATGTTGGAGTAAGTGGCACCAGCCTTCAGGCCAATACGGAAGCCGCCGGCGTCCTGAGCGTGAGCAAGCGAAGCGGCCGAAGCCAAAGCAAGGGTAAGTGCTGCAATTTTTTTCATAACAATTCTGGAGTTACTCGGGTGGAGTGAAAAGATACATTCGGTTCCGATTGGGTAACGGAAGCAGGCATACTTAGCGCGCTGGAGCCAGAAATGTTGCGTTAGCGGAAAGATTTACCTTTGAGCCCACGCCCCAGTTTCCGCCAGTGTCCACAGGGTCAGGTGTTTTGAAGTAAGTACGCTATGATAAGTTTCTGGTTACCACCACGGGCCTTTGTAGCAAAATGGGACGGGCTGATTGTCTGAGAGATATGCAAAATAGACGATGCTGCTGGGCTGCTAGTGCCCTAGTAGCGGGGAGTTTTCTTGGTACTAATGCGGCCCGCGCCCAAGCGCCCGAAACGCCGGGACCCATTGTGGTGGGCGCCTATGCGCAGGGCAGCTTTATCATTGCGCACACGCCCAGCATCAAGCACCTGGCCGTGTCGCACCCCACAGGGCTGGAGCTGAATCTGCAGCGGCAAACCAATGGCTCCGAGCCTTGGCATGCTTGGTACCGCTACCCTAAAGTGGGGCTGGCGCTGGTGTATTATGACTACCATAATCCGGTGCTCGGCAAGTCGTACACGGCCAGTGTGTACATCAACAAGGCTATTTGGCGCACACAGCGGCAGGAGGTGAGCTTCCGTGTCGGGACGGGGCTAGGGTATTTTCCGGTTCGCTTCGAGCCAGTGGTCAACCACAAAAATACCATCGTCAGCTCGCGGCTGAACGCTACGTTGCAAACCCGCCTGGAGTATGATGTAGCTCTTTCCCAACACGTGGGGCTGCTGCTGGGGTTAGGGCTTAATCATTATTCTAACGGGGCCACTACCAAGCCCAACTTCGGGATTAATCTGCCCACGGTGCTGCTAGGACTGAACTACCACCAACAGCGTCCATTTCGGCCTTTGGATACCGCGCCCACACCGGAGCCGACCGATGTAGGCCGCACCTTTCTGAACCTAAGCACAACGGTAGGGTGGAAGCAGCGCAACGAAAGCGACCTGCGGCGTTACCTCGTCAATTCAGTAACGCTAGCCGTTGGACGCCGGGTTAACCGCAAAAGTGCCCTAGTGGCTGGCCTGGAGGGATTCTACGACCGGAGCCTGCTCGCTCAACTCCAGGACACGGCCCGCACCTCCGACCAACTACCCGACGTGAAAAAGGCGGGTGCTTATTTTGGGCATGAGCTGCTGTTTGGGCGGTTGTCGGTGGTATCGCACCTAGGCGTGTATTTCTACAATCCCTACAAGTCTAACAGCTTCTACTACGAGCGAATAGGATTGAAATACCACTTCACGGAACGTCTCTTTGGCAACTTGGACCTGAAAGTGCACCGCGGCGCCGCCGATGTAATTGAGTGGCGGGTTGGCCTGAGGCTGTAGGCTAGTAGCGGCTGGTTTGAGCTCAGAGAGGGGCTAGGGCATACCAATAAAAAGCCCCGAACCTATGTGAGGCTCGGGGCTGAAGAGTTACTTTTTACCGGTTGGTTTGGGCGTTGCCGCTTTCCCGGCTTTTTTCTTTTTGCGATGCACGCCGAAGCTGCCATTGCTGCGCTTACCTCGTTTCGTCTTGATATCTCCTTTGCCCATGCTAGTGAAATAAGTAGAGGTGAAGAATGTCACTTCTACTCTACACTAAGGGCATTGTCAAGCTGAAGCAAGTGCCTGATTGATACGTTTTACTAGCCCCGGGCCTTCGTAGATGAACCCCGAATACAGCTGCACCAGACTGGCTCCGGCTTCCAGTTTTTCGCGGGCATCTTGGGCGGAGTGAATGCCGCCCACGCCAATGATGGGCAGATTACCACGGCTGCGCTGGCTGAGGTAACGAATTACCTCTGTGGCGCGCTGGCGCAGCGGCTTGCCGCTCAGGCCCCCCGCGCCTAGCGCGGTTACCTGCGCCTCGGGCGTTGTGAGGCCGCTGCGGCTGATGGTGGTGTTGGTAGCTACCAGGCCGCTGAGATGGGTTTCTCGGGCGATGAGCAGGATATCGTCGAGTTGGGTATCGGTGAGGTCTGGCGCAATTTTGAGTAGCAGCGGCCGGGGTGTGGGCAGCGTTTGGTTACGTTCCTGCACCTGCTGCAGCAGCTCAATCAGTGGCTCGCGCTCCTGCAGCTGGCGCAGGTTGGGCGTATTCGGCGACGACACATTCACCACGAAGTAATCGACCACCTCGTGCAGCGCTTCCACGCAGGCAACGTAGTCGTGCGAGGCCAGCTCGTTGGGTGTATCCTTGTTTTTGCCAATGTTGCCCCCAATAATCAAGTCTTTGTTGCGACGCTGGCGGAGCAGGGTAGCGGCGGCCTCGGCACCGTAGTTATTAAACCCCATGCGGTTTACCAGGGCCTCATCCTGCGGCAACCGAAACAGGCGCGGCTGGGGGTTGCCCGGCTGCGGACGCGGCGTCACCGTCCCGATTTCCACAAACCCAAAGCCCAGCGCGGCCAGCTCATCGGTGAGTTCCGCGTTTTTATCGAAGCCGGCGGCTAGGCCCACCGGGTTCCGGAACCGCAACCCAAACACATCCTGCTCCAGACTAGGGTGCTGAAAGTCGTAAAGTGTCCGAAACAGGGCCGCTGAGCCTGGTAGGCGGTGCGCGCGTTTCAGGTTATCGAACACCAGATGATGCGCTTTCTCAGCATCCAGCCGGAAAAACAGCGGTTTAAGCAGGGCTTTGTACATGGCGCTGCAAAGATGGCAAAATAGGGCGTGTGTGCCGCGGCTGTTTTACTAGGCCTCTCGAAATCCGAAACCCATCGGCGCCCACTACTGCTAGCCCGCCCAACCTTCTCTATCAAGGCTGCGGTACTGGATGGCTTCGGCCAAGTGCTGTAGCTGAATATCTTCGGCATCGGCTAGGTCGGCAATGGTGCGCGCCACTTTCAGAATGCGGTCATAAGCGCGGGCCGACAGTCCGAGGCGCTCCATGGCCGTTTTCAGCAGCGTGAGGCCCGCCTGATCGATGCGGCAGATGTCCTTCACCATCTGGGAGGGCATCATGGCATTGGAGTGTATTTCCGGAAACTCCCGGAACCGCTCCGCTTGCCGCTGTCGGGCTTCAGCCACGCGCTCCTGAATAGTACGGCTATCCTCGGAGCGGCGCGTTTCCGTCATTTGGTCGAAGGTGACGGGCGTTACTTCTACGTGCAGATCAATCCGGTCGAGGAGCGGTCCGCTTACTTTATTGAGGTAGCGCTGCACCACGCCTGGTCCGCACACGCACTCTTTCTCGGGGTGGTTGTAGTAGCCGCACGGGCACGGGTTCATGCTGGCAATAAGCATGAAGTTGGCCGGAAAATCGATGCTGACTTTGGCCCGGGATATAGTTACGCGGCGCTCTTCCAGGGGCTGGCGCATCACTTCCAGCACGGTGCGCTTAAATTCCGGCAGCTCATCCAGAAATAGCACGCCATTGTGGGCCAGAGATATTTCGCCGGGCTGCGGATTACCGCCACCACCCACCAAGGCTACATCAGAAATAGTATGGTGCGGCGACCGAAAGGGCCGCGTATTCAGCAACGAGGCATTAGCGCCCAACTTGCCTGCCACCGAGTGAATTTTGGTGCTTTCCAGCGCCTCCTGCATGTTCAGGGCCGGCAGAATGCTCGGTAGACGCTTGGCTAGCATGGTCTTGCCTGCACCCGGCGGGCCAATCATAATCACGTTATGACCGCCGGCCGCGGCAATTTCCAAGGCCCGTTTGATGTTTTCTTGGCCCTGCACATCGGCAAAATCGGCGGCGTATTGGTTGGCTGTGTGCTGAAATACGTCGCGGGTATCAATAACCACAGGCTCTATCTCCAGTCGGCCTTCCAGAAAATCCACGGCTTCCTGCATGGTATCTACCGGAATCACGTCGAGGTTATTCACAATAGCTGCTTCCTGCGCGTTTTCGCGGGGCAGAATAAAGCCTTTGAACCCTTCTTTCCTGGCTTGGATGGCAATGGGCAGCACGCCTCTGATGGATCTTAGAGCACCGTCAAGGGCGAGTTCGCCCATCAGCACATACTCGGAGAGCCGCTCGGTGGTCAGTTGCTGCGAGCCGTGCAGAATGCCAATAGCAATGGGCAAGTCGTAGGCAGAGCCCTCCTTCCGGATGTCGGCGGGAGCCATGTTCACTACCACCTTCGTGCGGGGCATGCGGTAACCGCGAAATTTCAGGGCCGCTTCTACCCGCTGCTGGCTTTCCTTGATGGCGTTATCCGGTAGGCCCACTACAAAAAAGCCAGTGCCCTGTGATACAACAACTTCAATGGTAATAGTATACGCATTAACTCCTTGTACTGCGGAGCCAAAGGTTTTGGTAAGCATAACAGCAAGCCCGAATCAGAATGAAACAAAATACCCTAACTAGGGGATGAAGTTACACACTTCGAACGGTGTTTTCTTTATTTTGTCCTACTGTTCAGCTATACAAAAGGCCTTTTCCGGAACCGGGAGCCCGATAAGTTGGCTACCCGATTTTCCGTGAAAAGGCCTTTTGCGCGCCGTTTAGAGCGTAAGAAAGCTATTTGACTAACTGCTCAATGAGCATGATCATAATGTGAATAGCTTTGATGTGAATTTCCTGAATCCTATCGGCGTAGCCGCTGTGCGGGGCTCTGATTTCCACGTCGCTGAGGCTGGCGAGCTTGCCGCCATCCTTGCCGGTTAAGCTTACTACTTTCATGCCGGCCGTTTTGGCCGCTTCGGCAGCTAGCAGAATATTGGGTGAGTTGCCGCTGGTGCTAATGGCCAGGAGTACGTCGCCTGGGCGGCCCAGGCCTTCCACGAAGCGGGCAAACACGTGGTCATAGCCGAAGTCGTTGGCTACGCAGCTCATGTGGGCCGCTTCGGTGAGAGCCAGCGCGGCTAGGGCGCGCCGGTTTTCGCGGTAGCGGCCAGTGAGTTCCTCGGCAAAGTGCTGGGCGTCGCAGAGCGAGCCGCCATTACCACAGGTCAAGATTTTTCCGCCCTGGTTTAAGGAGTCGGCCATGAGGCGGGCAGCCTGCGCAATGGCATCTAGGTTGGCCGGATTCTGTAAAAAACGGTTCAGAACAGCCTGAGCTTCGGTTAACTCGGCCTGAATCTGGTCAGTAAGCGAAAGGGAAGACACGATACAAAAGAAAATGTTAGGTCAGCGGCTGGCCGGAAGCATCGGTGGGGGGCACGCTGGAAGCCGGTGCAACGTAGCCGTCGGGGAGGGTAGTGGTACCAGTGCGTGGGGCGCCCATGGCCCGATCAGACGGCGTGCGCTGCTCCATCTGAAAATCGTAGAGGCGAGCTTTCAGCTCGTTGATTTTCGCCTCCCGAAGGGCTACTTCGCGGCGCAGCAGCACACTATCCAGGTTTTCAGTAATCAGCTGAGCTGCCATTAGTATTACGGCCGTCAGCAACAAGCCGAAATATAATGCCTGCTCAGAGCCGGCCATGCTGCTAAAGCTGCTCCGTACGGATGGCAATAGCAATACCAGCAGCGCAAGCAACAGGAATACCATTACCAAAATTGTAACCAGACGTTTGAGGGCAAGCATGATGAGAGCAGGTTGTGGTGAAAAATTCGTCAGGCACTCATACGATAGCGCCGGATAAGTGGACTAAATATAGTGTTTTGGATATGGGAAAGCGGTAATTACCACTCAGCTTATAGCGGGTAGCAGGGTTTGCTGCCCTAGGTGCTAACGTCGGTCAAGCTACACCAGCGCCGCATTCGACGTCTGCATCAGGCTCAGGCGTTTGTAGAGGCCCCGCTCGTTGCGCAGCAACTGCTCATGCGTACCGCGCTCCACAATGCGGCCGTGCTGCAGCACCACAATCTCATCGGCGTGCTGTACGGTGCTCAGGCGGTGGGCAATAACGAGCGAGGTGCGGTTCTGCATCAGCCGAGTCAGGGCTTCTTGTACCAGTTTTTCGCTTTCCGTATCGAGGGCGGAGGTGGCCTCATCCAGAATCAGGATGGGCGGATTGCGCAAGATGGCGCGCGCTATGCTCAGACGCTGCCGCTGCCCACCCGAAAGCCGGCTGCCCCGGTCCCCAATGACGGTGTGGTAGCCCTCCGGCGTAGCCGTAATAAAATCGTGGGCATTGGCAATGCGGGCGGCCTCTATCACTTCTGCTTCGGTGGCCTCGGTGTTAAAGCGGATGTTGTTGAAGATGGTATCATTAAACAGAATGCTTTCCTGCGTGACAATGCCCATCTGGTCGCGGACGGAGTGAATGGTGCACTCCCGCACATCGTGGCCATCAATGAGCAGCTGGCCGCCGGTTGGATCGTAGAAGCGGGGTAGTAAATCGGCGAGGGTGCTTTTGCCGCCGCCGCTGGGGCCCACCAGCGCCACGGTTTTGCCTTTCCTGATGGTTAGGTTGATATCCTGGAGCACGGGCGTATCGCCGTAGCCGAACTGCAGGTTGCGCAACTCGATTTGGTGCTCGAAGGGGGGGAGTGTTTTGGCGTTGGGCTTATCCCGAATCAGGGGCTCGGTATCGATAATGCTGAGCACCCGCTCGCCGGCCACTAGCCCGCGCTGAATGTTGCCAAAGGAGGCAGACAGGGCTTTGGCTGGCGTGAGTACCTGTGAAAACAAAATCACGTAGCCGATAAACGTTTCGCCGGTTAGGTTCGACTGCCCACCCAAAATCAGGGTGCCCCCAAAATACAGCAACCCTGCTACCACCGATACGCCGGCAAACTCCGAGAAGGGCGAGGCCAGGTCGCGGGTATTATCAATGGCGCGGGAAGTGCGCGCGTATTGGTCGTTCTGGTCTTCAAACTTGCCTTTGATGTAGTCTTGCGCATTAAAGGCCTTGATAACCCGAATGCCGCCCAGGGTCTCATCAATCACGGAAAGCATAGTGCCCAGGGTGCTCTGGCTTTGCTTGGCCTGCGTGCGCAGACGCTTGGCTACCGTGGCAATAATGCCACCCGAAATCGGGAGCAGAATCAAGGTAAACAGCGTCAGGGGTACGGAAATGTGAAACAGGACCGCGAAGTAGGCAATAATGGTCAGGGGCTCCTTGATAACCGCCGTCATGGTATTGACCACTGAGGTTTCCACTTCCTGCACATCGGAGGTAAAGCGCGACATCAGGTCACCTTTCCGCTCGTTGCTGAAGAAACCTAGTTGCAGCCCTACAATGCGGTGATACAAGTCGCGACGCAGGTTCCGGATAACGCGAGACCGTACCTGTGCTAGCAGCCGCAGACTTAGGTATCGAAATACATTGCTCAAGAGCACCGATACAACTACTACCACGCACACAAACGCCAAGGCTCCTAGCTTGCCTTTCGCGTTCAAGACATCGGCGAAGAAATAGTAAAACGTATCAGTCACCCACTGAATTGTTGGCTGGAATGCCGGCAACTGAGTGGGAGCTTGCAGCTTTACGGTATCCGTTTTGTCGAACAGCACCTTCAGCAGCGGAATGATGAGGGTAAAGTTGGCAATACTGAACAGGATAGTCAGGACCGTATACAGTAGGTATTGCGGCAGAAAGACAGCCCACGGGCGGGCGTATTGCAGAATGCGGAGGTAGGTCTTCATCGGAAGGCGCAAAGGTACGGCATCCGGCGGGCTAGCACAGCAACCCGCTAAACCGGGCTTATTTACTAGCCCCCTAACAAGCATAAAGGCCACGCATCGGTACTTGATGCGTGGCCTTTATGATCTATCGGTAGCCTTGGTCTTGTTTTTTACTCTGATTTGAAAACGCCTACCACCTCAATTTGCCCCATGATGTGCTTGTTGAATTCGGCTAGTTCTTCAGCCGGTACCCATAATTCATCGTGCACCGGGCCACCCACGTTCTGCACCGGGAACAGGCTAGCGTAGTCGGCCTCAATGGCAAACCGCAACACATAGCCCACGCCGTAATAAGGCACGTTCCAGTCGCGGGCAATTTGCGTGGCGTACGCCTCGTTCATTACTGGATAGAAGAATGGCTGCTCTGGTAGGCGCGGCGGAAACTCCAGCCATCCTGAAGCCGCAATCAGATCTAACTCCTGTTGATTGACTGGGCGATACAGAAGCACGGCAGCCGGTTCATGACGCATAAGGGGGTAGCGAGAAGGTATGAAAGAATGGTGCGCCATGTACCGTTGATGGTTCAGGGACCGATGGCAGTTGGTGGCACAAACCTGCGGCGGAAGGTTACCGCTTTTTCCGGTAGTTTAAAACAACTGCTTTACACGCACTAGGCTCCGCAAGCTCCCAAACCGCCTAAACGGTTGTAGGGTTTGCGGAGCCTAGTGCTGTAGCGCGCAGAACGGCAGCAGACTCTTGGGTTAAAATTCGTGGAGGCGCTGAGCAATGTTCCAGCGCAGCCCTACGGAAGCCAGCACGCCGCTGCTTTCTGTGAAGTAGGGTACCGCCTGGTTCAGGGTGCGGTTGCGGTACACCACCTTGCCATCGAGCCAGAGGTTGTGCGCCGCCTGCCAGCTGCCTGTCAGGTCGCCGTGGAATAGGTAGGAGGTAGGGCCGCTGGCAATGACAAACCCATCTTCCCGGATGTTGCCGTTGGCATCGAGGGGGCGGTTGGTGTAGGGCAGCAGCACATTCGAGCCGTAGTTCTGACCCTCGGGGTCAAGGCCTTGCTTAATGAAGAAACCCTTGGCTACCAGGTTCAGGCGGGGTAGGGGCTGGTAGCTCATAATGCCAATCAGCTCCCAGAGGTTAGCACCCATGGGGTGAGCCATAGGCTGCTGGTAGTGCTGGTAGTTGCGGTACTTATCCTGATGTTGGTAGAGGTAGGGACGGATATAGTTGAATTCACCCTGAAGATCAAGGTTTTTGATGCCGACGGCATCCACGTACTTACCGCCCAGCTGGAAGGCCTGCTTATTGGCCCAAGAGCCCTTACCGCTGAGAATATCATTGATTCTAAATTCATCCAGCATGAGCTGGCCGTAGAGCTGCACGCGGTTCTTGATGTTCCACTTGAAATCAAGGCCTAGCAATGCATTGTCCTCAGACCCGATTGCTTGCTCGACGTGCCGGTAGAAAATAACCGGGTTGAGGTATTGCAGCTCAAAACCGCGCCGGCGCTGCCTAGTTCGGGGTACTAATGCAGTGCTGTCCTTTCCGTCATGATCTACATAATCGGTGACCTCCTTATAACCGCTGAATATCACACTTTCGAACACGCCCACATTCAGGTTTGGCAGAACATCGAAGCTGAGGTGATGCATGGCCATGTATTTCCGCTCATAGGAAGCATCACGGCTGGGGTCGTCGGCCACCATCTGGGTGAACAGGTTCTGGTAATGGAACTTCCAGACGCGCGTGTTCACCTTCAGGAATAAGTAGGGCGCTGAGTAATCAGACAGAAGCAAGCTGCGGTAGCCGTTCCCGATTTGGTTGCGGTCGTGACCGAACTGCAGGCTGATGTGCTTGCTGGCCGCATATGTAAGGTAACCCCGCGCCGACAGGAAGTCGTATTGGCCACTTTGGTTTTTAAACGGTTTCCAGAAGCCTTCGTGCGGTACATTCAAGTCACGCTCAATGCGGTTCTGTACGTACAGCGGCACGGCCATCTGGTTATCGGCCAGGAAGGTATAGAAGCCCAGCCGCTCGTCAATGGTACCTTCTACCTGTACGCCGCGCGTGTTTAGAAAGGTGTAGTTCTTAGAGCCATCATTATTGCCCAATCCCAGCCCGAGCACTGGGTTTATGCGCAGCGTGAAGTCAGGCGTCTCGACGCTATACAGGTCGGAAGGACGCTGATAAAAATACTTCAGAATCGGCTTTTCGCGCTGGTTGATTTCCGTAGCCTGCTGCGTATTGTGCCAATTGTCGCGCAGCAAGTAGCGGAGGTTAAACCTATCCTGGCGCGACAGGCCCGCGGCTGAGTCCTGCAAAATGCGCTCGGCCAGCCGGGCCACGGCGGCCCGTGTGTACGGCCGCACGGAAGTGTGTGGGTCGCTCAGCGAATCGGGCCCGAGCTTGATCACATACCGGTCGATCAGCCGATAGACATCCGCATCCAAAGGCACAAAGGTGGTGCCCATGGTAGTTTTGGGCTCAGGCGCTGACTCTGGCTTTGGCGGCTCGTTGTATATGCGCCAGTTGCCCAGTCCGTCGGCGGGTGGTGTAGGGGTAGTTTGGGCTGCGGCAGTAGTAGCCAGCAGGCCCGATAGGAAGAGTGTGAGTAGGTAGGATTTTCTCATAAGCAGAGCCGTGTACGCCAAATCTGGCGCATGGGTAGGCAAACCTACGCAGATGCCACAAGATTAGGTGCTACTCCCAGCATTACCGGCGCAGTTCGCTTGTACTGAAGGGCTTTGCGGGGGCGTGTGGCCTAGTAACGCCGGTTGATGAATTATGGTGTGGCGCGTTGCCAGGTCGGGTGCGTTGCCTGGGCATCAAAAGGTGAAGCGCACTTCTACCTTTGCTGCATGCCGCTGCACCTGCTTCGCCACCATGAGCTTGATTTGGATGCCTGGGATGCCTGCGTAGCCGAAGCCCAGCAGAAGGTGCCCTACGCGCATTCGTGGTGGCTGGCGGCCACGGCTGGCCGCTGGGATGCGGTAGTGGAGCAGGACGCCGCCACGGGCCGCTACCTCTCGGTGCTACCGTTGCCAGTAAAGCGGCGCCTTTGGGGCCGAGAAGTAGTACAGCCTCACTTTACGCAGCAACTGGGGCTGTTTACTACCCCTCTAAGCCAACACAAGGACCTTTCAGAGTACTTAGCATTACTGCCCGGGCATTTCACTAGGCTGTTTCTGCAGTTGAACTCGGCCAACACCCTAGTAGCGCCGCCCGCCGGTTTTGCCGCGGCCCAGCGAGTAACATATCAGCTTAGCCTGGGCCCTGAGTATGCAGCGTTGTGGGCGGGCTACACGCCTGATTACAGGCGCCGCCTGCGCTTAAACCAACGACAAGCACAGCCATTGCAGGTTGCGGAAACGCAGCAGGCGGATGATCTGATCAGCTTGTTTCGGCAGCAGACAGGAAAAGCGGCTGGCTTACGGAGTCGTCATTACCAACAGCTGCGGCGCCTGGTGGCCGCGCTTCAGCAGCGAAGTGCTATCAGCATCTTTGAGGTGCGCCACCCTAGCACCCAGGAGCTGCTGGCCGGAGCGGTGTTTGTGCTGCACGCCGGAGGTGTCATTTACTTATTTGCGGGCGCTTCGGTGACGGGCAAAAAGATGCATGCCCCATTGCTGCTCCTCGACCACTTAATCTGGCGCTATGCCGGCACCCCTGGGAGTATTCTTGATTTTGAAGGTGGAATGATACCGTCGATTGCTCGTTTTTTCGCCAATTTCGGGGCCGCGCCCGTTCCGTACGTGGCCTTATCCTTCACCAAACGCCCCTGGTATCTGAAATGGATGCGCTGACTCCTAACCCGACTAACCCATCTGCCACCGCTGCTGACTATAGCCGCGTTCACGAGGTGTGCGCTGAGCCGTCTATTGCCAACCACTTTTTGGCGGAGCTGCGCGACGTGACCGTACAGCAGGATTCGCTGCGCTTCCGGCGCAACCTGCAGCGCCTCGGCGAAATCATTGCCTACAAAATCAGCTCCCAGCTCAGCTATACCGACCAAACCGTGCGGACGCCCCTGGGCGAGTCGAGCGGCAAGCTGCTCCACGATTTTCCGGTGCTGGCCACTGTACTGCGCGCCGGGCTGCCGTTTCACCAGGGTTTTCTGAATTATTTTGATCAGTCGCCTTCGGCATTTGCGGCCGCATACCGCATCGAGGGTACCGCCCAAGTACAAGTGCAGGTTGACTACTTATCGGCCCCTAGTCTGGATGAACGCGTCCTGATTCTGGTAGATCCCATGCTGGCTTCGGGCAAGTCGTTGGTGCAAACGTACCGGGCCATGCTGCGCTTCGGCACGCCCCGGCAAGTACATATAGCGGCCGTTATTGCCAGTCCGCAGGGCGTGGAGTACGTAACGCGCGAAGTGCCGGAAGCCACCTTGTGGGTAGCCGCCATCGACCAAGGCCTCAACGACCAAGCCTACATTGTGCCCGGCCTCGGCGACGCCGGTGACCTGTCATACGGTAGCAAACTGTAGGGTTACTAGGCTTGCGTAGCTAATCAAGTTGCTTGTTTTTCCTAAACATCTGATTTTTACGGACCAGCTGTTCTGAACCTGTTCACCTTACTGGTGCGTTCATGCACTAGCGTTTCGTTTATCTGACTTTTCATCGTGCTGCCTGCCCTGCTCAAATACGCTTCAGTTTTCGCCATTGGCATGTTCAAGTTCGTGGCCGCGCCCATTGCGGGCGTAGCAGCGGGCTTGCCAATAGGCCTGATCTGGGGCCTCTCAGTAGCCGGCATGATGACGACGGTAATTCTGATTTCCGGAATCGGGCGGGTGTGGGCATTGCATTTGCGGCGTAAGCGGGAAGAAAAGGGCAAGCCGCTTTTCAACCGCCGCAGCCGGGGCATTGTGCGCATCTACCGCCGTTTCGGGATGGTAGGCATTGCCTTTCTCACACCCATCCTGTTCAGTCCTATCGGAGGTACCGTTATTGCCACCCAGCTGCACGTACCGCGCTGGCGTATTCTGGTGCACATGCTCTGGAGCGCGGCGCTTTGGGGCATCACATTTACCCTGCTGGCCGTTAAGTTCAGCCACCTTCCCATTTTCGACCACTACCGCTAAGCGCCTTTCACTAGGCCTTCATAGCTTCTGAACCGTTTCGGTTTAAGCACGAAAACGCCCTAGTAAAACCTGCCTACACGTGGCATCGGGTTTTACTAGGGCGTTGTACTGTTGGAATGGGTTACTTGCTCCGGCGGCTACGGGCGCGGCCTTGAGCGGCGCGGAAGGCTTTAGAAGAGTGCGAAGATGCTTTGCCTTTCGACGGATTGGCTTTGCTACCCTTCTTGCTGCGGTTAGGTCCGGCCATAAACTCTTTGCCCGTGCGCTTGTCAATGGTCACGCCGGGCTTAATCCACTCTTTGCGCTCATGAAAGGCGCCCTGGAAGTTGGGGTCTTCGCGCTTGCGGCGCTCGTCCTTTTCCCGGTCCATGCCCTGTTGCTCATCGAAAGAGGTCTTGACTACCACTACCTCCGGGGGCAGGGGCAGCAGCGGAATAGGCTGCCGAATCAGTTCCTCAATTTGCTGCATGTGGTGCATTTCGGCCTCATTGGCGAAGGTGATGGCCGCACCCGTGTGCTGGGCCCGGCCCGTACGGCCAATGCGGTGCACATAGTCGTCGTACACCAGCGGCACGTCGAAGTTGATAACGTGGCTTACCTGGGGCACATCAATGCCACGGGCTGCTACATCGGTAGAAACCAGGAATCGAATTTCACCAGTCTTGAAGGCTTCCATGGCGTTGATGCGCACGTTCTGGCCTTTGTTACCATGAATAACCCGCACCTCGCCGTGGGCTTTGCGCTGCAGGAAGCTGGCTACGTTATCGGCGTGCTCCTTGGTACGCGTGAAAATCATAACGCGGTGGAACGTGTCCCAGTCCAGCATCAGGTACTCCAGTAGGTTGATCTTGGTAATCAGGTTCGGAACCTCGTACAAGGTCTGGCTCACGTTCTGAGCCGAAGTAGCGGCCGGCGTTACCTCCACGCGCACCGGAAACTCCAAAAACTCCTCGCTCAGGGTGGTCACCTTATCGGGCATAGTCGCCGAGAACAGCACGTTCTGCCGTTTGCGCGGAATCACCTCCAGAATGCGCCGGATCTGGGGCATAAAGCCCATATCCATCATCTTATCGGCCTCATCCAGCACCAACGTCTTAAGCTCTTTCAACACCAAGTCGCCGCGCAGATAAATTTCCATCAGTCGGCCCGGCGTAGCAATCAGAATATCAACGCCCTTAGCAATGGTTTCAATCTGGGTTTTGGGGCCCAGGCCCCCGTAAATGGCGAAGATGCGCAGATCGGTGTACACGGCCAGCTTCTTGATATGGGCTTCTAGCTGCATGGCCAGCTCCCGCGTGGGGGCCAGAATAAGGGCCCGCGGATGAATACCCTGGGCGTATTTCACCTTCATGAGCAGGGGCAGTCCGAACGCGGCCGTTTTGCCGGTTCCGGTCTGGGCAATGCCTAGTACATCATGGCCGGCCAGCAACAGCGGAATCGTCTGCTCCTGCACGGGGGTGGGCTGCTCAAACCCCGCTTCTGCCACGGCAGTGAGGAGTTGCTTGTTGAGCTTAAAATCGGCAAAGGAAACGGACTGCGGCGTATCGGACATGACAAAAGGGTATTACGAACCACAAAGGTACGGGGAATACCGGCGGCGGAAGTTCAAATACAAAATGGACCTAGGGAAGATACCACAGTTCGGGTAGTCATTCAAGGCGGAGAACTACGCTAGCAGAACAGCGTGCGGTTGCTAGCAAGCCGGAAACTCAGCGTGCCAGCTACTTACAGCGCTAACACAAAAAAACTCGCACATTTTTTTGCAAATCAGCGGCTGGGCGCTACTTTTGTGACTCCAATACCCAACATGGTAGATATAGCTCAGCTGGTTAGAGCGTCGGATTGTGATTCCGAAGGTCGTGGGTTCGAGCCCCATTATTTACCCATCAAGAAGGCCTCTGCTCCACAGTAGAGGCCTTTTTATTTGCTGATTGCTGCATGTCAGGCTCTTTTTCCGGCCTTTCCGGAAGGATTTGGATATTTGTGGTGTTGCAGCGGCAACAGTGTAGTGCATGAATCACCTTTTACCCCTCTGACCTATGAGTCTGGTTGTTATCGGAACCGTGGCGTTTGACGCCCTGGAAACGCCCTTCGGCAAAACCGACAAGATTGTTGGTGGCGCGGCCACGTACATCGGCCTGTCGGCCTCCTACTCCGTGAAACCTGTGAAGGTAGTAGCAGTAGTCGGCGACGACTTTGCGCAGTCTGATATTTTGTTGCTGCAAGAGCATGGCGTTGATACCGAAGGCCTGCAGATCAAGGAAGGAGAGAAGTCGTTTTTCTGGTCGGGTAAGTATGCGAACGACTTGAACTCGCGCGAGACCCTAGTAACCGAGCTGAACGTACTGGCCGATTTCGACCCGATCATCCCGGACTCTTACCAGGATTGCAAATACCTGATGCTGGGCAACCTCACGCCCCAGATTCAGCGCCTCGTGATTCAGCGCCTCATCAACCGCCCCAAGCTCATCGTGATGGACACGATGAACTTCTGGATGGATGTGGCCATGGAGGAGCTGAAAACTACCATTGAAATGGTGGATGTGCTCAGCATTAACGATGAAGAAGCCCGTCAGCTTTCCGGCCAGCACTCGTTGGTGAAAGCCGCTAAAATCATCATGGATATGGGGCCGAAGTACCTCATCATCAAAAAAGGTGAGCACGGTGCCCTGCTGTTCCACAAGAACAAGGTGTTTTATGCGCCTGCTTTGCCCCTGGAAGAAGTATTTGACCCCACCGGCGCCGGCGACACGTTTGCGGGTGGCTTCATCGGCCACCTAGCTGCAACCGACGACATCAGCTTTGAGAACATGAAGCGTGCCGTAATTCACGGCTCAGCTATGGCTTCCTTCTGCGTAGAGAAATTCGGCACCGAGCGGTTGCTGAACTTGTCGCAGGAAGAAATTGAGGCCCGCGAGCAGCAGTTTGCTGACCTGGTAGCGGTGGTTCCAGCCACCGCCGTACAGAACGTATAAGTAGTAACCGGCTTTTTATAAAACCCTGACCATAAACCGGTCAGGGTTTTTTGTGGCCAATACGGTGGCTGGTGTTGGGTGCGGCTAAGCTAAACCGTACAAGGAGGTATGGTATGGGTTTGAGGAGACAGACGACCTAGGAAGGCGCGGCGCAGGAGGTGAAGCTTCTCGCAACCTTGTGGTAGGCAAGCGGGTACAAGTGAGTAGATTTTTTCACTTAAGCACCCACCGCCATGAAAGATCAGCAAAACAAGCCTTCCGATAAAAAGCAGAATACACCTCAGGGTCCCGACGCTATGCAACCCAACGCCGCGCCCGTAGATCCGGAAACCCGCAGCCACTCTAACAGCGGTGGCACTCAGGTACAGAACAGCAACCAGAACGGCCTCGATGAAGCCGGCAACCACACCCGGAATAATGCCCCCGGTGGCGGCGACAGCGAAAAAGAGCGGACCACACAGGCGAACAAGCCCCGCCACAACCCGAATCCAAGTCAGCAAAATCAGAAGTAATTAAAGCACTAAGCAAAAAAGCCCTCCCACATCAAGTGGGAGGGCTTTTTTACGTAAGGCAGGTTTGGGAATAGATGAGGGCTAGGGAACCACCTTCAGCCGTACCACCCGGGTGTCCACATCGCCTTTATCGAAGAAGTCTTGCTCAAACAAGATGGTTTTGTTGTCGAGCCAGCGCGGTTGCGTGCAGCCCCATTCCGTTTGGCGTTCCCATAGCAAGTGGGGCGTTCCCCCATCCATCGACCATAGCTGCAGGCCACTAGGCTCAAAACGGGCCAGAACATCGGAGTTGCCGCACACAAAATGCTGGCCATCGGGCGCTATTACGGGCGGGGCCATGAGCTGCGTTCGGCGGCCAGTCCGCTGGTCTACCAGCAGGTAGTAGCCACCCTCGTATAAGTGCACCGAAACAAGCCACTGCTTTATTTCGGGCAGTGTGGCTAGGTACTCAAAAGCCACATTGCGCTCGTCTTCTACGGGGTTATTTACGAGGCGCACTTCCGCGGCGGCCGTGGGGCGCAGGCGCAAAGCCCGTCCGGTGCGTACTACCCGCGGGCCTGCCTTAATGAGGCGGCGCTTTTCTTCGGCCGCAAAATCCAGAAACGACTCTTCCTCCGCTGCCGATGCCGGGTCAGGTAGCACCCACGTGGGGCTAGGCAGCTTTTCATATACGGGCCGGGCCGCCGGATATATCCGCAGCACCCGGCCTGGCAGCTGCACTAGGGTGTCTAGGTGCTCAAGGCGGTAGATGCGCGGAGGTTTTGGCGCCGGCAAGGGCTGCACCGCAATATTTGGCCGCGGCTTTTCAGCCGGCTGCATGCGCAGCGAACAGGCTGGCATTGCCACGACCAGCGGCAACACGGCCGCCACGGTACGAAACCGAAACATGAGTAGGGTAGGCTTGATTCGAAATGCGTGACGTCTGGTGGACAGGGAGCGAAAAGGAAAATGCAGCAATAGAGTTCCGCTCTTCATGAATTTACGCGGAATTCCGAGCACAGGGGTTGTTTATTTCGCCCTGACCAGGCGCTGGGGGTATTCATTTTGGGCTGGGTTGAGAAGGAGGCTTGGTGGTGTGGGCAAGGCTAGTAACGGGCCGGCTCGGAGCGCAACGTGAAAAGGAAGATGAGGCCAGCAGTGCTAGAAATCCTGCTTGATCCACTTCTGGAAGCTGGCTTGCTGCTCTGGAGTAGTAACGGCCAGTTTCTCTACCGTCACCTTCTGCCAGAACCGATGGCCCGGGTCAGCTACCAACGGCACCGTTACCAGCCGGTTTTGGCGAAACACCGTTATTTCGTGTTGGTCGGCTCCGTCGCTGAGTAGGTTGTGCAGGTTCATATCCACCCGGCGTCCATTCACAGCCACAATCTCATCATCAACCGTCAGGCTTAAGGCCGCCGGCGAGTCAGGCAGAATGCTTAACACCTGCGTCCGCTCATTCTTGACATTGGTGCGGAAGCCATACGTACCTTCCGAAGCCGAGGCATTTTCCTCTATCTGCAACCGGCAGCCCACAAAGCCCAGCACCCGATTCAGGGGCTCTTCCAGCGGAGCTGTGCCGTAAATAAATTTATCGAAATACGCCTGCATGTCGCGCCCGGCGGTTTCCTTCACAATACGGATATAATCTTCCTCAGTGTACCCGATGCCAGTTTGACCAAACTCCTCCCAAAGGCGACGCATTACATCATCAAGGCTGCGCTGGTGGTTGGACAACTGGCGCAATGTCAAATCAAGTAGCAGCGCTACCAATGCTCCTTTATGATACACTGATACCTTCCGGTCCGGGATGCCGGGCTTGTAGCCATCCAGCCACAGGTCCATGCTGGCATCGGCTACGGAAAGGTGGTAGCGGCCGTAATCATCAAAGTGCTTGCGCAGCACCGTATTCAGCTCCTGGAAATACTGGTCAACAGTTCGAACGCCCGCACGGGCTAGTAGATACTCGCCGTAGTAGGTAGTAATGCCTTCCGCAATGAAACACGTCCGGAAGTAGTTTTCCCTGGCGTAGTCGTACGGCTGCATTTCGGCGGGCCGAATGCTTTTGATATTCCAGGCGTGAAACAGCTCGTGGCAGCTTACACCCAGCAACTCCTTATACAGCCCCTCCGTCATGAGCAACTCAGCGGGGCCTAGCGTGATAACAGTAGAGTTCAGGTGCTCTACGCCATGGTAATGAGGGTAGGGTAGAATTTGGTTGAGAAAATGATAGTCTTGGGCCGGAAAAGAGCCGAACAAGGCCAGCTGCTCAGCACTGAAGGCCCGGAAATCCTGCACCAGTTGTGCCCAGTCAACCGGGCACTCACCCTGAATCCAGATGTAGAAAGGCAGGCCGTTTACCTCGTAGTTGCGGTATTGCAGTGTAGGGCTGGCAATCAGCGGCGAGTCAGCGAGGTGGTCGAAGCTTTGGGCCTGCAGCGTGTTGGGTCCGCTTTGGGGCAGGCCGCAGGCAATCTGCCAGCCGTCGGGCAAATCCAGCGTCAGTTGGCAGGTTTCCTGCTGGCGGCCTTCCACATACATGAAGCCCTGCACCGGGTTCAGATATAGTTGCGTTTCATCCAGCCACGAGCCACCGGCGTCCATTTGGTGGGCGTAGAAGTTGTAGCGCACGCGCACCGTACGCCCGGCTGCCCCCGTTACCTGCCACCGGTCCTTGGTTACCTTCCGGGTACTAAAGGGCTGCGCGGTAGCCGCATCTTCAATCACCACGTGTTGCAGCTTCTGCGCAAAATTTTGAAGCTCATAGCGGCCTGGGCGCCACGCCGGAAGCTGTAGTTCCAGCGCCTCTGTGGCCGATGAAGCCACTTCAAAGGTCATTTGAAGCTGAACGTAGAAGGTAAGCGGGTTCTCAAACGAAACGTGGTAGTGAATCATGGAAGCGTGGGGCGGCAGAGGCCGGTAAACCTGACGTAAAGCTACGAATTTGCGGGGGCGCCCCCGTTGGTTTCCCTACGTTATTAGGCAGAAAAGCACCGAAGCCAGCGGGCCAATTTGCGGTGACCCGAAATACATTAGGCCATAAAAAGCCGCCTAAGGCATTGCCTTTTTCAAATCATACAGTTACCTTTGCCGGCCTTACCTGTCACTGAGTCACTTAACAATATCATGAAACGTACTTTTCAGCCCTCGCAGCGCAAGCGCCGCAACAAGCACGGTTTTCGCTCGCGTATGGAGACCGTTAACGGCCGTAGCGTAATCGCTCGTCGTCGTGCTAAAGGCCGCAAGCGCCTGACCGTATCCGACGAAGGTCGTCATAAGCGCTAAGCCGCTGCCGGCGCCTGTGCAGCCGCCGCTCCCGCCGATGAACACCACGCTGGGGGCGCGCTCCTACTCGTTTCCAAAAGAAGAACATCTGTGTCGTAAAAAGCTTATTGAAGAGCTTTTCGGCCGGGGTTCTTCTTTTGGTTTATACCCCCTGCGGTTGGTATGGCTACCAGCAGCGGAGTTCAGCACCGCGCCGCCGCAGGTGCTGGTGAGCGTCAGCAAGCGCAGCTTTAAGCGCGCCGTTGACCGCAATTATCTTAAGCGCCTGATGCGCGAGGCGTATCGCCTAAATAAATATAGGTTAGTAGAAGCTGCCGGTGGACACCGTATTGGGCAGTTGGCAATTATCTATTCCGGAAAGGAAAAAAAGCCTTTCACGCTGGTTGAAAAAAAATTAATTTCAGGGCTAGAGCGTTTGCTCACCGAGACCGGTGCAACTCCTGAGCGAGCTGCCGGTTCTTAGGTACAAATGGCTCGTCGTCCGGAAGGTTCACCTGAAAGTGGAACCCGGCAGCGAGGCAAACTGTAGGGTCGTTTAGTTGCTTTCAGCCCCGTTTATGCGCAAAAAATCTTTGGTAGCTACTGCCTTGCTAGGTGGGGCTGCTCTACTCGTATCGTTCCGCTCGGCTAGTGATAATGAGCGGTATTTCGAAATAGCCAAGAACCTCGACATTTTCGCTACCCTGTTCAAGGAAGTGAATACGTATTACGTAGACGAGGTGCCGCCCGCAAAAATGGTGAAGACGGGTATTGATGCGATGCTCAAGTCGCTGGACCCCTACACCAATTACATTCCCGAAGACGATATCGAGGATTTTCGCACGCTCACGACGGGGCAGTACGGTGGCATTGGCGCGGTAGTAGTGAAGCGCAACAGCCGTACGGTAGTGCAATCGGCATATGAGGGCTACCCAGCTCAGAAGGCCGGACTCCTACCCGGCGACGAAATACTGAGCATTAATGGCGTTGCGGTTGATAAAAAAACCAACGCTGACATTAGCAAGCTGCTGAAAGGCCAGGCCAACTCTCAGGTAAAGCTGATGGTAACGCGCTACGGCCAGGATGCGCCCGTTGAAATTAACATCACCCGCGACAAGATTCAGGTAGATAACGTGCCCTATTACGGCATGCTGACGCCCGAAATTGGCTACTTTCAGCTCTCAGGCTTTACGGTAGATGCCGGCAAGGAAGTACGGCTGGCCGTGGCCAAACTCAAGGAGCAAGGCGCCAAAAAGCTGGTGTTCGATATTCGGGACAACCCCGGCGGACTGCTCAACGAAGCCGTAAATATCTCCAACCTGTTCGTGGACAAGGGCAAGGATATCGTGAGCACCAAAGGCAAAGTTTCCGACTGGAACAAGACCTATAAGGCTCTGGACGCTCCCTTGGACACTCAGATTCCGATGGTGGTTATCACCAGCAACCGTTCTGCTTCTGCCTCTGAAATTGTGTCGGGTGTGCTACAGGACTACGACCGGGCCGTGCTGGTGGGAGAGCGGACGTTTGGGAAAGGCCTTGTGCAGGCTACCCGTCCGCTGAGCTACAACTCCCAGCTGAAAGTAACCACTGCTAAGTATTACATTCCGAGCGGACGCTGCATTCAGGAAATAGATTACACGCACCGCGCCGATGATGGCACCCTAGGCAAAGTGCCCGACTCATTGCGTACGGCTTTCAAAACGTTGGCTGGCCGCACTGTATTCGATGGGGGAGGAGTAGCACCTGACGTAGAGGTGCAGGACCGGGAAATTGCCGACGTTACTCGCGTGATTTTGCAGAAGAGCTACCTCTTCGACTATGCTACCCGGTACCGGGCTGAGCACCCAACCATTGCCGCTGCCCGGCAATTCAAGCTCACGGAAGCCGACTACCAGAAATTTGTTGATTACCTCAAGGGTAAGGACATCAACTACAGCACCGACGCCGAAAAAGCGCTAGCCGACCTCTCTAAGAAAGTGAAGGAAGAAAAGCACTACGACGATGTAAAGGCTGAACTGGAAGCCATGCGTAAAAAGGTAACCACTAACAAAGCCAACGACCTGATGCGCTTCAAGCCCGAAATTAAGGAGCTGCTGGAGCAGGAAATCGTGTCGCGCTATTATTTCCAGAAGGGAAGCGTAGAAGCTAGCTTCGATGACGACCCCAACATCCTGATGGCCATGAACGTGCTCAACGACCAGTCGCGCTATGCCGCTTTGCTCAAGCCGGGCACTGTAGAAGCCAAGACGCGCCCGGAAGCGAAACGCAGCACCGCCGGCGGTAAGTAGGATCCCTAGTATTGAAAACATAGAAAGCAGCCTCATCTTCGGGCTGCTTTTTCTGTTTAACCTGGGTTTAGATGAGTGATTTTATACTGCGTGCGAAGCATTGGCAAGTTTTCCTGATGACAGTGGTAGCATTGTTTTTGACGAATTTCACCATCGAGGACTCTGCATTGCTTACAGGGATAGTCGGTGCTATAGGTTACTGCCTTTACTTCGTTTGGTTTGCTGTAATGGGTAATACTCTGTTTTCGCATATGCCGCGTGAAATAGAATATAGCCTGACGTGGTTTTTGATCAATATATTCCTGGTTGCTGTTAGTTGTGCTTCTTCAGCAATTCTGATGGGAAATCATACTTATCATGCACAAGGTGTAGAAGCACTTCCCGGTTTCTACTTTTTCTTCGCCATGATACATGTACCTTGGTTTCTCGCCGTATCTCTTGTTGCTATTGAAAAAAAACGCAAACCTGAGTTCGGATTTTATTTCGGCACTCTGATATTGTTCTTATTCTGGCCTATTGGTTTGTGGTTTATTCAGCCACGCTTGAATAAGGTGTGGAGGCAGCAGCAGTGAGAAAATTACGCAGTAGAAAGTAGCTTCTGCGTGGCAGCCGTACCTTTGCCCCATGCCCACACTGCTACTTTCCCTCGAAACGTCTTCGCCTGTCTGCTCCGTTGCCCTGCACCGTATTGATACCGGAAAACTAGTGGGCCAGTCGGAGTTGCGGCTGGAGAAGTCGCACTCTTCGCACCTGAGCGTGCTAGTACATCAGCTACTCGAAAACAGCTTGCATACGCTACCGGACCTAGCGGCAGTTGCCGTTTCAGATGGGCCGGGCTCGTACACGGGGTTGCGCATTGGGGCTGCCGCCGCGAAAGGCTTGTGTTATGCGCTGGATATTCCGCTACTAGCTATAAGTACGCTGCAAAGCCTCGCTCACCAAGTAGCTGCCGTTACGGCGCGGCCGGAGCAGTTTCTGTTTTGCCCCATGCTGGATGCTCGCCGGATGGAAGTATACGCTGGCCTCTACCGCCACGACGGCACTGAAGTGCTAGCTCCCACGCCCCTGCTTTTAGATGAGCACACCTTGGCCGAACAATTGGCCCACCACTCGGTGTTATTCTTTGGAAACGGAGCAGCAAAGTTTCAGCCTTTGGTAAACGCATCTGCTCAAGCAGGCTTTCTTGCTGGTATTGAGCCCTCGGCCGTATCAGTAGGGGCGCTGGCGTTGGGTGCGTATGAGCGGCAGGAGTTCCGCAGCGTAGCGTACTACGAGCCATTCTACCTCAAGGAAGTATACACAACTACTCCCAAACCAAGAACCTAATGCATGCGGGCTAGAGCATTGATTCGTCTGCTCATCTTTTACGCCTCAAGCTTTTTACTGCTACTTCATCATGGAAGAATTTGTTAACCGCGTAGCGCAAAGCGCCCTTACCACACTTAACCTAGAGGATTTTATCCATCCGGGCGAGCGGGTAGTGTACGATATCAAGGAAAACTTGTTCCACGGCCTGATGCTGCGTGAGAAGGATTTCCGCGAATTCATTAAAACCCACGACTGGAGCCAGTATGATGGCAAGAACGTGGCCATCATCTGCTCGGCCGATGCTATTGTGCCTACCTGGGCCTATATGCTGCTGGCCAGTAAGCTGCAAAACCATGCCCATCGGTACACCTTTGGTAGCCTAGAAGCGCTGGAGCAAGAGCTGTTTCATGAAGCCATTGCTGCCATTGACCCGAAGCAGTATCAGGATGCTAAGCTGGTAGTAAAAGGCTGTGGCGACAAACCCGTGCCTACCTACGCATATGTGGCCATTATGCAAAAGCTACTCCCCGTTGCGAGCAGCATTATGTATGGCGAGCCATGCAGCACCGTGCCGCTGTACAAGCGTCCTAAAGTGGTGCAGGTGTAAACACCTATAGTAACACTTCCGGCTTTTGGCATGCCTAGGGCCGCGAAAGAGCCTTATCGGGAAGAGCGGTCTGTCAGAAATCTGATGGGTTTGCTTTGCCCGGTGAGGCTCTTTGCATGAGAGGAAGGCTAGTATTGCAGGCAATAGCTGCATCTTTAGCACTCAATACTTCTTCCGCATGGCTCAAACTTCTGCTTCTACCTACAAAATCAGCGTTCTGGCGGGCATTGCCATTGTGGTGGCCAATATGGTGGGAACAGGAGTTTTCACCAGCCTCGGATTTCAGGTAGTAAGCATTCAGAGCGGTTTTGCGCTGCTTATGCTATGGGCTGTTGGAGGCCTTATTGCGTTGTGTGGCGCCTTGAGCTACGGCGAGCTAGCTGCTGCTATGCCCCGCTCGGGTGGAGAATACCATTACCTATCCCAGATTTATCATCCGGCTGTTGGGTTTTTATCGGGCTGGGTATCGGCTACGGTGGGGTTTGCGGCTCCCACGGCCCTAGCTGCCATGGCGCTGGGGCGCTATGCCCAGAGCGTGTGGCCAACTGTTTCGGCGCCGGCATTATCGGTTGCCGTGGTAGTGGCGCTGGCCGTGGTGCACTCTACCAATCGGCTGGTTGGAAGCCGGGTGCAGGTGGTTATAACCGGTATTAAAGTAGCCGTGTTGGTGGCTTTCGTGGGGGCTGGTCTGGTGGTGGCTACTCCGCAACCGTTATCTTTTCTGCCCCACGCCACCTCCGACTGGCAACAGCTCCTCAGCCCTGCCTTTGCGGTTTCGTTGGTGTATGTGTCGTATGCTTACTCGGGCTGGAATGCAGCGGTGTACCTCACGGGTGAGGTGGCGCGGCCCCAACAAAACCTGCCACGCATCCTGCTGACGGGCACGGCCATCGTACTCTTATTATATATAGCGCTCAACTTCGTCTTTCTGTATTCAACGCCTCTTCCTAAACTGGCTGGTCAGGTAGAAGTGGGCTTTGTGGTAGCTTCTGAGCTGTTCGGCTCGGCGGCCGGTCGGCTAATGGGCGGCGCCATTGCCGTATTGCTCGTCTCCACGGTCAGCTCCATGGTTTTCGCGGGGCCACGTATTGTGCAGGTAATGGGCGAGGACTTGCCGGCCTTGCGGCCCCTAGCGCACCGTAGCTCCAAGGGTATTCCGGTGCGGGCTACCATCTTTCAAACGCTACTTACCCTCGTGTTTATCCTGACGGCTACGTTCGAGCAGGTATTGCTGTACGCGGGATTTGTGCTAAGCCTGTTCACATTCCTGACGGTGCTAGGACTGTTTGTGCTGCGCTTACGCCGGCCCGATCTGCCGCGCCCTTACCGCGCCTGGGGCTACCCCATCACCCCTCTGCTGTTTTTACTGCTGAATGGCTGGACGCTCCGGTTTATTGCCCAAGACAAGCCACTCGAAACGCTGTATGGCTTGGGCACGCTGGCGTTGGGGCTGGTAGTGTATTTTGTTAGTCAGTACGTTTTCCGACGGCCTCGCGCAGCCGCGTAGCCGCACTTCAGGGTAGTTGGTACCCTAGTATATAGTCGCCCGGTGTTCTGCATTTGATGTCGCTCAGTGGCTTTGCTTGAAACGATGCCCTAGTCACGGAATTCTGCTGCCACCAGCCCGAAGCACTCGCATCATCCGGATAGGTGCTTACTTTCGCCTCTTCTCAACTCTAAAATAGATATGCGTTTTTCTGCTGTCCGGTTTCTGTTGCCGGCTCTGGTTGCCTGCTTGGCCTCCTGCTCCGAGTCTTCCACGAAAACTGAAAAGCCTGCGGCAACCGCTCCAGCCGCCCCTACAGATTCACTAGGCACCGCGCCTGCCCCAACCCCCAAAGCCGAGGTTGCGGCAGATACGTCCACTACCCAGGCGGTAGCCGCATACCTCGCCGGCCTTCCTTCCAGCCATAAAAGCGTACAGGAGCTTACGGCCCAGCCCGCTTGGCAAGCGTACGCCACCGACGCGGACAAAAGCTGGACTACCTACCATAGCAGCCGGACCGCTAAAATTGAAAGTTGGGCGCAATCGGAGCTTGCCGCTGTGCAGAAGGCTAGTCCGGTTATTTTCTACCCGTTCAGTGGGCCCGATTTCCTGAATGCTACCACCATGTTTCCGGAAAGCAGTACATATGTGCTGATTGGATTGGAGCCAGTGGGCACGTTGCCGTCTCAGGCAGCCCTCGCCAATCCGAAGTTGTTCACGGAACTGAAGGGCTCACTCTGGTCGGTGCTGAACTTCAGCTTCTTCCGGACCAATGATATGGCCGTTAACCTCAAATCAGTGGAGCTAGATGGCGCCTTGCCACTCCTGATGCTGTTTGCGGCGCGCACCAACCATCAGGTCGCCGCGGTGCGTTACGTGCAGCTCTCACTGGCCGGCGAAATCCTCGATGCCGATACGGCCCTCATTCGCAAGCCGGGCCCAAAAGTGATTCCGGGGGTTGAGCTGAAGCTGAAAACCAAGGAAGGCCAGGAAAAGAAGCTGGTGTATTTCTCTGCTGACCTTAGCGACTGGAAGCTGGGCACCACCAAAGAAGCGGCGCTTACCTACGTGCGCAACCTCGGCCCCCTGACTACCTATGTCAAGTCGGCTACTTATCTCATGCACAAGCCTTACTTCAGCAAAGTCCGCAACCTGATTCTGGAACGCAGCAACTACGTGTTGCAAGATGACTCGGGTATTGCCATGAAATACTTCCAGCCCACCGATTGGCAGTTTACGTTTTACGGCACCTATAAGCGCCCCATCAATCTGTTCGCCAAGTTCTATCAACCTGCCCTCACCACAGCCTACCTCGATTCAGTGAGCAAACCCCGACCTCTTCCCTTCGGCACCGGCTACAACTGGCGGCAGAATGACTCTAACCTATTGCTGGCCCAGCGCGCTAGCCTGCTACAAGAGTAATTGTTGGTGTTGGCTACCACAAGCTAATAGTAGCTGCCCTTTTGTAACAAAGACTTCACGCGTGCAGAAAGGGTAGGGGAGAGGCGATTTTGCTACCTTATTAGTATGAAGCGAAAAGCCTTCCTGTATTTGCTAGGGGCACTACTGCTCGGAACCGGTCTTACCAGCTTACGGTTCCGGACACAAGATCCACTTCCCTTGAGTCGGCGGGTTCCCAATAGCCCTTTGCTTGATAGCCTGCTTCGCAGCGACCCAAAGCTTCTGCCAGTAGCAACGCGGGCCGCTACCTACGAGCTGCAAATCATCTATACCCAAATCAACCGCGATGCGCAGCAACAGCCGCATTTCGTGCAGCATGATTTTCGCCTCGATGCGCGTCAGTACTTCAATCCGGCCAGTCTAATTAAGCTGCCAGTTGCCGCATTAGCCCTCGAAAAGCTAAATACGCTACGTCGGCCTGGCCTTACCCGCCGCTCGCCTATGGCTACTGGAGTAGCGTTTCGATGCCAGACGGCCGCACCCTACATCATGTCCGCCGACTCCGATCGAATAAACACCGTCGGTAATTATATCAAGCGGATGTTGCTGGTCAGCGACAACCAAGCCTACAACCGGCTGTATGAGTTTCTAGGCCAGCGGCCCCTCAATGAACGCCTCAGCTCCCTAGGGTATCCCGATGCTCGAATCGTGCGCCGTTTCGCTCCCTGCGACACAGGAGCTAACCGCTACACTAATCCCATAGAATTCCGGAACCCGACCAGTGGCCTTGTATGCTATCAGCAACCTGCTGCCGTAAACTCAAAGCCCTTTTCATTTCCGCTAGGTCCCATCCGGAAGGGAAAGGCCCACCAAGCAGGTGGGCGCATAGTGCCAAGCCCCTATGACTTCACTACGGCTAACTACCTACCGCTGCAGAATAGCACCGATATGCTCAAAGCTGTTCTCTTCCCGGAGTCTGTAGGCTCAGAGAAGCGCTTCTCTCTTACGCCCGATGACTATGCCTTTCTCCGCTATTACCTTCGGAATACGCCTCACAGTGCTGGTTACGCCCTGTATACCTCATCTCGCTACTTTGATGCGTATAAAAAGTATCTCTATTATGGCCGTAACCCGAAGAGCGCTACATCATCCAGCCTCTATATATATAATGTAGTAGGCATGTCGCACGGGTACCTGGCCGATGTAGCCTATTTCGCTGACCCGCAACACGGCACAGAATTCATGCTCAGCGCTGTGCTGTATGTCAACAGCGACAACATCATCAATGACGGAGTATACGAATACGAATCTGTCGGAATGCCCTTTCTAGCAGCTCTGGGCAGAGTAGTATACCACTATGAGTTGCAACGGCCGCGCACCATTTCTCCTATTCTATCAGAAGTACTGGCTCCAGAAGCAATAAAGTAAGATTTGGCTTTAGATAATTTACTGTAGTAACTGCCTGATCAACTGATGAAAATGTAAAGTATGAGTATAGTGTAAGGTGGCCTTAAACGAAAAAGGTGGGGCGTGGGTTTGGAAGTTAACTTTCGACCGTGCACTTTTGCACTCCCAAACCGGAACGCGGCAGGGGTTCAG
>NZ_BAAGWF010000004.1:0-513457 GCF_054780495.1 Hymenobacter tenuis
CTGAACCCCTGCCGCGTTCCGGTTTGGGAGTGCAAAAGTGCACGGTCGAAAGTTAACTTCCAAACCCATACCCCATCTTTTTCGTTTAAGGCCGCTCAACATTTTTGAGCAGGCTACTTAGACATCAGTTTGGCAAACACTTAGCCTCCGAAAAAATGTTCCAGTGGAAACAAAAAAAGACTCCTGCTACAGGCAGGAGTCTTCGGTATTGCTCATAAACCTAGTTTAGGGCCTGTATGACTCTACATACTGCTGTACTTCCCGAATGCTTGAAGTATACTGCAAGGCTTCATAGACACGGTAGAAGTTCTGGCGGTCAGCAACGCGGGAATACATGAACTTGGCTAGCTCAATCTTATTCCGATCAAAGGCAATGGTAGAAACTAAACGGCGAGCATCATCAGCGGGGAGGCTGGTTTCACGCAATGCTTCGCGGATAATAGCCAGTTTGCCATCATCGAACGATTGGCGCTGAACCGCCTGGAAGAGTCCTTCTACATCGCGAGGCGACATTACATAGGAGTCGGCTGGATAGGCAGGCTCAACATCATATCCTTCTTGGTTGGGGTAAGGGGCATCATAGACGGGAGCGGGCGGAGGCGAAACGGGCGGATAGTTTCCGCGGGGGCCGTTGCCGTAGCCAGGGCCATATCCTCCTCGAGGCAGTGGAGACGCCGACACTTTACGTAGTACAGGAGGGTAGCCATTGCGGGTCACCAGCACGAAGTTCGTTTCGAGGCCACCATCCAGGAAAACCCGGGTGCGGTAATTGATGCTTCGGCCGTATCCGGTAGGAATCAGAAACTGGGCTGAATGGTAACCGGGGGCTAGGCGGTCGAGGTAGACTTGGCGAGCACCATTGCGGGTGAGGGCCCGGCCATCGAACACCAACTGGAAGATCACTCCACGCTCAGACGTGAAGGTGGCATTGGCGGGAGCAGCCTGGACTTGGCCGGCTAGCAGCAAGAAGAACCCAACGCAAAGAAGTAGAGCCTTTTTCATGGCGGTAGTAGATAAGACGCCGGTCATCCGACGGCTGAGATGCTAAAGCCAAGGATTGTGCCAATTCTATATTTACTCCTCTCCCACTCTATATAGAGTAAGCGCTTACGCGACACGTATACTATGAGCGCTCTACTCACTAGGTAGGAGTAGAGGCTAAACCGACGTGAGTGGGGTGCCCACTACCCCGCTAAAAAGCAAAAACCCAGGCTATGCTAGGCACAACCTGGGTTTTACTAGTGCAAGAGCACTTACTCAGCAATCTTGGTCACTTTGAATTCAGTGCGGCGGTTGCGCTGATAATCTTCTTCGGTCTTGGCTCCTTTTATGACGGGGCGAGACTCCCCGTAGCCTTTGGCTGTAATACGCGACTTGTTGATGCCTTTCGAGACAATGTACGCTACTGCCGACTCCGCCCGACGCTGCGAAAGGGCCATGTTGTAGGCGTCTTTACCGCGGGAGTCGGTGTGGGAGCTAAGTTCAATGGTGATTTGCGGATTGTCGTTCAGGGTTTGCACGAGCTTATCCAGCTCCAGGGCTGCATCCGGCCGAATATTCGCCTTGTCGTAATCGTAGAAGATGTTGTCTACGACGATGGCCTTGTTCTTCACGATTTTGGTGAGCGTAAGGGTTACGGGTACCCGAACGTCATTCATAAAATCGGGCAGGGCCTCCTGGGGCGGACGACGCCCGATAGTGCTCAGGGAATTGCGCGCCGTGAAGTAGCCGGCACGGTTTGCAATGAGAGCATACGCTGCCGTGGCCGTATCGAGCTTGAAGCTGAACTTGCCATCGGGGCCGGAAGTGGTTTCCTGCAGCTTCTGACCGGTGCTGCTGAAGAGCGTTACTAGCTCACTGCCGACGGGAGACGTCTGGCCGGTTTTGTCGTTGCGCTCTACTAGCGTGCCATCGGCGTAGAAGGTCACGAACTTGTGCGGCCGCTCACGGAACAGGTACAGGTCGTCGGAGCCTTTGCCGCCGGCGCGGTTAGAAGCAAATACCCCCATCTGTGGGCCCGTGAAGAATGGGGCAAAGTCGTCGCCGTTACTATTAATAGGAGCGGCTAGGTTAACTACTTTTCCTTTCTGCACCTTAAAGATGTCTAGCTTGCCTAGGCCCGGGTGCCCGTCAGAAGAAAAATACAGGGTGCCATCGGGGGCAATAGCCGGGAAGTTTTCATTGCCGGGCGTATTGATTTGGTCGCCTAGGTTCTCCGGAGCCGCAAACCGACCGGGGCTTTCCATGGTGGCTTTGTACAGGTCGTTGCCGCCTAGGCCACCCTTACGGGTAGAGGTGAAATACAGCGTCTGGCCATCGGGCGAGAAAACTGGCGAAAACTCATCGGCTGTACTGCTGTTCACGCCGCGCAGAATTTCGGGCTCCGTCCAGGCGCCGTTCCGGAAGTACGATACCCACAAGTCAACGCTGAGGTAGCCTTTCTTGGAGCCGTCGTTGGAGCGGGCAAACACCATCATCTTGCCATCGGGCGAGTAGGTAGCGCTGGCTTCGTGACGGTTTTCGGAGTTGAAAATGGGTTCCAGCTTCCGCACGGTGCCGCCGGTCAGTTTTTGCTCGTCCTCAAATTTGATAGCGTAGAGGTCATTGAACCCTTCGCCGTTGCCCGAAAACACTTTACCCTCGCGGCCGGAAGCAAATACAAGCTCTTTGGTATCGGGCATACGGGTAGCACTGAACTCGGCGGCCGGCGTATTGATCTGGTCGAGGGGCGTTACCTCGTCGTTGGTGCGCAGGGTGAGCAGCGCCGTAGAGGCCTTGGCCGTTTTGGCTTCAAACTCGGCCTGGTCGGCTAGGGTACGGTTGCTGCCCGCTTGGGCGTAGGCTTCAAACTGGGTAGCGGCTTCATCGGTCTTGCCGGCGGCGCGTAGTGCCTGGGCGTAGCGGAAAGCCGCATCCGTGCTTTTTACTTTTCCATCCAGCGCCGCTTTATAGTACGACTCTGCCTGATCCAGCCGATTGGAAAGCCGAAACGACTCTCCGATGCGGTAATTGGCTTGGGCTATATCCTTGCCTTTGGCCACATCCTTCTTATATAAGGCTATTGCTTCTTCGTATTCGCCTTGCGTAAATCGTTTATCAGCCTTGCTTAGTTTGCCTGATGTAGCACAGCCGCTCAGCAGAACGGTTGAGCCAGCAAGGGCACCTAGTAGTATATAGGTTTTCATGGAGAGCAGGAATGGATGGGTGCAATACCAAAACGAATAACGAACATTTTGGCATCAAGTATATCAAGATAAAACGGCTCGGTGAATTTGCTGCCCTAGGAAGCTACCACTTTGAAGTACTTAGCCAGCCATGTTGAGCTAGCCGGCGCCGGCCAAGCCGTGCGCAGTTGCCCCACTGTACCAATGGTGTTATCGAAATACGGAGTTTCCGGAAGCAGCGTGCCGGCCGCTACGGCTGCCCGCAGCTCCAAGCGGTCGAGCAGCTTCACTTCGTCATTCATCAGAAATGCTAGCTTGGCTTTTTCAAGCAAATGCACGCCTAGGTGTTGCTCTACTTCGCGCACAAAACGAACGGAAGCATCAATGGAGCAGCCGCTGGCATCGGCTACGGCTTCATCCAGCCCAATTACCAAAAACTGCTGGTGCCGTATTTCTGCTGAGGCCGCCAGGGTGCGGCCGTGGCTGGTCCAGTCGGCAGCGAACTGGCGAAGGGCGGGTTGCAGCGCAGTTACCTCAGCTTCGGTGAGCGGGCGTTCGGCTTGGTAAATCCAGAGGCGAGCTGAGTCAGGCAGTTGAGAGAAGGGAACGTACATACAGGTCAGAACAGGAACAGGAAAGCTAGCACTTTACTTCGCAGACGAAGCTAGTGACTACGTATTATCTACAAAGAAACAGCCCCGCCCGGAAGTTCCGGCGGGGCTGTTTCAATAGTTACTTTTAAACGCCGTAGCAGGCTAGGCATTCAGGCCCTCCGCTGAGGCGATCAGCTCGGCCAGGTCAAACACCTGCACGTCGGATTCGCGCTCTTTGTTTTTCACGCCGTCGGCCATCATGGTCATGCAGAACGGGCACGCTACGGCAATAACGCTACCCCCGCGGTTGGAGCCAGCCGGCATAGGCGGCGCGGTGCTTTCCACTCCCTGTAGATTCAAGAGCACATCGGCTTCGCCATCGAGAGTAGCTAGTGCTTCTTCGGCGCGCTCAATGTTAATGTCTTTCTTGCCGGGCTCGGGCTCTTTCCACATCTGAGCACCTCCAGCACCACAGCACAAGCCGTTGGTTTTGCAGCGTTTCATCTCCAACAGGTCGGCGTCCAGCACTTCCAGCACGGCGCGGGGTGCCTCATAGATGTTATTAGCGCGACCCAGGTAGCAGGAATCGTGGAAGGTAATGCGACGCCCTTTGAACGACTCCCCACCCTCGGCCTTCACTTTGCCCTCATTGATGAGCTGCTGCAGGAAGGTGCTGTGGTGGATTACCTCGTACTCGCCTCCTAGGGCCGGGTATTCGTTTTTGATGGTGTTGAAGCAATGCGGGCAGGCCGTTACTACCTTCTTGATGCCGTAGCCATTGAGGGTGGTAATGTTCTGCATGGCCTGCATCTGAAACAGGAACTCGTTGCCGGCCCGCTTGGCTGGGTCGCCGGTGCAGCTTTCTTCCATGCCTAGCACGGCATAGTTTACGCCTACGTGCTCCAGAATCCGGACGAATGCCCGCGTTACGCGCTTGTAGCGGTCATCGAAGGCGCCGGCGCAGCCTACCCAGAACAGTATTTCCGGCGTTTCGCCCCGAGCAGCCAGATCGGCCATCATCGGAACATTTACTTGGCGCTTGGCAGTTTGCTCAGCCATTATATCAGTCGACAAAAGTCAGTTAGAATTGAAATTTGCTAGGGTACTGCCGGGCTTGAACCGCTCTGCCCCCTAGCTAGCTTAAGCTACAGTGGCCGTGGCTTTATCCGCCACGAACAAATCATCAGCCCAGTTGAAGCGGTCGGAAGGCGAGAAAGCCCACGGTGCTCCGTTGTTTTCGATGTTGCTGAACATAACATTCAGCGAGTTGGGAGCAGCCGATTCTTCCAGTACCAGGTAGCGGCGCATTTCTACAATGCTCTCCAACGGGTTAATGTTCACAGGGCAGGCCTCTACGCAAGCATTGCATGTGGTGCAGGCCCACAGCTCCTCGGGCGTTACGTAGCCACGCAGCAGGGTATGGTTTTCTTTATCCAGCTGCTCCTGCTCGCTGTGCTTGGCTTCCTTACCGTACAGGTTCGGGTTGAAAATCAATGGCGAGTTGTACTTCTCCTCTACCCTGTCGCGGGTATCCATGATGATTTTACGGGGCGACAGGAGCTTGCCGGTAAGGTTAGCCGGGCACACTGAGGTGCATCGGCCACATTCGGTGCAAGAATACGCGTTCAGCAGGTTCGTCCAGGCCAGGTCATCCACGTCTTTAGCACCAAAGGGGGTAGGCGCCATGGCGGAGCCATCGGGCTCAGTGGCCGGAGCTGGTACCTGGTAGCTGGGGTCCATCATGGCCTTCACCTCGTGGGTGATGCTTTCCACGTTCGAGAACTGCCCCTGCGGTACCAGCCGCGAGTAGTACACGTTCGGGAAAGCCATAATGATGTGGAAGTGCTTCGAGCTGGGCAGGTAGTTCAGGAACAGCAGAATCCCGACAATATGCGCCCACCAGCCAATGCGCTCCAGCACGTGCAGCGCCGCCGGGCTATCGGGCAGCAGGCCCGTCAGGAACTGGCTAACCGGGAAAGCGCCGGGTAGGCTGTCTCCATGCAACTTCAGGTCGGCCGCGTTCATTGTGAACAAGGCTACCATCAGAATCACCTCTACATACAGGATGATGTTGGCATCAAGCTTAGGCCACGCCCGTAGCTCAGGGCCCGTGAACCGCCGAATGGTGTTCACGTTGCGGCGCCACCAGAAGGCAACAACGGCTAGGACCACCAAGGCACCTAGCACCTCGTTGGTAGCGGTAAGCGCTGAGTACAACGGCCCCAGAAACTGCAGAAACCGGTGCGTACCAAACAGGCCGTCGACCATGATTTCGATGACTTCAATGTTGATGACAATGAAGCCCACGTAAACGATGAGGTGCAGAAAAGCCGGTGTCAGGCGCTTAAACATTTTCTGCTGTCCGAAGGCGACCAGCAACGTCTTCCACAGACGCTCGTTCACGTTGCCGCTCATATCCCGGTCGCGCCCGACGAGAATATTGGCCCGGATCTTCCGCGCTTGCCAGATGAACAGGCCGAAGCCCGCCACTGCCACCAGCAGGAAGAGGAGGTTTTGAATAGAGAAGTGCACGGGAATTGGGTAGGTTTGGGGTTTAAGCCGAAATATAGTCGTTATGCATAACAAATGACAGGATTTGCACTGCTATGTTTCCGGCAGAAAGATTTTTTTGAGATACGTCTTGCAGGTTAAAAATGGTTTATTACTTTTGTGCTCCCCAACGGACAAAGCGCCTAAGGGAACCAAGAGCTGGTAATGTAGCTCAGTTGGTAGAGCACAGCACTGAAAATGCTGGTGTCGTTGGTTCGATTCCAATCATTACCACAGAAAAGCCCCTCAGTAGTACACTGAGGGGCTTTTTGTTGTTTAGCGGTTTTGGTGGCGCAGAGGCCTAGCAAGCACAGTCGTGGTTGGCAATAGCAGAGTGAGGCAAAGGCATTGCGCCGCCTCGCGTCCGAAAGAAGGCATCAACTTCTTGCCGCAAAT
Source organism: Hymenobacter tenuis (assembly GCF_054780495.1). Lineage (NCBI taxonomy): Bacteria > Pseudomonadati > Bacteroidota > Cytophagia > Cytophagales > Hymenobacteraceae > Hymenobacter > Hymenobacter tenuis. Next base: position 6,704 of record NZ_BAAGWF010000004.1, read on the forward strand.
TGTCAAAGTCATCGTTTTCCAGCTCGGCTACTATCTGGTTCAAATGCGCAATATGCTGTTCCGTGCTAAGCAAATAGCCCGGCTCTTGCACCCAAGAGTAGGCATACAGGTATGCGCCATCAGGAGCCTGCTGCTCATGCTGATAACGGACATCTACAATAGGCGTGAAAGCTGCTTCGGCGGTATTGAGAGGATAATCCCAGGAACGATAAGAAGCTAAACGGATAAAGCCAAGCTGCCGTAGGTAGCCGTCTTTTACATCAGAGGGAAACATAATAAAGCAGCATAGGCACCGAAAGGAATGAGCCCTGCCAGCGCCTGCAAGTTCGGTTACTGTTGAGCATGCGACAAGGAAGGAACAGCCCGATTTGTGACTCGCCTATACCAGACCGTGCACGCTAAAAGAAGGCCCCATTACACAGAAACACCGAAACTCCGGCAACCGCTCCTTCCTTTTGTGACTTATCGCCAGGCTCCTTTGGGTAGGTCAACTGGCATAGGCCTGCTGCAAGCGGCAGGTAGCAGCGCTGGTAAAGCACAAGCTGCACGAGTTGCACAACCCAGTATCAGCTAGGGGCGGCAGGTAGTATCCCGGGCGGCTTCGGCAAACCGATACCCCTGCACTACGGCCCGCCGGAAAAACTCGCAGGCCTCTTGGCGGCTTCCCTCTTGCTGCGCCACCCGGCCCAGTAAAAAATAAACCCTAGCCTGATTGGGATAAATAGCCAGCACCTGCCAGTAGTCGGCGCGGGCGGCGCGGTAGTCCTGTTCCTTAAAATTGACTAGGCCCCGATAAAGCAGCAACCGAGCGATGATGAAGGAGGGGAAAGCTCGAGCATGGCGCAAGCCCGCTTCAAACTCGCGGTGCGCCGGAGCATATTGATTGCTGAAAAGCAGTGTTTCGCCCTTTAGCAACCGCGCCTGCGCCTGTGTAGAGTCCAGCACTAGTGCTTGCTGTACTGCCTGCTGGGCCAACTCCGGGCGTTGCATCGCTTGATAGCACAAACCTATTCTGACCAGCAAGTTGGCGCGCTGCTTAGGCAGAGCGGTTTTGGCTAAGGCATCTATATAATCCGTAACGGCAGCCTGAGGCCGCTGATACCCTAGTTCCTCTACCTCTCCGCGCCGCCAAAACGCCTGCGTATATCCAGAGCGCAGGCGGATAGCCTCCGAAAAAAAGCTGTGCGCGGCACTCCACTCCCGACGAGCGTAGGCACCTAGCCCGCTCTGATAAGCTCGGCTGGCAGCCATCCGGTCAAGCCCTAGCTTCACTACCCAGCCAAACAGTAGCATAGTCAGCACAATGACAGCAATAAGCTGAAAGTCTCGGCGGGTAAATCGGGCCCGTTGGCGCGGAATAGTGCGGTAGTGCCGCTCGTGGGAGCCGGCCGGCCGGCGGGTTCGGAGCGGTGCGGGCGGCGGCATAGGCACTCCGTATACCCGCTGGCCCTGTTGCCGAAACTCCTGCTGGCGCCGTACTTCTGCTGCCCGCCGCACCGCCACTTGCAGCTGAAAGTCGTACTGGGCCCTACGGCCTGGGTCGCTGAGTACGCGGTACGCAGCGGCTACCGCCTTGAACAGTTCTTCGTGAAGCGCACTGCCACCGTGCTTATCCGGATGGTACTGCACGGCCAGCCGCTTGTACGCTTGCTTTATCTCGCGGGCAGTTGCGGCAGCGGATACCCCTAGTACCTGGTAATGATTCTGACTCAAGATATGGCCGTGTGAAGTAAAAGTAAGGCAAATTTCAGACACGATGTCGCCTTTTCCGTAAGAAAGGGCTACCTCAAAAATTAATGCTACCGCAGTTTCATTACTTGCGAACCTGTAACATTGTTCCCTGCAAAAACTCTCCCCTATGGGCCTGTTCTCCACTGAAGACGACGCAACTAAAACGCCTGCTTCCGATTCTCTCATCGGAAATCTGAAAGGCTACCTTGACACGCGCCTGGACCTAGTGCGTCTGGAAGTCCAGGAGAAAGCCAAAACTGCTTTCGTCGGGACCCTGCACGGCGTTACACTGGCTACCATTGGCCTGATGTTCTTCCTGTTTTTGAACATCTTCCTGGGCCTCCTGCTCAACGATGTACTTGACAGTAGCTACTGGGGCTTTGGCATTGTGGCTGGCTTTTATCTAGTGCTACTTATCATCTTCCTTGTGGGAGTTGACAAGAAACTGTTCCAGGGCCTGGCTGATAAGATGCTGAACAATACCATCTATAAATCCGACAAACGTCAAGCCTAACCGTTCTATGGCCGATCTGCATAACCCGCTGTTTGAAGACGAGAAAGAGTTTCTGGAGCACCAGAAACTGGAATATGAACGCGCCTTGCTCGGCGACGTCGAGGAAATCAAAGCCAAAACTCAGGAAGTCGGCAAGTACGTAGCCATTGGTGCCAGTGTACTAGGTGGCATCTGGTTGCTTTCGAAAGCCTTCGGCGGGAAAAAAAAACACGCCCTTAACAACGACCAGGAGTACCAACGCCACCTAGCGCCTAGCCCTAGCCGCCCCCGGCGCCCTACCGTCCCAACGGGTGTGGATACTGCCGTAGCAGATGACCTGGGCTTTGGCACCGGACACTTCTCGCGGATGGAGCGCCGTCCCAAGAGCAAACGCGCTGACATTGCCCCCGACGTGTACCACACCGATGCGGATCCGTTTCAGCCGCTAGGTTATGAGGCCTCCACAGGGCAGCATCCGGTTCAAGCCTATCAATCTGCTAATCAGCCACAATCCGACGCTTCTTCTATTGTAGCCTCGGCCTTCCGGGCGTTTCTGCAGTCAGATACCGGCAAAATGCTGGTGGCACAGGCTTCGGCAGTGTTGATGGCTTATGTAGCAAAGAAGGCCAGCGAGTATTTGCCAATGCTTAAAAATCCCGACCTTGCATCTTCGGCCGCAGTTCATACTGAGCCCGAGACCAAGGATATCGAGTTTACTTATCACCACGACGACGCGGATGCGCCTCACCAGCCTGTATGATGCCCTGAGCAAACGCCGGACGCACGGCCAGAAGTCTCTGGCTGTATTGCTGGATCCCGATACTATCGATGAGGCCAGCTGCCGGCACTTGCTTGGGTTAAGTGAGCAACACGTAGTAGATTACTTTTTTGTGGGCGGCAGCTTGGTGATGAATACGCGCCAAGCTGCCCTCATTCGTTTTATCAAGAGCCACTCCAAGGTTCCGGTATTGCTTTTCCCTAGCCATAGCCTGCATTTAGATGACCAGGCCGATGGAATTTTGCTGCTGTCCTTGATTTCCGGCCGCAACCCCGACTTCCTGATTGGCCAGCACGTTATTGCGGCTCCGTTGCTGCGCCAAAGCAACCTCCAGATTTTGCCCACCGGCTATATGTTGGTAGACACGGGCCGGCAAACCACGGCCAGCTACATGAGTGGCACTACCCCCCTCCCCTACGACAAACCGGCCATAGCCGCCTGCACGGCCATGGCCGGCGAGCAGTTGGGCCTGCGCCTAATGTACCTGGATGGCGGTAGTGGCGCTATGTACCCAGTAGCGCCCGCCATGATTAAGGCCGTTCGCCAAGCCGTAGAAGTGCCCCTCATTGTAGGCGGCGGCATCAATACCACTGAAAAAGCACAGGCTGCCCTTACTGCTGGCGCCGATGTTATTGTAGTAGGCAACCAGATTGAGAAAGCGCCGGAGTTCTTGGCTGAAATGTCGAAGGTCGTGAGCAGCTTCAACAGCGTGCTACTTACCGAATAACAATTACTACCCCTACACCAACAGAAAAGGCCACCTGAGTAGGTGGCCTTTTCTGTTGGTGTAGCTGAGCGGTTTGCGAGAAAACGGCCCCTAGTCTTTATATCTTCTTACAAGATTAGATATTCATGGCAGACTCCCGACGACGCATTTTGCCAGCCGGAATACCAAACATCATCTTGAAGCGACGGCAGAAATACGCGGTGTCTTTGTAGCCCACTTCTTTCCCAATGTCGCGGATGCTCTTTTTGGTGGTGCGCAGCAAGAACACGGCGCGCTCCATGCGCTGGTACTCGATGTAGTCTTGGGGGTTAATGCCAGTCAGCATCTTGAAATACTGGCCTACATAGTCTTCGCTCACGTTAGCCACGCCCGACAGCACCTTGTTTGAGAGGTCGCCACCAATGTTCTCCTTGATGTAGTTGAACAGATCAATGAGGCGTGGATCTTTGAAGTACGTGCTGTTGGTGGCCAGTTGCTCCACAAACATCTTGTTTTTCAAGATGTAGCGCACGATTTCCACCACAATGTTTTCGGTGTAAATCGTGATAAGCCGCTCACGACCGGGCAGCTCCTGCAGACTCTCTTCTACTACCTTGATGACCAGGTTCGCTAGTTTGGAGTTACCGGTGATTAAGAAAGCCGGCACGTCCAGGGAGGCAAAGAAGTTCACCGAGTCGAACACCTTGGCTTCAAAGCTCACAAAGGAGTGGCTCTCCTCGGCATCTCCAATCAAGTCTAGGTCAGAGTTCGAGTGGAAGAACTTGTCCTTATTCGTGATAAGGTCATCGTTGGTGATGCTCTTATTGGAGGTTTCGCCGTAGGTTACTTTGGTAGCCCGACCACCTGGAATGAAGAGCATTTCGCCTTCCTCAACTACCTGATCTTCATCGCCAAACGAAATACGCCCTTTGTGGAGCAGGATAAGGTTATTGCCTACGTCATAGGAATTGCGAACCGTAAACGGCTGTTGCAATACTAGGTTCTTTGCCTTGATGTACCGGACACCCAGGGACTCTATCACTTTATTATAATCTTCCATCTTCGGCGGGCGGTTAGCTAGTACGAGTGTTGCCGGGAAATGGTACCCCGGACTTATCTAATGCAAAATAACATATAAAAATTCACACAAACACAAAACCCAACCTAAAAAAGGCTGGGTTTTGTGCAATACTTCTGACTTTTAGGCAATTCGTTATTTATTTCAGGATTTCCCGCGAGATTACAATTTTCTGAATCTCGGAAGTTCCTTCATAAATCTGCGTGATTTTGGCATCACGCATGAAGCGTTCCACATGGAATTCCTTCACGAAGCCATAGCCTCCGTGGATTTGAACGGCCTCTACAGAGGCCTCCATAGCCGTTTTGGAAGCGAACAGCTTGGCCATAGCGCCTGACTTAGCGTAATCGGCGTGTGCATCTTTATCGGCAGCAGCCTGCAAGCACAGCAGACGAGCCGCATCAATGTTAGTAGCCATATCAGCCAGCTTGAACTGAATGGCCTGATGCTGAGCAATTGGAACACCAAATGCCTTACGCTCTTTCGAGTACTTCAGGGACAGCTCGTAGGCGCCTGAAGCAATGCCCAGCGCTTGCGCCGCAATACCAATGCGGCCGCCAGCCAGCACCTGCATGGCGAACTTGAAGCCGAAGCCGTCCTCGCCGATGCGGTTTTCCTTGGGCACTTTTACGTCGTTGAACATCAGGGAGTGCGTATCAGAACCCCGAATGCCCAGCTTATTTTCCTTCAGGCCTACTTGAAAACCAGGAGTATCCTTGTCCACGATGATGGCATTGATCCCGCGGTGCTTCAGCTCTGGATTAGTTTGCGCAATAACGATGTATACCGAGGCCGAAGAGCCATTGGTAATCCAGTTTTTGGTGCCGTTGATGAGGTAGTGGTCGCCTTTGTCCTCGGCGGTGGTGCGTTGCATGGTAGCGTCGGAGCCAGCTTCAGGCTCAGAGAGGCAGAAAGCGCCGATAATTTCGCCGGAGGTCAGGCGGGGCAGGTACTTGCGCTTCTGCTCCTCGCTGCCATATTGCTCTAGGCCCCAGCATACCAGCGAGTTGTTCACTGACATAATTACCGAGCAGGAGGCATCTACCTTGCTGATTTCTTCCATGGCCAGCACGTAGCTCACCGTGTCCATGCCGCCGCCGCCGTACTCAGGGCTAACCATCATGCCGAGGAAGCCCAGCTCCCCCATCTTCTTGATTTGCTCAGCAGGAAATTTTTGATGCTCGTCGCGCTCGATTACGCCGGCCCATAGTTCAGATTGAGCAAAGTCACGGGCGGCGGCCTGAACGGCTAGTTGTTCTTCGGTGAGCTGAAAGTTCATGCGGTAAGAAAAGGGGGTGGGATGGGAAATGCGCAAAAAATGCCGAGCGTAAATTCGCTGGTGCCTCAAAATTAACCACTGCCATTGCAGAATGCGCAGATAGTACCATTTTTTTCTGGCAGGCTGGCTTAGTAAGGCTTTTGACCAGCTTTTTGTTTCAACTGGAGCTAGTATTCTCTTCTTGATATACAGTGCTAATCTGAGGTTTAGGAACTGAGCCAACCCAGTAAGCACTTGCCATCGGCTACTAGCCCCTGGCTAAAAGCAAACCGCCACCTTAACTAATAAGGTGGCGGTTTGCTGGTTCTCGGTCAAAGGCCGCAACGGTTTAACGACGGTCGCGGCTTCCCATAAAGATGCTGACATAGTACAGCAAGGTAGCCAGGGAGCTAAGCGCCGCTACTACGTAGGTCATAGCAGCCCACCACAGGGCATCTTTAGCCATAGCATGCTCCTGCGTCGTCACGATACCGCGCTTGTCAATCCAGGCCAGGGCGCGCTTGGAGGCGTCGAACTCAACCGGCAGGGTCACAAACGAAAACAGGGTGGTAAGCGAGAACAGCACGATGCCTAGGCCCAGTGGAATAAGCGTAGTGCGAATCATGAGCACCCCGGCTAGCAGGATAAACGGCATGAACTTCGAAACGGCACTGAGAGCGGGCACCATGGCCGACCGGAATTGCAGGGCACTGTAGGCCGTAGCGTGCTGCACAGCGTGGCCGCATTCGTGGGCCGCTACTGCGGCGGCGGCGGCACTACGCTCCGCATATACCGCCTCGCTCAGGTTTACCGTTTTATCAGCGGGGTTGTAATGATCGGTCAGGCGGCCTTCGGTGCTGATAACGCGCACATCGGTAATACCGTGGTCGGCTAGCATTAGCTCGGCAATCTGTTTGCCGGAAAGCCCCGACTGCAATCCGATTTGGCCGTACTTGGTGAACTTGCTCCGTAACCGCCATTGAATTAACCAGCTGACAACCATTGCCAGGATAAGGATGAAATAAATGGGGCTTGAGTTATAGTACATGATCGTGCGTGATTAAGTGAAGAGAGAGGCCAGCAAGTGCAGAAAGAACCAGAAGGTCGGGTAGCACACCTACCGTTTCTCTGCTCTTTCCTTACCGTTCCGTACCCAAAATTCGCTCGACAATACGCGTGGTGCTATAGCCAGCTACTAGGGGTACGGTCAGGACTTGCCCGCCATGTTGTAACACTACCTCGTGGCCTACAATTCCACTAATCTGATAGTCGTCGCCTTTCACCAGAATATCGGGCTTCAGGGCTTCAATCAGAGCTAGAGGCGTTTGCTCGCCGAAGAGGACTACAGCATCTACAAACAAAAGAGAGGCCAACACCCTTGCGCGTGACACTTCGTCTTGCAGCGGCCGGCCGGGCTTAAGGCAGCTTACTGAGGCGTCGGTGTTGAGCCCTACTACCAAGCGGTTCCCTAGGTGCCGGGCCTTCTCCAAATAATCAACGTGGCCCAGATGCAGCAGATCAAAGCAGCCGTTCGTGAATACTACTTTCTCATGGGCCGCCTTCCAAGCTTCCACTAGGGGCAGTAGCTGGCCAAGCGGCAGTATTTTATCCTTCGTCCACATGGGCTCCCTTGTTTAGGTTACGGCAACCTGCTCGACCTTTTTACCCGATTTCGTCATGCTAGCCACGAAGCTAATGCCCCCCATCAGCACCACAAGTAAGGTTTGGGAGCCGTGCACTACTAGGGCATATGCAATGCCAGCCTCTTTGCTGATGCCATATACCAGCAAGGTGCTTTGCACCATCAAGTGAAAAGCACCAAAGCCGCCTTGTACGGGCGCGGCCATACCAAAAGCCCCAAACGTCAGGACTGCTAGGCCCGCCCCCAGCCCCAACCCCGATGTAGCGGGGAAGGCAAAGAAAGCCAAGTAATCCATTAGGTAATACACCAACCAGGTAAAGGCCGTATGGAGCAGAAACAGGCCGGGGTTGCGGAGCTTACGTACGCTAAATACCCCATCCAGCATGCCGCGCACAAAGTTTTCGATCTTCAGAAAGAAAGTCCGCTCGCGCAGCTTCTCCAGATTCTGAAACAATAGGTAGCCTGTTAGGGCCAAGAGCAGGATGGCTACTACCGCTACGGACAACAGCAACTGTTTGTGCTCGGCCACAGAGTTGTAGCGGTCAGAAAACAGACTGACCACAAAGGCCCAGAACTTATGCAAATCCAGCAGTAATGTCAGGCCCAGTAGACACACCAGTACCAGCACATCAATTACCCTTTCCGTAATAACGGCCCCTAGTGATACCTGCACTGGTACTCGGCTTGTGCGGTGTAACACGGAGCACCGGATAACTTCTCCCATTCGGGGTAGTACCAGGTTGGCCAAATAGCCCGCCATCATGGCATGATACACGTCCCAGTAGCGCGGATTCTGGCCGCTGGCTTCCAGCTGCATCTGCCACCGGTGCGCCCGGCTAAAATACCCCAGCGCTGAAAGTACCAGCGTGAAAGCCAGCCAGCCGTAGCTTGCTTGCCGCAGATAGCCGCCAATAAGCGCCAGGTTCTGGCCCCGTAGCGCGTACCACATCAGCAACCCCGATAAGGCTAGTAACAGGCCGTATTTCAGAACGTTTAGCAGTTGCTTCATGCAATAAAGGAATAAGCAGGTGGCTGGTTGCACCGCAAAGCATGGGGCAGCAAGCAGCTGAAACCCTCCTTTCCGGCGCAACCAGCCACCAATATATACCCGAGTCTAGCTGACCCGATTGTGTTGGTCAGGAAAGATAACCGTAGGCTTGTGCGTTTTGGCCTCCGCGAAATCAATTAAGGCATAGGAGATGATGATAATAATGTCGCCAACGGCCACGCGCCGGGCAGCCGGGCCATTCAGGCAAATCATGCCCGAGCCTCTTTCCCCCTTGATAGTATAGGTTTCGAACCGCTCGCCGTTGTTGATATTTACGATGGTCACTTTCTCGTTTTCCACCATATTGGCTGCGTCCAGCAGGTCTTCATCAATAGTGATGCTACCCACATAGTGCAGCTCCGCCTGCGTAACCTTAACGCGGTGAATCTTGGACTTGAGAATCTCGATATGCATGAGCTGAAAAAGCCGGTGAATTTTGGGCCCTAAAGATACGGAAGCCTAATTTGGGAGCCGGTTAAACGAGTTGCACCTTTTCCGTACCTAGTGGCGCTTCATCAACTGCTGCTGATCTGCCTTGGATCTGCCGCTCTACCACTACATTATCTATCAACCGCACGCCCCCTAGGTGCGCCGCTAGGCACAACACCACGGCGCGACCGGGCTGCCACTCCGTAAAAGGCTGTAGCGTTTGGGCATCGGCCACCTCTAGGTACTCTAGCTCGATGGCCGGCACCGCACTTAGGAAATTTGCCACAGCGCTTTTTACTTCATCAACCGTTGCTTGCCCAGTTTGCACCAGCTCAGCGGCTAGCTGCAGGGCACGATACAGATAGGGAGCCACGGCACGAGCATCAGCGGAAAGACGGCGGTTTCGGGAGGACATGGCCAGCCCATCTGCTTCGCGTACCGTTGGAAAAGACACGAGCTCTACATCAAAGGACAGGTCTGCTATAAGCTGGCGCACCACCGCCACTTGCTGGTAGTCTTTCTGCCCGAAATATGCCCGGTGCGGGCGGCTCAGATGAAACAATTTGCTTACTACCGTGGCTACCCCGTTAAAGTGGCCGGGGCGGTGCGCTCCTTCCATTACCTGCTCCAGGGGGCCAAAATCAAAGCGCAATACGGTGTTGCGCCGGTACATCTCCTCCACTGGGGGCATAAAGAGGGCTGTGCAACCGGCGGGACCTAGCAAATCGGCATCTGCCTCAGGTAGACGCGGATAGAGTCGGAAATCCTCGGAGTTATTGAACTGGGTGGGATTCACGAAGATGCTTACCACCACCACATCGCACTCCTGCGCCGCGGCCCGGACCAGTTGCAGATGTCCTTCGTGCAACGCTCCCATGGTGGGCACTAGCCCAATGCGTTTGCCTTCGCGGCGCCAATTCTCTGTTTGGGCTTGCAACGCCGCGGCGGTATTTAGTATCTGCATAGAGGTTAAAGGCCGATTCGACGAGTAGCGGACCGGGTTAGGTTGAAATTTCCCTCAAAAATGTTTAATTTTGTGCATCCCAAAGTGTTGCCCTTTCCTAATCACCCCAACTGACTCTATATGTCCAAGTTGAGAATACTCTACGCTGCCACGGAAATCAACCCGTTTTTGCAGACCACCAAGGTAGCGGAGTTTTTGCGGCGCCTGCCGCAGGGAATGCAGGAAATGGGGATGGAAATCCGCATTTTCGTACCGCGTTTCGGCATTATCAATGAGCGGAAAAACCGCTTGCATGAAGTTGTGCGCCTCTCCGGAATTAATATTGCTGTTGGCGAGGATGAAAAGCCGCTCATTATCAAAGTTGCCTCTATTCCGAACGCGAAGCTACAGGTATACTTCATTGATAACGAAGATTATTTTCACCGCAAGTCCGTGTTGGTAGACAAGAACGACAAGTTCCACGCTGACAATGACGAGCGGGCCATTTTCTTCTGCAAAGGTGTGTTGGAAACGGTAAAGAAGCTAGGCTGGGCGCCGGACATTGTGCATTGCAATGACTGGATGACGGGCCTGATTCCGATGTACCTGAAAACGACGTACAAAAAGGACCCGATTTTCAAAGATGCCAAATCGGTATTTACCATCTACAATAATGAGTTCGACTTCAAGTTTGAAGGCGATATTATTGAGAAGGCGAAAATGCTGGACATTGACGATGACATGCTGGCAGCGCTGAAAACAGCTGACTTCGGTGGCTTCATCAAAGTAGGCATGGAGTACGCTGACACGGTAGTGAAGTCTGATGAAGACTTCAGCGAGAACCTGAAAACCCTGTTTTCGGAGTACACCGGCAAGAAACAAATTGAGCAGGTCGGCGCCGACGACAACCTGCTGACCTCATACTACGCTCTATATAATGAATTGGCCAGCTAGCGCCAGCCGACTCGCTTCGGTTTCCCTTATTGCCGCCTCTTTGCTTGGTATTGCTACCAGCTGTGAGGAAGCCAACGACCTTGGCCTCGAGTTGCCCGGCACATCTCCTATTACATCTCAGTACCTTGATATTCCGGTAACGGCCTATACGGTTCGTCAGCAACCGGTAGAAACAGCGAAGGCAAATCACCTGCTGGTGGGTCGGCTCCGCGATAACCTCGTGGGTACTACCACCGCGCGGGCTTACACGAACATTCAGGTAGAGCCTTATCTGACTACTTCGCTGCCTGATTCGTTGCCGGCCAAGTTCACTAATGTCAAGCTCGACTCAGTCGTTTTCAGCATGGCATTTGATGAGGTATATGGTACCGCCGCGCAGCCATTCCGGTTTGATCTTCATACGCTTCAGGAGCGTATGGATGACCGAGCGGTATTCAACTCTAGCTCATCGGTAGCTACCAGCACTACATTGCTCTCTAACTTTTCGGCCCCGCTCAACCGCGACCGAAAAGTCAAGGTGCCGCTGTCGACCAATACCACTACCACCCAAGATAGCGTACTAGTAACGGTACCAGATCGGGTAATTCGGGTACGCATGCTGAAGTACCCGGGCACGGCAGCACTGGCTAATTCGGTATTTGCAGCCATGCAAGATGCCGGCTTCAACCAGGAAAAACTGAATGCTGTGTGGAAGGGCATTGCGATGACTCCCGCAGCGGACTTCTCCGGCACTATTGTAGGATTCAACCGGACTGTAAATAGCCGGGTAACCTTTTACTTTACTGGAGCCAATAGCGCTGGCAAGACCGGTAAATACCACGTTTACTCGCTTTATTTCGGGCATATTCCCATCCAGCCCCTAGTAACGGATTCAAAGTTCTTCACCCAGCTCACTACTGATTTTAGCGGCTCACCACTTGCCACGCTCACTGACCCTATTCAACAGCTGGCCGCTAGTGCTACCGATGGGTATACGTACATGCAGGAAGGCACTGGCTTGGCTACGCGCATAGAGTTTCAGGGCCTCGAAAGCATCCGTAACAACAACGACTTAGTAGTTAACCGCGCTGAGCTGCGGATTCCAATCAAGCCGCTAAGTAATGGCCTGTTTCCATACCCTAACAACCTCTATCTATATGAGGTGAATAGCAACAACCAAGTGCTGACCCGTACTGTTGGGCCTACGGTATACGAGCGTTTGGTACAGCGAGAGGGCAGTAACCAGGCCGGTCCTATAAGACCTACCAGCGTAGGTGAGCCAACCTCGGCAGTATTTCCAGCTGATCAGGATCCGGCTCAGGAGTATCGCGTTTCAATAACAGAGTATCTGCAGGCCTACCTGCAAAACCGTCTGGATGGGGAACTGCCTACGGGTCTGCTCCTGTCGCCAATCCTGCGCAGTAACTTTGCGCTAACTCTGAACCGAGCGCAGGTTGACGCCAATAAAATCACATTACGCGTATACTACTCCAAGTTACGCTAGCGAGAACAACTTAGTCTTACTTGCTTTTAAGGGCGGCACAGCTTTTGCTGTTGCCGCCCGATTTTCTTTCCTTTTCGGAGGTTTCTGCTCTGCCACAACTAAATAAATTATGTGCGGAATTGTCGCTTACATTGGACACCGTGAGGCTTGTCCTATCATCATCAAAGGCCTGCGTCGCTTAGAGTACCGCGGCTACGATTCTGCTGGCGTAGCGCTGCTGAACGGCCAGCTTAGTGTTTACAAGAAAAAAGGTAAGGTAGCTGACCTCGAAGCCTATATAGCTGAAGAGGATACGCACGCCAATATTGGCATGGGCCATACCCGTTGGGCTACCCACGGCGAGCCAAACGACGTGAACGCTCACCCGCATTACTCTACTTCTGAGCGAATTGCCATTATCCACAATGGCATTATTGAGAATTATGCGGCGTTGAAAACGCACTTGCAGCAGCAGGGCCACCAGTTTCATTCTGATACGGACACCGAAGTTTTCGTTAATCTGATTGAAGAAGTCCAGAAGCAGAACAACTGCACGCTAGAGGAAGCTGTTCGTCTGGCATTGCATGAGGTAGTAGGTGCCTACGCTATTGTGGTGCTAAGCAAAGACGAGCCTGGCCAGCTAATTGCAGCTCGTAAAGGCTCACCTCTCGTAATCGGGGTAGGCAAAGACGAATTTTTCTTGGCTTCGGATGCTACTCCAATCATTGAATATACCAATGAAGTAGTCTATGTAAATGACTATGAAATTGTTGTTATCCGGGATGGTAAGCTGGACATTCGGACCAAGGAAGACGTGCAGCAGACTCCTTACATTCAGAAGCTGGAGCTTGAGCTCGACAGCATCGAAAAAGGTGGCTATGAGCACTTCATGCTGAAAGAGATTTTCGAGCAGCCCCGGTCTATCCTCGATTCGATGAGGGGTCGTTTGGAACTCGAGGCAGGGCACCTGAATATGGGCGGCGTGCGGGCTTATGAGCGTAAGTTTGTTAACGCTGAACGCATTCTGATTGTAGCCTGTGGCACTTCGTGGCATGCTGGCTTGGTAGCTGAATACCTGTTAGAAGACTTAGCTCGTATTCCAGTTGAAGTAGAGTACGCTTCGGAATTCCGTTATCGCAATCCTATCATCACAGAACGCGACATCGTAATTGCGATTTCGCAATCCGGTGAAACGGCGGATACCTTGGCGGCTATAGAACTGGCCAAGAGCCGCGGTGCTACCATCTTTGGTATCTGCAACGTGGTGGGCAGCAGCATTGCGCGTGCTACCGATGCAGGTGCCTACACGCACGCAGGCCCCGAAATTGGCGTAGCTTCAACTAAAGCCTTCACGGCCCAGGTAACGGTTCTGACGTTGCTAGCCATGATTGTTGGCCATAAGCGCGGTACTCTAACGGATACTCGTCTGCGCGAATTGATGGTGGAACTCAGCAGCATTCCAGCTAAAGTTGAGAAAGCATTGCTGTTGAATGATGAAATCGAGAAGATTTCTGAAATCTTCAAGGATGCTACTAACTTCCTGTACCTAGGTCGGGGTTACAACTTCCCGGTAGCTTTGGAAGGCGCGCTTAAGCTGAAGGAAATCAGCTACATTCATGCCGAAGGCTACCCGGCTGCCGAAATGAAGCACGGGCCTATCGCCCTCATTGATGAGAACATGCCCGTAGTAGTTATTGCTACCAAGGATAGCTCGTACGAGAAGGTGGTAAGTAACATCCAGGAAGTGAAGGCCCGCAAAGGCCGCATCATTGCCATTGTAACAGAAGGCGACGATGTAATTCCGGCTATGGCTGAGTTCACGATTGAAGTGCCTGCTACGAGCGATGCGCTGATGCCTTTGGTATCGGTGGTACCGTTGCAGTTGCTGTCGTATCACATTGCGGTTCTGCGGGGCTGCAACGTCGATCAGCCACGTAACTTGGCTAAATCGGTAACGGTAGAGTAACCGTTTGCGAGAATCAAAAAAGGCCGCTTCGAGCAATCGAGGCGGCCTTTTTTAGTTATTGTTTACTGGTACTAGCGGTCAGCATAAACGTTTCGCCCCGCAGATGCATCCTTTTAAGTAAAGAACACGGCTTATAGCGCTGCTCATGGGTATCCTGATATACGCGTTCTAGCGTCTGATACACACGGCTTATTCCAATATAGTTCGCCCAAGTGCATGGCCCGTATGGACTACCTGCCTGCAGCATAAGATCTATTTCCTGGGCCGACGCTACCCCTTCTTGCAGCGCAAAGCATGCCTCATTGATACTTTGGCACACTACGCGGGGTAGCAGAAGCGCCACGCGGTCCTGCACCACGCAATAGCGCGTACCGAGGGAGGCACACACGGTAGCCAGTTGAGTAGCATCCTCAGCACGGTACCAGGCGACCTCCATGATGGGTCGGTTTACTAGGGTGGGCAAACCGCTAAACCCAAAAACAGGCCCGAACGGTGGGGCCTCGTTGTGGAAGAGTTCGGCCAGGCTATGGGAAGTCGTACTATAAAAGAGGGGCTGCCGAGGCTGCTCGTAATGTAGTTCAGGCCACTCACGCAGATCAAAGGCAACATCGGCGGCACCCAAGCGGGTGAGCAGATCGGGAGCCGATGCCAGGCAGAAGTCGTAGGTATGGCCTGGCCCGAACTTGCGCCGGAACTCCTGCTCTAGGTGCTGGCCCTCGACAATAAAGAGATGCATCTTTTTTCAACTTACTTTCGCTGAAAGATACTGGTTCCTCTCCCACCAACGACTTCGCCCTTGCTATGGCCAACTCAATCGTTTATTCCGACCAAGCCCCTGCTCCTATTGGCCCGTACAGCCAAGCTATTCAGGCAGGCAATACCGTGTACGTATCCGGCCAGATTGCCCTAGATTCCACCACCGGTCAACTAGTTGGTGATGGCGACGTGGCGCAGGAAACCCACCAAGTAATGCGCAACATTGAGGCGGTATTGCAGGCCGCGGGCTTCACGTTGCGTGATATCGTGAAGTGCAGCATTTTTGTGAAAGACCTCGGCAACTTTGGCCTTATCAATGAAATCTACGGCAGCTATTTTTCTGCTGATTATGCCCCTGCCCGGGAAACGGTGGAGGTAAGCCGCTTGCCCAAAGATGTACAGGTAGAAATATCCTGCATTGCGGTGAAATAGCAAGGAAAGGCCGCTCGTTGCGGCTTTTCTACTCTTCTTTCTTACCTCATCATTCTACTCCTTATCCTGTATGAAAGAGTTGGGCATATTTCTGTTTCTGGCGGGCCTGCTTTCCATGCTGGCGCCGTTACTGCTGCCGGCTAATTTCCGGTTTCCGTTACTGGACTGGATTACAACCTGGGGCCCGACTATAGCTTGGCTAATCCGGGGCGGCATAACCTTGCTGGGACTGGGGCTTTGGCTTCGTTTCAAGAATCAGGAGTAGATGCGGCGCCCTACCCCTCGCAAGCCGGTTAAGCTCCTGATCAAGCCTAGTAATTTCCCGCCGCAAAACGTGCTCACGCGCGCCATGCCTCCGGAGCTAGTGGGCCAGAAGGAGTTTGAGCACTACCACTTCATTGGGTTTGATTTAAGTCAAGCTGATTTGGCCGGCCGCCTGTTCAGCGACTGCCTATTTGAGAACTGTAACCTAGCGGGTAGCACTATTGCCAACGCTTCGCTTCAGAATGTAGCTTTTGAAGGCTGCAAGCTACTGGGCGTGCAGTTTGAGGTGTGCCGGGATATGCTGTTCGGAGTACATTTCGATAAGTGCCAGCTCGACTATGCCTCTTTCCACGGCAAAGTCATGCCCAATACCCGCTTCGTAGGCTGCTCATTACAAGAAGCCAATTTCACGCAAACTGACCTTTCCGGGGCCGTTTTTCATAACTGCCAGTTGCGCCGCGCCGTGTTTAGCCGGACTCGCCTGATTGGCGCCGACTTTCGAACGGCACAGGAGGTACTGCTAGACCCGGAACAGAACGAGATGAAACAAGCTCGCTTCAGCTTGGAAGGCCTACCGGGGTTGCTCAGTAAGTACGACCTAGTGATTAGCTAAGCAATGCCGCATCAGGAGGTGGAATAGCTCAGTCATTCTGCTTCTGATGCCAATTTTATATCCTATTAGCTCCCCTGCTAATTACCTACCTTTGCGGCGCGTTTCGGACCTGAATCGGACGTGAGAATTAGCTGTTTGTATGGAAAGAGAAGTACGGGTACGTTTTGCACCCAGCCCCACCGGGCCGCTGCACATTGGCGGCGTGCGCACTGCGCTATATAACTATCTGTTGGCTCGCAAGCTGGGCGGCAAAATGCTGCTCCGCATTGAGGACACCGACCAGAACCGCTTTGTACCCGGCGCCGAGGATTACATCCGTCAGAGCCTGGAGTGGTGCGGCATCACGCTGGACGAAAGCCCCTGGAACGGCGGCCCGCATGCCCCCTACCGCCAGAGTGAGCGCAAGCCCATGTACATGCAGTATGCCCAGCAGCTGATTGACAGCGGCCATGCCTACTATGCCTTTGATACCCCCGAGGACCTAGACGCCATGCGCGCGCGCCTCACGGCGGCCAAGGTGCCTAACCCACAGTACAACAGCATCACGCGCGCCCAAATGCGCAACTCGCTTACCTTGCCCGCCGAGGAAGTAAAGCAGCTGCTGGACAGCGGTGCGCAGTATGTCATCCGTTTGAAAGTACCCCGCAAGGAGGAAATTCGCTTCAACGACCTCATTCGTGGCTGGGTGGTGGTGCACTCGTCATCGGTGGATGATAAAGTGCTGATGAAGTCTGATGGCATGCCAACTTACCACTTGGCCAACATCGTCGACGACCATCTGATGGAAATCACCCACGTTATTCGGGGTGAAGAGTGGCTGCCTTCCGCGCCTTTGCACGTGCTGCTGTACCGCTACCTGGGTTGGGAAGACACTATGCCTCAGTTTGCCCACTTGCCGCTGCTGCTGAAGCCCGATGGTACCGGCAAGCTCAGCAAGCGCGACGGCGACCGACTAGGCTTCCCGGTATTCCCGCTGGAGTGGCACGGCAAAGATTCCGAAACCGGCGAGCCAACCGTGAGCAGCGGCTACCGCGAAAGCGGCTATCTGCCCGAGGCTTTTATCAACTTCCTGGCTTTTCTGGGCTGGAACCCCGGCTCGCAGCAGGAACTGTTCACCATGGACGAGCTGATTGAGGCTTTCTCGATTGAGCGAGTGAGCAAGTCGCCGGCCCGCTTCGATCAGAATAAAGTGCGCTGGTACAACGAGCAGTATCTGCGGGCGAAACCGGATGCTGAACTAGCAGGCTACCTCACCGCCAGCCTGCAGGCCCAGGGCGTGGAAGTTGCCGCCGATAAAGCCGAGCAGATTGCGGCTCTGGTAAAAGAGCGCGCTACCTTCCCCGCCGACCTAGCCAAGGAAGCCCAGATTTTCTTCCAGCGCCCCACTAGCTACGATGAGCAGGTAATCAGCAAGAAATGGAATGCCCAGGTGGCCGCGGCGCTTGCCGAGTTTGCCCAGGAGCTGCCCACCACATCTGACACTCCCCCCGAAGGCATCAAGAACCTGCTGACGCAAGTGTTGGAGCGCCAAGGCATCAAAATTGGGCAGGTGCTGCAAGCACTACGCGTGGCCGTAACAGGCGCCGGCGCCGGCCCCGACCTAATGCATATCATGAGCATTTTGGGTACCCAGGAAACAGCAGCCCGCCTACAGCAGGCGTTGGCTCAGTTGCCCGCCTAGGTTCCGGAGTTGTTCTAACTGGTTGTAAAAAGCCTGCCCGACCGTATGTGTCGGGCGGGCTTTTTTGTTGGTGGCGTGCGGTTTAGTATCTGGTTCTAAGCTTCCGCATCAACCGGCTGGCGGGTGGCCTCGTACTATCATCTTCAGGCCTGCTTGTTCCGTGGGCCACCTGCTGTTGAACCGACTATTGCCTATACTATCATGGCCAAAAAACCAGTCAACCCCAAAAAGAAGAAAAACGACCCCGAGAAAAAGGCTCGCGTGCATAAGGAGCTGGAAGGCTTTGAGATTAAAGTAAATCCGCTCGGCGAAATCACTTCCAATTATTCCATCGAGGATATTAACCTGTTTCTGAATCGCCACGTGCGGGATAAGAAACTGGTAAACCGGGATGGGCAATTTGGCGAAAAGGACGAGGAAGAAGACTTCCCGCTGGAAGAAGGCGTGCAGGAGCCCGAAGAGTCGGATGAGGACTTTATGCGTCGCACAAGCCGCGAGGCAAAGAAAAAAGGCCCAAAAGCAGAAGCTGAGCCCGACGTTGACTTACCAAAAGAAGACGACGAGGAGTAGGTTTACGCCCGTTTAATACCTAGTACCAAGAGCCTTTTCTTACCTCTGTGCCCACCGGAATTATTGGGTGCTATAGGTAAGGAAAGGCTCTTTATGCTGATTGGACGGTGGCAGCCGCCCATTTCTATGCGGCTTTTGCTATACTTGGGGGTAGTATTTCATCCTTCATACCTCAGGTCCTTTTATGCAATCCCACGACGTTGACTACAAAATCCTTGGTACGGATATTCAAGTATTGGAAGTAGAGCTTGACCCCAACGAAACCGTTATTGCCGAAGCCGGGGCCATGGTATACATGTCGGAAGCCATTGCCTTCGAAACTAAAATGGGGGACGGCTCCGAGCCCGATCAAGGCCTAATGGGCAAACTTTTCTCGGCCGGTACACGCCTGATTACCGGCGAGTCGCTGTTCATGACGCACTTTACGCACCGCGGTGGCTATGGCAAGGCCCACGTAGCCTTTTCTGCCCCTTACCCCGGCACCATCATCCCCATTGACTTACGCGAGCTGCCGCAGGGCCTGATTGTGCAGAAGGACGGCTTTTTAGCTGCCGCGAGGGGCACCAAAATGGCCATTCATTTCAATCAGAAACTGGGCGCCGGCTTGTTTGGGGGCGAAGGCTTTATTCTGCAGAAGATAACCGGCGACGGCAAAGCCTTTATTCACGCCGGCGGCACCATCATCGAAAAGCGCCTCAACAACGAATTGCTGCGCGTTGATACGGGCTGTGTAGTAGCCTTTGAGCCAGGCATCGACTTCAACATCGTCCGGGCGGGTGGGTTGAAATCAATGATATTCGGGGGCGAAGGCTTGCTGCTAGCCACGCTGCGGGGCACCGGCCGCGTATGGCTGCAGTCGATGCCCGTGAAGAAGCTCATTCAGGCCTTGGCACCTACCGGCGGCAATGCCCGCAAAGAAAGCGGTGGACTATTTGGCAACCTGGTTGGCGGCGTTATGGATCAATAGAAAACCAGGGTTCGGCACCCTGCCTACCCTAGCAAACGAATGGCCCTGCCGGTGGAGCAATTCCGCTGGCAGGGCCATTGTATTATAACAGGCTGACGAATACTAACCGCTGAAGGAAGCTGCAATAACCCCGAGGCTGGCTAGGAGCGCCAACAGCAGCAGCCCCAGTATGCCTACGGCGAAGCTGGTACCGCGCTCAGATTCCTTATCATCGGTTTGTGACCGTCGCCGGCGACGTCTACCGTCGCTGGAACGGTAAGAGGGAGAAGTAACTGACATAGGTGGGATTGTGAGATAGAACGGATGGGAAAAGATAATCTACTTTCTATTAAAAATCCAGTATTTGAAAAGTATTTTTATGCAAATAAGCCAAGCACTGCACTAGCCTATATATGCATGCCCAGTTGGTGGAATAGCCAAATTTTCCAGCCCCAAAAAGCAAACAGCAGCAGCCCCAATCCAATTTGGGCAGCACGCGCGTACTATTTACGATTTTGAACCTTATCTAGATTGGGGTGCGCGGAAGCGGCCTGCACTTTTACGCCTTCGTGGTACCATTCTGAGGGGAGCCGCTGACCGGTTGTTGAGTAGCATTTCCATTCGCCAAACCAGAAAAATCGTGCGCCACTAGGCTCAGCACGGTACCGGGCCTGGCCTTGCTTGGCTAGTTGGTTATTGGGGTGGAAGTAGTTGATGGTTACTAGCCCGTACGGACGGCGGTAGAATTTCTCGGTGCGCTCCAGGGATCCGCTGGGCTGGTACGTGCGCCACTTCCCTGCCGGTAGCCCGTGCCGGTATCGGCCCCGGGTGGCTAGCTGCTGTTCCTCTTTATCATAGTACTCGCGCCAAGGCCCGTGCCGTTGCTCGCCACCACGGTCGAAGCGGTTACGCGACCAGAAACCGACGGGGCCAGACCGCACGTGTACGCATCCGGAGCCCAGCAAGCCTAGTAACAGCAGCATTACAAACGTTACCTGTCTGTTCAGGTAAAGACCAAGGTATCTGTTTAGTACGTGCATCGGAGATAAGGATTAGTTAGCTCCGGAATGTATAACTATTTTTTTAGTTGTTCCAGAATTTCATTCAGCAGCTCCCTAGAATTGCTAAGCCGGGGAACCTTGTGCTGGCCGCCTAGCTTGCCTTTGAAGGCCAACCACCGCTCAAACGTGCCGCTTGGCGCTACGGTGAGTTGCGGCGGTGTAAGAGCAAGGTCGCGGTGGCGCTTGGCGTCGTAGTCGGAGTTGAGTTGGCGCAACGTATTATCGAGCACAGTGGCGAATGCCTGCACATCGGCGGGAGGTTGCGTGAACTCCACGAGCCATTGGTGGCCCCCGCGCGAGGCACCATCATCGGAGGAAAAGTAGATGGGGGCAGCAGTATAGTCGCGGACGGTGGTGCTGGTAGCCAGGCAGGCGGCGGCAATGGCGGCATCGGCGTTTTCTACCACCACTTCTTCGCCAAAGGCGTTGAGAAAGTGCTTGGTGCGGCCGGAAATCCGGATGCGGTAGGGTGCCAATGACGTGAAGCGCACCGTGTCGCCGATCTTATAGCGCCACAGGCCCGCATTGGTGCTGATTATGAGGGCGTACGTTTGGCCCAGCACCACGTCTTCCAGCCCAATGGCTTGTGGTTCGGCTACATCCCATTGGTCGGGCGGCAGAAACTCATAGTAAATACCGTGGTTGAGCAACAGCAGCAACTCCTCGGAGTTGGGTTCGTCCTGCAGGGCGAGGTAGCCTTCGGAGGCGTTGTACACCTCCAGATAGTTCATCTGTGAGCTCGGAATCAGCTGGCGAAATAACTCCCGGTAGGGCCCAAACGCCACGGCCCCGTGCAAAAACAGACCTAGCTTGGGCCATACTTCCAGAATAGAGGCGGCGCCAGCCAGCTCCGTTACGCGGCGCAGTAGCACAATCATCCAGGTAGGTACGCCGGCCAGCACACGCACATCTACGTCCTGCACGTGGCGGGCAATACGCTCAATCTTTTCCTCCCACTCATCCAGCAGGGCCAGCTCCAGCGGTGGCGTACGCACAAACTCGGCCCAGCCCGGCAGGTTCTGCATAATTACGGCCGATACGTCGCCGACCCGGGAGCCGGCATCGGGGGTACGGAAGGGGTTTGGGCTGTGCGTACCCCCTAGTGAAAGGGTTTTGCCGCCCAGAATATTGACCTCGGGGTAGTACAGCGTGGCTAGCGCCGTCATGTCGCGGCCGGCGCGGTAGTGGCCTTCCTGCAACGACTCGCGCGTGACGGGAATAAATTTGCTGCGGGCGTTAGTGGTGCCGCTGCTCTTGGCAAACCATTGCACCGGACCGGGCCACAGCACATCAGCCTCTCCGCGCAGCACCCGCTCTAGTTCCGGGTACAGTTCTTCGTAGCTGCTGATGGGCACGCGCTGGGCAAACTCACGGGCCGTAAGGCCATCTGCAAAGCCATACCGTTGGCCCCATTCAGTGGCGCGAGCGGTGCGCAGCAGACTCTGTAAAACCTGTTGTTGCGCCTCGTGCGGATACTGTCGGATGTGCTCCACGTTGGTCAACCGCCGCTGTACAGCCCAGGTCAGAAGAGTACTAATCACGACGACGTAAGAACAGGTGGGACATAGCGAGTAAGCAAGGATGGGGGTTCTCTCTACCCCAGGCAGCCGAGGAAAGTTACCGTAAATTGGCGGAGCCCGGCAACTTGGGTACTAGCTTCACCACGCAGCCCAAGCCAACTCGCTGACTACTACCCCCGCTTTTCTCTTGAAGCCGATGCTCGGGCTAGTTACTAGCTATACTTTCCGCTTCAACTCAAAATGCTTGCCCAGGTACACGCGGCGTACCATCTCATCTTCGGCTAACTCTTCGGCGGTACCGGCCTTCAGCAGTTTGCCCTCGAAGAGCAGGTAGGCCCTATCAACGATGCTGAGCGTTTCGTTTACGTTGTGGTCGGTGATAAGAATACCGATGTTCTTGTGCTTGAGCTTGGCCACAATGCCCTGAATTTCCTCTACCGCAATCGGGTCGACGCCGGCGAAAGGCTCATCCAGCAGCACAAATTTTGGGTCGACGGCCAGGGCCCGGGCAATTTCGGTGCGGCGCCGCTCGCCACCACTGAGCACGCGGCCCAGGTTTTTGCGCACGTGCGTCAGGCTGAATTCGTTGAGAAGTTCCTCTACCTTGTCGCGCTGGGCCTGCTTTGGCATGTTCGTCATTTCCAGCACCGACAGCACATTCTCTTCCACCGTCAGGTCGCGGAAAACAGAAGCTTCCTGCGCCAGATAGCCAATGCCCAGGCGGGCCCGCTGGTAGATGGGCAAATTGGTAATGTCCCGGCCATCGAGAAATACGCGGCCGGAGTTCGGCTTCACCATGCCCACCGTCATGTAGAACGAGGTGGTTTTGCCCGCACCGTTTGGCCCCAGCAAGCCCACAATCTCGCCCTGCTCCACGTGCAATGACATGTCGTTGACAACGGTGCGCGCTTTGTATTTCTTGACCAGGTGTTCAGCTCGAAGAATCATGCAAGCAAAGGTAAGAAGGTGACGGCGTGAGAAACCAATACGAGCGGAGAGCGGGCCACCTACGAGAGCATGTGGCCCGCTTACTAGCTCCTATCCTTTCAGCAACCCATCCTGCAGCGCTTGCTGCGTAGGCGTGGGGGTAGGCACGGCTTCTACCAGGTTTTTCACTTCAATATCGAACTCGCGAGGAGTGGCTTGCTTTTCCTTCTCGGGACCGGAAGCCGTACTGCGAAACTTCACGCGCACCGGATCGGCAGTTTTGGGCTCTACCAAGGGGCGCAGCAGCTTTTCGGCGGTCTGCATGGTGACGGCCTGCCCATTCACCGCTACAATAATATCGCCTTCATTCAGGCCAAAGGCGTTTTCATCGGCCTTGGTTTTTACGGCCCGGAACTGGTCTTTATCCGCATCGTAGGCAAAACCCAGGCTACCGAACGCCTTCACTTTGGCCTGACCAACGGGAGCATACGCCCACCCAATTTTGCCGAGGTATTCCGCTAGCGGAAGCGGCTCCTTGCCTTGCACGTAGCGCGTGAAAAATTGCTGAATCTCGGGGTTGGTAAGGGTCACGATTTCCGGAATCAGGTCTTTGTCCTCGAAGGACCGAGTGGGGCCGTACTTCTCACGCAGGGCCAGCAGCACGTCGCGCAGGGTTTGGCGGTTCTGGCTTAGCTCCCGGATGCGGATATCGAGAAGCAGCCCGATGAGGGCGCCTTTCTCGTACACGTTGCCATACATGTCTTTGTACGGAGGCTCCAGAATCAGGCGGCTCATTTCCGTAAACGACACGTTTTCAAACTTGTCGGCCTTATCAATCTTGTCCTTGATGCGGTTGCGGAACTCGTCGGGGGTAGTAATTCCGCCCCGCACCTGTACCAACTGCGACACGTACTCTGTTACGCCCTCATACAGCCACAAGTGCTGCGACATTTTGGGGTTGCGGAAGTC
Organism: Hymenobacter tenuis; assembly: GCF_054780495.1. Taxonomy (NCBI): domain Bacteria; kingdom Pseudomonadati; phylum Bacteroidota; class Cytophagia; order Cytophagales; family Hymenobacteraceae; genus Hymenobacter; species Hymenobacter tenuis. The sequence goes on from NZ_BAAGWF010000004.1 coordinate 30,931, forward strand.
AAACTCCCCTATCTCGCGGCTGTGGATGTTCAGCGGAGCCAGCATGTGCAGGAACTCGTGCGAAGCCACTTCCAGCACCATGCTGCGCAAGCGCTCCGGGTCCGGAATTTCGGGCAGGAAGTACAGCGAGGAATAGCTGTGCTCCATGGCGCCATAACCGCCGTTTTTGCTGTTGAGCGGCGAAGTCAGGCTAGGGAAGTAAAACAAGAACTGGTAGCGGGGCACCGGCATCTTCCCGAAGAACTTGGTGAGCGCCTCCGACATCGGCCGCAACATCTGGCTTACGTCCGCGGCTTTCACCACCCCGCTTTCCGACAGCACCGCCACCGAAATACGCGCACCACCCGTGCTGAAGCTGGCCGTATCGGGCTTGGCGTAGAGAATGGGACCGTCGGCCAGAGTCACGTAATCGGGGGCCGTGTATACGTCCTGCGTTGGCGACTCGCGGCGCACCGTGAGGGCCGTGGCGCCGTACAGTTCGGTGGGTTTCTGCACGGTTACCTGGTAGGGCTGCATTTTGTAGCCCTCTAGGTAGCCATAGAACCCGTAGTGGTTGATGGTGAAATTGCGGCCGGCGTCAATGTTGGTGCCGCCAGGCTGGAAGATAAACGAGTCGTCTTGCTTGGCGTCCCAGGTGTCATCTACTAGGTACTCCAGCCGTGCCAACTTCTGGGCTCCATCAATGATAAATAGGTTGGGGCCGCTGTTGCGCACTTTCAGGCGCTTGCCTTGTTTATTGAAGGCTTTGAAATCGGTAACGAAGCGGCCGTAGTCCTTCTTGGAATACGAGCCGGGCACTACTGAGGGAATTACATAGGTAGCTTGCGGCTCCTTCACGTCCGGCGTGTTGATTACCACCCGCACTCGGTCGCTCTGGACGTTCTGTAAGTCGAGGTTAATTTGATAGCCAGCGGGCTGCTGGGCCGCAGCCGTGCCGGCTGCAGTTAGTCCTAGCCCTAGGGCCAGATAAAACGTCTTCATCGAAGCAAAATAGATAGTTGAATGGCAGATAACGCCGCGACCAAGGTACGCATTGCTGCGGGGCCATCGGCTACGCTTATTTGTTAGAAGACCTTGCGTATAGTTGGGCTACCTTGGCACCCTAGGCCCTTCTGGCAATCCAACTGTGCCCTAGCTCACCAGAAAAGATATATGCCTCGCCTCCGGAACATCAGCTGCTACGTATTGGCCTTCCTGTTTATTGGGGCGGGTATCCTGCATTTTGTGGTTCCTGCCGGGTTCCTCCGCATTGTGCCTCCGTACCTGCCAGCGCCCCTGCTGCTGGTGTACCTAAGCGGAGCCGCGGAGCTAGCGGGCGGACTAGGCCTGTTGCTGCCGGCAACCCGTCGGCTGGCCGGCTGGGGCCTGATTCTCTTGCTGATAGCGGTATTTCCGGCCAATGTGTATATGCTCCAGACGCACGGCGCGGGCCTGCCAGTGCCGGTGTGGGCGCTGTGGCTGCGGCTACCGTTGCAGGCAGTGCTCATGGCCTGGGTATGGTGGAGTAGCAAAGGTGAGGTAGCTGATAAAGAGCACGCATAGCCAACACTGGCGCTGTTTTTGTCTCGTGGCCAACTCGACAGTCGTGCTGCGGCTGGCCGTATTCCTCTTCCTTTTCTATATCGTTACATGATTAAAAGAATTTTACCCCTTGCTATGCTGCTGGCCGGATTTCAAACCTCCGTGGCCCAGGTAATTACGGATCAAGCCCGGGCCACCACTGCCCGCGACTCCCTGATGCAAGTTGCGGCAGCTACCCGCGCCGAGCTGTTGCAGCGCACTGGATTTATCGTGAAAGCGCCTCGCATGGGTGCCCGCCGCCACATCATCAGGGGCTACGTGATTCCGGCGTACGCGCAGAATCTCCCAGAAAATCGGTCAAAACGCAATTTGGTCTGGGAGCAGAAAACAGTGTATCGTCGCAATGGCCAAGTGGCAGAGCGCTACGTTGCTCGCCTGAAGGGCCAGCCGGTTCTACGTGAGCGGCGGCTTAACGGCACTACCCTCTGGCTGAGCCTGAACCGCCCCCAGAACCTGGCTGAGGCAAACGGTGCCACATCTAATGCTATTTATGGCACCTACGTGCGCGACGGATATTTCAATTTCGGCAGCAAGCGGTACCTAATAGCCCCGGCACGATAGCCGCTGTTGCGCACCATGCCTAGCCTCATCTGACATCACCTCCTCTAGCGTTGGAAGGGGGTGGTGTCAGTTGTTTTTTAGGGGGTTTGGGTAAAAGGCGGAGCTAGTACCTACGCTCCGTTTCTGGGAACATACCTTACTCCCAGCGAATATCCTTTACACGCAGCTGCAGGTTTTTCACGCCTCGGAACTCGTTCATTTCCACGGTATAGCACACGCTAAAGGGCTGCCCCTGCAGAATTTGCTCGTGGTACTCCCCTAGCCCGAAGCCAATGGCATCCACGGTATGGCGACCATCTTGGGTGAGGGTAAGCTTGAGGTGAGAGTTGCCCACAATCCGCGCTGAGTCGGGGGTAACGTACACCTGCTTGGAGGCAAACACGGGGTTAGGATTTCCGGGACCGAACGGCTCCATCTGGCTCAGCAGCCGGAAAAACGACGGCGTAATATCGCTCAGGTTGATGGTGTAGTCGATTTCGACGGGCGGAATGAGCTGCTCAGGCAAGATGCGCCCGGCTACAATGCGTTCAAACTTCTCGCGGAAGGCCGGCACATTCTCCACGGGTAGCGTGAGGCCCGCGGCGTACATGTGGCCGCCAAACTGGTCGAGCAGTTCCGCGCACTCTTCAATGGCCTGGTGCACATCAAACCCCACCACGGAGCGGGCCGAGCCGGTCGCTTTGCCGTTGCTTTCGGTGAGAATGATGGTAGGCCGGTAGTATTTATCCAGGCAGCGCGACGCCACAATGCCCACCACCCCTTTGTGCCAGTCTTCCTTGAACAACACGGTGGTGCGGGCCGAGCGGAGTAGATCGTCCTGCTCAATCATTTCCAGCGCTTCCTTCGTGATACTCGTATCGAATCCACGACGCTCCTGGTTGGTCTTGTCTACAACTCCGGCCTTCTCTACAGCCTCGGCAGTGCTTTCAGCTAGCAGCATGGCCACGGAGCGCTTGGCATCACCCATGCGGCCAGCAGCATTGATGCGCGGCGCAAACCCGAATACCAAGCTGCTGATGTTGAGCTCGGCCATTTGCAGGCCTGCTAGCTCCCGCAGCGCATCCAGGCCGGGGCGCTGGGGCCGGGTGCGGTCATTGATGAGGTGCAGGCCGTGGTAGGCCAGAGTCCGGTTCTCGCCATAAATGGGTACGATATCAGCGGCAATGCTCACCGCTACTAGGTCCAGCAACTCGTACAAGTCATCTTCGGGCAGGCCTTGGTGCTGCGTAAATGCTTGCATCAGCTTGAACCCCACGCCACAGCCGGAGAGCTCCTTAAACGGGTAGGCACAATCAGTGCGCTTGGGGTCCAGTACGGCTATTGCGGCGGGCAGCTCGGCGCCGGGCAAGTGGTGGTCACAGATGATAAAATCGACGCCGCGCGTGTTGGCGTAGGCTATCTTCTCCACCGCCTTCACGCCGCAGTCAAGCGCAATAATCAGCTGGTAGCCGTGCTCCGCCGCAAAGTCGATACCCGCGTCAGAAATGCCGTAGCCTTCTTTGTAGCGGTCCGGAATGTAATAGTCGATGCGCTCGGGGCCGAAAAACTGACGCAGGTAGCTGTATACCAGCGCTACAGAGGTAGTCCCGTCCACGTCATAGTCGCCAAACACGAGAACCCGCTCGCCTAGGTGCAGGGCCCGGACCAACCGGTCAACGGCACGGTCCATGTCACGCATTAGAAGCGGATCAGGCAGGGTATCGAGGGCGGGGCGGAAAAAAGCGCGCGCCTCCTCGAAGGTGCACACTTTTCGCTGGCAGAGCAGGGAAATGATAGCCTCGTTGACGCGCAGGGCGTCGGCCAGGTGCCGTACTGTTTCAGCGTCGGGCGCAGGCTTGCGAATCCACCGTTTTTCCATAATCTGACAGGTACCCACAGTGGGCTATACCTTCAAAAGTACGAAGAAAAACCGCGTTTGCCGCCGTATTTACCCTCTCATATTCCAATGAATTTATCAGATCGGCTGGGTACTCAGCGGTTTGAATGGCCGTTAAAACCTTGCGTCGGGCGGCTACTTCTAGTAAGCCAGATGCAGGCACAAACTGATAAAGCACGGCCATACTACCCCATTGTGTTGGCTGAAGCTAACTATGCCACTACTTTAATTCACCACGTCGCCGCGCAGCTTGCGGAAGCGTTTGCGGGCTTCGGCCACGTAAATACTGCCGGGGTACTTGGTAAGCACCTGGTTGTAGAGCTGCTGCGCTTTCTCGGAGTCGCGCAGATTTTCTTCCTGAATACTGGCGGCCAGAAACAGCGCGTCGTCGCTGAGCACATCGTATTTCGGGTTGCCGGTTATGCGCTCCAGCGTACCTAGGGCGCCGGTGTAGTCGCCGGTGCGGCGCTGCAACTGTGCTTTCAGGTACCACGCATCATCCTGCAGCGCGTGGCCGGGGTATTTCTGCAGGAGCGCATCTAGCCCGCGTAGTGCTTCCGGAATCTTGTTCTGGAACACCTGCTGCTCTACTACGGCATAGTCGCGTAGGGCCACGCCGGCGGTGTCCATGGCCGTGTTATCGGTGATGAGCAGGCTGAGCTGCATGGCGTCGTTGGCAATTTCGCGGCTGGTTGCCTGCTTCAAAATATCCAGGTGCGACTGGGCTAGCTTGAAGTCGCCGGCAAAGTAGCTCAGGCGGGCATTGCGCAGCTTGGCATCGTAGCCCAGGGGCGTATCCTTGTGCGACTTCTCTACTTGCGAGTACAAGAGTGTGGCCTCCCATGGCTCACTGCGGAGCAGGAAAATATCGGCTAGGTCAATTTTGGCCTGATCCACCACATCAATACTGGCCCGCGGCATGTCAATCACCTCATTCAGAAGCTTGATGGCGGCCTCTTTCTCATCGAGCTGGAATGCCTGCAAGGCGGCCATGCTACGTAGCACCGGCGCGGTTTCCGGCGTCCGGCCCAAGTCAGTTAGCACCTGTTGATATTCCTGCAGCAAACTCCGCAACTGCGCCACCTGCACCGGATAGGTAGTGCGAACCTGGTCTTCCCGGGTTTGCACCAGGCGCTGGCGGGCCAGGGCGTAGAACGGTTTGCCGCGGTATTCGCGCACTACATACTCATAGCCACTGATGGCGCTTTCATAGTCTTTGTTGCGGCGGGCAATTTCGGCCACTTCCAGCACGCGCTGCCCTTCCGAACGCTCTCGGCGGTCGAGGGCTTTGGCTTGCACCAGCGCCCCTGTGAAGTCGCGGCGCTGCACTTGCAGCCACAGCAGCAGTTCACTGTACACGGTGCGCTCGGGGTTTTTCTGCACCAGCCCTAGCAACTCCTTCTCCAATACGGCAAAGTCCTTGTCGTCTTGCAGGCTGTTCTGGAGCATGTTGCGCACGAAGGGCAACTGCTGCTCATCCTGTTGCACCAGGCGCAGGGTTTCGGTCATGAGCTTATCGTTCTGCCCGCTTTGGGTGTAGAGCTGAATAAGCTGGGTTGCAAACTCATGGTCGTTTTTGGCCAGCTCACGCCCCCGCAAGTAGGTGCGCGTTGCCCACTCCGGCAAGTTCAGCTTCTGAAACTCTGTAGCAACCTGTACCACCTGGGCGCTGGTTAGCTGAGCCAAGGCTTTTTCCCATTGCTTTTGGGCGTTGCTTTGTTCACCGGCTTTGGCATACACCTGGCCTAGCATCACTCCTAGTGCGGCATCATCGGGGCGCTGGCGTTGGGCACGCTTCACTAGTTTCTCTGCTTCCTTATCGCGCTTGAGGGCCTGCAATGCGGCTACATAGTCGGGCAAGATAGTGGCCGCTACCTGCTCATCGGCGCGCAACCGCCCAAACAGAAAGGCCGCCTTCTCGTGCTCCCCCTGCCGCTCATACTCGCGGGCCAGCTTAATGCTGCTATCTTCATTTGTCTGTGCTAGGGCAGGCGCAACCTGCCCCCCTCCAACTAGCAGTAGCGCCAGGCTGCCTAGGCGCACAACCGAACCCAACGATTTCTTCATAAGCGGATAACGGAAAAACCCGGGGCAGAGTGCCGGAGGCAGAGACACTAGAAAGATGAGTTTGATGCTTAGCAGGACCTAGTGAGATAAGCGAAACAACAATAGCTGTTACTTAGCTAGCCCTCAGGAGCACAAAAAAGGACCGCACCCTAAGGTACGGCCCTTTTGCATTTACTAGGAGGCCGCGCGGCTTAGAAGAACTTCGTGCGGTTGTCCTTGATGTTGGCTTGCTGCTTGATGGCTTCGTAGGTGAGGCCGTCGGTGCGGGCTACGCGCTGAGCGGCCAGCTGCTGACGCACCGCTTTCACATCGGTAGCGTTGGTAGCAGGCTGCACGCTTACAGGCTCCACAATCAGCACGCCTTGCTCACCGGCAAATGGCGCCGATTTCTGACCGGGCTTCAGGCCGAAGGCTTTGCCAACAGCTACGGGCTCATTGCCGAGGCCCGGAATCAGGCCCTGACCAATGGTAACGCCATCAGCAGTTTTTACCTGTGCACCGTTGCCGTACGCCTGAGCAATCTGCTCCAGCGTGCCCTTCGATGCGTTTAGCTTTTTCATGATCTGCTCGGCCTTGAGTTCGTTGCGAACCAGGGCCGTGATTTCAGGCTTCACGCTGGCTACATCGGCGGTGCCTTTGCTCCGCTCTCCAGTCAGAACCGCAATTACGTACTGGTCACCGATTTCAAACACCTCCGAAACGTCACCTACTTTGGTAGGCGAGCCTTCTGGGTTGATGCCGTAGGCCCAACGCACCAACTGGCGAGCACCTTGCAGGTTATTTACAGCTTGGTCGCCGCGGCCCAGGCCTTTGGCTTCTACTTTCTGCAGGCTCTTGTCTTTCGCTACAGCGCTGCGGAACGAGGCCAGATCGGTAGCGGCGCCTTTCAGCTGCTGGGCTTTCTGGTAAGCAGCGTCGCGGGTAGCGTCGGTGGGCTGAATGCTCTTTTGCACGGTAGCCACCTGGTAGGTCTGTGCAGTTTTAGGAGCCGTGATTTTCACAATGTGGTAGCCAAATGAGGTCTTCACCAGGTTTGGCAGCAAGCCGGCCGAGGTAGCCCCGAATACGGCTTTCTCAAACTCCGGCACCATGCGGCCCTGCTGGAACCAGCCTAGGTCGCCGCCGGTAGCCGTAGTACCATCTGTACCGTATTGGCGTGCCATTTCCGCGAAATCAGCACCGCCTTTGATTTTGTTCAATACCTCCGTTGCCTTGGCTTTGGCCGCGGCATCGGCCTCCGGCGTAGTGGCATCCGCCTTAATTAGGATGTGGCTGGCACGAGCGGCAGCCTGAGCACCGGCTTTCTGGCTCGATACTTTGTAAAGCGAGTAAGTGCCGTTTTCGGCGTAGGGGCCATACACTTTGCCTACCTGCAGGGGCAGCTGAGCACGCAGCTTCTCAGGCATATCAGCCGGCGAAAGGAAAGCGGGGCTGGCAGGAGCATCCGAGTTCAGCTTCACGAAAACTGAGTCAACCGGTGCCGAAGCAAACTGGGTGGCTAGCTCGTCAACCGTTTTCTTGATGGTAGTGCTGTCTTCTACGGAAGCCGTTACCGGAATCGAAACGTACTCAATGCTCCGGCCATCCTCTACTTGGTAGCGGCTTTTGTTTTTGTCGAGGTACGCCTGCAGCTGCTCGTTGCTCACTTTCACGCTCGAATCAGAAACCGAGAAGTACGGCACGATCAGGTAACGCACATTCGCGCGGGTGTTCTGTGCCTGATCGAAACGCTTGGCTTCAGCCGAGGTAACGTAGGTGCTCAGCTTGAGCAGGTTGTTGTACTTCACAGCCAGACGCTCTGGGCCCAAGTTGGCTTCAAAATTCAGGAAGGCGGCCTTGGCCTGCGGATCTATCTTGTCGAGGTTGCGCAGGTACTCAATTACTTTGGTGCGGTTGAACTGCCCGGTCTGGGGGTCCGTGAAGGCCTGCCGAATGCTGGGGTGAGGATTTTCGCCCTGCACCATCTCCGTCAGCTCCTCGTCCGACACTTTCAGACCCAACCGATCAAACTCTTTCTGGAAGGCAATGCGGTAGATGATCTGGTTCCAGGCCTGGTCGCGCAGGTAGCCTTGGGCTTGATCGTCGGGCTGGCGCTGCTGCTGGGCAACAAAGGCTTGCTTAGCCTGCTCCAGGGTGTTGTTGAACTCATCGTACTCCACCTTTTCACCAGCTACTTCGCCAACGGTCATATCGTTGCTGTTGAAGATGCTGCTACGGCCATACAGGAAGTCGCCTCCCAGCATAAAGAGCAGCAGGCCGATGATGATGGCCCCGACCGCCCAGCCCGATTTTTCTCGAATCGTGTTGATTAATGCCATTTACTTGAAGAAAAGCGCAGTAGAAAAGTGGAAATGAGGTGCAAAATAACCAAAAAAGATGGGCATTAGATAATGAAATGCAAAGGGCTTAAGCAGATAGACTTACCTAGGAGCAATGAGTTTCATCACCGAAGTGCGCCTTTGGCTACCTCCTGCATCGTTAAGAACCACAAAAGACCTCCCGGTTCCGAAGCAGCCGTCCGGTTCGAACAGCTGCCCAGACGCAGAAGGTCCTTCGGTTTGAGCCCGTTGGAGGGCTAGTATTCTCTAGCGTTTTTTCTTGGGCTTGGCGGGTTTCCGGGTGGTGGCCTGTGTTGCTTTGCGGGCAGCTTCGGCTTCAGCAGCAGCCACTTTATCGCGCCAGCGCAGGTAGCGCAGCCCCATAATAAAGCCGAAGGAAAGCATGTACAGGGGGTAGTTGGCATATAACCCTTCCATGCCGCCCGTGGCCAGCGTTTGGTAGGTGGCAATGACAAAGGTCACGACCCCCAAGACGAAAAGAATGGTGCGGCTGATGCCGGGGTCCCAGAATCGTTTCATGGTGTGATGGTTAGCGGCTAGGTGGTGCGGGAGCAGCCGTCGGTGCGTTTTGCAGCGTAAACACACCGGTAGGCGTCAGGATACGGTAGCGCGAGAAATCCTGGTTGGCTGTGAGCCCGCGGCCGGTTAGCACTTCCGTAGGGGTAGTAACCCGAATGGCCGTTTGCTCTTTGGTGTAGATAGAAGCTTTCTGCTTGTCATAGAAAGCTTCCTCCGTGTTCATGCGCTGCTGCTTGGGCACATTCATTACCTGCACGCTGCCACGCATGGTATACAGGTTTTTGGCCTTCTCGAACTTACCGTAGTTGCCGCTGATGGTGTTCACCACCTCCTGTCCGTCTTCTCCCAGAAAAGTCAGCTTCACCCCTTTCGGGTACACCATATCGCCGCTTTCAAACTGCTGCTCCAGGGGGGCCGTCAGACGGATACGTAGTTTGGCTGAGTCACTGACCAGCATCAATACGTTCTGAGTTTCAACCAGCGGCCCTTTGTAGGTGATTTTTTTGGCCACCAACTTTTCATCTTCCTGTTTATGACAACCGGCTAGCGCAACTGCCCCCGCAAGAGTGGCAGCCAGAAAGGAAAAGGGCATCACCTTCATAGCAGCGGTACTATTCGATACGACGCTTGATAAACCACCGGTTGTTTAGGCTCACGCCTAGCTGCATCCGTACGTAGTTTTCTTGCACGTTGCGCTCCGTTACGCCGCTAGGGAGTTGCTGCACATCCGTGTTGCCGCGCTTACCATAAGTAAATGCTAGGTTAATGGTTGTAGCATCCAGCGGGGTGGCGGTAGGCAGCGGTAGCGCAAAGCCCCAGCTAATTGAGCGGTCGTAGAGTGTATTGCCTCCGGGGCGGTAAGGCTGCTGCGCGGCACTCAGGCCAACGCGGTAGGTTACGCGCTTAAAGTAGTTATCTACGGAAGTAGCATCGGGAGTTAACTCCCCTCCTATTCCGCCGCGGTAGGTATCACTAAGCAGCACCCCGGCGGTACCGCCCTGATCCCCGAAGGCCTGGAACTTCGACCACTGCTGATGCGACCCTTCCAGGTTAAGGCTCCAGCTGCGGTTATTGTCGAGGCTGATACCAATTTGGGTGAGAGCTGGCACGCGTGCTTTACCACCCGTTTCAGTTTCTAGCGCAATAGAGGAGGTTTGCACACCCGTTGCGTCTTGGCGGAGTAGGTTTATGTCCCGTTCGCCGTCGAGGTTAGAGCGGAAGCTGTAGGTGCCACCCAGGTTATAGTTGAGCTTATCCGTGAACTTACCCCGGTAGTGCGCTCCGGCCCGGAAAGCAAAATCGGAGTAGCGCACGTGCTGCTGATAAATATCGGAGTTGGCAATTTCCAGTGCAGTGGCGCTAGAGGCGATGCGCGTTCCTGCTTCCTGATCGATGCTGCCAAATATGTAGCCCGCTGAAACACCCGCTGAAAAGCCTTTGGCCAACCGGACGGCATGGCTCATATAAGCTTCGGCTAGCCCGCCACTACCCTTGTACGTCTTCTCAACCAACGCCGTAGGGTCACCAACTACGCTGTTGTCGCGCGTTACGGATTCGTAATCGACGGTGCTGTAGGGTTTCAGACCAATGGCGCCGGCCCACCGCCGCGTGATGGGCACGGCTAATGCTAGGTAGCTCAGGTTTGCCGAGCCCGTCCGCTGGCGGCTAACCGAGTTGCTGAGAGTTTTGAACTGAGCAGAATAGCCGCCTTCAAAGGTTGTCCGGACGGTGTAGTACAGCAACGCCGGGTTCATCTCGTTTACGTTTACACTGTTGGGGGCTGCCACCCCCACGCCACCCATGCCCATCTGCCGCACACCGCCGGTGTTGAGGCTGGCATCGCCGAGGCCGAGGCGTGAGTAGGGCGAGTTGCCGAGGCCCTGCCCCTGCACAGTTGGCGCAGCCGCCAGCAAACCCAGCAGCGAAAGACCACCGGCCAGGCCGGTGAAGTTAGGTTGAGACATGGTGTACTAAAATTCGATGGAGCCCAATCAGCACGAGCTCCGGAACAACAAAGATAGGGCCTTTCAGCCGGGCTTGGAAAAAGCGGGCGTCGCCACCGGCCAGCACTACTGCCAGCTGCGGAAACTGCGCCTTATACTCGGCCAGCATACCGTTTACTTCTGCCACCGCGCCGTTCAGCACGCCGCTACGAATAGCCGCCTCAGTAGTATCGCCGGTAAGCGGCAGAGTAGCCGCTGAGGCGCCCTCTGGCATGGCAACTAAAGGAAGCCGACCCGTAAACGTATGAAGCGCCTGAAAACGCATGCCTAGGCCCGGCGCAATACTTCCTCCCCGGAAAACAGGTTCGCATTCTACTAGGTCACACTTGATGGCCGTACCGGCATCTACAATAACTACGTCGCGGCCAGGCAAGAGCCACGCGGCTCCCACGGCGGCAGCCAGCCGGTCGGCGCCTAGGGTGTGCGGCGTAGCATACCCATTGCGAATAGGCAGCGAAGTGCTAGCCGGCGCAAACTCCAGAACCGTCCCGGGCACCATACTGCGCAGTTTTGTAGCCCACGCAGCTGTTGGTTCGGCCACCGAAGCTACTACCCCGTGCTGAGGCTGCAACCGTGTTACGGCTTCCCACACCTGCTCCGGCGTTTGGCCCACTGCTGACTCTAAGAGTACATCCGCCTCAAAGCAGCCATACTTAACTGCCGTGTTGCCAATGTCAAGAGAAAGTGTGCGCACGAAATAAGGGAGGGTCAGGTAGAGAAGTGCAAGGTAGGAAGCAAAAAATGATGAGCTGTACTAGAGTCAATGACCAGCAGCTCATCATTTTTTGCTTACGCCGTACCGCTAAGAGCCGCCCGCTAGGCGGGCGGTTGCGTTCCTACATAAAATACTTCAATCGAATCACTTCCTTTTCATTGAGGAAGCGCCATTTGCCGCGGGGCAAGTCTTTTTTGGTCAGGCCCGCATACTGCACTCGGTCTAGGGTTACTACATCGTAGCCCAGGTGCTCAAAAATGCGGCGTACAATGCGGTTACGGCCAATATGGATTTCTACACCCACGAAGTGCGGGTTACCGGCCACTACGGCCACGTCATCCACTTCGGCTTTGCCATCTTCCAGCTCCACACCGGCCGCAATCTGCTTTAGGTGCTCCTCTGTAAGCGGCTTGTCCAGTTCTACCTGGTAAATCTTTTTGTTGCGGTGCGACGGGTGCGAGAGTTTCTGCGCTACCTCTCCATCGTTGGTGAACAGCAACAAGCCCGTCGTGTTGCGGTCGAGGCGGCCTACCGGGAAAACGCGCTCCTTAGAAGCGTTCTTCACCAGTTCCATTACTGTACGGCGGCCTTCCGGATCATCGGTGGTGGTCAGGTAATCTTTGGGCTTGTTCAGCAGCACGTACACCAGCTTCTCCCGATTGAGGTTGGTCTTGCCATACTGCACCGTATCGGAGGGCTGCACTTTGTAGCCCATTTCCGTCACTACCTCACCATTTACTTTAATCTCACCCGCAGCAATCAGCGAGTCAGCTTCGCGGCGGGAGCAGATGCCAGCGTTAGCAATGTAGCGGTTCAGCCGTACTTCGTCGGCGCCTCCTTCTTCCTCTTCCCGACGGCGCTTGTTACCACGGTTTTTATCCTCCTCGTAGAATTTGAGGTTCTTGTAGTCAGGTGCGACCCCTTCCACTTCACCATATTTGCGCTTGCCAGCTTGGTTCGAGTTCGGGGCCTGCTCACCACGGCCTACAAACTCATCGTGGGCCCGACGAGGGCGCTCCTGAGCACCACCGCGGCTGTCCCTACGGTCAGCGCCGAAGCTGCGCTTGTCGCCAGCGCCACTTTCCCGGCGGTCGGAGCCGAACGAGCGGCCCTCACGCTTATCTCCGCTAAAGGAACCGGGGCGTGCAGTACGCTTCTCGCCGAAGCTGCCACCACCAAACCCGCCTTCGCGGCGCTCGCCACCAAACCCTTGGGGCTTGCGGCTACCAAACTCGCGCTTCTCTTCCCGGTCATCGCGGAAGTTGCCTTCGGGGCGCGGAGCACGCTCAGGACGTTGATCTTCCAAGCCTTCGGGGCGGCCCCGGAAGTCGAACGGACGAGCTGGTCGAACCTGCCGGTCGCCTCCAAAGCTTTCGCGCTCCGGGCGTTCCTCGTTGTCGCGGGGGCGGAAGTTGCTGGGGCGCGGCTGTTCTGGCTCGTTGGGATTCTGCTTTATAAACTTACGGTTCCGCTCGCCGGGCAAGCCGCGAGGAACGGCTGGCCTACCCTCTTGACCGCGGTAAGGCTGACCACCCCAGGTTTGCTTGTTTTCGAAATTCTGAATAGGACGTTCATCACGACGCTCTTCCCGGCGTTCATCTCGGCCAAAGCCCGATGACCGACGGTCGTTACGGTCATCAAAACGACGCGATTCGTTGCCGCCGAAGTCGCGGCCACCACGCTGGCCAAAGCCACCGGGACGGCCTTCGTTACCACGGGCAGCACCACCACCAGTAGCTCCAAACTTCTTAGGGCCGCCAAAGCCGCCGGCGTTGCCGAATTTCTTGGGACCACCAAAGCCGCTGCTGTTGCCAGTACGCCCAAAGGATGGACGCTCACCACGCGCATCGTCATTGCCGAAGCGGGGGTTGCCGCCTGTGCGCTCGTTGCGCTCACGGCCAGGCTGCGTAAATTTGCGGGGGCCATCAGGCCCATTGAAGTTGCCGGATGGACGGCCCGTAGTACGGCCGCGGCGGTTTGGCGTGTTGTCGCCGGAAGAGTGTTGCTTGCCCATGTGGATTAAGCGTGTGTGCCGTATCGCTACGGTACGGTTAAAAAATCAGGATGTACTAGGGGGTTCAAAGCAGCAAACGACCTAGCGCTGAAAACAGTGCCCGGACCAGCAACACGGCCCCAATTGTGGGAGCCGGCTACAAGTCCGGGCAGTAAGCAAGGCAGCGCGGGTTTAGTCGCGGCGAGCCATTTTGGCTTCAATGGAGTGCTGGGTGTGCGGTACTGCACGCAGGCGTTCCTTCGGAATCAACTTGCCTGTACCAATGCACACGCCGTAGGTACCATTCTTGATACGAATCAGGGCATTCTCGAGCTGCTGGATAAACTTCATTTGGCGCGAGGCCAACTGGTTTAGGCTTTCCTTTTCAGCCGTATCGGCACCGTCTTCCAACACCTTCGAAGAAGAAGCCGTGTTATCAGTACCCGTATCGTTTTTACGGCTTAGCGTCTCTTTAATGAATGCCACTTCCTTGCGGGCCGCGGTGAGCTTGTCTTGAATGATTTGCTCAAACTCCGCGAGTTCTTCCCTGGAATAGCGTAGGGATTCTTCACTCATGTTGGTGCAGGGAAAGGTTAATATGAATTATTGATTGGCTAGAATGCCTGCTCTCGAAAAGTCCAAACATTACAGTTAAAACCCAACAGCCTGTCGCGCAAATAAGTTTATCTCATTGAGCGGGCTGCCTTTGTGGATGCTCCCAGTTATGCTTAGATACTCTTTTCCTTCAGGCTATTTCGGGCGCAAAGCTACAGTTTTGTCTGATATTCAATACCAGGTGCAGTTAGAAGTCGCTTTATGCTCAGCAGATTGCTTATTTAACCGCCTTGGCTTACGGCTGGCGGGTACTATCACTGGCTGTTTGCGGAGGGTTTAGCTTCCCAACCTGCCTAGTACTGGCACCTCACGTCTGATAGTAGTGGTGCTAGAACCCGAGCATATGGATGGCTGCTACCGCGCCCTCTACCCCTTTGTTGCCATGCTTGCCGCCGGCCCGGTCCCAGGCCTGTTCCAGCGTGTTAGTCGTTACCAGCCCGAAAATAACGGGCTTGTTGTACTTCAGCCCCACGTTAGTAATACCGCTGGCTACGGCGTGGCAGATGTAATCATCGTGCTTGGTTTCGCCCTTGATGACAACCCCTAGGCAAATGACCGCATCAATTTCTTCGTGTTGGGCCAGCAACTGGGCACCCAAGGTTAGCTCGAAGCTGCCGGGCACGGTGTTGCGGAAGATATTCTCGGGCTTGGCGCCGTGCTTAATCAGGGTTTCGTAAGCGCCCTGGGCCAGCGTGTCGGTTATTTCTCTGTTCCACTCGGCTACTACCAAGCCAAAACGCTTGTCAGCTATATCGATGAAGTTATCAGAGGTGTAGTCACTTAGGTTTTTGAGGGAAGTGGCCATGAACAGGAAATTCGCTGGTGAACGCGCTGGGTGCGCCTAATACTGCGAGCAAAGATACGGGCTTACGCCACTCTGCTCCTGCCTGAAGTAAACAAGAAGAGGCAGCCTAGGGCTGCCTCTTCTTGTTTGTGCTACTAGCTGAAACACTTGATGGCTATTTGCCAGTTAGTGCTTCGGCGCGGGCTTTGTATTGTTTGGCTTCGTTAGCCTCTGCGGACACCGGATACTCTGTGAGAATCTTGTCGTAAGCAGCAACGGCTTCGGTATACTCCTTGGCTAGTTCGCGGGCTGTAGCTTCCTTAAGCAGGTAACCGGGCGAGAAGTACTCGTTTGCTTTGTAGTTAGCAGCCTTGCTGTAGAAGTCAGCTGCTTCCTTTGGCTGGTTCAGCTCTAGGTGCGCATCGCCTAGCAGCGAGTATGCCCGAGCCTGTACTAGGTAATCGTCGGAGGTGAAGTCCTCGAGGTAATCAATAGCCTGCTTGAACTGCCCTTGCTTTAACGCGGCCGCGCCGGCATAAAAGTTGGCTAGGTTGCCGGCATGGGTACCACTGTACTCCGAAGCTACGCGCTCCAGACCAGGGTTCCGGCCGTCGCCTTTCATGGCCTTCTGCAGCGAGTCGGCTTCCCAATAGTTCACGGCCTGTACCAAGGCAGCCTGGCCTTTGGTGTCCTGCGAGTCGCGCCACAGGTAGTAGCCGAAGCCACCTACCACTGCCAGCACTACCACTGCCAGCAAGCTGAGCAGAGCAGTTTTGTTACGACGCACAAAGTCTTCCGACTCCACCAGGCGCGTGGCCAGGGCATCGGGGTCTTCCAGCAGCGGATGCTCGGGGTTGTAGGCTTCGGCCGGTTGTAGCGGATCCGAGGATACTACGCGCTGCTGTTGCTGCTGGCGGGCCTGAGGACTTTTGCCCGTGAAAGGAATCTTCGACATGGAATTACTCTGGTAGAGGCCCGTATTTGGCCGGGTATGCTTCCGCTAGGTTAGTCGCGGATGTAGGGGTAGTCCTGCTGAACGTACACGTCCTTGTACAACTCATCGGCTGTTGGGAAGGGCGAGTTCTCAGCAAACTCAACTGACTCCTGTACCTGCGCCTTGATCTTCTCATCAATTGCTGCCAGCTCCTCTTCCGTTGCCATGTTATGGGTCAGGATGGTGTGCCGAACAGATTCGATGGAGTCGCGGGAACGGTAATCCTCCAACTCCTCTTTGGTGCGGTACTTGGCGGGGTCACTCATGGAGTGGCCTTTGTAGCGATACGTCTTAAACTCCAGGAACGTGGGGCCTTCACCAGCACGGGCACGCTCGGCGGCACGGGCTACGGCGTTGTGCACATCTTCCACGTTCATGGCATTCACCGGCTCCGATGGCATGTCGTAGCTTTCACCCATAGTGTACAGCTCCGTAACGTTGGAGCTGCGCTGTACCGAAGTACCCATGGCGTAGCCGTTGTTCTCTACCACGAATATCACGGGCAGTTTCCACAGCATGGCCATGTTAAAGGCTTCGTGAAGCGCGCCCTGACGGACAGCACCGTCGCCCATGTAGCAGATGCACAGGTTACCGGTTTTATTGTACTTCTCAGCAAAGCCAATACCAGCGCCCATGGGTACCTGCGCACCTACGATGCCGTGGCCACCAATGAAGTTCACTTCTCTATCGAAGATGTGCATGGAGCCCCCTTTGCCTTTCGAGCAGCCGGTGGCTTTGGCATACAGCTCAGCCATGATGGCGTTCGGTGAGGTACCTAGCGCTAGAGGGTGGGCATGGTCACGGTAAGCGGTAATCCACTTATCGTCTTTGGTCAGAGCCGATACAGCTCCGGCTACGCACGCTTCCTGACCAATATAGAGGTGGCAAAATCCTTTGATTTTCTGCTGGCCATAAAGCTGGCCGGCTTTCTCTTCAAATTTACGCATGAGCTGCATTTGCTCATACCACTGCATATAGGTCTCCTTCGGAAATTCCGGGTTGGCCGGAGTAGTTGCTTTAGGAGCGCCGGTAGCTTCCTTGGCCTCGCCATTGGCGGGGGGTAATACCGGATCAGGCTGTTTTACCGTATCGGTAGCAGCCTTGCCCTTAGAGGCAGCTTTCGGTGCCGACGATTTTTTCGTCGAATTGGAAGCCTTCGGGGCAGCCTTTACTTTCGTCTCCGCCATCTTGCTTTCGGTTGTTCGCGTTTGGGATGCGAAAGTACGTAAAAGGATTGCAATTCCGAACCCAAAGCATGATACTAGAAACCCTTCACCTGCTCTTCTTTAAAAACTACGAAGAAGCCAATCTGGGACTCTCGCCGCATATCAATTGCTTTATCGGGGATAATGGCAGCGGCAAAACCAACTTGCTGGATGCCATCCATTATCTCTCGCTCACGAAAAGCGCTTTCACGTCTTCCGATACTCAGACAATAAAGCAGGGAGAAGAATTCTTTGTGGTGCGAGGTAAATTCCGGACGACGCCTGCTGAGAAGGCTGAAGCCATCCAGTGCAGCCTGCGCCTAGGCCAGAAGAAAGTAGTAACCCATAACAAGCAACCCTACGACCGAGTCTCGGACCACATCGGGCGATATCCGGTGGTGCTCATTTCTCCTTACGACACGGACCTGATCCGGCAGGGCAGTGAAGAGCGCCGCAAGTATTTCGATAGCCTGATCTCCCAGCTCGACCATGAGTACCTAGAGAACCTTATCCGGTACTCGCATCTATTAAAGCAACGCAACTCCGTTCTGAAGCTTGCCGCCGACCGCCAAGCCGGGTACGACCGTGACTACCTCCTCGTGTTAGATGAGCAGTTGGCTCCGGTTGGTGAGCAACTCGTAGCTAGGCGGCTGGCTTTCCTGGCGGAATTTGAGCCCGTGTTCCAGCGCCACTATGAGCAGTTGGCCGATGCCCGCGAGCAAGTGACGCTTACCTATAAGAGCGACTTGCCGGGCGCCGACTTCCTTAAGCTGCTGCGCTTACAGGAGCGCAAAGACATCACGTTGCAGCGCACCACCATGGGGCCGCACAAAGATGATGTCACGTTCCTGATGGATGGCTTGGCCGTGAAAGGCTACGGCTCGCAGGGACAACAGAAGTCGTTTGCCATTGCCCTGAAGCTGGCCCAGTTTGAAGTACTAGCCCACCACAAGCAGCACAAGCCCCTGCTCCTACTCGACGATATTTTCGACCGCCTGGATGAGAAGCGTATTACCCGCCTGATGCAGCTAGTAGCCAACCACACCTTCGGACAGATTTTTCTAACGGATACGCATCTGGAGCGAACTGACCGGGTATTGGCTTCCTTGTCAGAAGATATCCGCCGGTTTCGGGTCGATTCTGGGGTAGTAACGCCGCTTTAGCTGTTGAGGTAGGTACCTTTGTATCTACTTACCAATAGCGAGTTTCTTCGCGCGTTAATTACGGCAATGGCGATAAAAAAACCTTATTCTTCCGAAAATTCGCGTAAGTCTGATATTGTACCGCTTAAGGATGGAATTACTGCCTTGCTCCGCACCTATCGGCTGCAGGGTAAGCTAAACGAGGTGACGGTAGTGGCCAGCTGGGAGCGGATAATGGGCAAAGCCGTAGCCATGAAAACCCAGCAGATTTACGTGAGCAATAGCAAGCTATTTGTGCGCTTGTCCTCAGCGCCCTTAAAGCATGAGCTAGTAATGGCGAAGACGCGGGTGTTGGAAATCCTTAATGCCGAGGTAGGAGAAGATATTATTCAGGAGGTAGTATTCCTGTAGGCTCACTTGCCTTTTGCGGCTTTAACACTTGTCTGCCCATAGGCACTTAGCGCGTGTTGCTCCTCCTTGCTGTTGCGAAAGCAGTTGAACACCGTTTATCTCTGAGAAGCCCATCTGTATCCAGGTTCAGCTAAACGATTTCTTGGTGCTCTAGCATGAACCTCATCCAAGGTCATGTCATAGGCACTACCTCGGATAACCCAATCCTTGGGCATTGGATTGACTCTATTGCTTACGTTGTTCGATAGACCTCCTTGCTTGTTGTGGAAGTACTGGGTTTGCTCTGCTCTTTAAAGGCAGGCCCCATCTAGCCATCCTTACTACCGCTACTCAAGCAGAGGCTTGAGTGCCCCTCATCCCTCTTCTTGCCCTTAGTATCCTAGCTGGCAACGCTCGTCTTGTAGCAGATGCAGTTGTTGCTCTGTGGCCAGCTCCGTCCTAATAGTATCGAACTCCAAGCGGTACTGCTCCTTGAACTCCCGACGCTTGATAGCTTCCACAAAGCGGCGCGTATCATCCGGAGTTTCCAAGAGCAAGCCGGGCACTCTCGTCGGCTTGCCGTTATCATCCTTGGCCACCATAGTGAAGTAGCAGGTGTTGGTGTGCTTCACTATTCCGGAGCGTACATCCTCCGCAATTACTTTGATACCTACGAGCAGCGAGGTGCGGCCCACGTAGTTCACGGAGGCCAGTAATGACACCAGTTCTCCTACCTCCACTGGCTGCAGAAAATTAACCCCATCTACACTTACTGTCACGCAGTAATTACCGGCGTGTTTGGAGGCCGCAGCATAAGCCACCTTATCCATCAGAGAAAGCAAAATTCCGCCATGGATCTTACCACCAAAGTTGGCGTACGACGGTATCATAAGCTCGGTAAGAGTAACCCTTGAGTACGACACTGCTCGGAAATCTGGGAGGCTAGTATTGGTCACGATAAGGGTAGTTGTGGTGAATTATGAGAGCTATGGTCTGACTTCTACCCTACCCTCCCATGGCCAGCTTGGTTACGGTACCTGGGCCGATAGATCGGTGTTCTAATTGCCTCTCTCCTTTTCAAAAAGCTCGACTGTTCACATTTGACTTAGGTGTTCAGTGGAGGTTTACTAAGGGTGACCTAAAGGCTCAGGCGGCTACTTACTAGCGAACAAAAATGTTTCACGTGGAACACTTTTGTCACTTAGGGCCATACACTTTTAATAAAAGCTCATTATAAGCCTCTAAAAGGGCAATATACTTCTGTTGAAGAGCCATGAGCTGCTTTAACAAGTCGGGTTCTGTTACAGCGGACACTGCGTTACGTGGCGTTACAACACGATCAGGCGTTACAGATACAACATTTGTAACACTGTTGCTTGTAAATTGTAAAGTTGCCTGCTGTAACACAGTAAAATCTTGAGAAAAATCGTGTGATATAATTTCACCTACCCGCTTTACAAAACCGTAATCAAGTATCTCCTCTTTGAATTTACGGTAGATGGTAGGACGTGTAATACCCAGCTCTTCCACGATACGCGTAATAGATATTCCGCTGTTTTTAATGGCTTCCTGCAGTATTTCGCCCTGATGAGACATATAGCAATGAGTAACATGAGATGGGTCTGTAAATATAAGAATGTGTCACATGTAAGCAATAAAGATGGTGTAACTGATACAAAACATACTAGCCGTTACACTCAGTTCATTGTAACTATAATACACTTTACGCAGGATACACATAATTACATATTACACATTGTATCACGAAATTTGTAACACAAAACATTGTGAACATTGTACACTGTAACAGACACAGGTATCTATGCTACTATGGATATCTAAAAGACTAGGCAAAGCAGAGTAGCAAACCGCAGCTCCGTACAGACATGATGATACAAGCCACAACAGCAGTTGCAGCTTGTATTATGGTAAGTAGCACGATGAGCTAAAGGAGCCGAAGCGCCAGCAGCCGATCGGGGAAATCAGTGGTAATACCCGTGGGGTTGTAGGACAGAATACGGAGCAGATCGGCAGGTTCATTTACCGTCCAGGGAACTAGGCCCACGTCTAGGCGCTGCAACTCGGCCACCAGCTCAGGGGTGAGCAACCGGAAGTTTGGGCCGTAGATGGAGGGGTGAAATCCAAGCTCAGAAATGTGAGCAGACAGAGGCCGCTGGTCTTCTACCAGAAGGCAAATGGGAAGCTGCGGCACGACCTGCTTTGCTACTTGGAGTACACGGTTATCAAAGCACAATAAGGTAGTGCGAGGCAAGGCGCCTATAGCCTGCAGCTCGCCTAGTACTAACTCCAGGAAAAGAGCAGGAGCAGGATGGAAAACCCCGTCAGTGGAAGGTTCGCTTTTGAGCTCTATGCTGTAGCGAATAGGAGCTCGACCAAGCGTGTGGGCTAAGGTGTCAGCAGCCAGAATGACCTCCCGGAGCAAGGGTTTGTAGGCCGGCTCAGAAACTTGCTCGGGGTAAAGCGGATGACGTGTGAGGCCGCAATCAAACTGGCGGATTTCAGCGTAGGGCAAGGCGTAGAGGTTGTAGTGGCGTTGCTGCTCCGTTGCAATGGGCAACCCTGATGGCAACCGGCAAATAGTAGCCGACATCCAGGGCTCATGCGATACGACGACCTGATTATCGGCGGAAATCACGACGTCCATTTCTAGTACATCAACCCCTAACCGCACTGCATGCAGGAAAGCTGGCAGGGTGTTTTCGGGCCGGAGCCCGCGGCAGCCACGGTGGCCATGTACTTCCGGAAAGCGAGAGGATGTTATCATACAAAGCGGGAAACCAACGTACAGAGACAAGCGACGGCGCGTGGCATGATGACACGAGCATCATCTTTGCTTTCCACAGATCACCATCCGTTTTACCCGTCTACGGCATTAGCCTACTTACTTCTGCATACCATGAAAAAAACCATCTTGGCGCTGCTCTTGCTTGGGCTGGCGCTAGCCGGCTACCTCTACTACCGTAAGCTGAGCACCGGACCCGAGTACTCACTTCTACAAGCCGCCAAAGCTGTGAAAGACCACGACGCGGCCACCTTTGAGCGCTACGTAGATGTGAGCAGTGTAACCCGGAACCTAGTAGACCAAGTGATCGAACAGGAAGCGGTACTTGGGTCACTGGACCTAGGAGGCTTAGCCCTTAAAGGAACCCTAGCCCTGCTGAAGCCGCAAATAGCCCAGGCTGCCCGCGCAGAAGTGCGGCGCTACGTTGAGACAGGCTCAGCAGAAGCCGCCGTGGCAGCAGCTCCGAACAACCTACTGGGTGTTTCGGTGCTGGGGCTGGCCGGCAAGGTAGTAAGCTCCGACAGCAAGTTTAAGGGGCTAAAGTATACCCGTGAGGAAGGCGAACAAGCGTTCATCGGGCTGGAGTTTACGCAGCCTCGCTACGACACTACCCTGGTGCTGGAAGTGAAGATGCGCAACCAAGGCGACCACTGGCAGGCAACAGAAATCACCAATACAGCCGAGATTCTAAAACACGTAACTCGGCTAGAGAAGCGGCGACTGACAGGCCGCTAGAATTTACTAGGCCAGCTTATAACACAAAGCCCCGCTACTCATCGTGAGCAGCGGGGCTTTGTGTTATTAACAAATGGCTTGCTTATCTCCGTCCGGAAAACAGGAAGTAGATGATGGAACCACCGAAGGGGAAGAACCAAATGATCAGACCCCAGATAATCTTTTTGCCGATTGACCAGTCTTGCTTAATCAGGCTTAGAAAAGCAGCTATTGCTACGATTAAGTAGATAACACCAAATATGGATAGTGAGCCGTTAGCGCGACGACCACTACCACAGGCTGTCAAGAAAGGCATGGCCAGCAAGGAGAGCATGATGGCCACAGATGGTATCCGATTCGAAAGGGCAAGGAGCTTATTCATGGTGCAGGGAGTGTGTAGAATGGTGGAGAGTAATGCCAATCTGTACGCACATCGCCTGAAATGGATATTTACTCAACCCTTACATAGTCGCAAGTGGCTGTTAATCAATATCTTAATTAATATATTGCTGGATTTGATCCCAGAAAAGAGGCGCTGCTCTTGGCACTAGCAGCAACGTGACGACAACGCCATACATCGCACCGTAGAAGTGGGCATCGTGGTTGATATTATCGCCGCGGCGCCGGCCCATGTAGTAGGAATAGGCCAAGTACAGGAAACCGAAGATGAAGCCTGGGATATCAACCGGAATAGGAAAAATGCGAATACCACCAATGGGGTTGAACACGATGGCAGCGAAGATGACCGACGCTACCCCTCCCGAGGCGCCCAAGCTCCGGTAGTTGGGGTCGTCGCGGTGGCGCATGTACGTGGGGATATCAGATACCACAATGCCCCCGATATAGAGCAGTAGGAAGTACAAGATGCCCGTGCTGTCACCAAACTCACCCCGAAAGATGGACTCTACTACCTGGCTGAAGGAGTAGAAGGCAAACATGTTGAAGAGCAGGTGCCCCCAGTCGGCGTGCAGAAAACCGGACGTGACGAAGCGGTACCAGTCGTTGTTGCGCTTTACGCGGTAGGGCTCCAGAATCCAGCTGTCCATTAGTTGCGGATTCGACCAGGCGTACATGGAAATGGCGCAGGTCAGGCCGACCAGCAACAGGATTGGGCTTAAAGAAAACATCAAGGGAGAGGGTAAAAGAGAAAACGAAACTGACCGGGTGATACACTCGGTCAGCACTAGTATACCTATTGCCTGACAACCAAGGCCAACTCAGCCGGGCTATTGCTGCCGATCGAGGAGTTGCAGAGCCAGTTCGCGAAGGGGCGTTTTACGCATTTCGGGGGCCTCTACACGATCCAGATGCTGCAAGGCATCCAAGAAGTAGTCATTGATGAGAGCCTCCGTCTGAGGGCGAATTTCGAGCTCATCGTAGATAGCGCGCACTGCTAGCACCTTGGCCTCGGCATCGGGCACGGTTTGGCCGATGTGGCGGGCTAGTACGGCGCGCTGCACTTCGCTGGCCTGTGCCTGGGCCGTGAGCAGCAGAAAGGTTTTCTTATCACTCACGATGTCGCCGCCTACGCGCTTGCCGAAGGTGGCCGCGTCGCCGTACACGTCCAGCAGGTCGTCGCGGAGCTGAAAGGCTAGGCCAATACCAACTCCGAACTGGCGCAGATGGTCGGCATCAGCACGCGAGGCGCCACCGAGCAGGGCACCTAGCTCCAAGGCAAAGCCCAGCAGCACGGCCGTCTTCAGCCGAATCATATCCAGGTACTGCGCAATGCTTACCTCGGTTTCCGTCTCGAAGTTCATGTCCCACTGCTGGCCTTCGCACACCTCGGCGGCGGTCTGGGAGAAGCGGCGCAGCACGTGGGCCAGCAGCTCTGGCTTCACATCGAGGAACATCTCATAGGCGCGCACCAGCATCACGTCGCCGCTCAGAATGGCCACGTTAGGGTTCCACTTCTCATGCACGGTGGCCTGGCCGCGGCGCAAGGGCGCTTGGTCCATTAGGTCATCGTGGAGTAGGGTGAAGTTGTGGAAGACCTCAGTAGCCAGTGCAGGCTTTACGATGCTATCCAGCTCGTCGGTGAAAAGGTGGGCGCCAAGTAGCGTGAGCAGGGGCCGAATGCGTTTACCGCCCAAGCCCATGATATAGCGAATGGGCTCGTAGAGGGCCTGGGGCTGCTCGCCGTAAGAAAGGCCAGCGAGGCCGGCCGAGAGTATATTGCTGAAGAAAGAAAGGTCCACAGAAACGGCTAAAGGTTCAGGTAGGCAAGGTACGGAGGAGCGAGTTGGGAAGGCAGCATACTGCTTGAACCAGTACTAGCCCCGCTAGAAATACAAAGCCCCTGACGAATGTTCTACCGTCAGGGGCTTTGTGGTTTTAATGAGGCTAGCGAAGGCGCCAGTAAAAGACTAGGTCTTCCCAGGGGCCAAACCTCTGGTTACCGGCGGCGCTTCTCGCGGCCACCGCCGGGCTTGCCGCTGGTGCTCCGCTCGGGGCGGTAGCCACGGCGGCTGGTTTGCTGCTCCTGCTCGCGACGCTTCACAAAATCGGGGCGGTCGTCTACCAGCTCGAAGTCGATGGTGCGGTCCAGCAGGTTGGCCGATTTCACAATCACCTGCAGCTCGTCGCCGAACTGAATAAAGCGCTTTGTGCGCTGGCCCACGAGGCGGTAGTTGTCCTTATCGAGCTCGAAGAAGTCGCCCGGAATGTCGGCTACCCGAACCATGCCTTCGCATTTGTTCTCCTCAATCTCGACGTAGAGGCCACGCTCCGTCAGGCCCGAAACTACCCCCGTGAAGGTGTCGCCGATGCGGTCCTGCAGGAACTCTACCTGCTTGTACTTGATGCTTGCCCGCTCAGCGTTGGCGGCCAGTTTCTCGCGCTCCGAGGAGTGCTTGCATTCTTCTTCGATAGGCTCAGCCTCCATGTTCTTACCACCTTCCAGGTAGTGTTCCAGCAGGCGGTGCGCCATCATGTCGGGGTACCGGCGGATGGGCGAGGTGAAGTGCGAATAATGCTCGAAGGCCAGGCCAAAGTGACCGCGCGGATCGGTGGTGTACGTGGCCTTCGCCATGGTCCGAATGGCCAGGTTCTGGATAACGTTCTGCTCCGGCCGGCCTACCACTTCGCTGCTCAAATCGTTGAGCTCGGTGCTCAGCTTCTTCGGATTCGTGAGGTCGAGCTGGTGGCCAAACTTCAGGGCAAAGAGGGCAAAGTTCTGCAGGCGCTCCTCGTCGGGGGCGTCGTGCACACGGTACACCATCGTGAAGCGCGGCTTCCGATTCTTGAGCTTGAACACGAACTCGGCCACCTTGCGGTTAGCCAAGAGCATGAATTCCTCAATCATCTTGTGGGCGTCCTTGCGCTCCTTCACATACACGCCCTGGGGCTTGCCGTTTTCATCGAGCTTGAACTTCACCTCCTGCGTTTCGAAGCTGATGGCACCCTGCTTGAAGCGGGCCGCGCACAGCTTCTTGGCGATGTCGTTCATCAGCACAATCTCTGCTGAGTAGTCGGAGTCCAGTCCTTCAATGCGCTCCTGGGCCTCTTCGTAAGCGAAGCGACGGTCGGAGTGAATGATGGTTTTGCCAAACCACGAGCTGTAGAGCTTGCCATTCTCGTCGAGCTCAAACACAGCCGAGAACGTCAGCTTGTCTTCGTTCGGGCGCAGCGAGCAGAGACCGTTGGACAGGCGCTCGGGCAGCATTGGAATTACGCGGTCTACGAGGTACACCGAGGTAGCGCGGTAGCGGGCCTCTTTTTCCAGGGCCATGCCGGGCTTCACGTAGTGCGTCACGTCGGCGATGTGCACCCCAATTTCCCAGTGCCCGTTTTCGAGCTTCTGAATGGACAGAGCATCATCAAAGTCCTTGGCGTCGGCCGGGTCAATAGTGAACGTGGTGACGTTGCGGAAGTCGCGGCGGCGCTCAATTTCACTAGCCGGAATTTTCTCCGCAATGCCTTCCGACTCTTCCTCCACCTCAGCGGGGAATTCAAACGGCAGCCCAAACTCCGCCATGATGGCGTTGATTTCGGCTTCGTTTTCGCCGGCCTGGCCGAAGCTGCGCACTACCTCGCCTACGGGCAGTTGGCCGCCGTCCTGGTCCGGAAACTCCGTCACGCGCACCAGCACCTTCTCGCCGTGGTTGGCGCCGTGCAGGTTCTCGAAGGGCACGAACACGTCGAAGTACAGCTTGCGGTTGTCGGGCTTCACGAAGCCCATGCCGCCTTGTATCTGGAGGCGGCCGACAACTTCCGGTCGTACCCGGTTCACTACTTCTACCACGTCGCCGACGGGGCGCCCGTCGCGGGAGCCGCGCAGGCGTAGCCGCACCGTGTCGCCGTGCATGGCAAACTTCAGACGGTCGGTGAATACGCGCACATCCGATTCGCTTTCCTCACTAATGACGAAGGCAAACTTATCAGTAGCCAAGGCCACTGTACCCGTAATGATTTCGCCGCTTGGCTCGCGGTGGCCGCGGCGTGGGGTGGTAGGCTCATCGGCATTCGGGAAGTCGAAGCCTGCCTCGCGGCGGCGGTGCACCACGGGATCTTGGCCGAATTCCGTTTCCATAGGCCGGCCAGCTTTGCGGGGGCTAGCGAATGGTTCCTGGTCGTTGCGGCGCGTTTTGCGGCCGCCAGCGGGCTCGGTAGCCGCGCGGGCAGCACCTGGGTCAGTCAGCCGATATTCGTCGTTCTGAAGCAGGGTAAGCAGGCCGCTTTTCTTGAGGGCCTTGAGGTGATTAAAAATCTCGTCGCGCTGCTCTTTGGTCGTGACACCGAGGCGGCGGGAGAGTTGGCGGTAGGCAAAGACTTTGTCGGGGTTGTCGCGGAAAATGCGAAACACCAGGTCCTTGCTAATAGCAGCAGCGGCTTGCTCGCCGCGAGCCGCCTTCGCGCGTGGGGCGCGGGGGGCGGCGGAGTCGTCTTTTTCTTTCATGTAGAAAACGGGCCGCCAGTTGTTGTCTTTTTCGCAGGCGGCGCAGGTTGAATAAGTGGGAAAGCTAGTACCAATACGAGGCTTTCCCGGGTAAAGTAATCCAGCCCGAAAAAGGGCCTCGAGGAGATGATACGGAATATATCGGCGAATAACTATTTCTAGTCGAAAATCCGAGGTTACGGTTGAGTTACTAGGGCGGCTAGATGCGTAAAGCCTGCCACCAAATGAAAGCAGAAGCGAGCTACTAGGCAGGGCCTAGAGCTTTACCCTACGCTAGTGAACGAGCTGGCCACAGCAGAACTGAAGACAGCCTAGATACCGGTTTGACTTCTTTGCCGACCTAGGCGCGGCTAGCTACTGCCGCCCGGATATCGGCGGGCTCGTCTTTAGGAATGGCGGCCAGCAGTTGTTTGGTGTACTCGTGCTGGGGGTTGGCGTAGAGCTCAGCCGCGGGGCCGCTCTCCACAATTTTACCCTGACGCATGACCAGCAGCCGGTCGCTCATAAACCGTGCCACCGACAGGTCGTGGGTGATGAATAGATAGGTGATACCGAACTCACGTTTGAGGTCGTTGAGCAGGTTGAGCACCTGCGCCTGCACCGATACATCCAGCGCCGATACGGACTCGTCGCAGATGATGCATTTGGGCTGCAACGCCAGAGCGCGGGCAATACAGATGCGCTGGCGCTGGCCGCCGCTGAACTCGTGCGGATACCGGAGGTAGTGCTCATCTTTGAGCCCAACCGTCCGGAGCAGTTCCAGCACCCGCTCCTTTTGCTGTTGCCGAGTACCGCCCACGTGGTGCACACGCATCGGCTCCAGTATAGCTTCGCCCACGGTCATCATGGGGTTCAAGGCCGCATAGGGGTCCTGAAATACCATCTGAAACTCCCGTCGCTTGCGCCGTAGCTCTTCAGCCGGCAGCGTGGCTAAGTCAACTCCTTCGAACAGAATACTACCCGACGTTGGTTCCACCAGCCGTAGCAACGTCCGACCCAGTGTGGTTTTACCGCAGCCCGACTCTCCTACTAGGCCCACGGTTTCGCCGGGGTAAATGTCAAAGCTCACTCCGTCCACGGCCCGCACGTACTCGGTAGTCCGGCGGAAGAAACCCTTGCGAATGGGAAAGTGCACGTTCAGGTTTTCTACCTGCAATAGCGGAGCTTGGGCAAGCACGCTCAGTGGCGCTTGGCTTACCAAAGGCTCACTAGTCGCAGAAGTAGCCTGAGGCTCGGAAGCATTTGGTAAGGCTGCCTCACTGCGGGGGGCTAGGCCCGTTTCCGACATAAACAACGGTTGGCCCGATTCCATCCCCGGGGCCGTTTCTAGGCCGAAATGTGGTTCCACAGGGCGTGAAACAGAATGTTCCACGGGAAACGTTTTGGTGGTTTCAGCTCCATGTTGAGGGCCTAATTCGCTTACCTCACCAATTTCAGTAGCAAGCAGTTGCGTTGCGCCAATTTTAGTAGCAATGAAGCCTCCATCAGCCGTTTCCTGCATAAAATCGGCTACTACCGGTAATTTTTTTCGCCCAACTGAAAGTTTTGGGCGG
Source organism: Hymenobacter tenuis (assembly GCF_054780495.1). Taxonomy (NCBI): domain Bacteria; kingdom Pseudomonadati; phylum Bacteroidota; class Cytophagia; order Cytophagales; family Hymenobacteraceae; genus Hymenobacter; species Hymenobacter tenuis. Next base: position 59,682 of record NZ_BAAGWF010000004.1, read on the forward strand.
CAGGCCAGCAGGCCTTTGGTGTAGGGGTGTTGCGGGTTGGTAAAGATGTCGAGCACCGAGCCCTGCTCCACCACGCGGCCACGGTACATCACCAGAATGCGGTCGGCAATTTCTGCTACTACGCCTAGGTCGTGGGTGATGAAAATTACGGCCGTGTTGTGCTGGCGACGGAGGTCGTCGATGAGGCGGAGCACCCGGGCTTGCACCGTTACATCAAGGGCGGTGGTGGGCTCGTCAGCAATCAGGATGGCGGGGTTGCAGGCCATGGCCATGGCAATCATCACGCGCTGCTTCTGCCCTCCGCTGATTTCGTGGGGGTAGCTGCTGAAGATTTTCTCGGGCCTAGGCAACTGCGCCATTGTGAACAGCTCGACGGTACGGGCGGCGGCTTCCTTTTCAGTGAGCGAAGTATGCAGGCGCAGGGCTTCGACTACTTGGCTGCCGCACGTGTATACCGGGTTCAAGGAGGTCATCGGCTCCTGAAAAATCATGCTGATGTCGTTGCCGCGTACCTTCTGCAGCTGCTCATCGGTGAGGGTTAGCAGATCAACCTCCCCTAGCGCCTCCGACTGAAACCGGGCCTCACCCGAGGTAATCTGTCCGGGCGGCAGCGGAATCAGCCCCATCAGCGCCAACGATGTAACGGACTTGCCCGAACCCGATTCGCCTACAATGGCCAGGGTTTCGCCGCGCCGAAGCTCGAAGGAGATATCCGCCACGGCCCGCGTGTTGCCGCGGTGGCTCTGAAAATCGATGGTCAGGTTGCGAACGGAGAGAATAGGCTGGGACACGGCAACGAAAGACGAAGCGGAAAAAAGTAAAGATAGGCAGGCCCGCTGTAGCTTGCCGTGCCGATCCGGCGTATGCAACTTCCACAGAATATCAACCAATCCATTAAGTTACTAGCTCATGCAGTACCGCAAACTCGGCAAAACTGGCTTCAACGTTTCTGAAATCAGCCTGGGTACCTGGCAAGTAGGAGGCAAGTGGGGCGAGCCATTCAGCCACGAAACCGCCGACGCCATCCTGAATTCCGCCGTTGATTCCGGCATCAACTTCATTGATACGGCCGATGTGTACGGCGACGGGGAAAGCGAAAAGGCCGTGGGCCGCTTGGTACGCAGCCGCTCAGAGCGCGTGTACGTGGCCACCAAATGCGGCCGCCAACTGCAGCCCCATACCAATGAGGCCTATCAGCCCGCGGCACTTCGCAAGTTTGTAGAGGCTAGTCTGCGCAACATGCAGCTCGAAACCCTGGACCTAATTCAGCTGCACTGCCCTCCTACCGACGTGTTTTACCGGCCCGAAATCTTTGAACTGTTTGATCGGCTCAAAGAGGAAGGCAAAATCCTGAACCTGGGTGTGAGCGTAGAAAAAGTGGAAGAAGGCCTTAAAGCCCTCACCTTCCCTAACGTCACCACCATCCAGCTTATCTTCAACATGTTTCGGCAGCGCCCCGCGGAGCTATTGTTCCAGGAAGCCAAGCGCCATGATGTGGGCCTGATTGTGCGCGTGCCGCTGGCCAGCGGCCTGCTCACGGGCAAGTTTTCGCCCCAAACCACCTTCTCTGCTGAAGACCACCGCCAGTTCAACCGCGACGGCGCCGCTTTCGACAAAGGCGAAACCTTCTCGGGCGTAGACTACGAAACGGGCCTGGCCGCCGTGGAAGAGCTGAAACAGGTGTTTCCTGGCCAGGAGAACCTAGCGCCCTTGGCCCTGCGCTGGGTGCTGATGTTCCAGGAAGTAAGCTGCGTGATTCCGGGCGCCTCCAAGCCTAGTCAGCTCACTTCCAACTTGCAAGCCGCCGAGCTACCTGCCCTTACTACGGAGCAGATGCAGGCCGTGCGCCGCATTTATGAGCAGCGCATCAAGCCGCTGGTACACACCCGCTGGTAGCACTCTCGGTTTACGCTTGCCCAGACCCTAGTAGCGAGCCTGAGGATAGTTTGCTTCTGGACGAGGCCTAGTAACCTGATTCATAAAAAAGGCCTGCTGGAGTATTCCAGCAGGCCTTTTCAACTTTTAAACCGAAGCATTACACGAGCTCTGAGGCTTCCGCATCGCGGCGGGCCTGGGCAGCGGCGGCATCATCGGCCGCTACGGGGTGCGCTTCCTCCAAGTGGTGGCCATAGAATCGGTTCTGGAAAATCAGAATCAGCGCTACCCCCACAAAAATGGCCGAGTCAGCAATGTTGAAAATGGGCCAGAGCGAGAGGTGCGTCCCCCCGATTAGCGGCCAAGAGCTGGGCAGAATGCCTTCGTAGATGTCTACGTACAGCATATCAATCACCTGCCCATGCAGCCAGGGTGTGGGCACTCCAAAAGGCGCGTTGTCGTAAATAATGCCGTAAAAGATAGAATCTATGAGGTTGCCGATGGCCCCGCCCAAAATCATGGCAATGCAGATAATAAGGCCATTAGGCGCGTGCTGTTTCCAGAGCCGGTAGATGTAGTAGCTAATGCCCGTAACGGCCACCAGGCGGAACAGCGTCAGTAGCGCCTTACCATACGGCGGCGGCAGCTCCACCCCAAACGCCATACCTGGGTTCAGCGTGTAATGCAGCTTAAACCAGTCGCCGATCAGCGGAATCTCGCCGGGCATGCCCATGGTCATGTAGCGGTTCACGGCCCACTTCGAGAGCTGATCAATGACGATGACCAGCAAGGCCACCAAGTAGTATTTCCAGTACTTCATACAGTAGAAGTGAGAGGTTAGAAGCGAGAAGTGAGATGAGCAACTGACAAAAGTGCAGTCTCGGCCCCTAGCTCCTCTCCTGGCACAAAGTGACGAAGAATTTTGGACTTCGCCGCTCTGCAGCTTACTCCTTTTCCTGCGCCTATGGTATATGTTCACAGAGGCTGTTTGTGCCCTTTTGAACTGATTTAGAGAGACGTTGAAATGCTTTATACGCTGGTGTGCCAACCGGCCTTTTTACAAAACCGATTGGCACCTCAGCCTCAGGCAGTTGCCACGTGTAGCTGCACAGGCACGCTGAACTCGTCGAATTCCAGCACCGAGCCCCCGTTCAGATCGGGTGCAAAACTCAGGGCCAGCGCTTGCACTTCCTCCCGGATGTAGTCACCAAAGGACTGCACGGCAGCCTCTAGCTCGGGCTGGTGACCCAGCGTAACCCGGATTTTGTCCTGCACTTCCAGGCCGCTGTCTTTACGCAGGTTCTGGAGGCGGTTCACCAATTCGCGGGCTACACCTTCCTGGCGCAGCTCATCGGTCAGGGTCACATCGAGGGCTACCGTGAGGGGGCCGTCGGTGGCTACGAGCCAGCCGGGCAAGTCCTGGGTCCGGATTTCCACGTCGTCAGGGGCTAGCGTGAGGGCTTCCCCATCGACTTCCACGGCCAGCTGACCGGTCTTTTCGAGGGTGCTAATTTCCTCCGGCGTCATCTGCTGGATCCGGGCACCTACGGCCTTCAATTTGGCACCGTACTGCTGGCCAAGGCGCTTGAAGTTAGGCTTCACCGACTTCACCAGCACGCCGCTGGTATCGTCGAGGAACTCCACGTGCTTCACGTTTACCTCAGCGCAGATCAGGTCTTCCACCTTACCTACTTGTTCGCGCGTACTCTCGTTGAACACCGGCACCAAGATGCGCTGCAGCGGCTGGCGCACCTTCAGCACCGACTTTTTCCGCAGAGAGTGCGTGAGCGAAGAAATACGCTGAGCTAGCTCCATCCGCTCCTCCAACGCCTTATCGATGCGGGTTTCATCAGCCTGCACCAGCAGCGTGAGGTGCACCGATTCAGGGGCCAGGGGCGTGTTTTTCGCTACTGCTTCCTCGCGCATGCCATCGGTCATGTTCTTGTAGAGCCATTCGGCGAAGAAGGGCGCAATAGGAGCCATGAGCTGCGAAACCACCACCAAGCATTCCTGCAGGGTTTCGTAGGCAGCGCGCTTATCGGTGCTCAGCTCGCCCTTCCAGAAACGACGGCGCGAGAGGCGCACGTGCCAGTTGGAGAGCTGATCGGTCACAAAATCCTGGATGGCGCGGGCGGCCTTCGTGGGATCGTAAGCATCGTAATAGCCGCGCACTTCCACAATCAACGACTGCAGCTTGCTTAGAATCCAGCGGTCCAGCTCGCTTAGCTCCGTGTAGGGCACGCGGTCAAACTCACGGGCCTGGAAGTCGTCGAGGTTGGCGTACAGGGCGTAGAACGAGTAGGTGTTGAACAGCGTGCCGAAGAAGCGGCGCTGCACCTCCGTGATACCGGCGAGGTCAAACTTGAGGTTGTCCCAGGGCTGGGCGTTGGCAATCATGTACCAGCGCGTGGCGTCGGGGCCGAACTGGCTGATGGTAGCAAACGGATCCACGGCGTTGCCGAGGCGCTTGCTCATCTTGTTGCCGTTTTTGTCCAGCACTAAGCCGTTGGCCATTACGTTCTTGTATGCCACTGAATCCTCTAGCATTACGGCCAGGGCGTGCAGGGTAAAGAACCAGCCGCGGGTCTGGTCCACGCCTTCGGCAATGAAATCAGCCGGGAAATTCTTCTCGAATTTCTCCTTGTTCTCCAGCGGGTAGTGCCACTGGGCGTAGGGCATGGCGCCGCTATCAAACCACACGTCAATGAGGTCGGTTTCGCGGTACATGGGCTGGCCCGAGGGCGATACTAGGAAGATATCGTCCACGTAGGGGCGGTGCAGATCCATCTTCTCCCCGTTGGCGTAGGGGTTGTGTGTCATGACCTCGGCCGCTACGGCCTTGTCGATTTCCTGCTTCAGTTGCTCTACCGAGCCAATGCAGATTTCCTCGGTGCCATCCTGGGTGCGCCAGATGGGCAGCGGCGTGCCCCAGTAGCGCGAGCGACTAAGGTTCCAGTCTACCAGGTTTTCGAGCCAGTTGCCGAAGCGGCCGGTGCCGGTGCTGGCGGGCTGCCAGTTGATGGTTTTGTTGAGCTCAATGAGCCGGTCTTTCACCGCCGTGGTCTTGATAAACCAAGAATCCAGGGGGTAGTAGAGCACAGGCTTGTCGGTGCGCCAGCAGTGCGGGTAGGTGTGCTCGTACTTCTCCACTTTGAAGGCCGTGCCGTCGCCTTTCATGCGGATGGCAATGCTTTCGTCGAGGGTTTTGTAGTCGGCGCCGCTCTGGTCGTGGCCATCGTAGTTTTTCACCCAGCGGCCGCCGAATTCGCCCATCTGAGCTACGTAGCGGCCAGTGCGGTCTACAATGGGGCCTAGCTTGCCTTCATCGTCGGCTACCATCAGCGCGGGCACATCGGCCTGCTGAGCGGCCCGGAAGTCGTCGGCGCCAAATGTGGGCGAGATGTGCACGATGCCGGTACCATCCTCCGTGGTCACGAAGTCGCCGGGAATCACGCGGAATGCGCGCTCCTCGCCCTCAAAAGCCGGGAAGCCTTTGTCTTGACCGAACAGACGCTCGTAATTGATGCCTACCAGGTCAGAGCCTTTGAAGGTATTTTCAATGCGCCAGGGCAGCACTTTGTCGCCGGGCTTGAAGTCTTCAAACGAAGCATTTTTGCCTTTCTCCGAGAAGTACTTTCCAACCAACGCCTCCGCCAGCACCACCCGAACTGGGGCGAAGGTGTAGGGGTTAAAGGTGCTCACCAGCACGTAGGGAATGTTCTTCCCAACGGCTAGGCCAGTGTTGGCGGGCAATGTCCAGGGCGTAGTCGTCCAGGCCAGGATGTACACATCCGGCTCCGACGCACTGTCGCCATACAAGGCCGCCAGCGGCACCTCGTCTATCTTGACATTGCTGAACAAGGCCTCCGATTTTTCGTTGCGCTTCACCTTGAACTGGGCCACGACGGTTGTGTCCTTCACGTCGCGGTAGGTGCCAGGCTGGTTCAGCTCGTGCGAGCTTAGGCCAGTGCCGGCCGCAGGCGAGTAGGGCTGAATGGTGTAGCCTTTGTAGAGCAAGCCCTTGTCGTAGAGCTTTTTGAGCAGGGCCCAGCAGCTCTCAATGTACTCGGGCTCAAAGGTAATGTACGGGTCATCGAGGTCAACCCAATAGCCCATTTTCTCGGTGAGGTCGTCCCACTGGGCCTTGAAGCGCATTACCGTTTCGCGGCAGCGCTGGTTGTAGTCCTCAATGCTGATTTTCTTGCCGATATCCTCCTTCGTGATACCTAGCTCCTTTTCTACCTGCAGCTCAATGGGCAGGCCGTGGGTGTCCCAGCCGCCTTTGCGGGTCACCTGCTTGCCCAGCAATGTCTGGTAGCGGCAGAAGATATCCTTCACCGTCCGGGCCATCACGTGGTGGATGCCGGGGGCGCCATTGGCCGAAGGTGGGCCTTCATAAAACACGAACGTAGGCTGCCCTTCGCGGGTGCTTACGCTCTTCTCAAAGATGCCGTTCTTCTTCCACCACGCCAGGATATCGGTGCCGACCTGGCCATAGTTAAGCGGCTGCTTGTATTCGGGGTAGTTCATTGAGTGGGGTCGTTGTATCAGAACGTCATGCTGAGCTGGCCGAAGCATCTCTACTGCTGGCTAATTTGCCTATGAAGCAGTAGAGATGCTTCGGCCAGCTCAGCATGACGGTGTTTTTTAAGTTGTGTTCTGGTTTTAACCGTTCAGTTTCGGCTGCACCTGCATTCTATCCAAGTTGAGTTCGAGGTCATCATCTTCCTCGTGGTAGTTGTCATCGTAATGACGAATACCGGTTTGGTCGATAACATCCTCGTCCTTGCCGTGCTCGAAAGTAACGAGCAGGCAGGGCAGCAGAATCAGGTTAGAAAAGTTGGTTATCAGCAGACTGGCCGACATCAGAAGCCCTAGGGCCTTGGTGCCGCCAAACTCCGAAAAAGCAAACACTGAGAAGCCGAGAAACAGCACAATGCTGGTGTAAATCATGCTGGTACCGGCCTCCGAAAGCGTGGTGCTAATGGCAGCTTTCACGCGGCGGCCATTAGCGGCCATTTCCTGCCGGAACTTGGCTAGCAGGTGAATGGAGTTGTCGCCATCAATACCCAGGGCAATGCTGAAAATCAGGGCTGTGCTGGGCTTGAGCGGGATGCCGAAGTAGCCCATAATGCCGCCCGTGAGCAGTAGCGTAAAGAAATTGGGCAGCAGCGTAAAGAACACCGCCCGGATGCTACGGAACAAAATCAGAACCACCAAGCCCACTAGCACAAAGGCAATTACCAAGCTTTCTTTGAGCATCCCAATCAGGTACTCATTGCCTTTGGTGAAAATGATGGTAGTGCCCGTGAGTTTGACATCCATACCCGTGCCGTTGAAAATCTTGTTGATTTCGGGCTTGATGCGGTTGTTGATCAGAGTATCGAGGTTGTGCGAGCCGATATCGGCAATCTTCAGGGAGATGCGGGCCCGCTGCATAGTGCTGTCGGTGAAGGAGCGCAGCAGTTTGCTGGTCAGTTGGCCCTCGCTGCCCTTCGTCGACTGAGAATGCGCTAAGTAGCTGAAAATGTAGTTTTTCTCGGAGTTATCGGGCAGGCGGTAGTACTCCGGGGAGCCATTGTAAAAGGCCTGCGTAGAGGCTTTCAGGAAGGTTACCACACTGACGGGGGTAGTAAGCACGGGCTGGGTGCGCAGGAAGTTTTCCAGGCGGTCAATCCGCTCCAGCGTTTTCAGCTTCAGCAGGCCTTTGGGCTTGCCAGTATCCACTACCATTTCCAGGGGCATTACGCCGTTGAAATGCTGCTCAAAGAACTTCAGATCGGAGTTGACGGATGAGTCTTTGGGCAGATCATCCACCATATACGACACTGATTTCACCTTCATCACGCCAAACGAAGCCAGCACGACCAAGGCCGCAGCCGTCAGGTACACGGTGCCACGGCGCTCCAACACTAGGTAGTCGAAGAACTCCAACAGCTTAGTAAGCGGCTTGGCCTCCAGGTGTTCCAGCTGTTTGGGGGTGGGCGGTGGCAGAATGGTGAAGATGATGGGCATCAAGATAAACGAGACCATAAAGGCCACGAAAATATTGACGGTGGCCACCAGCCCGAACTGATATAGAATGGCAATGTTGGTGAAGCAGAATACCACAAACCCGATGGCCGTGGTGGTATTGTTCATTAGGGTTACTAGGCCAATTTTGCGCACCACCCGCGCCATAGCCAGCACCTGGTTGCCGGATTTACGGTAGTCGTAGTGGTAGCGGGAAAGCAGGTAGGTACAGTTCGGAATACCGATTACGATGATAATACTCGGAATCAGGCCCGTGAGCAGATTGATCTTGTAGCCCAGCAGCACCATGGAGCCAATGCACCACGTCACGACGATGAGCACGATGAGAAGCGGGAACACCACCGCCGACCAGGTCCGGAAGAACATGAACAGCGTGAGAGCCATCATCACAATAGTCAGGCCCACAAACAGCTTCATTTCGCTGGCCACTTTGGTGGTCATGGTAGCACGCACGTACGGCAGGCCAGCGTAGTGCATCTTGATGCCTGTTTTCTTCTGAAACCGCTCGGCATGGCCCAGAATCTCCTGCATCACGGCTTCGCGGCGCGAGGAGTTCAGGTACTTGGGGTCCATGGTGAGGGCTAGCAAAGTAGCGCCGGTAATGGGCGAAATCAGCTGGCCTTTATAAAACTCCTGAGCGTTTACTACCCGCATCAGCGAGTCCAACTCGGGCTGCGTTTGCGGGAAGTTGCGGAAGATGGGCGTGGCCCGAAAGGTTTGGCTGGCCGTGTCTTTTTCCAGCTTTGGCAGGCGCGTAACGCCCAAAATGCCCGTCACGCCTTCTACCTTACTTAGCGTATCGGTGAGGGTACGCAGCTCATTGAAGTTACCGAGCTTGTATACGGAGCTGTCCTGCATGCCCAGCACGAGCACGTTGCCATCCTCGCCAAACGTTCGTTTGAACTTCTGGAAGTACACCATGTCCGGATCCGTAGGGCTTACCACTTGGGCAAAGTCGTAGGTCATCTGCACCTTTCGAGCTTCCCACGCCATAAACACGGTAATCACGGCCAAAAGCCCGATGAGCAAACGGCGGTTCTTAATGACAAACAGGGCGAGGTTCCTCCACATAGGCTGCTAAAATGCAGCAAAGGTACACAACGCCCCGCAGCTATGCGGTTAATGCACAGCGATTAACCTTCTCGTTTGTAAAGGAGTCTGAAAAAGGAGGTTAGCAATAATTTCATTTTTTGTTCTGAATATAGAGAACTTTTTATGCTATTTATGTCGTAAAAGCAGGTATCCCAGTAAGTTACCTCGGGCAATAATTGCACTTTAACGCTTATTGGTTGTTGTTTTTCATTTTCCATGACTTTGTATTATTCCCCGGACGCCTCGCTTACGTACAACGCGGATTCCGAGACCCTGCATCTTAACTACAATGCTACCCGGCTATCGGTCTCTTTCGGGCAGGCCTACCACCGGGCGCTGGAGGAGATGCTGGCTCATAACGTAGGCAAGCTTTTACTGGACCTGAAGCGCAACGCGACCCCAACTGATGAGGACGACGAGCTGACTGGCCCCCTGGCGACTGTGCTGCCTGAGCAGCTGGCGCGCCCACTGTTTATAGCCGCGGTAGTTTCAGAAGGCCAGTACCAGTATCAGATTGGTAATTCCATTGCCTCCTCCACGCTTCCTTCCTCGCAGGTAGAGTTCAATTACTTTACCTCCCACCGCGACGCCGTGCAGTGGTTAAGCGAGAATTAGGACCTAGTACAACAACCATGTTGTAGCAATGCAAAAGGCCGCCGGATTGCTCCGGCGGCCTTTTGCATTGCTTAGCACCTAGTACCTGCTTATAGCTTTTCGAAAATACGGGAGAAGCTTACGGCCTCGCCGATGTAGCTGCGCAGCTCGGAAATCGGCATGCGGGTCTGCTCGCGGGAGTCGCGGTGGCGCACGGTCACGGTGTTGTCTTCCAGCGTCTGGTGGTCAACGGCAATGCAGAAGGGAGTGCCGATGAGGTCCTGGCGGGTGTAGCGCGTGCCGATGGAGTCCTTCTCTTCTACCACCAACCGGAAGTCGTGGCGCAGAGAGTTATAGATTTCGTTGGCTTTGTCAGGTAGGCCATCCTTTTTCACCAGCGGGAAAATGGCAGCTTTGATGGGCGCCACAGCGGGGTGCAGGCGCAGCAGCTTGCGGGTTTTGGTTTGCTGCTTCTCGCCTTCGCCTTCGGTGATAGTTTCCTCCTGATACGCCTGGCAGAGCGTGGCCAGGAACAGGCGGTCGGCTCCTACTGAGGTTTCTACCACGTAGGGCACGTAGTTGCCGTAGGGCTTGCCGGTTTCAGGGTTAATGTCGTTATCGAAATACTGTTGCTTTTTGCGGCTCAGGTTCTGGTGCTGGGTCAGGTCGAAGTCGGAGCGGGAATGAATGCCCTCAATTTCCTTGAAGCCGAAGGGGAATTCATACTCGATATCAACAGCCGCCTTGGCGTAGTGGGCCAGCTTCTCGTGGTCGTGGAAGCGGAGTTTATCGGCGGGCAGGCCCAGGGCCTCGTGCCAGCGGCGGCGCGTAGCCTTCCAGGTGTCGTACCACTCGCCTTCGGTGCCAGGGCGCACAAAGAATTGCATTTCCATCTGCTCGAACTCCCGCATCCGGAAGATGAACTGGCGGGCTACAATCTCGTTGCGGAAGGCCTTCCCGATCTGGGCAATGCCAAACGGAATTTTCTGACGCGCCGACTTCTGCACGTTCAGGAAGTTCACGAAGATGCCCTGGGCTGTTTCTGGGCGCAGGTAAATCTTGCTGGAGTCTTCGGCCACGGCGCCTACCTGCGTCGAGAACATGAGGTTGAACTGGCGCACGTCGGTCCAGTTGCTGGTCTTGGAAACCGGGCACTGGATTTTCTCATCAATGATGAGCTGCTTAACGCCGGCTAGGTCCTCGGCGGTGAGCAACCGCCCCATTTCAGCCAGCAAGGTTTCAGCGCGGGCTATTTCGTTGTTTTTCTCGTACTCGGCGGCGCGCTCCTCCAGTAGCACATCGGCGCGGTAGCGCTTCTTGCTGTCGAGGTTATCAATCATGGGATCCGAAAAACCATCCACGTGGCCGGAGGCCTTCCAGGTGAGCGGGTGCATAAAGATGGCCGCATCAATGCCCACCACGTTCTGGTTGAGCTGGGTCATGGCCTTCCACCAGAGCTGCTTCAGGTTATTTTTGAGCTCCACGCCGTTGGGACCGTAGTCGTACACAGCAGCCAGGCCATCATAGATTTCAGAAGAAGGGAATACAAAACCGTATTCCTTGGCGTGCGACACGATATCGGCCAGGGTGCTCTCGGCCGTGGCGGCGGATTTCTGCTCGTTGCTCATGAGGGAGAAGTAGGTACTAGGTACGTAGTGGTTCGAAAGCCGAAAGAAGTAAGCTGCTAGGTCGGCGGTGGCCTTCAACCGCTGAATGCGGCAGTCCGGCGGGCTCTACAGTCTTCTTTTGGGTACTGAAATAGCAAAAGTAGCCAAAGCTTTAGCTTGTGCCCTAGCCTGGCCTCCACAAATAGCCCAGAGGCGCTGCCACTCAATAATTTACTGTGCATCAGGCCTTCGGGATAAACCCAACATCGGTTCTTGCGTTTAGCGGCTCATTACACAGGGTGTCCGGCGAGTACGGTAACAATTTCATAATCTTGCGCCCCCTTTGGGCGGTCCTACCTTTGTTTACCGAAACTGAATCTTCACCAATCCCCCCCTTATGTTTGGCTTAGAGCCTCATGTGCTATTGCTGCTAATCGCCTGCTTGGTGGCAGCTTGCGCGTTTGAATTTGTAAACGGCTTCCACGACACGGCCAACGCCGTAGCGACGGTAATTTACACCAACACCCTGCGGCCGTGGGTGGCAGTCGTCTGGTCGGCATTCTGGAACTTCATCGGGGTGCTCACGGGCGGTATTGCCGTGGCGATGGGCATTGTGTATCTGCTCCCGGTGGAAAGCCTCGTCGATCAGAATGTGTACCACGGCATTGCCATGGTAGCAGCCCTTATTCTGGCCGCTATTATCTGGAACGTGGGCACCTGGTACTACGGCATTCCGGCTTCCAGCTCGCATGCCCTTATCGGGTCTATTCTGGGAGTAGGCATTGCCTACAGCTTCCTGCCCGGCGCCCGCGACGCGGCCGTGAACTGGAGCAAAGCCGGCGAAACAGGCCTGGCACTTATCATCGGGCCGGTGTTTGGATTCACACTCACCATCCTGCTGATGTTCCTGCTGAAGCGCCTGGTGAAAAACAAGACCATCTTTAAGGAGCCGCACAAGCGCAAACCACCACCCCTCTGGATCCGCCTGATCCTGATTGTAACCTGTACGCTAGTAAGCTATTTCCACGGCTCCAACGACGGGCAGAAAGGTGTGGGCCTGATTATGCTGATTCTGATTGGCATCGTGCCCTCCTATTTCGCCCTCGACCACACCAAGAACCCCTTGGATATGCGCGACTCACTGGTGCGCGTGGAGCAGGTAATGAGCAAGATAAATGTAGGGGACCTGAGTGCCGATGACCGCAAAAACGTGGCCGATATCCGCACTCAGACCAATATCCTCGACCAGGTATTTGTCGAAAAAACGCGGGTGGAAGAGCTGCCGCAGAACGCTCGCTTTGAGATTCGTCGCGCTATTCTGCTGCTTTCCAACAAAGCCAAAAAGATTCAGAGCAGCGACAAAGTAAGCCTGAGCACCCTAGATCGGAAGACGCTGGATGATGGTCTGAAGGATATGAAAGGCTTCACGGACTACGCCCCTACCTGGGTGTTCGTGATTGTATCCATCTCCCTGGCTGTTGGTACCATGGTGGGCTGGCAGCGCATTGTGAAAACCATTGGAGAGCGTATCGGGAAGGAACACCTAACCTATGCTCAGGGCGCTTCCTCGGAGCTGGTAGCCGCCACCATGATTGGAGTTAGCTCGGGCCTAGGTCTGCCGTCCTCTACTACGCACGTATTGTCTTCGGCCATTGCGGGTAGCATGGTAGCCAACCGCGGCATCAAGAACCTGAACCCGCAGATGGTGCGCAACATCGCCCTAGCCTGGGTGCTCACCCTGCCGGTCACGATGGCGCTGTCGGGCGGATTATTCCTGTTGTTCCGGGCCATTATGCCTTCCTAAAATTTTCCTGGAAATACACAAAAAAAGCCGCTCCAGAATTGGAGCGGCTTTTTTTGTGTTTGGCTGATTTTCAGCGTGCTGGCTTTATGGAGGGTTTGGCAGCTTTGCGTACCTAGTGTTGGGTAAAACCCCGGATAATTAGGCACTTATCCACTTATCAACACAATTTTTGATTGGTTTTGTGGATAACTCTAATTTAGGCGGGCCATTGCACCTCTAAGTCGTCGTTGATGAACACACCGAAGTTGACAAACTGCAGTTCGTTTTCATCGAAATACATGTCAATCATTTCCTTTTCGTAGGAGATGCGCATCTCGCCAGTGTCCATTTTCTCTACTTCGCTTTGCTCGTGTCCGTGGCGCTTCATTAGCTCCTGAATTGCTTCGGGGCTCTTGCCATGAATGGGCTCGCCGTAGAGGCTGATACCGGGGTGGTCCGTCTCGATGCAGCTCAGGCGGTAGTCGTCTTCGCGGTCGAAATACAGAGAGTATCCTTCCTCGAGGTAGTTCCAAGCCTGGTGCTCAAACTCGTCGTCGTCTTCCGACTCTTCTATTTCTTCGGGCTCTCCCATCAGGGCGCGTACCTCATCCATGGTAGCGCCAAACTTGAGCGGGCCCATGCCGATGCCTAGGCTGATTTCGTTTTCTTCGGTGCTGGAGGATTGGGCTGGTGTCTGCATAACCGTTAGGTCAAGGGTGAAGGGTTCAGGGAAAGTAAAGGTAGGGGTTCTGGAATGTCATTTGCCGTAACGCGCTTCGAACGCGGCGCGTTGCCGCACATACTCCGGATGCTGCTTGGCCTCGTCCCACTTCTGCTTGAATATAGCAGCCGCTTCAGCCTTTTCAGGGTCTTCGGGAGAACGAGGAAGCTCCGCGCGGCCGTGGGCGCCGCTCTGGCCTTTTTTATCGGCTGGTACGGGCCCGTCATACTTTTTGCCGCCTTGATGGTTGGCGTAGCGCCGGGCCCTAGTAAACCCCATCTGCAGAAACTTACGAGCCATATCGGCCCCCACAAAGTCTTCGTTCTGTAAATAGGCCTCAAACAGCCCGTAGATATACTCCGATGACTCCCGGGCCACCTCTGGCGTCCGGAAGCGCCAGTGGGGCAGAATCTCGGTTTTATACGGCTGTACAAGCAGCACCCCCTGCTCGCCTTTACCCACGCGGTACAGATCGGGGTGCTGGCGGAAATCAACGGTCCGGAAATCCAAGGTGTAGTCGAACGGCATGGGTAAAGGCAGTAAGGCTGAGCTAAAGCAGCTATACGCCGGTAAGTACCCTAGGGCTGCGTATTTGTTGCTTCCTAACACCTACGTCGTGGATAACCGGGCTTTTCATGTGGATAACCAACTGGTTATAAACAACTAAACCATACGCATGTGTGCATAGCAACTGCTATCCACAAGCCTATCCACAGAGATGGCCGTTTTGCTGGTTTCAGCAGTTTGGCTTCCCACAAAGCCTAGTGTTTAGGAGGATGCACGAGCGGTTTTCCACGGAAGGCAGCTCTGGATCACCCGGCCGCACCGGTTTGGCGGCCTGAACGACCTAGGCCGTGTGGATAGCGAAGGAAGCATAGTAATGCATAGCGAAGCACCTCGCTCGCATCACTGTGTTACGAGCCTACTGTCAGCACACGGGACGCTACTAGACCCAGCATAACGCTCTTTCTGCTGGACGAAAACTTTACGGCCCACGCACCCTAGGCCTCGAATTTGCTCAAACCACTTGACGTGTGTTTTCTGAGCCGCAGACTTTTCTGGGCAGCGACCAGGGTCCGAACTGCATTTTGGTTCAGCCCCGCTTTTCCACACAGTTAATAACTTTTAAGATTCTTTTTTAAATAAATTCTTCTTTGTTATCCATCGTTAGGGCTGTGTATAAGTGGATAAGAAAATGAGGTTATGCACACCGGGGATAACATGTGTACAAGAATGCAGTTATACACCGTCTATCAACAGGGTGTGTGGAAAATAATCATTTGATTTATAACACGTTAAACACGTTTTTAACAATCCACACAGCTTGTACACAAATCCACAATTCACATTCCTGTACGATGTGGATTGTAGTATTTTCGGGGGATAGTTATCCACCCTTATCCACGCTTGACTAGGGCTCGAAGGCAGGTGTAAGGGCCACTGAACATCCAAAAAAACTTCTCCGCAAGTTCTCCACGAGTTATCCATAGGTTTCCCCACCATTATCCACAGATTATGCCCTCAGTGAATCAGGGCGTGGAAAACTATGTGGATTGCTGTAACCGGGGTAGCTAAAAACAGCCCTGATGAAGCAGGAGGCCCAATTTGCTATGTGGATATCTAAATGGAGCATAGCCTATATAGCCCGCAGTAGGATTATTCCGACTTCGGTGCCAGCTGCTACTTGTCCGGACACTAATATCAACTGCTTGCCAGCGAGCCTAGGATGCTACACAGGCCTACCCTGCCAACAGGCGCACCCATGCGGCTTCGCAACGCAAAGCATTGGCAGAACCATAGGCCAAACAAAACGCCCGATTCCGGAGACCAGAATCGGGCGTTGCTGCGTGAAAACATAGGGAGCTAGAAGCTAATGGCCTCCACGTTATCGAAATTAGAGCGGACCTGAATGGTTTTGGGAAAGAGGTACACCGGCTCCGTAGGCACCCGCAGTTGGGGGTCGGGGCCTTGCCAGCGCCCGTCTTTGTTCGCGTCAATCAGCACCCGAATGCGATAAGCGCCGGGTTGCAGGTTATTGAAGCGGTAGGTGCCACGGGGGCTATCGAGGGTTGTTTGGACCTGGCCGGTACCGTCCAATAGCTGCACCCAATACCGGGTAGCTTTGGTCTGGATAGAACCGCTGAGCGTACCGGCAGCATTCTGATCTGTTACACGCAAGCGCAACGGCTTTAGTCCAAGCGGCTGCCCCGATAGATTTTGAATAGCTGTACTATCAAGCAGAATAACGACGTTTTTACGGGCCGTGGTGTTTAGAGCTACGGTGAGGGTAGTGCGGTCGGGGCTCAGCGCTCCGTCTTGTGGCACGCGGAGCGGCCGGCGCTTCACCGAATCTTCTACCAGCGTGCCAAAGGGCTTTTTGGCATCAAAGCGAATGGGTTCATTAAACACAAACCGCACTTGCCCTTGCCGGTACACCTCCCGCAGGCTACCTTCCACGGCATAGGTAGCGCCCCGTTTGGCCGGTGCCGTGCCCTGAAACCGAACATTGACAGTATCACGGCCTACGTTGCCAGCACTGTCGGTAGCGGCCAGCAGATAGCGGCCCTCCGGGAGTGCTGGCGTACGAAACAAGACGGCCGTGCGCCCGCGCTCCGTAAGGAGCACACCTTCATTAAGCTGGGCAGCGGCTGGGGCCGCCGTTGCGCCCAGTGGGGCAAGTACGATGCGTTCCACCCCTTCATTGTACGAAATCCGATACTCCGTTGGGCCGGGCTTTTGGGTAGTAATAAGGGCACGGCGCGAATCGGGGCGTACCAGCTGAAAACGCAGGCTGTCGGGTGTGGCACCGCTCACGGAAAGCAAGTCGGGCAGATACGCAATACGCTCTCCTTCCTCGTAGCGGTTGCTTTGATTTTTGTCCAGCAATGCATACGCCCGGTATTTTCCAGCTTTCAGATACTGCAGCTCAAAGGCGCCCTGCTTATCGGTGCGGGCCAGGTAGTAGGGCTTGCCGCGCCGGATATTGGCCGTATCGGTTTCGGGGTACAATACCACCGATACATTTTCGGTGGGCTGCTCCGTAAGTAAGTCGGTTACTACCCCGCGCACCGAGCCCGAGTCGAGCTGCGCGCCGGTGCTAAAGCTAATGATGGCTTTTTCTGCCGGGTTGCTCTCCGTAATGTCACTGATAGAGCTACCGAAGTTGAAGGAGTA
Source organism: Hymenobacter tenuis (assembly GCF_054780495.1). Classification (NCBI taxonomy): domain Bacteria; kingdom Pseudomonadati; phylum Bacteroidota; class Cytophagia; order Cytophagales; family Hymenobacteraceae; genus Hymenobacter; species Hymenobacter tenuis. The sequence goes on from NZ_BAAGWF010000004.1 coordinate 76,561, forward strand.
CGTGGTGTTGGCTGCAAACGGCTTATCGAAGAGCAGGGTAATGGAGGTGCGGTCTTCGCGCACTTTATAGGTGTCCTTCTCGCCGAGGACCGGAGCCACAATCAAGTTCTTCTGCAAATCCTTTACCTGCACCTGCTCCGAAAACTCCAGCCGCACTGATTGGCCCTGCACGTTCCGCTCGCCGTTGGCAGGTATGCTCTTCACGAGTTTAGGCGGAATAGTGTCGCGGATGCCTCCTTCGGGTGTGCTGATGGCAGCGCATCCGCTCAGGCCCGTAGCGGCCAGAAAGCAGAGAAAAAGACTAGCTCGGGCTGGTTGTAGCATATACAATAGGTAGCGAGAACGGAAGCCGGCAGCGGTGGCTGCTTCAGGCACCCCGAAGGTACAACGAGGCGCGGCAACCCTAGCTCACTAGGTGCTCAACGCCGATAAAGGCAAAAACTGACATTCCGGCCCCTGCAAAAAAGATGCTCACCCACTACGGAAGCATACTTTGTTAGCAGTAGCCGGAATGGCAACTTTCAGAGTGTGTGCAGGGTAACCTCCCTCCTACCCTGCCGTGGCGCGCTTGCGGGCCACATAAATCAGGCTGGAGTACTGGCCATCGTGGCTGGAGGCGTAGCGGTTCGACTGGTAGCCGGCTTTGAGCACCGTCAGCATTCCACCGCCCCGCTCGGCGCGGTGCTTTTCACTGAGCATGCTCACGTAATAGGCATCCAACGGCATCGGAAGTACCTCCTGCACCTGCATTTTATGCTTTTTCAGCAGCTGCTTCATGGTTTTGGGACTGAAATGATACAGATGCCGCGGCACATCGTAAGCAGCCCAGTCCTGGCGGTAGTGTTGCGCATCTAGGCTATCAATGTTAGGCACTGCAATAATGAGGGTGCCATCGGGCTTCAACAACCGGATGAGCTGCTGCAAGGTATCGTTCAGCTCATGAACGTGTTCCAGCACGTGCCACAGGGTAATAGCGTCGTAGGTGGCAGTCGGGAGCTGGGCTAAATCCAGAAGCGGCAAGGGCTGGCCAATGCGCTGCGTGGCTTCTTCCCGTGCCCGGGCATTGGGCTCCCACCCCGCCACCTTCCAGCCATTGGACTTAGCCGCCGCCAGAAAATGGCCCGTTCCGCAACCATAATCAAGCAAGCTTCCTTTGCGCGGCGCCAGCTTATTTACGAGAGCCACTTTGCGGCGCATCGTGAAAAAACGTGCCACTTTATAGGCCTGATTGATCATGCCACCGGCACCGCTGTTGTGGGATACATATTCGTCCGACTCGTAATAGCTGCCAATGTGCGCCGCATCGGGCCGCGGATTGGTGAATTGGAACGAGCAAGCTTGGCACTGCTGAATGGCAAAGCTTTCCTTGCTAACCGATTTATCTTCTACTACCAGTTTATTGCTAAACTCGGTTTTGCCACAGACGGGGCACTTCTCCAAACGCTCGTAAACCACAGATTTGCGCTGATTAATTTGATAACGCTGAGCCCGGCAATACAACTGCTACCGCCGTCGGCTGCACCACGAAGGTACGAAACCAAAGATGCCACGAATTCAGCGAGAATCCGTGGCATCGTTTTTTCTGGCAGATCAGCCTAAACAAGCAGGTTAGCTGCCTTACCGACCTAGATACACCATCAGTACCGATACATCGGCGGGCGAAACCCCACTGATCCGCGAAGCCTGCCCCAGTGTTTCGGGCTGAATCTTGAGCAGCTTTTCGCGGGCTTCGTGCGAGAGGGCCGGCATGGCCTGGTAGTCCAGGCGGCCTTTAATCTGGAAGTTTTCTAGCTCCTGCACCCGGGCTGCCTGCTGGTGTTCTTTCACCAGATACGACTCGTACTTTACCAAAATTTCGGCTTGCTCCAGAGCTTCGGGGCCGTAGGGGGCTAGGGCCAGCGTAAGGCCGGGCAGCACTCGGGCCAGTGCGGCCAAATCCACGTTGGGGCGGCGCAGCAAGTTTACAGCGCGCGTTTTCTCATGGATGGTTGCCGAGCCGATTTCCGTCAGCCAATCGTTGATTTCCTGGGGCTCGATGCTGTGGTTTTTCAGCAGCTTGGCTACCTCCTGCGTTTGGCGTTCTTTTTCGCGCACTAGCTCCATGCGCTCCTCAGAAGCTAAGCCCAGAGCATGGCCCAGCGGCGTGAGGCGTAGGTCGGCGTTGTCCTGGCGCAGCAACAGGCGGTGCTCGGCGCGGCTCGTGAACATGCGGTACGGCTCGTCGGTGCCTTTATTTACTAGGTCATCAATCAGCACGCCAATGTAGGCTTCGCTCCGCTTCAGAATGAAGGGCTCTTTGCCGTGCACCTTGTTGTGAGCATTGATACCAGCCATGAGGCCCTGGCACGCAGCTTCCTCATAGCCCGTAGTGCCGTTGATCTGGCCCGCGAAGTAGAGGTTCTGGATGCGCTTGGTTTCCAGCGTTAGGTGGAGCTGCGTAGGCGGGAAAAAGTCGTATTCAATAGCGTAACCAGGGCGGAACATTTTTGCGTTTTCGAAGCCCGCAATCTTACGCAAAGCCCGGTACTGCACGTCCTCGGGCAGGCTGCTTGAGAAGCCATTCACGTACACTTCAACGGTGCTCCAGCCTTCGGGCTCCACAAAAATCTGGTGGCGGTCTTTGTCAGCAAAGCGGTTGATTTTGTCTTCTACGCTAGGGCAGTAGCGCGGCCCAAGCCCCTTAATGCGGCCCTGGAACATCGGCGACTTCTCGAAGCCTTCCTTCAGGATTTCGTGGACCTCCGGGTTGGTATAGGTAATGTAGCAGGGGCGCTGCTTTACCAAAGCGGGCGTGTCGAGGTACGAGAACTTGCTGGGGTTTTCGTCGCCGGCTTGCTCTTCCATTTTAGAATAGTCGAGGGAGCGGCCATCTACACGGGGTGGCGTGCCAGTTTTCATGCGGCCAGCTTCAAACCCGAGCTCTTTGAGCTGCTCCGTAATGCCGGTACTGCCTTTCTCGGCGGCGCGGCCACCGCCAAACTGCTTTTCACCAATGTGGATGAGGCCGTTCAGGAAGGTACCGTTAGTAAGCACCACGGCTTTGCCCCGGAACTCAATTCCGAGTTGGGTTTTTACACCAACTACCGTGTTGTTTTCTACCACCAAACCCGTTACGGCTTCCTGCCAGAAGTCCACGTTCAGGGTTTGCTCCAGGGTCATACGCCACTCTTCAGCAAAGCGCATCCGGTCACTTTGCGCCCGGGGGCTCCACATGGCGGGGCCTTTAGAGCGGTTCAGCATCCGGAACTGAATCATGGTTTTGTCGGTGATAATGCCCGACTGGCCGCCCAGAGCATCTACCTCGCGCACAATCTGACCCTTCGCCACCCCGCCCATGGCCGGGTTGCACGACATCTGGGCGATGGTGTTCATGTTCATCGTCACGAGCAGAACCTTGGAGCCCATGTTAGCGGCCGCGGCGGCGGCCTCACATCCGGCGTGGCCGGCTCCTACTACAATAACGTCGTACTCTTCTTGCTGAAACATGGACCGCGAAAGCAAATGATGTAAGGCTGCTGGCTGCAAGGCAACTGGTATGCACTACGGCCGGCTGGTAAATGGCTGAATGGAGTAACAGGAAAAGCGAACGACAAAGTTCGCGCGGCCTAGCACGCAAAACGCCCGCGTTTGGGCGGGCGCTTCCAAAGAAATCAGTTCCGAAAACCGGACGCAACACGCTCAAAACGTGTGCAAAGATACGCAGTTACGCTCTTCTTTGCGCACTGCCTAACCGCAAGCTGCCTAGACCCGGCCCGGGCTTCAACCCCGATAGGCACCTAGGCTGGCTTATTCGGCGTCGTCCTGATCTAGAAAATCAACGGGCCAATCGGTAAGTAAGTCAGCTGATTGAGCCGCCACAGTATTCCAGGCAAAAGGAAGCCACCGGCCGCTGGCGCTATCAAACACTTCCGTAGCAGCCGGGCACGGAAACAGTTTGTAGTCGAATTTGGGGTAGTTGTGTACCAGGTAACCAGGATAGTAGTAGTCCATTTGCTGCTGCCGGGCCCGATTGATTTTTAGCAACATCAGGTATTTCCCCAAGCTATACTTGCGGTACGCCGGATGGTAAAAGTTCATGATGCCGGCCATGCTGCGCGCCCCGTTATCCAGGATGCCTGCTGCCACTAGCTGGTCTCCGTCGCGCAATTCAATTACCTCCGTATTAAACACGTTGCTGTTGGCCCCAGCTAGTAAAAAGGCTTCAACCGTTTCGGGGGCATCAAACGTGATGGAGCTGCGGTAAAGCCCGTAGAGCTCCTCTAGCTCCTCTGTGAGCTGGAAAGGCTTAATAATGACCGTAAACCGTTGGTTGGCGCGCAGTAGTCGGCGCTGCTCAGCCCCGTACTGCACCTCTTTCAGCGCAATACGCAGCCAGTGCACCGTATACAAGGAATTATCAAGGGGTAGAAACCGGCAGGTGAACAGGTCCTGGTGCATCCGGTAATACCCTTGGCTCAGATAAAAATCCAGCGCCTCGCCTCGGATAACAGGTGTATAGGAAGGGCTCGCGGCCATAGAGGTAACTCTAATTGAGATTACAATATGATGATAATATCAATTTATTTCCGGTAAAAGGTAGAATACATATAAATTCGGCGGTGGTAAAATAACAGGTAAATAGCTTGCTGCTTCCACTTATTATTTGTGTTCGTTAATAACTATTTGAATGCGGAGCCAATCCATAACCAGGGAGCTGTTAAACGAGCAGGTTTTGCGCACGAGGACCGCACATTTTTAGCGTAGCGAGCAATTGACAGCTTCCTAGATGCTGGTCTAGCCGCTGCCTTTGGCACTGAGCCGATGCGCCAGTGGCGGTAATACGTTTCGATAAGCTTTCCTTTCCCTCTTCGGTAAGGGACCACGTGCCACTACGATACACGCTAGGCAACTGGTGCCACAACTGGCGGGCGGTAGCGGTATCCCGCGTGCCGAGTACCCTAGCGACAATACGCCGCGTGTGCCGCTCCACAGCCAACCAGAGCTACACTTTTCGCTTTTTTTGCCCCACAAAGGTCCACATCTCATCCAATTCCAGCATTCGGGGCCAACTCGGCATGGGGCTTAGGTGGGGCCAAGCCTGCACTTTCTTTGCCAGCCGTATGATGGTGGGGCAAGATGCCAGTCAACCGCACGCTAGCCCGTTGTGAGACGCGCTCGACCAGCAACTTTTCCACCTGCGCATATTGCACCGCTTTGTGCGGCGCCGCGGGGGTGAAGACGGCTTGGTAGCGGCAGGCAGTGTACTGGAACTTGGGCTACCCCTTAAGGCTGCTATTTTTGCGCAGGACCGTGCTACCACACTTCTGGCAGGAAAAAGAGATCTGAAGGATTAGACAAGATACCGATCACCTGCTGTTTTGCCGCCGCAATAAATTTTTTATGATTATAAAAATAATAATCTAACATCAATATTATAAATACCATGCAATAATAAAATATAGTTGTTTTGCGTAATTACCACAATAATACATGCTACTATGAAATTTTAAAACATCAGAATATAGATTGTTATTATTGAAATTAAATTTTAATAATTAAAAAAGATATGCATAATACATCGGTATATATTATAAATTATCTTTGGTTTAAAATGTATTTTTTATATATAGATCTTAATTTCTTTGTTTTATCTCCATAAATAAATTTTTTAAATGAATTTATTATAATTTCATCCTTAGTGTAAAATAAGGATGCTTCTATCGCTTTTATTTTATTAATTATATTACCATTGGGGACTCTGCTATAATAAAAATTTTGAAAAAATATTAAAATGTCCGAACGCTTCATTGCTTTCAGATGTGGATGTCTTTTAGAACCAGCATAATGTATGAGGTAAGGGTAACTACTCCCTTCTTTTACTTTTTTAAGCTCAAGCTGATGAGTTTCTTCTCCATCACTCCATAACATATATGAATCAGGAAGTAGCTTAATTTGACCTTGATCAGATTTGATTGGCAGTATAACATTTAGGATAGATTGATCAACTAAAGGCATTAATTCCATATTCGTATAATATGGAAATTCCTTCGGATTGAAATATTTTTTCAAATCATACTCCGATATTTTACCAGTGCTCACTAACATTTGGCCTGCATTAAAAACATATCCTGGATAGCTATATTGAGGTTCTTCTATAATTATTTTATTAAAATCAAAATATGTTTCTTTTATGTATGCGTGATCTTGTTTTAAATTTCTATAATCTGCATCTACTACAAAATCGTATCCCTCTGATCTAGAGTAGAGATCTTCCAAAAGTTTTCCAACAAATATGATATCTGCATCTAATAGTAGTGGTCTTGAACCTGGGAAAAGATCAGATATTAAGAAATGTAATTTTGCTGCACTCCATCCAAAATGCTTTTTGCCTAAATCGAGGACTTTTACATTAAAAGCCTGCTCCAATTCTTGAGATGAAAAATCCCCCCTGAGGTAATCTTTAACTATGTATATATCAATATCGGGATAATAATACCGAATACTGGCTATGCATATTTTGGCTAGGAAAAAATCTCCTTTATTGCAAAAAACTACTACAATCTTACGTTCCATTGTGATTTAATCTATCTCCTAAATTAAAATGTGCGTAAAGATAGGCAGTCGTCTTCCTTTTTGCGCATAGCCGTCTGGCTAAGCAGGTCCTTGTCAGCGTAGCCGAGTAAGTGTAGCACGCCATGAATCATAACGCGGTGCAGCTCATCACGGAACGAGACGCCCATTTGCGCCGCGTTTTCGCGCACCCGATCCACGGAAATAAAGATGTCGCCTTCGAGAATATCGGCATCATCGGCGTTATCAAATGTGATGACGTCGGTGTAGGTGTCGTGGTTGAGGTACTCCACGTTTACCTTGTGCAGGTATTCATCGGAGCAGAAGATGTACGTGAGCTGTACAATTTCATGCTCGTGTACTTCTGCCACGCGCTCAATCCAGGAGGTTAGCTCCTGGGCATCGGCTAGCTCAAAAACAACATCTTCTACCAGAAATTCAATGCCTGGGCCTTCGTCGCGGCCAAAGTCATCATCTTCCTGGTCATTGTGCTCGGTTGGCAAATCGCTCATCGGGGCAAAAGGAGGCTAGTAGGTGGCAGTTTCGGCGCCGTTTACGGTGGGCTGAGTGGCCGAAGAAGCAGGCAGCATAAACGTGAGCTGCACGTTGCGACCATCTTTCCGGAACTCTACCTCATCCGCCAAATGGCGAATCAGGAAAATACCCCGACCACCTGGGTTCTCCAGGTTTTCAGGAGCCGTGGGGTCAATCAGGTTCGTGTAGTCGAAGCCGGTGCCTTCGTCCTCGATTTCGAACTTTACTAGGTTCTGATCTACAGATAAGGACAGAAACACGTTTTTGTCTTTATCGAACTTGTTGCCGTGGCGGATAGCATTGTTCACTGCCTCGGTTACGGCCACCATGATGTTGCCGTAGATATCGTCTTCGATGTGAAACGTGTCCTTCGAGTTATCGATGAAACTCTCCACAACACGGATATTTTCGACCAGCGAAGGAATCTGAATTTTAACCTGCTTCATATAAAGAAAAAGAGGGGGCAGCGGGGGAAGGGGGTAAAATTAGCTGAACGCTATTTCATTTTCTGAAAATATTCACTCACCTCGCGCTGATAGTACGGAGTAAGCGCCGGTGGGACGGTGCGAAGGAGCTCCGTCTGCCGGTTTTGCTGTCGTTTGTATTGTTGAAACGCTGGCGGAAACACGGGCGAACGGTTTTGGGCTGTCTGGGCTTCGCGCTTATCATCCTGGTCCCGTTCTCTGGCCGATTTCTCGGCTTGCAGCAAACGGGTAAGGATTTGGCGCTGGCGCATGATAGTCTGCTCCGTCAGCCGCTTGTTTACGAGGTCGGTTTCGGTTTGTTCCATCATTTTTTTTACATCGCCGAGGCCGCCGGCGCCGTCTTGGCCTTTACCATCTTTGTTGGAGCCGGGTTTGCCGCCGCTTTTCTGCTGCATGCGTTCCAGCTCCTGCATGGCCTGCCGTAGCATTTGTTGCTGCCCTGCCAGCTTGGCCAGCTCCTCGGAAAGGGCGCGGCCTTGCTTGCCACTTTGCTGCAGTTGCTGAATCTGCTGGTTGAGTTGCTGTTGCATGCGGCCTAGCTGGCCTTCGCCGGCACTGCTGCCTTTCTTCTTTTTACGGCCGGGTTTGCCCCCACCCTGCTGTTGCTGGCTCTGGCTTTGGCGCTGCTGCTCCTGCATTTGCTGCAAGGCGTCGTTCAGCATCAGGGCCAGATTGTTCATGCTGGTCATGGCCAGTTGCTGGGAGTTAGTAGCCCGGCCAATGCTGCGCTGCCGAATCTGGTCGAGGCTTTCGTCCATGCGGCCGTTCATCTCGCCTACTTCGCGGGTTACAAAGCTCTTGATCTGGAACACGCGCTTGGCCAAGGCATACAATGAGTCCTGCACTACCCGGGCGTCGTCCTTGAGCTTGCGCTGCGTCTGGCCCAGCTGCACAAAGCGCGGGTCGCTCTGGTCCACGGTTCGGAACTGCTTCATCAGGTTTTCCTGATCGAAGGAGAGCTTCAGCAGGTTTTCCAGGATGTCGCGCAGGTCGTCAATATTTTCCTGCTGCTCATCTGATTCCTCTTGGTCCATTTGCTGCTGCATTTTCTGGGCCATCTGCTGCATCTTCTGGGCGGCCTGCTTCTGGCTCTGGCTGGCTTTCTGGTTCTGGCTTTTGCCCAGCTGGTCCTGGCTTTCCTGCTGCTGCTCGTCTACTTGTTCCTGGTCCTGCTTCATCTCATCGGCGCCGTTCTGGCCGTCGAGCTGCTCGTCCAGCTCTTTCATTTGCTTCAGGTCCTGCTTTAGCTCCTCAAACTTTTGCTGCTGCTCGGTTTGCTGCTGTTTCAGGTTCTGCTGTTTTTGCTGCTGCTGGTCTTTGCTGAGGTTGTTTTCGGGGTTGTTCTTGTCATTCTTCTGGGTTTCATCGGCCAGCTTTTGCTGCTCCTGGGCCAGCTGCTGTAGCTTTTCCAGGGCCTGATCCTGCTTTTGCTCAAACTGGAGCTGCTTAAACATTTCGAGGGCACGCTCCAGCTCTTTCTGCAGGGTATTCTCTTTGTTTTCCAGCTGCTGCAGTAGTTTCTGCATGTCGGGCTGGTTCTGGTCCTGCTGCTGGTCTAGTAGCTTCTGCAGCTCTTCGTAGAGCTTTTTGGTTTCCGGGTCGAGCAACGTTTCCATGAGCTTTTTCAGCTCCTCGGCTTTCTGCGCTAGCTCCTCATTCTTCTGCGGGTCCAGCTGATTTTGCTGCTCCTGAAGCTGCTCAAACTGGCGCTTGAGGTCGTTGAGGGCTTGGTCCATCTGCTGCTTTTGATCCAGCATGTCTTTGAGCTGCTTGCGGTCCTGAAAGTTTAGGTCGCGCTTCACCTTCAGCTTGTCTTCGGCCTTGGCCAGCTCCCGCTCCATCTTCTTTGACTCCTGCGCCGCTTGGCTCAGTTGGCTTTGTACTGCTTGGCTCTGAGAGGCCAGCTGTTGGCGCAACTCGGTCCGGTTGGGTAAACGGAACTCAGCGGTGCGGCTGCGGGCAGCTTTGGGGCCATGCACGCCGTCGTTGTCCCACACCTGCACGAAGTACTCCAGCCGGTCGCCGGGGCGCAGGTTCAGGGGGCGCACATCCCACTGGTAAGCATAGCTTTGGCTGGGTCCACTACCTAGCGGCAGCGCCCGAACCTGATAGCCTGCGTTGGGCCGGCCTTTGCTGAGCACGCGGTAGTGCAGCTGCAGGCGCGAGAGGCCGTAATCGTCCCGAACGTTGCCGCCTAGGGCCAAGTAGCGCAAGGAGGTGCTGTCCTGAAACGCTTCCAGCGTTACCTCGGGTACTAGGTCTGGAATTACGGTCAACTGGTACTCAATCGGGTCGCGGTTGGGGCTGGCGGCATTGCGCAGGTGCACTGAGTACTGCTGGCTTTTCACGGCGCGGCGGGCCAGTAAAAACTGGCCGGCGTCGGGCTGGGCAGTTACCGTTTCATCGGGGTTCCGGAATTTCAGTAGGAGCTGGTCGGTAGCTTCCGTGTCAAACTCCCACCGAATGTCCGAGCCTTCGGGCACGGTGAGGTTGCCGGTGTTGCGGATGGTTTCGGCGGGTTTGCGCAAATAGGCGGGGTAGGAAACCCGCACGGCAAAGTCGCGCAGATTAGGCCGGGCCCGTACTGTCAGGTCATACTCTGAGGAGGTGAAGCCCGCTGCCGCCAGCTGAAATGCTACGTTCTGGCGCAGCTGCCGAAAATCAAACCGAAAGCGGTTGCCACTTTCCCGAACCAAATGCCGCTCGCGGCCATCATACACAATGCTGATTTCGTTGGGCAGGGCAGTGCCTTCCACCGTCACGTTCAGGGTAAAGTCTTCGCCCTTAAAAGCCGTTAGGTTTTTGTTCTCCACCACAAACCGAAAGGGTGCCGGTGGGGTGTATTTGCGGTTGTAGTGCAGAATCCGCTCGGTGCCCTGCACAAAAAGACTAGGGTACACCAGCAGCAAAAGTGCCACTACGGCTGCCGGTACGGCCACGTACTTCCATAGTGGTTTGGTCTGGGCCTTAATATTAATACCACGGCTGAACTCTACACCGCGCAGCTGGCCGGCACGCTGCTCTAGGCTGGCGGCCAGCAGTGCATTGTCCTGGGCTTGGCCGCGCAGCTGCAAGGCGTTCAGTAGCTTATCCTGCACGTCGGGGAACAGCTCCCCTACTCGTTGGGCCGCTTGCTCATCGCTGAGCATGCGGCGCAGGTTGGTCAGGGCTGAAAGGGGCTGCCAGATCCAGCGCCCAAACGCGTACACCACGCCGCCCACAAACCCGAAAAACAACCCGGCCCTGACCCAAGTAGGCAGGTACAGGAAGTACTCGAGTAGGTTAAATACCAGGAAAAGGCTGAGCAGCAGCCCGCCGGTAACCAGCAGCCCGCGCACCAGCAGACTTATATAAAACTTGCGCTTAAAGGCATCGAGGCGGGCCAGTACATCGTCCAGCGCCCGAGTCGTTGCGGGGTCTTTCTCCACTACCATAGGTTTGCTGCCTGATACGGGCCTGGGAAAGATACAGATTTCGGCCCGGCGGCTGCATCTACCTGACACAGGAGCTTGGGCAAGAGGTTCCACTACCCCTTCTGTAACCGCAAACTTGACGTATTGTGATGCTTGCTGCCAACAAAAAAAGTCCGGCTCCACCGGAGCCGGACTTTTTAAAGAATCTAGAAGAAAGGCTACTTACTCAGCTTTGGCCTTTGCGTCGTCTTTGTCTTGCTTGGCTTTGCGCTTTTCCTTTTTGCCGTTCGCGTCCTTGGTCTTGATTTTCATCTTTTCCGTGTCGGCAGCAGGGGTAACGCTGGTGGCAGCGGCCGGTGCAGCCGGAGCAGCGGCCGCTGCCACGCGGCCACCATCGGCATCCAGTTCTACTACTTCGTAGCCTAGCTCATTCAGGCCCGGGAAAGCCTTGGCCCGGTCGCCGACTACCACGATGTACATGTTATCAGCGGGCAGGTATTTCTGGGCAATGGCCTGCACTTCTTCCTTTTTCAGGTTTTTCAGAATGGTGCTCTGCTGCTGCACGTAGTCCTTCGACAGATCGTACTCTAACAGGCGCGCCAGGAAGGCGGCTTTCTGCTGGCCGGTCTCGTAGCGTAGCGCATCGTTCTGGCCCACCGAAGCTTGCAGGAACTGCAGTTCCTCGTCGGTGATGCCGTTGCGGTAGTTCTGAATTTCCTTCATGAACTCCTTCACCGAAGCGGCAGTAGCATCAGCCCGTACGCCGGCCTGCGCCGTGTAAGGACCCACGTAGCGGCTGCCCTGGAAGCCCGAGCGGGCACCGTAGGTGTAGCCTTTGTCTTCGCGCAGGTTCAGGTTGATGCGCGAGTTGAAGGCACCACCCAGCAGGTAGTTCGAGAGGTATGCGCGGTAGAAGTCGCCGGTAGCATCATAGGTCAGGGGAGTGAGGTAGCCCACCCGGATTTCTGACTGCGCAGCACCGTCCTTGTTCACGAAGTAGATGCGCGTTTTGTCGGGTTGCGCGGCATTTTCGCCGGCTGGCAAGGTCACGCCTTTCTTCTCCCAGCTTTGCAGGAAGCCAAGCTGGCTGGTCAGCGCCTTCTGGTCTACATCACCCACGGCTACCAGGTAGCTCACGTTTGGCGCGTAGTTCTGCTGATAGAACTGCTTTACATCATCCAGGGTGAGGCCGGTTACGGTAGAGGCCGTACCGCTGGTAGGCACGCTCATGATGTTGGACGGGCCATACACCAGGCGGGCAAACGTTTTGTCGGCAATAACTACCGGCTGCGTGTTCTGGTTGGCAATGCCCTCCAGCGTCTGCTTTTTCAACCGGGCGAAGTCGGCCTCATCGAAGCGTGGGCGGAGCAGACGCTCTTCCAGCAGCTTCATGGTAGCAGGCAGGTTTTTGGTCAGGCTCTGCACATACACCGTCGTGTTGTCGTCGCCGGACGATACGCGGATGCTGCTGCCCAGCTTATCTAGCTCTGAGGTAAACTGCTCAGCCGTGTACTTCTGCGTGCCTTCGTTCATCAACGAAGCCGTGAGAGCTGCCACGCCTACTTTGTTTGGCATAGCCTGCTCCAAACGGTGGCCGCCGCGGATAGTGAGCAGCATGGTCACCGTCGGAATTTCGGTGTTGCGGCTGCCCATTAGGCGCAGGCCGTTGCCGAACGACTCCTGCCATACGGCCGGAACCTGTACTACGGGGTTAGTGCCTGCTTTGGGCTGCTTGCTCCGGTCGAAGGTATCAGTCGCTTTAGCGTAGGTCAGGCCCTCATAGCCATAGTTTGGCGCTTTATAGCCTTCTTTCGAAACTGTATAGTTATCGGCCTTGGCCGGTGCACCACCCGTTTTGGGCAATACGCTCAGAATAACAGCCGGCTTGCCCTTGATGTACTGATTGTACACCCGGTTTACCTCGGCAGGCGTTACCGCGCGCAGCTGCTTTAGCTCTTGGGGCAGGCGATTAGGGTTGCCAAAGAACGTTTGGTTAGCGGCCAACTGGCTTACTTTGCCATTCACGCTGCTCAGGCTATTTACTACCTGTGCTTCGGTGCTAGACTTGAAGCGAGCTACCTGCTCGGCGGTGGCACCCGTGCGCTCAAATTCCTTCAACGTGCGGCGTACTTGCGCCTCAAGGCTGTCGAGGCCTTTGCCGGGGAAAGGCAAGGTTACCATCGTAAACTCACCGGCCAGCTCCGAGGTGCTGTTGTAGGCTTGAGCCTGAATAGCCTGCTGAGGCTTAATAAGGTTTTTGTAGAGCAGCGAGTTTTTGCCTTGACCAATGATCTGGGCTAGAGCATCGAGGGCGTACTCGTCGGGGTGACCGCTAGGAACCGTTGGGAACACCACCTGCATCATCGGGAAGCGCACGTTGTCCGTGTAGCTTACGTAGCGGTCGGCCGTCAGCTTGGGAGCTGCCAGCTTCTGGGCCGCTACGGCCGGGCCTTTGCTGATGGGGCCGAAATACTTCTCAGCCAACTTCACTACATCCTGGGCTTTCACATCGCCGCCCACAGTGAGGGTAGCGTTGTTGGGGCCGTACCAGCGCAGGAAGAAGTTCTTCAGGTCGTCTACGTTCGAGCGGTCTAGGTCTTCGAGGTAGCCAATAGTCAGCCACGAATAGGGGTGGCCGTAGGGGTACAGTGTGCGGGCTACGTTCTCGGAAGCCAGGCCATAAGGGCGATTGTCGTAGTTCTGGCCCCGCTCGTTTTTCACGGTGGAGCGCTGCACCTCAAATTTCTGCTGGGTTACGGCATCGAGCAGGAAGCCCATACGGTCAGCCTCCAGCCACAGCGCCGTTTCGAGCTGGTTGCTTGGTACGGTTTCAAAGTAGTTGGTCCGGTCGCGGTTGGTAGTGCCGTTGAGGGTACCACCGGCTGCCGATACGAGCTTAAAGTGCTGTTCGTCGCCCACGTTATCGGAGCCCTGGAACATCATGTGCTCGAAGAAGTGGGCGAAGCCCGATTTACCGATTTGCTCACGGGCTGATCCTACGTGGTACGTCACGTCTACGTGCACCAGTGGGTCAGAGTGGTCTTCGTGCACTATCACGGTTAGGCCGTTAGGCAGCACGTACTTCTCGTACGGAATAACCAGCTCCGAGCCTTTGCGGGTTACTTTCTCCACTAAGCGGGCACCGCCGGCCGTAGCGGCAGGAGCTTTAGCAACAGTGGCGGGTTTGGTAGTAGGTTTTTTTTGCTGAGCCTGAGCAGGCTGGAACGCAAGCGAGGCGCCCAGGCCCAGCAGCAACAAGTGGTTGCGAGTCATTATGGGAAAATAGAAATGAGGAAATACGGGTGGAAAGTTACACGGCTAAAGACAATTTCAACGCTAGGCAGGTTGCGTTGTGAAAAGTAACACAACATCTGCCGCAAAGTTGTTGAAATAACAATGCTATACTTCCAGCCCTAGGCCCCGCAGCTCGCTAAACCGGGCTTTCTGTGCCACATGGTTTGCGTAGCTCCGCTGCCTAGTGCCTACCGCTTTGCACACCAAAAAAGAGTGCTCTGCTTCCTACTCTACTTTTTCGCGCTAGCCTTCTATTGGCGAGCAACCCGGTACCGCTAAAGAAAGCCAGCACCAACCAAACTGGCAGGTGCCCCAGCCTGGTTCTGCTTTGCATATCGGTTTGCAGCCCGCCGCGCCCGCATGGCTACTAGGGCAGTGTCTGTCCCCTACCCCTCGGCCCAGGTGTACCGGCGCTCTTTCCAGTGAATGCCAGTGGGCCACCACGTGTACGTAAGCACCGCCAACGACATAAAGAGCAGATAAACATCATACAGCAGTAACACGTGCAGCTTTTCCCGATGCCCGGCCTGGCGTAGGGTAATGGCCAGGAACAGTGTCTGGCAGGCCACTTTGGCGGCATACAAGGTTACTAGGGTGCCAACAGGCAGCAACCCCGGCCAGCCCAGCACCGTGTAGAAAAACCCGTACGAGCTGAACAGTACACCAACCTGCCAGGGCAGCCGAACCGCGCCTTTCATCCAGCGTTTCCGTTGTTGCAGCAAGTGCCGCAAGGTGGGTTGCGCAACCGAAACACCTAGAGCACTAGGCGTCACAATGTTGCGGTAGCCCCAGCCCTGGGCCACTACCTTCTCAAACAGCTGCAAGTCCTCGGTAATGCTAAAGGCCAGCGCCTCATAGCCCCCAATGGAGGTATAGGCAGCCCGCGTTACCAGCATATTGTTGCCCACCGCCGTAATGGGCAGGCGCAAATCCGTTAGTATTCTGATCAGGCTTAGGCCAAATAGCCAGTCGAGGCCCTGGAGGCGCCCGAAAAGCGTGCCTTCAGCCGTGGTAATGCCCGTTACAATACCTACGCCCTTGGGCGCTGCGGCCAGCATCGTCTGCACCCAATCGGGGTGCAGGGCCATGTCGGCATCGGTGAACAGGAGGTAGTCAGTGGAGGCCGCGAGGCATAGGTGCGCCAGCGCGTTGCTTTTGCCCCGGGCCGAGCCAAGCTGGTGCCGGACAGACAGCAACCGAAACTGTGGCTTGTCTTGAATAAAGGCCTCAATGAGGGCGGCCGTGTTGTCGGTAGAAGCATCATCGCCAATCAGGATTTCGAGCTTTTCGGCCGGATAATTCAGTTTGGTAAGTGCCGTGAGGCAACGGATTATGGTGGTTTCCTCATTCCGGGCCGCAATCAGAATGCTCACGTGAGGCCGAGCGCTGGTTTCTGGTAAGACTGGCCGTGATAGCACTAGCAGGAGCAACACCAGCAAAAAGATGCCGAAGAATAACCCAAAAAAGAGGATCGGAAACGTCATATGGCTACCAGTAAAAAGAGGAAGCCACGCAAATTTCATAATACATAGAAACGTAGCTGCTTACCTAGCTAATACGACTGTGCAGCTAGGTGTTGTTGCCGGGTAAATGCTGATTTTACTGAACTATACTTTTGTATAAATACGTAGTTGCTAGAACGCAAAAGGCCCCTTCTATAGGTAGAAGGGGCCTTCTTTTAATCAGATATAATCAAGGGGGCTACAGGCGCGGGTCGGTTTCTACGGGTGCTTCATAGGCTCCAGCCGGCGTGGCCAATACCGTGCCCTCAGTAGGAAGGCGAATGTCATCGGCATCATTTACCCGAAGCGTAAGTAAACCGGAGATGATCATGGAGCAGCCACCTAGCACGAGCGTGTAGACCGACTCACCTCCAAAAACCGACTTGGTAAAGAAGCCTAGGATCAAGCCAGCTACTACCTGCGGAATTACGATGAAGAAGTTAAACACGCCCATATAATAGCCCATTTTGTTGGCAGGCAAGGCGCCAGCTAACATCGCATATGGCACGCTCAAAATAGAAGCCCAAGCAATACCTACCCCTATCATCGACACGAGCAGCATTTTAGGATCCTGAATAAAGTAGATGGAAATCAGACCAATGCCACCGGCTACTAGGCAAAGCAAGTGCGTAACGCGGCGGCTTGTGGCGCGAGCAATAACAGGCAGCAGCAGGGCCGCGATGGCTGAAATACCATTGTACACCGCAAAGCATACCCCTACCCAGTCAGCCCCTTCGTTGTAGAGCTTCGAGGTAGTATCCGTGGTATGGTAAATGTGGCTGGTTACGGCAGGAGTTGTGTAAATCCACATCGAAAACAGCGCCAGCCAGGAGAAGAATTGCACAATGGCGAGCTGTGCCATTGTTTTGGGCATGTTGGTAATGCCCTTGAAGGACTCCCGGATGCCGTTCCAGAAGCCTGCCGTACGGCGCTTTTCTTCTTCAAACTCGGCCATGTTGGCTGGTGGGTACTCTTTGGTATTCATCACCGTCCAGAGCACGGCTAGGAAGAATACTACCCCCCCAATGTAGAAAGCGTACTTCACGGACGGCGGAATCTGGCCGGCCGGTGCCGTATTGGCAATACCGAACCAGTTAGTAAACATCCAAGGCAGCATAGACGCTACTACGGCCCCCACCCCGATAAAGAAGGTTTGAGCAGCAAAGCCAGTTGTGCGCTGCTCCGAGGGTAGTAAATCGCCAACTAAAGCCCGGAAAGGCTCCATGCTGATATTGATGCTGGAGTCCATGATCCAGAGCATGCCTACCGCCATCCAGAGGGCCGATACGTTAGGCATCACCAGCAGCGCAAACGAAGCCAGGATGGCCCCAACCAGAAAAAACGGGCGCCGGCGTCCCCACTTTGGGCTCCAGGTCCGGTCTGACATGTAACCGATAATAGGCTGCACCAGCATACCAGTTAGCGGAGCAGCCAGCCAATACAAGGCAATTTCGGTTCCGCCTAGGGTTTCAAAAATGCGGCTGACGTTGGCATTTTGCAGCGCGAAGCCGAACTGAATGCCGAGGAAGCCGAAGCTCATGTTCCAGATTTGCCAGAAGCTGAGGCGGGGTTTTTCGCGGGTGCTAGTGGGGGTAGCCGCTACGCTGGTTGCCATGGAGGGAGGAATGTAGAAGTGGGAAATTGAAAGTCAGATGGAAAAGCAAGCCGCGAAACCGAATGCCACTGCTTGAGAATCAGTTTTTAGGCTTGATTTCGAAGATGTAGGCGCTCTGGGGGGCTAGTGTGAGGTTCAGGTACTCCACGGGCGGGGCTTGATTCAGCAGTTCGGTGTAGGTGTAGCGCTGGGCCGCGTTCAGGCCCATGAGTTGCATGGCCTGTTTCGGAATCTGGAGGGTGGGCTTGTAGGTTTTGTCGGGGCTGAAGTTGGCCACGATGAGCAGCTTCTGCTTGTCGGTAAAGCGCAGGTAGGTGTACACCTGGCGCTGGTTGTACTGGGCATCGAGGTTGTTGGCGTCCTGTAGCTCGTAGAAGCGGCCGCGGCGGATGGCGTCGCTCTGGCTGGTGAGGGTAAGCAGACGCGTGTAAAAGTCATGGAGCTGCTTTTGCTCGGGGCTGAGCTTGCCGCCATCAAACTTGCCGCCGTTCATCCACTTCTGGTGTTCCGGCACACCCCAATAATCGAAGATGGTGGTGCGGCCGTCCTCCCCTGAGAAACCCTCGGAGGCCAGAGCAGGCTCGCCCACATCCTGCCCAAAGTACAGCATTACGGGGCCCGTGGCTAGGGTAGCCGAAACCGTCATGGCCGGGATGGCGGCGCGAGGGTTGCCGGCAAAATCCTTGCTAGCAATACGTTGCTCATCGTGGTTTTCCAAGAAGCGCAGCATGTGGCCCGAGAACCCGCGGCTTTCTTCGCGCCACACCTTCGTAATATCCTCAGTGGTGCCCTCGCCGCGCATCAGGCGGCGCAGGCCATCGTACAGGCCCACCTTGTCATAGAGGTAGTCGAAGTGGCCCTGCTCGATGTACATCTTGTAGGTTTTGGCGTCGTAGGCTTCCCCAATAAAGATGAGGTCGGGGTTCACCTTTTTCAGCTCCGGAATTACCCAGGCCCAAAATTCTACCGGCACCATTTCAGCCATGTCGCAGCGGAAACCATCTACATTCTTCTTGGTCCAGAAGATGAGGATGTCGCGCATTTTCAGCCACGTGTCGGGCGTTTTCTCAAAATGCTTGGCGCGGCCGTTCTGGTAATCGACGCCGTAGTTGAGCTTGATGGTTTCAAACCAGTCGTCCACGCTCGGGGCCTCGGAAAATACATCGTTGCCGGTGGCTTTAGCGGGCACTTCCTGAAACTTCTTGTCTTCCCTAGGTCCGCTTAGCGGCCCAAGTGGGTTGTAACCGGCCGGCACCACAAATGACTTGCCGGGCAGGTAATAGAAGTTATTATTGGGTGTGAAGGCCTTGGTTTTATCATCCTTCTGGCCCAGATCCACGACGCCCACCGGGTGCGCATCCGACTTATAGGTGCGCGCTACATGGTTGGGAATAAAGTCGATGATGACTTTGAGCTTGTTGTCGTGGGTGCGCTTTACTAGGGCCTCAAACTCCTGCATCCGGTTCTTCACGTCCACGGCCAGGTCGGGGTCCACGTCGTAGTAATCCTTGATGGCGTAGGGCGAGCCGGCGCGGCCTTTCACCACATCGGCATCATCGAGGGCAATGCCGTGCTTGGTGTAGTCCGTCATGGTAGCGTGCTCAATCACGCCGGTGTACCACACGTGTGAGGCGCCCATTTTCCGGATGGCTTGTAGGGCGGTGTTGCTGATGTCGTTGAACTTGCCCACGCCATTTTCCTGGAGCGTGCCGTAGGACTTATTCACGGCCGTTTTGTTGCCGAACAGGCGGGTCATCATCTGGTAAATTACCAGCTTATGATCTTGGGGCAGTTCGTCGGTGGTATTGGGGTCCGAGGAGAAAGCGGTTTCTGCCACAGGCACGGAAGGTTGCGAAGTCGGGGAAAACAAAGAAAATGAAGCTAACCCCAGGGATAGGGCCGCCGCAGGCAGTAGCAGGTGTTTCATAGATAGGTAAGGTAAGCAGTTGTTGGTTGCGGGATGCCGGCTACCTAGTACTTGCGGGCAACAGGCAGCTCGCAACCGGCAACTGAAAGATTACCACTCTTGCGTTAAGGGGTGTAGCATCAGCTCATCTACCACCACGTGGGCCGGTGCCTCCAGCACGTAGCGGATAGCCTGGGCTACATCGGAGGGTTTGAGGTGCGTTTTTTCGGTGTCCAGGCCGCCAGGTTTCGACTCGTTGAAATAGGTGTCCACGAGGCCGGGGTATATCGTGCTGACTTTCACGCCAAAGGGCCGCACTTCCTTGCGCAACGAGCCTAGCATGGCATCCTGCGCAAACTTGCTGGCCCCGTATACGGTGCCATGCTCGAAGGTGCGCTTGGCTACATCAGAAGCAACGCCTACAATGTGGCCCGAGCCCTGCGCCTTCAGGTGCGGCACTACGGCTTTGCACATGAGAAAGGTGCCCTTTACATTGACGTTGAACATCCGTTCCCACTCATCGGCCTCGTAGTTTTCGAGCAGGTTGAAGGAGCCCACGCCCGCATTGCAGATCAGGATATCGAGGCGACCAAAGCGGCTTAGGGTTTCGGTCACCACCAGCTCAGCATCGGCTTCATCCGAAACATCCGCCGGAATGGCTAGGCCCTGGGTTTTGGCGTTGAGCTCGTTGAGTTCCTCGGAGCTGCGGGCTACGGCTACCACTTTGGCGCCCTGCATGGCGAGCAAAAGCGCCGTAGCGCGGCCAATACCGCGGCTGGCTCCCGTCACAATAGCTACTTGATCGGTCAGGTCGGTCATAGGATTAGCAGATTTAAGCTGAAGATACGTAACCGGGTGGTACTGCATAAGTGGCACGGGGCGGCGGTGGTTCCCGCTGCCCCGTGCTAATCTTACTTCTTCAGCTCAATAACCCAAGCCGTGCGGCCCGGAATCCGGAAGCTCTTTAGGTCCGAAACGGTGGCGCCGGTAGTTATTTCAGTGCCCGAGGTGAAGCCGTTGGTACGCTCCACAAACCGGGCGCCGTCCACCGTCTTCTCCTCCTTGTTACCGTTCAGCAGCACCATAACGGTTTCACCCTGCTCGTTGTAGCGGAAGTAGGTGTACACGCCATCCTGCGGAATAAACTGCATCAGCTTGCCGGTAGCCACCACGGGGTGCGCCTTGCGGTAATTGGCTAGGGTGCTCAGGTAGGTAAAGGCCTCGCCAGCCTGGCCGGTGCGGCCCGCCGCCGTGAAGTAGTTCTGCTTGTCGCCGGGGAAACCGCCGGGGAAGTCTTCACGCACTTTGCCATCGGGGTTCGAGAAGTTCTTCATCAGCACCTCCGTGCCGTAGTAGAGCTGCGGAATGCCTCGGGTAGTAAGCAGCCACGCCACGCCCAGCTTGTACTTCGCAAAGTCCTCCCCAATAACAGAGTAGAACCGGCTCATGTCGTGGTTATCGAGGAACGTCACGTTGCGGGTCGCGTCCTCGTACATCCAGTCGCCTTGCAGGGCATCATAGATCCGGTTCATATTGGGCTGGTCGCCGCGTAGCGCATCGTGCACCGCGCCCTGCGACTGGAAATCGAATACAGAGGCCAGGTTGGACTTAAAGCCATCCACAGGCTGGAAAATGTTGCGGGCAAAGAAAGCTTGTTGGGCCGTGCTGCCTACCCAGGCCTCACCGAACATGAACAGCTGTGGATACTCATCGGTAAGGGCCTGGCCCCACTGCATCAAGAACTTGGTATCGGAGTAAGGGTAGGTATCGATGCGGTAGGCATCGAGGCCGGTGTACTCTACCCACCACAGGAAATTCTGGATGAGGTAAGTAGCTACCAGCGGGTTGCTCTGGTTTACATCGGGCATGGTGGTGTCGAACCAGCCGCGGTTGTAAAGCTTGCGGTCCAGCTCCGAGCCGTACGGGTCATTCAGGGCCTGGGAGTTGTAGTTGCTGCGTGTAAAGCCGGGCCACTGGTTAAACCAGTCTTTGGCCGGCTGGTCCAGGAACAGGTAATTCTTGGAGCCCATGTGGTTGAGCACTACGTCGTGCACCACCTTAAACCCGTTTTGGTGCGCCTTGTCCACGAACTGCTTGTACTCCTCAGTTGTGCCGTAACGCCGGTCGGTGTTGTAGTAGTCGGTGAGGGCGTAGCCGTGGTAGCTGGCCTTGGGCATGTCGTTTTCCGTGACGGGCGTCATCCAGAGGGCTGTCACGCCTAGGCTCTTGAAGTAGTCGAAGTGGTTTTCAACGCCTTTCAGGTCGCCACCGTGGCGCGCATACATCGAGTCGCGGGCCGCTTTGGGGGCGCGCATGCCTTTGATGTAGTCGTTTTTCGGGTCGCCGTTCGAGAAGCGGTCCGGCATCAGGAAGTAAATGAAGTCCTGCTGCGTGAGGCCCTGCACCTTTTGCTTATCGCCGGGGGTAGTGCGCTGGCGCAGTTCGTAGGCATAGGTCTGCTTCTTGTCGCCCTTAAACTCCAGCTGCAGCTTGCCCGGCTTGGCCGTGGGGCTGATGGTGAGGTTAAGCAGCAAGTAGTTCGGACTCTCCAGCTTCTGCACGCCATCTAACGATACCCCTTCATATGCCTTGAGGGTAGCGGTGCTGCTAGCAATGCCGGGGCCATGCACCAGCAGCTGCAGCTTGGGGTTTTTCATGCCTACCCACCAGAACGTGGGGTCGATACGCTGAATGCCAGCGGCTTTGGCAGCCGGAGCAGGGCTAGCAACGGTTACAACAGGAGCTTTAGCGGCGAGTACTGGACTAGTAACGGCCAGCAGAGTGCCAGCCAGCAGGGGCAGAAAACGGGAAGAAATCATACGCGAGTGGGATTCAGAAACGGAGCTGGCAAGGTACGCAGCACATGCCGTGAAACGCTAGTGCTAAAGCCGCTCTGAATGGTGACGTATTGACGGATTTCTGGTGCCTGCTTGATGGGTTTGGTGATATAGCTTATTTCAAATGGCAAATGCGGTTGTACTTCGCCTTGTTTCGTATCTCGCCTGAAAGCCGGTTTCATGAGTGTTTCAAGCTGAAGCTGGTTCACGAAAAAGCCCCGCCGCTGGCGGAGGCCAGCAACGGGGCGTTGGGGTTTAGCAGCTGCAAGGGCCTAGGCCTACCGTTAGCGCAACTTACTGCAGCTTAGCCAGCCACAGGGAGGCATTGAGGTGCAAGCGGGCGTGGCTTACATTCTCGTTCCAGCCGTCGTACACAGTGTTGCCGGGCGAGCCGGTGCCGTCGTCAGCCGGCGAAGAGTCGCCGATGATAACTACGCGACCCGTACCGAAGGTGCTGCTGGCCGCCATGGCCAGGCTGTTGCCCTGGGTAGCGGAAGTGCGCCACACCAAGCCCTGCACGGTGCTGTTGGCGGTGGGCGAAAGCGTCATGGTAGCGCCGTTGTGGAAGGAAAGCTGCGAAACTTTGCCCTGCGAGCCGTTCATGATGGTGTTGGTGGTAGAAGCCAGCGCATTGGTGCTGTTCTCCACAATGTTGTCCATGTTTACCGAGAATCCGAAGGGGTTGGCTTTCACGGAGTTGTTTTGCATCAGGTCGTTCCAAATTTCGGGCGAGTCCCAGCCGTCGTTGTTGCGGTCGGAAATAGTGTGGTCCGAAATCATGAACAGGCCGCCGCCGTTCTGCACAAACTGCAGAATAGCGGTTTTCTCAGCGGCTGTAAATACCGTGTTCGGCTCATCTACCACAAATACGCTGTAGTTGGCCAAATCCTGCGGGTTGCTGGTGTTGCCGTAGCTGATGGCGGTGCCGGTGGGCAGTTGCTCTACGCTGTGGCCGAGCTTCACGAGGGCCACGCCCCACGCTGACACGGCTCCCGTCCAGTAGGTTTCGGCGGTAGTGCTGGTGATGCCGCTCTGGGCCGGCGAAGGGTAGCGCGGGGTCAGGCCAGCGTCCACATCCAGTACCCAGTCGGCGTTGCCGGCCAGTTCCCCGTGCGAGGCATCGAACAGGAATTTCTTGGCGCCAGTGGCCGGAGGCGTCGTTGTGCCACCGTACTGCTCCACTGTCACGTTATCAATGTTGATGCGGTTAGTGCCACCCGAAATCTTCCGGATTTGCAGGCGTACGCTGCCGCTCAGGTTTACGGTGAAGGACGCCGTGCTCAGGGCTGAGCTGCTGGTGGTAATGGTGCTGCCGGTTTTGGTGTAGGTGCTGCCGCTGTTCTGGCTTACCCACAGTTCCCATTGCGAGCTGGCATCGGTGCCGTACACGGCGTGCTGCACGGTTACTACCCCTGCGCCGGTGGTCAAGTTAAAGTTGGTAGTGAGGGAGCCTACGTTCCGGATGCGTACCGATTGCGCGCCGGTTTTAGGGTCAGCGGTGGTGTTGCCTAGCAGTGCGTCGTTCAGGGTCCAGGAGCCGGAGCCCAAGGTAACGGAGCCCGTAGTATAGGCTGTTTTGGTGCCAGCTTCAAAGCCTTCCGGAAAACCGGCGCTGCTGACGTTCGTGGTGGCCGTGGCACTGATGGCCGCTGGCGAGGGAAGATTTTCCTGCTTGGCACAGGCAAGAACAGAGAGGCTCAGCACGGAGGCTGCTAGCCAGCGCAAGGGGTAGCGCATAGGAAAGGGTTTGGTTGTGGAGTGGTGATAAGGGCGTGTTTACCGGGGCAAAGCTACCAGCAAGGGCATCCTGCCAACGGTAGGATAATGTTAAGGAATTATTACTATATCAACAGGAGTAGAAGCGTTTACCGCCCTTCAGCCCGGGGTTCGAGCCCCTTTGCACCCTAGGGTTGCTGCTGCCCCCAACTTCAGCCAGATGATGCTTGTTTGTCTATTACTAATGCCGGGTTTGCATTTTGCGGTTCTGGCTACGCCTTGGCCTACACAGTCCGCACTTTTCCGCTTTTTTTGGGTACGGATTCGTACGCGCATTCGTAATGGCGGAGGTTCCGCCCTGTCTTACCCCTAGTCCCACCGCGCTTTATGGCATTTGATCTGAAGATGTACACCCCCGCACCGGAGTTCAGCACTCCGGCTGCTTATTTTTCTATGGAATTCGCCCTGGATCAGGCGCTGAAAACCTACTCCGGTGGCCTCGGCTTTTTGGCCGGCTCCCACATGCGCTCTGTGTATGAGCTCAAGCAGAACCTAGTGGGCATCAGCATCCTGTGGTCGTTCGGCTACTACGACCAGGGCCGCAACGAAGACCAGAGCATGCGCGCCGATTTCCGCCTGAAGCACTACAGCTTCCTGCAGGATACCGGCCTGGTGTTCCCCATCGAAATTCACAACGCACAGGTGCTGGTGAAGGCCCTGTACCTGGCCCCCGACACGTTCGGGACGGCGCCCATGTTCTTCCTGACCACCGACATTCCGGAGAACGACTACCTCTCGCGTACCATCTCGCACCACCTCTACGACGCCGACACGGCAGCCCGCGTGGCCCAAAGCATTCTGCTGGGCGTAGGTGGTGGCAAGCTGCTTGATTTGCTGGGTCGCCACACCGACATCTACCACCTCAACGAAGGCCATGGCCTGCCCCTGGCGTTTTACCTCTACGACAAGCACGGCCGCAACCTCGAGGAAGTAAAGAAGCGTCTGGTTTTCACGACCCATACGCCCGAGCTGGCCGGTAACGAGGAGCACCCCGTAAAGCTGCTGCACGACATGTCCTTCTTCGGCCATGTGCCCCTGGAGGAAGTGCGTCGCTTGGGTATGATTGAGAATGAGCGCCTGAATTACACCCTCACGGCGCTGCGTTTTGCCCGCATTTCGAACGGCGTTTCGAAGGTGCACGGCGAGGTAGCCAACGACATGTGGGGAGGTTATCAGGGCATCAGTCCGATTATTGCCATTACCAATTCACAGAACGGCACCTACTGGCGCGACCAGCCCCTGCACGAGGCGTTAGTAGCCAACGACGACGCAGCCCTGAAGGCCCGCAAGCGCGAGCTGAAAAAGCAGCTCTTCGATATCGTGGCGGACCAAACCGGTACGCTGCTCGACCCTGAGGTGCTGACCGTCGTGTGGGCCCGCCGCTTTGCCGGCTACAAGCGCGCCGACCTGATCCTGCGCCACTTTGAGCGGTTCCTGGAAATTGTAAACCAAGCCGGCCGCCCCGTACAGGTTATCTGGGCGGGTAAGCCCTATCCCAAAGACTTTGGCGCTATCGGTCTGTTTAACAGCATCATCGAGAAGACTAAGAACCTGAACAACTGCGCCGTACTGACGGGGTATGAGCTAGCCTTGTCGGCGGCCCTCAAGAAGGGTTCCGATATCTGGCTGAACACGCCGCGCTACCCCCGCGAGGCATCGGGAACCAGCGGCATGACGGCCGCCATGAACGCCTCGGCCAGCCTGAGCATCGCCGACGGCTGGATTCCGGAGTTCGTGCGCCACGGCGAAAACGGCTTCATTGTGGAGCACACCGATATCAACCAGCCCGACCACGTGAAGGATGACATCGAGGCAACCAACCTACTGGATGTGCTCCAGAACGAAATCATTCCGCTGTACTACGACCAGCCGGAGAAATTCCTGGAGGTAGTAAAAACCGGTATGCGCGAGGTAGAGCCCGAGTTCGAGTCGCACCGCATGGCTACGGAGTACTACGAGCGGATGTATAAGGCGTAAGTAGGTTCACGGCGCTTTGGTGCCTAGTAAAAAGCCCGTTGGGTTGAGCAAACTGCTCAACCCAACGGGCTTTTTACCTTATCAGTCAATAAATTACTAGGTGCTCATGGCGTCAGAACTCGCTCCAGCACGGCCCACACGTTATTGGCCAGAATCTTCTGGCCCTCGGCGTTGGGGTGCACGCCATCGGGTAGGTTAAGGTGCCGCTGCCCGATGACACCGTGCAGCAGGAAGGGCACAAAGTCGAGCTCATTTTTCTCGGCCAGCAGCCGGAACAAGGCCTTAAACTCCTGGGCGTAGTGGCCCATGCGTCCGCCACCCAAGGTAGCCAGCGGCCCTAGGTCGAAGGGGAACTCCAACCCTACCAGCACCACGCGGGCCTCGGGATGTTGGCGTCGCACTTCATCCAGAATAAACTGCAGGTTTTGAGTGGTTTCGCGGACCGGGATGCCCCGCAGCCCATCATTAGCGCCCAGCTCCAGCACAAACACGTCAATCGTTGGAAAGCGGCTGAGCACCGAGCCGATGCGTTGGCGCCCGCCGGCGGTAGTTTCGCCGCTCACGCCGTAGTTGTGGGCTTTATACGGAAGCCGAAGGGCGTCGATTTTTTCCTGAATGCGGGACGGAAACGAGTCGCTGGCCCGCAGCTGATAGCCAGCCGTAAGCGAGTCGCCGAAGAAAACGATGGTTTGCATAAGAAGAAAGGCCACACTGTAAAAAGCTGTGGTAGAGTGAGGTATAAGCTGATGCGCACTAGGTCTGGCTGAAGCGTAAAGCCTGTTTAGCTCCAGCCTTATGCATGCAGTACAGCAGTTTAAACACGTAGATGAACGCGGGTTATCTGGCAGGGTTCGGACCAAGTGCGGGCCTAGTACGGTTGGCTGTATCCGGCTGGTTAGCTCGGAATTAGAGTAAAAACAAACTTTTTTGTCCGTTTCGGGCTTTACCTTTGTCAGCAGATAAGAATCGTTCTTATCTGCTGATTGCGTTTTGAAACCAACAACCCATACAATGTCCGTAACGAAAGCCACCGACGCTGATTTTCAACAACTACTGCAGGAAAACGAAAAAGTAGTGGTGAAATACTACGCCGACTGGTGCGGTAACTGCCGCCTGTTTTCCCCTAAGTTCAAGCGCCTGGCCGAAGCCAACGAAGGCATTGCCTTCCTAGATGTAAACGCCGAAACCAGCCCTGAGGCCCGCAAACTAGCCAGCGTAACTAACCTGCCGTTCTTTGCCGTGTTCCGCAACGGCGAGTTGGTAGATACCGTGGCCGCTAGCAAAGAAGAGGCCGTTGCCAGCCTGATTTCTCGCCTCAACTAAGCCCGCGCCCCCATGAAAATGCCCGTGATCAAGCGCCTGGTAGAAACCCAGACGTTGGAAAGCTTAGTTGCCGCCGAAGAAGCGCTTCTGGAAGAGAAAGCACCGGCTTTTGAGGTAGAAGGCGAAGACGAAGGCGAGCAACTCACGCACGTGTTTGCCGCCATCTTCATCCTCAACCACATGCAGGATACCGGCGCCGACTTCAAAACGGCCCTGCGCGAGTACACTGCTAAAGTGCGCGTGTCCATCAGCTAGGTCCTGTTGCTGCTCAAACCCCAAGAAAGCGGGCCCGAAAATCAGATAGATTTTCGGGCCCGCTTTCTTGGTTTACTAGGGTGCGTATTGGCTTACAGCTTCGCGAAGTGCCGCGCTACCAGTTGCAGACCCGCCTCAGTACACAGGCCGCGCACGTACGGGAAGAACAGGTTGCGATATACCTCGGCCAGGTTGGTTTGCGCCGGCGGAAACAGCTGGTCGTCGAGCAGCATACTGAACTGCGAAAGCAGGATATGCGCAATCAGGTGTGGGTTCAAATCGGCCCGCAGGTAGCCTTCCTGCACCGAGGCCTCTATCAGGCGCGTCAGGAGCGGAAACGAGTACCCGTTGATGTAGTCCTGCATTAGCTTCCAGGCTTCCGGATACTGCTCGCGCACCACATGGTAGTCGTAGTTAGGCGCCAGGCGCAGTTCCTGTAAGCTGTGGTTAAGCAGCCCGAGCAAGCACTCAAGCGGAGTAGCCAAATGGGCGAACAGCTGCTCGTGCTCCTGGCGCTGCCGGTTGGTGTTGCGCTGGGTTACCAAGCACAGCACAGCGGCCTTGCTGCCGAACAGCTCGCGGAAGGCCGGCGGGGTCAGGTCGAGAGCAGCGGCTAGCTGCTCATCGTGCAAAATGCCCACGCCTACCGCCGAAAAAAGCGCGGTGGCACGGTCCAGGAGTTCATGGTGTAAAAGCTCTTCCATGGGAAGGATAAAACTAGGCTGGTTCTGAGTGAGGCGCGTTTGGCTGTGAGCTAACGCCGCAGAGCAGTTACGCCAGCATACCCAACGCGAAGAAAAACAGCAGCTGCACCAGGTATACAAACGGTACCAGAGGGTTACGCTTCACAAAATCGACGCGGTTGAAGTATACCTGCAGGATCAAACTAACTGCAAACCAGCCTTTGAAGTTCAGCAGTGGTATGATGTCGTACTGCCAGCTCCAGAAATCATACTGCACCGCTACCGGCTCCAGGCACACATCTAGGCCCACCAGTAGCAAGGCCGCCACTACGGCCCGCAAAAAGTTAGGAATGGGCAGGTAACGGGCCAGAATACCCGCCGTGTACGTCAGCATTAGCCAATTGACGCCAATCATAAGAGGCACGTTTAGCCACTTGAGGCCTAGCGTAGCGCCGTACTCATAGTGCCCGAACAGCAGGCCGGTGCGCACGCCTACCACCTCCACGAAAAAGCCCGCTACCATTACCACTACGCAGAAGCTCCAGAACGCGGCCGTGCGGCGCGGCTGGAACGCCAGCAGCAGGCCCAACGTCAGCAGCAGGTTGAGCGGCACGAACTGCAGGAAAAAACTGGGGTCTTGGGAGAAAGCCAGGCCTAGCAGCCCCGTGGCGTGGAACAGCAGCAAGATGCCCTGAGCCCAGCGCAAACGCCGAAGGTACACCTCGCTGGACGGGGTAGTAACTGGGGGCATTTCTTGAGTTGGTTCAGTCATGAGGGGAGAAAAAAGCAAACAATAAGAAGGAGGCAGCCGGCCGGTTATGCACAAATCAACATCCGGCCTCTCCCTATCATGTTTCAGCGCTTAGTTTTTAACTAGATCAGAGACAATACGGGCTGAAAGCAAACACAGTGGAATGCCGCCGCCCGGGTGTACGGAGCCCCCGCAAAAGTACAGCCCGGCTAGCTGTCCTGAAAAATTGGGGTGGCGCAGGAAGGCTGCCAGCGCATTGTTGCTGGAACTTCCATACAACGCACCCCCGAACGAAGACGTGCGCGCTTCAATTCCCGGCGGGTCCCAGATGTGCTCGGCCCGAATCAGGCTGCCCACATCGGTACCCAGCGCCTCACTAACCCTGGCCAGCACCGCCCGGCGGGTTTGGGCCACCAGTGCGGCCCAGTCCTGGCCTTGGTCATGTGGTACGTTCACCATCACAAACCAGTTTTCGTGGCCCTCAGGCGCATCGGTAGGCGTGTGGCCCGAGGTGATGTTCACGTACACGGTCGGGTCGTCGGAAATGGTTTTCTCTTGGAAAATGGCCTCGAACTCGCGCTTGTAATCCCGGGAAAAAAAGATGTTGTGCACGCCCAGTTCCGGAAAGCGCCGCCCAATGCCCCAGTAGAATATCAGCGCCGAAGAAGACCTGGGTTGGCTCAGCGTTTTTTCCGGGGCGGGCTGCTGCGGAAGCAGGCGCCGGTACGTTGGCACCACATCCATGTTGCTGACCACCAGCCCGAAGTCGTATACATCTTTGGCGGTGCGCACCCCGGTTACATGCTTGCCGGCGGTAAGAATTTCCAGCACTGGCTCCTGATAGTGAAACTGCACGCCCAGCTCCTCGGCTAGTTTCACCAGGCTTTGCGCAATGGCATAGATGCCGCCGTCGGGGTAATAGGCACCTAGGCCATGCTCCAGATGCGGAATCAGGCTGAGGGTAGCGGGGGCTTGATAGGGGTCGGAGCCATTGTAAGTGGCAAACCGGTCGAAGAGCTGCACCAGGCGCGGGTCATCGAAGGCGGCCGTGTGACGCTCGTGCATGGTGCTCGTGAGGCCCAGCTGCGGCAGCGCGGCCAGCGCCTTCAGTACCTCGGGGCTGAGGTAGGTGCCGGCTTTGTGCAGCGACTTTTGCAGAAACGTACCGGCCGTGGCCTCGTAGGCGCGGCCGCTGCGGCCCAGAAATTCCAGCACCTCGGAGGCCGGCACGCCTAGCTTCTCCTCTACCTCCTGGGCAAACCGGGGGGCGTCGGCCCAGGCTGTG
The DNA here is from genome assembly GCF_054780495.1 of Hymenobacter tenuis. NCBI lineage: Bacteria > Pseudomonadati > Bacteroidota > Cytophagia > Cytophagales > Hymenobacteraceae > Hymenobacter > Hymenobacter tenuis. Next base: position 106,746 of record NZ_BAAGWF010000004.1, read on the forward strand.
AGGCGGGTGCCATCGGCAAAAAAGTACTGCGTAATGGGGTCGAGGCGCTGGTAGCGGAAGTAGTCCTGTGGCTCGCGGCCCACCAACCGGAACAGCTCATCCACAAGGTGCGGCAAGGTGAACAGCGACGGACCTCCGTCAAAGCGGTAGCCGCCGGGCAATTCCAGCTGGTGCATTTTCCCCCCAAACGACTCCTGCGCTTCAAACACCGTCACGCGGTGCCCGTGCGCCGCCAAGCGCACCGCAGTGGCAATGCCCCCAATGCCAGCCCCGATTATGGCCACGGGTTGTTTGGGAACAGCAGATTTGGAACGCGACACGGCAGAAAAATAAAACAAGCCGCGGGGCGCGGCAGCAATAAATAGTAAAGGGGTAACAGTACGAAGAACGGGCTGTTTCTCGCACCAACACAAGTTTAAGCCAGTAAATGTTTGCCGGGCGAGCCTCAGGGCAACGAATACGACAGACAGCTAAAAATATTTGCCGAATCCACCGGTTTTTCCTCGTGTTTTTTAGCCGCCGCTAGCTCACAGGCGAGCTTTATGCCGTTGATGAGTCTAGGCAATTTTGCGTGTGTTGTAAGTGTATAGCGGCAAGTGTGCGACAATGTAAAAATGCTGCTCACGCCGCGCAGAGGCCGTTTGCGGCTTGTTTCACTTGCACTAGTACACCTATATTTGATCAGAGCACACCACGTCGCAGCTCCTTTCTGCCCGCGTGAAAATAGGGGTGCCGCCTATTCGGTTGCCCGCCACTCGGCTCGCATAAGCCGCGCCAGGTTTTCGCTTCTTCCCTAGCCTTCAAGTATTCGCCAACCCCTCATCCGGTGGCTAGGTGTGCCTTGGCGCCGAGCCGTTGAGCTTTCAGGCCAACGCACTAGGTAGCGCAAGAGCACCAAGGTGCCGTTCCTTCGGATTTCCTTAATGCAAGGTGCTCCCACGATGCGGATATAGGGCTTGGTAGTTACTACTAATCAAATTATTGGGTGTGAAAAAGAGCGGAAACGGGGCGGAGCATCTTTGCCCTGTTTTTTTCTTTCAGATGCCCACCCAAACTACTTGTTTCTAATAGTTTACGCTGATGAGTTGCTGCCCCACACTGCTCCCACCTCCCCGGAGCAAGGCCCGATGTACTCACCCCTTTCTCGTGCTGCTGCTCTTGCTGGGTGCGCTTGCTACCCATGCCACTCCGCGGTTAAGTTGGCTGCGGGCCGCCGGGCCCAAAACAGTAGATGAAAACGGCCGGGAGGTAGTGCTGCGCGGGTTCAACGTGGGCGGGTGGCTGCTCCAGGAAAGCTATATTTTGCAAACCGATACGCTCAACAGCCAGTGGCGCATCAAGCAGGGCTTGCTCCGGACTATGCCGGAGGCCGAAATGGAGGACTTTTACCGCCGGTACCGCCAGAACTTCATCACCAAAGCCGATATCGAATTTATTGCTAAACAAGGCTTTAACGCCGTACGGCTGCCCTTTCACTACGATTTATTCCTGACCCCGGAGCAGCGCCGCGCCCGCACCGAGGTAATTCGGGAGCCCCAGAATCAGCAGAAACTAACGGCGTATGTGCAGCGCTTAAGCACGTGGTATGATGCCGATAAGTTGTTTGTAGACAAGAACCTGGAGGGGTTTCGGCTCATTGATGAGGTAGTGAAGTGGTGCGCCGCCAACGGCATGTATGTAATTCTGGACCTGCACGCCGCGCCCGGCGGCCAGGGCACCGACCGCAACATCAACGACAACTTCCAGCCTCTGGACCTGTGGAAGCGCCAGGACGCCAAAGGCCGCCTGCTCTATCAGGACATGACGGTGCGGCTGTGGGAAAAGCTGGCGGCCCGCTACCACAAGGAGCCTCGCATTGCCATGTACGACCTGATTAATGAGCCGCATAACCTGAATGCCGCTAATGGTATGTCGGCTGATAATCAGGAGCTTCAGGTGCTGTATGCGCGGCTCATCAACGCCGTACGCGCCCAAAACGACCAGCACCTGCTGATGGTGGAAGGCAATGGCTACGGTAATGAATACACCAACCTCACGCCCGACAAGCTTCCCATCAAAGACAAAACCAACCTCGTCTATAACGCACACCGCTACTGGTGCCCCAATACTGCCGACGCAACCGACCCCAACCCGAACCAGATCAACCTGATTACCAACCTAGTGGCTTTCCGCAACCGGTGGCAGGTGCCGGTGTGGGTAGGCGAAACCGGGGAAAACTCCAACGAATGGTTTGCCGCAGCGGTGCAAGGGCTTAACGCCCAGAACATTGGCTGGTGCCACTGGAACGTGAAGCGCGTAGATGCTGGTGCCAGTCTGCTGCGCATCAAGCCCTACGGCAGTATTCTCACGCCCGAAGGCCGCGCTACCCTGCTAGAAAACATCAAGTTCGCTAACTGTCAGCCCAACCGAGATGCTATTGCGGCTCTCACGCAACCTGCTGGCGCCCAGGCTCCTTTTGCGGCCCTTATCGTGCCCGGTACCATCCTGGCCACCGACTACGACCTGGGCCGCGACGGCGTAGCCTACCACGACACCTACTCGGCCCGCACCGATTTCCGCAACCTAGCTCCTACCAACCAAGGCGGCGCCTACCGCAACGATGGCGTTGATATCAGCCCGAGTACCGAGGCTCCGAATGGGTTTGTGGTTGATAACATAGCTAGTACGGAGTGGCTTGCCTACACTGTAACGGTAACAAATGCCGGTACTTATACCGTGGAAATGCGCGTGCAGCCAGGCGCAGCTCCGGGCCGGTTGGCGTTGCAGCTGGATGGGCTCCCGTTGGGCTCAGCTACTGTTACTGCGGGCACTGCCTGGTCCACGGTTTCCCTTACTACCCCTGCCCTACCTGCCGGGCGGCATATACTGCGCGTACTGGTAGAAGAACCCGTGCAGCAACTGGCCTGGCTGCGCTTTGTACCAGCGTCGGCCGCGGGCGGAGCGGGCGGCCAATAGTAGAAGGCGCCTGCTTTTGCTTACCTTGAAGCACCATGAAGCTCGTGAATTCCCACTTCCCACCGCGTCGGGCTACCTGGTTATCTTTCCTGACGCTGAGCAGCCTGCTGTTCCTGATCCAGTTGGTCAGCTTCCCGGCTCAGGCTAAACCTGCTGATACACTGCGGGTTCGGGCTGAGTTGGAGGAGCTGTTTATTGAACCTTCTTACTATAGTGTGCTGGAAGACCCCACCGGTCAGCTCACTGTCTCCGACGTGCGCCAAACCAGCATAGCTCGTCAGTTCCGGCCCGGCAACACCTTGCCCACCACCATGGACAACATTGGGGCGGCCTATTGGCTGCGCCTGGTAGTAAAGGCCGAGGGCCCATTAAGTCAGCATTGGTACCTGGAAATGTTCGACTCCCACCTGAACGGAGTACAGTTCTTTCCAGACAACAGCACCACGCCCATCACCACTGGCGCCGATTTACCGCTGGCTACCCGCAAGTTTCCCTACAAAAACTTCCTGTTCAAGCTGCCGTTGCAGGCCAACGAGTCGCAGACGTACTACTTGCGCCTGACGTCTACCTCCAAAACTACGTTCCTGTCCCGCCTGCGTACCGAGCAGGTGCTGGCCGTTCACTTCCAGACCGAATACGGCCTGCTGGGGGGCTTTTATGGCGTGCTGCTGATAATGGTGGTCTACAATCTGTGCCTCTACCTCTTCATCGGCGAGCAAACCTACCTGCGCTACGTGCTGTACGTGCTCAGCTGCAGCCTAGTGTTTCTCTCAGAGGATGGCCTCGGGTTTCAGTACTTGTGGCCCGATAAGCCGGAGGTAAATTCCCTGATTATTGCGGGCTCGCCAATTCTATTGCTGCTGACGTTCAGTTACTACGCCCGGCAGTTCCTCGATACGGCGCAGCGCCTGCCCCAGTACGACCCCTGGCTGCGCGGTGTGGTGCTGCTAAGCGTGGTGGGCCTACTCATGGACGGCCTGTGGCTGAACTCGGGCTGGGGGTTCTGGTTTTACTTATTGCCCTACGGCATGATGTACTACGCTGCCTTCCGGGTATGGCAGCGCGGCCAGCGGGCGGCGCGCTTCTTTCTGTTAGCCCACGCCCTAGTAGCCGTAAGCGTAGTGTTCCTTATCTTGAGAAAGCTAGGAATCAATACGTTCACCACCACCGCCACGGTGTACAGCATGAACGTGGCCTTCGTGATTGAGGTGGTGGTACTGTCCTATGCTCTCGGCGAGAAAATAAAGAGCATAAAAGACGCCACCATCCGGGCCCAGGCCAAGCTGGTGAAGCAGTTGCGCAAAAAACACCAAGTGCAGGAGCAGCTAGTGGAGCAGCTCCAGCACAACCAAGACCTGAAGGACCAACTCAACTCCGAACTCGAAAGCCTGGTAGCCCAGCGCACCGAGGAATTGCGCCAGCAGAGCGATACCATAGCCGCCCAGAACCGCGACCTGCTGCACGCCAACGGCTTGCTGGCCCTGCAGTCGGCGGCCATTGAGAAACTAAACACAGACCTACAGCGCGACTTACAGGAGGTAAAAACGGCGCGGGTGCTTTCTAAAGAGGTTGATTTTGGGGAGTTTAGCCAGATTTATCCGGATAAAGATGCGTGCCTGGTGTACCTGGCCAACCTGAAATGGGCTGATGGCTACCAATGCCGCAAATGTGGCCATGAGAAGTACTGCGATGGGCGCGAGCCCCACTCTCGCCGCTGCACCAAGTGCCGCTACGTAGAGTCGGCTACGGCCTACACGCTGCTGCAAAAATGTAAGTTCTCGATTATCAAGGCCTTCTATGCCGTGTTCCTGATTTACACACACAAAGGCAATTACTCTTCTCAGGAGCTTTCCCGGATGCTGGATCTGCGCCAGGGTACCTGCTGGAGCTTCAGCCAGAAAGTGCTGGAAGCCATGCGCCGCCGCCGCTACGCCCCTGATTTCGACGAGAACGAAGGCTGGACACACGTACTGCTGGACGCCACCGGCGCCGAACCCGAAGAAGCCACTTCAGAAGAAACCGCCAACCAGGCCTAGCTCCCTAGGTACCTATCAGTCATCAACCCTCCTGTATCGGCATAGCCTCCTTGCCGCATCGTCAGGAGCAGTTGCAGCTGCCGGTATGCCTAGTAAATTCCGACGGAAACACTCCCCACAAAGTGAGTTCCGGCGGTAGGGTTCTGGCATTGTAGAAGGCTAGCCTTGGATCTAGCCTTCCCCGTGCCTGTATGGCGAATAGCCATTGCAACCGGTGAGTGAGTAACAGCTTACTATGGCTATAAGTGTAAGAAAGTTAAGAAAGAGGAGTGTTTTTTGATTGTTTTTTACGTGTTGCCAGCCTTGCGTAGTAACTCCTCTACTGGCTGATTCAGGGCATAATCTCCTTCTTTTAAGTGTGAGGTAAGTGTATAGCCTACGTGTGTGGTAAAGTTAAAAACCGCTTAAACAGGCTTGATTGCCTGTTTTTGCTATTGCTTTTCCTCACCACGGACGGATATATTTGGGCATTCTCCCCTACCTTACTGTACTTCTCGAGCTTTAGACGGAAGTGCTAGGTAGGGTTCCTGAGTCGTTTCGGTCTTCTTTGCTCTCCTCCCCGCCGCTAGGGGGCTGTGCAAGAGGCTACCTACTTCCTGCTTCTGCTATCCATAAGTAGTGTGCTTGACTTCCCCGATGCACACCTGATTTCGCTCCTCGTTCAGTAGCTTTTTTGGCATCCTAAAGCCATCGTTCAGTAGCTGCTGCCCTTGCTTTTTTGCATACGCTTGCCTGGTAGCCGAGCCTCCCCAACGGCCGGTTTTGTAGCTAATGAAGCATCAGCGTTTACTTCCCTCAATTCCCACAAACCCATGAATCAACACCTCTACACTCAGGCGCTGCGCCGGGCAATGTGGCTGGCGGCCTGCGGGCTGCCCACCCTTCCGGCGGTGGCTGCTCCATCTGCTGCCGGCCCCGATGCCAGCACAACGTTTGCCAGCAGCCGTACTGCGCTGGCCGATGTACCGGTTTCGGGCCGCATCACCCAGGGCAACGGCGACCCACTGCCGGGCGTTACCATCATCGTGAAGGGTACCACCATTGGTACTACTACGGATGCCGATGGTCGCTTCTCCCTGAACGCCCCGGACAACTCTACCCTGATTATCAGCTACGTAGGCTTTACACGCCGTGAGGTGCCCATCACGGGTGCTACTACCAGCCTGAACATAACCATGGCCGAAGACACCCGCGCCCTGAGCGAGGTGGTAGTAGTAGGCTACGGTACACAGGAGCGCGGCAGCGTAACGGGCGCCGTATCGTCGGTGTCGGCGCGCGAAATTGCCTCTCAGCCCGTCGCCGACGCTACCCAGGCCCTGCAAGGCCGGGCAGCTGGCGTTACGGTAACCTCGAACGGAGGTGCGCCGGGCGGCGCAGCTGGTACTTCCATCCGGGTGCGCGGCATTACCTCCGCCGGTAATAACAACCCGCTGTACGTAGTAGACGGCTTCCCACTGCCAGAAGGCGGTGAAAACCAGCTGAACGCTATCAGCCCCAACGATATCGAAACCATTGACATCCTGAAAGATGCTTCGGCCACGGCTATCTACGGGGTGCGGGCCGCCAACGGGGTAGTGATTATCACCACCAAGCGCGGCAAGGCCGGTACATCTACCATCAACCTAGATGCCTACCGGGGTGTGCAGCAAGTATGGCGCAAGCTGAGCCTACTGAACGCCCAAGAGTATGCTGTTATTAACAACGAAAACCGCTTGGCTAACGGCGACGCCATTGTGGTAGACCGGTTGCGCGACCCCGCCGCCCTAGGCGAAGGCACCGACTGGCAGGACGAAGTGTTCCGCCGGGCTGCCATCCAGAACTACTCGCTCTCGGCTACAGGCGGCAGCGAGAAAGCCCGCTTTGCTGTGTCGGGCAGCTACTTCCAGCAGGATGGTACCATCGTGGGGTCTAACTTCGAGCGGTTTACGCTGCGGGCCAACGGTGACGTGCAAGTGAATAAGGTCTTGAAGTTGGGCAACAGCATCTCGCTCACCCACCTCTCTGACCGGCAGATTACTAGCAACAGCGGTGAGTATGGCACCGTGCAGCACACGCTCCGCATCCCGGCTATCATTCCGGTGTTCCGCCCCGATGGCTACTACTATGAGCCCCGCGGCCAGCAGGACAACTTCATTGAGGAAAATCCCATTGTGGCGGCTACCCTCAACAACCAGCGCTTCACCCGCAACCGGGCGCTTACTACTCTCTTCGCTGAACTCGAGCCAGTAAAAGGCCTGCGCTTCCGTACCAACGTGGGCGCCGACTTCATCTTCGACAACTTCAACTCCTTCCGCCCCACCATTCCGGAGCTGCGGGTAGGCAACGAGGTGTACAGCACGCGCTACAACCTGGCCGGGGCTTCGGCAACAGCCTCGTACGCGCCTAGCTACCTGATTGAAAACACCCTCAACTACGACCACCTGTTTGGCGATAAGCACCAGGTAACGGTATTGTTGGGCCAGTCGGCGCAGTGGTTTAACTACAGCAACGTAGAGGCGTACCGTACGGGCTACCTGCGCAATGATCTGCAGGTAATTAACACCGGCCCGCTGAACACGTCTTTGGCCAACGCTGGTATCATCAACCCTACCTCGCACCTGGCCAGCTACTTCACGCGGGTTAACTACGAGTTTGCCGGCAAATACCTGTTCCAGGCCATTGCCCGCCTCGATGGCTCGGGTAGCTTCGAGCCCGGCGAGCAGTTCGGCTTCTTCCCCGGTGTATCGGCCGGCTGGCGGATTTCGGAGGAGGATTTCATGAAGGATAACAGCTTCATCAGCAACCTGAAGCTGCGCGCCGGCTACGGCAAGGTGGGTAACCCCAACAATGCCGGCCGCTTCGCCTACCTCTTCGCCATCAACTCCCAGATTCAGTACCCATTTGGCCCGAACGGCACCATCCAGACGGGTGCGGCGCCTACCCGCCTGGCGAATAACCAGTTGCGCTGGGAAACCAACAACCAGACGAACATCGGTATTGATCTGGGCTTCTTGGAAAACCGTTTCGAGGCCACCATCGACCTCTACGACCGTACCTCGCCCAACCTGATTGCGCCGGTGCCGGTGTCGCTGGTGTCGGGTACGTACGAGGCCGTAAACCGCAACGCTGCCAACGCCTACAACCGCGGTATCGACTTCTCCTTTACCTCGCGCAACATACAAGGCACGGGCAAGGCCCTGAATTGGACCACTACCCTGAACGTGTCGGCGTACAAAACCGAGCTCGAATCGTTGGGTGTAGGCCAGCCCTATGATGGACTAGGTGCCCTGAGCGGCGTAATCGTGCGTTACGATGCCGGCCAGCCTTTCGGCTCGTTCTATGGCTACGTGGCCGATGGTCTGTTCCAGACGCAGGCAGATATTGACGCCCACGCCACCCAAAACGGCGCGGCCCCCGGCGACATTCGCTTCAAGGACCTGAGCGGCCCCGATGGCGTGCCAGACGGCATAATCAATGCCTCTGACCGCACGTTCATCGGCAACCCCAACCCTGACTTCACTTACGGCATCAACAACACCGTTACCTGGGGTGGTTTTGACTTGAACATGTTCCTGCAAGGCTCGCAGGGCAATGATATTTACAACCAGAACCGCTACATCCTGGAGAGCCCCCTGTATGGCAACAGCAGCGGCAGCACCCGGGTGCTAGGCCGCTGGACCGGCCCAGGCACCAGCAACGATGTGCCCCGCGCCATTGCCGGCGACCCAAACCAGAACCTGCGCGTGTCCAGCTACTTCCTCGAAGATGGCTCCTACTTGCGCATCAAAACGCTCACGCTAGGCTACACCCTGCCGCAAGGCCTGCTCGACCGCGTGGCGGCCAAGCAGCTGCGCGTGTACGCAAGTGCCCAAAACCTGCTGACGCTGACCAAATACACTGGCTACGACCCTGAGGTGGGCTCCCGTGGCGTCGACCTGGGCGTTTATCCCCAGCCGCGCGTGTTCCTGGTAGGTCTCAACCTGGGCTTCTAACCTTTAATCAGCCTTCCCATGTCATTATTCAATAAATACGCTTGCGGTACCTTCCTGCTTACGCTGGGCCTGCTTTCCAGCTGCGGCAAGGAATTCCTCTCTGAAGAGCCGACCGACCAGGTTACGGACGCTAACTTCTACAAAACCACTACGGACGCTATTCAGGCCACCAACGCTGTGTACAGCGAGCTAGGCAAGGGCGGGCAGTATAACTATGCGCTGTGGGGCATCGGTGATATCGGCTCCGACCTTTCCACGACCGGTGGCGGCGGCGGCGGCGACGGTATTGAGCAGCAACAGCTCGATTTCTACAACATCCCGACCACCAACCCCCTAATTACCCGCCTGTGGGGCGGCTGCTACATTGGCATTGGCCGCGCCAACATTGTGCTGCAGAAGGTGCCCGGCATGAGCATTGATGCCGCTATTCAGAAGCGCAGCATTGGCGAAGCCCAGTTCCTGCGAGCCAAGTACTACTTTGACCTGGTGCGCGCTTACGGCGATGTGCCGCTGCTTACTACCCCTCCTACCTCCCTGGAAGAGGTGAACGTGCCCCGCACGCCCGCCGCGCAGGTGTATGAGCTGATTGTGAAGGACCTGACCGATGCCATTGGCAACCTGCCGGCTTCGTACAGCGGCGACGACATTGGCCGGGCCACTAAGTGGGCCGCTACTGGCCTGCTAGCTAAGGTGTACCTCACGCAGGGAAACATGGCCGGCGCCGCACAGCGGGCCCGCGAGGTGATTTCGCAGAGCGGTAAAAGCCTGTGGGACAACTACGGCGACAACTTCAAGGTAGCCACCGAGAATGGCAAAGAGTCGTTGTTTGAGGTGCAGTACGTGGCCGGCCGCAACCAATACACCTTTGATGGACTGGGCTTTGTGGGCAACGAGTTCATGGGCCCCCGCGGCCAGGGCATTGTGCCCCAGGGCGGCTACGGCTTTAACATTCCGGAGCCCGATTTCGTGGCGGGCTACGAACCCGGCGACCTGCGCCGCGACGTGACCATCTGGAAGCCCGGCGACGCGTATCCGGATGGCCGGGTGCAGCCGTCTTCCTTGCCCGGCTCCCCGAACGGCTATGGCGTGAAAAAGTGGTTTGTGGGTAAAAACAATACTAACATCTGGGACTCGGAGCTGAACATTCCGGTGCTGCGCCTAGCGGAAGTGTACCTGATTCTGGCCGAGGCCGCCGGCCCCACCGCGGAAGGCTACGAAGCCATCAACAAAGTACGCCGCCGGGCTTTCGGGCTGCCCATCAACACGGCCAGCGCCAAAGACCTTTCGGGCCTGAGCGCCGATGCCTTCAAAACGGCCGTGTGGCGTGAGCGCAAGTACGAGCTGGCCTTTGAAAACGACCGGTGGTTTGACATGAAGCGCACCGGTGAACTGCTGAAGTACCGGGGCGTGAAACCCTTCAACATTGTGCTGCCTGTGCCGCAGTCGGAAATCGACGTGAACTCGGGCCTGACTCAGAACCCCGGATACTAATTCTGCCTTGTCTGGCGGTTTGGCCGCCGGCTTACTACCCCCGCGCCGGGTGTAAACCTCCGGTGGGGGTAGTAAGCCAGCCGGCCAGCTTTCCCACTTCACTTCCCACGCAAATTCCCCATGAATCATATTACCCGCATTGCTGCGCTGGGCCTGCTGGTCGCTCCGCTGCTGCTCGCCTCCTGCGAAAAGGAAGGCGACGACTACAAGCTGGAGGGCGCCGTACCTCAGGCCAGCTTCACCTACTCCGTGAACACCACCGAGTACCCCACGGTAGTTACCTTCACCAGCACCAGCCAGGATGGTTTCTTGTACCAGTGGAACTTCGGTGATAACACCCGCGCCTCCGGCTCCCCCGTTACGCACACCTACATCCGCCCTGGCACGTACCAGGTGGAGCTGATTACGGCGGGCCGTGGCGGCACGGGCATTTCGGCCAAGCAGGCCGTGGTGATTCCGGATGCCTGCACCAACAACGCCTTCAGCAAGCTCGTAGATTGTGCCGGCAGCGGCACCCGGGTGTGGTCTATTGCTGATGCAGCAGGCTCCATTGTGAAAGAGTCGGCGACCGGCGCGGTACTTTCTACCTCCGCGACCCTGCCCGGCTGCCAGCTCGACGACCAGTTCTCGTTCAGCAACGGCTACACGCTCAACTACGAAAGCGCGGGCCAGACGTACCAGAACGGTGCGTGTGGCACCTCCCTGAACCGCTCGGGTAACTTCGTGTACAAGCCCAGCAGCAACGGACTAGGTCAGATTATTCTGAAAGGTAAAGGCGCCTTCATTGGCCTGCCTGACTCAGTTTCCAACAAGACCTACGACATTCTGGAGGCTACCGATACCAAGCTGCGCCTGCGTGGCACCAACCCCGATGGTACCCGCACCGTCATCACGCTGGCTCCCTTCGATGCGACGGCTCCTATTAAGCTGCTGCTCACGGGTGGTTCTTCCAAAACCTGGAAGCTGGACAACGCCGCCGATGCTCCTATTACCGTAGGCACTGAGGCTAACCCCGTAGCCTACTTCCCCGGCGTGAAACCCGGCGAATTGCCTGCCTGCCAGTCCGACGACGAGTATACTTTCTCGACGGCCAATGTATTCAGCTACAATGCCTTAGCTGAAACCTTCTCGGCAGCAGCTGGTTACACCTGCAAAGCACCCGAAACCGGCACCTCGGCCTACGTATTCGGGCCAGCCGCAGGTCCTGGGCTAGCCCAGTTCACATTGTCGAAGGCTGGTTCCTTCATTGGTGCCACCGATGCTTCGCCTACGGAGCGCGTATATCGGATTCTTTCCATTGACGACAAGAAGATGACCATTCGGGCCGGCAGTGGCCAAGCCGGTGGAACCGTATTCACCATTAAGATGGTTGCGAAGTAAGAAAAGCTCGACTGTTCGGGTACAGTACTGTTTGTAGTTCATGAAAAATAAATTCCTGATTGGAGTGCGGAAAGCACAGCTCGGCGCCACCTTTTTGATGGCGCTGAGCCTGAGCTCCTGCACCGAATCCAAATCCAAGAACGTGCCGGCCCCGTTGCCGCCCACACCAGTTACGCCCGTAGTAAATGAAGAAGCGCGCGACTACGGCCAATACACCGAGCTGAAGTGGGCCGACGAGTTCGACGGCGGCACCCTCGACCAAACCAAATGGTCGTATGAGCTGGGCGGCTGGGGCTGGGGTAATAATGAGCTGCAGAACTATACCAACTCCACCGAAAACAGCTTCCTGAGCGGTGGCAATCTTACCATTCAGGCGCGTCGGCAGCAGTCGGGCAGCAACGGGTATACCTCGGCCCGGTTGGTTACCAAGGGCAAGCAAAACTTCCAGTTCGGGCGGATTGATGTGCGCGCCAAAGTGCCTAAAGGCAAAGGCGTATGGCCGGCCATCTGGATGCTAGGCGCGGATATCGACCAGAACAACTGGCCCAAGTGCGGCGAAATCGACATCATGGAGCTGCGCGGTAGCCGGCCTACGGTGCTGCTTTCCACGGTGCACTTTGCCAACAGCACGGGCGCCCGCGAGTTGAAGGGCGAGGAAAAGAACCTAGACTTCGACTTGTCGGCTGACTTCCACATTTTCAGCGTGGTGCGGAGCAAGAACATGACCCGCTTTTATCTCGACGGCAACCCCGAGCCGTACTTCACCTTCACAGGTACCACCGCTAGCCCGTATCCGTTCAACAACCCGTTTTTCATGATTCTGAACGTGGCAGTTGGCGGTGACTTCGACGGCAACCCGGATGCTTCCACCACCTTCCCGCAGCAAATGCAGGTGGACTACGTGCGGTATTACCAGTATAAATAAGCGTATGCCACTGCCACCTGGGGCTGAGAAACAAACCAGGTTTCAGCAGTAGCCGCCCACTAAAGTAGTTCACGCGTACCCCGTTCGGCTTCAATGGCCGGATGGGTAGTTCCGGGGCCGGTCTGCCTGTTAGGGGTGCAGACCGGCCTTCGGTTTTACTAGGCCTGGTACCAAGCCAAAGCCCGTCTGCCCAGCAGTTGACTTCCCTTGATAAGAGGGGCTAGTCGTGCTGGACAGGCGGGCTTTTTGGTGACTACCGGCTGCTTACTCTACAGCTAGCACCAGTCCTTTCAGGTACTCACCTTCCGGATGGAAAAGGCTGACGGGATGGTCGGCGGGCTGGGTGAGGCGGTGCAGAATGCGAGCCGGGCGGCCGGCCTCAATAGCGGCGGCCAGCACGGCGCCTTCAAACAGCTCCGCCGAGACTACCTGCGAGCAGCTGAAGGTGAACAGCAGGCCCCCGGGCGCAATCTGCCGGATGCCGGCCGCATTCAGACGCTTATAGCCCATCAGGGCGTTGTGGCGCGCCGAGAGGTGCTTGGCAAACGCCGGTGGGTCGAGCACGATGAGGTCGTATTGTTCCTGGCTGTGCTTCATGAAGCTGAACACGTCCTCGGCGTAAGCCGCGTGCTTGCTTTCTAGGCCGGTGAGGGCTGCGTTGCGCTCCGTGAGTTCAATGGCTTTCTTGCTCGAGTCAACGGAGTGCACTAGCTCAGCGCCCGCCTCCAAGGCATAGGAGCTAAAGCCACCCGTGTAGCAGAAGGTGTTGAGCACGCGGCGGCCGGGGGCATAGCGGGCCAGCAGGCTGCGGTTGTCGCGCTGGTCAATGAAGAAGCCAGTTTTCTGGCCCGTTTCCCAATCTACCGCGAAGGGGTGGCCGTTCTCGTGCACAATGTGCTCTTGCCCGCTGCTTTCCCCGAAGAGGTAGCCATTTTGGGCACCGGGCGCGGCCTTGGCGGGCACCGTTTCGGCACTCTTATCATAGATAGCGCGCAGGCCCGGAATAACGGCTTGCAGGGCCGCGGCAATAAGTGGGCGGGCCTTGTACATGCCGGCGCTGTGCGCCTGCACCACGGCCGTATCGCCGTACACGTCGATAATAAGGCCGGGCAGACCGTCACCTTCGGCGTGAGTGAGGCGGTACACATTGGTATTGCCGGTGCCCGTAAGCCCTAGGCCCTGCCGAAGCTGAAAGGCATTCCGCAGCCGTGCTTCCCAGAAAGCGGCATCGGGCAGTGGTGCCTCGGGTCCGAAGCCAAGCATACGTACTGCAATGGAGCCGGGTGCGTAGTGGCCCACGCCCAGCACCTCGCCGTTGTGGGCCTGCACCATCACCACTTCGCCTTCTACTACCTCGCCCTGCATCCGGGCAATGGCCCCGGAAAACACCCACGGGTGCAAGCGACGAAGAGACTGGTCTTTACCAGGTTTGAGCGTGATAGTGGCGGTCATGGCAACGGGGCATTAGGAAAATGGACTACAAAGGTAGCCTCCTAATTTTTCCTATCCGTAGGCCCACTGAATTTGTAGCTGCTGCCATATCCAGTCAGTTACTCAAACGGGTCCAGATACGCTACCAGAATGGCAATAGCCGATAGCCCAGCCAGCACAGCCCACACCGGCCCGCCCCAAATCAGAAGCCCAATCAGCGAGACCGGCAGCACAACCAGCCCCAGCACGCCCAGAACGGTTGTGCCCAAGCCTACTTCAGTTGTGCGCTTAGGCCCAGCTGCTCGTTGCAGTGCTTGCGTGTTGTGGTGGCTAGGTTGCAGGCTTCGTTTGGCTAGTGCAACTACGGTGGCTGGTGCCTGCGTTAGCGCCCGGCGCGCCTCTTGCCGCAGCTGTCGGCGCTTTGGCTGTTGCTGAGGCCTAGGGAATAGTGCCGCTGCTTTATCGGAATCTGTAACTGAAGCCGGCGCAGTGGCTACCGGCCCAGACGGAACCGGGCGCGCTGCTACTACCGGCGCGGAAGGCTGAAACCGATACGCCGACTGGGTGCTGCGGCAACCTTGGGCCACAAGCAGGCCTAGTAACACGGCCAATACAACAGAAAGCCGAAAACGGCGGACAGCAGGAGTAGAAGATGTAGGCATACGGTCAGAACGGGGAGCAGCAGCAAGATACGCGGCTTATTGCCACCCTATACGGCAGCTGTCGGGCTCGCGCTGCCCCAGCCTGATTTTACTAGGTGCCTAGCGTGCCTGAACTTGCCCAAACCAGCGCCGGTAAATAGGTTGCCGCCAGGCAAATTGCGCCCATATAGCCGGGTAAAGCAGTACATCCAACGCCTTCAGTCCCGTCCGGTACTCCAGGTCTTCGGTGATGTAGGTGCCGCCACCAGGAGCCGGCTGCATGAGGTGGCGGTGCCGCCAGTAGCGCAGCGGCGGCGGAAGCTTCTGGCCTTCGTCTACAAAGTAAAAGGTGCCATCTGGCGTGGTGCCATGGTCGGTGATAAGGGAGGTCCAGTGGAAGCGGGCCGGACCGGCGCCGAGCTCAATATGCACCTCGTCGCCGCGGTGGCAGCCATCAAAGCGCAGCAGCCGAAACGGTGGAAACGGAGGCGCTAAGGCTAGAAACAGCTCCCTAGTAAAGCCAGCCCAAACCTGCGCCGGCGGTGCGGCTACGTGGGTACTCAAAGTGAAATGCATATGCCCTAGTACCTCCGCAGTAGGCCCTTTGTTTTCGCTACTGGCGCCCATTGCCTCTGCCTCATGCAGATAGAGTAGTAGTCCTTAGTGAAGATACGAAGGAAGGTCTCTTTAAACTTTTGCTTATATCCAAAATAATATTTATATATTTATGTATTAGCGCTTTGCGGCCGAGTGTAGCTGGTATATCCTTACCCATTTTTCTGCCATGAAAAACCCAAACGCCCTCGTTGGCGCTGGCCTGTTGTTGGCTGGTGCAGTGTATTTCCTGAGCTCACGCAAACAAGGGCACCCTAAGCCGAAAAGGTATTTCAGAGGCGACGTGGGTAAACGCTTCACCGACCACTTTGACCCCGATGCCGGCCAGCCAATTTCCGTGTCGGAAGCCACGAAGCTGGCCAAAAAATACAAGAAGCGGTACAAGGACAATACCAGCTCCAACTACTGCAACATCAAGGTCATCGAGACCATCAAGCAGACCACTGACTGCTACGGCATCCGGATTTACCGCACCCTAGACGATGAGGGCTTTCATGGCATTGCAGTGGTCGGAGTTGATAAGCAGGGCGTGGACATCACCAGCACCAAAGCCCACCTTTCCGACGCTACACTGGTAGCCAGAAGCTACGAAAAGTGCCCCTACAACTGCGACGGGACCCGCCTTATTCAGTAAAGCGGGTCCTACTCTAAAAAGGGTACGTGAGCGTTGGAGCAGGCGTAACCATCTTAAAAATAGTGACCGAAACCAGGTAGTAGCTGCGTGCCCGCAGGCCTAGCCGGAAGTGCTTATCTATCGGCCGCGAGTACTCCAAACCTGCTACCACGCCAGCTTCTTCGGAGTAGCTATTGCGGCGGTTAGTTCTATGTATTCAAGCGCTACCAAGCTGCCTGGCGTGAAGCTTCGGCAAGCTCAGCATGGTCCTTCTGTTGGAAGTGACGTCAGCGCACGAACTATGCCTTCCTGAGTAACTCAGCACTACCCCAGCAGTTCCTCAATATCCTCCTTGGTAAGGCTCTTGATGATGGCCTCATCGGTAGTAATAAGGTCCGTAACTAGCTGGATTTTCTTGTTCTGAAGGGCTAGTATTTTTTCCTCTACCGTATTCTGGGTGATGAACTTATACGTGAATACCGTGCGCTGCTGCCCGATGCGGTGGGCCCGGTCAACGGCCTGGGCCTCCACGGCGGGGTTCCACCACGGGTCGAGGATAAACACGTAATCAGCAGCCGTGAGATTGAGGCCTACGCCGCCCGCTTTCAGCGAAATCAGGAACACGCGTAGGTCTTCGGTTTCCTGGAACCTAGTAACCTCCTTGTGCCGGTCGCGGGTGTTACCATCGAGGTACGCGTACTCAATCTGGCGTTCATCCAGGGAGGCGCGCACAATATCCAGGTGCTTCACAAATTGGCTGAATACTAGCACCTTATGGCCTTCTGAAACCACGCTCTTGATCATCCGGATAACCTCCCGCAGCTTGCCCGACTCATGCTCATACTCCGCATCGGCCATGCGGGGGTGGTTGGCAATCTGGCGGAGCTTGGTGAGGCCCTGCAGCAGCATAAACTGCGTACTGGCCGTGCCATGCTCCTCTATGCTTTGCAGAATCTTATTGCGGTAGAAGCTCTTGGTTTCCTCGTAGCAATGCTGCTGCTCCTCTGTCATGGGGCAGTAGCTCAGGTTTTCAATCTTTTCGGGCAGCTCCGTGGCTACTTGGGCCTTGTGGCGGCGCAGGATAAAGGGCTTAATAAGTGCGTGGAGGCGCTTGGTTTTCAGCTCATCCTTGCCCTTTTCAATCGGCTTTAGAAACTCCTTGCGGAAAAACGACTGGCTCCCCAGCAGCCCGGGGTTGATAAACGACATCTGCGACCACAGGTCCATGGTGCTATTCTCCACGGGCGTACCCGTCAGGATGAGGCGGTGGCGCGAGTGGAGCCCGCGTACGGCCTGGGAGGTAGTAGAGCTAGGGTTCTTAATGGCCTGCGACTCATCCAGAATCACATAATCGAACTTGTACGTCTTGAGCAATTCGGCATCCAGGCGCACAATGCCATACGACGTCAGCACGACATCATACTCAGCGAATTGCTCCACGTTTTTGTCGCGGTAAGTGCCGGTGTAAATGAGCAGGCGCAGGTTGGGCGTAAACTTAAACGCCTCCGTCATCCAGTTGTACACCAAGGAGGTTGGCATTACCAGCAAGGACGCGGCGCCTTTGGCGGCACCACTTTCCTTGCGTTGCAACAGCATGGCTAGCGTCTGCACGGTTTTTCCTAGGCCCATGTCATCGGCCAAGCAGCCGCCAAAATGGTAGTCCTGCACAAAATGCAGCCAGTTGTAGCCCGCCTTTTGGTAGGGGCGCAGCTCGCCGCGGAAACCGGCGGGTAGGGGCCGGTCTTCCACAGCCTCAAACTCGCGCAGTTTTTCTAGCTTCCGGCTCATCACCACCGTGGCCAAGTTGCCATTCTGTAAGTCGGAAACCAGTGCTAAGTGGTGCTTGCGCAGCGTAAGCATCTGGTGGTGCTCCTCTACAAAGGCAAACAGCTCCAGGTACTGGGTAAACCACTCCTCCGGGATGATGGCAATTTGCCCGTTCGGCAGGCGGAACTCGTGGCGCTTGTTCAGGATGTAAGGCCGAAGCTTAATGAAGGGCACGGCAAACTCCCCGAAGTGCACAATGCCGTGCACATCAAACCAGTCGTTGGATTCCGTGATGCCTACCTGTGCCGTGATGGCCCCAATAAAATAGTCTTTGCCCGAGGTCAGGCTTTGTTGTACCGTGAAGCCTAGGCGCACCAGCTCATCGGCATGGTTATGTAGCCAGCGGAAGGCGGTGGCCCGCTCCAGAATGGCGCGGCCATTCCGAACTTCCAAGGCCCGGTCGCGCAGCTCCGTAATAATCTCTTGCTCCCTATCAAGATTGCGGATGAGGCGGTGGAAGATGTAGGTGTCTTCCTGCTTTTCCAGCTTCACGCACACGCGCTTATCGTAGGCTGTGTGCACGGTGTGGTCGCCGTAGCGGAAGCTCAAGTCGAAATGGATCAGATCCGAATCGGGGGCTTCTAGGGTGGCCGTGCTGCCACGCCGGCCGTTGCTTGCCGTAGCGCCTCTGGGCGTACTAGGTGCTGCCGCCACGCTAACCCCGGGCACATCAGAAAACGTGAGTTGGGGGCGGGCAATGTAGCGCTCCGAGCGAATATCAAACCCGCGGGCGTGCACATCAAACGACTCTACTAGCGGGGCCACAAAACGCTGAAAGTAGCTGTCCTCTACCTGGCGCGGAATTACAATGAACTTCTTGTTAAGGAAGGGCTTGATCTTTTTGCCGTCCACATCGTTCAGGAAGTTGTGCAGCACATCGTCTACCAGCAGCCACGCCGGTTGTTCGCAAACGATTACGGCGTTTTTGTACTGAAATTCAAGCTTCTGGCCCTTGTACTGAATGGTGGGGAAATAATGCGTGCTGTCCTCGTTGCGCCGAAAATGAAAAAGCACCGAAGCCCGCTCCGGTGCTACCATTATTTCGCGCCAGGTCGGCTCACCGTCCTTGCCCATAATGAACACATTCTTTCCCTGCAGCCGGTTCAGGATCTGGCCCATCCGCTCCTGTACATACAGGCAAATGGCTTCCTGCAAGGCTTTGTCGCCTTTCTCTGGGTCGTAAATCTTAAGGAAAAACTCAGCCGGAGTAGTCTTCTTCGACCAGAACTCCTTAATAACCGCATCCTGTTGGATCTGGTCTGTGAGAGCCACCAGCTCAAAGTCTACCACGTCCAGACCGTCCGCAAACTCAGGCGCGTTCTTGGCCGATACTGTCTGGTGCTGCAGTGTGAGCTGACCGCGTTGGTTGCGCTGCACTACATACGATTCAAACAGATAACCAAGATACTCGTGCTCAAGCAGAGAATAGACGATTTGAAAGGGCTGTGAAGTGGAAACCTTCATAGTCGGTTACTATAGTGCAGCTTCGAAAGTAAGAACAAATGCTAAATTGATATTTATTTATCGAAAAGTAAAATTCATTCCAAGAATAGTTACATTATAAAGATGAACAATGTTAAAATATAGGTCGAACTAACCTTTGAGGTATATGAAGGTAACCGGCATTTCTTCCGAAAGTTATAGGATCTTTTTATGTGTCAAATGCACGTAGGCTCAACAGTAAGTAAGCACGTAGAGCTGGGCCTATAGTAAAACAAAGAAAGCGCCCAACTAGCCCGATGTGGGCTGGCAGAGCGCTCTATACAATCCGGATGTAAATTTTCAGTAGTAGCCTACAGGTTTTCCCGCAAGTCGAGGCGCGAGGCATTCAGCGCTGGCCGGATGGATACGGCAATGGTGATAAAGACGATAGCCAAGCCCGTAAGCATCACATCGGCGAACTGCATCTTGACGGGGTAGGAATCTACGACGCTAGTAGCCATGCCCATGCTTACAACATGGAAGGTTTGCTGAATCCAGCAGATACCCACGCCCAGCACCAACCCGGTAATGGCGCCCACTTGGGCCACAATAGCGCCCTCAAGCAGAAATATATTGCGGATCGTGCGCGTACTAGCCCCCATGGCCATCAGAACCGCAATGTCTTTGCGCTTATCAATGACTAGCATGGAAAGCGAAAAGAAGATGTTGATGCTGGCGATAAGCAGGATGAAGGCGAAGGTGATGAACACAAACATCTTCTCCACCTTAATGGCTTTGAGCAGGCTAACGTGCTGCTCATCAGAGTCTAGGACTTTAAACGTCTTGCCTAGCTCCTGTTTCAGGTCATCCTTTACCTGCGCAATGTCGCGGCCGGGTTTCACCTTCACTTCGAGGGCAGTACGGCGGTTTTCGTAGCGCAGCAGCTGTTGGGCAAACTCCAGGGGCACAAACACATAGCTGTCGTCGATGTGCTGCTCAATCAGAAATACACCGCCCGCCAGGATGTTCTGCTCCGTAAAGGCAGTTTCTGGGTTCATGCTCAGCGTTTTGCGGCCCGTGTTACGCGGGTACAGTAAGCGCATAGGCGAAAACCGGTTGTCGAGCGTGATGCTGAGCTCGTGCTGCACGCCGGCTCCTAGTAAGGCATAATCCAGCCCGTCGCGGTGCAAATCGTGGTTGCCATCCACAATGGCCGAGTCGATGTTGCTTTGCTTGTAGTAGTTGTCGGAAACGCCCTTCATCTTCACTACCATCTGCCGGTCGCGGTACTGCAGCAGGGCGTTGTCCTCAATTACCTCCGTAATGATGCCTACCCCCGCCGTGGCCCGCAACTTAGCCAGCAGACGCGCATCAACCGGAAACGACTTGCCCTGCACGGCTGTGATAAGCAAATCCGAATCAGACTTGCCGTACAAACTCCGCACTAGGTCCTCGAGGCCGTTGAACACGGAAAGCACAATAATCAGCGCCATCGTCCCCACGGCCACGCCCACCATGGAGATGTTGGAGATAATGCTGATGATGTTGCGCTTCTTCTTCGAGAGAAAATAACGCCGGGCAATGAGCAAAGGTACGTTCACGTGCGGGGCGCGGGGTGGAGCTAGTGAAAGGGCGTAATAACGAAAATTGGTAGGTTAATCAGCAGCCAAGATACGCCGCCGGGCGCAAAAGGTCTATTTCCAGGCCTTCACAATCAGGCCAGTGCCCGAATCGTGCTTGGTGTTGGCATCGAACCAGTTTAGGAGCAAACAAAACGGGAACGTAACGAGGTAATAGAAGGGCAGCAGCACAAAAAACCACTTGGAGTAGCCCAGCATCAGGATGGGGTACTTCATGCTCAGCCGCCAGGATATTTGGCCCGGCTCCCCGTAACTATACTGCGCCTCAATGCGCTCAAAGCCTGCTGTACGCAGCTTTTGCTGAATCTCGTGGATGTTGTAGCCGTCGCGCACGTGCTCCTCAATAAAGGAGGTTTCGCCATCGGAGTGCACATCGGAGCCGCCCTGGTCAGAAGGGGTGGAGATGAGCAGCATGCCGCCGTCTTTGAGCGAGGCGTGAATGTTGCGGAACACTTCCACATCTTCCAGAATATGCTCCATCACATCCACCGACAGGGCCAAATCGAAGGTGTTGGGCTGCTGGTACAGCACAAGATCTTGCACGGCAAACTGGGCGTTGGTGCGGCCGATTTGGCGGAAGAAGCGGTTGGAGTCGGCAACCTGCTCATCCTTCACATCCACGGCCAGAATCTCCCACTTCTTGCTCAGGCCCGACATCCAGTAAGTGTACTGCCCGTAGCCGGAGCCGGCATCCAGAATACTGGTGGCGGCATCGGTGCGGCCTTTGGCCCACTGGCGCAGCTCGCGGTGCACGTGCCAGGTCCGGAGCAGGAGCAAATCGAGCAGGTGGTAGAAGAGGCGGCGGAGCCACGGCGTACGGTTAAATACTTCGCCGAGCGACTTCTTAATCGGGTCGTAGTACAAAGGGGTGAGCTGGTGAGGTGATGAATGGGTGAGGTTGAGAAGCTAGTAGTACCTAGCACAGGCATCAGCTTGATACCTGAACAAAGTACTACCTCGTCATTTCACCGGTTATTCGTCTTCGTCGGCGAAAAGCTTGGGGCGCTTGGGGGCGCCGCCCTCTGGTCCGCCTTGGGCGGCATCATCGCCTTCGCTAGGGGTCGGCGGAATGTGAATGTCGCCGAATATCTTGTCCATATGTGCTGCGTAAGCCGCCGAGTCATCCAGGAAAAAGACTAGGTCCGGTACGATGCGCAACTGCTGGCGCACGCGCTTGGCCAATGCCTGCCGAATACCTTTCTGGTTGTCTTTCACTAGCAGCAGCAGGTCCTCGCCGCTGGTATCCTTGGCCATCACCAACAGGCTCAGGTACACGCGGGCAATGCCCAGGTCAGGGGAAACGCGAATCAGGCTGATGCCCGGCGGCAGCCCCGGAAACAGGTGGGGAAGGTCGCGTTGAAATACGGCGGCCAACTCCTGTTGGAGCAGGCTAGCTACTTTTTGCTGTCGTTTACTTTCCATAAGAATTTACAAAGATACCGTTTGGGGTGATTAGGTAACGCAGGGAATAGATGATTAGGTAATTACCTAGGGGCGCTAACGCCAGAAAGCTGGGTGCGGCCTTGCCGGAACCGTACATTTGCCGGCTAGTAGGCCACTTTGTTTTTCCGGCACTAGGGTCTGTTTCGTTTTAAACTGCTGATTTCGCCTTGCTGCAATTTTTCAAAAGCTCCCTGCCCACCCGGCTTTTTGCCTTGCTGCTGCTGTTGCTGGCGCTGCGGCTTCCGCTGCTGTGGCTGGGCATTCCGCTTACGCCTGCTGAGCTTCGGGCCCTGCTGGTAGGCGAGCGGCTGCAGGAGGGCGCCCTGCTGTACCAGGATATTTATGATAGCATGGCGCCGCTGGCCGCCGCCTTTTATGGCGCCCTAGACCTAGTAAGTGCCCGGCCATTGTGGCTTTACCGCTTGCTGGCCTTGGCTCTGCTGATTTTTCAGGCCTTGCGCTTCAACTTTGTGCTCAACCGGGCCGATGTGCACCCGGAGCGCGGCTACGTGGGCGCCCTCACCTACCTGCTGCTCGGCAGCCTCACCTCCGAGCTAGATGCGTTGTCGCCGCTGCTGCTGGGCCATTCGTTTCTGATTGCGGCCCTGAGCGCCTTGCTGCCCACCTCCCGCGAGGGCTACGATAACCGGCGGCTGTTCCGGGCCGGCTTTCTGATTGGGGTAGCGGCGCTGTGCTACCTGCCGCTGGCGTTGTTTCTGCTGGTGGGCTTGTTTGCCGTTATCATCTTCGCGGCCAACTCGTTTAGGAGCTTTTTGCTGCTGGTCTGCGGCTTTTTGTTTCCGTATGCAGTGGTGGCTACGTTCTTTCTGTACACGGAGTCGTTGCCGGGTTTTGCTCAGTTTCATCTGCAGCCCACCTTGCGCGGCCTAGTAACCGAAACCGATGGGCTGCCGCTATGGGTGCTGCTGCGCCTACTGATTTTGCCGGGGTTGCTGCTGGTGCTAGGCCTAGTGCGTAGCTTCACTACCTCCCTCGGACTTGTGTTCCAGATTAAGTTTCAGCAGCTGATGCTGATTTGGCTGGTGGTGGCGGTGGCCATTGGGGCGGCCGGCCGTGGTATGGCTACCGGCACGTTGGTGCTTATTTTGCCACCCCTCACGTATTTCAGCTTGTTTCTGTGGCAGAAAGGGCGGCGGGCCTGGGTACCGGAACTGCTGCTGTTGGTGGTAATTGGGCTGGTGGTGGTTGTGCGGTATCGGTCGGTGCTGCACCTAGAAACTGTTATCCAGATTCCGGGAGAAGGTAACTATGCCATAAATCCGGAGCCCAAATATGCCTTTCTACAGGGGCAGCGCCTACTGGTACTAGGTCCCGATCAGCGCCCCTACGTCCAGAACCGCTTGGCTACTCCGTACTTCGACTGGCGCCTAGCGCAGGCCGATTTTGGCCACCTGAAGGAATATGATGCGGTGTTCCGGGTGGCCCGCAACTTCCAAAACAACCCGCCTCAATACCTGATCGACCAGGCCGGGCTAGTGCCAGAACTGCAATACAAAATCCCCGATATTTTTGGCCGGTACCAGCCCACGAACACACCCGGCGTGTACCGCTTAAGTAAATAAAAGAGCGGGTTTGTGCTGCACTAGGACCTAGTGCAGCGCAAACCCGCTCTTAGTATGGCGCTAATATTTAGCAGCTTATCTTATCAATGCGAGTCTGGTGGCGGCCGCCTTCAAAAGCGGTGTTCAGAAACTGGCTGGTAATGGCGCGGGCTGTTTCGGCATCTACAAAGCGGGCCGGAATGCACACAATATTGGCGTTGTTGTGCTGCCGAATCAGGGTGGCTACCTCCGGTTCCCAGGCCAACCCCGCCCGAATGCCCTGGTGCTTATTAGCCGTAATGCACACTCCGTTGGCCGAGCCACACAGCAGAATGCCCAGCTCAAACTCGCCCTGCTCCACGGCCGAGGCCAGCGGATGCACATAATCAGGGTAGTCCACAGAGTCGGCGGAGTAGGTGCCAAAATCCTGGACCTCATACCCGTTGTCGCGGAGCCAGTGCAGCAGCATTTGCTTTTGCTCGAAGCCGGCGTGGTCGGAACCAATGGCAAGTTTCGTCATGTGAGTGAGCTAGGAAAGTGAGTTGAGAGAGAGGAGTGAAGGTAGTATAGATGGCAAAAAAAATGTGCTGACGCAGCTAGTGGTAAAGCTCATCAGCACATTTCTTGTTCCGTATCAAGGGCTATGCTATGCCTTTGTTTTCAGTTAGTTGTGCGTTCAAGGAAGCAGTGCGGTTGCGGCCTACTACCCGGACAATGTTAATACTCAGCTCATAGAGCAGAATGATAGGAATGGTCACGATAATCTGGGCCGATACATCGGGAGGCGTGATGATGGCCGCAATAACCAGAATAACCACAATGGCGTGCTTGCGGTACACGCGCATGATTTCGGGCGTTATCAAACCAGCTTTGGCCAGGAAGAACACAATCATGGGCAGCTCAAACACAAAAGCACACGATAACGACATGGTCGTGAGTGTGCTCAGGTAGCTCTGCATGTCAATCTGGTTTTCAATGGTAGCATCTACCACGTAGCCCGCCAGAAAGTTGATGCTCATGGGCGCCGCAATGTAGTAGCCAAAGAGCAGGCCCAAGGCAAACAGCACCGATACAAAGAATACGGCCCCCTGCGAGTTCTGCTGCTCATGCGGGTAAAGACCGGGCTTAATAAAGCGCCACAGCTCCCAGAACAAATACGGAAAACCCAGCACCAGGCCCACAATAAAAGAGGTGCTGATGTGCATGGTCAGCTGCCCGCTCATTTCACGGTTCTGAATAACAAAACCAATTTTATCGATGCACAGGCTGGGCGCGTGCAGCCATTCCCCCACCTGGCAGAACATCCGGTACGTCCAGAAGTCGGGGCGGGAAGGACCCAGGATCAGGTCGTGAAATAGGAAATCCTTGGAGAAAAAGGCCGCCAGGGCAAATATCACTACCGCAATAGCCGCCCGGATGATGTGCCAGCGTAAGGCCTCCAGGTGGTCGATAAAAGACATTTCCTGCTGGTTGCCCAGCGCAGGTTGATTAGGATCCACAGAACGGGGGAAATGAGGAAATAAACGAAGGAGTCAGGACTAGGGTGACAGACAAACGAAAACCAGCCCGAACAGGATGCTGCCGGACCAGTTTTCGTGTCAAATAGGCCTAGCTACTCAGCCATTCCGGAAGTTAAACGAACAGCGGATACTGCTCCATCCACTCGTTGATCTGGCCCCGAACGCGGGCAATGCGGGTATCGTCGTCGTTATGGGTCAGCACTTCATCAATGAACTCCACAATCCGAACCATATCCGTTTCCTTCAGGCCGCGGGTGGTTACGGCTGCCGAGCCAATGCGCATGCCGCTGGTAATAAAGGGCGACTTATCATCGAAGGGCACCATGTTCTTGTTGATGGTGATGTCGGCCTTGATAAGCGTGTTCTCCGCAATTTTGCCAGTTAGGCCTTTGCTGCGTAGGTCAATTAGCATCAGGTGGTTGTCGGTGCCGCCCGAAATAATCTGGTAGCCGCGCTCCACGAAGGCACCTGCCAACGCCTGCGCGTTTTTGATAACCTGGTGGGTGTAGTCGGTGTAGGCGTCGCTGAGCGCTTCGCCGAAGGCTACGGCTTTTGCGCCGATAACGTGCTCAAGCGGGCCGCCCTGGGTGCCGGGGAATACACCTGAGTCCAGCAGGCTGCTCATCATGCGAATTTCACCTTTCGGGGTTTTCAGGCCGAAGGGGTTTTCGAAATCTTTGCCCATCATGATCAGGCCGCCGCGCGGGCCGCGCAGGGTTTTGTGCGTCGTCGTCGTAACGATGTGGCAGTAGTCGAAGGGATTATTCAGCAAGCCCTTGGCAATCAGGCCGGAAGGGTGCGAAATATCGGCCAGCAACAGCGCGCCTACCTCGTCGGCCGCTTCGCGCAGGGCTTTGTAGTCCCAGTCGCGGGAGTAGGCCGAGGCACCGCAGATGATGAGCTTCGGCTGCTCGCGGCGGGCTGTTTCTTTTACTTTCTCCCAGTCAATAAGACCAGTCTCGCGCTCTACGCCATAAAAGCTAGGCTTGTAAAGTTTGCCTGAGAAGTTAACGGGCGAGCCATGCGTCAGGTGGCCGCCGTGCGACAGGTCGAAGCCGAGGATTTTGTCGCCGGGGTTCAGGATGGCCAGCATGACGGCGGCGTTGGCCTGGGCGCCGGAGTGCGGCTGCACGTTTACCCACTCTACTCCGAACAGCTCCTTGGCCCGGTCTATGGCCAATTGCTCGATCTGGTCCACAATTTCGCAGCCACCGTAGTAGCGCTTACCGGGCAGACCCTCGGCGTATTTGTTGGTGAGGATGGAGCCCTGGGCCCGCATCACTTGCTCCGACACGTAGTTTTCGGAGGCAATGAGTTCAATACCGTGAGTTTGCCGTGCTTTCTCCTTCTGAATCAGGTCGAAAATTACGGTGTCGTGGGTGAGGGTAGTGGCTTGCGTTTCCATAGCTTCAAAGGTAGCGGATGAATAGTGAAATGAGTACGCACTAGGTCCGGGAGTTTGCCAAACCCTCCATGCAATTGTGGTGTGGCTTTAGAGAAGGTAATGGCCTAGGGCAGGTGCAGACCTGAACCGGTACGTGCTAGCGTAACCGGCTGGCCACGGGCACTGCTTCCGCATCTCGCAACTTCGCCTTACCTTGCCTGCATGAACTCGCCCCAGCAGCTTGCCGAAGTCCTGACCAGCTTACGCATCGGAAACCAGTCGTTTCTGATTACGTTTTATGAGCAGAACCGCGACCTGTTTGCCCGCTGGGCCCGGCGCCAGCACCAATTGGCCCCCCCGGAGGCCCACGCCCTGCTCCGGACCGTAGTAGTAGAGTTCTACGACCAAGTGGCCGATGGGCGCCTAACCAAGCTGCCACCCGATTTGCGGGCGTATGTGTATGGCATTGCCGATGAGGAGATGCGAGCTGCCCGTACTACGGCCGAGTTGCCAAGGGCAGAAGCCGGTCGGCGCCATCACCTCTTGGCAATGTTTCAGCAGCTAGGAGAAGGGTGTCAGAAAATGCTGATGTATTTCTACTTCCGGGGCTACAACTTTGAGAAGGTGGCCGGCAAGATGGGGTACGCCAATGCCAACGTTGCCCGGATCCAGAAATCGAGCTGCCTGCGGAAGCTGTACGAACTGCGGCTGCGCGCTGAAGGAGCCCAAGCATAATGGCTGGCTGGCCTCTTCTGCGTAGCTTAGCAGCTTCTGGGAGCTGTTGTGTACCTACAGCATGCCCCCAATCTGCCGCCCTACGCTTATTTCCCGCTAGTACTGTAGTATGACGCTGCCTGCCTTCGACCTGCGCCCTTACCTGGAAGAGCTGGAACGCTTTGCCGATGGCCAGATGACGCCCGCTGAGCAGGAAGCCTTTGAGGTCCGGCTGGAGCAGGATGCTACGCTGTACCAAGCCTACCAGGCGTACGAGCAGCTGGCCGCCGACCTACGCTGGGTGGCCGGGCACGAAACCCTGCATCAGCGCCTGCTCGCCCTAGATTTGCGCCTGGATCAGCGCCAGGCCGCCTTGGGCCGCATCCGCCGTCGGCAGCGCCGCACGCAACAGCGCTGGGGCCTGTTGGGGTTGGCGGCTGGTATTGTGCTCGTGTTGCTCTGGATGATCCTGCGCCCAACGGCCCCGAATGCGGAGGCCTCTTGGACCCGGTATTACGTGCCTGAGGTAGGGTTATCTGATGACGTAGTGCAGGAGACGCAACGCCCTCTGCTGGCCGAAGCCATGCGCTACTACCGCGACGGCCACTACGCGCCGGCACTGCACTCCTTGCGGCGCATTTCGTCCAGCAGCCTGGGCCAGGATACGCTTATGTACTACAACGGCATCTTTCTGCTAAGCCAGGATAAGCCCGAACAGATTAAGGCGGCGCAACCATTTCTGCGGCGCGTAGCCATGCAGTCGGGCTCGGGGCTGGCCCGGCGGGCGCGCTACCACCTGGGCATGGCCTACTGGCGCAATCAACAAATTACGGCTGCCCGCAATACGCTGCGCTCCGTAGCCAACGACCCTCAGAACCCGTACCAGGAAGCGGCCCGGCAGCTGCTTCGCTCCGACGCGCTACCGCAGGAATAAGGAAGCCAAACACTAGCCTGCCTGGCTTATCGAACCGCAATGGGGTAGTCGGGCTCTATGTTGGGTTGCAGCACCAGTTTGTTGGTGTCTAGGTCCAGAGCGGCCAGATGGCGAAGCTCCGGGTTGTGGCGGTACACGCAGCCTGTATCGAGGCAAATAGCTTCTTTGTGGGCTTTTACGTGTTTTTCCACGGTTGCTGTGGGAGTGGGCACGTGCCCGTGTACTATCCGCTTGCCGCCCGTGCGGGAAGCATCGTAGGTAAAGGCCTTGGTATTGAGCATGGTGTCCCAATCGTGGCGCATTTGCTCAGGAGGCAAGCGAAAATCGAAGCCGGCATGCACCAGAATAAAGCCCGGTACGTCAAACTGATACGGCAGGTCATGTAGCCAGCGCAGGTAGCGGGCCGGAATGTCCTCGGGCCGTTCCACGCCAAAGCTCTGTAATGTAATACGGCGGTCTTCATCCGTGGCCCAGGTGAGTTGTTGGTGTCCGTTGGCGGCGTCCAGCAGTTCCTGGTCGTGGTTGCCCCGTAGGCACACCACGTGGTAGCCCCGTTGCGGAAGCTGCATAAGATAGTCGAGGGTGCCGCGGCTATCGGGTCCTTTGTTCACGTAATCACCTAGTACATACAGCTCATCTTGTGGGGTTAGCTTCAGCTTTTCCTCTACTAGGTGCTGAAACGAGCGTAAGCATCCGTGCAAATCAGTGGTAACGTAGCGGGCCATAAGCGTAACTGGAAAGAAGAAACGAGAAACAAAAAAGCACCTGCCGTGGCAGGTGCTTTTTTACGGAGTCCGCAGTTTTTAGCTGTAAGCGGGCTTGTCCAGATCGGGCTTGTCGAGGTTGCGGTTCGGATGACGCAGACCAGCATCTAGGGCCTCCTGGGCCAAGCGCTCTTCGGTGGCCTCATCTAAATTATTTACAGGCAGGTTGCCGGTGCCTTTCGGCTGTTCCGTTTGGCTAGGGCTGCCATGGTTTTCCTTAGACTGCTGATTGGTGTTATTGCTTTTGTAGGGCATAGCGTTCAGAAGTTTACTGGTTCGTTTTCACGTAGAAACAGAGCGGGAAACTAAAAATGCCAGGAAAAACCTGGGCCTACAGGTTACTGCACAATGGCAGAGTCCGAGGCATTCGGGTCAGTGAGGTCGGCGTTGGTGCCTTGGCGGGCCAGCTCATCGTTGTTGGGCTGGCGTTGCTCCATTTGGCCCATGCCCACACGGGAGTTCGGGTTGCGCATTTCGTCGCGGCCGGGGCGGTCGTCGTCCGCATCCAGCTCATCTACGGGGCGACGCGGGCGCATGTCAGCGTCGCGGTCGTCGGGCATATCCTGGTTAGGGCGGTCGGAGCGCCCTTCGTCGTTGCTACGCATATTATCGGCGGGGCGCTGGGCCTTATCCGCATCTTCATTCACGGAAAGCGAGGTAATACCGTTCTCACTGTCCGTGCCGTAGCCTTCTTTGCCGTCGCGGTTGCCGAAGCCACCACGCGCTGCTTCGTTCTTGGGTGGGTCAGCACCCGGGATGATGTGTCCGGCAGAGAGTTCCTGGTCCGTCGTATCGTCGTTGATTACGCGAACGGGACGATTGTTTGGGTCAATGGCCATAAATAAGCAGACTAGTAGGATGGGAGGAGTTACAGGAAAGTGTACTGTGGTTTGAGGGTTTGGGTTTAGGTTTGGCCTAGTAGCTGGCCCATAAAATTGCGGCGTGCCCTCCTGCGTAGCTGAACGGTTGGGGCTGTCACGAAGCCTAGTGCAAAAGATGTTAAGCTCATGTGCCAACCAAACCCGAAGCGCTTTCCACTACCAGCAAGCAACAAAACGGGAGGCCCCGACTAGCAGGGCCTCCCGTTCTATTTCCAGGCAGGTAGCTGATGCCTAGTCTTGCAGTACAATGCGGGTGAACTTGCTCTTTTTGCCGGTTACCAACCGGGCCATGTAAGTGCCCGAAGAGAGCTTGCCTTTGCTGAATTCATACGAGAAGCTTTCCCCCGCTTCGCCGTTGCCTTCTGCAACTACCGTTACCACCGAGCCCTGCATGTTCATCACCTCCAGGCGGTAGTGGCCGCTTTGAGGTAGTTTGAAGGCTAGGGACGTACGACCCCGCGAAGGGTTGGGTGAAGCCGTTAGGCCATCCTCCGTGGTGCTTTCGCTGCCCAACAGGCTCGCGGAAGCCTCTTCCTGGCAGGTGCCTACCATGTCGCCGTGGCGCAGGTGGTCTAGTACATCGGTGCTGCCGATGCAGAGCAGCTTGCCGTTGTGGCACACCTGCACTTTGTCGTTCTTATTGCCGCAGCGCACGTCAATCACCTCAATTCTAACCTCAGCCGTGCGGGTGCACTGGTCAGCGTTAACGGCCGTAACGGTGAAGGTGTACGAACCAGCCGCAGTAGGCGTGAACACCGGATTAGCACTAGTGGCATTGCTCAGGCCGGTTGCTGGCGCCCAGGTGTACTGGAAGGTTGGGTCGCCGCTGGCAGTTAGCGTCACGCTCTGAGCACCATAGCCTAGGTAAATGGTGTTGCGGGCGGCCCCAGCGAAGCCAGCAGTTTCGGGCGATACCGTAATGGTGGGTGCTGAGCAGGCGTACAGTGGGGGCATATCGAAGGCCTCCACTTGGTCGATGCGGCTGGTGCTTAGGCCCTGCTTGGCGCTAAAGCCCAGACCACGGCGGGCAAACACTTTCCAAATCAGCTCCTGGTTGGCGCCTTTGTTCAAGACCATATCAGCCGCCAGAATGCCGTTGCGGGCATCTACAAAGCCAGGGCTGCAGGGCTGCTGCTTCAGGCCTTCAATCACGAGAGCCATGGCGATGTTGTTGCCGCCCGTGCCTTTGTACAAGTCAGCATGATACCCATACTTTTCGATCAGGGCCCAGTTCATGTCCCAAATCATGGTAGCCCATACAAAACCTACGCCGTGCGGAGCTGCCAGCGCCGTGTTGTTGGTAGCGCCGTAGGTGTAGTTATTCACCGCAAAATCGGTGCTGTACGGAGCCGGACGAATACCGCGGCCGGTGGTGGGCTGCCCGGAGGCGTATGTGCCAATACCACGGGGCTTCGCACCGTTGTCGCCAACTTTTGTGGTCAGCATCAGGCCAAACCAGTCGCTCCAGCCTTCACCCGCTTGTTCAGCATTGCGCAAGCAGGTTGAGTTCATGGCGCCGCCCGTCAGGCGGGTAGAGATGCCGTGACCGTATTCGTGGGCAATGATGCCGTTATCGAAGTCGCCGTCAAATTCCGGACCTGAGCCATCATTTTTCAAAGTAATTACTACCTCCGTTTGCGCATCCAGTGCCGTCCGGACCTTAGCTCCATCGGACTGGCTGATCATTACGGCCGGAATAGCAATAGCCGGCAGGGCCACGGTGGGCGCACCGCCCATGACGATGGGTGCACCAGCGGCGTTGTTAATAACTAAAACAGCTATAGCTCCTGCTTTTTGAGCGTTCTGTACCTTATCGGCAAAGCCACAGCTACCCCGGTACACCACCGCAATGTTACCGCTGATGGCCGCTGCATTACTAAACTCGCTGCAGCCTTCCTGGCCTACGCCCGTGGCCGTAGCGGCCAGCACAAGCTTGCCCGTTACGGGCGTGGAGGTTAAGGGCTTACTGAAGCTGCCTTCGAGGGCGGTGTAGCTGCCAGCTAAGGCAGCTGGCGAGGTAATGCGGAACAAGTCCTTATCGGGAATACCGCTCCACAGGTACATCTGCATGCGGGGCGCAAAGCCGTCGTTGCCGGTGGCAAAGTTGGCGTTGTTGCGCGTCGTCGGGATGTTGCGGCTGTCTTGGGCCTCAGCTAGTACGGGGTCATTGGCCATGCCGCCCCTTTCAAAGACATCATACTGGAAGTTGCCACTGGCCTCATCGAAGCCATACTGGTACCAGATGTCGTGCATGAGGTTGTTCCAGTAGAACAGGTTTGCTGTGGCCGCATCGCGGTACGTGACGGGCTGCTTGGTCAGGTCAACCGGAAAGTTGAAGTTCAAGTCAGCACCACCATCGGGACTGTAGTTGGTAGCGAAGCTATTGTTGTTGGTAGGGTCTTCGTAGGCGAAAACGTTGTTGCCACGGGTGGTAGTAAACGAGCCAGCGGGCGAGTAGTGCCAGCCTCGAGGCGAGGCTTTTTCATCGGCGGCACTCGTGCTGACAAATACCCGAGGCCCGTGGTTAGGGCTTTCCGTTACCAGAGGGTACACATTGTAGATGTTGGCTACTGGGTCGGCGGCGGCCGCTACGGTGGCGGCAAAGTTAAACGGCTTCGATGCCGCAACAGCCTGAGAAGCGCCGTAGCCCAGCGGGAGCCCGCCGGGGCCATCATTGTCAAACTCGCAGTGTACTACTAGGTTGTCTTTTTCCAGCACCTCCCCGGTAGCAGCATCTAACCGCATGTCCCACCAGTTCTGAGCGTTCAATTCGTAAATCGACACGTTCCAGGCCAGGCGCAGGCTGCCATCGGGCATGGGCTGATACACGAGCTTAGCCGGAATGGACTCCAGCGAAATGCCCCCGTTTGAGAACAGAACCTCTTGGTTTGTGCCCCCGGTCTTTTTCTGAACTGACAGCGGCTGTTTCAGGGAGATGTTCAGGTGCCGGGCTGCGGCCGCTACCGCCGCCTCGGCCGTGAGGCGGGCTTTGGCCGGCTTCACGCGCTTGCTCACATCAAGTTGGAAGCGGTTCCCCACGTTCAGGACCTGGTTGTCCGAGGTCATGTTAACGTTGGTAATGGCATTATGGATTTCAATGCCTTGGTACCGCTGCTTCAGGTAAATGTGCTTTACTCCACTCCTCTTCGACTCCGTCTGACTGCTTACCGCAACGTCGGCAATATCAGAATCTGTGAGCTTGAGGAGTTGTTTGTTTTTTTTGAGGTGGTTCAGTACGGCCTGCGGTACTGCTTTCTGGTCCGAAGGCCCCGTGCCTTGGCCATAGGTAGCCTGACCGGCTAGGAATAAGGAGGCTGCTAGCACGGGTGGTGCCAGGCGTGGTAAGAGTTTATGCATGTTGTAAGAGTATGGTGGATAAGGCAATAGCGCACTGTAAGTAAACAGTTTGGTATAGTTTTTTCAATAAGTAATTTAACTTATTTCATTAATTATGGGACTTCATTGAAATAATTACAATTGACAGGGCCTTTCTTTGGCTTAATGGCTATTTTTATTAATAATATCATATATATTAAAATTATGTCATTGTGAATATGCTGTAGCTCAGCGGTATAGCCAAGCCAAAACGGGAACTGACTAGGTGCCTGAAAACGAAAAGCCCCCTGGCAGCAAAGCCAGGGGGCAAACGCAGTGGTAACAGTGTCATCGGGAAGCATGGCTTCCGCGTACTTTGCTAGGGTATTTGAAGGCGTAAAGCGTTAAAGTATAGCTTGATAAGCGTGTTGTAAGCTAGGCAAAAACCTGTTTTACAGCAGTTTATGCCACTGCGGCAGAATGCTATAGTCCGGCTTTAATGCACCAGCACCCCAGCGTCTTCCGCGGCGGCTACTGGCTGCCCAATCAGGCGGCGCCCTACCAATTGAATCAGTAAGGCCAGCAAGGCCGAGGTGGCCATGATGGCCACCATAGGTACGGCCGTGTGGGTATTGAACAAACTCACTCCGAATGAGGCTAGAGCGCCCACCGCCATTTGGGTGGCGCCCATCAGGGCGGCAGCGCTACCCGCGTTTTTGGAGAAGGGAGCAATGGAGAGGGCCGCCGCGTTGGGGTTGGCAAAGCCCAGGCAGCACAGAAAAAGAAAGAGCATCACGATGGTGCCAGCTACGCCAAACCACCCTAACGCGGTGCCCAGCAGAAACACTAGCCCAATAATCGACTGAAACCCCATAGCTACCAGCACAATCTGCTCGCTGCGGTAATAGCGCAATACCCAGCTGTTGACTTGGCTGGAGCCGATGAAGCCCACCGAGAGCAAAGCGAAAATCCAGCTGTAGGCCTTGCCGCTCACCCCGAAAATATCCATGAATACCAGGGGCGAGCCGGAAACGTACGCCAGCAGGCCGCCAAACGTCATGGCGCCGGTGAGGGCGTAGGTAAAGAACTGAGGCTCGCGCAGCACCGACCAAAATGTGGTCAGGATGGGCTTGGGGTGCAGGGAGTAGCTAGGGTCGGGCTGGTAGCTTTCGGGCAGCCAGAACACGGAGGCCAGCAGCATAAGCGCACCCATCAGGAACAAGACCAGAAACACCGACTGCCAGCCGTACGCCTCCACCATATAGCCGCCCACGGTAGGCGCCAGCATGGGGGAAACGCTGATAACGAGCGTGAGCAGCGAGAAAACCTTGGGTGCATCCTTCACCGGGAACAGGTCGCGGACCATGGCCACGGCGGCCACCGTAGCGGCGCAGCTACCCAGGGCCTGCACAAAGCGGAGCAGAATAAGCGAGTCAATGGAGGCTGACAGGTAGCAGCCCAAGGAGGCCAAGGCGTACAGCAGCAAGCCTATGTACAGCGGCTTTTTGCGCCCAAACCGGTCGAGCAACGGGCCATAAAGCAGCTGCCCGGCCGAAACCCCCACGAAAAAGCTGGAGAGCGAAAGCGAAACCTCAGCCACTGTGGTGTGCAGATCCCGCGCTATGGCCGGGAAGCCCGGCAGGTACATATCAATGGAAAAAGGACCCAGCGCCGATAGGGTACCAAGAATCAGAATCAGAAAGAAATAGCGTTGCTTACTCATGAAGGGGTAGCAGACACCATCCGGCCAACTCAGTGGTCAGTGGCATCTTTAAAAGAAAAGTCAGGTTTTTAGACAGTTGGGCTTCTTAACCAAAGAATGAGCAAGAAGATTAGCTCAACAACGAAATGTTTTTTCAGAAACGACTCCGCTGCGGACAACTCAGCCAAGCCACAAAGGTAGTGGGCTAGGGTGGTTCTGGGGCCCAAGTGCCAGCCGCGGCAGCCCTATGGTAGCGGCGTGTGTGTTTCCGGGACGGGCAGCCTACCTTGCACTTCCTCCCTGTAACTGCGCTACCCTATGTGGACTGAACAAGACAACGCCCTTACCCGGACTTTCCGGTTCAAAGACTTCAAAATGGCCTTTAGCTTCATGAGCGATGTAGCAGAAGAAGCCGAGTACCAGGAGCACCACCCGTGGTGGAGCAATGAGTACAACGTGGTAACCTTCCGTCTGCGCACCCACGATGCCGGCAACACAGTAACCGACAAAGACCGCAAGCTGGCCGCCGCCATTGATCAGCTGGCGGCCGAATACGGCGGAGAGTGAGTGACGAGTAATCGGTTGCCCGCTACGCAAGGCCTAGTACCCGTACGCCGCAACCCACTACTTGCAACTGCTAACTCCTCTACCTTTGCTGCTGTATGACGACGACTGCTACTCCCGCTCCCACGCTTCTGTATCTGGTGCCCACGCCCATTGGCAACCTGGAGGATATTACCCTGCGGGCCATTCGGGTGCTGGGCGAGGTAGATACCGTGCTAGCCGAGGACACGCGCACCAGTGGCCGCCTCATGCAGCACCTGGGCCTGAAAAAGCCGATGCTCAGCTACCACCTCCACAACGAGCACCAGCAGGTGCAGCGCCTGTTGGAGCGCCTCGAAAAAGGCGAAACCATGGCCTTGGTATCGGATGCAGGCACGCCCGGAATTTCTGACCCCGGCTTTTTGTTGGTGCGCGAGTGTCTGGCCCGGGGCCTAAAGGTGGAGTGCCTGCCCGGCGCTACGGCCTTTGTGCCTGCCTTACTGAAGTCGGGGTTTGGGGCGGAGCGGTTTACCTTCGAAGGCTTTTTGCCGGTGAAGAAAGGGCGCCAAACCCGCCTTAAAGAGCTGGCTGGCGAAACCCGCACCATGATTTTCTACGAGTCGCCGCACCGGATTGTCAAGACCCTGGAGCAGCTGGCCGAAGTACTAGGTCCGGAGCGGCCGGCATCCGTCAGCCGCGAACTGACCAAGCTATTTGAAGAAACCGTAACGGCTCCGCTTTCCGAGCTGGCCGCCAACTTTGCGGCCCGCGCGGCCATCAAAGGTGAAATTGTGCTGGTGGTGCAAGGCCACAAAGAAGAGCGCGCCAAAGAAGACCGCTATACCGACGAACATCGTGCTGACTAAATCAACTGCTTCCGCTACCCCCATTACGGCCGCCAACCTGCCGGTTTCGGGGTTGGCTTTCTGGCTGCCGAGCCTGCTGGCCCTGCTGGGTGCGGCGTTGCTGTGGCTGGGCTGGCCCGTAAATCCGGCTCCGTTGGCGCTGGTGCTGCTGGTGGCGTGGGTGCCGTTTCTGCGGATGGAGCAGCTTCTCACGGAGCGCGGGGCTAGCGGCTGGAAAATATGGCGCTACGGTTATTTGCTGCTCGTGCTCTGGAACCTGTTCACTACCTACTGGGTGAGCTACAGCACGTTGGGCGGCGGCATCACGGCCGTTATCTGCAACGCCCTGATGATGACCATGCCGCTGGCCGCCTTCTATCACACCAAGAAGCACTTTGGTCCGCGGCTCGGCTACCTTTCCCTGCCCATCTACTGGATTGCCTTTGAGCAGCTGCACCTGCACTGGTTCCTGACCTGGCCCTGGCTGACGCTCGGCAACGGCTTTGCGCAAGCTAACTACCTGGTGCAGTGGTATGAGTACACCGGTTTCCTGGGCGGCTCCGTCTGGATTTGGGCCGTGAACCTGCTCGTGTTCGGGGCATGGTTTGGCTTTCGGAGTGCTGGTGCGGCGGCTGGTACTACCCCTCCACTACGCCTGAAGTGGTTATGGCCGGTACTCGCGGTGGCACTTCCCATAGCCGCGTCTTTTCTTATCGGAAGCCAGTATCAGGAGAAAGGCCCTACGGCTGAGGTGCTCGTGATCCAGCCGAACGTGGACCCCTTTAAGGAGAAGTTTGAGGGAGGCGCCAATTTCATTCCCCACGATCAACAGCTGACCCGTTTGCTCACACTCACCGAGCAAAACCTCACCCCGCAAACCAAGCTGGTGCTCTGGCCCGAAACCTCGCTGGATGAAACGTACTTCGAGGCCAGCATTGAGGGCTACCCTAAAATTATGCGCATCCGGCAGTGGCTGGGCCAGCATCCGGGCGTGGAGCTCATTACCGGCCTGACGACCGTGGGCCAGTATGGTCCTACTAAAGAAAAAGCCAGCCCTACCGCCCGCTTCCGCGAAGACTTAGGCTATTATGATGTATTTAACACTGCCCTGCATTTGGGCAGTGACACGGGCCCAGCGGAGTTTTACCACAAAAGCCGCCTAGTACCAGGCGTAGAAGGCGTGCCGCCGTGGCTCTCCATGTTTGTCATTGACCTGGGTGGTACGGCCGGCGGACTAGGCTCTCAACCCGAGCGAACTGTGTACCGCACCGCTACCCCCAACCTGCGCGTGGCCCCCGTTATCTGCTACGAATCCGTTTACGGCGACTTTGTGAGCGACTACGTGCGCGACGGCGCTTCGCTGATTGGCATCATCACCAACGACGGCTGGTGGTCTGATTCGCCGGGCCACAACCAGCACCTGCAGTATGCCACCTTGCGCGCCATTGAAACCCGCCGCGACATTGCCCGTTCCGCCAATACCGGTATTTCCGCGTTTATCAATCAGAAAGGCGAGATAACCCAGCGGACCGGCTGGTGGGTGCAGGCCGTCAGCCGCGCCACCGTGCACCTGAATACCGAGCTAACGTTCTACGTGCGGTACGGCGAGCTAATCGGGCCCGCCTGCCAGATAGCGGCCTTCCTGTTGCTGATTCTCACGGCCGTATGGGCCGTACTGCACCGCAGGAAAGTAGCTCGCCTATAATTCCAGACCGTCATGCTCCTGCATCACGAAGCATGACTACATTTTTCTTCTAATGCTTGATTACAATCAACTTAGCTTTCAGCTGGCAGCCGTTACGCGCCACGCCGGTCAGTTTATCCGCCAAGAAGCCCTGACCTTCGACCGCAGCCATATCGAAACCAAAGGCGTGCACGACCTAGTGTCGTATGTAGATAAGGAAACCGAAAAACTGTTGGTGGCCGGTCTGCGCGAAATTCTACCCGAGGCGGGCTTCATCACGGAAGAAGGCACTGTTGGCGCTGACCGCGTAGACGGCTACAACTGGATTATCGACCCCTTGGATGGTACCACCAACTTTGTGCACGGCCTGCCGGTGTACTGCGTGAGCGTGGGCTTGATCTATCATCAGGAGCTAGTAGCGGGTGTGGTGTACGAGGTAGTGCGCGACGAATGCTTCCGGGCCGCCAAAGGCGCCGGGGCTTTCTGCAACGAGGTGCCCATCCACGTAACCGATGTGCCCGACCTGAATAACTCCCTTATTGCCACCGGTTTCCCTTACACTGATTTCGGCCTGATGGACGACTACCTCCAGATTCTGGGGGCGTTCATGCGCCGCTCGCATGGGGTGCGCCGCGTAGGCTCGGCCGCCGCCGACTTGGCGTATGTAGCTGCCGGCCGCTTCGAGGGCTTCTTCGAGTTCAACCTGAATTCATACGATGTAGCTGCGGGCATTTTGCTGGTGCGCGAAGCGGGAGGCCGGGTAACTGAGTTTCTGGAAGATGGCGACCCACTCTTCGGGCGCCAGGTGGTAGCCAGCAATGGCCACGTGCACGACGAAATGCAGGCGACTATCCGGGAGTTCTGGAAGTAAGAGCGCCCAGGCAAACCACACGGCTTAAACCAAACTTTTCCGAGCTTGTCGTAGTTTTGTGACCATCATGTGGATACAATATCTCATCATTGCTTTGCTGTTCGCTGGCGCTGCGTTCTACGTGGGCCGCATCTTCTGGCGGGCCTTTATGTCCAAGGATCAGGCGGGTTGCGCCAAGGGCTGCGGCGGGGC
Organism: Hymenobacter tenuis; assembly: GCF_054780495.1. Classification (NCBI taxonomy): domain Bacteria; kingdom Pseudomonadati; phylum Bacteroidota; class Cytophagia; order Cytophagales; family Hymenobacteraceae; genus Hymenobacter; species Hymenobacter tenuis. The sequence continues at coordinate 146,047 of NZ_BAAGWF010000004.1, forward strand.
CTGCTCCGTGATTGATGTAGACCGGTTACAGCGTACCATTGAGCTAGCGGCCACCCGCGACGCAAGTCCGCGCTAGCCCGCAATATTCTTGCATCCGGATATAACCTGTCCCCGTACTGGCTACGTATAGCCGGTACGGGGGCTTTTCGTTTGCAGGCCCTGCCTGCCTCGGCCCCCTGTCAACCTCTCCCTTAACTACGCCCCTCATCATGCAAGACAAAGAAGAAGAACGCTCGCTCGTCAACGTAGAACAGAAACTCAACAAAGACGGCTTTACGGCAGACTTCCGCGTGACGGAGGGCCGCTTGCACACCCTGGATACCGAGCGCGCCAAAAGCTACGGCCCTGAGGAAGTAACCATCGTGGACTTTTACCGCTTTGAAGGTGAAAGCGACCCAGATGACATGTCGATTCTCTATGCGCTGGAAACGACCGATGGTGTCCGGGGTACTATTTCCTCGGCCTATGGTACCTACGGTGACTCCGATGCCTTGGAATTCCTGAAACAGGTAGAAGACTTGGGTAAAAACCTGACCAAGAACCACAAGTAGGCGCCCACCGCGCCCAATTAGTACTACCTGCTCGCGTGCGCCGCAACTCCGTTGCGACGCACGCTGTCGTTTCCGCCCTTACCAAACTCAGCAATGAAGACGCCGCTGCCCACTCACCCGCTTCACTCTGCCGCTGACCTCGACCGCTTGATAGAGGCTATTGGCGATGCCCGCATTGTGCTGCTAGGGGAAGCCTCGCACGGAACCTCGGAGTATTACACCTGGCGCACTGCTCTTTCCAAGCGGCTCATTCAGGAAAAAGGATTCGGGTTTATAGCGGTGGAAGGCGACTGGCCCGATTGCTTTGAGGTGAACGCCGCCATCAAGCAGGATGAAGTGACCTATGGCACAGCCGCTAGGCTGCTAAGTAACTTTAACCGGTGGCCTACCTGGATGTGGGGCAACTGGGAGGTAGCGGCTTTAGTAGAATGGCTGCACCAGCACAACCGGCAGCTGCCGCGGGCGGAGCGCATTGGCTTTTATGGTCTGGATGTATACAGCCTCTGGGACTCCTTGCAGGAAATATTGCGCTACGTGGAAAAGCAAGGCGATGGCGCTGTGCACGCCGCCCAAAAGGCCTTCCGCTGCTTTGAGCCTTACGGCGACGACCCACAGGAATACGCTGAAGCCGTGGCCTTCGTCTCGAAAGACTGTGAAGATGAAGTAACCCACATGCTGCACACGCTGCGCCGGCAGGTGGCCACCCAGCACCTCGCCGGCTTACCGGAGCGTGAGGAGCAGTTTAATGCCGAGCAGAACGCCTTAGTAGCCGTGAATGCGGAACGCTACTACCGGGCTATGATTCAGGGCGGCTCGGCCTCTTGGAACGTGCGTGATCGGCACATGATGGAAACCTTAACGCGCCTGCTTGACCTCCACGGACCCACTAGCAAAGTCATTATCTGGGAGCACAATACGCACATCGGCGATGCGCGCTACACCGACATGCGCCGCGACGATATGGTAAACGTGGGCCAACTCGCTCGCGAAGCCTATGGCCGTGAAAATGTATTTGCCGTGGGCTTTGGCTCCTATCAAGGCTCCGTAATTGCCGGCAAAAAGTGGGGCGCTACCCCCGAACGTATGAGCGTACCCGAAGCTACCCATGGTTCTTGGGAAAACCTGCTGCATCAGCAACTCGGCGGCGACAATGCCCTGCTTTTCTCCTCGGAGTTGCGCGGCCACGACGTCCTGCGCCAGCCCATTGGGCACCGTGCTATTGGGGTAGTGTACCGGCCTGAGTTCGAGCGGTTCGGTAACTACGTGCCTTCTGTATTGCCAGAGCGCTACGATGCCTTTCTCTTTCTGGACAAGACCCACGCCCTGCACCCGCTGCCTACCCATCCGGCCGAGCATACCCCGCCGGATATGTACCCATGGGGTGAATAAGCAACTGTTTACTAACTATTTATACAGTCCGTGTGTCCCGCCGCCATAAAGCCGGGGCACACGGATATTTTATTTCTAGTCTTCGCTATGCAACGATTTGGAGCGCCTCGGATTCTCATCAGTACTCAGCTTTATAATACCAGGTTTCTCCTACCATTTATAGCACTACGTGTATGTTCATCCGGTCTATTGGCATTGGTACCGCTTTTCTTTCACTTCCACTTCTGGGGGTAGCGCAAGCTACTGAACCCCCAACACCCCGATTTTATGTGGGTGTTTCAGCTTACACCAACTGGTACCAGCGCGCCAGCCGTGGGTTAGATAACAGCAAGTGGCCCCCAGTACAGCTCACCCTCGGCTACCAACTTCGTCCTCGTTTGGGGGTACAGGTAAGTACGTCCTATACCAGCAGCACGCATTCCTACGTAGGCATGCTTAGCGAATTAAGCTATGCTCCGGGCGCCGAATATGCCTCTGACCGCCGCAACACGTCGTTGAATATCTCGGTGCTCGGGCGTTATACTCTTACGCGCGACCTAAGCCACCGCTTCCAGGTAGATGCGTTGGGCGGGTTTACCCTAGACCATAATACCTATCACCAGAAGGGCTATGTTCCTAACTTCAACCGGCCGGGTGAAACCGCCTTCTTTGAGCGAAACGGCCAAGCCAACCATTTTGGTCTTAGTTTAGGTCCTAGTGTCCGTTACCGCCTTTTCTCTGGCCTAGAGGCGGTGGGCGAGGGAACCCTCAACCTGGGCTTACAATCCCCGAACGTACTCACCACGTCTGGCTCTATTGGACTGCGCTACCGGTTTGGCCATTAACAGGGGCTAGCGGTGCAGTAGGTATTGCAGCAAGCTTCCTATTGCACCGCTAACCCCACACTTTGGTGCCTTCGGTGCAGTTGCGGCACATCTCAATCTGGTCGCGGCCTTTGAGCAGGGAGGCGCGGAACTGGCGGTACTTGGTGCCGTGCCAGAGCTGGCGGAAGGTTTGCTGCTTCAGGTCACCTAGGCGGTACTCGGCGTCTTTGTCAAAGCAGCAGGGCACCACCAGTCCGTCCCAGGTTATCACGCAGGAGTGCCACATTTTCCAGCAGTGATTTACCAGCTTGTTCTTGATGCTCCAGGTGCCGTTCTGGTTGTTCTCGTAGCGCGAGTAGTAGTCGATGGTCGGGATAAGCGGGGAGCCGTGCTGGTAATCGTAGATCTGAGCGGTCTTGAACCACACATCATCTACGCCCAATTCCTTGGCCAGCTGCTTGGCCTCGGCCATCTGATGCTCGTTGGGGCGAACAACCAGAAACTGAAACACCACCCGCGGCTTCTGCGACTTCAGCTCCCGACGCCACTTAATCAGATTTTTGGTGCCCTCCAGCACTTTATCCAGCTTGCCGCCCACGCGGTACTGCTGGTACACCTCCTGCGTAGTGCCATCCAAGGAAATGATCAGCCGATCAAGGCCGCTTTCCACGGTGCGGCGGGCATTGGTATCGTTGAGGTAGTGCGCGTTGGTGCTGGTAGCCGTGTAAATGCCCTTACCTGCCGCGTACTTCACTAGGTCCAGGAAATTAGGGTGCAGATATGGCTCGCCCTGAAAATAGAAAATCAGGTACCACAGCCGGGAGGCAACCTCATCAATGGTCTTACGAAATAGCTCATCAGGCAGCATACCCGTGGGCCGAGTGAAGGAACGCAGGCCACTAGGGCACTCCGGGCACCGAAGGTTACAGCTGGTAGTAGGCTCGAAGGACAGCGCTACGGGCAGCCCCCAGTGCCGAGCCTTGCCCGTTAGCTTGCTTAGCACGTAGCCGCCCACTACTTGCGCCCCATTCCAGACGCGGGTGGGGGTAGCTTTTGAAAAGAAGTTAAGTCCGTCGGTGAGTAAGGAAGCCATGCTGGTGGTAAAGGTACGGTGCCGGGGCTTGTCTGGTCAGGCCGTAAGCGTACTTCGCTCAACCCTCGGGTATCACCAGCTTCGTAACAAACAAAAACGCCTGCTGCCGCGTGGCAATAGGCGTTTTTGGTCTAATAAAAATGGAGAGCGGTTTACTTACTGTCTACGGGTAGCGTGCTGCTGTAGGTGTTGGCCTTCCCAAAAGACTCTTTAATTTCATCTACAGCGGCCCGGCTGCTGAGGCGCTTAGGCTTGGTGTTGAGGAAGGTACCATCTTCAGCGAGCAAGAAATAGCTAGGTACATCCTGTACGGCATACGCTTTGGCCATGGCTGAGCGCAGGCCGCCGGCTGAGCGCACGTGTACGCCGGGTAGCTTCTTGCTGATAACCAACTGCTTCCAGGCCCCTTCGTTCTCATCAAGAGCAACGTTCAGGAATACAATGTTTTTGCCGTCGAACTTCTTGGCTAGGTCCGCCGCATATGGCAAGTCGCGCAGGGCCAGGCCGCTGGTAGTGCGCCAGAAGTTGATATAGATGAGCTTACCCGCAAACTGCTTAAGCGTAACGGAGTCGCCGGTGGCCGATACCAAAGTGAAGTCGGGTGCCGGCGAGCCGATGGCAAATGCCTTATGCGTCTCAAAATCCTGGAGTAGCAGCGGGTAATACCTATTCTTGGCGTCTACGGAGCGGTAGTCTGCCAGCATAGCTGCTGACTGCTTCACATGCCCAAACCGAAACGACTCCTTGAGCACACGCCCCATGATGATGGGCTGCACGAGGCCGCTTAATTGTTTTTTGGCCAAATCATAGCACACCTGATAAAAATCGGGGTCGGTGCGCTGCTTGCCGTTGGTGATGGCCAGCGAGTGGATGTAGTTCAGCAAAAACTCCTGGTACTGCTCACTCTGAACCGCCGCCGGATTGTTGATCAGGGCTTTATCGTTCAGGAAGTCATAGTACGTAGGCGACATTTTCAGGCGGCTCTCCGTTGCCACTACCTGCTCGCGCAAGTCCTGAAAGGTGAGCCGGTCGTTGGCGTAGCTATACTCAATTTCTGCCTTTACATATTGCTGAAAGGCCGGGCTCAGGCCTTCCATGCTCGCTTCCATAAACTTTACCTCCTCTTTGCGGCGGTAGTCTAGGAAAGAAAGAAAGCCGGGTTCATAGAGCATGATGTTATCAGGAAGTACCTGAAAACCATCATTTTCCACAAACTTGTCGTCCATTTCGCTGAGGAACGTATTTGCCTCGGCCCCACGTCCTTTGTAGCGAACGGTGCCAGCCAAATCAGTAGCCTTGAAGCGGACTTCCATCTGGTTGCCGGGTTCCAGGTACATGTCTACCACGTCGTCGCCGTACACAAGGTCGGCGCGGGTGGGGCCTTGTACCGTTAGGGCCAACCGGAACTCACCTTTAGAGTCCAAGCGGGCGTAGGTAATCTGCTCTTTTACATCCAGCGGATTTTCGCGGACGGACACGGCAACCGAGTCAGCAGTACGGCCACTGACCTTACCGGTCAGGACCACGGTGCCCTGGGCGCGGCCCAGCAAAGGGGCGGCCAGCAGCCCCGCCCATAGCAAGGCGGCAGTGAAGGTAGATCTATTGGCCATTGAAGGAGCTACGTCAGAACCAGAACCCCAAATCTGACAGAAACATGTCAGGATCAGGCAACCGGAGTAAGGTGTTTCGCGGTAAAAGTCAATTCTTCTACCGAAGATACGGTGGAAAGGTTGAGAAAGTCCAATCCGATATATTACTTTTTTCGTAACCTGACCCGCAAACCCAAAGTTTTGAACACTTAGGAAAGCCCAGCCAAGAAGCTACATAAATTGTAGATTTCCTGGCTGGGCTTCAGTATGAGCAAGTTAGCGGTTTTACTGCTCCCATGACCTAGTGTTTTAGCCAAATAAACCCGTTAGTACCTCATCTAGCCGGCCGGCCGGGTGTACCCGAATGCCATAGCGCGCGAGGTCGAGGCCTTTGGCATTAAATTGAGAAATGTACATTTCGGCGAAGCCCAGCTTTTCTGATTCTCCCAGGCGCTGATCAAGCCGGCTTACGGCTCTGATTTCTCCGCTCAAGCCAACCTCGGCGGCCAGGCATATTTCGCCCCGAATCGGGATGTCATTTAGGGAACTTACCACGGCGGCGCACACGGCTAAATCCAATGCGGGGTCTTCGAGGCGTAAGCCACCGGCGATGTTCAGGAACACATCATGCTGGCCTAAGCGCAAACCGCTTCGCTTCTCCAATACAGCTAGGAGCATTTGTAACCGCTTGCTATCGAAGCCGGTAGAGGAGCGCTGCGGAGTACCGTATGTAGCCGGCGTTACCAGGGCCTGTACCTCCACCAGCAGGGGGCGGTTGCCTTCCAGGGTGGCGCCAATAGCAATGCCGCTCAGCTGCTCAGTGCGCTGACTCAACAGAATTTCAGAGGGGTTGCTTACCTGCCGTAGCCCCGAGCCCTGCATCTCATAAATCCCTAGCTCCGAAGTGGAGCCAAACCGGTTTTTGATGGTGCGCAAAATGCGGTAGGTCAGGTGACGGTCGCCTTCAAACTGCAGCACGGTATCTACCATGTGTTCCAGAATTTTGGGGCCAGCAATGGAGCCGTCTTTGGTGATGTGGCCGATGAGCAGCACGGGCACGCCCGTATCTTTGGCGTACTTAAGCAACTCTGTGGTGCACTCGCGCACCTGGCTTACAGAGCCCGGGCCCGCCTCAACAATAGTGCTGTGCAGCGTCTGGATGGAGTCAACAACTACCACGTTGGGCTGGAGCTGATCAATCTGGCGGAAGATGTTCTGGGTATTGGTTTCGGTGAGGATGTAGAGACCGGGGTGCTGCTGGCCCAGGCGCTCGGCCCGCATCTTGATCTGCTGCTCACTTTCCTCGCCCGAAACGTAAAGAATACGCAGATTGCGCAACTGCATGGCAATCTGGAGCATAAGCGTGCTTTTGCCAATGCCCGGCTCGCCGCCAATCAGCACCAAGGAGCCTGGCACCAAACCACCACCTAGCACGCGGTTCAGCTCCGCATCGTGGGTATTCAGCCGCGACTCCTCTTCGTACACAATATCACCGAGCGACTTCGGCTTGGCTGCTTTAGAGGTGGTACCCACCGCCGTAGATGCCTTCCAGGCATTGGCCGCCGTGTTGGTGTCGGTTTTCTCAATTACCTCTTCTACGTAGGTGTTCCACTCGCCACAGCTAGGGCAGCGGCCAATCCATTTAGCCGACTGTGCGCCGCAATTCTGACAAAAAAACAGGGTTTTAACTTTGGCCATGCCGCTTGATTGAGATGCAAAAGGGGAAACTAAAGAATGCAGCCGGGAGCTAAAAAGTTTGGCAAGAAACGTCTTTTTACCCGCCCGCGCTGCTTTTTGATATTCGTAAGAAAAGAAGGCTTAAGCTATTGGTAACAGACTGGCATCCGCTGTGAAAAGGGGCCGCTTCAGGCCGCGTCGCTTCCGCAACGCCCTGCACGGTGCACCGGAAAAGACTAGGTCGTGTGGTAGGGCAAAGCCTACGAAACTCAACCAATTCAAAGTAACTTATACCTTCAACCGTCTGCCGAAGGCATGTGCTGGCTATAGAGGCGAGCCGTGGAAAGAAGTAGTCCTTACCTACCGTTAGTTGCTTTGCCATGACCACCGCTGCTATTGCTGCCGAAGAGCTTACCCGAATCACGATTTTTAATGATTTGCCCCCTGCTACCCTGCACTGGTTGGCCAGCCATGGCGAGCGACGAAACTTTGCGCCCAACGAAACCATCCTGAGTGCCGGCGACGAAGCCCAATACATGGTGGCGGTGCTCAAAGGCGGCCTACAGTTTTATGCTGTGCGCAATGGAAACCGGGAGCCCGCCTTCCGGATTGATGCTGGCCAGATTAGTGGCGTGCTACCGTATTCGCGGTTGCGCGTGATTAGCGGGCACGGAGTGGCCGTTGGCGAAACCGAGGTGTTTGTGCTCCACCGTGCCCTGTTTCCGGAGCTGGAACAGGAAAGTCCTGAGCTGGTGCAGCGGCTAGTGGGCCTGATGAGCGACCGGGCCCGGCTGGAGGCGCGCCACCAAGAGCGCGACGAAAAGCTACGGGCGTTGGGCAAACTATCAGCGGGGCTGGCGCACGAGCTAAATAATCCGGCCGCGGCCATTATGCGAGCCACCGAAACGCTCACGTCTCTGCTGCAAGCCAAGCCGGCGCTGCTGCTGGAGTTTGTGCGCTATTGTCCGGCCCCCGAAACCCTATCGGCCCTGGCTGCCTTGGCTGCTGCACCCGTAACGGCTGCCCCGCCCGCTAGTTCACCGCTGGCTCGCGCTGATGCCGAGGATGAACTCTCGGACTGGCTGGAAACGCAGGGCGTGCCCGATGGCTACCAACTGGCCGCGGGCCTATTGGATGCGGGCCTGACGCTGGAAGCATTACAGCCGGTAGTTGCCGACTTACCCGAGCCCGCCCGCCCCGCCGCCCTCAGTTGGCTGGAAGGCCAGCTTACTACCCGCCGGCTGGTGCTAGATGTGCAAGAAGCCGGAACGCGCATTACTACCCTAGTGGCCAACGTGAAGACGTACAGCCACATGGACCGGGGTAGCAACTTCGAGCCCTTGGATGTGCACACCGGCCTCGACAGCACCGTGAACATGATGAGCTACTGCATGCGCGAAGAGAAAGTGCAGCTCATCCGCGACTATGCACCCACCTTACCCCTAGTAAAAGGCCAGGTCAGCAGCCTCAACCAAGTCTGGACCAACCTACTGGATAACGCTATTGATGTGCTGCCGCCGGGTGGGAAAATCATTCTGCGTACCCGGCAGGAAGGCGAATTTGTGCGCGTGTTTGTGATTGATAATGGACCCGGTATACCGGCCGACGTGCTGCCTCATATTATGGAGCCCTTCTTCACGACTAAGCCTGCCGGAGAGGGAACCGGATTAGGGCTCGATATTGCCATGCGAATTATAGAACAGCACGGCGGCCGGCTGGAGGTGCAGTCGGAGCCCGGCCATACGGAATTTGGTGTGTGGTTGCCGGCACTTTAGCACCTAGCGGTCCTGCGCTCATCTTATCTATCGTATTTCTGCCTTCCCTCACTTGCCTCTGATTACTATGAAAAAGCCTGTTATTCTCTGCATTGACGACGATCCGCAGGTTCTGACGGCCATTGATCGGGATTTACGCCAGGAGTTCCGACGCGACTACCGGGTACTGCGCGCCAGCTCGGGTCGCGAAGCACTGGCTACCATTCAGGAGCTGAAAGATCGGGAAGAGCCACTGGCGCTGATTTTGGCCGATCAGCGCATGCCCGATATAGAAGGTGTAGAGGTGCTTACGCAGGCACGCCAGCTGTACCCCGATGCTAAGCGCGTGCTGCTCACGGCCTACGCCGATACCGAGGCGGCCATCCGGGCTATCAACTCGGCCCGCCTCGACCACTACCTCATGAAGCCTTGGGACCCGCCCCAGCAACTGCTCTATCCTACGTTGCACGACCTGCTGCGGGCCTGGGAAGTCGGCTACAAGCCGCCGTTCAATGGCGTTCGGCTGATTGGCTTTCAATGGTCGCCCCGCTCCCACGACCTCAAAGATTTTTTGGCGGGCTATATGGTGGGCTACCAGTGGCTCGACTATGAAACTGACGCTGAGGCCCAGGCTTTACTAGCCCAGAAGGGGCTCTCAACCCACGACTTGCCCGTGGTGGTGCTGGAAGATGGCACGGCGCTGGCCAACCCCTCGGCCACGGAGGTGGCCACGCGTATCGGCCTAACGGTGCAGGCCTCGCAGGAACTGTATGATGTAGTCGTGATTGGGGCGGGCCCGGCAGGCTTGGCCGCCGGCGTGTACGGCGCTTCGGAGGGGCTCCGGACTCTAGTGATTGAGCGGCAGGCGCCGGGTGGGCAGGCGGGCACCAGTTCCCGTATTGAAAACTACCTAGGCTTCCCGACGGGGCTCAGTGGTACGGAGCTGGCTCACCGCGCCTGGACCCAGGCCGTGCGCCTTGGCGCTGAAATACTAGCCCCTCAGGAAGTAACCGAAATGTGCGTGCAGGATGGCTATAAGGTGCTCACCCTCAGCGACGGAAATAAAGTCCGGACCCGGGCCGTGATACTAACCACCGGCGTTAGCTACCGCACTTTGGCGGCTCCTGGCATGGACCGCCTGAGCGGAGCGGGTGTGTATTACGGGGCTGCCCGCACTGAAGCGCGTTCCTGCGAGGAGCAGGATGTGTACATCGTAGGCGGCGGCAACTCGGCGGGGCAAGCGGCCATGTATCTGGCAACGTATGCCCGACGGGTGTTCATCGTGATTCGGGGCGAAAGCCTGGCCGCGTCCATGTCGAGCTACCTGATTGAGCAGATTGGCCAGACGCCGAACATTGAGTTGCTGCCGTTTACAGAGGTAGCGGAAGTGTGCGGCGGCGACCACCTAGAAGAAGTGATGTTGAAACGCGAAGGCCAGCTGGAGCGCCGACCCGCGCGAGCCCTCTTTGTATTCATTGGAGCAAAGCCCAGCACCGAATGGGTGTGCAATACCATCGTGTGCGACAGCAAAGGATTCTTGCTGACGGGCCGTGACCTGGTAACGGATCCGCGCTACGCGGCCTCCTGGAAACACCCCCGTCGGGAGCCGTATCTGCTCGAAACGTGCGTGCCGGGAGTGTTTGCCGCCGGCGACAGCCGGGCCGGAGCTATGGCCCGGGTGGCCTCGGCCGTTGGAGAGGGAAGTATGGCCATCAAATTCGTGCATCAGTACCTCGATGAGTAGGCGCCGATGGGGTAGCGGGCAAGACTTTCAACTTTTTTTATGGAAACTCAACCGTATGGCTGGGCCTGCCTGCTTCTCAATTTTGGGCCTTAGTAGGTAATAGTGCGGGTTACAATTGGAAACGCGAGGTTCCTAATCAGGCGTAGCAGGTCTTTCCATGCGGTTTTGACGAAAACCATCCGTTCGGTTTGGAGGTATATAGCGTTGTGGCTATTCACAAGGATAGCCGTTTGCTGTTGTTTTTCGTGCCGAGGCGTATGCGCTCATTTTTCCAAAACCTTCCTTCTCTTACTTTCCTGCCCGTAGCCGCCACACTTTTGCTGGGCAGCTGCGAGATGCTGGAATTTAGCCCCAGTGACCACCGCTCACCTCATCATAAGCAGGACCTGACTGCTAAGCATCTGGCGCGCTTGGCTCAAACTCCTTTGCCTGCCGGCGATACGCTGCGCTTTGTGTTCACCGGCGACTCGCAGCGCTTCTATGATGAGGCAGAGGATCTGGTGAAAAGTGTGAATCAGCAGCCCGGCGTGCAGTTTATGCTGGTGGCCGGCGATATTTCCGACTTCGGCCTGGCCCGCGAAATGCACTGGGTAGATGACCACTTGCAGAACCTGAAAGTGCCGTACCTCACCGTTATCGGTAACCACGACCAGGTGGGCAACGGCCGTGAAGCCTACCAGAAAATATTCGGGCCGCTGAATTACTCCTTTACCTACGGCGACACCAAGTTTATCATGACCGATACCAACGGCCGTGAGTACAACTTTAATGGCCGCATTCCGGACATGAACTGGGTAAACCAGGAGCTGCAGGATAAGTCGACGAGCCGCCAGATTATCGTCTCGCATGTGCCCCCGCAGGATGTTGATTTTGACCCGGCCGTGCGCGATGCGTATGTAACGGCCCTGCGGGAAGCGCCTCGGTTGGCGTTCGAAATGAATGGCCACCGCCACTCCTTCAGCATTGGCGAGGCCTTCGGTGATGGAGTGACCTATATCAATTCTTCGGCCTTTGACACGCGCCAGTACCTAGTGGTAACGGTGTGGGGCGACAAGCAGTTTCGGCTGAAAACAGTAACGTTCTAATGGTACCGCGCATTCTATTGGCGGCCCTGGCCGCCACGCCGCTCGCCGCTGCTGCCGGGCCCGCTTCTATTTCCCCTGACTCCCTAGGTAGCACTTCAGCTTCAACTGTTGTGCAGGTGCCTTCTGACAGTACGCACCCGTGGTATCGCCCGCGGCATTTTGTGGCGCAAACTGGCGGTGGGCTGGGCATGGTGACGGTGGGCGCGGGCTATTCCTTCTGGCAGGAGCGCACCGACCTGGATGTGCTGCTGGGCTATGTGCCTAAAAAATACGCTGGCTCCGCCCTTACCGTGATTTCGGCCAAGTTTACGTACTCGCCCTGGCATGTGCCGGTAGGGAAGAAGTGGGCCATAAAACCGCTTTCTGTGGGGGCCTACGTCAGCTACACCAGCGGCATTGCCAACAAGGAAAAGCCGGGCCAATACCCTAAAGGCTACTACTGGTTTTCTACCGATACGCGTTTTGGGCCTTTGCTGGGTAGCCGCCTGAGCTACGCGCTGGCGCCCACGGCATCAGGGCGGCCCCGTAACCTCTCGGCATATTATGAGCTAGGCTCCAATGATTTGTACGTTATCAGCTACGTGCAGAATCCGAAGGGCCTGTCGCCAGCCGATATTCTGACCCTGAGCTTGGGCGTAAAACTTGATTTCTAGCGCGCTACCCTTTCTTGGTATCGCCCAGCCTGTTGTTCAGGAGCCAGAAGCACTAGGCCGGCAACGTGGCTGAACCGTCGGTTTGGAAGAGGTGAAGGGCTAGTAAAGCCGGCCCAACATGAAGCACCGCTCCTGCTCAGCATTTACTAGGTCCTAGCCGGGCGCAAACCCGAACAACACAGCGGTTCTGCTCAGCGGCTCGCCGTGCGCTAGGCGGCGCTTATTCGTTTACGCTCACATGCTCCAGGTACGTGGTGCGGGCTGCGCGCAGCAACTGCAGTAGTTCCGTGCGTTGCTGGATCAGGCGTTCGGCCACGGGCCGCTCCGTCCGGAACAGGCGGAGCACCCGGAGCTTGCGCAGGCGTCCGGCCAGGTTTCCCCAGTAGCTCAGGGCATAGAACCCCGACAGCGGCAGACTAATGAAATACAGTATCGTCCAGAGCCAGCTGTGGGTAAGGGAATGTACCAATGCCGTTTGGGCCAGATAAAACAGTGTGAACGTGAGCATGCCCGTCACTAGCATGATGGGGGCTATAAACACCACATCAGTGGTAGCGCGCTTGGCCGTAAGCGAGGGAATGATATACGGCAGATAGTTATTGACCACGCCATACAGGTACAGCGGCGCCCCCAGCAGCAGCCGAATGCCTGCCCCAATGGCGCGGCTGGTGCGGCTGCTGCCATCATCCGTGCGGGTTTCCAGGGCCTCATCCGTCAGGCGCAGGCGGGTGAGCTCCTGATGATAGGCATGCATTTTTTGCTGTAACTCGGCGAGGCGGCCAGCATCGTGGTTTTCAAAAAACCGGACGGCTTTTAGCAAGGTCCGGCTCAGCTGGAAGTTGTCGTAGAGCGTGTCTTCGTCGTCCTGAATCAGGTGCTGGCCGAAGGTGCGCTCCACTTGGGTCACGAGCTCATCTTCCTCATCCGTGCGCGTAATCACCAGACAGGCTTCCATGCGTCGCCGGATTTCCTCCGTGAGCACATCGGCCGCGGCATCGGGGTCTTGGTGGTACTGATCGGCGTAATCGGCTACCCTAATCGGCTCGGCTAGGTCCACAAACACATCAGACCGGAACCGCTGAGGATCGAAGTAATTTATGCCCATGGGCAGGATATGCACGCCCAGTGTAAAGTTGTGCCGGGCTTCGGCACCTAGCGCAATGCGCGCCGCACCGGTTTTCAGGGGCCGCAGCCGCCGCTCGGCCACGCTGGTGCCTTCCGGAAAAATCATGATGGTGCCGCCCTTATCAAAGTAATCGTAGCAGCGCCCAAAGGCTTTTTCATTCTGGGCCTCAAGCTGGGCCGGCGTCAGATTTTCAGCTCCGGTATCCAGGTCCTGCCGGCGGTAAATCGGGATAGAGTTGCCCGACTCCATAATGGCTCGCACAATCGGGTTCTTGAAGAAGGTGCTTTTGGCCAGAAATGCGATGGGCTGCCGCCGGTTAATGGCCGCTACCAGCGGGTCCATCAGGGTGTTGGGGTGGTTACTGGCGATGAGCAAGGGGCCGCGCATTTGAAGGCGCTTGGGGTGGCGCACCTCCAGCTGCCGAAAAAACACACGTAGGGCCACCTGCACCAGGGGCTTCATCACTGTATAGAAAAGCATAGCCGCAAGAAAGGCAGATTTTGGTGGGATTGGATAGGCAAGTGAGCCGCAAGTTGTCGAGCTTACGAGTGTTGCCGTAACATCGGACGGAGCACCGCGGGCCGAGTGAGCGGCATCCGCGCAATTTCCAGCATCTTTGAGGTACGTTTTGACTTGCCTATTATGCGTCTGTTGCTTGTATTTCTGGGGGTAGTGTTGGCCCCACTGGTGAGCTTAGCCCAAACGACGGCCGCCGCTGAGGCCGCTGCCCAGGCCACGGGCCTGCGCCGGGCCAACCAGCTGGTGCTGGAGCGGCGCTACGAATCGGCGTGGAAACTGCTCAAGTTTCTGGATCAGATGAACGTGGAGCCCGCCGTCGCGCTCAAGAAAACGGAGGTGGCCCTGAACTACCATATCGGCACCGAGGGCCTGACGTATTTCGCCTTCCGCGACCTGTCGTTGCTGGCGCCTTCCATCGACAGCCTGCGCCAGTTGGGCAAAGATTCAGTGCGCTATACCTTTCCGGTGCGCCGCGTGCTGGAAACGCTGAAACAGAAGTACCCCGATAACTACAAGCTCGACCGCGCCCTCGGCGACTACTACTTTGCCGTGCAGCAGTGCGATTGTGCCGAGCCAGACTTAGGCGAGGACGAGGTATTTCAGCGCACCGTTCAGCATTACCAGCAAGCCCACGAGCACGGCCAAGGCGACTACCTCTCGTATTTCGCTTTGGGCTATGCCTATCAGCGCCTAGGCCAGTTTAAAGAAAGCTTGGCTCCGTTTGAGCGCTCCATTCAGCTGCGCAAAAACTACCCTACTTCGCACCTGAACCTGGCCTTCGTGTACTTGGAGCTCAAGGAGTTCGAAAAAGCCCAAACCCATGCCCGTCGTGCCGTAGAGCTCTACGACGATAAGCACCACAAAGACGATGCAGCCTTCCTACTCAGCGAAATTGAGGCGCGCCTAAAATCTGCCACGGCCCCTAAAGCCCAATAAGAAAGGAGCGCGAACCGCACGGTTCGCGCTCCTGGTATTTTACAGTGTGGTACCTGCTTTAAACGTGCCGTCGTTCACAGATTTTAGGAACTTGGTGAGGCCGCGGAAGTAGGTTTGCTGGTCGTCCCACATACTCATGTGGCTGCCTTGGGGGCAGAGCAAGTAGTTGCCCTGCTTCACCTTATGGCTCATTTCTTCCATGTCTTTGGGGTTCATGGTGTCGTACTGGCCGCCAATCATGAGGGTGGGCACCGTGATTTTATCGAGGTCGTTCCACCGGTCCCAGGTGAGCAGGCGGCCAGCGGTTTTAAACTCGTTCGGCCCCTGCATTAGCTCATATACGTGCTGATTGACGTGCTTGAACGAGCGCGCCACTGGGTCGGGCATCTCGGCCATACGCAGCAGGTGCTGGGAGTAGTAGTTCTTGAACACTAGGTCCTCATACGTGGGATTGTGGTAGTCTTTCTTCACCTCAAACTTCTCCAGGGAGTCCAGCAGACTAGGCCGCAACTGGGCTCGAAGTGTCTTATTGTAAGCATCATAGCGCGGAATGCTGGCCACCATGTTCGAGATGACGAGGCCCGCCAGGTGGTCTTGGTGCTTGAGGGCGTACTCCAGGGCCAGGATGCCGCCCCAGGAGTGGCCTAGCACATAAAACTTATCAATGCCCAAGGCCTGGCGTACTTGCTCCACCTCATCTACGAAGCGCTCCGTGCGCCACAGGTCGTCATCCTGAGGCTGATCGGAGTAGTAGGAGCCGAGCTGGTCGTACTCATAGAACTGGATGCCTTCCTGCGGAAAAAAGCTCTCGAAGCACTCCATGTACTCATGGGTCATGGCTGGGCCGCCGTGCAGAAGCAGCACCTTAATCTTGCCCGTCCCAAACCGCTTCGTCCAGACGTTGAACGTGCCCTTGGGTGTCTTAATCGGAATCAGCTGTACTCCTCCACTCCGAACACCCGTTTCAAACGGCTGCAAATAGCCCGTCGTGACGGTATTGGGCGACTTATCGGAAGGAGCCGACGGGGCGTCGGGCTTCTGCTGGCAGCCGGTGATGGTGAGAGCAGCGGCTATGGCTAGGCCAGTAAGGCGGGTGAGGAGAGGTGCGGTCATGAGGTGGGGTCGGTTAGTTCTTCAATAGTAGAAAGAACTGACCGAAAGCCCACTAGGCCTATCGGTGTTTGTAGGTTAGCAAACCTATAGCCCTTAAAAGCAGACCGTCATGCTGAGCTTGTCGAAGCATCTCTACCGGAGCTAATCAAAAGAGTTAGCATTGCGGTAGAGATGCTTCGACAAGCTCAGAATGACGGTCGTGTGTAAGCCACATCAACCACTCTAAGTGGCCTAGCCTACGGAACCCTACAAATTCTCGCGGTTCATGACGCGGTTCTGGCGGTTAATAGACTCCAAGTGAACGGCGTCGAAGTACTTCAGGATGAAGTCTTTGGTGAGGCCGAGCTGGTTGCCTTTCTGTACGCCGCGCTCCAGAATTTCATTCCAGCGGTTGGTTTGCAGAATGGTAATGTCGTTCTCCTTTTTGTAGGTACCGATGTTCTCGGCTACCTGCATGCGGCGGCCCAGTAGGTGCAGAATCTCGTCGTCGAGCTGGTTGATTTGCTCGCGCAGCGTGGTGAGCACCGTGATGAACTCCTGCTGGTCGGTAGTTTCGTGGCGCCAGATGAGGCCATCCAGAAGCTCAGCGAGACGCTCGGGCGTTACCTGCTGCTTGGCGTCGCTCCAGGCGTTGTCGGGGTCAATGTGTGATTCCAGCATCAGGCCATCGAAGTCCAGGTCAATGGATTTCTGCGCGATGCCCGCTAGGCCAGTCCGGTTGCCGCAGATGTGGCTTGGGTCACAGATGATGGGCATGTCGGGCAGGCGACGCTTCATCTCGATGGGCAGGTGCCACATCGGGGCGTTGCGGAATTCGGTGTTACCATAGCTCGAGAAACCGCGGTGAATAAGGCCAATGTTCTTGACGCCAGCCTTCGCCAGGCGCTCCACGGCGCCCATCCACAGGTCCAGGTCGGGGTGCACGGGGTTCTTGATGAACACGGGCACATCGGTGTTGCGCAGGGCATCGGCCACGGCCTGCACCGAGAAGGGGTTTACGGTGGTGCGGGCCCCAATCCAGAGCACATCTACCTCGAAGGCCAGCGCATCTTCCACGTGTTTGGGTGTGGCCACTTCCACGGTAGTTGGTAGGCCAGTCAGCTGCTTGGCCTTCTGCAGCCACGGCAAGCCTTTGGTGCCCACACCTTCAAATAGGCCAGGCTTGGTGCGAGGCTTCCAGATACCGGCGCGCAGCATATCAACCTTGCCGGTTGCGGCCAGACGGGTGCAGGTTTCAATGAGCTGCTCCTCCGTCTCGGCCGAGCAGGGGCCAGAGATGATCAGGGGCTTTTTGGCCAAGAAGGTCTTGTGTTCGGCCTGGTCGGCGGGGGAGGTGATGAGCTGTTCCATTATAGGTAGTTGAGTTTTTCAGTTGGAGTGGCCTAGGGAGGCCGGGGAGTACTTTTTATTTTAGGCTCCCCTCTCAGATGAGGAGGGGCTGGGGGTGGTTGATGTGGCCTAGCACGGGTTTTAGAATTAGAGCTAGTTAACGTTCAACGATTGTCAACCACCCCCAACCCCTCCTCATCTGAGGAGGGGAGCTAGCATCTAGCTCTGTTATTTCAAAATCTTCTTGATCAGGTTGGCTTGCTCGATTTGTTGATAAACAGCCGAGTAGTCTTCCTGATTCAGCAGCTCGCGCAGGTGTTGGAGCTGGTGGATATGCTCGTCTAGCACATCCAGCACATTCACGCGGTTTTGGCGGAAAATGGGCACCCACATATCGGGCGAGCTTTTAGCAAGGCGTACCGTCGACTCAAATCCACCACTTGCCAATGCAAATATCTGCTGTTCTTCTTTCTCTTTCTCTAACACGGTGAGGGCCAAGGCAAAAGAAGTGATGTGCGAGATGTGCGAGATGTAGGCCGTGTGCAAATCGTGGGCCGTGGCATCCATGTAGACTAAGCGCATGGCTAGGCGGCCAAATACTGCTTCTACCCGTGCTACGGCATCTTCGGCGCTACGGGCTGCATCACAAATCACGAGGGTTTTGTCGCGAAACAAGCCGGGAATGGCGGCCGAGGGGCCCGAATATTCAGTGCCTGCCATGGGATGTACCGCCACGAAACGGGCGCGGTTGGGGTGGTCTTCTACGGCGGCCAGCAATGTTGCCTTGGTGGAGCCGACATCAATGACTACCTGGCGTTCAGTAGCGGCATCCAGCACCTGGGGCAGCACATGCAGCATGGCATCCATCGGCACGGCCACTACTACCAGATCGGCGCGGCCAACCGCTGCTGCCAGGTCGGCTTCTATTTCATCAACCAGGCCTAGCGCTACGGCTTGCTTCTGGTTTTCAAGGCTTTGATCTACACCAATGATATGATGCGCTAGGCCAGTCTCTTTGAGGCTAAGGGCGAGTGAGCCGCCTATCAGGCCAATTCCTATTATCGTGACTACCATTGGTGAAATGGTGAGGGGGTGAAGTAGTGTGTTTGCTGTGCTTGAGTGGAGCGAAGGACCTGCGAACATCAGGCATGCTCCCCGACGATACCGTTGCAGCGGGAGCAGGCCCTCCGTTCCTCTCAAACTGATGCGGAAGGGCTGAGCTGCTGGGCTTGCTTGATGCGGCCCAGCGCCGCCTGCAGCACCTCTTTGGTCTGGCACAGGCTCACCCGAATGAAGTTGTTGCCGTTGCTCCCGAAGATGCCGCCGGGCGTGATGAACACATTCGCATTGTAGAGCAGCTCGTCGCTGAGGGCGTACCCGTCGGCGTAGCCCGCCGGAATAGGAGCCCATACGAACAGGCCTACCTGGTTGCGGTCGTAGCGGCAGCCGATGGTATCGAGCAGTTCGAACACTAGCTCGCGGCGGGCGCGGTAGTGGGCGTTCAGCTCGGCGTACCAGGTTTCATCGAGGTTCAGGGCTTCCACGGCGGCCAGTTGCACGGGCAGAAACATGCCGGAGTCGAGGTTGCTTTTGAAGCGCAACACTTCCTGCAGTAGATCGGCGCGGCCTGCCAACAGGCCTACACGCCATCCCGCCATGTTGTGCGACTTGCTCAGGGAGTTCAGCTCCAGTACTACTTCCCGCGCGCCCGGCACCGCCAACAGACTCTGGGGCTCCTCCGTGTTCAGGATAAAGCTGTACGGGTTATCGTGCACCAGCAGGATGTTATGCGCTGTGGCAAAGGCTACTAGCTTGGTGAAGAACGCGGCATCGGCGGCGGTGCCGGTGGGCATGTGCGGGTAGTTTACCCACATCAGCTTCACCCGGCTCAGGTCGCGCTGGGCCAGGGCATCGAGGTCGGGGAGCCAGTTGTTCTCGGCTTTCAGGTCGTAGTCGAGGGGCGTGGCGCCGCTCAGGTGCGCGGCAGCGCGGTAGGCCGGGTAGCCGGGGTTCGGAATCAGCACCTCATCACCCGCCTCCAAAAACGTCATGCTCACATGAATGATGCCCTCCTTGGAGCCCAGCAGCGGCAAAATCTCCGACTCCGGGTCCAGCGCAACGCCGTACTGGCGCTGGTACCAGCCCGCCATGGCCTGGCGCAGCGCCGGTACGCCTTTGTAGCTCTGGTAGGCGTGGGTGTTGGGCAGCTCGGCGGCGCGCGTCAGGGCAGCCACCACGTTGGGGTGCGGCGGCATATCGGGAGAGCCGATGCCCAGGTTGATGATCTGCTTGCCGGCTTTATTCAGGCCATCAATCTCACGCAGCTTCTGCGAGAAGTAGTATTCCTGGGTGTGCTGAAGGCGGCTGGCTACGGGGACTTGCATGAGGTAGGCGTTTATCTGTTATCCTAGGTGAGGCGAGGAATGACAGCTCTGATGAGTGTTTTTTAGTGCGTGGTGCCCTTGTGGTACACTCCTAGCACTTCCAGTTTCTCCGTCACGGGGGCAATGTCGCGCAGGGCAGCTTGCAGCTGCTCGGGCTGGTCGAATTCCAGGTCGGCGTGGAAGTAGTATTGCCAGGTGCTGCCCGGTTTGGGGCACGACTGCAGCTTGGAAAGGTTGATGCCCAGATCGGCAATGCGCACCAGCACCCTCGCCAGGCTGCCCTGAGCATGTGAGGTGTGGAAATACAGCGAGGCTTTGTTAGGCTGCTCTACTTTCAGAGTGTTTTCAGGGCGGGCTACTACCAGAAAACGGGTGTAGTTTTTCTTCTCGGCGTGAATGTCTTCGGCCAGAATTTCCAGATCATATAGCTCGGCGGCTAACTTACCAGCCACTGCCGCCACACCTGAGCGCTGCTGCTCCCGTACGCGTTGGGCGCTCAGGGCGGTATCCTCTGTTTCTACTAACTGCCAATGGTGGTAATCGTTCAGAAAATCAGCGCATTGCAGTAGGGCCATGGGGTGGGAGTGCACCTCCTTGATATCGGAAAGCTGCTGACCGGGCAGCGCCATCAGGTGCTGGCGGATGCGCAGGTACACTTCGCCCATCACCCGCAGGCCCGACTTGCGCAGCAGCGTGTAGTTGGGCAAAATGCTACCGGCAATGGAGTTCTCAATGGCCATTAGCCCAGCTCCCGTGCTGCCAGTGGCTACCTGGCGCACTACCTCGCTAAATGTGGCGCAAGGCGCAGTCAGCGTTTCGGGGCCGAAGTAGTGGCGGGCGGCTATCTGGTGGAAACTACCGTCAAAGCCTTGGATGGCAACAGTGGGGAGCATGGTACTGGTGATGAAATGGCAATAAAAAAGGCCTCCGGGGTGCGGGGCCTTGGGTTTTGCTGTGGTGCTGCTCTTGTGTCAGTTTCGGCAAATCGGGCCCCGCTTCTTTGTAAAAAAGAAGTAGTAATAGCCGTAATAAAAGAAGTGCTGAGCAGACATGTGGGGTACTGTGTGAGCGTAAAAAAAGCGCCTCCCGAGGTTGTCGAGAGGCGCTGAAGTTTTTCGGTTGGGAAAGCTACAGAGGGGCCGCTCGACTACGCGTTGGCGTAGTAGAAATAGGAGCTAAAATAGAAGCGGCCGGTGGGCTGGAGCATGAGTATCAGGTGCTTTGACGGTGGCAAGGTGGGGCCCGACAGCGGTAAATCCAAATTAAATTTTAGAAATAAAAGCGAACAAACGTTCGGTAGAAGCGGCAAACACATCAGGAATGTTCCGCCTCTATGCGTGTTGTGCTGCCACCTGCAAGGCACGAATCTTCCCTGGGTTTGACTCCGATGTAGACCTAGTCTTTTTCCGCAGATTGTCTTCCATTCAGTGGGAACAACCGACCTGGCTTGCAGTTACGGCTGAGCTATAGGTGCCTCTAGCAGCTTGGAAACCTAGAAAATGTGAGCCGACAGAAAGTTGGCACGGTTTTGTAATACTATCTCTCCGAAGCCGGCAGCCACCCGCTGCGCACCCTTGGTAGCCGGCCCTTTCCTTCCAACTTTTCTTGCTATGAATACGAAGCGACTTTTCGGCCGCCTGGCCGCTGCTACCCTATTGATTTCGGCTTTTGCTACTGCTTCTGAGGCCCAGGTTCAGACGCACCGCGTACCTGCTTATACCGGCAAAGCACAGGCTCGCACGGTTCCTTCCTACTCCTCTTCGTCGGCCACGGATGGCGTGAAGTTTGGTGTTCGGGCCGGTGTGAACGTGTCGGACTGGTCGGGTGATGCGGTAAGCAGCGTGATGGACCTGGCCGAGTACACCAGCGGCGCCGTGACCAAGGAAATGAAGCCGGGTGTCTATGCCGGTCTGTACGCCACCTTGCCGCTGGGCCCGCGCTTTGCCATTGAGCCCGGCATTGGCTACTCCGAGAAAGGTACGGCTTTGGTGGGCCGAATTCCGCTGGAACAGTTTGATTTCCTGAACGCGAAAGTAACGGCCACGGCCCGCATGGCTTACCTCGATATTCCGTTGCTGGCTAAGGCGTACCTCACGGATGGCTTGTATATCTATGCCGGCCCGCAGGCGTCGGTGCTGCTTTCGGGTAAGGCCCGCGTGAAGGCCAGCGCCCTCGGGTTCTCGGCTTTCAATACTGACTTCGATGTGAAAGACCAGTTCCGCCCCGTTGACTTCAGCGTGGTAGGTGGCCTAGGCTATCAGTTTCAGGGCGGTTTTGGCCTGAGCGCGGGCTATGATTACGGCTTGTCATCGCTCGATAAAAACAACAATTTTGATGCGCAAAACCGCGTCATTAAGGCATCCCTGAATTACTCGTTCTAAACTCTCTCTCCGCGTACCTTTTCCCTGCACAAAGGCCCCACCGAACTTCGGCGGGGCCTTTTTTGGCACGAGCAATAGTACAACTACGTATTCATCACATAGGATACATAAGAAGCCGAAGTCGACCCAACGGTCTTGGCGGGCGGCGCGGCTGCAACCAGCGCCCCCAGACCCGCTAGTGAGTGAAGCATGGGCCGACTTCGGTGTTCGTAATGGCGTTAGCTCGCCCGTTAGGAGCGCTAGGGCAGAACCCAGCTGAAGACAAGAGTAGTATGGCGTTGAATAGGTTGCATTTATTTGAAAATCTGATGGTTACTAGTTGGCTTTAATGCCGGGCCTAGCAAACGTCCTGGCTTTAGCGGACGCCCACTTCCCGGGGGCTGGGCCGCAACCCTTCTGCTAGCTTAATAAGGCGCACCAACTCGGCGCGGTACCCATCGGGGTCGAAGCGCTTGGCACCCTTGGCGAGGCTAGCAGTAGATTCCCAGGTAGCTGCGCCACGGTAGTCACTCTGGCGCAGCAGCATACCAAACTGTGCGACGGCCGCGGCAAAGCGCAGGTTTTCACTAGCCTCCGCCAAGGGCCGAACCGACCCGGTAAGTGGTTGCTCTAGTAGCTTACTAGCAGTGCCCTGGGGCTGCTTGTAGCGCAGCTTTACGGTCAGCAATTCCGCTGAAGCTGGCGCCGGCGCTGGGGTAGGGGCCGATTGGTATTTTAGGGCATCGACGGAAGTGCGGGCGCCCACGGGCACTACCTCATACAAGGCCGTAACAGTGTGTCCCGAGCCAAGTTCACCGGCATCTTTGCGGTCGTTATTAAAATCTTCAGCGGCCAGCAGACGGTTTTCGTAACCCACTAGGCGGTATTCGCGCACTCGAGCGGGGTTAAACTCCACTTGCAGCTTTACATCTTTGGCAATGGTGAAGAGGGTGCCCCCAAACTGCTGCACCAGCACCCGGCGGGCTTCATCAAGGTTATCGAGGTAGGCGTAGTTGCCATTGCCTTGGTCAGCGAGTAGCTCCATCTTCTTGTCTTGGTAGTTGCCTTGCCCTACGCCCAGCACCGTTAGGAACACGCCGGATTCGCGCTCCTGCTTAATAAGACGCTCCATGGCTTGGTCGCTTTGCTCGCCCACATTGAAGTCGCCGTCGGTGCAGAGAATCACGCGGTTGTTGCCTTCCTTATTGGAGTTCTCTCGCGCTACCTTATACGCTAGGCGTAACCCAGCCCCACCGGCCGTAGAGCCGCCGGCTTCCAGGTTATCAATGGCTTCCAGAATAGTGGCGCGTTGGGAGCCGGCAGTGGGCGGCAGCACCGTGCCCGCGGCCCCGGCATATACCACCAACGCTACCTTATCCTGAGGGCGCAACTCTTTGGTGAGCAGCCGCAGCGCCTGCTGAATCAGGCCCAGGCGGTCTTCGCCTTCCATGGAGCCCGATACATCAACCAGGAAAACCAAGTTGGCTGGTGGCAGCTTCTCAGTTGCTATTTTACGGCCCTGCAGGGCTATTTGTACTAAGTGATGCTCGGGGTTCCAGGGGCACACTGCTTGCTCCGTAATAACGCGAAAGGGCTCCGAGGATGAAGACTCGGGCTGGGGGTAGTCGTATTGAAAATAGTTGATGAGCTCCTCCGTGCGCACCGCGTCGATAGGCGGCAGTTGGCCTTGCTGCAAGAAGCGGCGCACGTTGCTGTAGCTGGCCGCATCCACATCAATACTGAAGGTGCTCAAGGGTTCTTTGGTAGCACTCCGGAAGCCATTTTCAGCAATGGTGGCGTACGATTCCCCGGCGCCCGGTTCAGCGGGTTGCGAGGGGTAGGGTAAGCCATACTTGGCATCTGTCCGCTTGCCTTTTCGGGCCATCGAGCTGTTTCCCCGAACCCGTACACTAATTCCCGCCGTCCGGCCCGCTAAACCATAGCCTGTAACCACCACTTCATTTAACGACTGCGAATCTGCTGCCAGTGCGACGTCAATGGTTTTCTGCCCGCTGAGCTTTATTTCCTGCTGAACAAACCCAATGGCACTGAAGATGATTACTTTTTTACGGCTCGGGACCTGTAGTGTATAGGTGCCATCGTGGTTCGTGCTTACCCCGATGGTGGAGTCTTTCACAAGTACCGTCACGCCGGGCAAGCCCTGGCCCGTGCTCCGGTCTGTAACTTTGCCGCTGACAGTATAGGTGGCAGCTGGCGTGGAGGTAGCTACCCGCGGTTGGGTTTGGGCTACCATGGATGCGGAAGGCAACAGCGCTACCGCCAGCGCGAAATAGAAAATACGCTTCATGAGAGAAAGAATAGAGGTGAATGGATAAAAGACAGCGGGTAATTCTGGCGGGATGAGGACCAATTTGAGCAGGCATGCGCCCTAGTAGTAGCCTGCACAAGTGGGCATATGATAGGGTAGTTTGTGCCGGCAAGGCACCTAGCAGGAAGGCACTTGGCAAGCCAGCAGGAGGTAGCAAGGCAGCATAACCGGAGGCATTTGGGGAGGTGCTTGCTTGTTAGATGCCGCCGCCTCGCAGATTCCACAGGGCCACTGGAAATATTTTTGCAACTCTTTTGCCAGCCGCATTGCTGTGCTAGTAGAAAGCAGGTCGATGCGGTTTCCGCCCGAAACCGTAGCTTTCGGCTCTGCCTGTCGTTGTTATGTTCTTTCGTCGCTCCCACCGTGCTGTGCCAGTTGCCGTGCTCCCCGATGGGGAACTGCTCCGGCGCTACCATGCCCACGGCGACGTGCACGACCTCGGCACTCTCTACGACCGGCATATGGTGCAAGTACTAGCCATTTGTAGGCGCTACCTCCACGATGAGGAAGAAGCCAAAGACGCCGTGATGCAGCTCTTTGAGCAGCTAGTCAGTAAGTTGCGTCAACATGAGGTGGAGAACTTTGCTCCCTGGCTGCATGCCACGGCCCGCAACCACTGCCTCATGGCCTTGCGGGCCCGACAACGAGCCGGCCCGGCGGCGGGTGGGGCGCTGGTGGTGCATTTTCCTGATGCTGCCGGTATGGAATCGGCCGCGGCCCGGCATCTACTAGCTGATGACCCCGATGAAGCCGACCTGCACGAACAGCACCTGCAACAACTGGAGCACGCACTGGCCGAGCTGCCTCCTGGCCAACGACGATGTCTGGAGCTGTTTTACCTCGAAAAGAAATGCTACCGCGACATTGCCGACCTCACGGGTTTCGACCTGAACGCGGTAAAAAGTCACCTTCAAAACGGTAAGCGCAACCTGCGCCGCCACCTCGAATCAACTGCTGCTTCCAATGCCTCTCCCTAACTCCTCTTCTGAACCCACTGCTTCCGCGAGCCGGCACCTGCCGGTGGAAGTACTGCGTCGGTACGTGGCCGGGACGCTGGAACCAGCTGAGCAGCACCGTGTGGAAGCTCACACCCTCGACTGTGAACAGTGCGCTGATGTACTAGCTGGCCTGGAGCTGCAACCCGCCGCCGTTACCGATGCCAGCCTCCTAGACTTGCGCCAGCGCTTGGGTAGCCGCGTGGCCGAGCTGGCCGAAGAAGCAAAGCCCGTAGCGGCCGGACTAGCGTGGCGGAAGCTGGCCGCTGCGGCCGTGTTGCTGCTAACTCTGGGAGCGGTAGCCTGGTTTACGCTGCACCGTACTGCCTATACCGGCAACGAGGCCCTGGCCACTCGCACCATAACAGTAAAAACCGCCCCGCCCCCAGCCGCTCCCCACACGCTGCCCCTGGACACGACCCTGCTAGCGACTTCGGCATCGACTACCCCTGACCTGGCCCTGAACACACCTCCGGCTACTAGGTCAGCACCCTTAGCAAACCGCGCACGGCGCGCACCCTCAAAACCGGTCCGGGTATTCGCTGATAAAGAGGTGAGCAGGCCGGCAGTTGTCGCGTTAGCCACGCTAGCTGGCAACCAGTCGGCTGCCGATGCTTCCGAGGCCCAGGACTCTGGGCGTACAGCGTCCTCAAACGCCGCCATGGTAGCGGCGGCTCCTTCCCAGCCAGCAGCCCCTAGCACCGCCGAGGAAGCTTCTAAAGTCATGGCGCGTTCGGCTAGGTCGAAGGCCAGTGCAAAGTCCTCGCCGTCAGTGGTTTCATCTGCGGAGGCTACGCGCACCGTGCGCGGCCGTATTACCGATCAGGCGTCGGGTACGGGGTTGCCGGGCGTGACGGTGCTAGTCCCGGGCACGCAGCAAGGTGTTTCGACGGCGCAGGATGGTTCGTTTACGCTCACCGTGCCCGCCGCTACTGATAAACTCCTATTCAGCTCCATTGGCTACACCACCAAAACGCAGGCCCTGCGCCCCACAGACTCCACGCTGGCCCTTGCCCTGGCACCCGACTCAAAGGCCCTGAGTGAGGTAGTGGTGGTGCGGCGCGATGCCCCGCCCATGCCGGCGCCGGTGGGTGCTATGCCGGCCGGGGGCTATGCTGGCCTGAAAAAGTACCTGCGCGACAGCCTAGACTACCCCGAAAAAGCCCTCGAAGCCCGCCAGGAAGGCAATGTAAAGCTGCACTTTGTGGTGGGGGTAGATGGCAAACTCAGCGACATCAAGGTGGTGAAAAAGCTCTCCGAGGAGTGTGATGCCGAAGCCATTCGGCTGTTGCAGGAAGGCCCGGCCTGGTTCCCAGCCATCCAGAACGGCCGCCGCACGGCCCGCACTGTCGAGATTACGGTGCCATTCAAACTGGAGGATCGGTAGTGCAAGAGGATGTAACTGTCGCTCCTCGCCTAGTTACTACCCCTCACAACACAACAAACCCCTGCTGCCAACGCTGGTACCAGGGGTTTGTTGGTTTTTCTGGTCTAATGGTAACAACGTGATTAGCAGTGTTATGATGGGGTGTCATTACGCCTGAACGCAGCGGGATCCTGCTTAGCCGCTGTAGCCGCCGCCGCTTTCGGGCTCGGTGGCGCTGCCGCCGGGTTCTACCTCGCGGGGCAGGTCGGGCTCGGTTTTTACTTCTACGTGGCTGTAGTCGGGGGCGCCGTTGCCGGCTACCGGCACCGGCGTTTCGTTCGCAGTAGGGCTAGTATGGTGGGCCGAGGGAGGCGTAGGAGCCGTGTTTTCCTGGGCGGGCGGGGTCACAGCGGAAGGCTGGGCGGTGGTGGGCTGATCAGGCTGGACGGACAGCGCATCGGACTCGTCTTCGAACGTCTTTTTCATAGAAAGGAAATAGCTGATGAGGTGCTTGGAGCTACCCTATACGCAACCAACGGGCCTAGGGCCGAGCTCCCACCTCGCAGAATTTTGGGGTAGCCGTGGCGGGCCGTAGCCTGTTGCGTACTTTTGCGCCGTGCCGGCTAGCGGCGCGCTTTCTTGTACCCTTATTCTCTTCTCACCCACTAGAAGCATGACTCAGTTCCGCACCGAGAAAGATACCATGGGCACCGTGCAGGTTCCCGCCGACGCCTACTACGGCGCCCAAACCCAGCGCAGCATCGATAACTTCCAGATTGCCCAGGACATCAACCGGATGCCCAAGGAAATCATCCGCGCCTTTGCGTATCTCAAGAAAGCTGCCGCTCTCACCAACCGCGACGCCGGCATTCTGCCCGCCGAAAAGGCTGACCTGATTGGCCGCGTGTGCGACGAAATCCTGGAAGGCAAGCTCGATAAGGAGTTTCCGCTGGTGGTATGGCAAACGGGCTCGGGCACCCAAAGCAACATGAACGTGAACGAGGTAGTAGCCTACCGCGGCCACGTGCTGCAGGGCGGCCAGCTTTCGGATGAGAAAAAAGTACTAGCCCCGAACGACGACGTAAACAAGAGCCAAAGCTCGAACGACACGTTCCCGACGGCCATGCACATTGCGGCCTACAAGATTCTGGTAGAAACCACGATTCCCGGTATCGAGAAGCTGCGCAACACGCTTAAGGCCAAGAGCGAGCAGTTCATGCACATCGTGAAAATCGGCCGCACCCACCTCATGGACGCCACGCCGCTCACGGTAGGGCAGGAGTTCTCTGGCTACGTGTCGCAGCTCGACCACGGCCTGCGCGCTATCAAGAACACCTTGGCTCACCTTTCGGAGCTGGCCCTAGGGGGCACCGCCGTCGGAACCGGCATCAACACGCCCGCTGGCTACTCGGAGAACGTAGCCAAGCACATTGCCGACCTGACGGGCCTGCCCTTCATCACGGCCGAAAACAAGTTTGAGGCCCTGGCTGCCCACGATGCTATTGTGGAAGCTCATGGCGCGTTGAAGACGGTGGCCGCTTCGCTGATGAAAATAGGAAACGACATTCGCTTGCTGGCCTCGGGTCCGCGCGCGGGTATCGGCGAGCTGCACATCCCGGACAATGAGCCCGGCTCCAGCATCATGCCCGGCAAAGTAAACCCCACCCAGTGCGAGGCCATGACCATGGTAGCGGCGCAGGTGATGGGCAATGATGTAGCTATCAACATCGGCGGTATGAACGGCCACTTCGAGCTGAACGTGTTCAAGCCCGTCATGATTTACAACTTCCTGCACTCAGCCCGCCTCATCGGCGACGTGTGCGTGAGCTTTAATGACAAGTGCGCCGTAGGCATCGAGCCCCTGGAAGCTAACATCAAGAAGCACGTAGACAGCAGCCTGATGCTGGTAACGGCCCTGAACCCGCACATCGGTTACTATAAAGCCGCTGAAATTGCTCAGACCGCCCACAAAAACGGCTCAACGCTGAAGGAAACCGCGCTGCAGCTCGGCTATCTTACCGAGGAGCAGTTCAACGAGTGGTTGAAGCCCGAGGATATGGTAGGCGAAATCAAAAAGTAGGCCTAGCTGCACTTTTTTCAAAAGCCGTTGCTCCATTCTGGGGCGGCGGCTTTTGCTTTTTTCGGCATCTTTACGCGGCATTCCCCCGTCTCGCTCCCGATGAATTTTTCCCGCTGCATTACCCTCGAAAACAGCCGCGTGCGCCTGCGACCCTTAGAGCTTACCGACTTCGATGACCTGAAGGAGGTAGCGTTTGATCCGGCCATTTGGCAGTATACCCTAACCCCGGCCCCCCAAAACAGCGTGGAGCTGGCGGCCTGGCTGACGGAGAGTGTGCGCGAGCGGGAAGCCGGCCGACGCTACCCGTTTGCCATCATCGACCGGGCGAGTGGCCGGGTGGTGGGCAGCACCAGCTATGGCAACCTGGCGCTAGGTGACTGTCGGCTGGAAATTGGCTGGACCTGGCTGGGGCGCGCCTACCACCGCACCGGCCTGAACCGCGCTTGCAAGCATCTGCTGCTAAAGTATGCTTTTGGTGAGCTAGGCTGCGAGCGGGTAGAGCTCAAAACCGATGCCCGCAACTGGCAGAGCCGCGACGCCATGCGCCGGATGGGAGCCACCGAAGAAGGCACGCTGCGCAGCCACATGAAAACCCAGGGCGGCCTGCGCCGCGACACCGTGTACTTCAGCATCCTGAAGCCCGAGTGGGACCAGCTACGCCACTCCGTGTTTCAGCAGTTCGACGCCCGTGGCTGAACCGACACCCCCGCCGCGCCGGTTTCCGGCCCTAGTGCAAAAGCGCGCCGCCAGCTTTGGCTATGCCTTTCGGGGCGTGTGGGCCGCACTGCGCACCGAGGTGCACTTGTGGTTTCATGCCGTTGCCTCGGTAGTAGCAGTTGTGTTAGGCTTCTATGTAGGCCTAGCGCGCTGGGAGTGGGTGGCAGTGGCCTTGTGCATTGGGGCGGTGTGGTGCGCTGAGCTGATAAATACGGCCATTGAAGCCGTCGTAAACCTGGTTTCGCCAGACCATCACCCGCTGGCCGGGCGCGCCAAAGATGTGGCGGCCGGTGCCGTGCTGGTTATGGCCCTAGCCGCGCTGGCCGTTGGGTTGTTGATTTTCGGACCTCGCCTTTGGGCATTGGTTGCGCATTAGCGGGCTGCTACCTCAACTACTGGCTAGCGCCTGCGTAACCAAGCTTTGTGTGCATATTTGCCGCCCCTGCTGCCCTAGGCACCAGTGCCGCCTCAATCCCCGTCTTCGTTCATGCGCTTCTCCCTGCTCTTTCTCACGGCTTCCCTAGCCGCCCTGCTCACTACCCCCGCCTGCCAGCGCAATGTGGCCGTTACTACCCCCACCGATGCGCCCCAAACCGGTATGGCCGGCAGTGTTTCCACGCCTGCTCCTACCAGTGTCAACACCATTGAGCCTTCACCAGGCTCTGATGCGGC
The DNA here is from genome assembly GCF_054780495.1 of Hymenobacter tenuis. Taxonomy (NCBI): domain Bacteria; kingdom Pseudomonadati; phylum Bacteroidota; class Cytophagia; order Cytophagales; family Hymenobacteraceae; genus Hymenobacter; species Hymenobacter tenuis. Next base: position 176,311 of record NZ_BAAGWF010000004.1, read on the forward strand.
CTTCGATACGGCCAAGCGCCCTAAGTGGCTGGAAGACCGGATTCAGAAGCACATGAATGATAAAAAGCAGAACCCGCCCATTCATATCTACAGCTACCAGTTTGATGGGGCTACGGTGTATTATGAAACCAGTCCGTGCTGCGACCAATACACCAACCTGTATGCCGCCGATGGCAAAATCCTGTGTCATCCCGATGGCGGACTAACCGGCCGCGGCGACGGTAACTGCCCCGATTTCGTGAAAAAACGCACTACCGAAAGACTGGTGTGGCAAGACCCTCGCTAGGCACAAGTCAGCGGTAAACCCTTGGTATACCGCTGACTGCTTGCTGGTCTTCTGCACTCAACATCTACCTACTTCTCACTTCTATCGCATGATCAACACCATTGAAAAGCTGGGCGCTTACTCCGTATGGGCCAATGAAACCCTGTTGCGCCACCTCGATGGCCTAGTAGCCGAAGGTGCTACCATCCCGAGCGGAGCACTGCGCATCTTCAGCCACGTGCTGAACGCGCAGGCTATTTGGCTGGGCCGCATGACCAACACGCCCAGCCCCGTGAAAGTGTGGCAGGAGCATGATTTGGCTACCCTGCACCACTGGCATGAGCAAACCTCCGAGCGTTTTCACCAGTACGGTATTTCCGCCGATGACGCGGAGATGCAGCGCCTCATCACCTACACCAACTCCATTGGAGAGGGCTACACCAGCCAGATTTCAGACATCCTGACCCACGTGCCGGTGCACGGCAACTACCACCGCGCCCAGGTAGCCAAAGAGCTGCGCGCTGCCGGTCTGGAGCCCATTAACACCGATTTTATCACCTACTGCCGCGAGCTTTCGGCGAAGGCTGAGGCGGCCGATGTGCCGAGCTTGTAACACTAGGGCCACCTAGTAGGTTAAACCCTTTCGGGTGGTGATGCACCACCCGAAAGGGTTTTTAGTTGTTAGTTCTCCGCCATATTCGTCTTCCCTTTTCTGATGACTTCCTCTGCCTCACTTCCGCCCGTGCTCAGCCCTGAGCGCCTGGCTGGTGCTCATACCTACGCTACGTATCGTCAGCTCATTGATGACTTGCAGGCCCAGGGCAAAACCACCGGCGAAACCCAGTCGGACATGCTTACCAACTACACCCGCCTGAACGTGCAGCGGATGGAACGGATTGACAAAAAGGTAGAGCTGCTGCCCGAAGTGCAGGCGGCCCTCGGCAACCTGGAGCATAAGTACGAGTGGCTTATCTTGACGGAAGGCTGGTGCGGCGACGCGGCCCAGATAGTGCCCATTCTGGAGAAAATGGCTCAGGCCAGCTACGGCCGCATCAGCACCCACTACCTGCTCCGTGACGAAAACCTGGACCTGATGGACCAATACCTCACGGCGGGCGGCCGCTCTATTCCCAAGCTTGTGGTATTGCACGCTGATACGCTCACGGAGGCCGCGCAGTGGGGCCCGCGGCCCGCGCCAGCGCAAGATCTGTTTCTGGAAATGAAAGCTCAGGGCACCAGCTTCGAGGAGTTTGCTGAGCGCCTGCACGGCTGGTACGCCAAAGACAAAACCGTAAGCACCCAACAAGAACTATTGCCTATTCTGCGCGGCCTCGCCTAGGCCCGTGTTCCGGCCAAACCCCCAACAAAAAAGCTCCGGCCAGAAGTGGCCGGAGCTTTTTTGTTGGGAAGTGAAAAGACTAGCGCAGGCGGTCCATGCTCCGCACCAGCTGCTCGTCGCGCCGGATAAAGCGGTTGGCCAGCAGGTTCAGTAGTAGCGCGAGGGTAGGCAAGTAGAAACCAGCTTCGAACTGGCCGGGCATCTTGATATTGAGCAGCATCTCGCCACGGCTCGAATAATAAAAGCCCGCACCCAGAGTAGCCACAATCAACAGGAAGTTCACGAGGCCTAGCTTCAGCTGCGTGAAACGGTTGCGGTACTGAAAAATCTCGAATAGGGCTACCGCAGCCGAGGTGGCGGCCAGTGCGGCAATGGGCCACGTGCTCATTGGGGCCGACATGCCCGGATCGGCCTTCTCATACGTTAGCTGGGTGGCCGTCAGGAGCAGGGTTTGCTGGCTAACTGGGTCGGTTTTGCTCCAGAGAGGCAGAAACAAGACACTTAGCATGGCCAGGGCCAGCAACAGCAGGAATACGCTTTGGATTCTTTGTATCATCTTTGTGTTTTGATAGTTCGGCAGACGAAGAACGGCCTATGTGGGCCGGCAAAAGTAGCCAACTACGACCGGAATAACCGCATTACATCCAATGCCTACTGCATACATCGTGGACGCTGTCCGCACTCCTATTGGTAAATTTGGCGGCGCCCTCAGCAGCATCCGCCCCGACGATATGGCCGCTCACGTGCTGCGCGAGCTGCTCCGCCGCAATCCTTCCGTTGATAAAACGGCTATTGAAGACGTAATTATTGGCGCTGCTAACCAGGCCGGCGAAGACAACCGCAACGTTGCCCGCATGGCCGCGCTGCTGGCCGGACTGCCCATTACCGTTCCGGGTGTAACCGTAAACCGCCTGTGCGCCTCGGGGCTGCAAAGCATTATGGATGCCTCGCGAGCGATTATGGCCGGTGAGGGGGACATCTATCTGGCCGGTGGGGCCGAAAGCATGACGCGCGCGCCCTTCGTGATGGCCAAATCGGCCACTGCCTTTGCCCGCGACTTCATGGCCCACGATACCACGTTGGGCTGGCGCTTCGTGAACCCCAAGCTGAGCAAAATGCACCACCCGTACGCCATGGGCGAAACAGCGGAGAACGTGGCCCGGAAGTACGGCATCACGCGTGCAGAGCAGGATGAATTTGCCTTTCATTCGCAGCGTAAATACCAGCGCGCCTTCGAAAAAGGCCGTTTCCGCCGTGAAATTGCTCCCGTATTCATCTCCCAGCCCAAAGGCGATGCAGCCACCTTCGATCAGGATGAACCGCCGCGCATTTCCAGCCTCGAAAAGCTGGCTACCCTTAAGCCGGCCTTTCAGGCCGATGGCAGCGTAACGGCCGGTAACTCAGCGGGCATCAACGATGGCGCTGCTGCCGTGCTGGTGGTAAGCGAAGAAGCCCTTAAGCGCTATAACCTAAAGCCGCTGGCCCGGGTAGTAGCCTCGGCCGTGGCAGGGGTTGATCCGGCGTATATGGGCTTGGGTCCGGTGCCCGCCACCCAGAAAGTGCTGAAGCGCGCCGGCCTGACCCTCAACGACATCGGCCTGATTGAGCTCAACGAAGCGTTTGCGGCCCAAAGCATTGCCTGCATCCGTGACCTGGACCTGAACCCAGAAATTCTCAACGTGAACGGGGGCTCTATTGCCATTGGTCATCCGCTGGGGGCTAGTGGCTCGCGCATTACCGCTACCCTGCTGCACGAGATGAACCGCCGCGAAGGCGTGCGCTACGGCCTGGCTACCATGTGTGTAGGCGTAGGGCAAGGCGCAGCCGTGATTTACGAGAAGCTCTAAGCTGGAAACCCAACGCCCGGTGTGTTGAACGCGCAACGTGCTGGTGCACCTGATGGAGTAGCCTTATGCCTGATTCGCTCCTGACACCCACCCTTACGTTGCCCGTAGCTGGTGCACGGCTGCGGCCCTGGCGCTTTTCTGATGCCAGGGCCCTAGCAGCGCACGCCAACAACCAGCACATTGCTCAGCACCTGCGCGACACCTTTCCGCACCCATACACGGTGCAGAATGCGGAGTTTTTCCTGAGCCTCGTGGCCGATGATACCCGCGACCTGCACCTGGCCATTGAACTGGAAGGAGAAGCGGTAGGCAGCATTGGGGTGCATTTCAAGACGGATGTGCGCCGCCGCTCTGCCGAAATTGGCTACTGGGTGGCACAGGAGCAGTGGGGCAAAGGCTTGGCCACAGCTGCTGTGAAGGCGCTGAGCAGCTACGTGCTGGCCCACTTTGATATCTGCCGCCTGTATGCCGTGGTGTTTGCCAGTAATCCGGCTTCGGGCCGGGTGCTGGAAAAGGCGGGGTATGAGCTGGAAGCCCGCCTGCGCCGTAGCGTGGTAAAAGACGGCCACACGTTGGACTCGTTGCTGTATGCGCTGGTAGTAGAAAGCTAGTGGCGTGTCTTGCAGTCTATTCGCTACCCCTGCCATCGGTTCAAACCCAACGGGGGGCTAGTCTCTTCTTTCAATCTATTTTGCTTCATGCGCTACTTTCTTCATCTGGCTTACGACGGCACGCAGTACCACGGCTGGCAGATACAGCCGCGCGCCATCTCGGTGCAGCAGGAGCTCGACCGGTGCCTGTCGCAGGTGCTGCGGCAGCCCGTGTACTGCCTCGGCAGCGGCCGCACCGACTCCGGCGTGCATGCCAGCCACCAGGTAGCGCACTTTGACGCCGAATTGCCCGAGGGACTGGACATGGCTACCCTGCTCTACCGTCTCAACCGTGCCCTCCCGCGCGACATCCGGGGCCAGGTGCTACACCCCGTGCCCGATAAGGCGCATGCCCGCTACGACGCCACGGCCCGCACCTACGAGTACCACGTGCGCCTCACCCCCGACCCATTCGCGCCTAACTTTAGCCTATACCTCGACCGTGCCCCGGATCTGGCGGCCATGAATGAGGCCGCCGCCATGCTGCTGGGTACCCACGATTTTACCAGTTTCTCGAAAGTAAAAGGCAGCGAAAAACACTACCTCTGCACTTGCTTCGAAGCCGGCTGGCACGCCGTGCCCGGCGGGCTGGTGTTTCGCATTCGGGCCAACCGCTTTGTGCGCGGTATGGTGCGGCTAGTTGTGGGTACTTTGCTGACAGTAGGCCGTGGTAAAATGAGCCCCCAGGAGTTCGGAGAAGTATTCCGCAGCCTGAACCGGGTGCATGCGAGTGGTGCGGCGCTGGCCAATGGCCTGTTTTTGTGCCGGGTAGAATATCCGGCTGCGCTGCTCGAAGGTGTGACCTTACCAACGGGTTTGCCGTACTTTTCCGGAAAGTAAGGAGGTGAGAGCTGGAAAGAGTGCTGCTTTTTCCTAGGTGCTGTAGCGGCCCCAACCCTCCCGGTTACTTATTCGCTTCTCGCCTGTTACCTCCTACCTTCACTACCCGCCCCCGACTACCCTATCCGAATGGAGCAACCTACTACCGCCACTAAGAGCGGCAACATCTTCGATTGGCAGGTGCTAAGCCGGCTGATGACGTATGTGCGGCCTTACCAGCGCGTCTTTTACTTCCTGATTTTCCTGACCATTGCCACGGCTGTGCTCGGGACGCTGCGCCCGTTCCTGATTCAGCAGATGGTAGACGTAACCATTGAGCAGGGCGACTGGGCCGGCCTGAACCGCATGTTTGGGCTGCTGCTGGTGCTGCTGGTAGGGCACGCCATTGTGAGCTACCTCCAGACCTATTTCGGCGGCTGGCTAGGCCAGTACATCGTCCGCGACATCCGGGTAGACCTCTACAAGCACATTCTGGACCTACGCCTGAAGTTCTTCGATAAAACGCCCATTGGGGTGCTCGTGACGCGCAATATTTCCGATGTAGAAACCCTTTCCGACGTGTTCAGCGAAGGCCTAGCCGCTATGATTGGCGACATTCTGCAGCTGGTCTTTATCGTCTCGTTCATGTTTTACATCGACTGGCGCCTGACCCTGGTGAGCCTTTCCGTAATTCCGCTGCTGCTGTTCAGCACCTATGTGTTCAAGGAAAAGGTGAAGAAGTCGTTCCAAGAAGTGCGCACGGCGGTGGCCAACCTCAACTCCTTTGTGCAGGAGCACCTGACGGGCATGAATGTGGTGCAGATCTTTAACAACGAGGAGCGCGAGCTACGCAAGTTCAAGGCCATCAATCAAGAGCATACCCGCGCTAACATCCGCTCGGTGCTCTATTACAGCATCTACTTTCCGGTAGCGGAGGTGCTGGCCGCCGCCGGTGTGGGGCTGCTGGTGTGGTATGCGGCCCAGGGCCAGATTGAGGGCACCATCTCGAAGGGCGCCCTCATTGCCTTCATCATGTACAACGCGCTGTTCTTTCGCCCCATCCGCCAAATAGCTGACCGCTTCAACACCTTACAGTTGGGCCTAGTGAGCACGGAGCGCCTGCTTAAGCTCCTTGATAGTAAGGAGTTGATAGCTGACAATGGCACGTACATTCCTACCGACCTGCGCGGCGACGTAGATTTCGAGCACGTGTGGTTTGCCTACAACGACGAGGAATGGGTACTGCGCGACGTGAATTTCTCGGTGAAAGCCGGCCAGACCTACGCGTTTGTGGGGGCTACGGGCGCCGGTAAAACCAGTATCATCAACCTGCTCAGCCGCTTCTACGAAATCAATAAAGGCACTATCCGCATCGATGGCCACGACCTGCGCGAGTACGACCTGAAGGACTTGCGCCGCCACATAGGGGTAGTACTGCAGGATGTATTCCTGTTTGCGGGCACCATTCGCGACAACATTACCCTCGGCAAAACCGACATCACCGACGCCCAGATTTGGGAAGCCGCCGATCTGGTAGGTGCTCGCCGCTTTATTGAGCGCCTACCCGGTGCCCTCGATTACCAGGTGATGGAGCGCGGCGCTACCCTTTCGGTAGGCCAGCGCCAGCTCATTAGCTTCGTGCGGGCCATGGTGTACCAGCCGCGCATCATTATCCTGGATGAAGCCACTTCCTCCGTCGACAGCGAAACCGAGGAGCTGATTCAGCAAGCCATTGAAAAGCTGATGCAGGGCCGCACTTCGCTGGTAATTGCCCACCGCCTGAGCACCATCCAGAAGGCCGACCAGATTATCGTGCTCGATAAGGGCGAAATCAAGGAGTCGGGTACGCACGAGGAGCTGTTGCGCCACCAGGGCTTCTACGCCAACCTATACCAGATGCAGTACAAAGACGTGCTTTCGTAAGAAATGCGGTGCCGCGTTGCGCGGCGGTTTACCTTTGCGGCAGGCCTAGTGTTTTCTGCCTTTTTACTACCTCCATGAATAAGATTCTTCTGGCGCTGGCCTTGCTTCTCGGAGTGGGTTTCTCGGTAGCCTACTGGAAAATGGGCGGCTTCAGTGCCGCCACCATCACGCCCGAAACGACCACCCAGCCTTACTACCTGGCGGGGCGCTACTACGAGGGGCCGGCCAACGATGAAGCCTTCGGCGACCTGACCCGGCAGGCCTACGAGCTGCGCAAAAGCGGCCAGTTGCGCGGCGACTTCGGCAACATCTTCTACAACAGTCCCGAGACGTCCCGCGACGCGGCCCGTGTATTCGTGGGCGTAGTAGTAGCCGACACCACCTCGCAAAAGCTGCCGGAAGGGTATCAGTACCGGGTTTTTGCCGCCGGCCAAAAAGTGCTGCGCGCCCACATTGATGCCAGCTACCTGGTAGCCCCTGATAAGCTGTATTCCGGCATAAAGGAGTACGCTACCGCAAATAAGCTCACTCTGCAGGACGTGTACCTGGAGCGCTTCCCAGATAAAGGAGAGCCAGAGGTACTAGCCGTACTCAAGTAGCTGAATGACCCAAAAAAAGCGCTTCTAGGCCACGGACCTGGAAGCGCTTTTTTAATAACCGAAGAGCTATTTACCTCCTAAATGTAGTGAGGCACCCACATTGAGATAGGCTAAACCGAAATTAGAAACAAAATAGGAAGACTTAGCTCCAAAATCATTTACGGGTGCAGGTGATTTAGATTTATCCTTAGTACTGACGTAGCTAATATTTCCTAAGACCAGTTGCAGACCTAGTTTTTCAGTCGGGAAAAACACTAGGCCGGGAGTAATGGCACCCATTCCTCCCTTGCTTACACGGCGGGTAGTGATGCTCTGGCTAGAGGACGTTTCTGATGTCGAATAACTATTACCAGTTGTATAACCGCCATCCAATTGGCCATAAAGACCTAGCTTCTCAGTTATCATCTTATAATACCGTACGAATGGCCCGAAGGAATTAGTAGTGTAGCCGTAGGTATATCGGCCTTGATTTGGGTCATTTGTTTGTATCTGTTTGCCGTTATTTATGTTACCTGATAAGCCTATTGCTAGGTTGTCAGCTATAAAGTATCCAACAGTAGTGGTGAGTTGAAGTATCTTATAGTCGCTTTTCTGACTATTCATTGAACCGTTAAATTTATTTTCGGACTTATTGTAATTGATAAGACCACTTACTAAATAACGACCTGCACTTGTTTGTGCATGGGCACTAGCAGCGAAGCCAAGGAAAAGCAAACTTGGAAGTAACTTCTTCATGAAGATGGGTTAAAATAGATCGGGAAAATGTTAGAGTGTCGCTCTAACGGAGGTTTCACGATGTTATTTTATTATACATATATATTGATGAAAACGCTACCATGTTTATGTTAGTAACAATTCAGCTTGAAGGAAAGAAGAGAAAACGCCTCAGGTAGTTCAGCCTACACAATAACTCACAAAGGGCAACCGAGCAGATGGTAGTTATTTATACGTAGTAATCCTAAATTTTCTCGTTATAAGTACGTAAATCCATTTCGATCCGGGGCGTTATAGAAACCTTAGCAGTAGGGAGAAGTACAGAGGTAGCAGTGAGTTTGTCTAGTTACTAGGGACGAAATCGTTCTGAACTACTAGGCTAACGCGCTTCTAACTACGTGTCCCACCTGAACCTTAACGCCGGATTCTTATGCTAGCAATGGATTACCGGGGCCCTAAAAGGGTCCGTGCCACTGAAAAACCAATGCCCGAAATCAAGCATCCGCAGGATGCTATTGTCCGGGTAACCCGCTCCTGCATCTGCGGCTCCGACCTGCACCTATACAACGGCAACGTGCCCGATACGCGCGTAGGCTCCACCTTCGGGCACGAGTTTACGGGCATTGTGGAGGAAGTTGGTCCTGAGGTAACGAAAATCAAAGTAGGCGACCATGTATTGGTGCCTTTCAATATTGCCTGTGGCGAATGCCACTTCTGCAAGCAAGGTATGTTTGGTAACTGCCACGAGGGCAATACCATGGCTTCGGGGGTAGGCTCCATCTTCGGTTATTCACACACTGCGGGTGGGTACAATGGCGGACAAGCCGAATATGCCCGTGTGCCGTATGCCAACGTAGGCCCAACGGTGATACCCGAGGGGATGGACCCCGATGATGCCGTGCTGCTCACAGACGTAGTGCCAACCGGCTACCAGGCCGCCGAAATGGCTGGCATTCAGCCCGGTGATACGGTAGTAGTATTTGGCGCTGGTCCGGTTGGAATTATGGCGGCCCGCTGCTGCTGGCTATTTGGTGCCGGCCGGGTCATCATCATTGATAAAGAAGACTACCGCCTCGAATTCGCAAAAAACTACGCCAACTGCGAGGCTTATAACTTCGAAAAAGACATGGATGATCCAGTGGTTTTCATCAAGAAAATCACGGATTACATGGGGGCCGACTGCATAATTGATGCCGTAGGAGCCGAGGCAGCGGGTAACGCCATGCAAACCATCACGGGCCGCAAGCTGCTGTTGCAGGCGGGCTCGGCCACGGCCCTGCACTGGGCGGTTAACTCAGTGAAAAAAGGCGGTGTTATCTCCATTGTAGGCGTGTACGGCCCTACGGATAACCTCGTGCCAATTGGTAACGTGCTAAACAAAGGCCTCACCATCCGGGCTAACCAGGCCTCCGTAAAGCGGCTCTTGCCGCGGCTCATTGAGCACGTACAAAATGGAGTAATCAAACCCAAAGAGCTCATAACGCACCGTATCCCACTGGAGGAAATTGCCGATGGCTATCGGATGTTCTCCGCTAAGCTCGACAATTGCATCAAACCGCTCCTGGTTTTCCCTAACTCCAAATAACGCCGACTTACGATGGAAAATACTGTGAAAGATCCGCAGAAGCTGCCTGGTTGGGGTATTGATGCGGACCCTAAAAACGACCCTACTTATCCCATGCGTACGCGCATGAACGTAGAGCAGGACCCTGACAGCAAACACCGTCCCGCCTCGTTGCAGCCCGTAGACATAGAAATACTGAAATCTATAGAGCGGCCGAATGTATCAGCGGTATTCGGCGAAGCCTCCCCTCCAAGTGGGCTTAGTGGTATGATTCGGCGTATGGCTTTTAAGTACAGCGAGTCGCATTACGGGCACTGGCTACCCTTGATTCTGGCAGATAGAATAAATGTGGTTGAAGGTGTGTTGGAGGATTTTGCGCACGGCAAAGTGCCTAACATCTTCGCCGAGAAAGGCTACAAAGTAGAGTGGCAGCACAACCGGACCAATTTCATAGCCAAAATGGCCACCATTGCTGCCGTTACCGCCGGCGCGATATTGTTGCTCTCCCGCGACAGCAAAGGCCACAAACCCAATAGAAGATATTCATAAGCAGCATAAGCTAGCACCTAAAGCAACGGCGACTCGGACTCATGTCTGGGTCGCCGTTTTGCGTGATTAGTAAAGGTTGCTACGGCCTACTGACTAGCATGCTACTTATGTGAATTAGCTAGGGTTTGTGGCGTTGCTAGACCTAGTGCTGAAACTAACTGCCAAAACATAAAAAAGCCCGCTGAACAAATGCTCAGCGGGCTTTTTAGGGAGAGAACACGAGTGTCGGGGTGGCAGGATTCGAACCTGCGGCCTCCTGCTCCCAAAGCAGGCGCGATACCGGGCTACGCTACACCCCGATGCGTTGTGGGCATGCTACCACACTTCGGACACTTTCTCTAGTGTTTTTGCCGAAAAAAGCCTCCGGGTGGGGTTCCCAGAGGCTTTTCAAACAAAAAATTCTTCGGTCGGAGTGGCAGGATTCGAACCTACGACCTCCAGCACCCCATGCTGGCGCGATACCAGGCTACGCTACACCCCGATGAATTATGGCACAAATGTACACATGCTGGCCGCTACCACGCAAGCTTTTGAAAGGTAATTTTCAGGTTAAAAACGGTTGGGACGGCTTCGGGGCCTAGTAGCAGGCTAGCTGCCTGCATGTTGCTGAGAATTAAAAAAAGAGCAGCCTCAATAAAAATGTAGCTGGCGCGTTTCTTGCTCCAAAGGATTTTACTCAATAATGCAAGTCGACGAAACCGGGGTGGGGGTAGAGTTACGTACCTTTATAGTCCCGTATCGTTCACTTCTAGCTTCAGAACGCGTATGAAAACTTCTACTCTTCTTGGATGCTTGGTCGCGCTGCTTTCATGGGTGCAATCGGCTCAGGCTCAAACCAAACCAGCGCCAAAGCCTGCCCCTGCGGCAGTAGCGGCCGTGGCCACGGCCACGCCTCCAGCTCTTATAACCGATAAGATGGCGGACCCCACGCCGAATAAAGATGCTCTTAAGGTGCGGGCCGAAGCCAACCCCCTTACCAAGCGTCTGACGGTGCGTACCGATGCCACCGGCCCCACCCGGGTGGAGATAAACGCTACGGATGGCCGCCCAGTTATCACCCGCGACCTGATGTCGGGTGCGGATGCGGTGGTACTTGATATCAGCAGCCTACCAGCCGGTTCTTACCTCGTGCAATGCTCATCTGGTGAGCGCCGCGGCGTGAAACGCGTAATGGTTGGCCAATAAACTACCCACTCGCTAGGTAAATTTTTCTGCTAGAAAGCCTTGTACATTGTAAGATGTGCGGGGCTTTCTGTTTTTTGTGCTGCTTAACCACTGCTCCCTATGTCTCAACTATCCTATTGGGAACACCAAGCCTTCCTGCGCGCTGCGGATGTAGTAGTGGTTGGAGGTGGTATTGTGGGCCTAACGGCGGCGCTATATACCCGGCGGTTGCGACCTGCGGCAAGGGTAGTGGTGCTGGAGCGCGACGTACTGCCCAATGGCGCCAGCACCAAAAACGCCGGGTTTGCGTGCTTCGGTAGTATCTCGGAGCTGCTGGAGCAGGAAAAACGCGGCGGTACGGTGGCCCTGCAGCAAGTGGTGCAGGCCCGCTGGGCAGGATTACTTCGGCTGCGCGAACTGCTCGGTGATGAGCAACTGCACTACCAACCGGTGGGAGGCTACGAACTGTTCCGGCCCGAGGAAGCTGAACTAGCCACTACCTGCCTGCAGCACCTGGAGTATTACAATCAGTTACTAGCCCCCATCATCGGGCAAACTGCCATTTTCCGCAACGCCACGGCTCGGATTCCGGCCCTGGGCTTGGCTGGTGTAAACGTGATGCTGGAAAATAGCGCGGAAGGCGCCTTAGATACTGGCCAGATGATGCTGGGGCTGCTCCGGTTGGCCTGGCAGGAAGGGGTAGTAGTGCTGCATGGGTGCCCAGTGCATGCACTGGAACCCGGCAACACCAGGGTGCAGGTGCGCACAGCGCTCGGCAACCTGGAGGCGGAGCAAGTGCTGCTGGCAACCAACGCCTTCAGCCGACAGTTCTTTCCGAAACTGGACCTAGTGCCTGGCCGTGGGCAAGTGCTGGTAACGGAGCCGTTGCCCGGCCTGAACCTGCCCGGTACCTTCCATTATGATAAAGGCTACTACTACTTCCGGCAAGTTGGCAGTCGGCTGCTGTTGGGCGGTGGACGCAACCTCGACTTCGCGGCCGAAGAAACCATTGAGCCTGGCCTGACGCCGCTGGTTCAGAAGCGACTGGAACAGCTCCTCCACGAGGTAATTCTGCCCGGGCAGCGTCCCCGCATAGACTTCCGCTGGAGCGGCGTGATGGGGTTTGGTACTGAGTTGGAGCCGATTATCAAACCGCTGGCCCCGGGCATTTTTGGGGCGCTGCGCTGCAACGGCATGGGCGTGGCTATGGGCGCGGGCAGTGGTTGGAAAGCAGCTCAACTGATGGTGAGCTAAACGCCATCGGGTTCATCGCCTGGGGTTTGAAACAAGAATCACTACCCCTCGAAACGCAGCAAACCCTTGGCTGCAGTAGTAGCGCCAAGGGTTTGCGAGTGCTAGGTCAGGTTGGTTGTGAAAGTCCAGAGCTATGCTTCCTCACTTTGCAACTGCCGCTCGTAGAGGGCCCGGTACAGGCCGTTCTCGTCACGCATTAGGTCCTCGTGGGTGCCGTGCTGCACAATCTGCCCGTCGTCGAGCACCAAGATTTCATCAGCTAGCTTCACCGACGATACCCGGTGCGAGATAATGAGGCTGGTCCGGTTGTGCATGATGCGCTGCAGCGCCCCCAGAATAGCATTTTCAGTGTTGGTGTCTACGGCCGATAGGGCATCGTCCAGAATCAGGATTTTGGGCTCTTTCACCAGTGCTCGGGCAATGCTCACGCGCTGCTTCTGGCCGCCCGAAAGCGTGATGCCCCGCTCGCCAACTTTGGTATCAAAGCCTTCCGGAAAGCGCAGAATGTTCTCGTACACGTTGGCATCCTTGGCCGCCTGAATCATGCGTTCCTCCGTGGGTGCATCAATCCCAAAGTTGATGTTGTTGCGAATGGAATCAGAGAACAGGAACACATCCTGGGGTACGTATCCAATCTGCCCGCGCAGGGACCGCAAGGACAGGTCACGCACATCCACACCATCAATCCGGATGCTACCCTCCGTTACATCGTAAAGCCTCGATAGCAAAGCGGCCACGGTGCTTTTGCCCGAGCCCGTATTGCCGATAACAGCTAGCGTTTGGCCCTGCCGGATGCGGAACGACACGTTGCGCAACGCCTGAATACCGGTATCAGGGTAGGTGAAGGTAACGTGGTCGAATACAATGTCGCCCTGAATGTCCAGCTCCAGATTTTGGCGCGACACGATGTCGGTTTGCTGGTGCATGAACTCGTTGATGCGAGCCTGCGAGGCCTCAGCGCGCTGCACTAGGGAGCTGGTCCAGCCCAAGGCCGTTACAGGCCAGGTCAGCAAGTTCACGTAAATCAGAAACTCGGCAATGCTACCCGTTGTGATAGTGCCGCGCAGTACTTCCTGCCCGCCCAGCCACACCGTAACGATGGTGCTCAGGCCAATCAGAAACAAAATCAGCGGAAAGAACAGCGAGTTCACGAAGTTGAGGCTCAGTGACTTCTGCTTGTAGTGCTCCGAAGCTTCCGCAAACTGCCGGTACGAGTCCTCTTCGCGCACAAACGACTTCAGCACCCGAATTCCCGAAAATGCTTCCTGCACAAACGTGGTCATGCTGGCCAGGGAGCGTTGAATCTCGTCTGACTTCTTCTCAATCAGGTTGTTAACATAGAAAATGCTCACGCTCAGCACAGGCAGCGGCAGCAGCGTGTACAACGTCAGCTTCACGTTCACCATGAGCATGAGCGGCACGATGAGCACGAACAGAATAACCAACTGCATGAAGTACATGATGGCCGGCCCGATGTACATACGGACCCGTCCTACGTCCTCCGAAATCCGCGACATCAGGTCGCCGGTGCTGTGGCGGCGGTAGAAGCTCAGCGGCAAGGACTGATAGTGCTGATAGATTTCGTTTTTCTGGTCGTTCTCGATGTGCCGGCTCATCACAATGAGCGTCTGGCGCATGAAAAACAGGAAGATGCCGCGCAGCAGCGCCATCACCAGAATCAGCACGCCGTAGAGTAGCACGTGCCGGCCAAACAGCTCGTACACCTCACTTTGGGCTTCAGTGCCCGCATAGAGGTAGTAGAGGTCGATGCCTTCACTAACTAGGTCGAAGGCGTAGCGTACGATTTGAGCCGGGAAGATGGCTAGCAGCGTACTTAGGGCCACAAATAGCACCCCCCCGAGGAAGTGCCATTTGTAGCGGAAGAGGTATTTATTGGTAGCGGAGAGGGCGCGCACAGAAGCAGGTGGGGGAGTTTAGGAGTTTGGAAGTTAGAAAGTTAAAAGAAGCGTAAACGGTTTTGGCTGGAGTTTGGGTTTGGCCGGGGCCTAGTCTTACTCAGTTTCTAACCTATTAACTCACAAACCTCTAAACTCCGGGAAAAGACTACGGCTAGGTGGCTGAAGTCGGAAAAACGAAGTACTTTTGCACCCGCATTGCGCGAGTAACACCCCAGAAAGCCAAGCGGCACGTAGCATTGAACGACGGGAGAATAGCCGCAGGGCCTTGCCATTCGTTTAACCCGTTGCGGAGCGAAACTTCTCTGGAAAAGGCCTCGCAAAGGTACAACCACCCACGGTGAAATAGTGAACGGAAAGGGTTTGCGGTTTTGGCCTGCCTAGCAAGAGTAGCCAACTGCCCACCCTGCCTTTTCAGTATCTCCCACCTTCTCCTTTCCACCTCACCACCCCCATCTTATGGTTGAAACGAAAGTGCTGTCGGAAACCTCGGTATTCGGTCAAATTGCCGAACACCAGCACGAGCAGGTAGTGTTCTGTCACGACCACGAAACTGGTTTGCGCGCCATCATTGGCATTCACAACACGGTACTAGGCCCAGCGTTGGGCGGAACCCGCATGTGGCACTACACCTCCGAGGCCGAAGCCCTGAACGATGTGCTTCGCCTCTCGCGCGGCATGACTTACAAGGCAGCCATTTCGGGCCTGAACCTGGGCGGTGGCAAGGCCGTCATTATTGGCGATGCCAAAACCATGAAGACGGAGGCCCTACTGCGCAAGTTTGGCCGCTTCGTGCAAAACCTCAACGGCAAGTACATCACGGCCGAAGATGTAAACATGACCACCAAGGACATGGAATACATCCGGATGGAAACCAAGCACGTGTCGGGCCTGCCCGAAAGCATGGGCGGCTCCGGCGACCCGTCGCCGGTAACGGCCTATGGCACCTACATGGGTATGAAAGCCGCGGCTAAGAAGGCATTCGGCTCCGACTCATTGGCTGGCAAGCGAATTGCGGTGCAAGGCGTAGGCCACGTGGGTACCTATCTGCTGGAGTACCTGCAGAAAGAAGGTGCCCACTTGGTGCTAACGGACTACTACGAAGACCGCGCTCTGGAAGCAGCCGCTCGGTTTGGCGCTAAAGCCGTGGGCCTCGATGAAATCTACGACCAGGACGTGGACATCTACTCGCCGTGCGCGCTGGGTGCTACCCTGAACGATGACACCCTCAGCCGCCTGAAGTGCCAGGTGGTAGCGGGCTGCGCCAACAACCAGTTGGCTGACGAGAACGTGCACGGACCGGCGCTGGTAGAGCGGGGCATCATCTATGCCCCCGACTTCTTGATCAACGCTGGTGGCCTCATCAACGTGTGCTCCGAGGTAATGGGCGGCAACCGCGAGGCCACCATGATTCAAACGGAGAAAATCTACGACATTACTACCCAAGTGCTTACCCGAGCCGAGCAGGAAGGCAGCCACCCCCAGGCTGCTGCTACCCGCCAGGCCGAGGAGCGTATTGCCGCCATCGGCAAGGTTAAATCAACTTACTAAATGGTGAACTAGGGAAGTTGTGAAATGGTGGGTTTACTCTAATAAAATCCCTAGGGGCACATATTCGACAAACCTGCTGTTTCACGACTTCGCAACTTCACAACTTTACCAACAAGAATGCTCAACCGTCGCACGCTTCGCATCAAGGTCATGCAGTCCCTCTACGCCTATCATCAGGCAGTGGGGTCCGATTTTTTATTGGCCATTGACCGGATTGCGGATGCCTTCGCGCCCGATTTGAATTCGCCCGAGCCCCAGGACCGCAAGCAGTTGCAGGGCCAGCGCAAGATGTCGGAAGTCATTTTCAAGGAGTGGCACAAAACCGGCGAAGAGTTCGAGAAGACGAACGACGCTGACGTGAACGACGCAGTGCAGGACGCCATTAAGTACTACCAGCAGGCTGTAAGCAAAGATGCTTCGTTCTATGGGGGCCAGATGGTGCACGCTGCCGAGAGCATTCACGACCAGTACATTCACTTGCTCAACATTCCGGAGGCCTTGCTGCAGGTAATTGAGGAAGAGAAAGTGCGCGATTCGCGCCGCTTCACGGCCGCCAAAGAGCCCCTGCTCGACGCTACGCGCTTGTTGGAAAACCAGGTAATCGAAAAGCTCATCAACAACCTGCAGCTCCAGGACCTGACCATTCGTCGTTCCCTGAAGTGGCACGGCGAGGAAGAGCTGGACGCATTGCGCCAAGCCTGGCGGAGCGAGATGAAGCAGGATCCGGAGCTCTTGAGCTACCTGGCGGCCCCGGCCGGCAACTACCAGGAAGACCAGGAAATCCTCAAGCACATCTATAAAACCTACGTGTTCAAGGGCGAGAACCTGCCCGCGTACATTGAGGAAGACGACCTGAACTGGGAAGAAAACCGCGCCATCGTGAAGAACCTGGTAGTGAAAACCGTCAAGATGCTCGACGAAGCGGCGGACGAAAATCTGGTGCTCATGTCGCTTTCAGCGAACTGGCAGGAAGACAAGGAGTTTGCCGAAAGCCTGTACAAGCAGACGCTGGCCGATGATGAGAAGTACGAAAAGCTGATTGCCGAATCAGTACAGAACTGGGATGTGGAGCGCGTGGCGCTTACCGACAAAATTCTGCTGAAAATGGCACTCTGCGAGATGCACCTGTTCCGGGCTATTCCCGTGAAAGTGACCATCAACGAGTACATCGAAATCAGCAAGATTTACAGCACGCCTAAGAGCAAGCAATTTGTAAACGGTATTCTGGATAAATTGGCGCAGGATCTGACCGCCAGCGGGGCCATCCGGAAATCGGGCCGCGGGCTGCTGGATAACCAGTAGGTTCAACGCAGAACCGGACCTAGGCGGAAAAGCGCAATATTCGCGCAGTTCTATATCCTACGGCGCAGTTCTACGTATCTACTCATACTCCCTGTCTCACTTCTCACCCTCCGTACTCATTTCTGTTCATCATGGGTAGCAAAACCACTACCGGCATCCTTTGCTTTGCCGGCGGCGCCCTCACCGGGGCCGTTATCGGACTACTTTACGCACCTGAAAAAGGCCGCGAAACGCGTAGCTGGCTGAGCTATCAGCTGGAAAAGTACCGCGAAACGCTGGCTGACCTGACCGAGAACCTAG
Organism: Hymenobacter tenuis; assembly: GCF_054780495.1. NCBI lineage: Bacteria > Pseudomonadati > Bacteroidota > Cytophagia > Cytophagales > Hymenobacteraceae > Hymenobacter > Hymenobacter tenuis. Next base: position 194,067 of record NZ_BAAGWF010000004.1, read on the forward strand.
TAACCAGCCGCACCGACCAGGGCCCCAGCTCCGCAAAAAGCGAAGGCCAGCGCGTGATTCAGGATGCTAAGAGCAAAGCCGAGCAGCTGCTTGGCGATGTTGATCAGCTTATTAACCAGATCAACTCCCGGAAAACAGTTTAGGGATGCGCTGAATACTGGATGTGCTGAAGTGCTGATTGGCAGATACCTGCCGGCAGCATTTCAGCACATCTTCATTTTTAGTACCCGCCATTGGTAGGTACATTTGTACAACATTATGGGGTGCCGGCAGCCTACCGACGGCACTACCAGAAAGGTACTTCAGGTGGCTTCTGGCGGCGCAGCAAACGCTACCCCAGAATAGGCTACAAACCTGCTGCGGCCCCGCCCGCACCCAGAATTGCTCATTAACCCAACTCAATAGAATGCATCTCATCACTCTTATTCCCGGCGACGGCATTGGCCCCGAAATCACGAAAGCAGTAACCGATATTTTCGCGGCGGCACAGGTGCCGGTGCAATGGGAGGAGCAGAACGCAGGCCAAACCACCTTCGACCAGTCGGGTGAGCTGATTCCGCAGGCGCTGCTCACGTCGTTGGAGAAAAACCGGGTGGCGCTGAAAGGCCCCATCACTACCCCCGTAGGCAAAGGCTTCCGCAGCATCAACGTAACGCTGCGCCAGAAGTACGACCTCTACCAGAACGTACGTCCGGCCAAAACCACGGAAGGCATCGAGACGCGCTATTCAAATATTGACCTAGTGCTGTTTCGTGAAAACACGGAAGGCCTGTACGCCGGCCTCGAAATTTTCGACGAGCAGAACGGCATCGGTGATTCTATTGCCCGTGTAACCATTTCGGGTGCCCGTAAAATTTGCCGCGCGGCGTTTGCGTATGCTGCCAAGCATGGCCGCAAAAAGGTAACGCTGGCCCACAAAGCCAACATCCTGAAAGTGCCCGGCAAAATCATGCTGGATGCTGCCCAGGAAGCTGCTCGCGAGTTTCCCCAGGTGCAGTACGAAGAAAAAATCATCGACAACATGTGCATGCAGCTGGTTACCAAGCCAGAGCAGTTCGATGTGATTGTAACCACCAACCTGTTCGGCGACATCCTGTCGGACCTGTGCGCTGGTTTGGTAGGCGGACTAGGGGTAGTAGCTGGCGCGAACATCGGCGACGATATGGCCATCTTCGAGGCCGTGCACGGCTCGGCTCCTGACATTGCCGGCCAGGGCAAAGCCAACCCAACGGCGCTGCTGCGTTCGGCCCTGATGATGCTGCACCACATTGGCGAGCACACGTACGCCGACAAGATTGAAAAAGCACTGGAGCTGACCCTGAAAGACAAAGCCAAGTGCACCGGCGACCTGGGCGGCACGGCAACCACCACTGAGTTTGCGCAGGCCATCATCAACAACCTGAGCCACTAGTAGGTTGAGAGTAGCAGAAGCTTTCCGCTAGGCCCTGGCACAAACGCATGTGCTGTTGTGTTACGGCCTGGCGGAGGGCTTCCGTAGGCAAGGAATTATGCCGTACTTTCACCACGTAAATCGTTTTCAATAAGCTGCTGACATAACAGGCCGTAGCTTCTTTTTTTACTCAACATGAAACGCAATCTTTTTTCTGCTTTCCTGCTGTCGGGCGTGCTGCTGGGCGCCTGCAATAACAACAAGGCTGAGGTAGGTGCCGAGGGCATGAACGCGGCCGCTGCCAACGCCAGCGAGGCGGTAGCTAACCCGGTAGTAGACAACCCGAACGTAACCGGCGAAACGGAAGCTCCGAACCCCAACGCCCCGGTGATGACCTTCGCCGTAGCCGACCACGATTTCGGCGACATCAAGCCCGGCCAAGTGGTAAAACACACGTTTGAGTTCACCAACACGGGCAAGTCGCCGCTGCTGATTGAAAACGCAACGGCTTCCTGCGGCTGCACTACCCCTAACTGGACCAAAGAGCCGATTGCGCCCGGCGCCAAAGGCACCATTGATGTGCAGTTTGACTCGCAAGGCAAAACCGGCATCCAGAACAAAGAAGTAGCCATCCAGGCCAACACGCAGCCTACCATCACGAAAGTGGTAATTAAGGCCAACATCCTGCCCGAGAGCACCAACGGTCCTACGCGCTAGGGTAACTTCAGACGCTAACTACTAAAAGTTGAGGAGTAGTACGGCCCGGGCCGGCTGCCCTTCAACTTTCTGTTTTTCAGCGCTTTTCTTTTCCGTATATTCCTCTTTCTATGCTTGCTACGCTTTTACTCCAAGCTGCTTCCGGCGCTAATGGCCTGATTTCCTACCTTCCCCTAGTTGGTATGGTCATCGTGATGTACTTCTTCATGATCCGGCCCCAGCAGCGCCGCGCCGCCGAAGCTAAGGCTTTCCGGGCATCACTGGGCAAGGGCTCGAACGTGGTTACCATGGGTGGGCTGCACGGGAAAGTAGTCGACCTGAACGAGGACACCGTTACGATTGAGGTAGATAAGGGCGTACGTCTGCGCTTCGACCGTTCGGCCATTGCCCGCGAAGTAGCCAGCAAAAATTCTGCTCCCGCTGCCTAGGTACTAGGTCTGCTGCTGGCTCAAACCGCTTGCTGACGGGTTCCGGTTGCTACCTTGGCTAGGAGCCCGCTAGGGCCCGGGTAAGCGCAACCTGCTGGGGGCAACTAGTGCCTTCTTTGTTCTTCTTAAGCTTTCCGCCTCGTGTCGTCTGCTCGTCCTGACCGTTTGCTGCGCTGGTTTGTAAACCCGTTTTTTGGGCAGGAGCGGAGCTATTGGCGGGCCGTAACGGCGTGCTTTCTGGCGGCCAGTACGTTCTGGCTGCTAAACGCCTTCAACAAGACGTATACCACCCGCATTGCGTACCCTATTGCGTGGCGCTACGATGAAAGCCGTTTCATTCCGGTGAAGCCGCTCCCGAAAGAAGTGCAGGTAAACGTGACGGGTCGAGGCTGGAAACTGCTGCGGCGCCAACTCATGCTGGATGTAAAGCCAGCCGAGCTGCTGCTGGGTGCGCTGCCAACCACTAGGTACGTAACCAGCCGCATGCTGCGGCCGGCCCTGCAGCAGGCCATGGATGGGCTCCAATACAATTACCTGATTGCCGATACGCTTTGGGTGGAATTTGACCGCTTGGTGAGCCGCAAGCTGGCGTTAGGACTGAGCCCGGCCGCCGATGGGGCTGCGCTGCCCTATGCGGCCCGCTTTGAGCCAGATAGTATTGTGTTTCGGGGGCCGGCGGGCAAGGTGAATACGCTGCCCAGCCCGTATCCGGTGCACCTGCCTCAGGCCCCGGCCGGCTCCTCAACCGGCGATATACAAGTTCCTATTGGCGGCCCCGACCTCGTGCAAACCAACGTGCAGGATGTGCGCGTGCGGCTGCTGCGGCGCCCCGTCGTGACGGTACCCGTGCAGGTAGTACCGGAACTGCTTGATGCTCCGGCTGGGCATGAGTATAAGTTTTCGCCGGCCACCGTGCGGGTTCGGCTCCAGTTCTTTCCGGAGGATACCGCGGGCTTTAAACCAGAGCAGGTGCGTGTGCAGCTGCACTACGGGCAGTTCATCAACCGCGACTCCAGCCTGCGGCCTTTTCTGGCTGAAAAACCAGTGCAGGCCCGAGGCTATCTGCTGCTTACGCCCGGCGTTCGGGTAACTTCAACGGCGCAAGAATAACCTTTCGGCATGCTGAAAATAGGAATTACGGGCGGTATTGGCTCCGGCAAAAGCGTAGTATGCAAGCTGTTTCAGGTGCTGGGCGCCCCCATCTACGACTCCGATGCGCGCGCCAAATGGGTAATGGCGCACAATACCCAGCTTCGCGACGAGCTACTAGCTGCTTTCGGATCCGAAACCTTCGATACGCACGGGCAGCTTAAGCGCAGCTACTTGGCGCAGAAGGTCTTTACTGATCCTGCGCAGTTGGCCCGCCTCAACAGCCTGGTACATCCCCACGTAGGCCACGACTTTGAGGATTGGGCCGCAGCCCGGCAGGCTGAAGGCTACCCCTACCTGATGAAGGAAGCCGCCCTGCTCTACGAATCTGGCGCGTACCGGCAGCTTGACCGCATCATTACCGTGTATGCCCCGCTGGAAATCCGGCAGGCCCGGGTGCTGCACCGCGACCCGCACCGCACCCCCGATGACATTCAGAACATCATCGGTAAGCAAATGAGCGAGGAAGAAAAGCTGCAACGGGCCGACTACGTCATCTACAACGACGACCAGCACCTGCTTATTCCACAGGTACTTACCCTGAATGCGGAGTTCAAAGGCTGAGCAGGGCTAGGCGCCTTACCGAATGATGGGGCTTCTTTCAAAGGGCCGGGTGCGGTCAAAGAGGTAGCGGTATGTGATGTGGGTTTTATAGATGCGGGCGCCAATGGAGCGGGTAAGGGCCAGCATACGCGGGTTGAAGTCGCCGATCCAGTTCATTTCAATATCGTGGTAGCCGGCGCGCATAAACTGAGCGCGGGCATGCACCATCATGGCAGACTCTATGCCTTTGCCTTGCCACTCGGGCACTACCCCGAAAATAACGCCGAACAGTTTTTTGTCGGTTCGCTGCATGTATTTGCGCTTTTCCCACAGGAAACGCAGCTTACCGACTAGGCCAAATTTGCGGCCAATGTGCTTGAAAATCTGGTTGAGCTCGGGCAGGCTTACAAAGAAGGCAATGGGCTCGTCGTTGTGGTAGGCAAACCACAGCAGGCGCTCATCCAGCACGGGCTTCATCTCGCGCACCAACTCCCGGGCTTTGTCCAGCGGCATGGGGTTGATGCCGCTGTGGTTGGCCCAAGCCAGGTTATACACGTGGTGAAAGTCTTGGGCTAGTTTTTCGGCCTTGCGCTTGCTCGCGTGCTCAAACCGAAACGTAGGGTACTGCTGGGCATATTTCTCCATGGCCCGCCCAAAGGTTTCGTGCAAAGGCGTGGCTACCTCCCGGTAGCAGGTATACTGCTTGAAATACACCTGAAAGCCGTAGTTCTCAAACAGCTGCTGATAATACGGGGCATGGTAAAACATGCCATAGTTAGGCTCGGTGAAGCCCGCCGTCAGGAGTCCCCAAAACCGGTCCCGCTCACCGAAATTAATGGGGCCATCCATAGCGGCCAGGCCGCGCTGGCTTAGCCACAAGCGGCTGGCCTCAAACAATTCATTAGCGGCCTGCTGATCCTCAATACACTCAAAAAAGCCCATTCCGCCTACCGGCAGCGTTGGGTCGGTTTGCGGGGTTTGGTGGTTGATAAAGGCAGCTACCCGCCCAATAACCTCGCCGGCAGGGCTGGTAAGTATCCAGCGGATGGCCTCGCCGTGGGCAAAGTTATGGTTGCGCTTCGGGTCGAAAACGGCTTCAATCTCGTGGTCGAGCGGACCAATCCAGTTCGGATGGTTCTGGTAAATGCGGAAGGGCAAATCCAGGAACTGACGGCGGTACTCAGGGGTCGTGACTTCAAGTAAAGGCATACAGAAAGGAAGCAGAAAAACGCAAGCCCGGCAAAGAAAAGCAGTTGGCGCTTACGGGCGGGGTAGTCGGAAAATAGAAAGGACCTTGATGCCCTCTACCCGCAGCGTATAAATTTCACTGCCTACAGAATCTCTGTAGGACTGCGGGTGCCAGCGGTAGGAGGTAATGAAATAATCGGCCTGCTCCAGCGGCAGGTATTGAATGCGCTGGCGCTGTTCAGGTTTCAGAATGAGGCTATTCGTGTAAACTGGAGCCGATAGCGGCCAGCGGGCACTAAACTTAAGAGGCCCCTGAGGCTGATGTTGGAGCGCCCATTCTAAGCCTCGGCGGTAAGTGAGACCCCAATGGTCGCGCTCAAATAAGGCCTCTACCATGTGGGCGGGCAGGAAGCTATAGTACAGGTTCTGGAAAGGGTGCATCCGAACCATGCGTACAAAGGTATACAGGGTTTCGAGGCTGGCCAGTAGACTCATGCCTAGCGCCAGGTTACGCCAGGAAGGGTGTTGCCGCGCTACGCCCGCTAAGGCTACAAGGCCCCGCACGGCCAGCAACACCAACGCTGGGTACACAAAATACAAGTGCCGCCAGGTATCATAAAGCGACGAGTGCAAAATGATTACCAGCAGGATAGGGCCTAGTAACCAGCCAAGCAAGAGTAGGTCGAGCTGCGTTGCCGGATTCCGAAGTGTCAGCCAGCCGGCTCTACTACCATGGACAGTTACGGCTACTACCCCTATACATGCGGCCAAAACGTATGAAACGGGAGTGGTAAGAATAATCCAGACAGGAATGTAATGCCACGGCAGTTCATTGGCTTTATAGGCCTGACCGAAATAGTAATTGGTCATGATCCACTTAAAGTGGCTCATGCTTTTAAAGGCCGCTACAAAATTGCCTACGGGGTTTTCCCAGAGATAAGGCCAGCCTACCACCGTGGTTACTACCGCAACCGCTACGCTGATACCCAGTAGGCGCACTCGTTGCCGCCGCTCCGGAGCGGCCAACCAGGGCCAGTCCAGCAGTAGCAGTCCAAGCGTGAACGGCACCAACAAGCTACCCAGGATGCGGGCATCAACGGCAAGCCCAATGGCTATACCATGCACGACGGCCCGCAAGTAAGTCGGGCGCTCTTTCAGCCTAACCAGCGTAGCCATGCCGAGGGTAAACAGGCCCAAGAATAGGATGTCTTTGCCATTGTAAAACCCTTCCGCAAAGATCCTCGGAGAGAGAACCAGGAGGAAGGCGGCCAGCAGTGCTAGGCGCCAGTCCTGGAAGCGGATACGGCCTATCTGGTAGGTGCTCCAAATGCCCAACAGGAAAGTGCCGAAGATGAGCAGGTGGCGCATGTAGTAATACGCCTGCGGATCATGATGTGTAAACAGGTAGCTGAGTACGGTAACCGGAATTTCGAAAACGACGCCATGGTCATTGTCGGGGTAGCCTTTCAGGGGCGGAATCTGATGCACGGAAGGATCTTGCCCTACTTTCTCCGGGAAAACCAGCTCGGCCATATACTTCACGTTCACCAGCCCATTGAGGTGGTCGGTCGGCTCATCCCAGGAAACGCCGTAGTCGCGGTGCAGCGCTACCCCCACCAACGCCAGCAACCCAAAAAACAGGCCCACCACCCAGCGTTGGCCGGCACTAGAGTTGTTGGAAAACCACGTTGATACAGGCATAAGGGTGGCTGGCGTGTTTAGTATAGAGATAGCAAAAGCGGTGCGGATATCAGACGCAGATAATCAGGGCATAGCCCGCTAGGATATCCTTGGGGCAAGGGACCCTGGAAAAGCAACCATCTGCCTCAGCAGAAAGGCGGCCCTGCGGTCAAACCATAAAACGCGGCTAAATTCGGCAATTCATTGCCAACTTTTGGTTTGTTTCCTGTGCTGCGTAGCATTCCCCGATACATTTGGCTGCTAGCCGCGTTTCTGCTGGTGCTGCGGCTGGCCCTGAACCTGCACCTCAACCCGGGGCTGGAGTGGAATTATGATGAGCGCCGAAACGGCCGCATTGCCGATAGCTACCTAGCTGGCCACGGCTACGTAAGTCAGGATCCGGTACGCAAAACCCTGCGACCCGATGCTTTTCACGCCACGTTTCCGGTGTTTGTGTACATCGGGTGGGCCAAGACCGGGTTGCCCCGCCACTACCTCACGTTGCTGGTGTATGCTGCTGCCGCCGGGTGTTACTTGCTCGGAGGCTTGTATGTGCAGCGCACTCTTCGGCACTTTGGCGTTTCGCCGGGCCTAGCGTGGGCCGGGGCGGGCGCGTGGGCTCTCTCGCCCGGAGTGGTGTACTACGTGGGAGCTTTCTGGTGGTACGAGAACATTACGCTCCCTCTCCTAATCCTGGTGGTGTACAAGCTGCTGCGCCTTTCCAGTGGCCGCCCCTTGCGCTTGCCCGATGGTCTGCTGATTACAGGGTTAGTGCTACTTTCTTGCCTGCTACGCGGATACCTGCTGGCGGTGTACGGGGTGCTGTTTGCCGTGTTCTTGGGCCTAATGATGGGCCGACGAGCTGCGCGCCGGCAGCGTGCAGCTGCTTGGGCGCTGAGCCTGACAGTGCTGTTTGGCATAGGGCTGGTGCATGTGCCCATCCTGCTGAAAAACCACCGCTTGTTTGGGGCGTACGTGCTAAGCAACCAGGCGGGGTTTGAGCTGCTGCAAGGTCATAACTCCGTAACCAACGGCCGGTTTATGTTTGACTGGGATGAGCGCACCGGGCCCTTCGATCACTACGTGCGGGCCCAGATTCCGCAGCTCGACTCCCTGACCCAGTACCAGGAAAGCCAGGCCCGCAGCCGACTAGCCCGCCACTGGATAGCAACCCATCCTGGGCAGGAAGCGCAGCTCTGGGTTCGTAAAACTCTGCTGTTCTTTTCACCTGAGAACTTCATTGCCGACGCCCCTCGTACCCCCTGGAACCCGTTTACGGCCCTAATCCATGTAGCCTTTTTCGGGGCTCTGCTCCTAACTATTTTCCACTACCGGGGGCTGCGTTTTGAAGCGCCTGATGCCCTGCTCCTGACGCCGCTCATAGCCGTGTGGGCGCTGAGCCTGGTGTTTTTTGTGGGCTTTCGGTGGCGTTTTTTTGCCGAGCCGGCCATGCTGCTGTTCCCGATTATAGTCTGGCATCGGTTGCGGCGCCCACTCCCTGCGCCGCCAGAACAGCGCCAATAGGTCTTTCCCCATCACCAACCGGCGGCTAGCAGCAACCTGCTAAAAATAGTGCTCACCTGAACTAATGGCTGCCGGGCTGTTCACGCCAAGGCTCCTAGGTCTGCTTTCTGGCGAAGGCCAGCTTACCCTTCTGGCCTTATCGGCTATCTTATCTCGAAGAATTTCGTAGCCTGAAGCGTGGCGCGGCTTAGCCCGGATAGCATAACTGTACAGCCGCCGCGAGGCTCTAGGTGCTTTATTCCGCTCAACCCCCTCGCAAAACAAAAAAGGACAGCCGTTTCCGACTGTCCTTGTAGTGTGGGAGATACTGGGTTCGAACCAGTGACCCTCTGCTTGTAAGGCAGATGCTCTGAACCAGCTGAGCTAATCTCCCGAGGGGTACGCGTAAAAAGTAAAGTGGGAGATACTGGGTTCGAACCAGTGACCCTCTGCTTGTAAGGCAGATGCTCTGAACCAGCTGAGCTAATCTCCCATGGGCGTGTCCCGTTTGGGATGGCAAATATGGGAGGTCATTTTCGAATACGCAACTCTTTGTGCCATCTTTGGCCAGAGAAATTTTTGGGGCCGCGCTCGGTTAGTGAGGCAACGCATTACCAATCAGAAGTTTCAGGAGGATACATGCAGTGAGTCGATTTCTGAAAATTTCTTTCCTGACCCTGTTTTTCCTGCTTGGCGGGCTGGTAGGTGGCGTATGGCTCGGACAAAATCGCATCATCGGCTTGTTCGTGGCAGAATTAAATCGGTACCTGCAGGTGCCGGTACGGGCCAGTCGGCTGGAAGTATCCGTGCTCGACCAATTCCCCCGCCTGTCCGTGACGTTGCACGACGTGGTAATGGACGGCTCTCTGCCCACCGATACCATGAAGCTAGGCCGGGCCAAGCGGCTGTATTGTGCCTTTGATGCCTGGGACCTGCTAGCCGGCAATTACCGCATTCGGGCGGTGCGCGTAGCCGATGCCGTGGTGCGCGTGCGGCGCAACGCTCAAGGCAAACCCAACTACCTCGTGCTGCGCCCCGATACGGCTACTTCAGCCGCCGACCAACCGTTTGCTATTGAGCTGGAAGGTATTCAGCTGGAGCGCGTGCGCATCGTGTACGAAGACTCTTCGCGGCGGCAGTACTTTGCCCTCCGAACGCCCAATCTGAAAGCAGCGCTAGGTATCACCGACACGCGGGTAGAGGTAGCTGCGGAAGGCGCCGCGCTGGTAGAAACCCTGCGGCTAGGCTCTGATGACTACTTCCGGGCTAAAAACCTCACGCTAGGCACCACACTAGTCGTTGATCGGGCCAGCCAACGCGTTACCATCCAGCCATCCAAGTTACAGGTGGGCCTAGCGGCTTACACCATTGCCGGTACCGTCGACTATCGGGCTGCCACTCAGCTAGACCTGCGGTGTGATGCGGCCGGCACCGATATCCAGTCGGTGCTGGCGTTGTTGCCGCCGCGCCTCACCAAACGGCTGGCTGGCTACCGCAGCAAGGGCGCGGTATACTTTGGCGGCACAGTGCGCGGCGAGCTATCGGGGCAGCACAACCCTAGGGTGGCGGTGGAGTTTGGGTGTCAGGATGCGTCGTTTTTTCACCCTGATTACCAGCAGGCCGTCGACCACGTGTACCTGACCGGCTCGTTCAACAATGGCACCGCTCACTCCGTGAAAACGGCCGTGCTGGCCCTGAAAAACGTACGTGGACAACTAAGCGGCCGCCCATTTGGTGGGCAGCTGCGGCTGGAAAATTTTACCGCGCCGCACCTTCAGCTGCAGCTCCGCGCCGATGTAGATGTAGCGCGGGCCATTCGGTTTTTCCCGCTTTCGGCGGTGCGCCAGGCGAGCGGCGATGCCACCCTAGCCCTGAATCTGGACGGAACCTTACAGGAGCTGCGGGCCCGGCCCACTGCCCGCCAGGCCAGCGGCGAGCTGACCCTACGCAACCTACACTTGCAGCTGCGCGCTTTCCGCCAGCCCTTCACGCGCCTGAACGGCCGGCTGCAGCTACAGGGGGGTGATGTATCGGTACCGGCTTTCAGCGGTCGGCTAGGCAACTCTGACTTCCAGGGTCGGGGTACGTTGCGCAATGTGGCTGGCTGGGTCTTGAAGCCCCGTCAGCCCTTGCGCCTGGAAGCGGTAATGAGCTCTAATCTGTTGGACTTCAATCAGCTACTGTACGTCTATCAGCCCGCTTCTGGTGGCAAGACAAGTGGCGGGAGCTCTGGGCGCGCGGAAGGGTTGCGCGTGCCGGCCAACCTAGCGTTTAGTGTGCAAGCCAGTGCCCGGCAGGTACGCTTCCGGCGGTTGCGAGGCCGAAATCTGCAGGGCAACCTGCGCCTGCAGGGGCAAGTGTTCAGCTCCACGGGCCTGGCCTTAACAGCCGCCGGCGGCCGGACCAGTGTGCGCGGCACCGTGGATGCCCGCCAACCCCAGTTACTCAAGGCGCACACCCTCATGAGCTGCCAACAAGTGCCACTCGACAGCCTGTTTTACGTGTTCGAGGATTTCGGTCAGCAGTTTATCACCCAGCGTCATGTGCGGGGCTCACTCACGGCTACGGCCGAGGCTGATACGTACTTCGATGCCCACCTTTCGCCCCTCACCGACCGGCTAGAGGCAGAGGTGCATGCTACCGTGCGCAACGGCGAGCTGCTGAATTTTGAGCCCATGCAGAAGCTTAGCTTGGTGGCAAATCGGGCTACGCTACGCCATTTGCGCTTTGCTGAGTTGAAAAACAGCCTCTACATTCAGAGCCGCACGGTCTATATTCCTGAAATGGACATCCGCTCCAACGTGAAAGCCGCCGCCCTGATTCGGGTAACCGGCACGCATACCTTCGACCAGCAAATGGACTACCACGTCCGGATTCCGCTGCTGCCGGGCCTGCTGCCCTGGGCCACGGCCCGCGCCGAAGGGCCCATGCTGCGCCTCGCCATTCAGGGCTCGGAAAGCAGCTTTACCGTGCGGCCGGAGCGGGCCACCCCCGCCCGTCCGGCTCCAGCGCCGGTTGCGGTCCGGCCCGGGCCTAGAAGCCCCGCGCCTCAGGAAAGGCCTGCTGCTACCCCAGCCCCGCATCCCAACTTTGAGCTGAAGAAGCCCGCCAAGAAGCCTGCTCAGCCACAAACAGGTGAATATTTTGACTTTTAAAGCGGCAGCACGGAATAGCTTGCTGCCTGTTGGTTAATCAACTTGTCTTTGAGAGACAGGTGCTTATAGAATAGGAAGTAGCTGTTTGACTATAGTTTGCCGGGGCTGCCTGCAGGCTAACCAATCCGGAACGGTTGCGTTAAGGGTATCTGGTTTATCTCCACCCTGTTTTCTTTCCAACCATGAACGATACGCAACTCTTACAGAACTACTCCGACCAGGAGAAAGCTGCCTACCTGAGTGTGATTGCCAGCCTAGCCTCTGCCGACCGTGAAGCCTCGGCGGCTGAAATAGAATTTTTGCAGCAGCTAGCGCACCAGGCTAGCCTGAGCGGCGGTGCCACGCAGCAGGTTATATCGGCGGCCAAGGACGCCAGCAACGAAAGCATCAAAACCAATCTGGACACTTTGCGCTCCAGCGAGCTGCGGTACTCTTTGGTTACTGACCTCATTAGCTTTGCCCGCGCCGATGGCGCCTACTCCAACACGGAGGAGGAAATGGTAAATAAAATTGCGGCCTATCTAGGTATCAACCAGCAGCAAACCCAGGCGCTGGAGCAGGTAGTAGACCAGGCGGCTCAAGTGCCACATGATGCCAACGACCCGGGCAAGCAAGGCTTCCTGAGCGGCATTTCCGACAAGCTCGATAATGTTGGTATTCCGAAAGGTGCGCTTATGGCCGGCCTGCTAGGGGTAGTAGCTCCTATGGTCATTTCACGCGTAGTGGGTGGCCGCAGCCAAGGCGGTATGATGGGTGGCGGCGGTGGCCTCCTCAACAGCGGTATGGGCGGCCTGCTTGGTGGCGCGGCCAGCAGTGGCATGGGCGGCTTGCTCGGTGGCCTGCTGGGTGGCGGCTTGCTCGGCGGAATGATGGGCGGTGGTCAGCAACAGGCTGGCTACGGCAACTATCCGCAGCAAGGCAGCCACGTAGGTAGCGGCGGCCTCGGCTCTCTGATGTCTATTCTGGGCGGCCTGGGGGGCCAGCCTAACTCGCAGCCCCGCAGCGCCGGCGGTGGCGGCTTGGGCGGCCTGATGGGAGGCGGCATGGGCAGCTTGCTCGGCGGCCTGCTGGGTGGCCGGCGCTAGGCGCAGTTAACGGCATAGGTAGAACAAAGAGGCCCTTGTTGCAGCTGCAACAAGGGCCTCTTTGGTTTGACGCTAGGTCTCGGTTACTCGGCAACCACTGCTGGCGGCAGCGCTGCCGGATTGGGGTTAGCACCTTGGCCATCAAAAGGGCCAGCCAGTTGCACTACCGTTGTGCCCGCATTAGCGAAGTCGCCGCCATGTTTTTCTACTAGGCTGATCAGTAAATAATTAAGCTCTTCTTTTACATCCAGATACTCATCGTAGTTGGTGGTGTTTACGAAGTACTGTACGGTTACCTCTTTGGCCGTTGGGGTGAGGGCCGCAAATTTCACCTGGGCATCTTCGCCTACCAGCGCATGCGCCTGGATAGTGATGCGGGCATCGTCCACAATGGCGCGTAGCTGCTCGCTAGTGGTGCTTTGGCTAAGGGCCAGCGTGAAGCCCACGCGGCGGGCCGTGCGCAGCGAAAGATTGTCTAAGGGCTTGTCAATCATGCTTTTATTGGGTACCGTGACGTAGCTTTTCTCGGCTGTGCGCAGGCGTGTGCTCCGAAACCCAACTTTCTCCACGGTTCCCGTGATACCACCCACCGTTACTAGGTCGCCCACGGCAAAAGGCCGGTCGAGGAAAATGGTAAAGGAGGCAATCAGGTTTTCTAGGCTCTCTTTGGCCGCGAAGGCCACCGCCAGGCCGCCAATACCCAGGCCGCCAATCAGGGCCGTTACGTTCACGCCAAACACGCGGCTCAGCATCACTAAAAAGGTGAGGGTGAGCACAAACACCTTTAGCAAATCCTTGGCAAACGGAATCAGCTGGTTGTTGAGGCGGGAAGGGGTAGCCTCGGCCCGGCGCTGAAACACGATGACCATGAAGTCGATGATGCGCAGCCCGATCCAGCCTAGGCCCCCGAATACGGCCAACTGAAACATCCGGAACAGCGCTACCTGTGGCCAGGGCTCGTTGCGGGTAAGTTCAGAGCTGCGCACGGGGTAGTTGAGCACCTGAAAAGCAAAGTAGGCTGTAATCAGAAACACCACCACCGAAATGGGCTGAATCAGGAGGGCCTGAAACTGAGTTTCGCTGACTCCTTCGGTCCGCTTACGGATAAAGCGGAAAACCAGCTTCGAGAGCAGCCTCGAAAGCAGCGTTTTGAACGCGTACCCGAACAGCAATATACCCACGCACCATAGGTACGCGGCTATGTTGTTGCCTAGAAATCGGATGTGAAGAATTTCCTGAAGGGTCATATACGGAGGTGTTGGGCTGACGCGCCGAGGCCTTGGCTAGTGGTCTGCTGATCAACGGGTTTGTAGCGAAACAGGGGCTAGGTCGCTACCTTGCGCACACGCCGGAAGCCAAGCTATACCAACTGGCGTAGCGCCATTTCAAACGACTTCTGGGCAATGCCGGTGCGGGCGTCGCCTTGCTTGCGCGTGCGCTCCAAGGCCGAGCGAATGATGCGCGACGTATCCTGGAAAATGGCCTGGTCGGTAATTTCAGCGTTGGACTCCATCAGGTATGCGAATACCCGGGCCATGCCGCAGTTGGCAATAAAGTCGGGGATAACGGAGGTGTGGTCGTCAGCAAACTCGCCGGTAGGTCCGAAGAATATTTCGGGGTCTTGGAACGGCACGTTGGCACCGCAGGAAATAACTTCCAGTCCGCCCGCTACCAGCTGCTCTACCTGCTGGCGCGTAACCAAGCGTGAGGCCGCTGCCGGAATAAATATTTCGGCTCCACTGCTCCAGATGCGCTGGTTTACTTCCTCAAAGGAGAGCAGATTAGGGGCCGTCAGGGCATTGCCTTCGCGGCGCAAAAACAACTCCCGTATTTCTTCCAGCGAAAAGCCCTCTTCCTTCATCAGGCCCCCGGCCCGGTCGATGATGCCGGTTACGCGGGCACCTTGGCTGGCTAGGTAATAGGCCGCTGCTGCGCCCACATTGCCCCAGCCCTGCACAATGGCGCGCTTGCCCTGCACCGAGCGGCTGCCCCACAGCTCGTAGTAATGACGAACCGCCTCGGCTACTCCATAGCCCGTGATAAGGTCGGCAACGGTGTATTTGCGGCTTAGGTCCGGCGAGAAGCTAGCGTCTTCCAGCACTTTCACTACGCCTTGGCGCAACTGGCCCAGCTTCTGAATCTTCTGGGGCTCCGTGGCGCGGTAGTGTCCGTTCACAATGCCTTCCTGCGGATGCCACAGGCCGTAGTCTTCCGTAATCGGAATTACGTCGTGTATTTCATCCACATTCAGGTCGCCGCCGGTGCCATAGTAGGCTTTCAGCAGCGGAATAACGGCCCGGTACCAGCGTTCCAGCACACCGCGTTTGCGTGGGTCCTGGGGGTCGAAGTTGATACCGGACTTGGCACCGCCAATGGCCGGCCCCGACACGGTGAACTTCACTTCCATGGTTTTGGCTAGGCTTTCTACTTCGCGCTTATCCAGGCCTTTGCGCATGCGGGTACCGCCGCCGGCCGCGCCGCCACGCAGGGAGTTAATCACCACCCACCCTTCTGCTTCGGTTTCGGCGTCTTTCCATTCAAATACTATTTCCGGACGTTTATTCTCAAACTTGGCCAGCAGGTCTTTCATCAGCAAGAATTCAGGGTGGGGGTGGAGATTTCTGGCGCAAAGGTAAGAATGCCCCGGCCGGCGGCCACAAGTTTATGCCAAGCGCCACGCAGCCCGCCGGCCCCCGATATTTTGCACCGCAGTAGGAGAACTACTAGGCTATTGCAACCCGCTAAGTAGGTTTTAAGCGGTTTCGTTGACCTTTTACCCCTAGTATTCCGTAGAAGGAACACCGGTGCAATTCCCCTGAATTTGTAAATTTTTTTGGCCCCTGGTACACCGAAAAGGAACTATGCAGGTGCGGAATATCGTATTACGCATATTCCTGCATACCCTCCCCCAGTACCACCGTTGTAACGACAATATGAAACCATTGCTTTCAAGAGTAGAATCTAAAAAAGTAGACAAGGCAGCAGCCATGCTGAAAGTGCTAGCCCACCCTAAGCGGCTGGCCATCGTTGATCTGCTCGGCAAAGAGGAAAAGATGACCGTAACGGAAATCTACCGTTCCCTGGATTTGCCCCAGGCTATTGCTTCCCAGCACCTGATAACCCTCAAAGACCGCGGCATTCTGTCGTCGTTTAAAGTGGGTACCAAAATCTATTACTCCCTCTCCATTCCGAAGCTGCTGGACGTAATCGATTCGTTGGAAGACTGCTGCGACACCATGTAAGTGCTCGGCCCGCGGGTAGTACCTGGGGTTAAGAAAGGCGCCAACGGTCTGAAAATATAAAGCCCGCCTGCGTAGCAGGTGGGCTTTTTTATGGGAGTTACTAGCGTGTTGTTGGGCTCGAACCCAAGCCGTTAGGCTACGTTAGGCTGGCGCTCCAAGTCAAACAAATCAGTCAGCACATCAATCAGCTGGTCGGCTTCACCGCGCTTGCAGGCTGCTTTCAACTGCAGTACGGGCTGCTTGAGCACCTTTTGCATCAGGGAGCGGGTGATGTCGTCCATGCGTTTGACTTCCTCGGGGCTCATTTTCTTCTGGAACCGGTCCATTTCCTCAAGGCGGATCTGCTCCAGCGCGTTCTTGAGCTTCTGGATAGTCGGCGACACCATCATCTCCTTGGTCCAGTCCTGCAGCCCAACCAGGCTTTCTTCAATAATGGCCCGTACCTGCGGCACGGCGGCAAGGCGGCGCTCCAGCGCAGCCGAAGCTTTGCTGTGAATAGCGTCAATATTATACACTAGCACGCCGGGTACCTGCTCCACGTCAGAAGCAATGCTGCGGGGCACTGAAAGGTCGATGAAGAACTTGTAGCTCAGCACGTCCAGGCGCTCCACCATGTCGTGGGTGAAGAACGGCTCGTCGCGGGCAATGCTGCTGATGATAACGTCGGCTTCCTTCATGCCCTGTACTAGGTCCTCAAAGTCGAGCACCTTTAGGTTGCACTCCTGTGCCAGCTCAACCGCCTTGGAGCGGGTACGGTTGCAGATGGTAACATCCTGAAACACCTTGCTGTCGCCGAAGTGGCGGCATACGTCAGCGCCAATTTCACCGAGGCCTACTACCAGCACCCGGGGGTTGGCCACGTCAGCCGTCAGCTCTTCTACTAGCTCCAGTGCCGCGTAAGAGGTGGAAGCCGCGCCGTCGCGGAAAGAGGTTTCCTGCTGGACGCGCTTGTTGGTGAAGAATACTGTGTGCAGCAAGCGGTGCAGGAACGGGCCTGCCGCATCAGCATCTGCCGACCACTGGTAAGCCTGCTTTACTTGGTTGCTGATCTGCAGGTCGCCTACTACTTGCGCATCGAGGCCCATGGCTACCTCAAAGAGGTGACGCACGGCATCGGAGTGGCGGTCCAGAATATCGAAATACGGAAAGTAATCCGTTACTTCCGGCAGGTTTTTGAGCTGGCCCAACGCCTCAATGATAGCGGGGCTCTGGTCGCGCTCAGCGGAATAATAAATTTCCGTGCGGTTGCAGGTGCTCAGCACAAGCAGGTCCGTGAGGTCTAGCTCGTGGCGTAGGGTATTGAGAAAGCGGCGACAGGCGGCCTCGTCCAATGCAATCAGCTCCCGAATTTCTAGGGGAGCTTTCTTGAATGATAGACTAACGGCCTTGAATGGATGGAGCATAGCGGTTGCTAGTGCGAGAATCAGGAGGCAAAAATACAGTACAAATTGCTAGCGTGAAAACAGTTGATAAACGCGGGTGGTTCGGGATTACGCAATATTTGCGGTAGAAGGTCGATATGGGCATGTTAGCCGGCCTCGGCGCTCGTTAAAACTGACAAAAATCATTCGATTACTTGGCCAAAGCGGCCAGCTGTCGGCCGCTTGGCGGGCGTGCTACCGTATCTTCGCCGAGGTTGTGCCCGTATCCGGTACCTAGTCACTCGTTGTTTCGCTCGTGCTGCCCATCCCGATTTACGATCAAAAATCCCGTATTAAGCTCGTCATTGTAGCCGTGGCGCTGCTCATTGGGGCCGCCACCGTGATATACACCAACATTCTGGTGCAGCGCCTCTCGGAGCGGGAACAGAAACAGATTGACCTCTACGCCAAAACGCAGCGCTACATCATCAACACGGAGGAGGAATCGAACCTGTCCTTTCTCTACGATGAAATCATTGATGCCAACACCACCATTCCGGTTATCGTGACGGATGGGGAAGGCAACATTGTGGACGCTCGGAATGTGAACGTGCCCAAAAACGTAGCCGAGGAGGTTTCCATTCGCTACCTCCGCCGCGAGATTGAACTCATGAAGGAGCAGCACCCGCCCATCGTGATTGAGATTGGAGCCGGCCTGCGCAACTACCTCTATTATAAAGAGTCGTCGTTGCTGACGCAGCTGCGCTACTACCCGCTGGTGCAGTTGGCCATCATTGGGTGCCTAGCAGTTATTGCTTATTTCGCGTTCAGCTACTCCCGCCGGGCCGAGCAGAACCGCGTGTGGGTAGGGCTGGCCAAGGAAACGGCTCATCAGCTGGGCACCCCGCTCAGCAGCCTGGTGGGCTGGCAGGAGTATCTGCGCGAGTCGGAGCGGTTTAAAGATGAGCCGATAGTGGAGGAGCTGGGCAAGGATATCCGGCGGCTGGAAATCATTACGGAGCGGTTCAGCAACATTGGCTCGGTGCCGGTGCTCAATGACGAGAACATTTTGCGGGTAACGCAGAACGCTATCAGCTACTTGCAAAGTCGGGTATCGAAAAAGGTAACGTTTGAAATCAAAACTGATTTACCCACCGACACGCCCGCGCAGGTCAACATTCCGCTCTTCGATTGGGTGATTGAGAACATCTGCAAGAATGCCGTCGATGCTATGGAAGGCCGGGGCAGCATCACCATCCATTTGCGCCGCCCGGTCCGGAACAAGTCCCAGATTGCCATCGACATTACCGATACTGGCAAAGGCATCCCGAAAAGTAAGCTGGAAAGCGTGTTCCTGCCCGGCTACACTACCAAAAAGCGCGGCTGGGGGCTGGGCCTAGCCCTGGCCAAGCGCATCATCGAGAACTACCACCGTGGCCGCCTCTTTGTGAAGTGGAGCGAGGTAGGCCGCGGCACTACCTTCCGGGTTATTCTGAATGGCTAACAATTAGCGGCTAGCCTCTTGAGTAGCCACCGTTTCGGCCGCTTCCCGCGCTTTCTTTACTTCAGAGCGGTTCGTGATTTCCACGTAGCTGTTGCCGATTACGGGCCTGCCGTGGTGGGTGCCTTCTACTTTGCACATGCCTTCCCAGTAGTGCATCTTGATGCCTGCAAAAAGCTTGAGGGTAAGTTCCTGATTGGCTATCAGGGGTGTGATGGTAAGGTCATAGCCCTGGCTGGGGATGCGCAGGCGCCATTTGCTGGGGTAGCGCTGCTTGGAGGTTGGGCTAATCCAGTAGGCTAGGGGCTCCAGCTCAAAGTCCTGCTGGCTTAAGTGCGTGTTTTGAGCCTGCGGGCCGTAGTGCGAGCCTCCGCCAATGCTCTGGCCGGTAGCCTTGTTGTAGAGCTGGTAGGCCATAATTTCTTCCTTAGGCTCATCTAGCTGAATGCTGAACCAGTCCCAGCCAATGTCTTTGGTGGTCACGCTGTTGCAGTTCCATTGGCGGTCGTACCACAGCTCGCCTTCTACCTGGCGCACTTTGCCGTCTATTTCAATGGTGCCGGAGGTGCTCATGCGCGGGTAGCTGTAGTAGCCCGCCTGCGCGACGGGGCCATATTTCTCGTAGCCGGTGCCACCGTGCAGCAAAACGGGTTTGAGCGGAGTAGTCGTCAGGTCGATGGCGTGGCCGGTGTGTTCGGCCATGCGGGCTTGCAGGTGGTAGCGCCCCTCTTGGCCCGTGAGTGTCCAGCGCTGGGCACGTTTCTGCGTAGCGAGGTTGATGGGCAGGGTTGAGGCCAGCAATTGGGGTAGGCGCTCTACCTTATAATCGTAGCGGAATTGCTGCTGCCCAGGGTCGGTGAGGGCAAAGTTGACCATCTGCCAGTCTTTCTTCCCCGTCAGGTTGAAGTGGAAAAATACGTACTCCACCCCAAATACCTCACCCGTGGCTTTATCGCGCAGGTGTCCCGTGAAGTACCACCACTCCAAGGAGTTCTGCTTATGCACGGCTTCCTCCTGGGGCAGTTGAGCCCGCTCGTTAAAAACATCGTGCTTATTGGTAGGCTTGAGGGCGCAGCCGGAAATAGTAACCAAGAAAAGGGCAGCTAGCAATAAATTCTTCATACCCCGGAATAAGGCAATTAGGGGCCGAAAGGTTTGACTATTGAGTTAGCGGCTGCGGAATAGTTGCGTGATGCGCCACCACAGAGTGCGAGGTGAGAACTGATTTATGCTTACTGCTTCAAACCTTCCCAATACATCCTGATCGAGAGAAAGCTCGATAGTAGTATTGGGGGTAGCAATTATCTCTCTGGTTACAAAGCCAATACTACTTATTAACAGCACCATAGGCTGTGTATGTCCGGCAGGTATCTGCAGCTCAAATGTGCCATCCGAAGTGGTTGAAACCCCAGTGGTTGTTCCCTTAAGCAACACCGTCGCGCCAGGTAAGCCCGCACCATTCTGTTTTTCCAGTACGCGGCCTCTGATGACCATGAAAGGAGATGTTGGCAGCGGCGGATGAGCGGATGTCGCCACCATGCCCACCGTAACAGTAGTTACTGTTTTCACATCGGAACGCGACTGAGCGGTTGCCGGCGCTGTTGTAACTCCTAGGCCCAACAATGCCGCCAAGGCCAGCCAGCGAGTGCGCCATCCGGCGGAGGGCTCCGATGAAACTAGTACCAGCGGCCGGTTTAGTTGCTCCTGCCGAAACCGCCCGCAGGTTCCGCCGCTCGGCTGCCCTAGGAAGGCTACCACCTCGGCATCAGTCATGCGGGTAAAATCAACTACCACCGTGCTGCAGGCGGCGCAGTGGCGGCCTTGTGCGGCGGGCGACATGGCCTGCCAGTTTTCGTG
Organism: Hymenobacter tenuis; assembly: GCF_054780495.1. Lineage (NCBI taxonomy): Bacteria > Pseudomonadati > Bacteroidota > Cytophagia > Cytophagales > Hymenobacteraceae > Hymenobacter > Hymenobacter tenuis. The sequence goes on from NZ_BAAGWF010000004.1 coordinate 214,866, forward strand.
GCAGGGCTTCGGAATGGTGAGTGTAGGGCGTTGAGGCATATAGCAGCAGGTTGAGGTTGCTGTAGTGATGCCGCCCTAGGTCACATTCCACACGAAAGCCACCATTATTTGACTTTGCTTTCCGCTTATATTCTCATGATAGAAAGCATGTATTTAGTTATCAGATGATTATCAGATGAAGAAAATCCTGTTCGGTTTCGTGCTTGATTTAACCTAGTAGCCTTGGGTCGGTAGCCAAACGCATCATTCTACTAGTAGCGGTAGCTTAGTTGGCTTGGTGAGTGCGCAGTAGTGCTAGGGCTCCGGAAGTAGCCAACCGGGCCACCCTCAATCAGCGAGTTCAAGCAGGAAGAAAAAGGTCGCCGCTTGCCAGGCGTGCAGCCGACCGTCATTATTCTGTATCTTTTGCCCCTCTTAACCTCTCACTACTGCTTTGTCTACGCCCCTTCCACCCTCACGTTTGAGTGGCCTGTTTCGCCGCAAAAGCCTCACCGATATTCTGCACAACCCGCCCGCCGATGCGGAAGGCCACGGCCCCGGCGACACCGGCGGCCTGGAGCGCCACCTCACCGTCCGCGATCTGACCTCGTTGGGAATTGCCGCCGTAATTGGAGCCGGCATCTTCAGCACCATTGGCAATGCCTCGCACGATGGCGGTCCGGCCGTGTCGTTGCTGTTCGTGTTTACGGCCATTGCCTGCGCCTTCTCGGCCCTGTGCTATGCGCAGTTTGCGGCTACCATTCCTGTTAGCGGCTCGGCCTACACCTATGCTTACGCTTCGTTTGGTGAGCTAGCGGCCTGGATTATCGGGTGGGCCCTGATTATGGAATATGCCGTCGGTAACATTGTGGTGGCTATTTCCTGGTCTGATTACTTTACCGGGCTCATGGATGGCATCGGGGTGCACATCCCCATCTGGCTTACCATGGGCATGCAAAGCGCCCACAAGCACTACAATGAGGTGTTGGCCCTGATGCAGTCCGGCAAACCGCTGTCAGACGCTACGGCTACCCAGCTGGCAGGCTACAACGCCTGGTCGGCGGCACCAGAGCTGTTCGGCGACTTGCGCCTGGTAGTTGATCTGCCGGCTGGCCTGATAACGCTGCTGATTACAGCCATTGTGTACATCGGCATCAAGGAATCCAAGAATGCTTCCAACCTGCTGGTGCTGCTCAAGCTGATTGTGGTAGCCACCGTAATTGGGGTGGGCGTATTCTACATTCAGCCAGCCAATTGGAGCCCGTTTGCCCCGAATGGAGTAGGCGGCGTGCTGAAAGGCGTATCGGCGGTGTTTTTTGCCTACATCGGTTTCGATGCCATCAGCACCACTGCCGAGGAGTGCAAAAACCCCCAGCGCGACTTGCCCCGGGCCATGATTTATGCCCTCATCATCTGCACCATCTTGTATGTGGTTATCACGCTGGTTCTCACCGGTATGGTGTCGTACAAAGAGCTTGGCGTGGGCGACCCGCTGGCGTTTGTGTTTCAGAAAGTTGGCCTTGACTGGCTGGCAGGGGTAGTAGCGGTGTCGGCTATTTTTGCCATGGCCTCGGTGCTGCTCGTGTTCCAGATTGGTCAGCCGCGCATCTGGATGACCATGAGCCGCGACGGGCTGCTGCCTCCGGTTTTTGCCCGGGTACACCCCCGGTTCCGCACACCCTCGTTCAGCACCATCGTGACCGGGTTCTTTGTGGGCGTGCCGGCCTTGCTGCTCAACATGGACCTAGTAATCGACCTGACTTCAATCGGGACGCTGTTTGCCTTTGCGCTGGTGTGCGGTGGTATTTTGGTGATTGACCCGCACGGCCAGAGCGAAGCCCGCTTCAAAGTGCCCTACATCAATGGGCAGTTTCTGGTGCCGCTTATCATGCTGATTGGTCTGGGGCTGCTGTTCATGTACAATCAAGAGGGCCTGACGGAGTTCTGGAGTGCCGTGCGCGGCGACGGGGGCTACGAGGAGTTCCGCCACTACATCCCGATGCTGGTGTTCATCCTGTCGTGCATCATTCTGGCGTGGCTTTCGTTCCGCAAGCGCCTTTCCTTGCTGCCTACCCTCGGCTTGCTCACCAACCTCTACCTCATGACGCAGCTGGGCATTAACAACTGGCTGCTGTTCTTTGGCTGGCTTATTATCGGGCTGGCGCTGTACTTTAACTATGGCTTCAAGCACAGCAAGCTGGGCCTGAAAAAAGTAGCTGCGGCCCGGTAAGCCACCCCTTACTTTCAGTAGCTTCACAAACCCGTTGGCCGCAGTAGCCAGCGGGTTTGTTTTGTATGATGGCGACCCTAGCGGCCGCCGGTTTTTGCCTTTTCCGCCGTATGTTGGCTGCTACCACTTCTTCTCTGGCCTCCCGTCTGGAAGCCTCCCGCCAGGAGCTGCTTGATTTAGGCCTGCGCAATCCGCTGCTCAATTTCCGGCTCTCAAAAGCGCAGGGCGTTGGGGTAGTAGGCGAAGATGCCGCGGCGGTGTATGAGGTGCTGGTGCGGCAAGGCAAAACCATGTATTTCCAGGCGGCACCCGAGCCAGCCTCGCAAGTGAATTCACTGCAAATTAAAGATAGTGACGGGTTTGGATCAGTGCTGGGGCTAGTAGAACCCGCCGAAGTGCCAGCCGCTGAGGCACTATCGGAAGCTGCGCGCCAAGCGGTACTAGCCGATAACAAGCTGCAAACCGCCGAGCCCCTGGCCAAGCTAGAAAGCCGGCTTCTGAACACCTACTACACTGCCCGCACCAGCCTCGAAGAGCAGGGCGTAAACATCCTGTATCTGGCCCTGGGCATGCTCACCTGGTATGAGGCTGCCAGCAGCGAAGAGCCGCGCCGCGCGCCGCTGGTGCTGGTGCCGGTGCTGCTGGAGCGGGGCACCGCCGCCGAGCGGTTTAAGCTGCGCTACACCGGCGCCGAGGTAGAAGGCAACCTGTCCTTGCAGGCCAAGCTCAAAGCCAGCTTCGGACTGCAGCTTCCCTTGCCGGAGCCAGAGGAAGAAATGAACGTAGCCCTCTACCTGGCTGCGGTTGCTGAGGCCGTGCGGGGCCTGCCGCGCTGGCAAGTCGAGCCGAACAGTATTGCGCTGGGTTTCTTCTCTTTTGGGAAGTTTATGCTGTACCGCGACCTAGACCCCGCCAACTGGCCTGCGGACGCTATCTTACATCATACCGCCATAAAAGCTTTGCTGGGCGCTGAAACCGGGTTTCAGGATGCCCCGCCTACGCTCTCCGATACGGCTTTCCTGGACACCGAAAGCGCAGCCCACGAGTTGCACCAGGTGCTGGACGCCGACAGCTCGCAGCTGCTGGCCTTACTGGCCGTGCAGGAAGGCCGTAACCTGGTAGTGCAGGGCCCGCCCGGCACGGGCAAGTCGCAGACCATTGCCAACCTGCTGGCCGAGGCTATTGGAGCCGGCAAGAAAGTGCTGTTTGTAGCCGAGAAAATGGCCGCCCTGGAAGTAGTAAAGCGCCGCCTCGATAGCCTGGGCCTGGGCGCTGCCTGCCTGGAACTACATAGCCACAAAGCCAACAAAAAAGCCCTTCACGACGAGCTGAAAGCTACCCTCAATCTCGGTCGTCCCGCCACCGCCACGTTGGTAGAAGACCAGATGGCCCAGCTCCCGCGCTACCGCACCGCTCTCAACGAGTATGCCTTGGCGGTGAATGCACCCTTGGGCCGCAGCCGCCGCACCGCCCAGCAAGTGGCCGGCGAGCTGTTACGCCTGCGCGACGAAACCGGTGCCCTGGAGCTGCCCCGCATTCCGTTCCAAAACCTGCCTGCCTGGACCGATGCTGATGCCGCCCACGCTGAAACCCTGGCCGCGCGGCTCCAGGCGGTGCTGCAGAAAGTAGGAGTGCCGCATAAGCTGTTGTTCTGGGGAAGCGAGCGAACTGTTTTTCTTCCCGCTGAGCAGGCCGCCCTAACCCAGCAATTAGCCGAAGCCCAGGCGGCCGTTGTCGGGTTACAGGAGGCCGCCTGCACGCTGGCGCAGCACCTCGGCCTACCCCTCCCAACTGAGCGAACCGGCGCCGAACAGTTGTTGCCCTCGGCCCGGCATCTGCAGCTAGCTCCGCCGCTGGCCGAAACTGCTGTGGCAGAGGTTGCGTGGCTCCAGCAGGCTAGTAAAATCCAGGAGATGCTGCAGGCGGGGCAGGCCTATACTGCACTCCGGCAGCAATATGAGGCCACTCTATTGCCGGAAGCCTGGGACCAGCAACTGCTCCCGGAACGGGCCGCCCTGCTTACCTACGCCGACAAGTGGTGGAACTTCCTGAACGGCGATTATCGGCGGGCCCGCAAGCGACTGCAAAGCCTGTGGCGCGGCGTATTGCCCAAAGAATCAGCGGGTGTGGTGGCCTGTATCGATGCCATTCAGGAAGCAGCCCGTCACGCCAAAACGCTCACGGAAGCAGCTGCCCTAGGGCAGCATCTTTTCGGAACTGCCTGGCAAGACACCCGCTCCAACTGGCCGGCGCTGCAGCAAGTGCAAGCCTATCTAACCCTAACGCACCAGCGAATTAAGCGCGGAGAGCTGCCGCTAGCCCTGCTGGAGTATCTAACCCAATCGCACCGCCCTACTGAGGCAGCCCAGCCGCTAGCCGCCCTGGAGACTGCACTGGTGCGGCAGCGCACGGCGGTGCAAGCCGTAGTTGATGGGTTGCAGCTGAACGAGGCGCGTCGGTTTGGCCCACAAGGGCGGTTGCAGTTTCAGGAATTTGAAGCACAACAAGCGACACTGGCTGCCTGGGCCACTGACCTACCCGCCTTGCTTCCGCTTACGGAGTGGAACAACGTTGCAGCGAGCGTACAAGCAGACGGCTTCCCGGAATTGCTGCTGTTGGCCGGGCGCTGGGAACTAGCGGCGCAGCACCTGGTAGCTGCCGTACGCCTGACGTGGCTGGAATATTTGCAGAAGCTGGCCTCCGAGCAGCCCACCCTGCGCCAGTTCGAGCGCACCAGCCACGAAGAAACCGCCGCCCGATTCCGCCAAGCCGACCGCGACGCGCTGTATCACCACCGCGTACGGGCCCTGCGCCAACACTTTGATCAGCTCCCACATCCGCAGGCTGGCGGGCAAATGCTGCTGCTACGCAATGAATTCGCCAAGAAAACGCGCCATTTGCCGCTGCGTAAGCTGATGCAACAGGCCGGCCGCGCGGTGCAGGCCATCAAGCCCATTTTCATGATGTCGCCGCTTTCGGTGGCTAGTTTCCTGCCACCCGGCGCCGTAGAGTTCGACTTGGTGGTGTTCGATGAAGCCAGCCAAGTGAAGCCCGTGGATGCGCTGGGCGCCATTGCCCGCGGCAAGCAGCTAGTCGTAGTCGGCGACTCGAAGCAGCTGCCGCCCACTTCGTTTTTTGATTCCCTGACGGGCAGCGGGAAAGAGGCCGACGAGGAGAACGTAACGTCCGACATCCAAAGCATTCTGGAGCTGTGCAAGGCCCGCCAAATGCCCGAACGGATGCTGCGCTGGCACTATCGCAGCCGGCATGAAAGCCTGATTGCAGCCTCCAATCATTTGTTTTACGACGATAAGCTGGTCATTTTTCCTAGCCCTGGCGGGCAAGGCAACCTGGGCCTTCTGTATCATCATCTGCCCCACACCCACTACGAGCGTGGCACCACGCGTACGAACCCACTAGAGGCGCAGGCTGTGGCCGAGGCCGTGTTGCACCACGCCCGCACCACCCCGGGCCTCACGTTAGGGGTAGTAGCTTTTAGCACGGCGCAGCGCCAGGCCATTCAGGATGTGCTGGAAAAACTGCGCCGCCAACACCCCGAAACGGAGGAGTTTTTCAACCAGCACCCACATGAGCCGTTTTTCGTCAAGAACCTCGAAAATGTGCAGGGCGATGAGCGCGACGTGATTCTGATTAGTGTGGGCTACGGCCGCACCAAGGAAGGCTACCTGGCCATGAGCTTCGGGCCGCTGAACGGTGAAGGCGGCGAGCGACGCCTGAACGTGCTCATCACTAGGGCCAAGCAGCGTTGCGAAGTGTTCACGAACCTTACCGCCGATGACCTGGACCTAAGCCGAACGCAGGCCAAAGGCGTAGCCGCCCTGAAAACCTTTCTAGCCTTTGCTCAGCACGGCCGCTTAAACCAGAACGAGGAAACCGGGCGCCCTATGGAGTCGCCGTTTGAGGCGGCGGTGCACCGTGCCCTTACGGCCCGCGGCTACCTCGTGCGGCCCCAAATCGGGAGCCAGGGCTTTTATATTGATCTGGCAATTGTCGACCCCGACCAGCCGGGCCGCTACGTGCTGGGTATTGAATGCGACGGCGCTATGTACCACAGCGCCCGCTCGGCCCGCGACCGGGACCGGCTGCGTCAGCGGGTGCTGGAAGGCGTGGGCTGGCGTTTGCACCGCATCTGGAGCACCGACTGGCTCCGGGACCCGCAGCGCGAAACCGAACGCGCCATTCAGGCAATTGAGGATGCCCGCCACCGTCCTCCTCTTCAGGACCCAGCAAATCCGGAGCCTCCTGAAATACTAGCCCCCGTTCCTGCTTTAACCGGCATCGAGCGCGAGGAGGCGGCTAGCCCCGCCATGTTGGCCGAGCCTTATCAGCTAGCGCAACTGCCCGCCGCGGTAGCTCATCGGGAGCTGCACCAGCACAGCTTGGGCCAACTTTCTACTTGGCTAGCCTCTATTGTGCGCATCGAAAGTCCGGTTCACATTGAGGAGGCCACGCGCCGCCTAGCCCTGGCTAGTGGCGCCAGCCAAGTAGGGGCCCGCATCCGGAAAGCCGGCCAAGACGCGGCGTTACTGGCCCAAAACCTGCGCCACTTACGCCGGCAGGGCGACTTCCTGTGGGAAAATACCATGCAGCACCCGCCCCTGCGCGACCGAAGCCAGCTGCCCGCTATTTCCCGCAAGCTCAGCTTTGTGGCTCCTGAGGAGCTAGCCCGGGCGCTGCGCACTGTAGTGGAGCAAAGCTTTGCGCTCCCGCGAGAGGCGGTGTATCTGCCTGCCGTGCGCCTGCTTGGCTTCAGCCGCCTCACCCCCGACATGCGCCTGCTGCTGGAGCCCGCACTGGCCGGCTTACTGGAGCGCGGCGAGGTAGAGGAGGTAAACGGCGTGTTGAAGTCACTGGGGTAAAGATTCAGGTATGCTCAGGGCCGTCTGCGGGAAACAGTAGAAGAACACTGGGCGCCTATTATCCTGTGTCTTGGGCACTAGGGTACCTCGGTGGCCAAAGCGGCCAGAACCCTTGTAGGAGAATAGCAGAGTATCCGGCTTGGTGGGCAACCCGTTCGGGGCAGAGGCTGCGTAGGTAGTTGCGTTCTTGCACCTTGCACCCATGGCCCGTTTGCTCCTGTTTTTTTCATTGCTCTTGCTGTGCCACCGCCCTGCCTCGGCGCAAACACAGCCAGCTGACAGTGGAGCCTACACGAGTGCAGATCGAATGGTGGTGTATACGTTCGCCAACGACGCCTTTTTCCGCACCGACTACTATTTCACACAGGGTATGTCGTTGCTGGTAGTGCTACCTTCTCTGCGCCACTCGCACGTTAACAAGTTGCTAGGGCCTGTAATGGCCGGAAGCGTGTTGCACCACGGCATTCAGCTGCACTATGATGGCTTTACACCGCTGCGGATTCAGGACCCGTTTATCCGCCGCCAAGACCGACCCTACGCCTCGTATATCTACGCCGACTTGCTGCGTGTAGCCACGGTTCCTGCGCGTCAGTTGCGCCTTACTTCGGAGCTTCAAGTAGGCATTATGGGGCCGGCCGCTGGTGCCAAAGGATTCCAGACTACGCTGCATGAGTGGCTAGGCGCCCCCACGCCTCGAGGTTGGGACTACCAAATCCGGAACGATGTGGTGCTGGGCTACGAAGTGAAGCTGGAAAAGCAACTGGCCGCCGTGGGGCGCGGTATAGAGCTAATTGGAAGTGGCACTGCGGCCCTCAGCACGCTCTATACCTATGCGGGTGCTGGTGCAAGGCTGCGTGTAGGAATTCTGAGTCCTTATTTCAGCCAATGGAACGTGGCCTCTCGCGGTAGTAACAGTGGCCGGCGGCGCCTGCAGCTTTACACGGAAGGCCAGCTTACCGGGCGCCTGGTGGGCTACAACGCCACGCTACAAGGCGGCCTACTGCGCTCTGATAACCCGTATACACTGCCGGCTCGCGCCATCAATCGGGCTGTGGGCCAGGCTACAGGCACTGTAGGGCTGGGCATGGAGGGAGTGCGGCTGGAAGCCTCCGCCGTCTGGATCTCTCCGGAATTTCGGGGTGCTCGGCAGCACCGTTGGGTGCAGTTTGGGGTAGCGGTAGCGTTCTAAGTGACTCAGCTAGCCTACTTTGCCCGATGAATAATGGCGACGCTGATAAGGATGATAACCATGCCTAGCAAGTGCCAGAGGTTAAACTGTTCCCCATCGAGCAAGCCCCAGCCCAAGGCCATAATAGGCACCAAGTACGTGTTGGAGGCGGCAAACAATGCCGTTGAGCTTTGAATAAGCTTGTTGAAAAGCACCATGGCTACGGCCGTACTCATGGTAGCCAGCAACGCAATGTAGCCGAAGGCCGTCCAGGCGCCGGGTATGGTAGCGAGTTTGTGCAGGAACTGCGTGCCTACCAGCAAGTAAGCCAGAGCCGGCCCGCCAATGAACAGGAGCAGCAACCCCGTAACTGCTAGGGCCGGAATGCCATGAAAGTGATGCTTAATGATATTGACGCTGAAGCCGTAGCCCAGCGTAGCCAGCACAATATACAGGCCGTACCAGGCATTGCTTTCTCCGGAAGGGGTAGCGTCGCCCCCGCTGCCGCCCAGCAGCATCAGCACCACCGTGCCTGCTAGCCCCAGTCCGATGCCCAACACGCGCAAGCCGGTCAGCTTCTGCCCAAAAAACGCGGCCCCCACTACTAGGGTAAACACGGCAGTAAGGGCATTCAGTACGCCCGCCAGCCCAGATGCCATTTTGGTTTCAGCATATGCAAACAGAAAGGCCGGAATCAGGGTGCCCACCACGCCGCTCAGCACCAACCACTTAAAGCGGCTCCGTTCCACCTTGCCAATGTGTTTGAGCGCAAACGGCAACAGCAGCAGCGCCGCCACACTTACCCGCGCAGCGCCTAGCTCCAGCGCCGAAAATACCACCAGTCCTTTCTTCATTAGAATAAAAGACGTGCCCCAAATAGTAGCCAGTACCAGCAGCAACACCCAGGCCGAGGCCGGTGTGCGGTGGGGTGGGGGCGAGGCCACGGCGGCCGGGCTAGGAGCCGAAGAAACAACCGGGGCGGGGGCAGTAGGCATGAGGGGGCGGGTGGTAATAGAGCGAAGGGGAGAAGAGCAAAAAAGAAAAAGTGCCGAAAAAAGCCGTCATGTTGAGCTTGTCGAAGCATCTCTACCGCTTAGTCCTCACGATTGAGTTAGCTAGCGGTAGAGATGCTTCGACAAGCCCAGCATGACGGCCTAAATAAAGCCTAGGCTACCAGCATCGGCTCAGCAGCAATAATTTCATCCATGATGGCGTGGATTTCGGCGGGGTCGTTGCTGTCCACGAGGCGGGTGCGCCACTGGCGGGCACCTTCCAAGCCCCGGAAGTACTGGGCATAGTGGCGGCGCATCTCAAACACACCGGCTCGTGGGCCTTTCCATTCCAGGCTCTTTTCAAAGTGCATGCGGCAGGCTTGCACGCGCTCCTCTACGATGGGGGGCGGCAGCAGCTGGCCAGTAGCGGCATAGTGCTTCACTTCCCGAAAAATCCAGGGGTAGCCAATGGCAGCGCGTCCAATCATCACGCCATCAACGCCGTAGCGGTTTTTGTATTCCACAGCTTTTTGGGGCGAGTCGATGTCGCCGTTGCCGAAGATGGGAATTTTGATGCGCGGGTTGTTTTTGATGCGGCCAATCAGGTCCCAGTCGGCGTCGCCCTTGTACATCTGCACGCGGGTGCGGCCGTGTACGGTAAGCGCTTCAATACCAATGTCCTGCAGGCGCTCGGCCACGTCTTCCACATTTTTGGTGGAGTCGTCCCAGCCCAGGCGGGTTTTTACCGTCACGGGCAAGTGGGTGGCGCGCACGACGGCCGAGGTCATTTCCACCATTTTCGGAATGTCGCGAAGTAGGGCCGCGCCGGCGCCCCGGCAGGCTACTTGCTTTACCGGGCAACCGTAGTTGATGTCGATAAGGTCGGGGCCGGCTTCGGTGCTGATGCGGGCGCATTCGCCCATCGTTTCCACATCGGAGCCGAACAGCTGAATGCCAATAGGTCGCTCGTAGTCAAACACATCGAGCTTCTGGCGGCTTTTGGCCGCGGCCCGGATCAGGCCTTCCGAGGAAATAAACTCGGTGTACATCAAATCAGCCCCTCCTTCTTTGCACACGGCCCGGAATGGCGGGTCTGAAACGTCCTCCATGGGCGCGAGCAATAAGGGGAAATCGGGCAGGGCAATGTTGCGGATGTGTACCACGGCAGGCTATTCTAGTATTTTGCGCAAATTTACGACTATATCGGGGTCTTAGAGACCGGAGTGCGGAAGGACTAGGCTGCGAAGCCGCGCAAAGTCCTGCTCGTGTACCGGTTTATCGTTCTCAGGCACCTAGCGTTTCACGTTCTAAGCTCCCAAGACCCCAAACGGTTATGAAAGGTTTCGTCTCCAGCCGGTTGCATCCTTTGGCTAACCTAGCGCTGCTGCTGGTGTTGCTGGTGGCCACGTTTTGCGTAACCAGCCTGCTCATTGCGGTATGCAGCAACCTCATTTTTGGGGTTGGCTTATTTGAAATGGGCAACGTAACACAACGGCCCGCCGACTACCCCAACGGCTGGGGCGTATCCATGCTGAGTCAGGGCTTGCTGCTGCTCGGAGGCTTTGGTGGGGCTGCGTTGGCGTTGGCGTCTTTGACGGGCTTTCGGTGGCTGGATTATTTCACGCCGCGGCGGCCCGTGCCCTGGCAGTGGCTAGTGCTGGCTATGCTGTTGATAATTGCCAGCTTGCCCGCCATGTCGGTGTTGGTAGAATGGAACGCCAAGGCGCATTTTCCTGCATTTCTGAGCGACTGGGAAAAGGCGGCGCGGGAGCTAGAAGACCGGGGCCAGCAAATAACCCGCTACCTCACCCGTTTCTCGTCGCCGCTGCGGTTTGTGGTGGCCGTGCTGGTTATTGCGGTGGTGCCGGCCGTGAGTGAGGAGCTATTTTTTCGGGGCGTGATTCAGCGCAACCTTGTGCAATGGACGTCGCGGCACGTGGGCATTTGGCTGGCGGCCGCCCTGTTTAGCGCTATTCACTTTCAGTTCTTCGGGTTTGTGCCGCGCTTTGTGCTAGGGCTGGTGCTCGGCTACTTATATGAGTGGAGCGGCAATATTCTGGTGCCCATGGCGGCGCACTTCGCCCAGAATGGCTTTCAGCTAATCTTGCTCTATAACGCCCAGCAGCAATGGGCCGCTTCTGATTTCGACCCTGACTCTACGGAAAGCCTGCCGTGGTATTTGGTGCTGTTCTCCCTAGGTGCCTGCGCCGCTTTGCTGTGGTACTTACGCCGCCAAATGCAGCAGCCCCGCGCCGACCGGCTGCCTTCTGAGATGCACACCCTCGGCAGCCACGGCGTGGCCGTTCGGCAGGCAACCGCCACGCCACCCGCCGCCCGCACCCTCAGCCACGACGGGGTAGATACTACCCGGTTTGAGTAGCGCCCCGGCCTAGTACTTATTGGCTCGCTGAATACTTCTGTTCCTACTATCACTCTCCCTCTTGGCCTCTTCTCCCGCTCCTGCCCCGCCCTCCACTACCGAGCCGCCGGCTGGCAAACCGCCCATGTCTAACCTGTCCCAGCGTATTCTCTTCGGGGTTATCGGGGCCGTGCTGCTGCTTGGTAGTGTGTGGTATAGCGCCTGGACCTTTGCTCTGTTTTTTGGGGTAGTACAGATGCGGATGCTATGGGAGTTTTACCGCATGATGCGCCATGCTGGCTACAAACCGGCGGCCCTCTTCGGCGGCTCACTGAGCCTAGTATTATTTGCTGGTATTCTGCTGGTTAGCCGGGTTCTTGATTTGCCTCCAGAAGGCCGCTACCTGGTTGATAATTACGCCAGCCATGCCGGGTATGTGCTGGTAGGCATTATTACGCTACTTCCCACCGTCTTGATTCTGCGGGAAATGTACGAGTGGCCGCGTGAAAATCAGTCATTTACGCCCTTTGCCAATGTGGGTGTTGCCCTGCTGGGCTTGCTGTACGTGAGCCTGCCGATGAGCCTGCTGAGCGTGGTGGCTTTCGATGCCCAGGGCTACGACTACCGCCGCGTGTTTGCGCTCCTGTTGTTGGTGTGGTCGTCGGATATTGGAGCGTACGCGGCGGGCAAAACCTTGGGCAAGCACAAGCTGGCACCTAAAATTTCGCCCGGCAAAACCTGGGAAGGGGCCGTTGGGGGTTTCTTACTGACGTTGGTCATGGGCTGGGCCCTTGGGTATCTGCTGCCCGAACTCTCATTAAGCTACCGCCTATTAGTAGCCGGCGTAGTGGCTCTGTTCGGCCCGCTCGGCGACCTAGCCGAATCCATGCTCAAGCGCAGCGTAGATGTGAAAGATTCTGGCCGCATTATGCCCGGGCACGGCGGCCTCCTCGACCGGTTCGATGCCTTCCTGTTCATTCTGCCTGTGCTGGCTTTCCTGCAATTGCTGTTCGGGTAAGTGTTGTTTTGAGAAGCGCTACTAAAAAAGCCAATCAGCCTAAATTCAGCTGATTGGCTTTTTCGTGAAAAACAGGAACTGTTTTTGCTAAGATGCCTGACTTTTAGGGCGGAAACCGGTAAAACGTATTGCCGTACTTCGCCTAAGGTTAAAACCTAACTAAACCGTAAGGTAAACGCGGCACATGACCGGCTCCAGTCGGTCTGCGTATGGCATAAACCTACTACCTTTGACCACCCAAATTACCCTGTGCGCGGCTGCGGCTCCCACCGCTTAGGTCGCCAGTTTTCTTTATTCTCACCCACCCAACCCCCCAACCCCGTATGGCTGCCACCACGGTGTACAAAGAACCGGCCCCTCGCGTTGATGCCGAAAACCCCTTGGAATCCATGATGTCGCGTTTCAACGTGGCCACTGAAATTCTAGGACTTGACGATGAAACCTATAACGTACTGAAGGCCCCCGACAAGCAGGTGATTGTGCATATCCCTGTGACGATGGACAATGGCAAAGTACGGGTGTTTGAAGGCTACCGTGTGGTGCACAACACCATCCTAGGCCCTTCAAAAGGCGGTATCCGCTACGACAACAACGTACACCTGGACGAGGTGAAGGCCCTAGCAGCTTGGATGACGTGGAAGTGCGCCGTGGTTGATATTCCGTACGGCGGTGCCAAAGGCGGCATCATCTGCGACCCCACCACCATGAGCGCCGGCGAAATTGAGCGCCTGACTCGTGGTTACACGCTTTCGATGAAAGACGTGTTCGGCCCCGACCGCGACATTCCGGCTCCTGACATGGGTACCGGCCCGCGCGAAATGGCCTGGCTCATGGACGAGTTTAGCAAAACAGTAGGCGCTACCTCGCCAGCTGTGGTAACTGGTAAGCCCCTGGTAATGGGTGGCTCACTGGGCCGTACCGAGGCTACTGGCCGCGGCGTAATGGTATCAACGCTAGCTGCTATGAAGAAGCTGGGCATGGTGCCTACGCAGGCATCGGCGGTGGTACAGGGCTTCGGCAACGTGGGCACCTGGGCCGCCAAGCTGCTGAGCGAGAAAGGCGTGAAAATTAAAGGCATTTCCGATATCAGCGGCGCCTACTGGAATGAAAACGGCATCAACATCGACGAAGCCGTAGCGTACAAAAACGCGCACAAAGGTCGCCTCGATGGGTTCACGGGCGCTACCCTCATGGACGACGCCAACGACCTGCTGCTAGCTGACGTGGATGTGCTGGTGCCTGCTGCCGTGGAAGATGTTATCACGGAGCACAACGCCCACGACATCCGGGCCAAGCTGATTGTAGAGGGCGCGAACGGCCCTACGTCGGCTTCCGCTGACCCTATCATCAACGAGAAAGGTATAATGGTGGTGCCCGATATCTTGGCCAACTCGGGTGGGGTAACGGTTTCTTACTTCGAGTGGGTGCAGAACCGCCAGGGCTTTAAGTGGACCGAGGAAATGGTAACTGAGCGCGCCGACCGCATCATGAACGATGCCTTCGAGAAAGTGTACGCTACCTCCCAGAAGTATAACATTCCGATGCGCATTGCCGCTTATGTAGTGGCCATCGATAAAGTAGCTCAGACCTACAAGTTCCGCGGCGGCTTCTAAGAAGTTGCGACACGGCCGGCAAGTAAGCGGTTTAAGCCTATTGGAGGGCTAGTAAATCGCCTACGGCTGAGCTGCCGGCTCATGTCTCGGAACTAGCTATATTTGCTCTCGGATAGCCCGGGCCTGCTGGCTCGGGCTATCTTTGTGCAAGCCCGCTGCCTGTTTCTGGAAAGAAATAGCAGGGCGGCACACTACCTGTTTCTGAAAAAAGCGTCTGAATTAGCATAATCTGCGTATTCAGCGCAAATCAGCGATTTATGAAGATCCACAAAGAAGGACGACGTATTCTGTTCTTTACGCTACTGGCCCTGCTGGCTGCGAACTTGCTGCTGTTCCGCTACAATGCTGAAAACGATGGCGTAAACAAGGTATTCGCCGTGATTTCGGTGATAGTATTCCTGACGCTGCTCCAGTTTTTCCGTAGCCCCGCCCGGCGCTTGTTCACCCACGAAGACCTAGTCATTGCGCCTGCCGACGGCAAGGTGGTCGTGATTGAGAACGTGCACGAGCCGGAATACTTCGACGACCAGCGCAAGCAGATCAGCATCTTCATGTCGCCGATTAACGTGCACATCACCCGGAACCCTATTTCGGGCATTGTGCGCTACTTCAAGTACCACCCAGGCAACTACCTGGTGGCTTGGCACCCCAAAAGCAGCACCAAAAACGAGCGTACCACGGTAGTAGTGGAGTCGGAAGCTGGGCCGTTTGTGCTGTTCCGCCAGATTGCCGGCGCTATGGCCCGCCGCATTGTGTGGTACGTAAACGAAGGCGACGAAGTAAGCCAGGGCGAAGAGTTTGGCTTCATCAAATTCGGCTCCCGCGTGGACATTTTCGTGCCCCTTGATACGGAAGTGAAAGTGCAGATTGGCGAAAAAGTGAAAGGCGGTCAAACCATCATTGCTCAGCTCAAAACCGAAGCGCCTTCGCTCTTTTAATACCGAATAGGCCCGACACTAGCATCGATATAGTGCCAAACCCCTATAGCAGCAGCGCCCGCCTCAGTATTGGGGCGGGCGCTGCTGCTATAGGGGTTACTGCGCCACCTCATGCGGCAGGCGGTAATGCAGCAGCGTAGTGCCATCGGGCCAGGTTTGGGTGCGCAGCAGCTCGGTAGCCTGTGGGTGAGGCTGAGGCCGCCAGAGCGTAATGCCCGAGCCCAGCAGCTGAGGCACAATGAACAGCATAATCTCATCAATGAGGCGGGCGGCCAGCAGAGGCGCCGCCAGCGTGCTGCCCCCAATCAGCCAGATGGTGTTGCCGGGCTGCTGCTTTAGTTTACTAACAAAGCTGGTAGGGTCTTCGGATACAAAATGCACGGAGGGGTGCGCCGGCTCAGTGGGCGGGCGGTGCGTAAAAACGTAGTTGGTAAGCGTGGGGTAGGGCCACTCCCCGAAGGTGAGCACCTGCTCGTAGGTAGCCCGACCCTGCAGCGTAACGTCGGCCGTGGCCAGAAAATCAGCATAGCCGTAGTCCTCGCCGGGGGGCGGAGTCGGCAGCCATTCAACGGAACCATCAGGAGAGGCAATGTAGCCATCGAGGCTAGTCGCAATGTACAGAACGACTTTACGCATGGGTGGGAGGTAGTGGTTGGGTGGGAGTGGTAGGCAAACGAGGGGCAGGGCCACTAGCCGCGCAAGCCGCTAGTGGCATAGATCAGGAGCGAGGAAAAGGAGCAGAATAACCCAGCTTGGCGCAGTTGGCTACTGCCAGCAAGTGGGAGAAGTTCTAACTAGCTGTAAAATACAACTTCTTTCGTCGCGGCAAGCACTTTTGGCTGGCGCCTTGGTGTTTGGCGTTTCTTTCAACTGTGCCAGGTTTTATAAGGTTGCGCCCGAACCTAAAACAGCCAGCGCGGCCTCCCAGTGCTACCAGCAAGCCTAGTTGCGGACTGCTGCCTACCTTCGCAGTAGCAGTTGCCTGTTGGCCGTTGAGGCCAGCAAGAATGTGACTGCGCCTGAACCACGCAACCTGCCCGGGCGGAGCGCTAGTGCACGGGCCTGAAACCTTATTCGTCTTTTTTGATTTCTGCTGCTATGGCCGAAGAACTGCACCTCGATACAACCCTCACCAAAGCGGAGCAATACCGCCAGCTACTACCCCAAATTGAAGCCCTAACCACCGGCGAGCCGGACTTGGTGGCTAACCTGGCTAATACTGTGGCAGCCCTGCGGCAGGCTTTCGGCTTTTTTTGGGTTGGTTTTTACCTGGTGAAGCAAGATGAGCTGGTACTAGGTCCTTTTCAGGGGCCAATTGCCTGCACCCGCATCCGGCGCGGTAAAGGCGTGTGCGGCAGCAGCTGGCAGCAAGCTGCTACACTGCTAGTGCCTGATGTAGAGGAGTTCCCCGGGCACATTGCCTGCAGCTCCGATTCCAAATCGGAAATTGTAGTGCCCGTCATCAAAGATGGCCATGTAGTAGCCGTGCTCGATGTGGACAGCGACAAGCTCAACGATTTTGACCACGACGACCAACTGGCCCTTGAGCAGCTGATGCCGCTGGTAGCCAGTTGGTTTTAATTCCGCGTGGGCTGAAGCTTCGGGGGGCTAGCTGAAGTATGCCGCCTGAGTCTGGACTAAGGTTCAGGCCACCACGAGGCCTAGGGTTCTGCCCAGCACCCCAACATCCGTGCTAGGGCTGGGTTGGCAACCAAGGCCGGTGCTGGTGCGTTGCAGAACCTTCCTGTATCCGGCCGTTTATCCATCCTTTCTGCGGTCTTTCTTTTGCTCCTGTATGCCGCCTAGTGCCCTTGCTCTGAGAACTGTTGAAGTAACCCGCTACGTCACGCCACTGCGGGAAGGTGGCTCCCTACCCGCCCTGGCCGAGGCCGACGATGAGTTCCTGTACGTGCTCAAGTTTCGGGGCGCTGGGCAGGGCGTGAAAGCCCTGATTGCGGAGCTAATTGTGGGCGAAATGGCCCGTGTACTGGGTTTGCGAGTTCCAGAGCTGGTGTTTTGTGAACTGGATGTGGCCTTTGGCCGCAGTGAGCCCGATGAGGAAATTCAGGACCTGTTGCGCGCCAGCACCGGGCTCAACCTAGGCCTGCACTACCTCTCGGGCGCCAGCACTTATGACCCCCTAGTGAATACCATTGAGCCCCGGCTCGCTTCCCAAATTGTGTGGCTTGACAGCCTAACGCTAAACGTAGACCGCACCGCCCGCAATACCAACCTACTGATGTGGCACAAGGAGCTCTGGCTGATTGACCACGGCGCCGCCCTGTATGTGCACCACGCCGGCCCGGGCTGGGCACAGCCAGAAAAGCACCGCACCTTTGCCCAGGTGAAAGACCACGTGTTACTACCCCAGGCCAGCGAGCTAACCGCCGTTGATGCCGAAAGTCGCGCGCTTCTTACCCCAGAAATCCTCCGGACTATCGTAGCTACCGTTCCTGAGGAGTGGCTGCAAGTAGCCGCTGGCCCTGATAGCACTGCCCAGGAGCAGCGTGAGGCGTATATACAGTTCCTGGAGGCCCGCCTGGCCACCTCCGACCTTTTTGTTCAAGAAGCTCAGCATGCCCGCAATGCACGTATTTGAGTATGCCGTGTTGCGCGTGGTGCCCCGCGTAGAGCGTGAGGAATTCCTCAACGTTGGGGTAATCCTGTATTGCCGCGAGCAGGGCTTTTTGCAAGTTCTCGTCGCACTGCCCGAAGCACGCCTGCAGGCATTTACTAGCTCCGAATCTGCCCTGAACCTCGAGGACCTGAGGGCGCGCCTGCACTCGTTTGAGCGAATCTGTCAGGGGCGCGCAACCGGCGGACCTATTGGGCAACTGCCCATTGCCGAGCGGTTCCGCTGGCTCACCGCCACGCGTAGCACCATTGTGCAAACCTCGGCGGTGCACCCGGGCCTCTGCGAAGATGCCGCTGCCACCTTAGCGCGCTTATTTCAACAACTAGTAGCGTAGCAGCACTTGTTTATTCACCGCTGAGCGTCAGTCCTGCCTTCTCTAGGTCCGGAATGGCGCTCAACCCTGTGTAAGGTGCGGCCAAGGCCAACTCGTTACACTTGCTTATCTGCAAAAGAAAAAGGCCAAACAATTCGTTAGAATTATTTGGCCTTTTCGGAGGTAGCGGGGACTGGACTCGAACCAGTGACCTTTGGGTTATGAGCCCAACGAGCTACCAACTGCTCCACCCCGCACTGTTTGGTAATACAAATGTAAGAGGCTTTTTGGGAAATCCGCATAGTGGTGTCGCAATTAGCGTGAATTGAGGCTTTTTAGGCTGAGTATCAGCTATAAAAAATTTATAATGGTAGCAGTGGAGTTCAAAGTAGGTACATGATTTTGGGTGTGTTAGTTTTTTATGGAGGCTCAACCGTAAGGTATCCTGATCTATCTGTACTTCTTATAACACAAACATGAACCCCTCCTTCCTCCCCTCCCTTCGTTGGGCAGTGCCCATGGTGGCAACTGGCCTAGCACTAGCTTCCTGCAACTCGTCGCAAACCAATGAGTCGAAGTCGGCTACGGCTATTGCTACCGACTCGATGATGACAGCTCCCGTTGATTCTGTCAGCGGCAGTGCTTCAAAGGCCATAAAGCCAGCCGGCCCGAAACCGGCCTGGGCGCCCACCATTGCCCCTGAAATGCAAACAGTAATGGAGGCCCTGGCCAGCCTCAATCCGAAACCTATTGAAACCCTTTCAGCAGCGGAGGCGCGCAAGCAGCCGGGCCCTAAAGAAGCGGTAGAGAAGGTAATGCGCGACAACAGCATCCCGATGCCGGCTTCCACTGCTGACACTACCAGCCGCATGGTGATGCCCGGTGTGAAGGTTAGAATTTATACCCCGCGCAATGCCAGCGGCCCTTTGCCCGTAGTAGTGTACTACCACGGCGGTGGCTGGGTAATTGCCAACCTAGATGCCTATGACGCTTCGGTGCGGGGATTGGTGGAAAAAACCGGCGCCATCTTCGTGTCGGTAGCGTACCGGCAGGGGCCGGAGCACAAGTTCCCAACTGCCCACAACGATTCGTTTGCGGCTTACCAGTGGGTGCTGCGGAACGCTGCTTCTTTCAATGGCAACCCACAGAAGATAGCCGTAGTAGGCGAAAGCGCCGGTGGCAACCTGGCGGCGGCCGTGAGCATGATGGCGCGCGACAAAAAGGTAATGCTGCCCAAACATGAGGTATTGGTATACCCCATTGCCGGCTACGACCTCAATACGCCCTCTTACCAGCAGAATGCGCAGGCTAAGCCCCTGAATAAGCCCATGATGGCGTGGTTCTTTGAAAACTACCTGCGTGGCACCGCCGACGGGAAAAACCCGATGATTTCGCTGGTAAATGCCAATCTTAAAGGTCTGCCGCCGACCACGGTAATTACCGCCAGCATCGACCCGCTGATGAGCGACGGAAAAATGTTGGCCGATAAGCTGCAAGCTGCCGGTGTGGCTACCCGCTACCAGAACTACGAAGGCGTTACGCACGAGTTCTTCGGGATGGCCTCCGTAGTGCCCCAGGCTGGTCAAGCCCAAGAACTAGCTGCCAGCGAGCTTAAGAAAGCACTGCAATAAGCAGTCAGCATGAATAAGGCAAAAGCCTCTGCTACCTGATAGCAGAGGCTTTTGTAGTTAATAGCACTAGGTTGATTCAAGCAGTCAACCTAGTGCTAACAAGGTTTGACGCTGTGTAAAGGGTAGTACCCTGGGTTAAAAGCGGCTGGTGATGCCAAAGTGAATTTTACCCGAGTTGAGCCCAAACTTCTGCTGCTTGTCGCGGCCTAGGGCGTACACAAACTGAAACTGTCCGGCCCCGGTCCGGAAGCTTAGGCCGGCTCCTAGCCCGGTGGGCGTATCCTGTGGCACGGGGTCGGCAGGTAAGTCGCGGCGGAGGTACGCCTGATCGACAAACAAGAATACATACGCATCACTGCCCGTAAACTGACGGTATTCGGCGGTGCCAACGGCGTACTGGCTGGCGTAGAAGTTCAACTCATTAAAGCCGCGCAACGTCGCTAGGCCTCCCACCCGAAACAAGTCGTTGAGAAACAGGCGCTGGTTGATGAGGGCTTCGCCGCGCAGCCGGGCTAGCAGCACGCCGGCACGCCCCACCCGCACGTACTGCTCAATGCGGGTGCCCAGGCTTACTTGGGTAGAGCGCAGCGGAATACCTTCGTATAGGCTCTCGTTCAGGTCGGAGTTTTTGCTGATCGTTTTTGTGCCAATGGCCGCCTGCCCGCTAGCCAGCAAGCCACGCCGCGGAAAGTACACGTCGTCCAGGGTGTTCCAGGCGTATTCCAGGCCATATGAAGTAAACCGCGAGTCGATATTTTCGGGCAGTACAGTGGCCTTGTACAGCAGCGAATCAATCAGCCTGGAGTTGCGCCATTCCACGAACACCGACACGCGGCCGGCTTGCGCGGTAGGGTACACGGCCTGCAGGCGGGGCTTCAGGGTCAGGAACTGGTCGTTTTGCTTGAGCAGATTGAAGGAGCCGTTCAGCTCCAGCGGCGTACCAAAAAATGCTGGGTGCACGTACTGCGCATCTAGCAGCTGCGACGTCGGGTCAAGCTTGCGCCACTGCACCCCAATGCCCTTGCCGCCCCCACTGATGTTGCGTAGGTTGATGGTCACGTCGCCGGTAATCTGCACGCGTTTTTGGCCGGCCAGCGGGTTGGGGTTGGGTAGCACGCCCACAATAGCATCAAACTGATTGGCTGTGCGGTCTTCGAGCAGAAAGTATACCCGCGCCCGCCCTTTGGCAAAGCGTACTTCGGGTTCGGCCTTAAGTTGGAGGTAGGGAAGTTGCCGCAAGCGCCGCGTGGCTTCCTGAATGCGCAGTTGACTGAACGGCTGGTTGGGCTCAATCTGTAGGTATTTGGCCAGAAACCGGGCCCGCGTTTTGGTTTTGCCCACCAGCTGAATGGAATCGAATACCACGGCAGGCCCGCGGCGCAGCACTATGCGCCCTTCCACGTCAGTACCTTCCATTGACAAGGAGTCGAGGCCAATGGTGGCAAACGGGAAGCCTTGGTTTTCAGCTTCGTGTAATACACGCTCCTGCAATTGGGCCCACTCTTGGGGCCGGAAGGGTTGCTGCTGAAACAGCTTTTCGCGGTAGCCGGCCCTGGTAAGCAGCCCGTCGCCGAGGTTGCCGTTGCGCAGGCGTGCCCACCGAAACTTCTCGCCCAAGTAGAGTTGCACGCGCACCGTGTCGCGGCTCCAGCGCAGCTCATCGGCCGAGGCCGTGAGGTAAGCATCGGTTTGCAACGCCAGCACTAGGGTCCGGATTTCGCGTAAGGCCGCCAACGAATCGGGCAGTACAGTGCGGTATCGATAGGCCCGTAGCGTCGGTTGGTCGCTAGGTTCAGTTTGCAGCTGAAGTGTAACCGGGGGCCTACTGGGCTTTAGGGCGGGTGCCGGCCGCTTTCGGGTGGTATCGGGGGGTAGTGCAGCGGCTGGGCTAGCCGGCAGGGGCGGCGCAGCAGGGGTGAGCGGCGCCGTTTGTTGCGCCCAGGCGCGGGAGCCACTGCCTACAGCAAACAGCAACAACCAGAAAACGAGGGCGAGGGCGTACATTTGAAGTCTGAAACGCGAAACGCCGCGTTTAATTTCCCGAAAGGTATTTCTCTGTCGTCAATTCGACGCCTATTCTGCCGAAGCCACAGAACGTAGCGCCCTTGGTTACTGTTCCGGCATTATTCGCGGCACCCATTGCCCGCCCCCGAACGACTCTCGCGCCCATGTCTGGCCTCTACCTCCACATTCCCTTCTGCAAGCAGGCCTGCCATTACTGCGACTTCCATTTCAGTACCTCTATGGCCCTGAAAAGCAGTTTGGTAACGGCTATTACCCAGGAGCTGGCTTTGCGCCGCGACTACCTGGGGCCTACCGCCACGCTCAATACCATTTACTTTGGTGGCGGTACACCCTCTTTGCTTACAGCAGCGGAACTGGATTCGATTTTTGAGGCCATCCACCGGCACTTTCGTGTCGCGACCGATGCAGAGATAACCCTGGAAGCCAACCCCGACGACCTAACGCCTGAAAAAGTACGCGAGCTGGCAGCGTCGCCCATTAACCGCCTAAGCATTGGCTTACAAAGTTTCCACGAGCCTCACTTGCGCCTGATGAACCGGGCGCACTCGGCGGAGGAGTCTCGGGCGGGGGTGTTGCGGGCGCAGGATGCCGGCTTCGAGAATATTTCGGTGGATTTGATTTATGGTGTGCCCGCACCCGACCATAGCATTTGGCAGCAGGATATGGCCGTGGCGTTTGGCCTGCAGGTGCCACACCTGTCGTGCTACGCCCTCACCATTGAGCCCGACACGGTGTTTGGCCGTCAGCTCCGGAAAGGCAAGTTTGTGGCCCCAACCGATGAGTTTGTGGCGCAGCAGTTTGAAATGCTCCTGTCAGAAATTGAGCGCCACGGCTATCAGCAGTACGAAATCAGCAACTTCTGTAAGCCCGGCCGCGAGTCGCGCCACAACTCGGCATACTGGCGCGGGGTGCCTTACCTGGGGTTGGGGCCTAGCGCGCACTCCTTTAACGGCGAAAGCCGACAATACACAGTAGCCAACAACCCCCAGTATGTAGCGGCCGTGCTGGAGCGCCAGCAGGTGCCAGCCACCGTGGAAGTGCTGAGCCTCCAAGACCGGGCCAACGAATACCTGATGACCAGCCTGCGAACTGCTGGCGGCTGCAGCCTGAGCCACCTGCGCGACGCGCTAGGGGTAGATTTGCTCGCAACCCGAGCGGCCTATCTGCACGAGCTCCAAACCACGGGCTTGGCTACCTTGGATGCCAGCGCCACCCTGCGCCTCACCAACCAAGGCAAGCTGCTCGCCGACCATATCACCTTGGAGTTATTTCAGGGCTAGCGAGTTCCGTATTCGGTAACGCATAGGAACCAGCAGATATAGCTATGCTTTATGGGAAGGTCTGCTCAAAATGCCAGCAAAAGCACTAATTTCCGGCATTCCTCTATCCTTTTCCCTATGGTTGAGCGGGCACTGGTGGCAGCACGCGCCCGCAATTTCCTCTGAGCCTAGGGTGCTTTCAGGCTCAAGTCCGTGATTATGAGAAGACTAATAGACGCTCTGGCCGACGACACGGATTTCTTTATCGAGCAGGTGCAGATAACTGCTATTGTCTTCGATAATTCTGATGACGTCACCATCTGGGCAACTACCAATTTCGATCAGGAGCCCCACTTCTTCCATCTGGGCCTGCCGTTTCAGCTGTTGGATCTGTTGCTGCGGCTAGCAGGCCCGCGGGCCGAAGAACTGCAAGAAGACATTGCCGACGCCCTGGCCACGGTGCACGAGTGGCCCTGCCTGCTGGAGTACAACAGCGAAGCCGACCCGCCCGTGCTGCTGCCCAACGTGGCCCTCAAGCTTTCGTGCACTTACCCTGCCGATGAGCCCTATGAAGAAGGCGACGACGACGAAACCTTTGATATCAGCATGGCCGCTGACCTGGAGGATGCCGAGGAGTTTGAATCCAGCCAGCCCCACAACATTTTCTACCTCGAGGGCGTGTTCCTGCGTATTGAGCCCTAAATACGCTGCCGTATCCTGTTACCTATGTTTTACCTTTTTCCCGGGCTAGGGGCCGATGAACGGGTGTTCCGGAACCTGCTGCCGTTGCTCAATGGCGAGGCACACGTGATGCAGTGGCTCACACCTACCCCTCAAGAGCCCCTGCGGCACTATGCTACCCGTATGGCGGAGGCCATTCCGCAGGAGGCAGAGGGGTTGTTGGTAGGCGTTTCGTTTGGTGGGGTGGTGGCCTTGGAAATCAATCGGTTGCGGCCGCGCATGCGCACCGTACTTATCAGCAGTATTCCCGATGCCAGCTGCCTGCCGCCTTTGCTGCAGCTGGTGCGGTTTACGGGTGTGCATCACCTAGTGCCGCCGCAGTTGCTGAAGCTGTTTCCGCGAGCAGGACAGTGGTATTTCGGGGTGGAAAACGGCGAAGAATACCGGCTCTTCAAACAGATCTTGCAGGATATGGAGCCAGTGTATACCCGCTGGGCCATTCATTGCCTTCTGCACTGGGACAGCACCCACGTGGGCCGCAGCATCCAGATTCTGGGTACCCACGACCGAGTATTTCCGCCCGGTCCCACCCCGGTAGAGTATCTTATTCGGGGCGGCGGCCACTTCATGGTGGTTAGCCACGCCGAAGAGATTAGCCGGATACTTAATAAGCTCAATACCAATGAGGTAAAGGTAATGGCCGCGGAGAAGAAGGTCTGAAAACGAACTTCCGTATCCACGCCTCCTGGCACTTCGCCACCCTTAAGGGGCTAGCAGCATCTGCTGCTGAATGCACCTCACGTAGTTTTCTGCACTTCCTTTCTCATGCTTGCTACCTACCCCCATCAAGGCCGCAGCTTTGCCTTCGACCCTACCGCTCCGCTGGATATATCGTTGCCGCTGGCCCCCGGCGAGCAGCAAGTAAACTGCTTCTGGGCCGAGCCCGTGCAATTTGATGTGATTCGGGTGGGAAGCTTTGTAGGCAGTGTGGCCGAGGGTGGTAGTACCAACTACAAGCGGGTGCACCTCACGCCCCACGGCAACGGCACTCATACCGAGTGCTACGGCCATATTTCGGCTAGCCCCGCCGCCACGCTCAACCGCTGCCTGCGCCGCTTTCTGTTTGTAGCGCGGCTTGTTTCGGTGCAGCCGCGCCCCCAGCCCAACGGCGACGAGGTGGTGATGCTTGACGATGTACGGCGCGAGCTGGAAGGCGGCCCCGATGCCGCTATCCGCCCCGAAGCCCTGATTTTGCGCACGCTGCCCAACCACAAAGCCAAGCGTACTAGGCAGTACTCGGGCACCAACCCCACCTACCTGGAGCCGGCCCTGGCGCACTACCTGGCTGAGCACCACATCGAGCATTTGCTGCTTGACCTGCCGAGCGTAGACCGGGAAGAAGATGGCGGCGAACTGCTGGCGCACCATGCCTTTTGGCGCTACCCCGCCGCTACCCGCGAGCACGCTACCATCACAGAGCTGATTTTTGTGCCTGATGAAGTGGAAGACGGCTTATTTCTGCTTAATCTGCAAATTACTAGCCTTGAGCTCGATGCCAGCCCTAGCAAGCCCATCCTGTACGCCCTGCGCTAGCACTCACCTTCCGCCTTACTTTTCAGCTTTTCAACGATGCGCACAACTACGCTGTATGGTGCCTTGGGGCTTTTTGTTGGCATACTGGCCGGGTGCGCCCGGGGGCCGGTAGCTTCCACAAGTGGTTCAAGTGACTCTGGCGGGCCGGGCCTAGGAGCAATCCGGGAAGATGACCTGCGCCGCGACCTGTTTGCCATTGCCGACGACAGCTTCCGCGGGCGCCGGGCCGGCACCGCCGATGAGTTGCGGGCCGCCGTGTGGGTAGCCGAACGCGCCCGGCAAGCCGGATTGGAGCCCGCCGGCGACGATGGCACCTACTTCCAGTTTTATCCGCTGCGGCGCATCACGGTGGCCGCTACCTCCCGCCTGCTGCTCAACGGCCAGCCCCTGGCCCTGTGGCGCGATGCCTGGGTGACTACCCCCATGAATGCCCGGCTCAGCGGCCCAGTAGTGTGGCTCAATACCCTGGCCGATACTGTGCGCCGCGACCTGCGAGGAAAAATTGTGGCAATGCCCATTGTACCGCCTGCCCCGCTGCCGGCTCCCAAAATGAGTCTCTGGGGTATGCGCTACGCCCTAGCTGCCATTAATCAGCAAAGTGTTGCGCTGCGGGCCCGTGGAGTAGCGGGTATTGTACTGGCCGCTGATGCCACGACGGAGCCGAACCTGGATTTTGTGGGGCACCGCTACGAGGACGGCCAGTACCTGCTGCCCACTATGCTAGCGCCGGAAGCGCCCGTGCCGGTGCTGCTGGTGCGGCAAGCAGTAGGCGCTACGCTCCGCAAATCGGGTGCGCGCCTACAGGCCGAGCTGGAAAAGAACGACTTCGAGTATCCATCCGTGAACGTGGTAGCGCGCGTAGCCGGCACTGACCCCGCCCGGCGACAGGAGCACGTGCTCTTCAGCGGCCACCACGACCACGATGGCATTGGCAAGCCCGTAGCCGGCGACTCCATCTGGAACGGCGCTGATGACAATGCTACCGTGACGGTGGCCCTGCTGGCCATTGGTAGGGCCTGGAAACAGCGGCCCGGGGCTCGGTCGGCGCTGTTTGTGTGGCACGGCGCCGAGGAGCGCGGCCTGTTGGGCTCGCGCTGGTTTGCTGAGCACCCCACCGTGCCAAAGTCCTCGCTGGTAGCAGTGCTCAATGGAGATATGATGGGCCGCAATGCCCCAGACTCCGCAGCACTGCTTGGTTCTATTCCGCCTCATCGCAACTCCCGCGCTCTTACCGAAATGGCCCTGCAAGCCAACCAACGCACCGCGGGCTTCAAGCTTGATACCTCCTGGGATGAAGCCACCCACCCCGAAGGCTGGTACTTCCGCTCCGACCATTTACCCTATGCCCGCGCCGGCATTCCGGCCGTGTTCTTCACCACCCTGCTGCACCCCGACTACCACACGCCCCGCGACGAAGCCTCCCGCATCGACATCGGCAAGCTTACCCGCATGACGCGCTGGATGTATGCCACCGGCTGGCTGGTTTCCGAGGCCTCCGAACGCCTAAAGGCGGACCCTGACTTCAAGCTGGAACGGTAGCCACGAAAGCCAACTTCACCCAACGTAAAACGCCCGATTCTCACGTGAGAATCGGGCGTTTTGCTGCTATGTTAATACGAGAGTCGGACTAATTCAGCCACACGGTCAGCAGCATTTCGAAGCGGTGTGGGCCGTAGGCATTGTAATAGGGCGCTTCGCCCTCAAAGCCAAGCACGTGCACCAGCGGAATGCCCTCCGTGTGCGAGTCCACTACCCGAACGGGGTACAGCTGGCCTTCTTCGGGCCAGTCGCCCACGTGGTTGTAGGGGCGCTGGCTGGCATCTACGCAACGCGCGTAATCAACAAAAGGAGCATGACGGGTAGCTTCCGCCAGGGTAAGATTAGCAACTTCGTACTTTGGCATGGTGTGTCGTTCTACAGATATGAGGCCTTAGGCAGAGTGCTACCCCTCCGAAGAGCGGTAACCCGGGCCAACGGATGATGAGAGCAAAAGCCTGCGGGGTATTCCGTGCCAACGGTACGGGCTCCGGACGGACCTAGTCAGGTAGCAATGCTTACCGTCCAACGCATCGGCGCGGCGCATTGTTCGACTAAACTAACCGGATTTTTTCTGTTCCAAGCAAATCCTTGCTATCATACAACCTTATCTTGACTGGTGTCAAAAGTAGGTAACTATTTGTTGTTCAGATTGTAGTGAGTCGATGGTAAGCTCCGCAGTTTTTCGGCGCTGAACTCCGGCGTAATGTCGCGCTGCGGGGTGCCTAGCATTTCGTAGCCTACCATAAACTTGCGGACAGAGGCCGAGCGCAGCAGCGGCGGATAGAAGTGCATGTGCAGGTGCCACTCGGGGTGCTCTTGGCCATCGGTGGGGCGCTGGTGCAGCCCCGCGGAGTACGGGAAAGAGATGTTGAACAGGTTGTCGTAGCGGATAGTCAGCTGCTGCAGGGCCTCAGCAAAGGAGTCCTTTTCGGCGTCGGTCAGCTGCTCAATGGACTGTACATGCCGGCGCGGCAACACCAGGGTCTCGAAGGGCCATACCGCCCAAAATGGCACTACTACTACCCAGTGCTCGGTTTCCAGTACCACGCGCTTTTGCTCGCGCAGCTCCAGGGCCAGGTAATCGGAAAGCAGGCTGCGGCCGTGCTCCTGGAAGTAGGCAGCCTGCTGCACCGACTCTTTGGCAGGTTCCACCGGCACTGTGCGCTGCGACCAAATCTGGCCGTGCGGGTGCGGGTTTGAGCAGCCCATAATGGTGCCCTTGTTCTCAAAAATCTGAACGTAGTTGATATCGGGTAGGGCGCCGAGCTCCAGGTACTGCTCCACCCACACATCTACTACCCCCCTGATAGCCGGCAACTCCATTTCCGGCAGGGTCAGGTCGTGGCGCGGCGAGAAACAGATTACGCGGCAGATACCCGATTCGGCTTCGGCCCGCAACAGCCCCTCCACGTTAATGCCGCCCGTGGGCACATCAGGGGTGAGGGCGCCAAAGTCGTTATCGAAAACAAACGTGCCTTCGTAAGCCGGGTTTACCTCGCCATTGGCGCGCGTGTTGGTGGGGCAGAGGTAGCAGGTAGGGTCGTAGGCCGGACGCACTTCCGGCTCCGCCGATTCCTGCTGGCCCTGCCAGGGGCGCTTGGCGCGGTGCGGCGAAACCAAAATCCATTCTCCGCTCAGCGCATTGTAGCGGCGGTGAGGGTGCTCGGTGCTATCAAAATCGGCCATGAGAAGCTGAGGTAAGTAAGAGAAACGTGCCGGTTGGGCAGCAAAGTAGGGCTAGGCTTTAATGGCAGCAGATTACTGCACTACGCTGGGCTCCAGCGTGCCCACGCCGCCCACAATAGTAGCCGTGTAGGTTTCCAGGTGCAGCCCCAGTTGCTGCTGGTAGGCGGCCGTCTGGTGGGCGATGAACGCCTCCACGTGTTCGGGCGCTACCAGGTTAATAGTGCAGCCGCCAAAGCCGCCGCCCATCATGCGGGCCCCGAACACGCCGGGTGCCTGCTGAGCCGAGGCTACCAAAATATCCAGTTCGGGGCAGCTTACTTCGTAGTCGTCGCGCAGACCGGCATGCGAGGCGTACATTTCCTGCCCGAAGGCGCGCAAGTCGCCGGCCAGCAGGTGGCGGCAGGCCGCTTCTACCCGCAGGTTTTCCTGCACCACGTACAGGCAGCGGCGGAATACTACGTCGCCAAGCTCGTCCTTATGGGCCTGTACTTGCTCCGGGGTGGCGTCGCGCAGGCTCTGAATGTGGGGATAATGGCGTTGCAGCAGCGCTACGCCTTGCTCGCACTCTTGGCGGCGCGTGTTGTATTCCGAGCTGGCCAAGGAGTGCTTTACGCCCGAATTGCACAACACAACTTGGCTGGCTGAGGTATCAAAGGGAAAATACTCGTACTCTAGGGAGCGGCAATCGAGGCGTACTACCTGCCGGGGCTGGCCAAACAAGCTGGCGAACTGGTCCATGAGGCCGCACTGCACCAAGGCGTACTCGTGCTCCGCTTTCTGAGCCATATGGGCTAGTGTCATGCGGTCCAGCTCGGTACCGAGCAGCGTGTTCAGGGCAAAGGCCAGGCCGCACTCCAGCGCCGCCGACGACGACATGCCCGCACCCAACGGAATATTACCGCCAAACACGCAGTCGAAGCCTGGTACTTGCACGCCGCGCTTCTGAAACTGGGCCACCACGCCTAGCAGGTAGTTGGCCCACTGCACTTGGCCGCGCTCTACCGCCGTAACTTCTATGGAAAACGACTCTTTCAGATCATGCGAAACCAGCCGAATGGTATTGGTCTGGTTCAGGCCCACCGCGAAGAAGATTTCCTTATCCACCGCCGCTGGCAGCACATAGCCGGCGTTGTAATCGGTGTGTTCGCCAATTAAGTTAACCCTGCCAGGGGCGCGTACTAGCAGAGGCTCGGAGGTGAACTGCTGACGAAATTCGTGGGCAATGGTGGTAGCTAGCTGCATAGCGAGAAGGAAATAAAGGCGGTTGCTGCTGTAGGAAGGCCACTACAGAACAGGCGGCTGGTACCGGCCGGCGCGGCTCAATGTTACGTGGTATTTCAGACTTTGGCTGCGCTAATCTAGGCGCTTCTGCCGCTTTTACGGCACCGTAGCCGGTATTTTTCACCGGTAAAGTCAGTTCTAAAATGCTGTGCTTTCAGTGGAGGCGTGCCTGCTGACCTGGCGCAGAACCTACTACAGCTTAAACTGGAAGCTCACCTTCACGCCAAAGTTGCGAGCCCCTGGCGCGTTGCGGTATGTGAGGCGGTGAATGAAATCAACCCGAGCCACCTTCAGGATATTCTCCACGCCATAGCCCACCTCCGCATACGGCGTGCTCCCTAAGGCCCGAAACGACGGCAGCGGCCCGCCATTCACGGGGTCGGTCTGCGGAATGATGTGGCGGTTGGCCTGGCTGACGCTGCCCCACAGAATATTGCCGGTGGCCACCAGCCGCCAGTTGAGCTGTTTAATGGCCGGAATAGAGTTCAGCAGAAAGCCATCAAACTGGTTTTCCAGCCGAAACGCTAGGTACCGGTCGCTCACAAACTCAAAGTAGCGCATCAGGTTAAAGGCGCCCGCGTTATAGAACGGCGACTGGTTACCGAGGTGCGTTTTGAGCACCGGATACGGCACCGTGCTCGGGATGTAGCCCGCATCCAGCCGGTAATCGGTGCGGCCCAGCTGGCCCAGCCGGATGCTCTGGTCGATGAGCAGGTTGAGCTTGTGATACCGGAAGTCCGACCCCAGCACGTCATCTACGCCTAGGGTGTAGCGCACCGTAAACACCGGCCACCGCTTCACACCAATAGCTGAGCGGCGGTTCTGGTTGTTCTCTACCAGCACCTCGTCCCGGGCATAACGCGATTCTAGTACTACTTCCGACAGAGAAAATTGGTCGTCGGTAGGGGAGCCGGGCTGAGTTTCGCGGGTGTAGTAAGCGAAGGGGTACAAGGGCCGAAACTGCTGATGGCGCAGTACCACGCGTTGGGTAAAGCCCCGAAACAGATCGGACTGCAACGCCACGCTGGTCAGCTCGCGGCGCAAGGGCCGGCTGCTGCTGATGTTGCCTAGGCGGGCCGAGGCTTCAAACAGCGGATTTTCCAGGGCATAGTCGTTGTCGAGCAGGGCTACCTGGTCTAGGTCGTTGCGGTGCTCGAAGTTGGCCACCGTCCAGTGCCGGCGCTCTAGCACCCGCTGCACCCGCAGCCCGTACTTAAAGCGCCCATCCTGCGTGCCGTAGGCCAAATACGTGCGCAACAGCCAGTCGCGGCTTAGCTCGGGGGTAGTCCGAAAGCCCACTCGAAAGCGCTGACCCTCAATGCTGTTGAAGCTGTACGCCGTCAGAATCGGGCCCCAGTCGAGCTTGCCGGCGCGGTAGTAGCCGTTCACGGCCACATCGGCTATTTCCAGCAGGTTGCGCACCGCCGGCAGCTTCCGCACCGAGTCCAGTACCATTAGTGTGGCCTGCTCTTGCTGGGTCAGGGAGTCGGGCCGGTTTTGCGCAAAAAAGTCCTTGGGCACCTCAAACGCATCGGATGCCGTTTCTAAGGGCCGGTCGTAGAAGGCCAGCGGCTTAGGCTGATTAACCAGGAAATTGGAGTTGACCGTGGTGAGGCGCGCCAGAATGCCCGTGCTGCTTTTAGTAGGCTTTATGCCAATTACTACCCTAGTACGCCGCGGCAACCCTGCGCCGGCGGCGGAGGGCGTCAGCTCTTGCCACACGCGCACCTGCTCTACAAAATTGAGGTTAGCCTGGGGGCTCACAGCCAAGTCAAGCTGGCGCAGCGCATACGTGTCGGTTGTTATCCAGATGGTGCCCACAAACGCCAGGTCCTGCGGCCTGCGCGGCGTCACGCCAATTCTATAGCAGAAATCCTCGCCTACCATCACCGAATCCTGCAACTCGTACTCGTAGGTGAACTTCCAACCCTCGGCAATGGGCGAGATGAAGTCCTTGCCGAGCAGCTGTTGCCAGTTGAGGTAGAAGTCCCAGTCCTGAAACGAGGACCCCATAATCTGCGACACCACTGAGCCTTCGCGCGGCGTTGCCCCGCGCATCTGTGTCTTGCGCACTTCCTCCCGCTTGCGCAACGGGTTGTTGTTCTGGTAAAAGCGCGACAGCACCTCAGAGGCAAAGATGGGCACTATGGCCTTGCCTTTAGCATCGCGCGCTACTCCTAGGCTATCGGCTACCTGTATCATCTGGCGCAGCACGCTGCGGCGACTTACCTGGTCGGGCAGGTTATTAAGAGCTAGCTCCGTGCGGTTGTAGGAGTCGAACTCGAAAGCCTCCAGTCGGCGCTTGTTGTTGCGGTTTTTGTGATCCTGCACGCGGCGAAGAATCACGTACGCTGGGTTTTCGCGCGGCCGAACTACTACCTCGCCCAGCGCCACCGACCCCGAGCCTAATGCAAAGTTGATGGTTTGTTTGGCGGCGGTGCTGGTAACAGGCTTTTTCACGGCCGTAAACCCAATGGCCGATGCCACCAGCGTATCCACGGGGCCAGCCACCGTCAGTTGGTAGCGCCCATTCTCATCAGCCGTAGCGCCCTGGCTCGTGCCGCGTACAAACACTGATGCGAATGGAACCGGCTGGCCATTAACGGTTTCCGTCACGCGGCCACTAAACACCAAGCGTTGGGCTTGCGCCACAGGCATACCTAGCAGCAGCAAAGGCAGCAAAAGCAGCGGGCAGAAAATACGCATGATGGCAGTGGGTTCAGGCCAGACTACGGCAACCTAGCAACTGGTAAGATATCGAGCGACATCGGCAAAAGCGAATAAGCCCCCCACCAGCTTGGTCCCGGCGGTTACTTCGGGCATTCTTCGCGGGTCAGGGTTTCGTTGATGCTGATGGCGGTGGCGCTACCCTCTGCCGCCGCCAGAAGTGCCTGCTGCGTACCAGGTGTGTTGTCGCCGGCAGCGTACAGGCCGTGCACTGAGGTTTGGTGGTTTTTATTAACCCAGATGGCACCCTTACTGGTCAGGCGGCAACCCATCTGCTCGGCCAAGGGGCTACGTTGGTGCTGGTGCGCGTGCACAAACACGGCCGCGCGAGCTAACTTCTCTCCCGACTCGAACACAATATGTCGAAGCTCTCCGCCATCTGTGCCTTCCAGCCTTGCCACGGGCTCTTCGCGCACCTGAATGTTTTGGCGACGTAGGCGGCGGCGGGCATTTTCGGTCAGAAAACCCGGGCCGTCAATACACGCTATTACGTCTTTGCTCCAACGGCTAACCAGTAAGGCCAGTCCAGTCACCATTTTGGCGCGTCCGTACACAGCCAGCGGCTGGTCGCGCACTTCCCAGCCGTGGCAATAGGGGCAGTGCAGCACGCCTTTGCCCCACAGTTCGCGCATGCCCTCAATGGGCGGTAGCTCGTCTTCAACGCCGGTGGCCAGCAATACTTTGCGTGTCGAAAGCGTCGACTTGCGGCCGGTTGGCCCTTCCAGGGTAAGCTCAAAGCGCTTGGCTATGGCCTTAATCTCCAGAACCCGCGCCTCCCTGATTTCAACAGAGGCGTATTGCGTCAGCTGTTCGCGGCCCAAGCGGAGTAGCTCAGCGGGTTGGGTTCCGTCGCGGGTCAGGAAACCCTGTACGGCGGGTGAGGGGGCATTGCGGGGTTGTCCGCCATCGAGCACCACCACACGGCGCAGGCAGCGGCCTAGTACCAAGGCCGCGCTCAGGCCAGCGCTACCAGCACCCACAATAGCAACATCCGTATCGGTCAAAGGCCAGCTAGGTACCCGATGACGAGGAACTGAGTCAGACATAAAAACAAGAGTTAGCCCAGTCTATACCCAGAATTCGGGAGTGAGGTTAGGCCAGCGGGCACGTGAATTGGCTATCTATAGCAAAAAAGCCCCTTCTCCGAAGAGAAGGGGCTTTTTGCGAAAAGCAACCTAGTCAGATTATTCTTTCACTAAGCGCTTGGTGAACACCTGGCCATTGCCCTGAATGGTGACGATGTAGCTGCCTTGCGGCAAGCCTTGCACTTCCAGTGCCTGGTTGAGGCCACCTTGCTGCGTAGTTGAGCGAACCATGCGGCCGGCCATATCGGTCAGTTGCACGCGGTACGTGCCAGCCGGCAGCGTGGAAAGGTCCAGACGAACATCCGAAAGGTCAGATGCCGGGTTCGGGTACAGTTCTACGTTAGCTACTGCTTTTGCGAACGTCACGGCCTGCACCATGCTCAGCGTAGGAGTGC
Organism: Hymenobacter tenuis; assembly: GCF_054780495.1. Classification (NCBI taxonomy): domain Bacteria; kingdom Pseudomonadati; phylum Bacteroidota; class Cytophagia; order Cytophagales; family Hymenobacteraceae; genus Hymenobacter; species Hymenobacter tenuis. Next base: position 248,893 of record NZ_BAAGWF010000004.1, read on the forward strand.
CATCCGTATCCATCTGGCGCAGACGGTAATACACCGCACCCTGCGCTCTCGTGCCTACGTTGGCGTCTACGAAGCTGTAGTCTTTAGCCTGAGTAGTAGTGCCCTGGCCTTTTACCTCGCCAATAGCCTGGAAGGTGACAGCATCAAAGCTGCGCTCTACCACAAATCGGTCGTTGTTCAGCTCCTGAGCCGTGCGCCAAGTCAGTTTAGCATCCTGATTAGCAGCCTTAGCTGAGAAGCTTACCAGCGTAACCGGCAGCGGGTAGGCCCCGATGATGATAGTTACGCGGCTGGTTGTTACACCACCTGTAGCATCTGTAGTAATTACGTCCATGGGGTACGTGCCATTCTTCAGCAGTAAGCGGTTAGCTACTGTGAACTGACCCGTAGCAGCGTTCATATCAATACCCGAAGGCAAGTTTGAATTGCTGAGTACTGCTCGTACTACTACGCCGTCAACATCTGAAACGGTAGCGAAGGAGTAGCCATTGGCGTAAGGGCCATTGGTTGGCGAGGCCACGTTGTACACGGCTTCGGTCTCGAATACATTGAGCGCAACCGCTACCGAAGAGGTGCCGCTGGTGGCATCTGTAGTATTGACCGTGAAGCTATACTGACCTTTTACAGCCGCAGAAGCAGTGGGTACGCTAATGGTACCATCAGCACCCACAGTCAGCCAAGTTGGAACACCAGTACCAGCTGCCGCCGTGATAACTCCGTTTTGGTCCGTGATAGTTACTAGGCTCCTGCCGTTCGTCAAGGCATCGAGGTTGTATGCGTTAGGCGTAGAAGCTACAGCTTCCTGATCAGCGAAGATGGTGATGCTGACAGTTACCGTTGATTTACCGCCTAGGGCATCTACCGTATTCACCGTGAAGGTTGTGGTGCCCGTTACAGCTGAAGCTGCCGTGGGAACCGTGATGGTGCCATTCGAAGCTAAGCTCAACCAAGTGGGCAGGTTGGGGCTAGTAGCCGTGATGGTGCCATCGGCATCAGTCACTATTGCTAGGGTCTTGCCATTGGTCAACCCGTCGCGGTTAAACGAGTTCGGAGAAGAAGCTACTGCTTCTCTGTCGGCATTGATAACCAGGGTGATAGTGCTGCTGCTGGTGCCGCCCGTTGCATCGGTGGTGCTGATGGTCAGGGGGTAGGAGCCAGCTACCAGTGTGCCAGCATTCGTTACCGTGATGGTACCGTTTGTAGCCAGGGTAGTGCCGGCGGGCAGCGTACCGCTCGTGAGCGAAGCGGCCGTGATGTTGCCGTTGCCGTCCGTAACCGAAGCCAGTACGTTAGTATTAACGTAGTTGTCTACGTTTTTTGCTGGTGCCACAGTATACACCGCTTCCTGGTCAGCGAAGATGGTGATGGTAGCCGTAACACTCGACTTGCCACCAGTTACATCCACCGTATTTACTGTGAAGTCATAGGTGCCGGCAGCAGGAGCTATGGCACTGTTCACCGAGAACTGGCCCGTAGTAGTGTTGAAGCCCATACCAGCAGGTAGAGTACCCATCGTGATAGTAGCCGAAGTGAGGGTGCCATTGGCATCCGAAACCGTAGCCAGCGAGGAGCCGTTGCTCAGCGCATCACGGTTGAACGAGTTCGAAGTGCTGTATACCGCCTCAGCATCCGGATTAATAACCAGCGTGATAGTGCTGCTAGACAATCCACCCGTAATATCAGTTGTGCTGATGGTTAGGGGATAGGAGCCGGCTACCAACGCTGAAGTGTTGTTTACACTAATGGTACCGTTGGCAGCGAGGGTAGTGCCAGCGGGCAGCGTACCAGTTGTCAGCGAAGCTGCCGTGATAGAACCGTCGCCATCCGTAACAGAAGCCAGCGTGAAGCCGTTGGCGTAATTGTCGACGTTTTTAGCCGCGGCTACTGTGTACACTGCTTCCTGATCAGCGAGGATGGTGATGCTTACACTTACCGTCGATTTACCTCCGGTTGCATCCACGGTGTTCACCGTGAAGGCATAAGTGCCATTCGCTGGACGCGTAGCTGGTGTGCCGCCGATGGAATAAAACTGCCCAGTAGTAGTGTTAAAGCCCATATTAGCGGGTAATGCACCCGTTGCGATGGTTGCCGAAGTAAGAAGGCCGTCGGCATCCGTCACGGAAGCCAGCGGTTTATTAGCAGTCATTGCATCCGTATTGAATGAGTTAGACGAACTGTATACCGCCTCTTGGTCAGTGGTGATAGTAATGCTTGCAGTTACCGTCGATTTGCCACCTAGTGCGTCTACCGTGTTCACCGTGAAGGTGTAGGTGCCAGCAGCAGGGGCCGTAGCGTTGTTCACCGTGAACTGACCGTTCGTGGTGTTGAAGCCCATGCCAGCTGGCAAGGAACCCGTTGCGATGGTTGCCGAAGTGAGGGTACCATCAGCGTCCGTTACCGTAGCCACCGAAGTGCCATTGCTCAGCGCATCGCGGTTGAACGTGTTCGGAGTGCTGTACACCGCCTGCTTATCGGTATTGATAGTGATAGTAACGGGTATTGCCGATTCGCCACCTAGTGCATCTACTGTGTTGATGGTAGCAGTGTAAGTGCCCGCTACAACGGCGTTCGTATTGACACTAATGGTACCATTGGTTTGCAGGGTCAGGAACGTAGGCAGCGTGCTGCCGCTAGCAAGTACTGCTGACGAGATGATGCCATTCGCGTCCGTTACGGTTGCTACTACCGAGCCATTGGTTAGGGCTGTGTTAGCAAACGTATTCGGAGTAGAATACACGGCTTCCGTATCGTTCTCCTTTACTGGAATAGTATAGGTAGCAGGAGTAGCATCAATGCCGCCATTGTTATCGGTAGCTGTGAACCGGAAGCTGTCATTCTCAACGCTATTGTCAGCAGTTGGGAAGTTGCCCGAGGGGTCGTACTTCAGCGTGCCTGCCTGTTCCTTGCTGAGGTTGAGTTGGCTAGTACCGCCTTGTAGGTTAGCAGCAGTAACAGCCACGTAAGAGCCAGCCGTGCCATTGGTGTTAGTGTTGTAGTAAAGCGTGCCTTTGGTTGGCAGGCTCGTGAACTGATAAGAAGCAATAGTGCCATCTTCATCCGTTGCGGCCAATGTTGGAATGCTGGTCTGGCCATTCGTGCTCAGAATAGCAGAGGCTACCGAAATGCTTACATCAGTGGCGGAAGGAGCTGCGTTCGTTACCGTAATGGTGTAGGCAACTGCTGGAGACGATACACCACCGTTGTTGTCGGTAGCCGTAAAGTTGAAAACGAACGTACCGTTGCTGGTGCCGGCCGGGTCGAATTTCAGGTCGCGAGCCTCAGCCAGGGTGAGTACTAAGCCAGGGAAGTTCGTACTATTCACCACAGTGGTTCCCACGTACAAGGTACCTAGCGTGTAAGCAGGCAGGCCAGACAAAGTGTACCTAGCAATAGTGCCATCAGCATCTGTAGCACTAGGTACTGGAATAGCCGTGGAGCCATTGCTGCTTGGCATGGTAGCGCTGGTAGCTGTTGCAACAGGCGCCACGTTTCCAATCGGAATGGTGAAGGTAGCAGGGGTGGGGTCAGTAGGGCCGACTGCAGTGTTCGCACGAGCCGTGTAGGTAAATGTAACGTCCGTGTTGTTGGTGCCAATAGGGTCAAAGCTCAGTACGCCCAATGTGCCTAGTGTGCCCGTCGTAAACTCGGAGCCAGCAATAACAGCGGAAGTGACGCCTGCGAACGTCCGGTAAAGCGTACCCTGAGTAACTGGGTCGGGTACGGTGGAAAAGATGTAACTGTAAATGCTTCCGGTTGTAATGCTAGCACTCAGCGTGGATATATCAGTACGGGCGGCGCTACTCAGGATAGTGACGTTGGTGACATTGTTAGCAACCGGTAGCGTTGTGTTTACAGGTATGGTCAGCGTAGCCGTGTTAGTGCTGGTGGCGTTGTTGTTATCTTTAGCCGTAAAGGGAAGGCTTAAGATAAACGAGTCATTGTTGTTAGCTGGGTCAAAACGCAGCGTGCCGTTTGCTGGGATATCAGTAGTGGTCGTAACAAGTACGTTAGCGGTAGAACCGGCAGTTGTGTAGTAAAGGGTGCCTTGCGAGGTGCCGTCAGGTAGCGCTGTTAACCGGTAAGATGTAACTGTGCCATCAGCATCGCTTCCTTGGAATGAAGGCGTTACTACATACGTTGCATTCGGACCTCCGCTTGGGAGAATAACATTGCTTACGCTTGAAATAGCCGTTGGGGCTACGTTGCCTACCGGAATGGTATAAGTAGCAGGCGTGGCATCGGTTGTACCATCGTTGTCAGTAGCCGTGAAGGTGAAAGTCACGTTGCCATTCGTAGAGCCAGAGGGATCGAAGCGTAGGCTGCCTGCCTGTGCCGGTGTTAGGGTTACAGTCCCGATGTTGCTGCTCGTGAAAGCAACGTAGTCATAGCCAGCATTGTAGTACAGCGTACCATCAGTGGGCAAGCTTGAAATTTTGTAAGATGCAATAGTGCCATCAACGTCCGTGGCAGACAATGCTGAAATAACGGTTTGATCAGCGCTGCTGCTAATAGAGCCAGAGTTGGTAGTATTGATAGCTACCGGAGCCGCGTTGGTGATAGTCAGCGTGTATGTAGCGGCTGATTTGCTGACTTCCCCTAGTGCGTCCGTGGCAGTATACGTGAAATTTACGCTGCCCAATGCCGCGGTGGTAGCAGGCATAAAGTACAGGGCCGCGGCCTGCGCCGGCGTAAGCGATAGCCCTGGGAAGTTAGTGGCATTTACCTCAGTGTAAGTGCTGCCAACAAGAACATACAGTTTGCCGGACGCATTAAGTGCTGTGAGGCTGGCCTGGGTGATGGTGTAGCTAGTAATGGCGTCATTATCGGCATCGGTTGCTGACAAAGGCAGTAATGCAGTGTAGCTCCCTCGGGGGGTAGAAGTGCTTTTAGCTGCAGGTACGGGCGGCGTATTCACAACCGTCGATACTTTCGCATTTGCCAACGTACCGTTATTATTAACCGGCTCTATGTCCAATCCGGTAGTTGTGCTACTGGCCACCCCAGTAACAGGGCCCGTGGCTGGCATAGTGAAGCGAATAGTGCTGGTGCTAGTGGCGTTGCTCGCTAATGTCCCAATGGCAGGTAACGTGAGCAGGCCTGTATTCGAATCGTAGGCTGCACCGGCTGCGACCCCGTTAATGGTCACATTAGTCAGGCCCGCAGTCAGCTGAACTGTGGATACAACCCCCGCAGCACTAATGTCGCCTTGGTTTTTGGTTGTCGCCACGTAGTCTACCGGCTGCCCGGCAACAGCACGAGCAGGACCCGTAAGCGTAGTGGCTAGGTCTACTTCAGCGCACCACACCATTGATGGTATACCAATGGTCTGTAAACGAAGGTTGCCAGCAGTGTACGCCTGCGTGTTCTTGTAGATAATCTCAAGTCGCGAAATGGCAACACTTGATGGATAGGTTAGTACCACCGTTCCTGCGGGGCCACTATTCACACCAATGCCCTTGATGGTATTAGCACCAGCAACAAACGTGTTACTGCCGTTGGAACCCAACGCCACATCAGCAGCCTGGAGTTGATACAAAGTTCCACCTAGAGTGTAGGCATTGAACGTTACTTCGTCAATGAAGTCGCTACCGCCACTAGCTAGGGTGCTAACGTCGATATCCTCCATTGCAAATGCCAAGTTCTTCACCGGACGGCTAAAGTTCATCTGCACAGTAGATATGTTTGCTGCGCTAACATTAGCATTGTCGAGTTGCCATACTAAGCCTTGTGTAGAAAGGCGGGCGGGCTGGTTTTCTATGCCCAAAATATTTGTCTGCCCTGCTGGAACAGATGAGGTATAGCTCGTAGTGCTTACAGTAGTATTAGCAACTGTAACCCCTGCCTGTGCTTTCCAGCTCTCTCCTACTGTTCGCTCTGAAAAGTCAATAGCACTGTTTTGGCTGCATGAAGCATTACTAACAGGCAGCGAGTATGTAGCCGCAGTCGCAATATTGCTAGTGCGATATGTAAAACTATAATTGCCTGCTGCTGCGGTAGCATCAGGAGCATAGGTCAGCGAACCGGCGTTACCCACGGATACAGTAGCTGGAACTGCAGTTATCGGAGTGCCATTGAGCCGTAGTACCCCTTTTGCTGGCAGTGTAAGAATGGTAAAGCTGCCAGGAGTCGAAGTAGCTGAAAGCGGCTTGATAGCAGTAGCCCCAAATGATTTTGGAATAATAGGGGCCGCTTTATTTACGGCTGTTTGTGCCCAAGCAGGCCTTTCAGCTAACATGAGCCATGCTAGCAGGAAGGGGGCTAATCGTAAGCGTGTTTTCATAGAATGAAGTGAAATGAAGATTGTCTGAGGGAGGGGCCTCTAGCGATGGAATGAGGTGTGAGTGCACTACTATCTAGCTCAAAACTACCTTGCGCGTGTGGCGAGCCCGGTTGATTTCGCTGAATGACGAGCTGTTCTCGGTGAGTTGGTCGATTTTGTTAGCGAATGAATTGGCCAAGATTTTTACTGTGCTGCCGTAATTGTCCCACTTTGGGAAAACGCAGCCAGCATATGCCAAGCTCCGCCGTCAGCTAGATTTTCGTTGGGCAAAAAAAGAAGCCCCACCGGATGGTGGGGCTTCGTAGTCTGGTTTGTTGAAAAAGGCCGGCTAGTACACTTGGTTGCGGCCGCTTTGGTTAACGAGCTGCTGAACTTCTTGGTTAAAGCCAGATTCCTGCTGCAAATCCTCAAGGTTGAGGTGGAAGCGGTATTTCCAAAAATGAGTTGGGTTGGCTGGTACGTTGATTTGCTCAGCAAGTGGGTCTTGGCGGCGTAAGCTCGCATCCATAGCCAGCAAATCCTGGAGGGGGAAGATGGCCCACATAGCCGGCGAGTACAGGTGCTGCACCGTAATGTCGCGGGCAACCCAGGGCTCGCAGAATGGTGGCGCCTGCTGACCGTGGTGCCCCAAAATGGTCTCGAAGAAACGCTGCGTTTTCTCGCGGTCTTCTTCCCACCAGCCACGCACCGTGCTCATGTCGTGCGAGCCGGGGCTAACCACGGAGAGGTATGGCGCGGCACCTGGGTGGCCGAATTCTACGCTCGGGTCAGAAGGCATGCGCTGGATGTTAAGGCCCAGGATGCCCAGGGCCTTCATCACGCCCGGCACCGAATCAGGTACCATACCCAGGTCTTCACCGCAGATGAGCATATCGGTAGCCCAGCGCACGGCCGGCAGTTTTACTAGCCCCTGGCGGCGCCAGAAGTCCTCATGACGGCGGTAGAAAAAGTCGAAGTACAGTTCCTGCAGGCGTGGGCGCGTCTGGTCATCCAGCTCCCGAAACGAGCGGCTTAGGTGCAGCGTGATGCGCGGATGGTAGAAGTCAGCCTGTTGGTCGTCGGGCACAAACAGCACCTCATTTACTAGGCGGTACAGGCCGGTGCGCAGCCAGCGGTAGTGCTCGGCGTTGCTAGGGTCCTGTTGCAGCTGAACCTCCAGCACGGCTTCAATCTGGCGCTGGGTACGCACGTGCTCCTTCAGGCGGATAACGCCGTGGCCGGCATCTTCCATGAACTCATCAAACACGCTCTGGGCCTGACCGTGGAAGATTTCCTGCAGAATGTGCCAGCGGATATAGGGCTCACAAAGGCGGCCATAATCGAACCAACCAATGCGCTGTTTAATTTCGTGTTGGTGTAGGGGTAGTGCCGGCGAGAAGTGACCCAGTAGGCCCTCTACAGAATGCCCCGGAATTTCCCAGATGCGGAAAAAGCCCAGAATATGGTCGATGCGAAGGGCATCGAAGTAGCGGGCCAAGTGGCCCATGCGCTGCTTCCACCACTGGTAGCCGTCTTCGGCCATTCGCTCCCAGTTATAGGTGGGGAAGCGCCAGTTCTGACCCGTAACCGAGAAGTCATCGGGGGGCGCGCCGGCCTGCTGGTGCATGTGATAAAGCTCAGGCTGGGTCCAGGCATCTACGGAGTGGCGGTAAATACCAATGGGCAGGTCGCCTTTTACTACTACCCCGTGGTGGCGGGCATAGTCAACGGCTTCCCGCAACTGCTTATCGAGGTAGTACTGCGTGAAGAAGTGAATCCCGAACTCATCAAAGTCGGCGCTGGCCTCATCGGTCAGCTCGGCTACCTTGGCCGGCGTGCGGAACTCCTCGGGCCACTGGGTAAAGTCGGCGGTATGGAACCGGTCGCGCAGGCCGGAGAAGGCCGCGTACGGTACCAACCAGGCCTGCTGCTCCTCGCGGAACTGCTGAAAATCGGGGTTGGCTAAAAACGCAGCCTTTTCCTGCTGATAGAGCTGGCGGATGAATTGCCATTTGGCGTTCATCACGGGCTCGTAGTCTACGAAGTCTTTGGCGTTTAACTCCTCGCGCAGGCGCTCTAGTTCCTGGCGCGCCGTGGGGTCCTGTAGCTCAGCAATTTCGTCGAGGTTGAGGTACTGCGGGTGCAGGGCAAACACCGAAATAGCCGCGTAGGGGTAGCTATCTACCCAGGTGTGGGTGGCTACGGTGTCGTTGATGGGCAGAATTTGCACGAGTTTCAGGCCGGTCGCTGCGGCCCAATCTACGAGCAGCTTCAGATCAGGGAACTCGCCTACGCCCAGGCCGCGGCGGCTGCGCAAGGCAAACACGGGCAATGCCACGCCCGCCCCGCGCCAGTTGCCGGTAGGGTAGCGGAAGTGGTCATCGGCCTTTACCACTAAAGTGCGTGGCCCCTGGCTGGGCTGAATAAGGCGGTCGTCGCCGGCCTCCAGGTGCACAATTTGTTGCGTCCGCGGGTCCCAGATGCCGTATTTGTACTGCACCGTCTGGCTGGGGTTCTGCAACGCCACTTCTGCCACCCAAGTAGGGTAGTCAGCGTCTGAGAGGAGCACGGCCTTTTGGGCGTCCCAGGCACCTAGCGCGGCATCGGAGCCTAGCACGCACAGCTGGTGGTCAGACTCGACGCGTGGCGCCGCCAGTTGAAAACGCACCACGGCATCGGCAGCGGGAGTTGCCGGCGCTGCCGCAGGGGCGGGGCGTCGCATCAGGGCTTTGGTGAAAGCGGCCGTGTGCAGCTCGTTTTCAGCCAAGGCCGGAGCGCGCCAAAAATCTTCTAGCACAACGCGCGTAAAGCGGCCGGCTTCATAGGTAATTTTCCGGTTCGGGCCCCATTCCCAATGCTTGCCCCCATCGCGCTCATCCAGCAGCACGTATTTATATTCCACGGTGTCCAGCTGGTCATCGGGCAGGCTAATTTCCTGAGACCAGGTGCCTGAGTCAGCGTGGTAGAACAGGTCCAGAGCTTGGTCGAGGTTCCATTGGCCCAGTGTGGGCAATGAGCCGCAAACTACCAGGCGCTGGCCCCAGGCCGTGCGGAAGGGTAGCGTAAAGCGAAGAATCATCGGGTACTGATTTTACAGAAGAAATAGGGCCGAAAGATAAGGCTTAATGCGCTGTCAAGTGGCGCTGGGCAGGGCCTCAAACGGACATAAATTCAGGCATTTTACCTTGATTTTGGGCCTAGTAATGGCCGGTTGATACGGGGTTGATGCCCGATTGATTTTTTGCCTCCATGCCCAAAATTTTACCCGCCGAAAATAAAAGTGAGTGGGTAATAACTTTTCTCAAACGTGACCTTACTACCCCCTTCCTAAAGGCAAACTGAGAGGGAGGTTCGCCTTCAAAGCAGTGGGAGTTGCTCGGATACGTGTGTCATCGGCCGGGCCCGCTAGGTACCTAGTACTAGGCATCGGCTGCTGGCAAAAGGTAGCGGCAACGGCCCGAGTGACAGACTAGGTGGCGGCGGGTTGGAGCGGAAGAGAGGGGTAGAAGCAAGCCATTGGTAGCTATAACGGCCTGAGTGACCGGTAAAAAGGGCATCGGGCAAACCTGGGGAGGGTGTTTATCGTTTGCCGGACTAGGTTTCATTCTACTCTCTGCCTTTTGCCAGTTTATCTGCGTCGTATTCTTTACGCCCTGTTAGGGCTCGTCGGGCTCGTGCTACTCTTAGTAGCCGGGGTTTTTGTGTTTCTGCAAACCTCATCAGGTCAGGATTTTGCGGCCCGGAAAGCGGAAAATTACCTGCGCGACAAGCTCCAGACCGAAGTCAGAATCGGGAAGTTTCGCTCTGACTTTAAGCACGCGCTCAGCCTCGATGGCGTGTATCTGGAAGATCAAAAAGGGGATACGTTGGTGTCCGTGGGGCACCTAGGGCTGGATATTGATATCTGGGCCCTCACCAAATCCCAGATCAACCTGAAAAGCCTGGAGCTCAACGATGGCCGCATTGCTATTAAGCGTACGGAACCCGACAGCATCAGCAACTACGATTTTATCCTCAACGCCTTCACCGCCGGCGATACGGCCACTGCAGCTACTACCCCCGCCGATACTACAGGTGCGGGCTTTCAGTACAACATCGGCGACTTGCGCCTAACCAACATACTGCTCACGTACAACGATGCGGTGGATGGTATGAACGTGCGCACCAAGGTGGGGGAGTTGGCCGTGAACATGGACCTAGTGGACGTGGATGGCTCTACCTATAAGGTCGATCAGGCCGCGCTGAAAAATACCAGCATTGGGATTGTGCAAACCAAAGTGCCGCCAGACACCCCCGCCGATACGGCGGCTCTACAGCTGGAATTCGGCCTGAACCGGGCGCTGCTGAACAACGTCAGCCTGACATATAAGAACAACCCGTCGTCGCAGTTCATCAGTACCCGTGTGGGCGAAGCGGAAATTACAGCCGACAACATCGACCTGATAAACAGCCGGGTAGCCCTGAACACCCTGAAGCTACGCAACACTAGCTTCGCGTACGCTCAGAACGAGGAAGTGCCTGTAGAGCAGCGCGTAGTAAACCCAGCTGAGGCCGTGCGCGACCTGAACAAGTCAGTAGAAAATGCAACCGGCCAGGAGGCTAGTTGGGTAGTTAGCCTGAAGCAGTCCGATATCAGTGGGGTAGACGTGGCCTTTGATAACTTCAATGAACCGCGCCAGAAAACCAAGGTGCGGGGCATGGACTACAACCACCTCAAGTTCACCAACTTGGTGCTCAATACCGAGAACCTGCGTTACTCTGAAAATAGCACCACCGGCCGTATTACCCAGCTGGCTGGGCAGGAGCAAAGTGGGTTTGCCGTGACCCGCGCCCAGGCCGATGTCATCTTCGACTCGGCCCAAACCCGGCTTGATAATCTGGATTTGGTTACGCCGCACACGCGCATCCGCCAGACGCTGGCCATGCGCTACAAAAACCTGGATGCCATTGCCGACGATCTGCCCAACCTGCGCATTGAGGGCGACCTGCGCGACACCCGCCTCGGCTTCCGCGACATTCTCTACCTAGCCCCCGATTTGGCGTCAACCCCGCCCTTCACGACCGGCCCCAATCAGTCGGTGCTGGTAAGTGGGCAGGTGAGCGGCCGAGTAGGTGATTTACAGATCCGGAACCTCGATGCTGTGGGCTTCCGCAACACGGTAGTGCGCGGCTCGGGTCGTATTCAGGGCTTACCGAACACCGATGAGCGGCTGGTACTGAACCTCGACATCCGGGAGTTGCGCACTACTGAAACCGATATGCGCGGACTGCTGCCGGCCGGCACGTTGCCACCCTTGGCTACCAACCCCAACCTGCCGCTTACGCTTAGTGGCCGCGTGCAGGGGCGCCTCAACAACCTGGCTCTCCAGAACGTCAACTTCCGGGGCCTGACGGGTACTCGCCTGCGGGCTAGCGGCCGAATCCAGGGGCTGCCCAACACCGACCGCCGCCTCTACACTGACCTGAACATTCAGGAGTTTGTCTCGACGGCTGCTGATATCCGGGGGGTGTTGCCGGCCGGTACGTTGCCAGCGGGCTACAATCTGCCACCTCGCATAGCGGTATCGGGCACGTTCCGGGGACGCCCTACGGCACTGGTGTTTGATACCGATTTGCGCGCTACAACCAGTTATGGCAACCTAGCCGCCAAAGTAAATGTGGGCGAAGGCCCCGCCGGCCAAGAACCCGTAACGGCTACCTTCAGCACGCAACGCCTGGATGTAGGCAAATTCCTGAACGACCCCACCATTGGCAAAGTAACAGCCAGCGGTACGCTCACGGGCCGTGGCGGCCTCGACCCAAACCAGCTGCGTGGTACCCTAAACGCTCAGGTGCAGGAGGCTACGTACAATAACTACACCTACCGCGGCATCACGGCTAAAGTCGACATCGACCGGAACCGCTATGTGGTGGATGCTAGCAGCAAAGACGACCCCAACCTCAACCTCGATCTGCTGGCGACTATCGACCTGCGCAATGCCTCGAACCCTACCTATACTGTTGACCGCTTGAACCTGCGCGGAGCCAACCTCACGGCCCTGGGCTTTTACACCGGCGGCGACCTGCGCGTACAGGGCGACCTGACGGCTAACATCAGCGGCTCTGATCTGAACACTCTGAACGGCACCTTCTCGGGCAACCGCGTAGTCATCGTCAGCAACAACCAGCCCTTTGCGCTCGATTCTGTGAATGGCCGCATTGTGCAGCGCACGGGCCGCACTGAAGTCGACTTTACCAGCAGCGTAGCCGATGTGACCTTGCGCGGCAACACCCGCCTCGGCGACATTGCCACTGAGTTGCAGCGCCACCTTGATCGGTACTTTGACCTGCCCGGTGTGCAATACCGCCCCAGCGCCGACTACCGGCAGTTTACCTTCGAAGCCAACCTGAAGCAGCCGCGCCTGGTGCAGCAGCTGGTGCCTGACCTCACGCGCCTCACGCCGTTTAAGCTCACCGGCAGCTACGACAGCCGCGCCGCCGACCTGCGCCTGAACACCCGTGTGGGCCGCATCGTGTACATGGGCTATGCCCTGGATTCACTGAAGCTTAACGTCAGCTCCGATCCGCAGAAGCTGGACTACGCTTTGGGCTTGCGCCAAATCAGTCAGGATACTACGCTGTCGGTACCGAACCCTAGCTTAGTAGGCAGCATTCAGAACAACGAAATCGGGACGCGGCTGCGCATTGCCCAGTCGGATAGTGCCGAGCGGCTGAATCTGGCTGGCGCGTTGCGCGTGCTAGGTGGCGGTGATGCCTATACCTTCCGGTTCGACCCCAAACTGATGCTCGATCAGAAGCAGTGGGACATTCCGACCAACAATGAGATTCGCTATACCAGTGCGACGGGTGCCATCTTTGCCCAAAACCTGAGCTTCAGCCGCAACAACCGCCGCCTCAGCCTCCAAACGCTGGCTGGCGCACAGTATCCGCTGCAGGTGAACATGGAGAACCTGGAAATCAATGCGCTGGGTCGGGCCGCTGGCTTTCAGGATTCGTTGATTGCCGGTACGCTTAATGGCCAAGCCGTAGCCTTTAGCCTAGGCCAGCCCAAGCAGGCCTTTACGGCCAACGCCAACCTAGCAGGCTTCGTGTTCAACAAAGCCGCCATCGGCGACATTGCCTTACAAGCTACCAACCCAACCTCCGACCGCTACAGCGTGGATATGCGCCTCACCAACCAGCAGGGCATGGATGTGCGGGCCGTGGGCTACTACCTGGCCACGCCGGCCAGCCCCATCCAGTTTGATGTGAACGTAAACCGGCTGGATCTGAAAATTGTCGAGCCTTTCTCGTTGGGGCAATTGCAGCAGATGGGTGGCGGCGTAACGGGGCAGCTAGCCGTAACGGGCAGCGCTACCCAGCCCGTGGTAAACGGTACGCTCACCACCACTCCCGATGCCACTTTTACCCTCTCGCAGCTGGGTGCACCGTACTTCCTGGCCTCGCAGGATATTGACTTTACCAACCAGGGCATTGGCTTCGATAACTTCATTGTAAAAGACTCCCTAGGCAACCGAGCCGTGGTAAACGGCTCCATCCGGACCCGCGACTATGTGTCGGACTTCCGCTTTGATTTGGAAGCGACTACGGAGAACTTCTTGGCTGTGCAAAGCTCCCGCCGTGACAACCCGCTGTTCTGGGGTAAGCTGTTTGTGGATTCTGACTCGCGCATTACCGGCAACCTAAACCTGCCTATCGTCCGGACGCGGGCTAGGGTGGCGAATGGTTCCGACCTGTTTGTGGGCGTGCCCACCGATGACCCTGTGAAAGTTGAGCGCGAAGGCATTGTGGAGTTCATAGATAAAAGCGCCCCCGTTGATACCATGCTGGCCCGTCAGCTAGCCCTCGATACGCTGCAAACCACCAGTGGCTACGACGTGCAGGCTTTGGTAACCGTCACCGACAAAACGCCCTTCACCATTGTAATTGACGAGGCCTCCGGCGACAACCTGCGGGTACAGGCCAACGGCACGCTCAACACCGCCATTGATGCTACGGGCGCCATCACCCTCACGGGCCGCCTCGATGTTACAGATGGTAAATACCAGATGTCGTTGTATGATCTGGCCTCCCGCGAATTTGATATTGCGCCGGGCAGCTCTATCACGTGGAGCGGCGACCCCTACAATGGGCAGGCCAACGTAACGGCCATTTACAAGGTGCGGGCCGCCCCGGCCGAGCTGATTTCGGCGCAGGGCCTAGCCGATGAATCTTTGTCGGCTATTGGTCGCAACCAGCTTCCGTTTGAGGTAGATCTGAAAGTGACCGGCGAACTGCTCAAGCCTGTTATCGGGTTCAACATTCGCTTGCCCGAGGAGGCCCGGTCTGATTTGCGCGGCCCCATTGAAGCCCGCCTGACGCAGCTACGCCAGCCTTCCCAGGAAAGTGAGCTGAACAAGCAGGTGTTTTCGTTGCTGGTGCTGAACCGCTTCCTGGCTGATGACCCCTTCCAGAGCAGCAGCGGCAACCTAGTAGCCAGCCAGCTGCGCGGCTCAGCCAGCCAAGTGCTCACGCAGCAGCTCAACAACCTCACGGGCTCTTACCTCTCCAACTTGGGCGTGGAGCTCGGGGTGAACTCCTATGCCGACTTCAGCAGCGGCGCCGAGAAAACCCGCACCGACCTGAACGTGGCCGTGCGCCGGCAGCTGCTTAATAACCGCCTCACGGTACGGTTGGGTACCGATGTACCCCTAGGCGGCGGCAACCAGGCCTCGCAGGGCCAGAACCAGTCGGGGGTAAGCGCCTTTGCCGGCGACGTAAGCGTGGAGTACAATGTGCTGGCCAACGGCCGGATCCGGCTGCGCGCCTTCCGCAACAATGCTTACGGCGATATTGACGGGCAATTTGTGCGCACCGGCGCTTCCCTGATTTTCCAGCGCGACTACCGCAACCTAGCCGACCTGTTCAAGGGCATCGATGAGGAAGTAAAAGAGGAAGTGAAGCTGGAGAAGCGCCGCCGCCGCCAAGACCGCAAAGCCGGCCGCGACACGGTAGCTACTGCCTCCTCCGCTGCTCCCCAAGATTCTACCAAGCTGCGGCCGGTCTTTATTCGGCCGGATTCTGCCCGTCGTGTTACGCAGTCGTCGGCCCCGCGCCGCTAACTTCCTAGGTGCCTGATTGGCCGAAAGGTCGTCTGTTATTTTTTCTGTTCTGAACTTCCAATTCATGTTGCATTTTCTGCCCTTCCTCTCCTCAGTCAAGGACGCTGCCGACTCTCGTGGTCAGGCTTGCCCGGCCCGCCGGGGTGGGTGGGGCCTGGGAGTTGCGGCGCTGGCCCTGCTGGCGTCGTGCTCGGGCACCAAATACATTCCGGAGGGCAGCAAGCTGTACACGGGCAGCACCGTAAAGATAAAATCGGCCAGCCCGATACCCCGGGAGGCAGAGCTGACTACGGAGCTGGAATCGGTTATCACGCCCAAGCCCAACAGCTCGTTTCTCGGAATTCGGCCTAAGCTGTACTTCTGGCATTTGGGCGAAGGCAAAACCAAAGGCTTGGGCCACTGGATAGCCAATAAGTACGGCGAGAAGCCAGTGCTACTCAGCCAGGTAGATACCCAAAAGGTGAAGGGCCTGATGGTGAACCGGCTCTACAACAATGGCTACTTCAAGCCCGAGGTGCACAGCCGCGTGCAAACCAAGGGTAAAGCAGCCACCGTTGACTACACGGCAACGGTAGGCAAACCGTACACCATCAAGGAAATTTTTTTCCCGGAGGGCGACTCGCTACTAGCCCGCGCAGTGCGCGCAACCCAGCCGGCCTCCCTGCTGAAGGTTGGCGACGCCTACAATTTGCAAACGCTCACGAATGAGCGCACCCGCATTGATGGCGTGCTGAAAAACCAAGGCTTCTATTATTTTAGTCCCGAGTACATTCTGTTTCAGGTAGACAGCACGCTCAATAATGAGATGAACGTGTACCTGAAAATCAAGGAGAAAACGCCAGAGCAAGCCTCGAAGCCCTACTTGGTGAACCGCGTTCGGCTCAATACCAACTACTCGCTTACCGATACTACCATCAATGAGCAGCGCCCCATTCGCTACCAGGGCTACCTGTACTTTCCGGATGAGGAGATGTTCAAGGCGCGGTCCATTACCAATGCTACGTTTATTTACCCCGACAGCCTGTACCGCCGCCGCCGCCAAGACCAGACCTTGAGCCGCCTCATGAGCCTAGGCACCTTCAAGTACGTGGACATCGGGTTTCGGCCCGCCCGCCAAAAAGCCGACTCGGCAGGCTATGGCTTCCTGAACTCGTATGTGCGCATGACGCAGCTGCCCAAGAAGAGCCTGCGGGCCGAGGTGCAGCTGGTCAGCAAATCCAACGGCTTCACCGGGCCCGGCTTCCGGGTGCAGTACCGCAACCGCTCAGCATTGCGCGGGGCCGAGCAGCTCTTGATCAACCTCACGGGCTCCTTTGAAAACCAGACCCAGAGCAATGCCACCACCATTGGTGTTACCAGCTACGAGCTTGGTGCCGATGCCCAACTGCTTGTGCCGCGCCTGATTACACCGCCCTTCGATATCCGGCTGGTAAACTCTGACTTTCAGCCGCGTACTTCCTTTGGGGTGGGGGTACGGTCTGTGACGCGGGTAGATGCATTTACGCAGCGCGGCTTCAACTTCAACTACGGCTACAGCTGGAAAACCAGAATCACGAACGAGCACGAGCTGCGCCCCATTGATGTGCAGTACCTGCGCCTTACCGATACCAGCGCCGCCTTCAACCGCTTGCTGATTGAGCGGCCGTTTCTGGCCAACTCCTTCCGGCAGCAGTCCATTCTGGCCAGCTCGTACCGCTATACCTACAACCAGCAGGCCCTGGAGCAGCGCCGCAACCAGATTTATTTTAGCGGCGGCGTGGAAGTGGCCGGCAACCTGGCGTATCTGGCCAGCTCGCTCACGGGCCAGCCCCAGGTTACGAACCCCGACGGCAGCAACTCCTACACCATTTTGGGCCAGCAGTTTTCGCAGTACACGAAAGTAGACTTAGAGCTGCGCAACTACTTCCGCACCAGCGCTAGTCCGGCCAGTGGCAACAAGTTTGCTACTCGCCTGCTGCTGGGCTTAGGGCTGCCTTACAAGAATGCCAATGTGTTGCCCTACCTTAAGCAGTATGGCATTGGCGGCCCCAACAGCGTGCGGGCCTTTGCTGCCCGCGGCCTAGGTCCTGGTACGTACCGAACCCCCCTGTCGCGTGAAACCAGCGCCTTCTATGATCAGGTTGGTGACATGCGCATTGAAGCCAACGCCGAGTACCGCCAAGATTTGTTTCCGTATGTGAAGGGTGCGCTGTTTGTTGATGCCGGTAATATCTGGCTTATCAACAACGACCCCAGCCGCCAAACCATTGATGCCGAGGGCAACCCCGATGGTAAAAACGGTCAGTTCACGTTCAACTCCTTCATGAAAGAGCTGGCCGTGGGTGCCGGTGCTGGTTTGCGTATTGATGTGCAGTTCTTCGTCATCCGCTTCGATTATGCATATCCGCTGCGCTTGCCTTACAGCAACACCGAAATCCGGGATGCTTTGAATCAGGTCATTTACGAGAAGACACCTACTTCTGGCCGCCTCAACATTGCCATTGGCTACCCTTTCTAGGCCGCGACCTGTACCGGGTTTGAGCTATTGCTAAGCCTAGTACAGTATGGCTTAGGAGCGCAAGAGCAGTAACAAAAAAGCCCCGCCACGTAAGTGGCGGGGCTTTTTTAGGTTTGAGGCGTACTGCTACCTAGGCTTCTACGGCCAGTCGGATTTCAGCAGGGGCGCCTACCGTTTTATGTGCTGGTACTACCGTTACCACCACAAACTTGGAGGTAGGTGTGTTGCTGACTTTGGCTACGCTACCTACCGGCACCAACGGGTTGGCCTCGGGGAAATAAGCGGCTACGTTGCCTTTCGGAATGTCGTACGGCACGGCCACGAACTTCTCCACGGTGCGCTTTTCGCCTTTGTAATGGCTCGTGATGTCAATCAGGTCTTTGGCCTTGAGGCCTCGGTCGGCCATGTCCTGTGCGTTCATGAACAGTACGCGCCGCTCACCATGAATGCCGCGGTAGCGGTCATTGTACTCGTAAATGGTCGTGTTGAACTGGTCGTGGCTGCGTACAGTCATCAGCACCAGCTGGTCGGGCTCCAGGATGTGCTTTTCCAGCTCCGTGGTAGAGAAGTTCGCTTTACCGTTCTTGGTAGTGAACTTGCGCTCCCTAGGTCCGTTGGGCAGGTAAAACCCGCCGGGGCGGCGCAGCTTCTCATTGAAGTTCTCGAAGCCCGGAATGACCCGCGCAATGTGGTCGCGGATGACGTCGTAGTTTTCCGTCATGGCTACCCAATCGGCAATGTTGGTTCGCTCGCCGAGGGTGGCAATAGCCACTCCCGCCAGAATAGCTACCTCGCTCATCATCTGGCCTTCCAGCGGCACCAGCACGCCTTTGTTCTGGCTTACTACGCCCATGGAGTTCTCGCAGGAAGTCATCTGCTGTCCCGACTTCTGCATGTCAATATCCAGGTGGGTGAAGCAGGGCAGGAGCAGGCTGGTTTCGCCGGTAGTGAGGTGGCCGCGGTTGAGCTTGGTACCTACAAATACCGTGAGCTTCTGCTTGCGCATGCCTTCGGCAATAACCTCGGTGTCGGGGCCGGCCGCCAGCAGGTTACCGCCCAGGCTGAAAAATACCCTGGTTTTGCCTTTGTACATAGCCTTAATAGCCTCTACGGTGTCGTAGCCATGCTCATAGGGCGGCGTGAAGTTGAACTCCTTGGCCAGAGAATCCTGAAACTGCTTGGTAGGCTGCTCCCAGATGCCCATGGTCCGGTCGCCTTGCACGTTGGAGTGGCCGCGCACCGGGCAGGTACCTGCGCCAGGTTTGCCAATGGCCCCTTTCATCAGGTGCAGGTTCACAATTTCCTGGATGGTTTGTACGCCCTGGCGCTGTTGCGTTACGCCCATGGCCCAGCAGGTAATGATCTTCTGCTTGGTAGCCAGCATGTTGGCCGCTTCCAGCAGCTGCGCCCGCGAAATGCCGCTTACTTCCTCAATGTCTTCCCAGGCCGTGTTGCGGATGTTCTGCTCAAACGACTCGAAACCGGTGGTGTACTCAGCAATGAAGGCACGGTCTACTACCTGGCCGGGGTTCATGTCCTCGGCCTCAAACAAGTGCTTCATGATACCGCGCAGCAAGCCCATGTCGCCATCTACCCGCACCTGCAGGAACAGGTCGGTAATCTGGGTGCCGTCGCCGAGCAATGCGCCCAGCGCCTTGAAGGGGTTCATGAAGTCCTGCGGGTTCTTGAAGTGGTTCAGGCCAGCCTCCAGCAGCGGGTTTACGCTGATGATTTTGGCGCCGTTCCGCTTGGCCTTCTGCAAGGCCGAGAGCATGCGCGGGTGGTTGGTGCCCGGGTTCTGGCCAATAACCAAAATGACCTCGGCCTCATGAATATCATTGAGGGTAACGGAGCCTTTGCCGAGGCCCAGAGTAGGGCTAAGGGCGGCGCCGCTGCTCTCGTGGCACATGTTGGAGCAGTCGGGCAGGTTGTTGGTGCCGAACTGCTTGGCAAACAGCTGGAACAGGAAGGCCGGCTCATTGGGTACTTTGCCCGAGGTATAGAACAGGGCTTCATTGGGCGAGTCCAGCGCGTTCAGCTCATCGGCAATAATCTGAAACGCATCGGGCCAGGCAATGGGCGAGTAGTGGTTGTCGCCGGGGCGCTTCACCATGGGGTGCGTGAGGCGGCCGGCATTGTTCTGGTCGCGGTCCGTCATCTGCGACAACTGCGCCAGGCTATGGCGGGCAAAGAACTCCGGTCCGGCGGCTTTATCGTCGGCATCGGAGGCAGTAGCTTTCGCGCCGTTTTCGCAGAACTCTGCTACGGAGCGGTGGTCGTCGGGGTCGGGCCAGGCGCAGCTAGAGCAGTCGAAGCCATCCTTCTGGTTCATCTTGAGCAGCCCCCTAGTGCCGCGGTTTACGCCGCCTTCGCCCCAGCTAAACTCCATGGACTTGATAACGGCCGTTACGCCGGCTGCTACCTTGGCCCGCTCCTCCAGCTTGAGGCCGGTAAGCGCTTCTGGTGGCTGCGCCAGAATAGGGTGCAGGTACTTGGCGTTGGCTACATCAGGGGCAGGAATCACTGATTCGTCTCGTTGGTGTTGGGGGTCGGGCCGGTAATGGTCGTTGGTAGGGGCTACTCCTTGGTCGGGGCGCTCACCACTTTTGGGCACGTTATCCTCAGCACCTTGCTGTTCGGTTTTGCCAGCCTTGCTGGGATCTTCGATGGGGGATTTTTCCATGACAAGCAGAACAAATGAAGAGGAAAAGATAACGGAAAATCAGTCACTTACAGCAACTAAGCCCGCCTCTTTTTAGGGTGATTACTAGGGTTTGCGGTGGCGGTAAGCCCAGCCGCCGGCACGTGGAAGGCCGCGCCATTTGCTGGCGCGTGCTCCTGGGGAGAGCTAAACCCAAAGCCCGGCCGGCCACTACTGTTGCTAAAAGCATTCTGGCGGGCAATGGTTTGAATTTCAGACGAAGAAATGACAGCGGAAGTTGTGGAAACCCCGAATTTGACACGCCCTACTGGGCATGCTGCCCCGGGCTCCTAATGTTTGCAATCAAAGTCTTTTTCCACCAATACCTTCAATGGCTGCTCGTGGGCCATCATGAGCGTGGCGGAAAGGCCTACTTGGTCGGTTTGGGTCCAGTGAGTAGCTAGGGCAGCGGGCACTTTAATGGTCAGCGCCCCGGCCCCGTAGCCAATACGAAACTCTTCTGACTCGACGCGCTCCAGCGCATACGTGAAGGTTTCGGGCTCTGTGGGGCCTAGGGAAAGCACAACCGCAACGCGGCCGGTTTCGGCAAACTGCTGCACTTCGGCATCGGAAAGGCGGAGACGCAGGGAATTGTCTTCGAGGCGGAGTTTCATGAAGCGTAAATTGAGGTAGATTGTAACAGCTTTACGCAGAAATGGCCGCGTAGGCGGAAGCTGCTGCCCGCACGTGCGCCCGGCAGGGCTGAATATAGGCTTTCGTGTAAGAGAGAAGGAATAAGTAAGTATGGTGATATGATTGCGAAAGCTATGCTGTGCAGTTTCGGCGTGTATGTTGGGCTAGCGGTTGCTGGGCGCCCCGGCTGGGCCCAAACGGCCCGCCCTGATTCCAGCTTGCAAACCGATGCAGGCAACAGCCTGCGCCAGCACTACACCCAAGGGCTAGGCTACGAGTCAGGGTTGTATACCGGTCCCGAGTACGTCAACTATGTGAAGCGCTACATTGTAGGGCATCCGTTTTTGGGGGCAGGAACGCCCCAGGAAGGCACCCTGGACTATGCCGGCTTTACCTACCTGGGGTTGCCGCTGCGCTACGACCTAGTGCTGGACCAAGTGGTGCTGAAGTCGCCCTCGGGGGGGCTAGATATGAGCCTAGTAAATGAGAAAGTGAGCCGCTTTACTATTGGCCCACACGCCTTTATCCGTCTGGCGTTTACGGATTCTGCTACTACCGCTGGTATGCGCACGGGCTTTTATGAGTTGCTGGCCGATGGCCCGGTTCGGCTACTGGCTTTGCGCAGAAAAGAAATACAGGAGCGAGCCGCCACCGACGGTATGGAAGGCCATATAGACCAGAAGAATAAGTTCTTTATCAATACGCGTGGTCAGTATTATGAAGTAAGCAAAGCCAAAACGGTGGTGACCCTTTTTCCGGAAAAGAAAGCAGACCTACGCAAGTACATCCGGAGCCAGCACCTTACATTCAGCAAAGCCACGCGCGAGAAGTCACTGGTTACGCTGGCACGCTATATCAGCACCCTCGCGCAGCCCGTGCCCTAGTAAGCTGCTCTTGTATTCGCGCTCCTGATGATACGCGTGGGCTTATGCTATCCTGCCTGTTATGAATTCTTTTTATCGGTTTGTTCTGCTTGTTTTCTGGTGTGCGGGTAGCTTTTGCAGCTATGGGCAAACCCCTGAGCCCAGCGTGAGCGGTACGTTTCAGGGCCTGAGTCTGGAGCAATTCGTGCGGCAGCTGCAGGCCCAAACCAGCTATCGGTTTTTCTTTGATTCAACGGCCGTCAGGGGCGTGTCGGTTACGATGCAGGTGCAGGCGCAACCGCTGAGCAGCGTACTCCGGCAAGCCCTGGCCCCCACGGGGCTGCATTTCGCCATTGATGAGGAACACAACGTGTTCATCTCCGCTAGGGGGGTAGTATCAACCAACCTGCCCGAAAGCTATTTCCGCACTGCTCCCGGGGCCGTGGCTGCTGATGTAGCGCCGGGAGCAACGCCTCCGCCCTTAGCGCCCGAGCGCAATCGGGCTGCTGCCCCCAACACACGGTTGTATGAGATTGGCAACCCTAGTAGCGCCCCTGCCTCGGGCAAGGCTACTCTGGCCGGTCACATCCGCGAAGCCAAATCGGGCGAGGCGGTGCCGGGTGCCTCGGTGTACGTGGAGGCTCCAACGATTGGCGCCTCTACTGACCAGTTTGGCTATTATGCCCTCACCCTGCCGGTGGGCCGCCACACACTCAACATTCGTGGCATTGGCATCAAGAACACCCAGCGCCGTATTATGCTGCACGCCGAGGGGCAGTTGGAAGTGGAGGTGGAGGAAGACTTTACGAACCTGAAGGAGGTAGTAATTGAGGCCGAGAAAGACAAGAATGTAGCGGGTATGCAAATGGGCCTGGAAAAGCTCGACATCAAGACGATGCGCCAGGTGCCCACGGCTTTCGGCGAAACCGATATTCTCAGGGTGGTGCTTACGCTGCCGGGCGTGAAATCAGTAGGAGAGGGCAGCACCGGCCTAAGCGTGCGCGGCGGCAACACCGACCAGAACCTGATCTTGTTCAACGACGCCACCGTGTACAACCCGTCGCACCTGTTCGGCTTCTTTTCAGCCTTTAATCCGGATATTCTGAAGTCGGTTGAGCTTTACAAAAGCGCCATTCCGGCACGCTATGGGGGGCGGCTTTCCTCGGTGCTGGATATTGCCACCCGCGACGGCAACAAAAAGAAGCTTTCCGGCTCGGGTGGCATTGGGGCGCTCACCAGCCGCCTCACGCTGGAAGGCCCCATCATCAAAGACAAAAGCTCGTTTCTGGTTGGTGGCCGCACCTCCTATTCCGACTGGTTGCTGCGGGCCCTGCCCAACCGCGACCTGCGCGAAAGTGCGGCTTCCTTCTATGACCTGAGCGCCCACCTCAGCCACGAACTGAACGAGAAAAATACGCTCTACGCCACCGGCTACCTGAGCCGTGACCGGTTCCGGCTGGCCGCCGACACCTCCTACACCTACCACAACCGCAACGCCAGCCTGAAGTGGAAGCATATTTTCAGCAACAAGCTCTATGGCGTGCTTACGGGTACATACAGCCAGTATGCCTACCAGATTGCCAGCGAAAAGAACGCCGTGAATGCATCGGAGCTGTCGTTCGGCCTGCGCCAACTAGGCGCCCAGGCTGATTTCAGCTACTTCCTGAATACCAAGCACACCGTTGATTTTGGGGCCACTACCCTGCGCTACCGCGTAGACCCAGGCCGGCTGCAGCCCTTAGGCGAAGAGTCGTTGATTCTCAAAGATGAGCTAGCTCGCGAACAGGCCCAGGAAAGCGCCCTCTACCTTTCTGACCGCATTGATCTGGCGCCGCGGCTGGCCGTGGTAGTAGGGCTGCGCTACTCGCTGTACCAGGCGCTGGGCCCGCGCGATGTCAATCAGTATTTGCCCGGAGCGCCGCGCACCGTCGGCAACATCAGTGATACGGTGCGGTATGGCGCGGGCAAGAGCATCGCCACGTATCATGGCCCCGAGTACCGACTGTCAGTGAAATATGCGCTGTCGGAGAAGTCGTCGGTGAAGGCCAGCTTTAACCGCACTCGCCAGTACATCAGCCAACTTACTAGCACCACCTCCATTTCGCCTACCGACACTTGGAAGCTAAGTGACAGGTACTTGCGGCCCCAGGTCGGCGACCAGGTGGCGCTGGGCTACTACCGCAACTTCCGCCGCAACACCATCGAGACATCGGTGGAAGCTTATTACAAGCGGATGCAGGATGTGGTAGACTATAAAAGCGGCGCCAAGCTGCTGCTCAACCATCACCTGGAAACCGACCTGATTAATGCCGAAGGCAAGGCCTACGGAGTGGAGCTATCTATCAAGAAATCATCGGGTAAGATTAACGGGTGGCTGAACTACACCTATTCTCGCTCGCTGGTACGCATCAACCCCGAGGTGGTCACGGAGCGCATTAATGGCGGACGCTACTACCCCAGCAACTTCGATAAACCGCATGATGTGATGCTGGCCGGCAACTACCGCTTTAGCCGCCGCTTCAGCACTTCCCTCAACTTCAACTACAGCACCGGGCGCCCTATTACGCTGCCGCTGGCCCGCTACTACGTGGAAGATGTAGCCCGCGTATTCTACTCTGACCGCAACGCCTACCGCGTGCCCGACTACTACCGGCTGGATTTTGCCATGAACATTGAGGGTGGCCACAAAGTCAAGAAGCTGGCGCACAGCTCCTGGACGCTCTCGGTATATAACCTGACGGGGCGCCGCAACCCGTACTCGGTGTTCTTTAAAACCCAGAACGGTAAAATCGTGGGGTATCAGCTTTCCATTTTTGGGCAGCCTATTCCGACGGTTACCTACAACTTCAAGTTTTAGTGAAGCGCTCTATGCCGCGTATAAAGCACTTTTTGATCTGGTTACTAGTAGCGCTAACGCTGCCCAGCTGCCTCGACCCATTTGAGCCGGAGGTGGAGGGTACGCCCGAGGGCTATCTGGTAGTAGGCGGCTTTATTAACCTGAATGGCATAACTACCATTCGGTTATCGAGGGCGCAGGGGGTAGCGAATGCCGCAGCCGCCGCGCCCGAAACCAAGGCCACCGTTACGGTCTGGGATGATGCCGGCGCCTCGTTTGCGCTTTCGGAGCAAGCGCCGGGTAGCTATAGTTCGGCCCTTCTGACTTTAAGCGACGCCCGAAAGTACCAAGTTCGGCTGCGCACCTCGGCGGGCCGCGAGTATGCGTCGGAGCTGGTGGTGGCCAAGAGCGCGCCGCCCATTGATAGCATTTCCTGGGCCGTTGAAAACCGGGGCGTGCAGTTATACGTGAATAGCCACAACCCCACCAACAACTCGCGCTACTACCGCTGGACCTACGCCGAAACCTGGGAGTTTCAATCAGCTTTCAGATCTAATATCGAGTATGTTAACGGCACTATCCAGGAGCGCACCGAAGATATTTACCGGTGCTGGGGCTCGGCCAACTCCAACACCCTTCTGTTGAGCAATACCGTTCGGCTGAGTGAGGATGTGGTGTCGGAATTTCCGCTAGTGTTGCTGCCTCGAAACTCCGTAAAGCTGCGCTATAAGTACAGCGTGCTGGTTCGGCAATACGCCCTCACGCCCGAAGAATACGCCTACTGGGAACTGCTGAAAGCCAACACCGAAAGCTTGGGCGGCCTCTTTGATCCGCAACCTACCCAGCTCACGGGCAACGTGCGCTGCCTGACCGATGCCGCGGAGCCTGTAATTGGGTACATTGGGGCGGGCGCCGTTACGGAAAAGCGCCTGTTTATTGCCAGCACCGAGCTGCCTGATATTCGCTATGAAACCGGCTATGGAGGATGTAGAGACATTGATACCGTGTTGGTTAAAGATGCCTCAACCGCTTTCGCAAGCCCGGCGTATTTGCCCCTCTATAACATCTATATTCCTCAAACCAGCATCCTGATTGGCTACGCGGCGGCCACTGCCGAATGCACCGACTGCCGCCGCCGTGGCACCAACGTCCGGCCCGACTTCTGGCAGTAAGCCTCACCTGCTTTGTTCAGATCCTTCATTTTCTTTACTACCGTGAGTTCTTCGCTCAACCGTTTTCGGCTACTCCGCCAAACTCCTAGCGTATGGCTGTGGTGGGTGGTAGGATGGTGGATGGCCGGGCTAGGTAGCGCCGCGGGGCAAACCGGGCCCGGCAGCATTCCGCAGGCGCTGGCCCGCTATGCCCAGCACTTGCCCACCGAAAAGCTGTTTTTGCACCTAGACCGGCCGTGTTACGTGAGTGGCGAAACCATGTGGTTTGCGGTTTACGCTGTGGAGGGGGCTAGGCATCAGCCACTGGCAGCCAGTACTGTGGCCTATGTAGAGGTGTTGGACCAAGAGCAGCGGCCCGTGGCGCAAGGCAAAATTGGGCTGCGTCAGGCCCTGGGGCAGGGTTCATTCGTATTGCCCGCCGAGCTTGTTTCGGGGCAATACACCGTCCGGGCCTACACCAACTGGATGAAAAACTTCGGGCCCGCGCTGTATTTCCAGAGCCTCATAACCATCGTGAATACCCGCACCCCGGTAGGACCACCGGTTGCTCGCATGGCGGCTGCTTTCGACCCACAGTTTTTTCCCGAGGGCGGCTACTTAGTACAAGGTCTGACTAGCAAAATCGGCTTTAAGATTACGGATGGCCGCGGAAAAGGCGTGGCCGCCGAGGGCACTGTGCTGGATGAGGCTGGGCAGCCGGTGGGTCGTTTCCGTACGCGGCGGTTTGGGCTGGGCAGCTTTTCCTTTACGCCTACCAAAGCGGGTGCTGCTTATACAGCCGTTATCCGGGTTGGCACGCAGCACACCATAACCAGCGCCTTGCCCCCAGTGCAGGCCCAGGGCTACGTGCTTCGCCTAGAAGATGTTAGTGCAGAGCAGGTTCGGGTGGTGGTGCAGGCTAGTGGCGCTGGCTTGGCTACTGAGCCTCTTTTTCTGCTAGCACATACCCGGCAGCAGCTGGCCTTTGCGGCTGAGGCGCAGCTAGGTAGTGGCCAAGCTCAATTCTTAATCGAGAAAAAACAGCTAGCGGCGGGTATTACGCATTTTACGCTCTTCAATAGCAAGCGGCAGCCCCTATGCGAGCGGCTCTACTTCCGGCCGCCCACCAACACCCTAGCCCTTACGGCCCGCCCCGATAAAGCCCAGTACGCACCCCGCCAGCAGGTACGCCTGCAACTGGCGGCCGCCCTACCCCCCGGCGCCTCGCAAACCGCCCACGTATCGGTGGCCGTGTACCAGCTCGATTCATTGTCAGCCGCAGGAGGCGCGGATATCTCCAGTTACCTGTGGCTTTCCTCTGATTTGAAGGGGACTATTGAAAACCCGGCGTATTACGTCTCGGCTCCAGATACAGCCGTGGCCGCCGCTGCCGACAACCTGATGCTGACGCAGGGCTGGAGCCGGTTTACGTGGGCTGAGGTGCTAGCAGAAAAGCCGGCGCCTATAGCCTATCTGCCCGAGCTCAATGGCCACCTAGTGCGGGGCCGGGTGCTCCACCGCTCTACTGGCACTCCGGTAGCGGGCATCCCGGTGTATCTCACAGCGCCGAGCCGAGCCATTCAGCTTCATAATTCCATCAGCAAGCCCGACGGCAGTATTCAGTTTGAAATGCCCCACCTGTACGGAACCAAGCAGTTGCTGGTACAGCCCAACCTGCGGCGCGACAGCCTCGTGCAAGTAGAACTCCTCAACCCGTTCTCAGAGCATTATACGCCGGCTCCCAAGGTTCCCTTCACGCTGCCTGAGCGCTTGGCCGCGAGCCTTCGCCGCCGACATGTGCAGGCCGAGGTACAGCAGCACTATGTAACTCGGCCGGTGGTGTACCACATGCCCGCTACGGACACCGTGGCGTTCTATGGCAAGCCCGATGAGCGCTATTTGCTCGATACCTACACTCGGTTTAAGGTGATGGAAGAGGTAATGCGCGAGTACGTGCCTGGCGTGCTGGTCCGGATTCGGAAAGACGGGTTTCACTTTCTGGTGCCCGATGACAATGCCCGCACTACCCGCGAAAATCCACTGGTGCTGCTAGATGGCATGCCGGTGTTCAATACCAACCAGATTATGGCTTTTGACCCCCTGAAAGTGCAGAAGCTGGAGGTGATCAGGAAACGATATTTCGTGGGGCCGCTCGTGTACAACGGCATCGTAAGCTACACCACCTACAAAGGCGATTTAGCTGGATTCCCGCTCGACCCGCGGGTACTGCTCCAGGAGTATGAGGGCGTGCAGGGCCAGCGCGAGTTTTACGCGCCGCGCTACGAAACGCCCCAGCAAGTCCAAAGCTGGCTACCCGACTTCCGCAACTTACTGTACTGGAATCCGGCCGTGAGCCTAACCCCCGGCACCAGTTCCGAGCTTACCTTCTATACCTCCGACCAAGTAGGTGCCTACCAAGTAGTGGTGCAGGGCCTTTCCGGCACCGGGAATACCGGCAGCACCACGTATACCTTTGAGGTAAAGCCGGCTTTATAAGACCGAGGCCGGCGCTACGTGAGCCGCCACTTGTGGCTATACACGTTGTAGCGGTTCTGGCGCACGAAGCCGCAGAGCGTCATGCCGAAATCCGTAGCTGCTGAAACGGCCAGGGAGCTTGGAGCGCCCACGGCAGCTAGTACCGGAATGCCTGCCACGGCAGCCTTCTGCACCAGCTCAAACGAGGCCCGCCCGCTCACGAGCAGCACCGTGTTGTGCAGTGGCAACATGTCCTGAAACAGGGCCGCGCCAATTACTTTATCCAGTGCGTTGTGGCGGCCCACATCTTCGCGCAGCAGCAGCAGTTCGCCTTCCGGCGAGAACAGAGCCGCCGCGTGCAGACCGCCAGTTTGCTCAAATAATTCCTGGGCAGCCCGCTGGCGCTCGGGAAGCTGGTGCAGTACAGCCGCTTCTACATAAGGCCCAGCGGCAGGCAGCACGGGGCAGGCCGCGGCGTGCACCGCCTCAATGCTGGTTTTGCCACACACGCCGCAGCTGCTGCTGGTATAGAAATGGCGCTCCAGGCGAGGCAAATCGGGAGAGGCGCTAGGGGCCAGCTCGGCCCGAACTACATTCTCTCGTTCCTCTTCTTTTTCCACATCGGGGCAGTAAATGATGCCCTGCAGGTCCTGGCGGCCCCGGATGATGCCTTCGGTAAGTAAAAAGCCGGCGGCCAGCTCAAAATCGTGGCCCGGGGTGCGCATGGTAATGGAAAGCGTGCGGTGCTCCCGCTGTTCACTAGGCCCAAAACCCACCCGAATCTCCAGGGGCTCTTCGGCAGCCAGCACATCCGAGGCTTCGGTTATTTCCGTGCCCTGCACTTTGTGCACGGTAACGTAATCATAGCTGGTAGGGGGCAGAAAAACGGGCGCAGACACGGCAGCAGATCAAGGGGAAGAGAAGATACAAGAGCAGACGGGGGCCGCCCGCTACCCCAGCAGGACGTAAGCGCCGGCTGTTAGGTTAACCTTATGGCCCAGAAGTAAGTTTAGCCATGACACACCTTCGCCAGCAGGAAACCGCCCGCTGATAGCGGCCCGCATGGCCATACCTAGTATCTTGTAGAATGCTTACCACGGAAGAACGCCAAATATATCGTCGGCATTTACAACTGCCTGAAATAGGCGAGGCGGGCCAGCTCCGCCTGAAAAATGCCCGCGTGCTGGTAGTAGGAGCCGGCGGTTTGGGCTGCCCTATTCTGCAATATCTGGCTGCCGCCGGCGTGGGCACGCTAGGCATTGCCGATGCCGACAAAGTGGAAGCCAGCAACCTGCAGCGGCAGATTCTGTATGGCCCCGCTGACCTGGGCCACGCCAAAGGCACTGCCTCCGCCCGGGCCATTCACCGCCTCAACCCGCTCGTGCATACCCAAGTGCACAACTGCCGCGTCACGCTGGGCAACGTGCGCGACCTAGTAAGCAAATACGACCTAGTAGTGGACGGCTCCGACAACTTCCCTACGCGCTATCTGCTGAATGATGCCTGCGTGAGCTACGACAAACCGCTGGTGTCGGGTGCTATCTATAAGTTTGAGGGGCAGGTTTCCGTCTTTAATTACAAGGGCGGCCCCACGTACCGGTGTTTGTTTCCGCAGTCTCCTTCGTCCTCAGAGGCACCTAACTGCGATGCTACCGGTGTGTTGGGCGTGCTGCCGGGGCTAGTAGGTACGGTTCAGGCTACGGAAGCGCTGAAAGTAATCCTTGGCATCGGGGAGGTACTGTCGGGGCGGCTATGGCTGCTCGATGCTCTTTCCTTCGAAACGCGCACCCTGCGGTTTGCCCGGCAGCCTGCGCAGGCCCTGCTGAACCTCGATACCGCCCCCGTCAGCGACTACGCCGACTTGTGCGGCGTCAGCATCCGCAGTATTTCGGTTACGGAGCTGCACACGCTGCTGGAGTCGGGCCAACCGCCATTTTTGCTGGATGTGCGCGAGCCCCACGAGTTTGCCGCCAGCCACTTGCCCGGCGCTACGCTGCTGCCCCTGGGCAGCCTGGAGAAAGGAGTGCCTGCCTTGCCCAAACAACACCCCGTGGTGGTATACTGCCGGAGCGGCCGCCGAAGCGCAAAAGCCATTGAGCAGCTCCAAACCAACTTCGGCCTTACCAACCTGCTCAACCTAGAGGGCGGGATTCTGGCCTGGGAAGAGCAGGAGCGCGTGGTAGGGCTGTAGCAACCACCCCTGAACTGAATGCCGCGGAAGAATGCCTGACAGCAGGCGGCTTCCGCTCATGCGGCGCTAATTCCGTACTTGCGTACAAATCTGGCCAGCCGAGAGGGGCTTGGGCTGCCTGTGTGGGGTAGTACTTGTTCTCGGGGCCGGCTTCTTAGTGTAGTATCACCTGCTTTCTTTATGCCGCTTGCTGCCTCGCCGCTGGCCCGCCGTCCTCGCCTCCGCTTTGACCGAAACGAATTTGCCGGCGCGCTCGGGGACTTAGGTACGGACTTACCCTTGCTCATTGGCATTATTGCGGCCTCGGGCATCAACAGCGCCGGCGTGCTGGTCATGTTTGGGCTGATGCAGATTTTCTCGGGCCTGTGGTACGGTATGCCCATGCCCGTGCAGCCCCTGAAAGCCTTTGCTGCCCTGGTCATTGCCCAAAAAATTCCGGGCCGCATTATTTTTGGCGGCGGGCTGGCCATTGGCATCGGTATGTTTCTGCTGTCGGTATCGGGGCTAATTGATGCCCTAGCCCGTTTGGTGCCCAAGCCCGTGGTGCGCGGCATTCAGTTCGGCTTGGCCTTGCAGCTGGCTACCCTGGCCTTGAAAGAATACGTGCCCGCCGATGGCCTAGCGGGGTTTGCGCTGGCGGCCGCCGCGTTTCTGGTTACGGTAGTGCTGCTGGGCAACCGCCGCTGGCCAGCGGCCCTAGTGGTGCTGGTGCTGGGTGTCAGCTATGGGTTGGTCTTTAAACTCGACCTAGGCACGGCCCAACGCGCTATTGGCCTGCACTTGCCCGCCTGGCATGTGCCCCAGTGGGCTGATATTCTGACGGGCGCGGTGCTGCTGGCCCTGCCCCAGATTCCGCTTTCCCTAGGCAACTCGGTGCTGGCTACCCGGCAGGTGGTAGAAGATTACTTTCCGGAGCGGCCCCTTACGGTGCGGCAAATTAGCTTCACGTACTCGCTCATGAACCTCGTGAACCCGTTTCTAGGCGGCTTTCCGGTGTGCCACGGCTCGGGCGGTATGGTGGGGCACTATACGTTTGGCGGACGCACGGGCGGCTCGGTGGTGCTGTATGGGCTGCTGTTTCTGGTGCTAGGGCTCGTATTTAGCCAAGGCTTCCAGCAACTGGTTCAGATATTCCCGTTACCCATCCTGGGCGTGCTGTTGCTGTTCGAGGCCCTGACGCTGGCCACGTTGCTGCGCGACATTAGTGGCACGCGCTCCGATCTGCTGCTGGCCTTGCTAGTAGGCCTGCTGTGCAGCGGCCTGCCCTACGGCTACTTAGTGGGGCTAGTGACGGGCACGGCGCTTTATTATGCCATGCAGCGCGGCTGGGTAGGACTAGGCAAGTAAGCTGCCGGAAGTATGGTTACCTTGCGGGCGGGGAACGGGCTACGGCGCTGCATGCGGCTGGCAGCCACTCTACGGTTGGCCCGGGCAACGATTCGCGTATGGAAGAAAATGTACTCTGTCAGGTTTGGAAAACAGTGCGAATGGAGGCCGGGCCGCATCCGTTTCAGGGCTACTGGAGCACCGGCGACAGCAAGCTCTTCGACTTTCGCTTTCTGGATGCTCCGCAACTCGCCTCTACTGCTACTCCGGCGGCCAACTGGACCCGCGACGCCGACAAAATCCGGCACCCGGGCAATGAAACGGCCCTGTATCTGCTGATTCAGGCCGCCACGCCCGAGTACCTGGTGCTGGAAATGCACATGCTGTACTCCGGTCAGGATCGGCACACGCTCACGCTCTATCTGGTTCCAGATACTTTGAGCGCACGTAGGGCCTAGTCGGGTTGGGAGGGTACGTGTTCCGGAGTCGGCACGGCCGGGTTGCGGCGCGCAATCCGGTACATTACCGAAAGCACCAGGTTGTTTTTGGAGGTGCGGCTTTGCGGCGTGAAGATGTTCTGGTCGTAGTGGGCGGCCGTGTAGTTCGACTGATGCAACCAGCCAGCCTGCAAGGTCCAGTTGGCATCAAACTGATACCCTACGCCGCCATACACCCGGTTACGCTCAAAAAACGGGCCCTTGGGGTTGAGGAATATCTCATCATACGCCGACAGAAAAAACGTCTGGTCGGTGATGGTGACGTGGTTGAGGGGTAGAAAACCATTCAGGCGGTACCGGATGCGGTTGCGGAACGTAGAGGAGCCGGCGGGTGTGATATTATCCCGGAAGGAAAACCAGCGTTGCTCTACGCGGTAACGGTGCTCTACCTTTAGGCGGGCGCTGTAATGCGTGAAGGTTACTTGCTGCCAGAGGCGCTTTTCCACGTTCAGCGGTCCGTCGCCGAGGTCCCGGTAATCGGAGGTAGAGTAGCGGCCCCCGGCTACCATAACGCTGAAGTTTTTAGAAATATCGTAGCTGATGCCGCCCTTCAGCTCATTGTAAAAAAACTGCCGAAACAGGTTGTTGGAGCGCGCCTGCACCTCGGCATAGCCGCCCCAATGCTTGGGCCCGCCCGGCAGCACCACCGTCCCGATGGTCCAGGTGCCCCAATGCGGATCTGCAATGGCATTGGTTTGAGCCTGCGCCGACTGGCACATAGCGCCGCACCAAGCAGCCGTCAGGAGCAGAATAGCAGAAGATTGGGAGAGCAACATGGCCTAGGGAAGAAGGAAGGCAAAAGTATAGAGCGCCGTTGTCGGATACACCAATCGAGGGGCAGAATAAGGTAAACTCGATTAAATGGGCAAACACCAATTAGCGTAGCACTCGAGTAGTTTCAGCTGGTAGCAGGTCTGGCACTTTGCAGCAGCAGACATCACACAGAAGAGTTACGCTATACGCTAAACGGCACCGCCGGATGAAGTAAATACCACCATCATAGCACGCTTTGGAGCACTGCCTGATACTCGGCGTTGTCGGTGAGGCCGTTGTGTCCGGCGCCGCGCAGCGTAATAAACTGGTCCTGGGGTTTCAGCAACGACTTCAACTTCAGGCTTGCTGCATGGCTGATTAGCTCGTCTCGCTCCCCGTGGAAAATAAGGATGGGCGCACTAATCTGCGGCACCACTTCCTCGGTATTGAGGGGGTAGCGCAGGATAGCGCTCGGAATCCAGGGGTAATGCTGGCGGGCCACGGCGCGCATACTCAAGTAAGGCGCCTGCAAGATCAGCAGCTTGGGGTGGTACCGGGCGGCGAGCCAGGCTGCCGCGCCAGTGCCCAATGAGTA
This sequence comes from Hymenobacter tenuis, assembly GCF_054780495.1. Classification (NCBI taxonomy): domain Bacteria; kingdom Pseudomonadati; phylum Bacteroidota; class Cytophagia; order Cytophagales; family Hymenobacteraceae; genus Hymenobacter; species Hymenobacter tenuis. Next base: position 282,771 of record NZ_BAAGWF010000004.1, read on the forward strand.
GCCCAGCACAACGGTGCGGTCTTCGGGGTATTCCTTTAAAACGTGCCGATACGCCACTTCTACATCCTCGAGGAACTGCTCTTGGCTGCTGATGTGGCCCTCGCTTTTGCCGTAGCCGCGGTAGTCCAGCAGGAATACGTCGTAGCCGAGGCGCGTGTAAGTAGGCGCAACCATTCCCCAATCATCGAGGGCGCCGCCGTTGCCGTGCAGATAGAAAACCAGGCCTTTGGGTGTGGGCGTTTCGGTGCGGAAGTGCAGGGCATGTAGTTGAGTGCCGTCGGCTGTAGTCACCCAGCGCTCCTCAAACCGCCCCGGAAACAAAAATCGGTGCTGCGCCGACAGCTTGGTAGGAAAGAACAGCAACCGCTCTTGCTGAAAATACAGCAGCAGACATACCGCCACGTACACTACCGCACCCAACCCCAGTATCCAGAGAAGAACTTTCATCTTGCTTCAAACATACGTGGGTTTCACGTAGTCTGGTAGTTCTTCCGTGTGCCCTCACCGATTTGATAAGGTGCCTAGGGGCTTCTTACCCCCCAATCGTGCTCATCGACTCGAAGCTGAGCTGATGCAGCGGGCGCTGGCTTTCGGCCTCAAAGCCATTAGCGGCGCGGTTGCGGAACGCGGTTTTTAGGGCCTCCGCAATTTGCTCATCCGAGGAGCCGCCGCGCAGCAGCGCCCGAATATCCAGTACGCCCTGGTCGTAGAGGCAGGTTTTGAGGCCACCTTCCGCGGTGAGGCGAATACGGTTGCAGGTGCCGCAAAACGTACGCGAATATGCTGCAATGATGCCCAAACGGCCCTGGTGGCCGGCTACAGTGTAGTGCGAGGCGGTGTCGCCGGGGCGGGTGCTCACGGGGGTCAGCTCGCCTAAGTTTAAGGCCAGGTGTTCCCGAATGCGGTTATGGTTCCAGGGCAGGGTAGCGGCGTGGCTGCCACCGTTGAAGGGCATTTCCTCAATAAAACGCACATCTACGGGCAGCTCGCGGGTCAGCTCGGCCAGGGGCAGAATGTCCTGCGTGTTCTGGCCGTCCATCACTACCGCGTTGATTTTCACCCGGATGCCGGCCGCCAGCAAGGCATAAAACGTTTCCATCACGCGGGGCAGTTCGTCGCGGCGCGTGATGCTGGCAAAGCGCGCCCGGTCCATCGTATCGAGGCTGAGGTTCACGGCTTTCACGCCCATGCGGGCTAGCTCTGGCACATACGGCGCCGTAAGCACACCGTTGGTGGTCATGGTCAGCTCCTCAATGCCCGGAATCTCGGCCAGTCGGTTCATAAACGGCACCAGGTCGCGGCGCACGAAAGGCTCGCCGCCGGTCAGGCGCACTTTGCGCACGCCCAAGCCAGCCATAATAGCTACCAGACGTTCCATTTCCTCGTAGGTCAGTAGCTCCTGCTTGGGCAGATACTTAATGCCTTCTTCGGGCATGCAGTAAAAGCAGCGCAGGTTGCACCGGTCCGTGACGGCCAGCCGCAGGTATTCCAGCGGACGGCCGTGGTTATCAAACAAAACGGACGGAACAGCAGCAGGCATAGCAGGCAAAAAGAAGCGTATCGCGAAGTCCGCGAATGTAAAGCAAAGGCGGATACTACATCCCTAACAACCGGATGACCCAGATTGTCAGTCCTCGAAAAGAATTCTGCGTAGTTGGCTCCTCTACGAAGATTACTAGGCAGAAGATGTTCCGGAACCCAGACAACAATGCCAACCCGCCGTAGTTTAGCCTACAGCAACCGAAATTGCCGCAGCCACTAGCCCCTGAAGTTGCGTAAACCGTGGCATACTTTGCGTAATCACTCTACGATAATGAACCTGAAAATAGCTTTGTTTGGCATTGCCCGCGAAATAGTAGGCCGCTCCTCGCTAGAAGTTTCGGCGCCCGAAGGCCAGTCGGTGCAGGCGCTGCTGGCCTCATTGCAGGAGCAGTACCCAGGCTTGGGCCGACTTTCGAGCCTAGCCGTGGCCGTCAATAATGAATATGCCCCTGCGGATGCTGCGTTGTCGGAGCGGGATGAAATTGCTTTGATTCCTCCCGTTAGTGGGGGGTAGCAACCGCTGACTAGCTCTGAAGCCTAACGCGCCCGTTTATCGTCTGCGTTGGGTTTCAGCCAGGTTACTAGCCCTTGCCAGCACGCCAACTGCCCTAGAAGTGGTGGGTTGGGTGCGCTGTTTAATCTTCCTTCATTCTGCTTGCTCCTTGATTCACATCGACCTCATTGACCAGCCCATCGACGTACTGGCCGCCTTGCAAACGGTGCAGGCCGATGGCGCCGGTGCTGTTAACACGTTCATTGGCACCGTTCGCAATAAAAGCACGGGCCGCCCGGTCATTCGGCTTGAGTATGAAGCCTATGACAGCATGGCGCTGCACCAGTTGCGCAAAGTAGCAGAGCAAGCCGTGGAGAAATGGCCCATGCTCCAGAAAGTCACCGTTATTCACCGCAAAGGCACGCTCTACATTGGCGATGTAGCCGTGATTGTGGCCGTATCGACCCCGCACCGCGCCGAAAGCTTTGACGCCTGCGAATATATTATCGACACGCTCAAGCAGGTGGTAACCATCTGGAAAAAAGAGTTCTACGAAGATGGCGACGTGTGGGTAGCCGCGCATCCGTAAGGATTTGACCAACAACGAGGCCTAGTACCCGCCGGTATTTTCTCCCAGTACTTGGGAAAAAATACCGGCGGGTACTAGGCATTTGCTTTACTGCAACTCATGTTTGGCCTGCTCAGCTTCCTCTGGTGTGTTCACGTTGCGCAGCTCCTCGGGCGCCGGCGCGGGCAGCAGATTGATATCGGAATTGATTAGCGATTTGCGCGGACAACTGTAGCCCAGGCTCAGGAAGCGCAGCAGCGTGCCGTAGCTACTAGGTTCCCAAATAGTGATAAGCGGCTCGGGCCATTCGTTTTCGGGGCTTTGGAAGGCCGTGGCCATTTTGCCGGCCTGCCGATGCTCTACCAAATGGCCCAACGTAGTTTCGGAAAGAAACGGTAAGTCGCAGGCTACCACCAGCCAGGCCGCGTTAGGGTCGAGGCGGAAGGCCGACAGCAGTCCGCTCAGGGGCCCCAAATCTGCAAACGTATCAGGCAGGGGCCGCAGTCCGGCATACTCCAGCTCCACCACCTGGTCGGGGCGGCAAGAAACGTGCACATCTTGGCAAAATTGGGCGAGTAGCTCGGCGGCGTGTGCGCGTTGCTCCTGGCCATGATAAGCCAGCTTACCTTTATCCTGGCCCATTCGCTGGCTTCGGCCCCCAGCCAGCACCAGGCCGCGCAGGGGAGGAGCCGCCGCGTGCCATTCCTGCAAAATCAGGTCGGCTAGGGCTTGGGTGTCGTGGAGGGGTAGTACGGGCACCTGTACTTCGGCCAGATGGGCGCGCAGATAGGCGGGCACCTCCGTTACGCCTTCGGGCAGCAGCAGGGCGCGCACATCCGTAAGGCGGTCGAGCTTCTTTTCCACGGGCTTGGCGGGGTCCAGAATCACGAGTTGCTGCCGGGCCCGAAAGTGGTTACCGTTTACAAGCACCAGGCTTTGGTGCTGCAGCCACTCCTGCTGGCTAAACTTGTCCAGCCCACGCTTCACATCCAGCCTAGTGAAGGTGATTTTATCGGTGAGCTCCGCGGCGGCCCCGGCTTGCAGAATCGCAGCTTGGCCGCCGCTGCCGCCTTGGGCGGCATCGTCGCCGGCAGCATGGTCGGCATCTACATACGACACTTGCAACTGGCTGGTAACCAGCGAAATAAGCCGAGTTGTCAGCTCCTTAATTTTGCCGCAGGGTGCTCCCAGAATAGCCAGCTCATGCCGGTTAAACTCGCCCAGGTGGGGCCGGGCCAATTGGGCGTGCTTGGTGCGTGGCGCTCCTTTTGGCTCTTCAGAAGTACGGTTATCCGGCATGATGAAAATCTTGTTTGCCGCCGGTTTTTTCCAGCAAGCGTGTTTCCTGAATTACAATGTTGTGCGACAAGGCTTTGCACATATCATAAATGGTAAGAGCGGCCACCGAGGCACCGGTGAGGGCTTCCATTTCTACCCCAGTTTTGCCGGTTACAGTAGCGGTGCACTCAATCACCACGGCATCTTCGCCATCAGGCTCAATGCGCACCTGGCAGTCGTCGAGGCCAAGCGGATGGCAAAGCGGAATCAGCTCTGAGGTGCGCTTGGCGCCCATAATACCAGCCAGAATAGCCGTCTGAAACACGGGGCCTTTGCGGGTAGGTAGGTCGCCTTCCTTTATCAGGGCCATAATTTCGGGCCCGAGGACCACGCGGCTGCGGGCTCGAGCCACACGACGGGTAGGCGTTTTCTGGCCCACATCAACCATGGCAGGTTGGCCGGCAGCGTTCAAGTGAGTGAGTTTGGAAGAAGCAGACATAAAGAGGAAAAAGAAAGCGAAAGCTGCAGCGTGCCATACACGGCTAGGCGGGCCCATTGGGCGGGGTACAGCCGCTCAAATTGGAAAGGCGAAGCGGCTTAAGCAACAGCTCCTGATACGCGAACCGTTACGTTTGCGCTGCCTAACTGGCCAGAACGAGTTGCCGTTGCGGCATCTTGCCAAACAACCAACCTAATTACCCGTTGGTTAACGGCGCAAGCTAACGCTTACCCTACATTCGTGCCCATGCTCACCGTTCAAGAAGCCACCCGCCTCGTACTCGCTACCATCCACACGCTGCCCCTAGAGCATCTGTCGTTGCCGTTGGCGGTGGGGCGCGTGCTGCGCGAAGACCTACGCGCCGATCGGGACTTCCCGCCCTTCAATAGGGTAGCCATGGATGGCATTGCGCTGCGGTTTGCGGCATTGGAGGCCGGACAGCTAGAGTTTCGCATCGAAAGCACGCAGTTTGCGGGTCAGCCCCCTACCCCCCTGCAAGACCCTAGCGCGGCCATTGAAATCATGACCGGCGCCGCACTGCCCGAGGGCCTTGATACGGTCATCCGCTACGAAGACCTCACCTTCCGGACTGATGAAGCTGGTAACCGCCTGGCCGCCGTGCAGGCGCTACCCCCGCGCCAAGGCCACAACGTGCACGCCCGCGCCGCCGACCGCCAGCAGGGCGACTTGCTAGTACCGGCCGGTACGCGCCTGGAGCCCGCCGAGGTAGCCGTAGCGGCTACTATAGGAGCCGCCACGGTTGCCGTCACGCGCCGGCCTAGGGTGGCCGTGGTTAGCACCGGTGATGAACTGGTGCCCATCACGGAGAAGCCCGCCGCCCACCAGATTCGGCGCTCCAACGCCCTGATGCTGCAGGCCGCGGCCTGGCAGGCCGGCGCCGAGGCCGACACCTTTCATTTTGATGACGACCCCGCGGCCCTGCGCCATGGCTTACCGGCGTTGCTGGAAGGCTATGATACTGTGGTACTCAGCGGGGGCGTCTCGAAGGGAAAGGCCGACTTTCTACCCGAAACCTTGCGGGAGCTAGGCGTAGAGCAGATTTTTCATGAGGTGCAGCAGCGCCCCGGCAAGCCGTTCTGGTTTGGACAGCATCCGGGCGGCGCCGTGGTGTTTGCCTTGCCGGGCAATCCAGTTTCCACCTTTGTGAATTTTTACCGCTACGCCCGGCCCTGGCTGCTAGGGGTACAGCAGCCCGCAACCCCATCAAACCTGGAGGTAGTTTCTGGTTTATTGGGTGGCCCAGTGCCTGCCGTGCTAGTAGAGGATATTCAGTTTCGGCCCCGCCTCACGCATTTCCTGCTTGTGAGCCTAACTCCTGGCCCCGATGGCCGCCTGCTCGCCATTCCCGAACGCGCCGGTGGCTCCGGCGACATGGCCAGCCTGCTCACGTCCAGCGGCTTTCTAGAGTTACCCCCAGAGCAGGAGAACTTTTCAGCCGGCAGCGTGCTACCCGCGTGGCGGTTTCGAGAATAAAAATTACTGCTTCAGTAGCGCGTGCAACGTTGCTCCTGTTTGGAGAATCTGCCGACGGTTTGGCTCTCGTCCTTCGCACTCCTCAAAATAGTCAGGTGCGTAAAAGCTGACTTCTCGCGCGCCAGTGCGAGTCAAGAGGTGTAGCGTAATGGTATCGCCATCGTCAATAACACATACAGTATGGGTAGCGCTGTTGCGGATGTGCCAAAGCTGAGTTGGACGCAGACTTCTCCATGCTTGTGCCGAGGTCAACGGTAGTACCGGCTGGAGCAGTAAATACTGGTTGGTATCGGGTAAGGTGCTTTTGAAACGACTTTGCCGTAGAGCAAATTGCTCATGTAGTTTACCCGGCACGTATCGGCCTATAGTGCCGTAAGGGCTCCGGTACGTAAAGAAGTACACATTCTGACCCTGCTTGGCTAGGATTAGCATGTTGGGCCCAGGTGACCATGTTGAAGCAGTTAGATACACCAGTGTGCTGTCGAAATGCTGCTGAAAAAACCGGAATAGTGGCGGGGATGTCGTCCGCTCCTGCGCGCAAGCTGGGTAGGAAACCAGACTAGTAAACAGCAGACTGCCCGCCAGCAGTAGAGGCAATAGCTTTATATATGATAACAAATATATCAAGCAGTGAAGGTGGAGAATAGAAAGTAAATCATAGGCGAGCTTATCCTTATCCCTCGAAATCGTGGCCGCAGGTGAAGCAGTGGCATTGGGGCTTTTCGGGGGCTAGTAGCCAGAGGCGCAGCTTGGTGAAGAGGGTATCGGTGGGTTGGGGTAGATGCCGACACACTACATCGTGGTGCTGGCAGCGGGGGCAGCGGGGCGTGCCAGCAGCGGTTTCGGCGGCTTCGTGGGGTAGTGCGTGCATGGGTGTGCGGTGCGGGTGCAGCAAGTCCTGTGCAGCCGCTACATCGGGCTCCCGCACATACAGGCGCACCCCACCCGAGAGCACCGAGCCATACGGTCGGTTTTCATTGCTCAGAAAGCACGGGATGCCCTCCGCATCGAGCCGGTTTTTTGCTAAGTGAGCCGCAATAGTATCCGCAAAGGTGTCGAGCAGCACAATGGCCGGACCGGCGGCGTCTGAATCAGAGAACATGTGCTTAGAAAGGGTTTGCCCAGTAACAACAAAAGCACCCGCGAAGGTGCTTTTGCTGCTGAAAAGTACTGGCTGGCTGTTACTTAAACAAGGCCAACGCTTTCACAAAGGTCTGGGTGACGCCCCAGGCCAGCGGAATGCCTACAATAAGCCAGGCAATGGCTACCGATACGGTCGAGCTGGGCGAGGCATCGGGGGCAGTGGTACGGTTTGCGGAAGTATCCATTTGCAAGTGAAGTCGGAGTAAGGAAAAATAAGACTAGGGCCTCGTGAGGCACCAAGCCTAGGCCACGGCTTTCTGAGGAGCAGCTTCTTTCTCGAAGTACTTTTCTGCCACCGGCTTTACCAAAAAGTTGGCAATCAGGCCAATGACAAGCAGGCCCGCCATGGCGTAGAACACGTTCTGATAAGCCGCCGCGCCTTGCAAATTGTTGGCTTTAGCATTGCTGTGCAGGAAATTCACAATCAGCGGGCCTAGTACACCGGCCGTGCTCCAAGCCGTAAGCAGGCGGCCATGAATGGCTCCTACCTGTACTTTCCCAAACAAGTCGGAGAGGTACGCCGGAATGGTCGCAAAGCCGCCACCGTACATACTCAGGATAACACACGACACCACCACGAACAGGGCCAGCGAAGCACTAGCTCCCAGGGTAGGCACCAAGGCATACAGCAAAATGCCCAGCCCAAAGTAAATGGCATAGGTGACCTTGCGCCCTAACTTATCGGAAGCCGACGACCAGAAGAACCGACCAAGCAGATTAAACAAGCTCAGCAGCCCGACGAAGCCTGCTGCGGCCGCGGCCGTTACGCCTCGGCCTGCCCCCATCACGTTATCCGAGAAAGACTCCTGAATAAGGGGCGAAGCAGTTTCGAGTACCCCAATACCGGCCGTTACGTTCGTGAGCAGCACCACCCACAACAGCCAGAACTGCGGCGTTTTGATGGCGTTATCGGCCGTAACGTTGCCACTTGTGATCAGCGCGCTGTGCTCGGTAGGAGCCACATAGCCCTCGGGTTTCCAGTCATCGGCCGGCACCCGAATGCTCCAGACGCCAAACTGCATGAAAATCAGATAAATGACACCCATGGCAATGAAGGTAGGCGCCACGCCAAGCGGTGCGGTATCCTTGAAATGGTCCATTAGCGCCACCGATAGGGGCGAGCCGATCATGGCGCCGCCGCCAAAGCCCATGATAGCCATGCCAGTTGCTACCCCCTTGCGGTCGGGAAACCACTTGATAAGCGTACTCACCGGCGAGATATAGCCAATGCCTAGGCCTATTCCGCCCACAAACCCGTAGCCGAAATACACCAGCCATAGGTTGTGCAGGTGCACGCCCAACGATGCAATAAAAAAGCCGCCGCTAAAACATAGGGCTGAGGCCATCATGGCCTTGCGGGGGCCAACCCGTTCCAGCCACTTTCCAAACACCGCCGCCGACAAGCCCAGCAGCACAATGGCAATAGAGAAAATTACGCCCAGTTGGGCCGGAGTCCAGTCGGTGGGAGCCGGAGCATCGGGGTTACCGCTGATGAGCGCCCCCAGTGGTTTCTTGAATACGCTGAACGCATACGCCTGCCCAATGGCCAGGTGAATGGCCAGTGCAGCGGGCGGAACAAGCCAGCGGTTGTAGCCTGGGCCGGCTATAGTTCGGCTGCGGTCCAGTAAGGAAGCGTTTGCCATACGTGAAGGGGTGTTTTTGTAGTAGAGAAAAGAACGGACTGACCACCCGTTAGCTGGCTGGAAGCGCTCAGCTTTACGTGTTGGTCCCTGATAAGGTAGAAGGCTTTTACAGGCTTTCTAAGGAAGAGTTCAACTATTTTTTGCTAACTACCTATAGCTTCAGCCGTTACATAGGGCTTTGACTTCCAGTGAATCTGCAATCCTACCAGTTCAGCTCAGGCTAATATCTGTATCTACATGCTTGTTTGAGGCTTTTTTCAGAAACCCTGGCAACCTGAGAACTGCTGAGTAGGGAGTGCGAAAGTGTTAGGTGCTGCTGTGCCCGCAACCTCTGCTGCCGACGCTAGGCTTCGGGCCCGGGCATAAAAAAAGCTCCACCGTGAGGTGGAGCTTTGGAATAGGGTTGAGGCCAGAAGGCAACCTAGGGCTGCTTTACGGCTTCGCCGAGGTCTTTTACGTCGCGGCCGGTTTCCAGGGCCGTAAACTCGGTTTGCAGCGCCCGGATGTGCAGCTCGTCGCGGCCCTTGATATCGAGGCGGATGGCCCGGAACTGTGCGTTCAGGCGGCGGCTGATGGTAGTGGCATAATCCCAGTCGCGCTGGGTCCATTGGGTGCGGTTGGCGCGCACCTGCTTCATAAACTGTACAAAGGCAGGCTCAATGGTTTGTGGAGTAAGCTGCTCTACGTTGGCATAGGTGCCGAGTAGCTCATTCGTGAAGGCTGCTTCTGCCGCTTTATCAAGCGGCTGCCGGCTGCGGGCCCGCGAAACGGAATCGAAGCGGGCGGCCCGGCGGCCGGCCGTGCGCAGCTTAGTTGCCGCCCGGTCAGCCAGAGTATCTAGCTTGCGGGCTTCTTCTTTCACAATATCCTGACGTTCGCGTGGGGTGGAGTCGCAGGCAGTCAGCAGCAGAGCAGCCGGAAGCACAAGTAAACGGAGGTAGTTCATGCCGGAAAGGTAAGAGTTGTACGCAATAGGTAGCGCCGCCTAGCCGGCGGCAGTACCTCGTACGGGAAAACCCTGGCGGAAGCTGCGCCGCTGCTAGGTGCTTACTGCGGCCGAAGCCGGAACGTAAACGGCAGCTCGTGCCGCGACACCACGGCCCGGCTACCAATGCGCGCCGGAATCCACTGGGCCGGAATGGTCCGGGCCACGCGCAGCGCTTCTTCATCGCAGCCGGAGCCAATACCCAGCAGCACCTGGTGGTTAGAGGCCTGGCCTAGCGTATCCACCACAAACGATACCAGCACCCGGCCCTGCACGTTCTTGCTTTGCGCCGACTCAGGGTAGTTGAGCTTCGACATGTATTGTGCCAGGGCCGCGTCGCCGCCTATAAAGAATACGGGGTGCGTAACCCGCTGGCGCGTCCATTCGCCAGAGGGCGTTTGCACCTGGTAGGGAATATCATCAAACGGACGATAAAACAATAGCTTCTTGGCGGTGTGGTCGTACTTCTGGGCCACTACTTGGCTTCCGTCACGGGTATAGGCGTAGTATTCCCACACGCCCACTTTTTCGCCTTTTTCAAGCGTACCGCTTTCAATTTCGTTTTTACGCAGCTTTTGCGCCTGGGCTGCGCTGGTACCCAATAGTAAGAGTAGAAGTAACAGGTGTTTCATGCTGTACATGACAAGAGTGGGAATTCGGGGAACGGGTAGGCAAAAAAGGGCAGGCAGCCGACTGAACGAGCAGTCGGTATGGAACCGATTGTAAAAACGAGTCTTAGTTTAGTTATATGCAGCGCCTGGGCTGCTAAAGGTGGGAATTAGGCGGGTGGGAGCATGTACGCACTGTTGTACGGCAAAAAAGAAGCTGTTATTGGTGGGGGGAGTTACCAATATCACAGCTAGTGCCGGGAAATTTACAAATTTCCATCCAGCCTAACAACAAACTTGTAAATGAGGTTGCTAGCACTCAGCAACTTAATCTTTTTACTCCTCTAGCCGGTCGCGCAGGTCGCGCAGCTGGCTCTGCAGGCCCGGCCACGCTGGGCATAGCGCCTCCAACCGACCTAGTACCCGCAAGGCGCCCCGGTCATCGCCAAGCATGCGCAGCATGGTGGCCCACCCCGAGAGAGCCCCAAAATGGCGCGGCTCCAGCCGCAGCGTTTCGCGCACATCGCGCAAGGAAGCATTGTACTCGCCCCGCAGATAATAGGCAGTGGCGCGTTTGTTCCAGCCCTCTGCATACTGCGGGCTGGCTTCAATAAGGGCATTAAACTCGCTGATGGCCGTGCTGTAGTTATCCGCTGCCAGGTACCGCATGCCGGCTTCTAGGTGCTTATCGAGCACCAAGTTGCCGGTAGTAAGCCAAATCTGCCAGATACCTTCCTGCAGCACCTCAATTTCGGCGGGCGTTGTGGCCTCCCGTAGGCGGGCAAATAAGTCGTCGAGGGAGTCCAAGTAGTAAAGTTATGAAGGGTGAAGTTGTGCGTTTTACGCACGGTTAGCGCCAGTGGTGCAGTCAATGATACTAAATCGGCTACTTACCTGCTACAGTGTTTCACAAGTTCACCCTTCACCAGTTCACTCTTAAAAAAGGGCCGCCGCCACCCGCCGGATGCTCTCCGATTTTCCCATACTATAGTAGTGCAAACAGGGCACACCATGGGCCATCAGCTCTTTGCTTTGGTTGATACACCACTCAATCCCGATTTCGCGGGCTGCATTGTTATCCGGCGCTAGGTGCACCGCATCGGCCAGCTCTTCCGGAAGGTTCAGGTAGAAAGAGCGCGGCAGCATGCTCAGCTGGCTTTTAGTGGTAAGTGGCTTCAGGCCAGGAATAATAGGAACCGTGATGCCCGCTTCCCGGCAGCGCTTCTCAAAGTTGAAAAACTGCTCGTTGTCGAAGAACATTTGGGTCACGATGTAGTCGGCGCCGCGGTCTACTTTGTGCTTAAGGTAGCGCAAGTCCGCCGCATAGTTCGGCGACTCAAAGTGCTTCTCAGGGTAGCCCGCCGTCCCGATGCAGAAGTTAGTGGCCCAGGTATCGTCCTGCTCCTCATCCAGATACGCGCCTTTATTCAAGTCAGCCACCTGCCCGATGAGGTCGGCCGCGTAGGCATGCCCGTCGGGGTCCGGCTTGAAATGGCCTTCCGACTTGATTGGGTCGCCACGCAGGGCTAGCACGTTGTCAATGCCCAGGAAGTGCAGGTCAATCAGTGCGTTTTCAGTTTCCTCCTTCGAGAAGCCCCCGCAGATGAGGTGGGGCACGGTATCTACATCGAAGCGGTTTTTGATGGCCGCGCATATGCCTACTGTGCCGGGGCGCTTGCGCACGGTTTTCTTCTCCAGAAACCCGTTGGGGTGCTGGCGGTACACGTACTCCTCGCGGTGGTACGTCACATCAATAAACGGCGGCTTGAACTCCATCAGGGGCTCAATGTTCGAGAACAGGTTCTGGATGTTCTCGCCCTTCTTCGGGGGCAGTACCTCGAAGGAAAACAGCGTCTTGCCGTCGGCGCGGGTCAGGTGTTCGGTTACTTTCATATAGAGCACCAGCGGGTGGCTAGTGAGTCGAGGGAGTAGTAATCTAAACTCCCCTCCTCAGATGAGGAGGGGCTGGAGGTGATTGAAGCGGCCTAGATTGATAACTAGCCTTAGTTACTAGCTCTAGTTTTTCAACCACCCCTAGCCCCTCCTCAGCTGAGGAGGGGAACTAGTTTTAGTGGCCTACAGCGCCGTTACGGGCACGCTGGCCGGGTCGTAGTTTAGGTTGGGGGCCAGCCAGCGCTCTAGCTCTGGCAACGGCATGTTCTTGCGCTCCGCAATGTCCTCTACCTGATCCTTGCCGATGCGGCCGAGGCCGAAGTAGCGGGAATCGGGGTGGGCATAGTAGAGGCCGCTTACCGAGGAGGCCGGATACATGGCTAGGTTCTCGGTGAGACGGATGCCGGTGGCGTTTTCCGCGTCGAGCAGTTCAAACAGGGTGATTTTCTCGGTGTGGTCGGGGCAGCCGGGATAGCCGGGCGCCGGGCGCACACCTTTGTATTTCTCCTGAATGAGGTCTTCGTTGGAAAGGTTCTCGGCTGGGTCGTAGCCCCAGAACTCTTCGCGCACGCGCTGGTGCAGGCGCTCCGCAAACGCCTCGGCGAGGCGGTCGGCCAGGGCTTTCACCATGATGCTGGAGTAGTCGTCGTGCTCCTGCTCGTACTTCTCCAGCAGCTTCTCGATGCCTAGGCCAGCCGTTACGGCAAACCCACCGATATAATCTTCACGACCGGTTTCCTTGGGTGCCACAAAGTCAGAGAAGGCCAAGTTGGGTACGCCGGGTGCTTTCTCGCTCTGCTGGCGCAGAGTGAAGAACTCGGTCTGAATTTCCTGGCGGGTGTCGTCCTTGAAGATCTGGATGGTATCGTAGCCTACGGTGTTAGCGGGCCAGAAACCGATAACGGCGCGGGCCGTTAGTAGCTTCTCGTCGATGATTTGCTTGAGCAGCTTCTGGGCGTCGTTGAAGAGTTGGGTGGCAGCTTCGCCCACGTTCTCATCGGTGAGAATTCGGGGGTAGCGGCCCTTCAGCTCCCAGGTCTGGAAGAAGGGCGTCCAGTCGATGTATTCGGCCAGTTCAGCTAACGGGTAGTCTTCTAGGGTTTTGGTGCCCAGGAAGCTCGGCTTTACTATGCGGCTGGTGTCCCAGTCAGCCTTGAACCCGTTTTCGCGGGCGGCTTCAATGGTCAGGTAGTTTTTATCACGCTGGCGGCCGGCGTAGTCCTCGCGGAGTTGGCGGTACTCCTCGCGCACGGTGCGGGCGTATTCCACATCGGCGGAGCCTAGTAAGGCTGCAGCCACGCCTACGGAGCGAGAGGCATCGTTTACGTGTACTACCGGACCGGAGTAGTTAGGCGCGATTTTCACGGCGGCGTGCAGGCGAGAAGTAGTGGCGCCGCCAATGAGCAGCGGGGTTTTGAGGCCGCGCTTTTCCATTTCTTGAGCTACGTACACCATTTCATCCAGCGAGGGCGTGATCAGGCCGCTCAGGCCAATCACGTCTACTTGCTGCTTGGCGGCTTCGTCTAGGATTTTCTCCAAAGACACCATCACACCCAGGTCCACGATGTCGAAATTGTTGCAAGCCAGTACCACGCCCACGATGTTCTTACCGATGTCGTGTACGTCACCTTTCACGGTGGCTAACAAGATTTTACCAGCCGTTTGCCGGTCGCCGCTTTGCTTGTCGGCCAATAGGTAAGGCTCCAGGTAGGCCACGGCCTTCTTCATTACGCGGGCTGATTTTACCACCTGAGGCAGGAACATTTTGCCGGCGCCAAACAGGTCACCGACTACGTTCATGCCGGCCATCAGCGGGCCTTCAATCACTTCGAGTGGCCTAGCAACCTGCTGGCGCACTTCCTCGGTGTCTTGGTCGATGAACTCGGTAATGCCTTTTACTAGCGCGTGCTGTAGACGCTCCTTCACCGGCAGGCTGCGCCAGGCGTCGGCTACTACCTCCACTTTGTCCTTCTGCTTCACCGTGTCGGCAAAGTCTACGAGGCGCTCAGTGGCGTCGGGGCGACGGTTCAGCAGCACGTCTTCCACCAACTCCAACAGATCCTTGGGCACTTCATCGTACACCGCCAGCTGACTTGGATTTACAATGCCCATGTCGAGGCCGGCCTGAATGGCGTGGTAGAGGAAGGCCGAGTGCATAGCCTCGCGCACTACGTCGTTGCCGCGGTAGGAGAAGCTGATATTGCTGACGCCACCACTGGTGAGGGCGCCGGGCAGGTGTTGCTTGATCCAGCGGACAGCCTCGATGAAGTCCAGCGCGTAATTGCGGTGCTCCTCCATGCCGGTGCCCACGGTCAGGATGTTGGGGTCGAAGATGATGTCCTCGGCTGGGAAACCCACTTCGTTCACCAGGATGTCGTAGCTGCGCTGACAGATTTCGATGCGCTTCTCCAGTGTGTCGGCCTGGCCCTTCTCATCGAAAGCCATAACCACCACGGCGGCGCCGTACTGGCGCACGGTGCGGGCCCGCTCCTTGAAGGTTTCTTCGCCTTCTTTAAGCGAAATGGAGTTGACGATACTCTTGCCCTGCACGCACTTAAGGCCGGCTTCCAGCACGCTCCACTTCGAGGAGTCAATCATGATCGGCACCCGCGAAATGTCGGGCTCCGAGGCAATCAGGTTCAGGAACGTGGTCATGGCCTGCTCCGAGTCGAGCATGCCTTCGTCCATGTTCACGTCGATGACTTGGGCGCCACCCTCTACTTGGTCGCGGGCTACTTGCAGGGCGGCTTCGTAGTTGCCGGTCCGGATGAGGCGGGCGAAGGCGCGGGAACCCGTCACGTTGCACCGCTCACCCACGTTTACAAACAGGCTTTCGGGATAAATGCCGAAGGGCTCTAGGCCACTCAGGCGGGTAGCTTTGGGTAGCTCGGGCAGCTTGCGTGGCTCGTACTTTTCCGCCAGACGGGCCAGCTCACCGATGTGCTGGGGTGTGGTGCCACAACAGCCACCTACCACCGTCACGAGACCTTCCTTGAGGTAGTTTTCCACTACCCCCGCAAATTCCTGAGCCGACTCATCATAGCCACCAAAGGCGTTGGGCAAACCGGCATTCGGGTACGCCGAAATATGCACATCCGCAATGCGGCTTAGCTCCTTTATATACACTTGCAGTTGATCAGCGCCGAGGGCGCAGTTCAGGCCCACGCTCAACAGGGGCAAGTGACGAATCGAGTTCCAGAAGGCCTCTACCGTTTGCCCCGAGAGGGTGCGGCCGGAAGCATCGGTAATAGTACCCGAAATCATGACGGGCACCACGCGGCCACCTTCGTCGAAGAACTTCTGCACGGCGTACAGTGCAGCTTTAGCGTTCAGCGTGTCGAAGATGGTTTCGATGAGCAGGGCATCGGAACCACCATCAATGAGGCCGCGCACCTGCTCGTGGTAGGCAGTGGCCAGCTCATCGAACGTCACGGCCCGGAAGCCGGGGCGGTTCACGTCGGGGGAGAGGCTAGCGGTGCGGTTAGTGGGCCCGATGGCGCCGGCCACAAAGCGAGGCTTGTCAGGGTTTTGGGCCGTAAACTCGTCGGCTACTTCCTTGGCTATGCGCGCCGACTCGTAGTTGAGTTCGTACACGATATCCTCCAAAGCGTAATCGGCCTGCGCGATGGTGGTGCCGCTGAACGTGTTGGTTTCCACCATATCAGCGCCGGCCGCGAAGTAGTCAGCGTGGATGCCTTTGATGATATCGGGCCGGGTGATGCTGAGTAGGTCGTTGTTACCGCGCAGAGGCTTGGGGTGGTCAGCGAAGCGGGTGCCCCGGAAATCATCCTCAGTCAGCGTGTGACGCTGAATCATGGTGCCCATGGCGCCATCCAAAATCAGGACGCGCTTGGCAAGAATATCGTGGAGCGGGGAGGTGGTGACGGTCGGCATATCGGCTCTTCAAGTAAATCGGCAACGAAAAAGTGCCTATCCAGAAAGAGCCGCGTGGAGGCGCGAGTCCTGTACTTATCTTCTTCCAACGCATACAAGCTGCATTGAAACGGGAGTTAGCACCTTGTGTTAAGTCAGGTTGCTAAGACGTCATAGGGCCCAATCCCTCGGTCTTTCTGGATAAGTAACACAGCGAAGATACAACCAGATTCTTCAAATTTCAATTCTGATGGCTGAAGGAGTGGCCTAGGCCAGCAGGTTTTAGCGTGGAGCAGGCCTAGAACAAAATCGTTGTCATGCTTGATCTGGCGTCCGCGTAGTCGAAGCATCTTTACCGCTTCGTCGCAGTTCTAGGCCAGTAGTTAGCCAGAGGTAGAGAGGCTTCGACTACGCGGACGCCAGATCAAGCAGCACAGTATAGTAGAGCGTGATAAATGCTGATAATTCGTTGCGCTCTGCCTAACGATATATCAGCATTTATCACGCTCTACTATATAGGCCTGGCAGAATGGTTCGTTGAACAGGAGAGGCGGGCTCGTTGAATAAACTTTGCGCCGCCTGATTTTCTGTTCATCTTATGGTCAATGCGTTAACAACTTATTGCTGCTATGATTCTATCTAGTCTTTATAAGAAAGCTCTAACCGCTGGTTTGCTGCTTGTAAGTGGCCTAGCGCTAGCCCAGCACCAGCCCGGCACAGGCCTACGCGGGCAGTACTACGAGGGCAAGAACTTCGAGAAGCTGGTACTGACGCGCACTGACCCAGGCATCGACTTCAACTGGACCATCGGGCCTACCGGCGACCATTTTGTATCACCGGGCCCGGGGGTGCCGGGCGAATACTTCTCCGTGCGCTGGGCGGGCCACATTTACGCGCCCGTAACGGGCCTGTACACCTTCCAGATTGCAACCGATGATGGTATGCGCGTTTGGATAGGCGGGAAGAAGGTGCTGGATTCGTGGCGCGACCAGCCCGCTACTACCTCTGTTGCGCACCTAAAGATGAAGTCGGGCGGCTACTACGCGGTGCGCGTGGAGTATTACCAGAGCGACCGGGATTCGAAGGCGCAATTAGCTTGGCAGCTGCCGAATACAACCGATGAGCCTCAGCCCATTCCGACAGATAATCTGTACCAGAGGCTACCTAGTAACGTGCTAGTGCTGATAGAAGCCGCGCCATCCAAACCTAAAGCCATTGCAGCGCTGGCTCCTACTCCAGCACCGGCAGCCCCTCAAGCGCTAGCTCCCAAAGCGGTAGTAAAGCCCGCTGCTGCAGTAGTGCCACGGGTGGCGCGCCGCACTAGGCCAGTAGCACTGCCAAAGCCTGCGCCCGCCAAACCACTTGCTCCTGATACCGTTGCCAACGAATTGCCCGACTTGACGGCGCTCAGCAAAGGAGCCGCCGTGACGCTGCCCAACCTCTACTTCACCCAAAGTACGGCGGCCTTGCTGCCCTCTTCGCGCCCAACACTGAATGCCCTGGCCCGCACTCTGCGCCAGCAACCCGCCATGCGACTGGAAATAGCCGGCCACACCGATAACGTAGGCGAAGCGGCCCTGAACCTGCGCCTCTCCGAGCAGCGGGCCCGCGTGGTGCGGCAGTATCTGGTGCAGCAGGGTATTGATTCCGTGCGGCTTACAGCCCGTGGCTACGGGGGCGCTAGGCCAGTAGCCGACAACCGCGACCCGCAGCAGCGCCCTCGCAACCGTCGGGTGGAAGTAATGGTGCAATAGCGCACTTGCGCTTCGGCAGCCCGCTGCATACGGGCGCTAGCAGGACCTAGGCCACTTGCGAGCTTACTTGGTTATCGGGAGCAAGGCGAAAAAAATATAGCTAAACGAAAACATATATGTAGCAACACCAGTTACAGTTCGCGAATCGGCATGGAGCTGATTCCCAAACTTTGTTTTGCTATGAATCACACTCCCCATCTTTTCTCGCCTGTACAAGTAGGCGCGCTTACTCTGCCCAACCGCTTTGCTATGGCCCCCATGACGCGGAGCCGCGCCACCAATGAGGCCACCGTACCCACGGAGTCGGTGGTAAAATACTACGTGCAGCGCGCCTCGGCCGGCCTGATTATCACGGAAGGTTCGCAGGTGTCGCCCCAGGGCGTGGGCTATATCAACACCCCCGGCATCTACTCCGAGGAGCAGGTAGCTGGCTGGAAAAAAGTAACCGATGCCGTGCACGCCGCCGGAGGCCGCATTTTCATCCAGCTCTGGCACGTAGGCCGCGTATCACACCCGTTCTTCCACAATGGTGAGCTGCCCGTAGCTCCCTCGGCCATTAAGCCCGAAGGTGCCAAAGCCTTCACGGGTCAAGGCTTCGAAGACGTGCCTACGCCACGCGCGTTGGATCTGAGCGAAATCCCAGGCGTAGTAGACCAGTTCCGTCAGGCCGCTCGCAACGCTAAGTTGGCCGGCTTCGATGGCGCTGAAATCCACGGGGCCAATGGCTACTTGCTCGACCAGTTCATTCAGGACGGCTCTAACCAGCGCACCGACGAGTACGGCGGCAGCCTGGAAAACCGCACCCGCTTCGTGAAAGAAGTAGTGCAGGCTGTAATAGGTGAGTTGGGTGCCGACCGCGTGGGCATTCGCCTGTCGCCCCAGGGCAGCGCCAGCATCAAGGACTCGGACCCGGTAAAAACCTTCAGTTATGTTACGGAGCAGCTCAACCAGTTCAACCTGGCCTACCTGCACGTAATTGAGGCGCTACCCGGTCATCCTATGGCTCAGCCTAGCGTACCGGCCGTAGCCGCGCACCTGCGCAAAATCTTCAAGGGCACCTTTATCCTGAACGGTGGCTACACCCAGGAAACCGCCGAAGAAGCGCTGGCCAACAACGAAGCCGACGTTATTGCTTTCGGCGTACCGTTCATTGCCAACCCCGACCTAGTGGAGCGTTTCCGCATCGGGGCTGCCCTCAATACCCCTGACCCCAGCACGTTCTACGTGCCCGGCGACAAAGGCTACATCGACTACCCCTCCCTCCAAGACCAAGGCGTAGATGTGAAAGAGCCCGTTGATTATCAGAACAACTAACTGAACTGGCCTAGGCCAGTCTGATTTACGGAAACCCGTCTCGGCGCAAGCAGGGGCGGGTTTTTGCTTTATGAAAAATTGTATGCCTCATAAGGCCGTCATGTAGAGCTTGGCGAGACATCTCGCGTGCTGACTTTCCCATACTATCTGTCATGCTTGATCTGGCGTCCGCTTGTCGAAGCATCTTTACCTCTGGCTAATCCAACTGGCCTAGCGAAGCGGGAGAGATATTTCGGCAAGCTCAGCATGACGGTCTTTGTAACCAAGGGCACTAGGTTGAATGGAACGACTACCCTAGTAAGCCAATGCTTTAGCTGTCGAGGCCGAAATCTGCGTAAGCAGAAACCTCAACTATATCCCACTACGCCGATGGCCGCTAAGAAAACTTCTGCCTCTTCAGATTCTGCTAAGCCTGCTTCCAAGGCTGCAACCACCAAAAAGTCTGCTGCTACGCCTGCCGCCAAGAAAGCATCGGCTGCGGCCTCTGCGGCCCCCAAACCTGTGAAGCGGCCTACGGCTAAGGAGATGAAGGAACACGCGCAAAAGTTGCCCTACCCCGGCAAGCAAGCCGATATGAAGCTGCAGCCCGCCATGAGCTTCTCCACTTACAGAGCCGCCGGCAAGCTGCAAGACAAAATTGCCCTCATAACCGGCGCCGATTCGGGCATCGGGCGGGCGGTGGCAGTAGCATTTGCCATGGAAGGCGCCAACGTGGCGGTGCTCTATAACGAAAACACCGTGGATGCCGAGGAAACTAAGCGCCTCGTGGAAGCCCAAAACCGCCAGTGCCTGCTGCTGCAGCTAGATGTGCGCGACCCCGAGCAGTGCAAACAAGCCGTGCGCCTGACGCGCAAAGAGCTGGGCGGCCTCAACATCCTCGTCAACAACGCGGCCTTCCAGATGAGCGCCGAAAAGTTCGAGGACATACCTGAGGAGCAAATCCGGCGCACTTTCGATACCAACATTCTCGGCTATATCTGGATGGCCCAAGCCGCCATTCCGCACCTCAAGAAAGACGACTGTATTATCAATACGGGTAGCATCGTAGGCCTTACCGGCATCCCAATTCTGGTGGATTACGCCAGCTCCAAGTCGGCTATTCATGCCCTTACCAAAAGCCTGGCTACCTACCTCGGCGAGCGGGGCATCCGGGTGAACTGCGTAGTGCCCGGCCCCGTCTGGACGCCCAACATTCCCGGAACTATGCCCCGCGAGGAAATCGAGAAGTTTGGCTATGAAGTGGCCCTAGCTCGCCCCGGTCAGCCCGAGGAGCTGGCGCCCGCTTACGTGCTGCTGGCCTCCCAAGATGGCTCCTTCATGACGGGCTCCTTGGTGCACGTAACGGGCGGCAAGATGAGCAGCGACCAGTAGGATAGATAATGAGGATACACTAGGTGTGGCCTCGCGCCCATGAGTGAGACCGTCCTGCTTGATCTGGCGTCCACTTGTCGAAGCATCTCTACCGGTTCGTCGCTGTTCTAGGCCAGTTGATTGGCCAGAGGTAGAGATGCTTCGACTACGCGGACGCCAGATCAAGCGTGACGGTCTTTTTTGCTAACCTAGACATGATTCATAAAAGCGCCTTCTCTGCTCAGGAAAGGCGCTTTTATTGTTCAGCTAAAACATTCGACTGGCCTAGCTCGTCAGTATAGCAGTAGCCCTTGTATCTCACGGCTGATTCTACTTCCCATGGCTTCCCCTCACTATCCCGAAGGCACCGTGCGCGCCCTGCTCCAAACCGACCTGGTGACGGAAGCTACCCGCGCGGCCCTATTACCCCGCCTCGACAACGCGCCCTATACGCCTCAGTTCTTCGATGCTGCTACCTACGAGTTGCTGCGCGCCGTAGCGGCCCGCATCTACCCGCAACCCGACCGTGCGGAGCCGATTGAGCTAGCCCCAGTGGTCGATAAACGCCTGGCCGAAGGCGACTCCGACGGGTGGCGCTACGATGTCATGCCCCCCGACCGCGAAGCGTACCGCCTAGGCCTAGGTGGCATCAACCAAGCGGCGCAGGCACAGTTTCAGCGGCTGTTTACGGAACTCACAGAAGCCGAGCAAGACCAGGTTATTGAGGCCGTAGCTCTGGCCAATGCTCCCGGCGAAAACTGGCAACAGCTCCCGGTTACCCGCTTTTTTGAGGAATTGCTGGCTGAGCTAACGGAGGCCTACTACTCACACCCCTTAGCCCAGGAAGAAATTGGGTATGTGGGCATGGCCGACGTGCCGGGCTGGACCCACATCGAGCCCAACCAGCTAGATGCCCGCGAGCCGGAAGCGGTGAAATAGAGCACTGGCTGAATAGCGAGTTTGGCGCTTTGTAAAGCTGCTAATTCAGCCGCTCACAGTTTATCATTTCACCACCCACTATTGCACTTTATGCCTGACGAAGAAGTAGCCGAAGAAGGCGTGCTGAACCCGGTAAAGCCCGAAATTCAGGACCCTTTGCTCAAAAGCATACTAGCCGATAACGAAGCTGCGCCAGCAGAAGCACCTATTGAATTAGAACAGCCCGCCCCGCTTCCTGACACAGAACATGAAGTAGATTGTGTCGTGATTGGTACTGGCGCCGGCGGTGCGCCCTTGCTGGCGCGCCTAGCCATGGCTGGTCTAAAAGTGGTTGCGCTGGAAGCCGGACCTAGGCGCGACCCCACCAAGGACTACGCCACCGACGAAAAGGCCCAGCACTTCCTGTTTTGGAACGATGAGCGCCTGTCGGCCGGCCAGAACCCGGTTTCGTTTGGCAACAACAACTCCGGTACTGGCGTGGGTGGCTCTACGCTGCATTATACTGCCTATACGCCGCGTGCCCACCGCGGCGACTTGCAGTTGTTCACCGATTTTGGAAAGGGTGTCGACTGGCCTTTCGGGATTGAGGAGTTGGAGCCTTACTACGAGGAGCTGGAACACTTCCTGGGCATCAGTGGGCCCACACCGTACCCCTGGGATGCCAAGCGCCGCAAAGGCTACCCGCTGGCTCCGTTGCCGCTCAATGGCGCGGCGCTGCTCATGCAGAAAGCGTGTGCTGGCCTAGGAATTAAAACGTCGCCAGCTGCTAACGCGGCACTATCGGCGCGTTACTACCAAGAGAGTATTGGCTGGCGCGAGGCGTGCACCAACCGGGGCTTTTGCCAGGCCGGCTGCAACCGCGGTGCCAAAGCCAGCATGGACGTTACCTTCCTGCCCTTGGCCGAAAGCTATGGTGCTGAAATCCGGGCTGATGCTTTCGTGACGGAGATTGAGCGCGATGCTAAGGGCCGCGTAAAGGCGGTTGTCTACACCCAGAACGGTGAGCAAAAGCGCCAGCGCTGCCGCCATCTGTTCCTGTGTGCCGGAGCCGTAGAAACGCCGCGGTTGCTGCTGCTCAACGAGCTAGCTCTTACTAGCGGACAAGTCGGCAAGAACTTCATGGCTCACCCTGGTATCCAGGTGTGGGGTACATTCAACGAAGACATCCGTCCCTACAAGGGCATTCCCGGCGGGCTTATTTCCGAGGATACGCACCGGCCTAGCGACGCTGATTTTGCCGGCGGCTACCTGCTGCAAAGCATTGGGGTGATGCCCGTCACGTTTGCCTCCCAAATGGTGCGCAAGCGCAAGCTTTGGGGCCAGCCGCTGCGTGAGTATATGCGCACGTACAACAACACGGCCGGCATCAATATCCTCGGCGATTGTCTGCCCCACGAGGCCAATTTTCTGGAGTTAGCCGAAGAGAAAGACGCCCGCGGCCTACCCAAACCGCGCGTGCACTTCACGGCTCAGGAAAACGAGCAGCGCATGAATGCCCACGCCGAAAAGCTGATGCGTCAGATTTGGGAAGCCGCCGGCGCCCGCGACATCTGGGCGATTGAGCGCTATGCGCACACCATAGGTACCGCCCGCATGGGCCTTTCCGGCGACGATGCCGTAGTAAATGCTGACGGTCGTGCCTTCGATGTGCCCAACCTCTACATCTGCGACAACTCCGTCTTCCCCAGCGCCCTCAGCGTCAACCCAGCTCTCACCATCATGGCCCTCAGCCTGCGCACCGCCGATAAATTCCTGGCCGCTCAGCAACGGCTGGATGGGTAGCAAAACAGAACGTCAGCTCCCCTCCTCAGATGATTTCGCGCATCAAGCGGCGAGGGGCTGGGGGTGGTTGATAGTTGTTAGAACAATTTTCACCACCGCTTTTCTCCTCCATCAACTAGCAATACTAAACAGAAAGCCAGCACCGTGGTCAACCACCCCCAGCCCCTCCTCATCTGAGGAGGGGAGCTGACGTTCACCTCTCTTCCTTCATGGCCAAAAGCTTCCTAACGCACATAAAAAACACCTTCGGCGACGGCCTCTATGAGGGCGACGAGTATGGAGGAGCGGCCGGTCATGACGGGAGTGGCCTACCGACTAATAGCCCGGGCAACTTCATGTTTGCCACCGGCATCGAGTGCTCTTACCCCACTATTGCCAACGGTACCATTCGGCGCGACTTGCTGGCCGAAACCGACCACTACAATCGGTACAAGGAAGACCTAGCCCTAGTAAAGGAAATGGGCCTGAAGGTGCTGCGCTACAACCTGCCGTACTACCTGATTCATAAAGCGCCGGGCAAGTTCGATTGGGAGTTTGCCGACAAAGCCATGGCCGAAATTCAGCGCCTGGGTATCACGCCCATTTTGGACCTGATGCACTTTGGCGTACCCGACTGGATTGGCAACTTCCAGAACCCTGAGCTGCCCGTGCACTTCGCCGAGTACTGCGGAGCCGTAGCCCGGCGCTATCCCTGGGTGCGCTTCTACACGCCCGTAAACGAGATATATGTAACGGCCCGGGCATCGGCTAAAGATGGCATCTGGAACGAGCAGCTCAAAGACGACCGGGCCTTCATCACGGCCATGAAGCACATCACGGCGGCCAGCATTATGGGCAATCAGCAGATTGCCAAGTATCGCCCCGATTGCATCATTGTGCAAAGCGAATCGGCGGAGTACATCCACGAGATGCGCGCCGTGCCTACCCCGGAAATCTGCCTGATCAACAAGCTGCGCTTCCTGTCTTTGGATTTGCTCTATGCCCATCCCTTGGATTCAGAAGTGCTGCTCTACTGCCTCGATAACGGCATGACGCGCCAAGAGCTCGACTGGTTTATGGCCGGCGAGCCGCCCGGCTACCAAATCATGGGCAACGACTACTACGGCCGCAACGAACGGATTATCAAGCCCAACGGCGACTGGTGCGCTGCCGAAGACGTGCTGGGTTGGTACACCATGACGCGCCAGTACTACGAGCGTTACCGCAAACCCGTGTTCCATACCGAAACCAACACCTTCAACGCCAAAGACGCCGAGTGCTGGCTCTGGAAGCAGTGGGTAAACGTGCAGCGCATCCGCCAAGACGGCGTGCCGGTCGTTGGCTTCACGTGGTACAGCCTCCTCGATCAGCTCGACTGGGACATCAGCCTCGCTGAAAAGCGGCTCAGTGTCAATGCCTGCGGCCTCTACGACCTCGACCGCAACATCCGCCCGGTAGGGGAGAGCTACAAGATGATGATCCGCGAGTTCGGCCAAATCACCATCATGCCCCACGGCGAAATGTTCGAATTCACCTCCCGCCCCGCCACTCTGAAGGTAGAGAAGTAAGATTGGCCTAGCTTGGTAACTAGAAGCTAGTATTTAAGAAGCTCCCCTCCTCAGATGAGGAGGGGTTGGGGGTGGTTGAAGTGGCCTAGAACGACCACGTTATAACGTCCCATTGGCCCGTCATGCTGAGCGCAGTCGAAGCATCTCTAACGCTTCGCTAGGCCAGTAGGCTCACCAGAGATAGAGATGCTTCGACAAGCTCAGCATGACGTTCCTTATAAACAACGATTATCAACCACCCCCAACCCCTCCTCATCTGAGGAGGGGAGCTTCGGTCTTGTCGTAATGCTTACTAGGCCATTCTTAGCGCTAAAGCGCCCGTATTCGTTGAGCAAAACTAGCTGCGAACCCCCTGCTAGGCCACGTTTGTTGATAAACAACTATTCTTATATAAGGTAGGATTAATTCTTTGCGTTAGATTATGTAGGTTGGTGTCGATTCCTGATTCTCTACCCTACTACCTCTCTGACTATGAAGCTAATTACTCCCCTAGGCCACGCGTTGGGTTGGAGCGCGGCCTTCCTGCTGACCCTGGGCGCTTGTAGCCCCAAGGCTACCTCAGTGGCCAGCACCAGCGCCACCCCGCCGCCCACCGCCGAAGCAGCGCCAGCCCAGCCCGCTGTCTCGTCGTTTCAGATTCCAGTAGAGTATTACACGCTACCAAATGGCCTGAAGGTGGTACTCTCGCCCGACCACACGGCCCCCACGGCTACGGTAGCGGCCTACTACAACATTGGGTTTCGGAATGAGCCCCGCAACCGCACCGGTTTTGCACATCTGTTTGAGCACCTGATGTTTCAGGGCTCGCAGAACCTAGGGAAGATGGAGTTTATTCAGCTCATTCAAAAGAATGGCGGCATCCTGAATGGCTCTACTCGCTTCGACTTCACCAACTACTTCGAGGTAGTGCCCGCCCACAAGCTCGAAACCATGCTCTGGGCGGAGGCCGACCGAATGCGGGGCCTCGCCATCAACCAGGCTAACCTCACGAACCAGCAAGGTGTAGTGAAAAACGAGGTGCGCGTAAATGTGCTCAACCAGCCCTACGGCGGCTTTCCGTGGCTGGATATGCCCCAGTACGCCAACAAAAACTGGAACAATGCCCACAACTTTTACGGCGACCTGAAAGACCTCGATGCCGCCACGCTGGAAGATGCGCAGCAGTTCTTCAAGACCTACTATGCGCCCAACAATGCCGCCCTGGCCGTAGTCGGTGACTTTGAGCCCGCCGAGGCCAAAGCGTGGGTAGAGAAGTACTTTGGCAACATTCCGGCCGTGACGCAGCCGCCCAAGCCGGACCTCACCGAGCCGCGCCAGGAAAAGGAGCAACGCTTCACCAAGGATGACAAGCTAGCCACCAAGCCGGCCCTGGCCTTCGCCTACCACATGCCAGAGCGCAACACGCCCGAGTACTACGCCCTCATCCTGCTCGACCAGATTTTGCTGCAAGGCAAAGACTCGCGCCTTTACCAAGCAATGGTGCAAAAGCGTGGCCTCACCGACGACGTAAGCGGCGGCATCAACTACCTCGGCAATGCCTTCAACTACGCCGGACCCATGCTCTGGATGGGCAACCTCGTGTACGACCAAACCGTGAAATCTGACTCCGTGGTGAGCGTGCTGGATCAGGAAATCAACCGCTTAACCAAAGGCGGCATCGACCAATCGACGCTGGATTTGGCCGTGGTGAAGCTCCGCTCCAACCTCTACGACCAGCTTTCCGGCTCCGATAACTTTGGCCGCGCCGATATGCTAGCCGCTTTTGCGCTGTTCGATAACGACCCTTCGCGCATCAACAAGCTGGAAGATGAGTTCCGCAAAATCACGCCTGAAGTGATGCAACGCACTATTCAGGAATATCTGCGCCCCACCAATCGCACGATTGTGGTAGTAAACCCACTGGCTAAAAGCTAACCCGACCTATGAAAACACTGTATCTCGGGTTGCTAAGCGCCGCCCTACTCTCCACTGGCCTAGAAGCCTCAGCTCAAAAGAAACCGGCCGCCAAACCAGCTACGGCAGCTAAGCCCGCGGCCGCGGCGCCGGTTGCCACAAAGCCCAAAGAAACGCCTCCACCCGGCGGTACGCCCCGCGACTTTGCCTTGCCCGCCAAGGAAGAGTTTGAGTTGCCGAATGGCTTGAAAGCCAAGCTGGTGCCCTACGGCCAAGTGCCCAAAGTCACGATGATGGTTTCCATTCAAGCAGGCAATGTACACGAAGCCGCCGACCAGGTAGGCGTAGCCGATTTGGTGGGCCGCCTCATGAATGAAGGCACTACGACCCTCAATGCCACCCAACTAGCCGATAAAGTAGCCCGAATGGGTGGCTCCCTCAACATCTCCGTGGGCCAGGATCAAACCAACATTTGGGCTTCCTGCCTCTCAGAGTATGCGCCGCAATTGGCTATGCTGCTGGACGATGTAGTGCAGCACCCCGCCTTGCCGGCCAGTGAGCTGCCTCGCATCAAGAGCGACTTTAAGCGCCAGATGAACCTAGCCCGTGCCCAACCCGGCACCCAGGCCCGCCAGAAGTTTACCGCTGCGCTCTACGGCAACCACCCCTACGGTAGGCCACTTCCCACCGATGCGGCCATCGACGCCCTCACGCTGGAACAGGTAAAAGCCTTCTACCAAAGCCAGTATGGTGCCCAGCGCACTAGCGTATACGTGGCCGGCAAGTTCGACCAAGCGGCTTTGCGCGACGCCATCACCAGAAGCTGGAGCGACTGGGCCAAAGGCCCCGTACCCCACATCGAAATTGCCAAAGCCCAAATCCGCCCCGATGTAATCACGCTGGACAGGCCTAGCGCGCCCCAATCCACTATCGTCATCGGGATGCCCGTAGTAGACCCCTCGCACCCCGACTACATGAAGGTGAGGGTGATGAACTCCCTGCTGGGTGGTTCTTTTGGCTCACGCATCACGCGCAACATCCGCGAAGACAAGGGCTACACCTACTCGCCCTATAGTTTCGTGGAGACGCATTATCGCGCCGGTAACTGGAGCCAGAACGCTGATGTAACGACCCAGGAAACTGGCAACTCACTCAAGGAAATCGTGTACGAGATTGAGCGCCTTCAGAAAACGCCTCCTACCCCAGAGGAGCTGGAAGGCATCCAGAACTATGAGTCGGGCCTGTTTGTGTTGCGCAACTCCACGCCCAGCGGCATCATCGGCCAGCTCAACACCCTAGACCTGCACGGCCTCCCCGACAGCTACCTCACCGAGCAGGTAAAGAACATTAATGCCGTAACGCCCCAGCAAGTCTCGGAAACCGCCCGCAAGTACGTCCGCCCCGAGGCCATGACCATTGTAGTAGTTGGCGACAAAAAGATCATCGACCCACAGATCAAGAAGTTTAAGGAAAGCCGGAAAAAGGCGTTGTAAACTAGAGCTAGAAAGTTAGTTCCCCTCCTCAGATGAGGAGGGCTAGGGGTGGTTGACTGGCCTAGAACGAACTGTGTATAACAACCCATTAGCCCGTCATGCTGAGCTTGCCGAAGCATCTCTACCTCTGGCTAACTAATGAACTAGAAACAATTCAACGAAGCGGTAGAGATGCTTTGACTCCGCTCAGCATGACAACGATTCTGTTCTAGGCCAGGTCAACCACCCCCAACCCCTCCTCATCTGAGGAGGGGAACTGATGTTCTCAGTATGATCTTAAAACAAACAGCCGCCCCGGAGTCCGGAGCGGCTGTTTTGTGCAATGGGTGTGCGAGGTTGGATTATTTATACAGCCGCTTCTGCGGGCTGGGGGTGTTGCGTGGGCATTTCTACATCCACGCCTAGGCCTTTGGCAATGGCCATGCCCAAGCGGATATCGGCGCGGAACCAGTGGCAGAGTTGGCGCTGGGTGATGAGGTCCTTTTTCGGGCCGTTGATGCCGCTCATAGAGCCCACTACGTTGTCGATGAGGTTGCGCTGGGCCTGAGCGTCGAGGAGGCGGAAGAGGTTGCCGGCTTGCGTGTAGTGGTCGTCGTTGCCGGGGCCTTCGTTGCGGTCGTAGCGGGCGGCAAAGCCGTCGAGCTCCTGGGCGGGCTCACCCTGGGTTTTGTCCTCTACGGGACCATCGAAGGAGTTGGGGAAGTAGTTTGGGCCGGGGCCACCGTTGTCGCCGAGGGCCATGTGGCCGTCGCGCTGGTAGTTGCTGAAGCCGAAGGGGCAGGCATTTACGGGCAGGTGCTCGTAGTTGGCGCCAATGCGGTAACGCTGGGCATCGGGGTAGCTCAGGATGCGGCCCTGCAGCATTTTATCGGGCGAGTAGCCAATACCATCTACCACGTGGGCGGGGGCGAAGGCGGCCTGCTCTACGTGGGCGTGATAGTTTATGGGCACCTCGTTGAGCTCCATCACGCCTACTTCTTGCAGCGGGAACTCGCCCTGGGGCCACACTTTAGTCAGGTCGAAGGGGTTCCAGCGGAAGTCGCGGGCCTGCTCCTCGGTCATAGTCTGGATGAACATCGTCCACTTCGGAAAGTTGCCGTTATCGATGGCCTCTACCAAGTCCTGCTGCGCGAAATCGGGGTTTTCACCTTTTAGGCGGGTTGCCTCTTCGCTGGTCAGGTTCTTAACGCCTTGCTGGGTGCGGAAGTGGAATTTCACCCACACCCGCTCATTCTCAGCGTTGATCAGGGAGAAGGTGTGTGAGCCATAGCCGTGCATGTGGCGGTAGCCGTAGGGCGTGCCGCGGTCCGACATCAGGATGGTGACCTGATGCAGGCTCTCGGGGTTCAGGCTCCAGTAGTCCCACATCATCGTGGGCGACTTCAGGTTGCTGCGCGCCTCCCGCTTCTGGGTATGGATAAAGTCCATGAACTTGATGGGGTCCTTCACAAAGAACACGGGCGTGTTATTGCCCACCAGGTCCCAGTTGCCGTCTTCTGTATAGAATTTCAGGGCGAAGCCGCGGGGGTCGCGCTCGGTGTCGGCGGAGCCTTTCTCGCCGCCTACGGTGCTGAAACGGGCAAACATCTTGCACTCATTGCCCACCTTGCTGAAGAGCTTGGCGCGTGTCAGGTGGGTGATGTCGTGGGTGACGGTGAACTTACCGTAGGCGCCGCTGCCCTTGGCGTGCACCACGCGCTCGGGGGTACGCTCGCGGTTGAAGTGGGCTGATTTCTCGTGCAGGAAGTAATCCTGAAGCAACAGCGGACCGCGCGCACCGGCCGATTGCGTGTTTTGGTTGTCAAAGATTGGACGACCAGAAGCGGTGGTCAGCTTCTTCGGTTGAGTTGATTCTTCCATGGGGAAAGAGAGAGTAGAATAGGAGGTTTCGGCAGTTGGCTGCGGCCTGATGAGGCTGCAGATCTTGGACAAAGGTTGAGCTTAGTTATGTATAAGAGAAATCGATTGTTTTTATACTACTATAGCGTGTGTCTATATTTGATGCATGAACATTCAGCAGCTGGAGTACCTAGTAGCCCTCGACACGCACCGGCAGTTTGTGCTGGCCGCCGAGAAGTGCCACGTCACGCAGCCCACACTTAGCATGCAGCTTCAGAAGCTGGAAGAGGAGCTAGGTGTACTGCTCTTCGACCGTACCACCAAGGGTGTGCAGCCCACCGCGGTGGGGGCGAAAGTGGTGCAGCAGGCCCGGCAGGTGCTGCGCGAGGTGAAACAGCTGCGTGAGGTAGTGCAGGTAGAGAAAGACGAGCTAGTGGGCGAGCTGCGCCTGGGCATTATCCCGACGCTGGCGCCCTACTTGGTGCCGCTGTTTCTGGTGGAGCTAGTGGAGCGCTACCCCCAGCTGCGGGTGCAGGTAGAGGAGCTGCAGTCAGCGCAAATCATGCAGCAATTGAAAGATAATCAGTTGGATATCGGCCTGTTGGTAACACCCCTTGATGACCGGCAGCTGCGCGAGATTCCGGTGCTGGAAGAGCCGTTTTTGGGCTACATTTCCGAAAATCATGAGCTGTATTCGCAGGCCACCATCAGCCCCCAGGACATGGGTGCGCCGGGCTTGTGGCTGCTACAGGAAGGGCACTGCTTCCGTCATCAGGTGCTCAACATCTGCTCTCCGGCCCCGGTAGATACCACCCGGCCCTTCACCTATGAAAGTGGCTCCATTGAGACCCTTAAGCAGTTGGTACGCCACAACCACGGGTACACGCTAGTGCCCGAGTTATCGGTGCTGCCTGAGCTGGACAACCCCATGGTGAAGCGTTTTGAAGCGCCCGAACCCGTGCGGGAAATCAGCCTCGTGGTACACCACGGCTTTGTGCGTCTGCCGCTGCTTGCTACCCTCCGCGATATTGTTCTGGGCCAAGTGCCGGAGCGCCTGCATGCGGGTAAAGCCGGTCAGAAAATCCGATGGAAATAATATTCGGTACCTAGAATGCATGGCGGCATTAAGGAGGTACGTTAGGGAGCTGTACTAGGGCAAGTGCACGGCTGAACTCATCCTCAGCCCTACCTTGTTGGCTTATATTACCTACCAACTATGCAGTTCTCGAAAATAAAATGGACCACCGCTGCCCAATGGGTAGGGCTGGTTGCCTTCCTGGTGATACTGGCCACCGACCTACGTACGCCGGTATTGGGCGGAATGCAACGCGCACTGCTGGCTACTGGCCTGTGGCGCCCTACGCTACCTGCCGCTCCGGCCCAAGCCCCCGTGACGCTAACGGCAGGCTCCTACCCACACAACCTGCCGCTCCTCACTCTAGACGGCAAAGTTGTGAACCTGCGCGACTTACAAGGCAAAGTGGTGCTAGTAAATTTGTGGGCCAGTTGGTGCCCGCCCTGCGTAGCTGAAATGCCAGGCCTGCAGAAGCTTTACAACCAGGTTGATAAGCGGAAAGTCGCCTTCGTGATGCTGTCGATGGACCAGAATGCGGCCAAAGCGCGCCGGTTGGTGGAACGCCGCAGCTATACCTTTCCGGTGTATTTTCCAACTGGTCCGCTGCCACCGGCTTTCGACTCGCAGGCCATTCCGACTACCATCATTCTCGGCCCCAATGGACAGATAGCAGCCCGCCACGAGGGTATGGCCGACTACGATACGCCTGAGTTCAAGGCTGCTTTGGAGAAACTGGCAGGCCCAGCTCGGCTGTAACCCGCCGAATCTACGTACAGCCGGTACCCCACCCCCGGCTGCAGCAGGGCGCTGTTGCAGCCGGGGTGGGGTGTCATCTTGCTCCCTCCATATGCCTGCTGTACCTGCGCTTACCTTTATTGGCCTGCACTATTGGGCTGGCTCCGGCCGTGAGTTTCAACGCGTAGCCGAGCTGTTGGCCCCCGATTATCCCTTTCTAGCCCCCGATTTACTAGGCTTCGGGGAAGCACCAACCCCAGAGGTGCTCAGTTTTTCGCTAGATGCCTATGCCAACCAGGTAGCCGCGTTTGTAGCTGAAAAGCAAGTAGAACGATATGTGCTGGTAGGGCATAGCATGGGCGGCAAAATTGCCCTGGCCTTGGCTGCCCGCCAACCTAAGGGTTTGGCTGGAGTAGCGCTGCTCAGCCCGTCGCCTCCTTCGCCGGAACCCATGACTGACAGCGACCGAATGAGCAGTATGCGCGCCTACGGTAAGCAAACGGAAGCCGAAAAAACCTTGCAGAATATCACCGCTAGGCCTCTGCCGGAGGCAATCCGACAGCAAATTCTAGAAGATAACCTGCGCAGCACCCGGCTGGCCTGGGACGCCTGGCTACTGCACGGTAGCCGCGAAGACATAAGCGCCCAGATGTACAATGTGCACATACCCTGTACCATACTAGCCGGCGACCAAGATAACGTGATGTCGCCTTCAGTGCATGGGCTGGAAACACTACCCTTGCTGCCAACGGGAACCCCTCTGGAAATTATTGGTGGCGCTGGGCATCTGCTGCCCTACGAGGCGCCAGAGGAGGTAGCCGAGCTATTGCGGGCGTTTGTCAGAAGGCTATAGGGCTTGCCTGCGACCTAGTAGGAAGTTGAGGCACAAGCCTTCTGACACTTTACTAGGTGCTGCTACCTAGTAAAGCAACGCCGTATGGATGGGTTTGCGCTAATTACTAGGGATAGTGAAGCTGTAAACCGAGTGCTTCGCGCTCCAGCCTAAAACTCCGAACTTACGGGCTCATTCCCGACCCGTATGAAATTCTGGTTTCTGCTACCCTTGCTCCTGGCCCTAACTACTCTTACCACCTGCCGCACGGCCCGCGTAACGGATGCGTACGCCGCGTACCCTACCTATGACGGACCCGACCTGGGCCTGACTTTTGTGCGCGGCCAGGCGCAACTGCGCGTGTGGGCGCCTACGGCGGAAGCACTGGCACTCAAGCTGTACGCAGCAGGAACCGGGGGCGAGCCAGTGGCCGAGTACGCTATGCAGAAATCAGTGGGTGGCACTTGGCTTTACACCTTGCCGGCCCAGCCGCCCGGCCGTTTTTATGTGGTGCAAGCCACCATTAAGGGCAAGCAGATGGCCGAAGTGCCAGACCCCTACGTGCACGCAGTGGGCCTGAACGGGCAACGCGGCGCCCTGCTCGACCCTGTCACCGCTAGCCCGCCGCAGTGGGACGAGGATTACCGCCCTAAAATGAAGCACCCCACCGATATTGTAATTGGGGAGCTGCACATCCGCGACCTGACCATGCATCCACAGTCGGGGGTGCAGCACAAGGGCAAATTCCTAGGTGTGGCCGAAACCGGGACCCGCGGTCCGGGTGGCGTCCGGACGGGCCTTGACCACCTCACCGAGCTAGGCCTCACGCACGTGCACGTGCTGCCCACCAATGACCATGCCTCCGTAGATGAAAGCCGGCTGCACGAAAACCACTACAACTGGGGCTACGATCCACTTCACTATTCCGCGCCTGAAGGCTCCTTCGCCACCGACCCCGCTGATCCCGCCGCCCGCATCAAGGAAATGAAGCAAATGGTGCAGGCCCTGCACAACCGCGGCCTGCGGCTGGTGCTTGATGTGGTGTATAACCACACCGCCGATGCCGTCCGCAGCTCCTTCGAGCAGTTGGTGCCCGGCTACTACTACCGCCACAACCCCGATGGCTCGTATTCCAACTCTTCGGCCTGCGGCAACGAGGTGGCCTCGGAGCGGCCTATGGTGCGCAAACTCATCGTGGAGTCGGTGGCGTACTGGGCCCGCGAGTTTCACGTAGATGGGTTCCGGTTTGACCTGATGGGCATTCTAGACATTCGCACCATGCGCTCGGTGCGCGTAGCCCTGGACCAAATTGACCACAGCATCTTGGTGTACGGCGAAGGCTGGGCAGCTGGCGCTAGCCCCTTGCCCGAGGCCGAACGTGCCCTGAAAGCCAACGTGCCGAAGCTCGACCGCATTGCCGCCTTCGGAGATGAGTTGCGCGATGGCGTGAAAGGTCACTTCGCCCGCCAGACGGAACGCGGTTTTGCCAGCGGCCAATTAGGGCTGGAAGAAAGTGTGAAGTTTGGTATTGTGGGCGCCACCCAACATCCGCAGCTCGACTACAGCAAGGTAAATTACTCAAAAGCGCCTTGGGCCAACTCGCCCATGCAGGCCATCAACTACGTAGCCTGTCACGATGATCGGGTGCTCTGGGATAAGCTCGTGGTGGCTAATCCTGGCGCTTCGGAAGAAGAGCTAATCCGGATGAATTTGCTCAGCAACGTCATCGTATTTACTTCGCAGGGTATTCCGTTTTTGCCCGTTGGAGATGATTTCCTGCGCACCAAAGGCGGCTCGCACAACTCGTTTAACCTGCCCGACAGCGTAAATCAACTCGACTGGGCGCGCAAAGCCAGGTATCAGCGCATCAATCAGTTTTACCGCCAGCTCATTGCCATGCGCCGGGCGCATCCAGCCTTTCGGCTACCTACCCAAGAGCTAGTGCAGCAGCATCTGGAGTTTCTGCCCAATCTGCCGGCCACTACCCTTGGGTATCGCCTGAAAGGCCATGCTGGCGATGATGCCTGGAACAACATTGTGGTGCTGTTCAATGGCAATCGCCAACCCGCTAGTCTGCCTATTCCGGGTGGCCGCTATTCGGTGGTACTTGCCGCCGACCAGATTAATCTGCAAGGAATCAGGGCGGTAGAAGGCGCTGGAGAAACTATGATGGTGGAGGTTCCGGCTTCCTCGGCTTTGATTCTGGTGCAACCCTAGTCTTCCGTTGCTAGGTCTTGTATAGGTAACCACCACAGGCCAGGCGCGTTGTACTAGGTATCTGCTGCCTCTGAACCTGCCGCCTATGTCCTTTGCTGTTCGCTTGTATGCTGCCTTGCGCCGCCATTGGGCGCATTATGTGGCGGAAGCAGCCGGCATTGCCTTTTTCATCATCTGTGCCGGCTCCCTTACAGTGCTGCTAGAGCATCCGGAGTCGCCGCTGGCTCCGGTAGTGCCGGCTACCCCGATGGGGCGGCGTGTACTGCTGGGGCTGGGCATGGCCGTGGTTATTCTGCTGATTGTGTACAGCCCCTGGGGAAAGCGTTCCGGCGCCCACATCAATCCGGCCGTGACGCTGGCCTTCTGGCAGTTAGGTAAGCTCCGCACCCCCGATGCCGTTTGGTACGTGGGGTTTCAGGTGCTGGGGGCCCTAGTAGCGGCTTTGCTGATGCGGGAAGTGCTGGGTGAGTGGTATGCGCACCCGGCCGTGAAGTTCACCGTTACAGAGCCTAAACCCGAGCCAGGGGGCGTGGCGTTGGCCTTCGCCGGCGAGTTCATCATCTCCTTTATCCTGATGGGCGTGCTGCTGTCGGCCCTGCACTCGCGCCGGTTTAAGGAGCGCGCCGGCTGGCTGATTGGGGCGTTGTTGGCGCTATACATCATAGTGGAGGCACCCTTGTCGGGCATGAGCCTGAACCCGGCCCGCTCCTTGGGCACTGCCGTAGCCGCTAATAAGTATGAAGGCCTGTGGGTATATTTTGTGGCGCCGCCGCTGGCTATGTGGCTGGTTACGGTGCTGTTCCGGCGCTTTTATCATGGCGAAGACCTGGAGTGTGCTATTCTGGCCGGCTGCGGCCCCAGTCCTTCCTCCCCCCACTCGCCCGGCGAAGAACCCCCACACTACCCCGATGAACAGGCCGCATAAGCGGGCACCAAACAGCGAAGGGGTTGAGCCCGCAACTGCCCTAGGCCGGTCGCGGGCTCAACCCCCTCATTGGTTTTAAACGGGCCGCACTACTCCAACGAACGGTCGCGGAAAAGGACGTAGCCGATGTGTGCGAAAACCCCGAAACGGTGGTTCCGGTCGTCGTAATGAATAGCCTGCACCGACAGCGGGCCGACGGGTGTCTGATACACTAGGCCGGTCATGAGGGTAAGGTAGGGGCGGCTCACTGTGTTTTTGCGGCGCACCAGCACGGGGTTTTCGGGTACCTGCTCCCACGGGCGTACCAGTACGTGAGCAAACGCCTCCGTGCGCCATTCAATACCCCGGAAAATGCCCTTCACATAACGCAGGCCACCTCCGGCGTAGGCGGTGCCTCGGTAGTTATCCAGAAATAGCGTGCGCGAGTCGGGCAGGGGCATGAAGGCCGAGGAGGTAGTAAGGGTAGAGCGGTAGGTAGCAAATGGGCCCTGAGAGGTAGCCACGGCATCTACCACCCAACCCCAAGAGTTGGTTTTGGTGCCTACCGAGTCGCTTTTGCTTAAGGAGAAGTACTGTTCCGAAAACACTGACATTTTAAGCCACCGCTGGTTTTTGGTGCGGTCGGGCACTTCGTTGGCAGTGGTGCCGGCCTCGTATTTTTCCTGCCCCGTTACGCCCCGAAATGCAAACCGCACCCGCCGGCCTTTGGTAGCATACTGGCGCTGGTCGAGGGAGTTGCGCTCAAACCGAATGCCGCCCGTCAGGCCCTGAAAGCGGTTTAGATCCAGCTCATCGGTGCTGCTAACTTCGGGCGTATTGGCAAACCGGTCGCGGTTGGTGAAGGCCCCAATATCTAGAATGTAGCGGCTGCGGTAGTTGGGGCTGATGCCCACTTGCAGTGCTGTTTTTAGGTCGCGCTGTACCAGCTGGGTATTGTCGGCGCTGGCACCTAGCAGGGAGCCAGTGTCCTGGTAGTTCAGGTTATTAAAGGTCACAATGGGCTCAAAGTAAATCGGAATCTGGCCCGGAATACTGATGCGGAAAGAGCCCTGCACAGCGTTATAAAAGCGGCCAATGGTGGCGTTGGCCCGCACGGTGTAGAGGTAGCGGTTGAGGTAACGGTAGGCGCCGCCCAGATAAAAGTTGCTCATCGAGCGAGATGACAGCAGCACGCCCAAATCGGCGGTGAGGTTGTTGGCCTGACGGGCATCAATACCGAGGGTGTAGCCTTTTTGCTCCTCGTTGTAGCGGACGCGCGGATACACGTTGGTGAAAAAGTCGTTGCTAACGAGGCGGAAATACCCTTCCTCAATGTCGCTGGGCGAGTAGGTGGAGCCGCTGCGCTGGAAAAACCGCCGCACAAAGTCCTGCTGCTGGCGCGGTAGGCCCTGCACCGTGATGCGGGTAAAGTTGGGCCGCGGTGCCCGCTCCTGAAACGCCCGGCGTCGCTGCTGCAGAGCCACTGTATCTTCCCGCCGCGTGATGCGCTTCATCATCTCATCGAGCTTGTCTTGCGTAGCCGTTTCGCCTATGGCTACTAGGCGGCGTACGCGGCCAAAGTCGGCGGCTGTGTAGTCGGCTACATCGGGCTGAATGAAGATGCCATTGGGGCCTACGGATAGGGTATCGGCCGCATTCGAGCCTAGGAACACCAGCGTGCTGGTCAGCAGC
The DNA here is from genome assembly GCF_054780495.1 of Hymenobacter tenuis. NCBI lineage: Bacteria > Pseudomonadati > Bacteroidota > Cytophagia > Cytophagales > Hymenobacteraceae > Hymenobacter > Hymenobacter tenuis. The sequence continues at coordinate 320,156 of NZ_BAAGWF010000004.1, forward strand.
TCATCATCCTTCTCCTTGGGGTACTTGCGGAAGGCCACGTCGCCCACGTTCACCCCAATAATCACATCGGGCTTAAATTCCTCACGGATAACACCGGTTGGGAAATTGTCGACGACGGCACCATCAAATAGGTAGCGGCCATCTTCCTGCCGGATTGGCCGGAATGCCAATGGAAACGCCATGGAGTTACGCACCGCATCAGAAAGAGAACCGTTGCGCTGCACCACTTTCTGGCGGGTAAACACTTCCGAGGCCACCGCTCGGTAGGGTACAAAAAGGTTATCGAAGTTGTAATTAGCTACGGCACTGGCGGGTGCCAACATGGTGGCCAGCACGTAGTTAAGTGTGGCATCGTTAATAATGCGTGGCGTTACGCGGGTCCGGAACGACGAGTCGATGGCCAGGCCTAGGTGCAGGGCCGCCGGCGAAGGGTCTGCATCGTAGAAGTTGAACACCTTGCCTTCGAGCGGGCGGTTAGCCACCCAGTTCTGGAACTCCGGCTTGAGTACGATTTCCTCGATTTCGGCAGGTGAATAGCCAGCGGCGTACATGCCGCCCACAATGGCGCCCATGCTGGTGCCCACAATGTAGTCGATGGGGATACGGTTCTTTTCCAGCACCTTCAGCACGCCTACGTGGGCCAGCCCTTTGGCGCCCCCGCCGCTTAATACAAGCCCCACTTTTTGGGCTTGGGCAAAAGAAACACCTAGCAACCAAACGAGGAGCAAGGTACATACACGGTAACAGTGAGGCATATAGCAGGGAAGTAGCAACGAAGAAAGCCCGGCACTAGGGGCGCGTTTCCTACGCATATCCCGGAGCGGAGTTGTCGGCAATTCGCTAGGCCTTGGCTGATTGTTGCCGCCGGAGCGTTTTCTGCTTAAGCTCAGCACTACTTACGGCTCAGCGAACAGTCGGTTTGGCCGCGCAACACAGCTAGTCGGCCCGTTACCACTTCTTAAAGATAACGTAGACGGCGGCCACCAGCAAAGCAAACCCGACCACGTGGTTCCAGGCCAGCTTATCAGTTTTGAAAACGTACACCGCGCACAGTGTAAACACCGTGAGCGAGACGACCTCCTGAATTACCTTCAGCTGAAACAAGCTGAATGGCCCGCCATTCTCCTCGAACCCAATGCGGTTGGCCGGCACCTGAAATACATACTCGAAAAAAGCCAGCCCCCAGCTTACCAGAATTACACCCACCAAGCCCAGGCCATGTAGCCAGCTGATTTTCTTGAACTGCAGGTGCCCGTACCAGGCAAATGTCATGAACAGGTTGGAAATCAGGAGCAGCGTAATGGTGTACAGGCTTTTCACGAGGTGCGGGTTGGGCAAGAATTATTGATATGGCCCGATGAGGAACGGGCAGGCTATCTACCTTTTTTGGGTGGTTAAGTTTTCGCCGCTGCCTTCTGCGCCATATTCTTCGGTCCAGGCACTAAGTGGCAAGCCATAATATTCTTCAGCTATTTCCATGCAGTCTTGTATAGTGTCTTGCAAGTCATCAAAGGTGCAATGGCCATTGGAGTAGACATACAAATACACTCCTATATCAGGAGAATCTTCCTCTATCTTGAAAGTAAGGTCTGGCGTAGTTGCTACGAATGTCTTAAAGTGCATACTGGTGTTATGTGTCAGTAAGCGAATAGCCTGCGCCTGCTAAAGCTGGATTATTACCTATATATTCTGTGGGTTTACTCTTCGTGGCCGGCTAGTGGAACTGGGGTAGCTTCGGCTTGCTGTTTGGCTTCCTGGGCCAGGCGTTGTTGTTCTTTTTCGGAGGGCATGCGAGGTAGCTTGTCCAGGTCGGGCTGGCCGGCATCAACCCAGGCAGTGTACCAGAACGCGCCCACTAGCCGGAGGGCCAGCCGCATCTGCCGCTCTACCTGTCGGTTGAGGCGCTGGTGGTATTCGCGGGCAAAGTCGCGGGAGTACGTGCGTACTGTTTGGGTGCCGCGCTGCTCGAAGCCGTACTTGCGGTCATCTGGTGTTTTCCGGCTTACCTCCCGCTCCATGCCTAGTACTGAGTCGAGGGCGGCGTACGAACGGCCCACGGCGGTCCAAATGGCATCCGTAGGACGGTCGAGGTAGGGTGCTGGGCCAGTAAAGAAGTCGTAGTCGGAGCTGAGCAGTTCGGGCAGGCGGCTTTCCCACAGCGCATGAATGCCCCGCTGCCCCGTTAGCTGGCCGTTATAGTTGTGGGTGGTATGCAGGGGCACGCAGGCATCGGCTACGTAATGTCCTAGGTCGGCGGAAAGGTGCAGAATCCGGTCGGTGTCGTGGGCCGCGAAGGCCGCCGTGAGTTGGCCTTTCATGCGCGCCACCTGCCAGGGCACAATGCCGTGCTTTAACAGCGAATCTTCCCCTAGCAGCGCTACGGCATCGGGGTAGGAGCGGGGTAGCTTGTACAAGGCCGAGTCGCCGTACACGTCCAGATCCAGGAAGTGGCGTGCAGCCTCGCCGGGTACTACCGTGCGGCGCGAGTCGGGCCGGGTGGCATTGTCGGTAAGGTAGTCGATGTTCGTTTTATAGAACCCAATCATTTCACGCGGCAGCGTGTACACCGCCAGCCGATTGATAAGCCGATGACTGAAAAAGCCCCACGCCTGCACCGTAACAGTGGAAGTGAGGACAAGTAACCCAGTGATGCAGAATAAAAATAAACGCCGCATAAGTAGATAGTAAACGAACAGAAAAGAAGTCCGTTACCAAGAAATAACCTGAAAATCGGTTAGCAGCCGGCAGGGTTGGCGCTGGGCATCCAGGCCCACGTAGGTGGCATAGTAGCCATCCCCAAAGCCTGTGGAGAAGGTCGCTACGGTATCGGGCGGCATGGCGTATAGAAAACCCGTACTCGACGAGTTTGTGTCCAGCTGGAAGCTTGTAATCATCAAGTTTTCAGAGGCCTCCCTGTTGGCCAGATACCGCATTAGGGGCTCAACGCTGGCCGCATCCATAAAAAAGGCCATGCCTGCATCAACGGGGTAGCCGTAATACTCTTCGCTGCGGAGCGGCAGCGGCTCCTGGCCGGGCAGTAAGGCTGGCTCCCAACTCACCACGGGCGCATCTGAGAACAGAATACGGGCAAAGGCTACACGCTCGTCGCCGCTGAAGCGAGCTACAGCCAACTCTACCGGAAACCGGCCCCGGGGAAAGCGGCTCGTAAACGGCAGGGTTTGTGGATGCAGCGAAACAGGATCAGCAGCCACTATCTGGCCCGATGGCACAGGCAGGTTGCCCAAAAAACGGCCGTGCAGCGTACATTGCAGGCTATCCTGGCTGATTTGGGTGCCGGGAAAGAAGCTGGTTTCAAAGATGGCTGGCTCGGCCTGTACTTCATACGGAAGCCGGTTGACCGTTGCTCGTCCTGGTGAAAGCACATAGCCCGTAACTACAGGCAAAGTATAGGTTGTAGGAGCGGTGCAACTACCTAGTAGCGCGGCTGCTACCGTAAACCGGGCTAGAATAGAAATAAACACAACGCAATATGATAAGAAGAGTAAGGTAACGAGCTCCTAAGGCCTCTATGCAAACAGGTGGCAAAATAATGCTCCGTTGTTCGGAACATAATCTTGCCACCTGTCATTAGAAAACTTGCCTTACCGGGTTTACCGCCGGCCCTGGCCCACAAAGCGCATGCGGTAATCAGCGCTTACGTCGCCTTTGCTGATGCGCGCTAGCTTTCCTTTGAGCAACTGCTTTTTCAGGCCCGAGGCATAGTCAGTGAACAGAATGCCTTCCAGGTGGTCGTACTCATGCTGGATAACGCGGGCCGTCATGCCCGAGAAGGTTTCTTCGTGCTGCTGGCGGTTTTCGTCTTCGTAGCGCAGCACAATGGTAGAGTGCCGCACCACTTTCTCGCGGATGCCCGGAATGCTCAGGCAGCCTTCCTCAAAGCCCCATTCCTCGCCGGTTTCGCTTACCATGCGGGGATTAATGAAGGCGCGCTTTACCGGGGCCGCGGTGGCTTCTTCTACAATGGGGTTGCCGTCCTCATCCTCATCCAGCATGGGCTCGGAGTCGATAACGAACAGGCGGATGCTTTTGCCAACCTGCGGCGCGGCCAGGCCCACGCCGTGCGCGTGGTACATGGTGTCGTACATGTCGGCAATAATCTGCTTGAGCTCACTAGGGGAAAAGTCAGCCGGAATGTCTTTGGCCAGCGTTTTGAGTACTGGGTCGCCGAAGGCAACAATGGGGTAAATCATCGGGATTCGAGGAAAGATTGCAAAATGATGGTGGCCGACACCCGGTCGACGGTGGCTTTGTCGCGGCGGTCTTTTTTGCTGAGGCCACCCGCCAACATGGCGGCGTGGGCCATCCGGGAAGTAAACCGCTCATCTACCTCATGCAGCGGCACCTCCGGAAACTCCTTGCGCAGCCGGCGCACTACGCCCACTACGGCACTGGTAGAGTCAGTGGCTTCGTTGTTCAGGTTCTTGGGCATGCCAATTACCAGCGCCGCCAGCGGCTCGCGCAGGTGGTAGGCTTTCAGGTAGGCCAGCAAGTCCTGGCTGTGCACCGTTTCGAGAGGAGTAGCAATGAGTTGCAGCGGATCCGTCACGGCCAGCCCCACGCGCTTATGACCGTAGTCGATGGCAAGTATACGCCCCATCGCAAAAATAAAAAGTAGAAAGCCAAGTAGCAACGGTTCAGTCCATTACCCCGCGCCACATCCCAAAGATACGATACCGCCTCGGAAAGGTGACACTAGGGTAGCGCAGCAGTGCAATCCGGTCGTGCGGCGGTAAGGGCGGTTTATCGGCAAAAACCGGGGCTTAAACGAGTCAGGCACATCTTTCCAAAATCATAAAATAATATTTGCAGGTAGTTCATCTTCAGGGCTTTTTACCACGGGGCTAACCCAGAATAAATGGGCTTTTTATCGTTTAAGAAATAAAAAATTGCATTGTTATTTGAAAATGCCTATTCCCCTATGTAGTAGATGGGTTTCTTGGAATTGTTTCAATATTTTTGAAGAACTGTCTGCCTTGATTACTGCTGCTTATAGCTTAAACTATTACTCTCTCAACGCTTTATGAACATCGAGCCGAACGACTCGTCGCATCCTGCGTCGGAGCCTGCCCCGCGTAATACCCGGCGGCAGGTACGTCAGCCGTTGTTACTGGCCCTAACGTTGGCGTGCGGCATCCTACTTGGTGCTAACCCGTTCCGGCCAACCGGGCAGAACCCCGACCTCACCGCCCGTGGCTATCTAAAGTTCAAAGAAATCCTCAGCTACGTAGACCGCGACTACGTGGACTCCGTGAATGCCGAGGAGCTTTCAGATTACGCCATCAGCCGCATGCTGGAGCGCCTCGATCCGCACTCGGTGTTCATCCCGGCCAAACAACAGCAGCAGGCTTCCTCTTTTCTGCAAAGCGACTACGACGGTATTGGGGTTGAGTTTAATCTGTTTCGCGACACCGTAACAGTAGTATCTCCGTTAAGTGGCGGCCCCGCGGAGCAGGCTGGCCTGCAGCCCGGCGACCGAATTCTGGCCGTAGACGGGCAGCGGGTGTCCGGCGTGAATACCACTACAGAGCAGATGTTCGGGCAGCTACGCGGCCCCCGTGGCAGCAAAGTGCAGCTCCAAATTATGCGCCGCGGCCAAGCAAAGCCCCTGAGCGTGCAGGTAACGCGCAACCGCATTCCAAACTCCTCAGTCGATGTGGCCTATATGGTAGATAACCAGACGGGCTACATTAAAGTAAGCCGTTTCGCGAGCGGCACATATGATGAGTTTAAATCGGCGCTAGGTGATTTGCGCCGTCAAGGCCTGGCGCGCCTTGTGCTTGACTTGCGTGGCAACCCCGGTGGTTACCTCGACCGCGCCACCAAAATGGCCGACGAGTTCATTGGGGGCACTAAGAAGATTGTGTACACCGATGGCAAAGGCGACCAGTACGATACCCAGACGTTTTCGCGGGTAGTGGGCGAGTTTGAGGAAGGCTCCTTGGTAGTGCTTGTGGATGAAGGAAGTGCCTCTGCTGCGGAAGTGCTGGCCGGTGCCCTGCAAGACCACGACCGCGCCATTCTGGTGGGGCGCCGCACGTTTGGCAAAGGCCTGGTGCAGCAACCCATTGCCCTAAATGACGGCTCGGAGCTTCGGCTGACCATTGCACGCTACTACACGCCTTCGGGCCGCAGCATCCAGAAATCGTACCGCGGCGGCTTGGCCGAATATGAAAAGGACTTGCAGAACCGGCAGCGCCGGGGCGAGTTCTTCCACGCCGACAGCATTCACTTTGCCGACTCCTTGCGCTACCGTACTGCCCACGGCCGGGCAGTGTACGGCGGCGGTGGCATCATGCCCGACCTCTTTGTACCGCGCGACACCAGTGCGTACTCGGCGTACTACACGCGTTTGCAAAGCCTGAACTTGGTGCGCGAGTTTGCCCTCGATTACTACCAGCAGCACAAAGCCGAACTGGAAGGCCTGCGCTTCGGGCAGTTTAACCAATCGTTCCGCATCACGGATGCGCAGCTGCAGCAGTTGGAAGCCAAGGCAGCCAAAGATGGCGTAGCACCTAATGCCGCCGATATGCGCCGCAGCGCCGCATTACTCCGCAATCAGCTGAAGGCCCTCATTGCCCGCAGCGCCTACGGCAAATCGGCGTATTACCAGGTGCTGAACCAGGATGATGCGGAGATGCAGCAGGCACTTCGCACTATTCAGGAGCCTAGCAACACAGTAATGCTAGGGTTGCTGGAAAAGTAAAGCGCCTACAATGCAACAGGCCCGCCGCGCTCAGAGCGCGGCGGGCCTGTTGCATTTAAATTGGGTTGCTATTTCTTCACTACATCCTGCACCCGAAACTCCTGTTTGATATTAGCAAGCGGCTTGCCATCGGCCTCGGCGTAGGGGTAAATGAAGTAGTTGAGGGCCGGGTTGTTCTGGCGCGGTACCAATACTAGGTCGCGGCCGCGGGTGAACTCCAGGCGGTTTTCATCGTGGGCCCCAAAGAAGTAGTTGCGGCGGTCGGGGTTTTTGGCAGCTTCCGAGGCATCGACAGGTACCCAACCGGTTTCGGGGGTGTAGAACTCGGCCCAGCAGTGGTAGCCTTTAATTTCGGCGGTGCCGCGCTCAGGTGGCAGCGGAAAGCCAATGCTGAAGCGAGCCGGAATGCCTAAGGCGCGGCAATAGCCAATGAACACAGCATGAAAATCGGTGCAGTTGCCGCGGCGGGCGTCGCAGGCGTAGTAAATGTCGCCGCGGCCCCAGCCTTGGCCGGTTTTGTCGTACTTCACGGTGCTTACCACGTGCTCGTACACGGCGCGGGCTTTCTCCAGGTTGGTATGGGCGTTGGCTTTACTAGCTACCTCCAGGGCCCAAAGCCGAATCTGCGGATCAAGCGGCACGAGGCTGTCGGCGGCCAGCCAACGGTTCAGGTTAGGGTCGGCGGCTTCGCGGGGCGGGCGTTGGCCATTAAAAGCGGGGGCCAGATGTTCGCGCCGAGTCGCTTTCAGGCGCATATCCACGGTAAAGCCTTCCAGAGCCTTGCCCGTGGCGCGCAGATGCAGAATACGGTTGCCATACGCACCGGTTTCAATGGCATACGGCACGGGCGAGGTTACCTGCAAGTCGCGGATATCCTGTGATTTATCGTCGTGCGGCACCGGCAGCCATAAGTCTACCACCTTGGTGCCGGCGGGCTGAGCCGGAATAGTAGCCGCGTAATCGAAGGTGAAGGTGCGGGTGCGAGGGGCCGGGGTAAGGGGCCGCTCCAGCGTCAGAACGGAAAGCAAGGGTAGTAAAAACGAGAGCATAGCAACAGCAGGGGCAACAGCCGAGTCCCGGCCGGTAATCATAGTGCAAAGAAACAACCCCGGCGTTTGTTATGGTTCAGAAAGTCAGAATACACCGGCGGGCTAGGGCCTGAGCAGGTGCCAGCCTTAGCCAGGCGGTTTGCCCGTACCGTAGGGGTAGTAGCCTACGCCAAACTTTGTACCTTCACGCTACAGCCTACTACCCGCGTACTTCCACCCGAAATTTCCACCCGTATGCCTTTTTATCAACGACTAGGTCAGATTCCGCGCAAGCGGCATACCCAGTTCCGGCAGCCCGATGGCTCGCTCTACCACGAGCAGTTGGTGGGCACACTGGGCTTCCACGGCGTTTCGTCGCTGCTGTATCATCGCCACGCGCCCACCGAAATCCGGAAGGTAGGTACTCCCGAACCTTACGCGCCCAAGCTGCTGAAAGACCGACCCCTGGAGCCGGCCCATTTGCGCACCCTGGCCCAAACCAGCACCGGCGGCGACTACCTGCAGGCCCGCCAAACCTTGCTCGGCAACGCCGACGTGACCATGAGCATCTGCAACCCCACGGAGCAGCGCATGGACTATTACTACAAGAACGCGCTGGCTGATGAGGTGATTTTTGTGCACGAAGGCCGCGGCGAGCTGTGGAGCCAGTTGGGCAAGGTAGCCTTTGAGCCCGGCGACTACCTAGTGATTCCGCGCACCATCATTCACCAGCTGCACTTCGAGGAAGGACCGGTGCGCCTGCTGATTATCGAGTCGTTTAGCCCCGTGGAAACGTGCCGGCGCTACCGCAACCACTTCGGGCAGCTGCTGGAGCATGCCCCGTATTGCGAGCGGGACTTCCGCGGCCCCTCGGAGCTAGTAGAAAACGACGTGCGCGAGTCGGGCGAGTACACCGTGCGCGTGAAGAAAGACGGGCTGCTGCACACCTTGGTCTATGGCCACTCGCCGTTTGATGTGGTCGGGTGGGATGGGTATTTCTACCCTTACGCTACCAGCATTCATGATTTTGAGCCCATTACTGGCCGTATTCACCAGCCGCCACCCGTGCACCAGCAATTCGAGGGCAACAACTTTGTGATCTGCTCCTTCGTGCCGCGGTTGTTCGATTATCACCCCTTGGCCATTCCGGCGCCCTACAACCACTCCAATGTCGACTCCGACGAGGTGCTGTACTATGTGGCCGGCAACTTCATGTCTCGGCGCGGTGTCGATCTGGCTTCGTTTACCTGGCACCCCAGCGGCATCCCGCACGGCCCGCACCCCGGTACAGTGGAGGCCAGCATCGGCAAAAAGGAAACCCATGAGCTAGCCGTGATGGTAGATACCTTCCGGCCGCTCTACCTCACCGAAGCTGCCCTGCCTTACGTGGATGGCCGCTACCCCATGAGCTGGCAACCCGACTTCAAGCACGACGCGCCACGGGCAGCCGATATGATGGATTAACGGTAGTGCAGTTACAGAGAAAACGCGAGGATGTTGGGCAACCAGCATCCTCGCACTGCTTTCACGTAAGGTTATATGGATACTGAACTGCAGAAGTAAGTGGGCAAGCTCAGCATGATGTTCTTTGTAGCTGCTGATACAACGGCTACGGTTGCTTTTCTACTAGGTAGCTCGGCACTAGAAACCAGTAAGAAAAGGATTTCGTAACTTCGCCGAAACTGCAACTCCATGAAAAAAATCCTGTTTTTAGCCCCACTGCTTCTGGTGCTGGCCGTACTGTCGAGCTGCGACAAGCTGGATAAGCTGCTGACTTTTTACATCGAAGATTCTCAGTCGGTGAAAATTGCCAGCAACTTCCCCTTTGGTCAGTTCGCGCCGCTTTCCCCCATTCCGGTTACCACGCGCTCCGACGAAAAATTCAAGAACGAGAACACCAGCGCTAACTTGGTGAAGGATGTGAAGCTCGACCGGCTTACGCTCACCATCACTGACCCCAACGCCGAAAACTTCGATTTTCTGCAAGGCATTAACATCTACATCAGCACCGAGCAGAGCGACAAAATTCTGCTGGCCTCGTTGGACAATGTGCCCATGGGCGTGAACACGCTCCAACTGACGCCCACCTCTGAGAAGCTGGATAAGTACGTGAAGGCCAACAGCTACACGCTGTCTACGGAAGCTAAAATCCGTAAGCCTATCAGCCGCGACATCACCATCCGGACGGATACCCGCTTTAAAGTAACTGCTGATCCGCTATAGGCTCCGGCAGTACTAGGCCCCCAAAAAAGCCGAACTCCACAGCAGGGGTTCGGCTTTTTTTAGAGCCTAGTGATTTCAAGGTTAGCGGTTGCGGCCATATTGCTCGTGGCTACTCACCCAGTCAGACGAAGAAATGGCCGAGCCCAGGCTTAGCTCGCCGGCCAGCACCACGCCCGCCACAATTTCCGCAAACTTATTCACGGTTCCGCGCCCCACACACCCTAGCATTCGGAGGCATTCGTTTTGGGTGGCCAACCCGGTGCCGCCGCCGTGCGTGGCCACAATCAGGGAGGGAATGGTAATGCTCAAGTACAAGTCGCCTTCGGGCGTCACTTCGGAGTACAGCACCCCCGCCGACGACTCCGACACGTTGGCTACATCCTGGCCGGTGGCAATGAACATGGCCGTGATGCCGTTGGCGGAGTGGGCCCCGTTGTTGTTCGCACCGGAAAGAAACGCGCCCACATTACTTACCTGGCCATGATAAGCCAATTGCTCGGGCGTTACGCGCATGCGCTGTTGCAGCACGTCGCGCTTTATCACGGCCTCGGCCACTACGCGCTTGCCGCGGGTACGCATCACGTTAATCTGCGAAGCTTTTTTGTCGGTGGCGAAGTTGGACTCGAGGTAAAAGTGGCGAATGGGCGCGCCCTTGTAATGCTCCAGAATCCAGGAGCAGGCTGCGAAGGTAGCGCGGCCTACCATGTTCTGGCCCGCCGCATCGCCGGTTGAAAAGTTGAAGCGCAGGTACGCGAACTTATTGGCCAGGTAGGTATCAATGTACTGGAGCTTGGCCACGCGCGAGGTGCTTTCAGCCTCGGGCCGGATTTTCTCGATTTCCTCTTCCACCCACTTGCCAAAGTCGCGGGCGCCACGGGCATCATCAAACACAAACACCGGGGCGCGTTGCATGGCGTCGCCGATGACGGTACACTTCACGCCGCCACACAGGTTAAGCACCTGAATGCCGCGGTTGTAGCTGGCCACCAAGGTGCCTTCGGTGGTCGCCATCGGAATGAGGAAGTCGCCCTGAGCGTGCTCGCCGTTTACGTGCAGGGGGCCGGCTAGCCCCACCGGAATCTGGGCCACGCCCGTGAAATGCTCACAGTTGCCTTGCAGCATGTGGGCGTCAAAGGAGTAGTGCTTCAGGTGTTTAAACTCCTCGCCCGAAAACTCCTCGGCGAACTGCTGCCGGGCCTGGATGGCGGTTTCTGAGTAATCGTCTTCGTCGGAGCGCGGAATACGGGTGCGGTTTTCGGGCCGGTTTACAATGGCGTCTTCTACCTCCACGGTGAGCTCCCCAAACGGGTCAGCGGCAAAGTGCACCTGCACGGTATGCAGTCCTTCTTTCAGTGCCTCCGTGTCAAGGTGGAACGTAGCCGACTGCCCCACGGGAAGCGTGAAGCCGGTGCTATCGGCATTAAACGCAGTAGCGGGCCGTACGTCGCCTTCGCCCAGATCCAGCGCAATTTGCTCCACACCAATCTTTACTCCATCAATCTGCACATAGTCAACGCGCGTAATGCGCACGGTGTCGAGGCGGTTTTTGATGCTAAAGGCCACGCCTTCGGGCGTATTGCGGAGGCTGCCGCGCGTATAGAGCAGCTTGAGCAGCATGGGGCTGGGCGTGAAGATCATCGGGCGGGAGAGGGTTAGTTAGTATTGCGGGTAATGTCTGAAACTTCTGGTAAAAAGCGAGAAGCCGCAGCTTTTTATGGGTTACGTTAATTCAGGAAGAAAGAAACTGGTACCACCATTTCGTGCGGCCGTGCTACTCCGCCGCATACGGCTGGCGAAAAGCGGCCAGACAGTAACTGGACTGCCCGTAAAGCTTCCGCATCAAAATCCGGATGGAGTGATTTTAGGATTTTGGTATGGTACACGTTGCCGTCTATACCAACCACAAAGGAAACGAACACCTTGCCTCCTATATCCATTCTCAGTCCTATGGCAGGCCAATGCAAGTTCTCTTGAATGAAGCGAGGAAGGCTATCTTTTTTGTTGCGCTTTATATAAGCCGGCATGACTTCACAAAGCATTGGAATAGTGCCTCTTTTGTAAGCTGACTCGTAATCTGCTAGCGTAATAGTGTCTGATAAGCCATCCTTTTGCAGAGTAATGGCCATGGCCTTCATGGGTACGTACCGCAGTTCAGCGGTATTTAGGACCGCGCCTACTTGGGCAGCGGCAGGCTGGCTACCAAAGGACAGGAAAATAACTCCTAGGAAAACGAGTAGCTTATTCATCATGCTAGCGTTTACTAGGTAAGGCTGGCGCTGCTGATCCTTGAAACGTAATCGGAACGGTGTAGGTAACAGATACGGGTCGGTTGTTCTGCTTGCCTGGAGTGAATTTGCCGTCGAGCAGTTTTACTACTCGTACCGCTTCTGTATCCAGGGCCGGATGTAATCCTTTCAGCACGCATACGTTGCGCACGGCCCCCGTTTCGGTAATTAGAAATTGGACGAAAATGCGTCCATTCAGCGTATTTGGGGCTGCATCAGGCCACTGAATGTTTTGACCTATAAAGCGCAGTAATGCTTCCTGGCCGCCCTTATACACAGGCATTTGTTCTACGACCATTCCAAAAAATGGCGGGGAAGTTGATGAATCTTCGCACTCTTTCTGACGGCTAAGTAGCTGTTTATCTGGTATCTCTTTAGGGTTTTCGGCTTTCTGTGCAGAGAAAGGCGTAATTGAAGGTTTCAGTACCTGTGCTATGGCCTCTTGTCCCGTCAGCCCCAGGCCGCATACCAGCACCAACGCCACCAGAAACCGGCTAAGGTGTAGCCGCAGCCGGGGCCTAGGCGCAAGCTGTTCCGGCCGGAACTGCCCGCACACGCGGCCATCAGAAGAAGCTTGGAAGGCAGCTGCTAGGTCGGCCTGAGAAGAAGAGGTGAAATCGAGGACAACCCGCTCGCAGGCGGCGCAATACAGCCCTTTCGCTACAGGTGTCATCTGCTGCCAGTCTTCGTGGCAAGCGTTCAGTTGCACATTGAGGATAGGCAGCGGTAGCATAGGGGCCAGATAACAGCAGGAATATACGAAACGGCTATTACTCAGCCCTTCGTGTCCGCTGATCTGCTAGGCCTAGTTAATCCCAGAACTCCTGGCCGTTAGCGTTGATGTAGCCGGGCTGCCCGTCGGGGGCCAGTACGCGGGCTATATCATTCAGAAATGGCTCGGCCTGGGGGTAGCGGATGTCGGTGAGGGTATTGCCTTCCTCATCAAGGTAGCCAAACAGCTGGCCCTGCTGCACTACCGGAAACATGAGGTTGCCGGTCAGGCGAATGGCATCATACTGCAGAGGCTGCACCAACTTGCCGCTACTATTAATGATTCCCCATTTTGTGCCTTGGCGCACAAACAGCAGCCCGTTGTAGTTTTCACGGATTTCGTCGTAAATGGCGGGCACCGTGGCCGTACCTACGGTAAACCGAAACCCCACCTTGCCCTCCTTGCGGACCAGGTCGCCGTGTTCCAAGGGTTCTTCCTCCGGTTCGGGCAGTGCGGGCTCCAGAAGGCGCTGGCCGGTTGGACTTAGCTCGAAGGTTTCGCCGTTGAGCTCCACGGCTGCCCGGCCCCGGCGGAAAGTAGCCGCGCGGGTAAACCGGATGGGGGTCACGGGGTTGCCACCCCCATCAATATAGCCGTAGCGCTGGCCCTGGCGCACCCAGGCAATCTCATCTACGAAGGGGCCGGTTTCGTCGTAGCGAAGGGGTAGTACCAGGCGGCGCGACTGATCAGCATATCCCCATTTGCTGCCCTGCCGAAAGGGTACGAGGCGGGAAGCTGCCGTTTGGGCCTCCAAATAATTGGGGGCAGTAAGCAACAGTAAAAGTAGCAGTAACAGAGGGCGTTTCATGCGTAAGTAGACCCGATGAGCACCGGCTATTTCAGCTAAGGTACGCAGTTGGCGTAAACCAAATAAGAGGGGCGTGGTTGATTCACTCGTTCTTCACCAAACGGAGCAAATCTTGCCCATGGTTTTAGAATAATACCAGTATTGTACCGGAGGTTTCTGTGTGCCGGGATGGGTATTGTATCTTTGCTTCTCCTCAACGGGCGCCTTGTGGGTCGCCTTCGCTTATGGCATCAACATTCAGATATCCGCTATTTACGTTAGAAGAGAGCTTGACTACCGAGCAACTAGCTTTCTTTCAGGAGTATGGGTTTCTGCACTTTCGGAAGTTTATTTCTTCTGAAACGGTAGAAAGTTTGTTGCAGGCTTCGCAGCAGGTGCAACAGCGCTGGCTGGCTGAACGGGTGCAAAAGGTAAACGGAGTGCCTATTAAGTACGGCAAGGATGTTGATGGCTCGCCCATTGTGCAGCGCTTTGCCTTTGCCTCGCACCACAGCGCAGAGCTGCACGAGTTTCTGCAGGACCCGCGGTTTCGGGCGCTGTTTCCGCTCTTGGAAGCACCCGGTGGCCGGGTTGGCGAAGATGAAAAGGACGGGCTGGTCATCAACCACTACGTAAACGTGCCTGGCTCCGAGTTTTCGCAGATGGGCTGGCACACGGACTCGTTGCGCGACGTGTTTTACGGCAAGAAAATCGGGCCGATGCTGAACGTAGGCGTGCACCTCGATGGTACTCCGGCGACCAACGGCGGCCTGCGCCTGATTCCGGGCACGCACCGCCAGAACCTGCGCGACATCCTCTTCCGCAAGAAGTACTACAAAGACGTAGGCCCCGACCCCAACGAAGTAGCCGTAGAAACCGAGCCCGGCGACTTAACCGTGCACGATGGCCGCATGTGGCACCGGGTGGCGCAGTCGCCGCTGGTGGGCGAGGCCTCGCGCCGCCGCGTGATGTACGTGCCCATCATTGCTGGCAAGTACGAGCCTAAGCACGAAAACAGCCCTACACCGTTCTATCTGCGGTTTTTGCATCTTGTTAAGTAGCCACAACCGACGAAATAGGTTTGACCTCCGATAGGGCCTAGGGGCTTTTGAACCTCAAACCCCTTTCTTCAGGAGCGTACGCATTCACCTCTTTACCCTTTTTGCTTTTGAAAACTGCCCTTATTACCGGCGCTTCCCGCGGAATCGGGCGGGCCATGGCGCTGGAGCTGGCCCGCCGCGGCTACAACCTGCTACTGGCGGCCCGTTCTGCTGATCAGTTAGAGCAGGTAGCGGCCGAGGCGCGGCAGTTGGGGCGGCAGGCGCAGGTGCTAGCGCTGGATCTGGCCATGCCCGGCGCAGCAGTTGAGCTGGCTACCTGGGCTAGTGCGCAAACGCAGGAGTTGGCGGTACTCGTAAACAATGCGGGCTACGGCTTGTGGGGGCGTTTTGAGGAGCTGCCGCTAGCCCAGCAGCATAATATGCTGCAGCTTAATATGCACCTGCCCGTGGAGCTTACGCATGCGTTGCTACCAGCTTTGCGTCGTCAGCCCACAGCGTATATTCTCAATGTTGCTAGCACGGCCGCGTACCAGGCGGTGCCTACGCTCACGCTGTATGCTGCCAGTAAGGCTTTCCTGCTGAGCTTTTCCCGTGGGTTGCGTTTCGAGCTCCGCGACACCAGCGTATCGGTAACGTGCCTGAGCCCCGGCGCCACCACCACCGATTTCGCCGACCGCGCCGGCATGAACTCGGAGCTGCAAGCCGTGGCCAACAAGGTTTCCATGACACCCGAGCAGGTAGCCCAGTTTGGAATTGCCGCTATGCTGGCCGGAGAGGCAGAGGTGATTCCGGGCGCTCTCAATAAGGTGTCGGCCGCCCTGACCTCCTTGGTTCCCAAAGGCCTCACCGAGCGCATTGCGGCCGGCATCTATGAAAAGCACTTAAAGTAAACAGGCTGCACTAGGTGGGGTGAGCAAGTGAACCTAAGGAAGCATTAAATAAGCACTCAAAACAACGGTCATGCTGAGCTTGGCGAAGCATGAGCGTTCGGGTCTTAAGCTACAGGCTAGTACGAGGTTGGTCGAAAATAAGGCCCTAGGCGGCTGATGAGTTGCCAACTAGCTTACGAGCCAGCCAGAAGCTCAGGCCTGCAAACAGCGGCGCGGCCAGCACATCATAGGTGTAGTGCGCATGCTGCACCAGTACCAGAACGCCAATGATAAAAGTGCCCGCTGCCAGCACCCAGCGCCGCCAGCCGCGGGGCACCGCCAGCGCCAGCAGAAACAGCGTAGCCGTGTGGCCCGAGAAGAACAGGTCTTTGGTGATGGGAACCGGAGCGGCGTAAAAAAACTGGTCTACCAACGGGTCGTGCAGCAGCACGAGGCCTGTTGGTGGCTCTAAGGGTAGTAAGGCCAGCATCAGGCACCGAAACCCGTGCAGTAGTAAATAAGCCAGCAGGGCGCGCAACAGGTGCTGTGGCCGAGGGAGTAGCGTGGCAACTCCTAACCCAATTCCCAGATAGATAACGCCGAATGCCAACCCTGAAACATCGTAGGCAGGCAACGCCGCGAGCAGCGGATCAGGAAGCTGGTAGCCAGGGCGGGCCTCAATCCAGGCAAAGAAACGCGGAAGCAGGGTGGCCAGCAGCAATAGCCCCCCGAGTACGAGCAGCAGTTGATGCCGGAACTTAGTGTAGCGCCAGGCCTCAGGCCACGAAACAGAATCAGGTATCATGTACGCGTAAGCAAGTCCGATCAAGTGCACTAGCCCCACGGTGCTACCCAAGTGACCAGGCTGCAAACCTACCGCCAAATTGGGCACGGCCGTGCAAGCAGGTTTTTCTTCGGCAAGATTCGGGCAAAAGCAGTTTGCGGCGTACCTTTTCAACCGACTGTTTTTACCTGCCTGCTTTCCATTCCTCTGCGCATGAAGCTTCTGTACACTGCTTTCACGGCCGCTTTGCTCGGGGCCGTTCCGGCCCTAGCCCAAAACACGGCTCTCTCTGACCAAATTGCCAAGCTGGCACCCCAGCAGGAAGCCAAAGTAATAGCTTGGCGCCGCGACCTGCACCAAAACCCGGAGCTGGGCAACCAGGAAACCCGCACCGCCGCCCTCATTGCCGAGCAGCTCAAGCGCCTCGGGTTGGAGGTGCAGACGGGGGTAGCGCGCACCGGCGTAATCGGGGTGCTAAAAGGAGGAAAGCCCGGCCCTGTGGTAGCCTTGCGCGCCGACATGGACGGGCTGCCCGTCACGGAAAGCAACAATCTGCCGTTTGCCTCCAAAGCCCGCACCACCTACAACGGCCAGGAGGTTGGCGTGATGCACGCCTGCGGCCATGATACGCACGTGGCCATGCTGCTAGGCGCGGCCGAAGTGCTCAGCCAGATGAAAAAAGACCTGCCCGGCACGGTGAAATTCATCTTCCAGCCCGCCGAAGAAGGCTCATTGCCTGGCCAGGAAGGCGGTGCCCGCCTGATGGTGAAGGAAGGCGCCCTCGAGAAGCCAAAGGTTGATGCCATTTTCGGGGTGCACATTCAGGCCCAGACGGAGGTAGGCAAGCTCTCATACCGGCCCGGCGGCGAAATGGCCTCGTCGGATGTATTTACCATCAAAGTGAAAGGCAAATCGGCGCACGGCGCCTACCCTTGGCTTTCCGTCGATCCGGTTGTAACAGCCGCCCAAATTATCCTAGGCTTGCAAACCATTGTAAGCCGCCAGACCGAGCTGACCGAAGATGCCGCCGTGCTGACGGTGGGCATGGTGCACGGGGGCGTGCGCAACAATATTATTCCGGAGCAGGTGGAGCTGACAGGCACTATCCGCTGCCTAAACAAAGAAACCCAGCAGAAAGTGTGGGCCGCCGTGCGCCGCACAGCCAAGGGCATTGCCGAAAGCGCCGGGGCTAGCGCCGAGGTCGAGATTGTAAACTACACGCCCATCACCTTCAACGACCCACGCCTGACCGAGCAGATGGTGCCAAGCCTTAACCGGGCGGCCGGCGCCGCTAACGTGCGCGTGCAGAAGGCCGTGACGGGGGCCGAAGACTTTGCCTACTACCAGGAAAAAGTACCGGGCCTGTTCGTGTTCGTGGGTGGCATGCCCAAAGGAAAGAACCCGGCCGAAACGGCCCCGCACCACACTGCTGGCTTTTTCATCGATGAAAGCGGCCTGACCCTAGGGGTGAAAACCTTAGCAACCCTCGCTACCGATTACCTCTCGGCCGGCGCCAAAAAATAAGCCGCCGGGTAGCGCTGGTTTCCTGAAAGATTTCGGCCAATTCAGCCTAAACACGCAACCGCACACCGTGCTATACGTCTGATAGCGCGGTGTGCCGGCTTGTAGCGTGTGCTGCGCGGCATGGCATCCGGCTGCCAATTCTCCCACCTTTGTTCTGTTTCGCTGATGAATATTGCCCTTGTTACCTGTGAAAGTCTGGCCCAGTACGCGGCCCCTAACGTGGAGGACGAGGATGGCCTGCTGACCCGCTACCTGCGCGAGCAGGGTCACACCGTAGAGCCCCGCGTGTGGAGTAATCCGGCCGTAGATTGGCTGCGCTATGATGTGGTAGTAGTAAAGTCGCCCTGGGATTATTTTGATCGGGTAGCTGAGTTTTATGAGTGGCTTGAGCGCATGGAGAGCCTAGGCGTGAAGCTCTTGAACCCAGCCGCTACGGTGCGCTGGAACGCCGATAAAAAGTACTTGCTGGAAATGGAGCAGGCCGGCGTGCACATTGTGCCCACGCACTGGCTTTCGCGCGGGCAAGCCGTGGAGGCCGAGGCACTGTTTGATGAGTTGGGCAACGATACGCTGGTAGTGAAACCGGCCGTGAGCGGCGGCGCCAAAAATACGTTTGTATTTACCCGCCAGGAGTCGGCCATTCGGCAACCACTGCTACAGGATTTGCTGCGCGACGAAGACTTTCTAGTGCAGCCATTTCAGCCCGAAATCCAGCAGGAAGGCGAGTGGTCGTTGATTTACTTTGGCGGCGAGTTCAGCCACTGCGTGCTCAAAACCCCCAAATCCGGCGACTTCCGGGTACAGCACTACCTAGGCGGCGGCATTGAACCCCGGGAGGCACCCGCCCACCTCCGCCAAGCCGCCGACGCCATCGTGCGCCAGTTCGCCACCGGCTGCCTCTACGCCCGCGTAGATGGGCTAGACCAAGGTGGCCGGTTTCTGCTCATGGAGATGGAGCTGATTGAGCCCTTCCTGTACCTGGCTTCCTCCGAAGGCTCCTTACCGCGCTATGAAGCCGCCCTCAAGCGGCTGAGCACCAGACAACACTAGCCCTCGAAATCTACCAAACCGCAAGGCCGTTCAGTGGGGCGGCGACTAGGGTTGTATCATGCCTGAAACTCTCGTAACTACGACCGGTTCAGGCACAATATAACCCTAGGCGCTGCCCCACTGAACGGCTTTGCTGCTTTCCGGGCCTAGTGACTGTCGGTCCGTGAAATTCGGCTAAATCCGTGATTAGAAGCCGTACACGGAAAAACCACCGTCCACGCTGAGCGTTTGGCCAGTAATGTACCCGGCTGCAGGTAAGCACAGAAATGCCACGGCTGCGGCTACTTCTTCGGGCTCGCCAATGCGCTTCAGGGGCGTGCGACTCAGCACGTCGTTCAGGTAGGCCTCATTGCTCAGCACGCCGGCGGCTAGCGGGGTCCGGATATACCACGGTGCCACACAGTTCACTCGAATTCCGAGGCTAGCCCATTCCACGGCTAGGTTTCGGGTGAGCTGCACCAGCGCGGCTTTGGTCATGCCATAAATGGCGCCGGTGCGCACGTGCGTCAGGCCCGCCACCGAAGAAATATTCACGATGCTGCCGCCCCCCGCCGCTTTAAGCAGCGGCTGCACGCCCCGGCTTAATTCCCAGGCCGAGTCGAGGTTGGTAGCCAGCAAATAGCGGTACTCCTCTGCAGTATACTCCACGGACGGCTTGCGGATGTTGGTGCCTACGTTATTTACCAGGATGTGCAGCTCAGGCCAGCGCCGGCTAACCTCCGCGAGCAAGTGCGCCCGGCCGGCTTCGGTGCTGATATCAGCCGCTAGGGCGTGAGCCGGCAAGCCCTGCTGTTGCCACTGTGCCACCTGCTGCTCCAAATCGGGGGCCGTGCGAGCCACCGCTAGTACGGTTGCGCCCAGCTCTAAAAGCTCTTCGGCTACCGCGGCCCCTATTCCTTTGGAGGCTCCAGTAACCAGCGCAATTTGACCCGCCAGCGTCCAGCGAGATGACAAAGTGGATGTCTGCATATGCGTTTCTAGGAATGTTTAAAATTTCGAGCTGCAAAATAGAAACTTACGCTGGGCTGCCAGGTAGGGTGGTGAAAATCAGTAAACTGAAAGATATTATAAATGCTATATGAATAGGATTGTTAAATTATGAATGTTGCAGCAAAAACAACTTTCATTATTAATTTCATCAATGATTGAACTTATTATTAAAAAGTATTTAATTTACGCCCTCTTTACTTGCCAACGGTCGTAGTTGGTGAGTGTACAAGTTCTGTTCAATTTTTCTTCACAACCAAATCGCACTCTATGCTCAACAAATACTCTGCGGCAACCCTGTTGCTGCTAGGTGGCCTGGCCTCAACTGCCTTCGCCCAGGACTTTTCCCGGGTGAAAAGCAAAAACCTCAACGACAACGGCACGCCCTTTTTGGTGCAGTTCCGCTCTGAACTGAACGCGTACAAACTCAGCGAGTCGGGCAAGGTGCTGAAGGACCAATTGGAGCTGACCTCCGACGACCAGATGCTACGTGCCACCACCGAAATTGATAACGCCGGCTTTGTGCACGAGAAGTACCAGCAGTACTTTAAAGGCATTAAGGTAGAGCACGCTACCTACTCCGTGCACGCCCGAAAAGGCAACGTGGAAAGCATTAGCGGCCAGTTTGAGAAGATCAAAGGCATCAACACCACCCCCTCACTGGATGCCAGCGCCGCGCTGCAGCGCGCACTTGCGTTTGTGGGAGCCAAAAAGTACATGTGGGAAGATGCCCGCGAAGAAGCTGGGCTGAAGCAGCAACAGAACAACCCAAACGCCACGTTTAAGCCTCAGGGCGAGCTAGTGATTGTGCGCAAGGGCTACACCCGGGATGCCGCTTCGCTGGGCAAGCCCACTCTGGCCTGGAAGTTTAACGTGTACGCCCAAGCTCCTCTGAGCCGCGCCTTTATTTACGTGGATGCCCAATCGGGTGAGGTAGTACTCCAGGATAACATCATTAAGCACGCAGCGGCTACGGCCACCTTCGCTACGGCGTACAGCGGCACCCGCTCGTTAGCAAATGGCACGGCTACCGGTGGCTACAACCTGCGGGAAGTTACCCGCGGCCTGGGCATTGAAACCTACAACGCCCGCAAAGGCAACAGCTACACCGCCGCCGTCGACTTTATTGATGCCGACAATAACTGGACAGCTGCTGAATACAACAACGCCAACTTCGATAACGTAGCCGGCGACGCGCATTTCGGCGCTCAGGCTACCTACGATTACTGGAAAGCGGTGCACAACCGTAACTCCTACGACAACGCCGGCGCCAAAATCAAGAGCTACGTGCACTTCGATGACACGCCCGGTGACGGTGTAGGCTACGAAAACGCCTACTGGAA
The DNA here is from genome assembly GCF_054780495.1 of Hymenobacter tenuis. Lineage (NCBI taxonomy): Bacteria > Pseudomonadati > Bacteroidota > Cytophagia > Cytophagales > Hymenobacteraceae > Hymenobacter > Hymenobacter tenuis. Next base: position 341,593 of record NZ_BAAGWF010000004.1, read on the forward strand.
CGGCTCGGTAATGACCTACGGCGATGGTGCTTCTACCTTCAAGCCGCTGGCCTCTATGGACGTGTGCGGCCACGAAATCGGCCACGCCGTGTGCGAAAAAACCGCCAACCTGACCTACCAGAACGAGTCGGGCGCGATGAACGAAGGCTTCTCCGATATCTGGGGTGCCTGCGTGGAGGCGCGCGCCGTGAGCACTTTCGGCCTCACCGGCAAAAGCACCTTCCTGATTGGGGAAGAGGTAATGAAAGCCGGCGGCGCGCTGCGCTCCATGAGCAACCCTAACCAGTACGGCCAGCCTGATACCTACAAAGGCACTTACTGGAAGCCAACCACTACCTCGCCTACCCAAGCCAACGACTACGGCGGGGTGCACACCAACTCGGGGGTATTGAACTTCTGGTTCTACCTGCTCAGCCAGGGCGGCTCGGGCACCAATGACATCGGCAGCGCGTATTCGGTAGCCGGGGTGGGCATTGATGCCGCCTCGAAGATTGCCTACCGCACCGAAAGCGTGTACCTGACGGCTTCTTCTACCTTCGCTAACGCCCGCACGGCTGCTATTTCGGCCGCTACCGATTTGTATGGCGCTGGCTCGGCCCAGGTAACGGCCGTTACCAATGCGTGGTATGCAGTAGGAGTAGGCGCCGCGGCCGGTGGCACCACGCCTCCGCCTACCACGGTTACCTACTGCGCTTCCAAAGGCACCACCACAACCTACGAGTGGATCGACTACGTGAAGCTGGGTACCATTGCTCGCACCTCAGCGGCTGATGCTGGCTACTACAACGGCACCGCTACGTCTACCTCGGTGGCCGCTGGCTCTTCGCAAACTATCAGCTTCTCGGCGGGCTTTGCTTCTACCGCTTACACTGAGTACTGGAAAGTATACATTGACTACAACCAGGATGGCGACTTCATCGACTCCGGCGAGCTAGTAGTATCGGGCTCTTCGGCCAGCACTGGCACGCTATCGGCTACCTTCACGGTGCCTGCTACGGCTAAGTTGGGTGCTACCCGTCTGCGGGTTATCATGAGTGATGCCTCGGCTACCACCAGCTGCAACAGCTACAGCTACGGCGAAACCGAAGACTACACCCTGAACATTTCGGGTGGCACGTTGGCTGCTGCCGGCGTCGCGTCTATCACGGGTGGTTCTAGCCTGAGCAACTCCCTCGAGAAAGCCATTACGCTGTTCCCGAACCCTGCTTCGGATGAACTCAACATCGCATTGTCCAGCAAGGCAGAAGTGATATCGGCTACGGTAACCGACCTGCGTGGTGCGCGCGTAACGGGTGCCCGCTTCGAGAACGGTAAGCTCAACGTAAGCGGTCTGGCCAAAGGCATCTACCTGCTAACCGTTAGCGACGGACAGAAGTTTTTCCACGAGCGTTTCGTGAAAGAGTAGTCACGGGTACTAGGTGCCGTTTTTACGAAAACCCCGCCAGCTGGCGGGGTTTTCTTTTTAGCCTATATCGCACAAAAAAAGCCTGACTCTTAAGTCAGGCTTTTTTTGTGAAGATTGACCGCTTATCGGGCCCACGGAGCATACTCCAGCTTCAGCTCAACTTGGCCGTAGCCGTCGTTTTTGCCCGAGCTGGAGCGCCCCGAAACCGGGCTGATATCATCGAGCTGGTCGGTGGTGGTGAAGGTGTAAGAGCCTTCCAGGCCTGCATTCAGTTGCGAGGTAAGCTTCACGGTAAAGCCCACACCAACCGGAAGTATGCCGGCCAAAGCTGGGTAGTCGTTGCGCTCAGCCCCCAGATACTCGGGGGTAGAGTTGCCGGAAGGCCGGGTAGTGCCCCGGAACGCTTTGGGATTATACAGCAGGAGTCCTACGCCCGCTTTCACGTAAGGCTTTACAAGGGAGGCATTGCGGCGAGAGGCGGCGTAGGCACCGGCATCATGAAACGGCTCCCACCGCACATACGAAATACCGGCGAAGTTGGTACCCTGGAAGGCAAGCCCGCGGGACGTAAGGTAGTCTTTGGCGCCCAGGCGGATGTAGGAGCCTTCGCCGCCTACCTGCCAATGCGGGTGCACCTGATACAAAACGCCCGCACTCAGGCTAGGGCCAATAAACTGGTCGCCGAGGCTGCTGGTTAGGTCGCCGCTGTAGAGGCCAATGCCGCCCCCCAGCGTAAACCGCACCGGCCCGCGGTAATACGCGCGCGCCTGCCCATCGTAGTGCCGGCGCCGACGCTCAGGGCCACTATTCTGGGCTGCAACGGAATGTGCTGCCGCAACAGAGAAGAATAACAGAGGCAAAAAAGGACGAAACTTCACGCAGAAAAGCAAAAGGTGAGGTCCCGGCATACGCGGCCAGGACGTTACTCGTTGTCTAACGCCCTAGGGTCATGGTTTATTTGAACTTGCCTTCTGGGTCGGGCAGGTGCGTCAGCAGGTTCGACACGAGGTCAAAGTCAACCGCCGAAAAATTGATGTTTTGAGCTTTATGAATGGCAGCCCAGGCCTCAGCGTACTTCTCTTGGTGGTAATAGGCTTGCCCCAGCTGCTGCCAGGCGGCCACGTTGCCGGCATCCTGGGTGGTAGCTTTTTCTAGGAGTGCTGTGCCACTGGTGAGGTCCTTTTTCTTTTTGGTTTGCTCGTAGCGCAGCAGGTAGCTGGTGCCCAGGTCGCTGAGTAGCATTGAGTTGGTGGGCGCCAGCGCCATTCCCTTCTGGAGCAGCTCAATAGCCTGATCGGGGGAAGGGTTGCGGTTAGCGGCCACAATGCCCAGGCCGCGGTAGGCATCGGCGTTTGAGGGGTCGAGGAGCCAGGCCAGGTTGAATCGGTAGGCGGCCGTGTCGGCTTGGTTTTCGGCTAGGTACTCATAGCCTTTGTTGCTGAAAAAGCGGCTGGCTTCGGCTTTGGAGGCAAAGCTGCTTTCCAGACTAGCTAAGAAAGACGCTCCAACCGCTTGCGTGGCCTGCTCTGGCGTAAGGCCACCAAATAAAGGCTGGAGTCGGCGCGCAGCCACCGATACGTTGGTAGAAGCAGCGGCCGGAGTTTTGGATTTACGCTGCGCCTGCGCCGATACCGATACGCTAAGCACTACGGCCGTCGCGAGTAAATAAGAGAATTTCATAAGGAGCCAGAAGGAAAGTAGGTGCACAAGGGCTACTCTCAAAGATACAGCGGCTGCGGCAACCGCAGTTCCTTTCTGCTAAGCGCTTTTCGCACTAGCCCTTTTAGGTTGCCAAACCGTTGAGTTTGTGTTTGCTCTCGGGCTAGTAGATCTTGCTTTGTGGCGGAGTCAGTTGTGCCACTAGGCCTGTAGTTGCCACAAACCGGTAACAGCTTTCTAGTTTAAAAGAGGCGACCTTGCAGGGCTGGGCGCTCGAAATCAAGCAGCCACTGCTTTCGCGAAAGTCCGCCGGCATACCCAGTTAGCTTGCCACTGGCCCCGATGATGCGGTGGCAGGGCCAGATAAGGGCCAGCGGATTTTGGCCGTTTGCGGCGCCTACTGCCCGTACGGCACCGGGGTTGCCCAGCTGCCGCGCCATATCCAGATAAGAAGCCGTGCGCCCATACCCCACCGCCGGCAGACTAGCCCACACCTGCCGCTGAAACGGAGTGCCCACCCGGACATCCACGGCCAGATCAAACTCCTGTAGCTCCCGGCCAAAATATGCCGCTAGCTGCTGATAAGCCTCCCGCAGGCAGCCTGCTACCGCTGCTGCTGGCGTAACAGCCAGCCCCGGCTGAGCACTAGCTTCGGCTACAAACTGCACAGAGCTAAGACCAGCATCGGAGCCATGCAACGCGAGTAGTCCTAAGGGAGAAGGCAGGTATGCAACCGCGTCAGAAATCATAATTTTGAGGAAAGTCAACAGCCAAAAATACACAACTTCTAGTGGGTAAATTATTGTCGAGCTTACGCGCAAAAGCAGGAATTCAAGGCAATAAGTGCACGAGGTAAACAAGTAGTCAGCTGGAAATACTTATATTGTGCAGGCAAAACGCGCCGGAAAAATGCAAGCCGGGTTCTGCGTTACTTTGTTCGCTAGTGTGTTGTAGGCTTTGCCTGATTCGTTGATTTAAAGCTTTCGTTGCTGTGCGATATTTACTTTTGTGTTCTGTAGTTGGGCTGGGGATGGCCGGTAATGTGCTAGCGGGCAGCGTAGGTGAGCTAGTGCCAGCACCTCGCCTTGCCAAGTTGGGCGGGGCTAACATCGGCAGTGTTGCATATGGGCCACAGGTAGCCGTACGTACTCCCGCCCAAGGCCTCGGCACCGGACTTACGGCCTCTTACTTTACCAACGGCACCCTGGCTGGTGCCCCGGCCCTTTCGCGGGTAGATGCCGCCGTGGATTTCCGGTGGGGCAAAGGCACTCCGGCTCCCGGTATCCCGGCCGATAACTTCTCGGTGCGCTGGGAAGGCCTGTTGGCAGGCCCCAGCACTGGCCGCTACCGGTTCTCGGTGGTAACGCCCGATGAAGTGCGCGTGTGGGTGAACGGCAAAAAAGTGGTGGATACCTGGGATGGCAAAAAAACCAGTGCCACCGATGCCAGCGTAAACCTGGCCGCTGGCGAGAAAACCACTATCAAAATAGAGTACAGCGACACCGATGGCGACGCCACCGTGCAGCTGATGTGGGTAGCTCCTGGCCAAGGCCCGCAGGTTATCCCGATGGGTAGCTTGTATCCGGTAGGTTCGCCTACTACTCCTGATCCGGCCGGTGCTACCCCGGCCGTAGCCGCCAAACCCGCAACCCCCGCGCCGTCGCCAGCCAAGCCTGCTACTCCTGCTCCTGCGCCGGTTGCGGCCGCCAAACCCGTTAAGGCGGCTAAGCCCAGCAAAAAAACAGCGGATAAGCCCGCCGAGGCTACTGCTTCAGTGCCTGCACAGGCGCCAGCACCAGTAGCGGCCAAACCTGCTTCAGCCAAACCCGCCCCGGCCGCCGCGCAAGCTCCGGCTGCCACTGCCCTGACAGGCGGTATATTTACGCTTACTAACCGCGCCACCGGCAAGGCGCTGGAAGTAGATATGGGCCGGCCTGCTACCCGCGCTGAGCAATTGGCCATGGCAGGCAATGCTGCCGCGCCGCAATGGAAAATTGAGAGCGTGGCTGATGGTTACTACCGACTGATGGTGCAGGGCAGCAACAAAGTGCTGGAAGTACTGGGCAGCTCTACCTCCAACGGCGCCGACCTTAGCCTCTGGACGTACTACAGTGGCTACAACCAGCTCTGGCGCATTGAAGATGTGGGCGACGGCTACTACAAGCTCACGGCCAAACACAGCCGCAAAGCCCTCACCCAGAAAGATTCCATTGATGGCGGTTTCCAGCAGTGGCGCTACAATGGCAAAGAAAACCAGCACTGGAAACTAGCCGCCGTGGCGCCGGTTGCCGCCGCCCCGATGGCTGCCTTTACGAATCTGCGGGGTGTGGGCGCCAACAACATGAGCGTGTACCCCAACCCCTCTAACGGCGTGATACAGATGGCGTATGAGCTAAAGCAGGAACAGCCGCTGGGCTGGGTACTGTATAGCCAGCGTGGTGTGGCCGTGCGCGTTTCCGATTACCGCAAGCAGGCCGCTGGCCCGCACAATCAAACCCTCGACTTCACGGACCTGCCCGCCGGTGACTACTACCTGAACCTGACGGTAGGCGCAGAAAACACCCGGCAGCTAATTTCAATCCGGCGCCCCTCGGCCGATGTGCCGGAGGTTGGGGCTTCCAAGTAGCCTAGTACGTAGCGCCCTTTCAAACCACTGCCCCGGCCCGGACTTTCCTTTCAAAGGAAAGTCCGGGCCGGGGCAGTGGTTTATGGGTTGAGCAAATGCCAGGGCCTAGTAATGTGCTCAGATTTCCAGCACTTTCATCTGCGCCCACAGTTTCTCGAACTCTGCGGCGTAGCGCTTTACAATGGCCGGGTCAGGCGTGATTATCAGGTTTTCCAGGTTATACTCAGCGGCTGAGCGGGTCCAGTTGTAGCTGCCCGTGAGTACAGTACGCTGGTCGGCAATGGCAAACTTGTGGTGCATGTGGTTGTCGGTACAATCGGTGCGCACGGCTACGCCGGCTGCATGCAGTTCGCGCACATCGGAGCCCCGGTCAAAGAGTTTGTCGTTGTCGGTGAGCAGGCGTAGGCGCACCCCGCGGCGGTGCGCCTGTAGCAGTACTTCCGTCAGCCGGTCATCGGCCACCGTAAACACGCACACATCCAGCGTATGGCGGGCCTCACTGATAAACTCCCGGATAGCCGCCACGCAATCAGGCCCCGGACTAAAATACACTTGCGCCTGCTGACTGTGGGTAGCTGGGGTTGGGGCCGATTGCTCGGGTAGCAGAGCGCTGGCCGCTTCCAGCCATTCTACCACGGCTTTGTCTTTGAACGTATTAAACCGCCCCTTCGCCAGCTCAAACAACTCGTGCCGAAGACGAGCCACGTCTCCGCCCTGGCCGGCAAACTCCACAAGCTGCTGCCGGAGCTGCTGGGCCTCAGTAGGAGAAAGATTTACATCGGCGAAGGCCTGCCGGAACTGAAATAGCAGCTCAGATGAGGCAGAAAGGGGACTGCTCATATGCCTAATACGTGGAGGTGAGCAGCTCCACGGGTGCCGGCAACACTTCCTGCGTAACCTGCTGGGCCTCCAGAAGTGCATCGGCAGAAGGTATGTCCAGCACGCGGGTCAGGCCCGGATTTGGCTGTGAAGTGTCGGCGTCCCAGAGGCCGGCGCGGTGCCACGGCGTCAGGTGGTCCCAGTCGGGCCGGTCGATGATGGGGTACAGACAGATACCTAGTAAAGGCACGCCGGCCTGCAGCGTACGCACGGCCTCGTGGGCAATCATGCGTAGCCACAGCGGCCGGTCTTCGCCGGGGTGGCTGGTTTCGGTTAGTACTACTGGCCGGCCGTAGCGGCGGTAGGCTTTGTTGAGTAGGTGGCTAAGCGGGCGCCAGCGTGGGTCGTTGTGTTCATTCATCCACGGCAGGGTTTGGTGCGGGTCCTGCTGCCACTGGTTATCGTAGTAGTAATTGAACCCTAGCAAATCCAGATATTCCGGCCGGCCGCCCAGCTCCGGGCACAGTCGGCCCGCTAGCATATCCACGCTCTGAAACTGGTTGGTATCAAACTCCCGAGCCCTCCGAGCCTCAGCGGGCCGCGCTCCGTGCCTTGGCACAATGTTAATGAGCGGCTCCGTGGTCAGGATGCGGATACCGGGGTCGGCTTCTTGCAGGGCGGCTACCCCTTCAATGTAAGCGCGCATCAGGCCCCGCTTCACTTCCCAGCCCTGGCCCACGCAATAGGGCGAGGTTCCGCGCACATCGCCTCCTAGCCAGCTCATAAAGCTCACCTCATTAATAGGCGTCACGATAAGCACATCATCGGGGCGTTGGCTGCGGTAGAAGTCCACGAAGGCGCGGCAAAGGTGCGCGAAGCGCCGGGCAAACATGGGGTGCAGCGGCGTCAGGTCGTCGGGGTAGCCGAAGTGACATAAGTCCCAGATCTGCTGTACGTTATTTCGGGCGCCTGCATCTAGTAGCACCTGCACCGTGCTCCAGTCATACTGATAGGGCTGTCGCTCCACTTGGCTCCACCGAATTCCCTCGCGCACTGTGCTCATGCCAAACGATTGAATGGCCTGATAATCCTCGTCGAGCAGCTCTAGGTGCCCAGTTAGGGTCAGAAAATCAACTCGATTGCCAAATGCATTCAGCTGGTCGGTACACTCAAAACCGGCCATCCAGAACGACTGAAACGGATTGGTGTGGGTAGATAAAGTAGCCATACTTGCCTGGGGTTATGGATCAAAAAGGCGCTAGCCACGCTCCTCTATAAGCCTGGTTAGCGCTCTGTTTACCTTAAAACTGCCGCGTAGGTTGGATACGGTTCAGCACCGAGGTTAAATTTGGGGAGAAACCTGGTTGGTGGGCGACTTAGTACCCCGCTCTTTGCTAGTAAGCGCCTTGGCCTCCACAAAAATGCGCTTAAACTCCGGATGCTTGGCCCGGATGGCGTCCTGTAACTGGTCCACGGCCTGTTCTACCTCCACGGCCGAAAGGTGGTCGTGAAATTCGACATCCAGTGCCAACACTACATCCTGCGGGCCCATGTACATGGTCAGGGGGCGGCGCACCTGCTCCACACTCCGCTGACTTACGGCTATTACCTCAAGCGAAGAAATGGTTTCGTCGTCTACCCCTTCGCCTACCAGCAAGCCTTTGGTTTTGTAAATCAGGAAGATGGCCACCGCTACCAGCAACACGCCAATGCAGAGGGAAGCTGCTCCATCGAGGTAAGGATTCTTGAGCAGGTGCCCGAAGTAAACTCCGGCCAGCGCAAGTACTAGCCCCAGCAGGGCCGCCAAGTCCTCCATCAGAATAGAAAATACGGAGGGGTCTTTGCTGCGGCCCAGTGTAGCCCAGAAGCCGGCCTCGCCGCGGCTTTTGTTAAACTCCCGGAATGCTAGAAAAAACGAAATGCCCTCAAACACCAACGACAGGCCTAGTACCCAGTAGTTCCAGGTAGGGTCAGTGATGGGGGCGGGGTGCTGAATGTGCTTGATGCCTTCGTAAAACGACATGCCGCCGCCCACCGAGAACACCAGAATGGCCACAATCAACGACCAGAAGTACAGTTCCTTGCTGCGACCAAACGGGTGACGGTCATCGGCCGGCTTCTCGGCCTGTTTTACTCCAAACAGGATAAGCATGCCATTGCCGCTGTCTACGAGGGAGTGAATGCCCTCCGAGAGCATAGCCGAGCTGCCAGTGAAGAAGGCAGCTACAAACTTGCTGATGGCAATGGCTATATTGGCTCCGATGGCCCCGTAAATAGCAATTTTAGAAGAGCTTCCCGCCATACAATAGATAGTTTGTGCACCCGTGGTACGGGCCCCGCCAAGGTGGGGTTGGAACGGCGGGCTGAACAATCTGCCGTTATCCGACTTTTACGCCCCTATGACGCCAACCTCTACCGAAACTACTGCTCCGTTGCGCCGGCGGCTTGGGCTGCTGCAGGCCACCGCCCTCAACATGATTGACATGGTGGGCATCGGGCCGTTCGTGACGCTGCCGCTGGTGATGGGCTTTATGGGACCGTACTTCTTGCTGGCCTGGCTGGTAGGGGCCGGCCTAAGCCTAGTAGATGGCCTTATCTGGAGTGAGCTAGGCGCGGCGTACCCCGAGGCAGGCGGCTCTTACCGCTTTCTGAAGCTAGCCTACGGTGAGCGGAAATGGGGCCGCCTAATGTCGTTTCTGTACGTGTGGCAGACGCTGGTGCAGGCCCCACTGGTGGTAGCTTCCGGCGCCATCGGGTTTGCGCAATACTTCGGCTACCTCGTGCCGCTCACAGAGTGGTGGCAGCCTAAGCTGGTGTCGGGGGTAGTGGTGCTGCTCCTGATTGCGCTGCTGTACCGGAGGATTGAGGAAATTGGGCGCCTAGGAGTCATGCTCTGGGTAGGCGTGCTGGCCCTGATGGCGTGGCTAATTTTTGGCGGCATCACCCACTCCACACATGCTGTGGCGTGGCTGCCAACGGAGGGAGTGTCGGCGCTGCCTGGCATCCTGATTTCAGCCGCTATGGGCCAAGCCGCCGTTAAGACCATCTATAGCTACCTGGGCTACTACAACGTGTGCCACCTGGGCGGCGAGGTGAAAGAGCCGCATAAGCTGATTCCGCGCAGCATATTTCTGAGCATTTTGGGCATTGCGGCGTTGTACTTGCTGCTGAACTGGAGTGTGGGCACGGTTATCCCCTGGCAGGAGGCTAGTCAGTCGGAGTTTATTGTGAGCACGTTTGTGGAGCGCCTCTACGGGGCAGTAGCGGCCAAAGCGGCTACCGCGCTGGTGTTGTGGGTGGCCTTTGCCTCCCTGTTTGCCGTGCTGCTGGGCTACTCGCGCATTCCGTACGCCGCCGCTGCCGATGGCGAGTTTCTGCCCATTTTTGGCCGGCTGCATCCCACCAAGCAGTTCCCGCATGTGTCGCTCCTAATCTTGGGCGGCGTAGGCTTTGTGTTTAGTTTGCTGTTTCGGCTAGGAGAGGTGATTAGCGCTATTCTGGCCATGCGCATTCTCATTCAGTTTGTGGGGCAGGCAGTGGGCTTAGTACTACTTCGGCGTCGCCGGGGCACGGCGGGGCTTCCCTTCCGTATGCCGCTCTACCCGTTGCCCGTGGTGCTGGCCATTGCCGTGTGGTTGTTCATCCTGTATAGCACCGGCCCTACTCTTATCCTTTCGGCGCTGGGCGTAACGGCCGCCGGGGTAGTTGCCTTTCTGCTGTGGAGCCGCAGCCAAAGCCGCTGGCCGTTTGAGCGGTAGCTTGGGCCGGGCTAGTGACCTAGTCTAACCGTTTCTCGTAGCAGAAGAACCGCAGGCCGGGCCGGAAAGCCAGCGTGATTTCGCCGGCGTAGCGGTAGCCCAGCTGGGGAAAGAGCTTCTGGGTTGCTGCGTTTTCCGAGTTGGTATCAACCCGCAGTGCTTTCAGGCCGAAGGATTGAGCTAGGGTTTCGGCTTGGTGCAGCAAGGCCACTGCCAAACCGTGCCCATGCGCCGCCGGGTCTACGGCCAGCCGATGCGTAACAAGGGCCGGCTCCGAGGGGTCCCAATCGGCTTGGGCGTATTCGGGGTCCTGGTCGTTGTTGGTGAGGGCGGCCATGGCGGCTACTTTCCCTTCCAGCTCCGCTACCCACAACTGGCCCTTCGCAATATCCTGAGTAAAAACGCCCTCATTTGGGTAATCGTCGCTCCACTGCTGGTTGCCGCTAGCCTGCATTAAAGGCACAACCCGGCGCACAATGGCTAGGATGGCGGGTATATCGGAGGTAGTAGCAAGGCGCAGAGAAGCAGGCATAGGATGAGAATATGGGGAGCGGCGCAACGAATATCGGCTACGAAAAGCACAAAAAAGCGGAACGGGCCTAAGCTCATTCCGCTTTTTACCTTCAGGAGAGGCCATTAGCCGCGGCGCAGCACTTCGGCGGCTTCTTTAGCGAAGTAGGTCAGGATGGCATCGGCGCCGGCGCGCTTGATGCTGGTAAGCACTTCCATCATGGTTTTTTCGCCATCGAGCCAGCCATGTTGGGCGGCGGCTTTCACCATGGCGTATTCCCCCGATACGTTGTAGGCCGTCACGGGCAGCTGGGTGTTGTCGCGCACTTCCCGAATCACATCGAGGTAGCTTAGGGCAGGCTTAATCATTACCATATCGGCACCTTCCTGCTCATCGAGGGCCAACTCACGGAGGGCTTCGCGGCGGTTGGCGGGGTTCATCTGGTAGCTTTTCTTGTCGCCTTTCTTGGGTGCCGAGTCCAGCGCATCGCGGAAGGGGCCGTAGAACGCCGACGCGTATTTGGCCGTGTAGCTCATGATGCTCACGTGCGAAAACGCGTTGCGGTCGAGCACGTCCCGAATCCAGGCCACGCGGCCGTCCATCATGTCGCTGGGTCCGATGATATCGGCGCCGGCGCGGGCTTGTGCCAGCGCCATCTGGCCGAGCACCTCCAGCGTCGCATCGTTCAAAATCTCGCCCGACTCGGCATCTACTACCCCATCGTGGCCGTCAGAAGAGTACGGGTCCATGGCCACATCAGTCATCAGGACTACCTCCGGAAATTGGCGCTTGATGTCGGCTACGGTTTTGAGGTACAGGCCTTCCGGGTTCGCCGATTCGCGCGCCAAGCGGTCTTTGAGCGCATCATTGATGCTCGGGAATGGAGCGAAGCTGTTGATGCCCAGCTCCACGCAGCGCCCGATTTCGTCGATCAGGCGGTCGGCAGAGAAGCGGTGAATACCCGGCATGGACTTGACTTCCAGCATCTGGTTCTGACCTTCAATCAGAAACACGGGGTATATAAAATCGTGGGTAGTGAGGCGGGTTTCCTGCACCATGTCGCGGATAACCTGAGACTTACGGTTGCGGCGCGGACGATGCGTAGGTAGAATAGGCATGAGTTGCTTTCAGTTAATGAGACGAGGTAGAACAGGACAGACAAAGGTAAGGTTGCGCCAATTGGCAACTACCACTGGTCCGCAGCGCCCTACATATTGAAGAACTCTTGGAAGATTTCCAGCCAGGCGTGCTTACCCCCAAGCCCGAGTATCACAAAATAATAGCCCAGAATCACTACCAAGGCGCCTACACCCAAGCCCAGCCAGCCGCCCAGCAGCAACCCCGCCACCACCCCAGCCGCCACTAGGGCAAACCCGAGCACCAAGTGAAACGTGTCGCGGCCCGCCTGGGGAGCAGCAGGTCGCGCGGCTACTTCAGCTTGGGGCCGCAGAAATGGCCGCGGCGTGGCTACTGCCAGCCGGCGCCAGGGGTTTGAGGCTGTCCGGGGCCTAGTACGTTTTAGTTTGCGCGGTGCAGAAACAGCTGGGGCCGTTAGGACCGGTGCAACAGAGGCCGCGGAAGCTACCGGGGTGCCAGCCAATGCAGCGACGCGCGGCGCACTAGGTACCGACGAAGCCGAATGTGCCGAAGGTGTCGGCGAGAAGCGAAAGGCAACCTGCTCGCTACGGCAGCTGGTGAGCAAAAGCAACACAAACGCCCACCCGTGGCGCCGGAAAAATATGGTTTGCATGCCCCAAGGTAGAGACAAACCACTTTACCCGTAAACCCACCCTAGTAACTCTGAGCGCAACGCAAAGCGCGGCTGCACCACTTCAGGTACAGCCGCGCCAGCACGGTGTGTGAAAACCAGAAAAGAGCGAAGGGCTTACTGCTGTCGGAACGAGGCGGCTTCAGCCGTGGTGAGCGTAACACGGGTAGCCTGTGGGCCCTGCGAGTCGTGCATCATAATGACGGTGGTGGCGGTATCGGAAGCGGAGAACGTCTTTCCGAAGGAGGAAGGGCCCTGCAACACGTTTCGGCTAATTTGGCAGCTAGAAAAAGCGGCTCCGGCACCACACAACAACACGAAAACAAAACGAGCACGCATAACAGTCAGGGCTAAAGGAATAATACAACAAAGCTACAGCGCCGCACAAACGGCCGCTGACTTCCTCGGCCAAGCGGGCACTGGGCCCCGCCAGTTAGGCCGTTTTATCGGCCGGTGGCTTCGGAACTCAACGGTTACGAGTGCACCAAGGGCTAGTGAAGCCTCCCCCGATCCTTGTACCTTTGACCTAAACAGCTCCGTTTTACCTATCGTGCATGAATAGCCGCCTGAAGTTTCTGGTTCACCCGCGCTTTGTCTTGATTCTCTATGTGGTCCTGACGATTATCGTCAGTTTTCAGCATTACCTCAAGGGAACTTATAACAATTATCTGATTTTTGTAAAGCCGTTCTTCAACCTGCTGGAAGGAAAAAACTTGTACCTAGAGTACCCCGAGTACTACTACGATACCTACAAATACAGCCCCACCTTCGCCCTGTTCATGGGCCTGTTTGCTTATATGCCCAACTGGCTGGGCTTGCTTAGCTGGAATGCGCTGAACAACGCGGTGCTCTACACGGCTGGCCGGCGCCTTTTCCCCGATCAGCGGCGCCAGATCTGGTTTCTGCTGCTGGTAGTGGTGGATATGATGACTGCCCTGCACAACAGCCAGGCCAACTGCCTGCTCGTGGGCCTCATGCTCTGGACGTACATCAACTTAGAGAAAGGCAATAACCGCTGGGCCGCGCTGTGCGTGGCGCTGGCCGCGCTTATCAAGGTGTATGGCATCGGCATCGGGCTGATTTTCCTGTTCTACCCAGGCTTTATCCGCAACGGATTCTGGATTGCTGCCTGGATGCTGCTGCTCGCGTTTTCGCCGCTGCTGGTGGTGTCGTGGCCCGAGTTTCAGATGATTTACACCGGTTGGTACAATATCGTGCGTGAGTCAGCTACGGGTATTCAGCTTTCCCTGATGGGCGTGCTCGAAGCCTGGTTTGGCGTAGCACGCGAAGCCAAAGGCCTGGTACAAGGCATCGGCATGGCGCTGCTGCTGCTGCCACTGGTGTACTGGCGGCATTGGCAGGAAACGGATTACCGGCGGCTGTACGTGGCTTCTATTCTGATTTTTGTAGTGATTTTCAACCAAATGGCCGAGTCGCCGACGTTCATTATTGCCACCGCTGGCTTTATGTTCTGGTTTATCTGCTACCACCGCAGCCTGCGCTGGCACTGGGCGCTGTTTGCGTTTGTATTCGTCTTCACTACCCTCTCTGCGACCGACTTAGTGCCGCCTTCCATCCGCCACGCCTACTTCGATGTGTACAAGCTCAAAGCCGTACCCATGATTGTGGCCTGGCTGGTTATTCAGGGGCAGTTGCTGCGGTATCCGGCCTGGCGCCAGCGCCTGCGGGAAGCTGAGCAGAGTGTTGCCGCCGAGCAATCACTAGCCATTGCCTAACTCCAAACTGCTCACAAAAACCAACTCCCTGCACCAGTCCAGAAGCTTCGGCGTCCGGGCAGGTGCAGGGAGTTGGTGGTTAAGGTGAGCCTAGCAAATAGGAGCTCGCAAGCGGTTTAACGGCGAAGCAGGGGTAGTGAAAAGTTGCTCTCTGCTACCCTAACTAGCGGTTAAAACTCCCGAATTACGTCCTCGATGATGTCACAAGCCTCATGGAGCTGCTCTTCCGTGATAACCAGCGGCGGAGCAAACCGAATAATGTCGCCGTGAGTAGGCTTGGCCAGCACGCCACGCTCCATTAGGGTCACGCACACGTCCCAGGCGGTACGGCCATCGGCGTGCGGCTTAATTACTACGGCATTGAGCAGGCCTTTACCGCGCACCAGCTCCACCACCTCAGGGCGCTGCTGCTGCACGCGGCGCATCCGCTCCCGGAATACCTCGCCCAGGGCCCGGGCATTAGCCGTCAGCTTTTCATCAATGAGTACATCCAGCGCGGCGCGCAGTACTACCGAGGCCAGCGGGTTGCCCCCGAACGTGGAGCCGTGCTGGCCGGGCTGAATGGTAAGCATGATTTCGTTGCGCGAGAGTACCGCCGAAACGGGTAACACACCGCCGCTCAAGGCCTTGCCCAAAATCAGGATGTCGGCGTGTACGCCTTCGTAGCACACAGCCAGCAGCTCGCCGGTGCGGCCCAAGCCCGTCTGAATTTCATCGGCAATAAACAGCACGTTGTGGGCTTTGCAGATGGCAGCCGCATGGGCCAAGTAGCCTTCTGAAGGCACCATCACGCCGGCTTCACCCTGAATGGGCTCTACCAAAAAGCCGCATACGTGCGGGTTCTTCACGGCTTCCTCTAAGGCCGCCAGGTCATCGTAAGGTACTACCTGGTAGCCAGGGGTATAGGGGCCAAAGCCGCCGGTTGAATCGGGGTCGGTGCTGAAGGAGATGATGCCGGTGGTGCGGCCGTGGAAGTTGTGCTCCGCTACCACAATCACGGCTTGGTTCGGGGCAATGCCTTTCTCCTGATAACCCCACTTGCGAGCCAGTTTCAGGGCCGTTTCTACGGCCTCGGCACCCGAGTTCATGAGCAGGGCCTTGTCGTAGTTAAACAGCTCACAGATCTGTTTTTCAGCCGGACCGAGTTGGTCGTTAAAAAACGCGCGGGAAGTAAGCGTAAGCTTTTGGGCCTGCTCCGTAAGCGCCCCAATGATGCGGGGGTGGCAATGGCCTTGGTTTACAGCCGAATATGCCGATAGAAAATCATAGTAATGCTTGCCATCTACGTCCCACAGATGCACACCTTCGCCCCGGCTCAGCACCACGGGTAGCGGATGGTAATTGTGGGCGCCGTAGTGGTCTTCCAGTGCCATCAGCTCCTGGCTGCGGCCGTGTATAGTAGTGGAGGTAGCAGAGTGGGTGGTTTCCATAGGGTGGGATGGTTGCAGTGGAAGATTCAGCAAGTCAAAAGTACGCAAAAAGGTTAGAGCCCGGTTAAGCCCGGCCGGAGCTGAGCTCCACCATGGCGTAGCTGGCTACAAGTGGTAGGGTTGATAAAAATTGCCTGGAAACCAGCTACATGCACACCGTAGCTCTGCCTAGGCCAAAGCCCGCAGAACAAGTGCGCAGCGCGTCAGAGGTAAGGTAGTACAGGCAGGAGCAGCAGGAGCAGTTGCGGTTTAGGCTATTGGGCACCCTAGTCTTCCAGCGTTGCCAAGCGCTCTTCTAAGTCCAAAAACTTACCGAGGTAGTTACCTTCTTCTGCGCCCTGAGGCCGGATTACGGTCCAATCCAGTACTACCGTTTCATCTAACTCAACTGGCGCTACGGCGCTGGTGCTGCGGCTATTGGCAGCAGCCAGGCGCACAATTCGGCCACTGATGAGGCCTTGCTGCCACGTGTCTACCAATATCAGTACCGGCTCGGGGGTAGCGACTTCGTTCAGCACCTTTGCCGTCACATAGAGCCTAGTACCCGCCGGCAACCCCTGCTGAAAGCGCTGCCTAACCTGCGGCAACGTGCGGCGGGCTTCCTTCAGTGGCAAGGCCGGCACCGGTTCACCCAATCGGGCCAGCTGCCGCACCAACTGCAGAATGCCCGCATTATCGGTCGGCTGGGCCCAGGCAGTGCTCACCGGCAACCAGGCTACAAGAAAACAGAAGAGAAAGCGCATACGCGGGGAAGTAGCAGTGCCGTGCAAATAGCCCTGAATAGAGATATACAAATAAAGGGCGTCCCGGGTTTTCGTTGGCCGTAGCTCCGGCGCCAGAGTGTAACTTGCGGCTTCATCTACTGCTCGCTCTGTGGCCCAATCTGCTCCGCAACCGCTCCAGCCCGGTGACTACTACTTCACGCCGGAAGGGTATATGGTATTCACTGAGCAGTACCACTTGCGGCGGGGCAGTTGCTGCGGAAATGGTTGCCGCCATTGCCCCTGGCAGGCCGCCCGGAATAAAAAGAAGGCCCCTAGGGCCCCTGAAAATGGCTAACCTGCTATTTTTCAGGTGTTGGATTTGATTTGCTCGAACAAATACCGATATTTGCGTCCCTTTTTCTAGCATTGAAACCTTAAGCTCCTGATATCATGGCCCGAGTTTGTGATCTGACCGGCAAGCGTACCCGCGTAGGCAACAACGTTTCGCACGCCAACAACAAAACCAAGCGCAAGTTCTACCCGAACCTGCAGAAGAAGCGTTTCTACATTCCTGAGCAAGACGCCTGGGTTACGTTGAAAGTTGCCGCCAGCACTATCCGTACTATCAACAAGAACGGCATCATGTCGGTATTGAAGAAGGCGAAAGAGCAGGGCTTCATCGTTTACTAGTACTTCGTTTCTTTTCAGAAACAAAGTGAGTTTCAGCGCGAAGCTTCCGCGACGTGCAGGGTTTGGTAAGGTTCCGATACGGAGCTTTTCGGCGCTGCGCATTGTGGAAGCTTCGCGCTGTTTCTGTGTTGCCCGCCGCTGGCAGTAGGTTCCGTCCGGCTTTTTTCGCAAGTTGAGGCCTAGCTCTGCTTTCAGCGGCAACGTTGTGGGCGGGTTGCTGTCCTTGCCTGTGCTATGACCCCACTTCTGCTGAACTCTGCCCGACTGCTACTGCTGGCCGGATTGCTGACTGCCACCCCCGACGCGCAGGCCCAGCGGGCAGCCGGTCCCGACCGGCCCGCCGACTTCTTGTCGCCCTCTTTCCATAAGCAGCGGCGCGAGCTGCTCCGGCAAGCGTTGCCGGCCCGCTCGGTGGCAGTACTGTTCGCGGCTCCTGTTCGAAACCGGGCCAATGATGTGGACTTTACCTATCATCAGAACCCCGACTTTTACTACCTCACCGGCTACGATGAACCGGAGGCAGTGCTGGTTCTGTTTAAAGAGCCACAGACTATTAAAGGCCAGGCTGGCGTAACGGAAGCACTGTTTGTGCAGCCCCGCGACGCACGCGCCGAGCAGTGGACCGGTCGCCGCTTGGGCACCGAAGGCACCAAGCAGCAGTTGCAGGTGCAGTTTGTGGCCGACAACAAAGAGTTTGCCGCGGCCGGTATCAAGTGGGCCGATTTTGCGGAAGTTGCCTACCTACCGCTCCCAGCCGATGTGCGCAACGATGCCCGCAACCCCGCGGACTTATATGACCTAGTAGCCACGTTCCGGCAGCAAGCTGCCTTACCGCCTGACATGGACCCGTCCGTGGCGCAGGCCCACCAAATGATTCAGCAATACGGCCTGAGTGGCGCTGACCGGCTGCGCACCTTCCTGCAGGAAACCGCCAAGACGAATGCCAGCGCGGCGCAGGACACCTACATTCAGACTTATCTGGCAGCCAAAACTGATGCGGAGCGGCAAAAGGCCGTGGCCGGCAAGCCCACCAGTCGCTTCAATACTACTGCCCTCGATGACGCCCTAGACCAGTTGCGGGAAATAAAAACGCCCGAAGAGCTGGCGCTGCTCCGCCGGGCCGTGCGCATCAGTGCCGTGGGGCAACAAGAGGTGATGAAAGCGACCCGTCCTGAAATGGGCGAGATGGAACTGCAAGGCTTGCACGAGTACGTGTACAAAAAATATGGCGCCGAGTTTGAGGGCTACCCTAGCATAGTAGGGGCTGGCAACAACGCCTGCATTCTGCACTACACCCAAAACGACAAGCCGCAGGTGAATAATGACCTGCTGCTAATGGACTGCGGCGCTGAATACCACGGCTACACCGCCGACGTAACCCGCACCATTCCGCCCTCCGGCAAATTCACCCCAGCCCAACGGCAGATCTATGAGTTAGTATTGGCAGCTCAGGAAGCGGGTTTTGCGGCTTGCAAGCCCGGCAATGAGTTTCAGGCGCCCAACAAAGCCGCCCAAAAGGTGGTGGCTGATGGGCTGTTAAAGCTCGGTATCATAAAAAAGCCTGAGGAGGCGCGCATGTACTTTCCGCACGGTACTAGCCACTATTTGGGCCTTGATGTGCACGACCGGGGTAGCTACAAACCGCTGCAGGCGGGCACCGTCATCACGGTGGAGCCCGGAATTTATATCCCGGAAGGCAGTCCCTGCGACAAAAAGTGGTGGAACATCGGTGTGCGCATTGAGGATGATGTACTGATTACGGCCCAGGGCTACGAAAACCTCTCGCGGGAAGCCCCGCGCACCGTTGCCGAAATAGAAAGCATGATGGCCAAACCCAGCGCCCTCGACGATTTTAAGCTGCCTCAGCTGAACTAGCCCGGCGCAGGTGACTGCGCTAGCCGGCGTCGCCACACGGCACACAACATCTTTCTGCCCTGTTGCTAGGTTACCAGAGTAACTGAAGCGCTGGGCGGAAAGATGCTTTGCTGTTTGCCCGCAAAACAGGTTTTCGCTACCTACCTAAGCAGATAGCATTCATTAAGATGTTGGAGATGAATGTTTATTATATTAGATTTAGTCAATAATCATTTGCACTAACGCTATCGGCCGGAGTAGCTGGTGGGGTGCTGGTACGTATGAGGCAGCTGCTCATAGTACCGAGAGGGCTGGAAGTAGCAGACGCAGCCCGGAGCCTGACTGCTCGGAGATTTTCTATCCCCTCATCTCTGTTTTCCTGGTAACAATGCATGTTCTTCCTGCTTTCCAACCGCGCCACTGGGTGCGGGCTGGGCTGGCTATGCTCCTACTGAGCAGCCTCTCGCTTAGTGCTTGCAACGATGATGACGACAACCAGCCCGACCCCACCACTACGTATGGGGATACGGTAACCATCGGGAACGGCTCGGCCCGGAGCTTTATCACTACCTCACCTGATGGCGCGCCTACTGAGGTAGGCATGCGCATAA
This sequence comes from Hymenobacter tenuis, assembly GCF_054780495.1. NCBI lineage: Bacteria > Pseudomonadati > Bacteroidota > Cytophagia > Cytophagales > Hymenobacteraceae > Hymenobacter > Hymenobacter tenuis. The sequence continues at coordinate 361,164 of NZ_BAAGWF010000004.1, forward strand.
CCGAGGCCGGCCTGACCGGGCTGCCCACCACCGATACCAATCCGCCCGCCTGGTATATGCTGCCGCTGCCGGCTACCGCCGCCAAGATTCCTTTCAACCACGTTTCCTTCGACTGGAACCCCCACGGCCACGACCCCGCTCAGATATACGACTCGCCCCACTTCGACGTGCACTTCTATACCATGCCGATGAATGAGCGCATGCAAATTGCGCCTAACGACCCCAAAGGAGAAATTGCGCCCGAAAGCAAGTACATACCCACCGGGTATGTGGCCGGCCCGGGGGTAGTACCCATGATGGGCAAACACTGGATAAACCCAGCGGGTCATGAGTTTCATGGCGAGCAGTTCACCCAAACCCTTATCTACGGCTCTTATAATGGTAACGTCACGTTCATTGAGCCGATGATAACGCTAGCCTATCTGCAAAGCAAAACCACCGAAACCTTCGACTTGCCCCAGCCGCAAGCCGTAGCCCAAACTGGCCTCTACTATCCTACAAAATACACGATCGGCTACGATGCTGCGGCTAAGGAATACACCGTTAAGCTGCACAATATGGTATTGCGCTGAGTCCTGCTAGGCCCGCCATGTGGGTAAAGCGTAAAGCCCGGTCCTGCACTGTCGGGGCTGGGTTTGGGCCTAGCCAAGGGCTAGTACGGAAGGTAGTACCGGGCGCTATGGATAATAATTGGCCGGTAAAGCACAGTTTTATTGGGAATGTCATTGACTGTTTGGCAATTCCAAAAAGGGTTGTACCTTTGCAGTCCTTAATACCAAAAAACCCCCGTCGAGATGGCTAAGAAAGGCAACCGGGTGCAGGTAATCCTTGAATGCACTGAGCATAAGAACTCGGGGCAGCCGGGCACCTCGCGCTACATCACCACCAAGAACCGTAAGAACACTCCTGAGCGCATTGAGCTGAAGAAGTTCAACTCCGTGCTCAAGAAGATGACCGTTCACAAGGAAATCAAGTAACTGAGCAATGGCTAAGAAAGTAGTAGCAACCCTGAAAACCGCTGGCGGCAAGGACTGGGCAAAAGTCATCCGTGCTGTGAAATCGGAGAAAACCGGCGCTTACACCTTCCGCGAAGAGATGGTGCCCGTTGACAAAGTGCAGGAGTACATTTCCTCCGGCGTTAAGTAAGTCGGCGCCTCTGTGGCATTCCTACCGAAGTGAAGAAGTCCCGCCTGCGTGGGACTTTTTTGCGTGTTGGGGGCTAGCGAGCTTTAGATCTTGGGGTCTGAGGTTTCAGGCGCCACCCATGCAGGCTCTTTTTGCAAATACATAGCGGCTCTTCTCATCCAGTCCCCAAGACCCTAAGACTCTAAAACCCAGTATGGGACTTTTCGATTTTTTCAAGAAGGATAAGGAAAGCAAGGAGCAGCAGCAAGCCCTTGATGAGGGGTTGCAGAAAACCAAAACCAACTTCTTTGATCAGCTCAGCAAAGCAGTAGTCGGCAAAAGTACCGTCGATGAAGCCGTGCTCGACGACCTGGAAACACTATTGGTGCATGCTGATGTGGGCATTGATACCACCGTGAAGGTGATTGACCGCATTGAGAAGCGTGTGGCCCGCGATAAATACGTGAGCACCTCGGAGCTGGACCGCATCTTGCGCGAGGAAATAATAGACCTGCTAGACCGCAACAGTGGCGCAACCGGCTCCCGCGCCATCCTCGACCGGCCCGATAATACCGGCCAGCCCTTCGTGATTATGGTAGTGGGTGTGAACGGGGTAGGAAAAACTACTACCATCGGAAAACTGGCGCACCGCTTCCACTCAGCCGGTAAAAAAGTAGTACTCGGCGCCGCCGATACCTTCCGGGCCGCGGCTGTAGACCAGCTCATCATCTGGGGACAGCGCGTGGGCGTACCGGTAATTTCGCACGGCATGAACACCGACCCCGCTTCCGTAGCCTACGATGCTGTGCAGAAGGGCGTAGAAATGGGCGCCGATGTCGTGATTATTGACACTGCCGGCCGTCTGCACAACAAGGTGAACCTGATGAACGAGCTGAGCAAGATCAAGCGCGTGATGCAGAAGGTGATTCCGGATGCGCCGCATGAAGTATTGCTGGTTCTCGATGGCAGTACTGGCCAGAACGCCTTCCTGCAAGCCAAGGAATTTACTAAAGCCACCGAAGTATCGGCCCTGGCCATCACCAAGCTCGACGGCACTGCAAAAGGCGGCGTGGTTATCGGTATCAGCGACCAGCTACAGGTGCCCGTGCGCTACATTGGCGTGGGTGAGAAAATGACTGACTTACAGCTTTTCGACCGCGCTACCTTCGTAAACTCGCTGTTTAAGAAGTAACTGCGCATCGCAACAGACTAGCTTCCACATCCTCCTGAACCTTAGGGTGCAGGAGGATGTGTGATTTTTGGGTACCTAGCAGACAACGCTTTTTGGCCCGCTGGCATCCTAAGAGTATGCAAGCTACTACTACCCTGGCTGCGCCAGCACCGCCTGTGCCACTCAATGCGTTTATGAGTCAGAAACTACGGTTTTGGTCGTTAGTAGCCATGGTGCTGCTGGTGTACGTGCACGCCTACAACCTGCACTCCCGCTACCTGCAGCCCTGGACGCCCGTTGATGAGCCCTTATCAGCGGGTACATGGCTGCAGTACTTCCTGGCCAATGGACTGTTGCGCTTCCGCATCCCAATTCTGTTTGCCATTTCCGGCTACTTGTTTGCCCACCATGATGGCAGCGCACCCCACAAAGTCCGGGTGAAGCGCCGCGTGCGCACGCTGCTGCTGCGGTGGCTCCTGATTCAGGTGCCGTTTCAGCTGTGGTTTTTGCGCAGTTTGCTGGTGTATAACCTGGCCTACCCCTGGATGCGCCGGGCCCTGGAACGGGCACCGAAAGTGTATTTTGGAATTGCTGGGCTGATGTGGCTAATGGGGTTCGGAATACCTCCTTTTTTTTGAGGGAACCGGCTTGGTGTTTTTTGCGCTGGGTGTGCTATTGCGCAAACGTGAGACGGATGTCCTGACTCCTCCGCGGTGGTTTAAGGCCGGCTTGCTGCTAGCCGTGTGGCTAGGGCTGTTGGCCATCAAAACCTGGATGGCCTTTCATTTCGAGCAGCCGCCCTTTATCCCGATGCTTTTGCTGCACAAATCGGCGGAGGCGTTGGGCGTGGTGCTCATGTAGTTTGGGGCCGATGGGCTGGTACGCGTGGCTATGCGCCAACGGTGGTTTGTGTGGCTTACGGGCTTCTCATTTATGATTTACGGCCTGCACGTGCCGCTGGTAAACTACGCCACGGAAGCGGCTTTGTGCCTCTGGCCGGGCCAAAACCTAGCTGTATACCTCGTACTGCCCTTGCTGATTGTGCTGATAGCGGTAGTACTAGGTGCCCTGTTGCGGCGAACCGTGCCGGGCGTGTACAGTGCCCTGACGGGCGGGCGTGGGTTGTAGCGGGTTGGCGAGGTCGGAGGCGCTAGTGTTTGTCGAGCCCATCAGTTCAGCCTTTGGAACGTTCACCTTAGGAAAAGGCGTTGCCGAGTTCGTACCTTTGCGGTCCAAAATTCGCCGCGAGCCGTAGCGGGCAACTTTCTCACTCAGAAGAAATTGCCCGGCCGCCCGCCAACATACGCAGCATGAAAGTTAGAAGCCAGCAGGCCAATAAAGTGAACGTCATCACCCTCGGGTGTTCCAAAAACCTCGTCGACTCAGAAGTGCTGATGGGCCAGCTCCGTGCCAATCAGTTTGATGTAACGCACGAAGCCGACAAGAGCGACGCCAACATCGTCATCATCAATACTTGCGGTTTCATTGATAACGCCAAGCAGGAAAGCATCGACACTATTCTGCGCTACGCCGATGAAAAGATGGCGGGTAAGCTGGATAAGCTGTACGTAACCGGCTGCCTATCTCAGCGTTACAAAGATGACTTGGAGCAGGAAATTCCGCAGGTAGATGCTTACTTCGGCACCTTGGAGCTACCGCAGCTGATGAAGACGCTGGAGGCCGACTACAAGCACGAGCTGATTGGCGAGCGGCTGCTCACTACCCCGTCGCACTACGCCTACTTCAAAATTGCGGAGGGCTGCAACCGCCCTTGCTCGTTCTGCGCCATTCCCCTGATGCGCGGCAAACACCAGGATCGTCCTATCGAGGACCTGGTAAAAGAAGCCACTCGTTTGGCTTCTTTGGGTACCAAGGAGCTGATTCTGATTGCGCAGGACTTGACCTACTATGGCCTGCAACACTACGGCGAGCGGAAGCTGGCCGACCTGATGCGCCACCTCTCCGACGTGCCCGGCATCGACTGGATTCGGTTGCAATATGCCTACCCCTCGCAGTTTCCGATGGATGCCCTGGACGTGATGAACGAACGGGAAAACATCTGCAAGTACCTGGATATGCCTCTGCAGCATATTTCTGATAACATGTTGAAAACCATGCGCCGCGGCATCAGTAAGCGCCGCACGGTGGAGCTGGTAGATACCATTCGGCAGCGCGTGCCCAACATTGCCCTGCGTACCACGCTTATTGCCGGCCACCCCGGCGAAACCCAGCAAGACTTCGAAGACCTTTACAACTTTGTGGAGGAAACGCGCTTCGACCGCCTGGGCATCTTCACCTACTCGCACGAAGACAACACCCACTCCTTCACCCTGCCCGACGATGTGCCGGCTGAGGTAAAGCAGGACCGTGCCGACCAGATTATGGAGTTGCAGCAAGGCATTTCGATGGAGCTGAACGAGGAGAAAGTAGGCCAGACGTACAAAGTGCTCTTCGACCGCAAGGAAAGCGGCTACTTTGTGGGCCGTACCCAGTTCGACTCGCCCGAAGTAGACAATGAAGTGCTGGTGCCCGCCACCAAAGACACCTATGTCCGCCTCGGCGACTTTGCCCAGGTGCAGATTACCGAAGCTTCGGACTTTGACCTGTACGGCAAGCTAGTATAGCGGTAAAGTAAGGTGTATTAGTAATTGGCTGTCAGTGGAATGAATTTCTGCTGGCAGCCAATTTTATTTGTGTGCGCTAGGTGCCCGATGAGCTGAAACCCATTAACGCCGGGCTCAAAAACAGGAGCTAAGAAAATACCCAGTTACTTTGTAGCCGCTGGCCGGTTATAGCCGGATTATTCCCTTTCGTATGCCCGTCACGACCTTGCGCTACGCCGATACCGGCGCGTTTTCCCCTCTGCTTACCGATTATCTGGCCCGCCACGAAGCTCTAGCGCCCTTTTACCACCGCTTTCCAGAGCTGGATGCTTTTCAGGCGCAACTACAGGAGAAGCAGGCCAGCTATACTCCGGAAGCCCGGCAGCGGCTGGTAACTGCCTTACGCGAGCAATATGCCACACTGCCCTCGGTGCACCCGGCGGTGCAAGCCAACCTGGCCCTGCTGGAAAAGGACACTACCTTCACTATTACCACTGGTCACCAGCTCAATCTGCTCACGGGCCCGCTATACTTCATTTATAAGATTGTAACGGCAGTGAAGCTGAGCCGTCAGCTCAAAGAAAAGTATCCGCAGTACGATTTCGTGCCGGTGTACTGGATGGCCTCTGAAGACCACGACTTCGCCGAAATCAACCACTTCAACCTGTTTGGGAAACAATACGAGTGGAACGCCACCGAAACGGGCGGCCCAGTAGGCAGGCTGAAGCTGGACGGGTTTAAAGAGCAGCTACTCGACCAGCTGCCCGCCGATGTGCCCGCCTTGTTCCGTACCGCTTATCAGGAAACCGATACCCTAGCCGCTGCCACCCGCCGCCTCACCCATGACTTATTCGGGGAGCTAGGGCTAGTAAGCCTAGATGCCGACGCGCCCGCACTCAAGCAGGCCTTGGTGCCGGTGCTGGAAAAAGAAATTCAGGAGCAGGCTTCTAACCGTGCCGTGCAGGCTGCCAATGCCCAGCTGGAAGCCGCCGGCTACAAGCCGCAGGTGTATTCACGCCCGCTCAACCTGTTTTTCCTGACTGATGGGGGCAAACGGGAGCGGCTGGAATACGATGCTGCCCAGGATTGCGTGCAGATTACAGTGCGCAACACCGGGCGCTGCCACAGTCAGCAGGAACTGCTGGAGCTGGTTCGCCAGCACCCCGAGCAGTTCAGCCCGAACGTAGTGTTGCGGCCGCTGTACCAGGAGTTGTTGCTGCCGAACCTCTGCTACATTGGGGGCGGAGCCGAAGTGGCTTACTGGTTTCAGCTGAAAGGCGTATTCGAGGAAAACGGTGTTCTGTTTCCTATCCTGCTGCCCCGTAACTCGGCCCAATACATTGGCAAGGCCAACGCTGGTAAGCTGCGCAAACTGGGCCTGACTTCCACCGATATTTTCCGGCCCCTGCCGGAGCTCAAGAAGCAAGTAGGTGCCACCTTAGGCCAAGAGGAGGTGAGCCTGAAAGAGCAACAGCAGCAGCTAGCCGCCGCCTTCCAGGCCGTATCCGACCTAGCCCAACGTCTCGATCCAACCCTCGTGAAAACGGTGGCGGCTGAGCAGCAAAAAGTAAGCGGCATTGTAACAGGCCTGGAAAAGCGCCTAAGCAAAGCCGCCGAAGCCAAGCACGAAACCGCCTACAGCCAGCTCACAGCTCTCAAAGACAAGCTTATGCCCGGCGGCCACCTCCAAGAGCGCACCGACAACGTTCTGAGCATTCTCATCAACAATCCGCAGTTTATTCAGCAGCTTGTGGAGGCCTTCGACCCATTGGCGCTGGAGTTCACGGTGCTGGAAGAGGAGTAAGCGCCCGCCGCGTTTCCTGAAAATATTGTCTTACTTCACAACGGCCCGCTTCTGCCTGATGCGGGCCGTTTCTTTGCTCGCTCCTTATGCTCAAAGCCGACCTTCGTCGCCAAGCCCTAGCTCACCGGCGTGCCCTACCCGATGAGGAACTAGCGCGCCGCAGTACTGCGCTGTGGCAGCAGTTGCGGCAGGAGTTTGACCTAGCAAGCTGGCAGTGGCTGCACGTATTTCTGCCCATTCCGCAGCACAAGGAGCCCAATACCTGGGCCCTGATTCAGCAGGTGTGGGCGGAGGTGCCCGGTCTGCAACTCGCCGTGCCCGTGGTGCAGCCCGATGGCCAAACGCTTCGGCACTATCACTTGACCGCCGCCACCCACCTAGTAACCAACCGCTGGGGCATACCCGAGCCGGTGGACGCCACGGAGGTAGTACCCGCGCAGCTGGATGCCGTGCTGATTCCGCTGCTGGCTTTTGATGAATCCGGCCACCGGGTAGGCTACGGTAAAGGCTTCTACGACCATTTCCTAGGTCAGTGCCGGCCAGAAACCGTGCGTATTGGCGTGAGCCTGGAGTCGCCGGTGCCGCGTATTACCGATGCCTGGGCAGGGGATGTGCGCCTGCATGCCTGCCTCACGCCGGAGCAGGTGTGGCGGTTTGAAAGCTGAAGCAGCCTAGTGAGAAAGAGTATATAGCGTAACAGCAATAACTCCAAGGAGCGGCCCGTTAGGTGGAAAAGAGTCACAGGATTCACCTCAACCACCACACCGTTATGGCTGACATTCAAGCATCTCCGGTTACGCGCGGCGGCAAGCCCCGTGCGAAGAAACATGCCTTCCGCCTTGATATGACGCCCATGGTGGACCTGGCGTTTCTGCTGCTGACTTTTTTCATGCTCACGACCACCTTCAACAAGCCTTCCGTGATGGATCTGCAGATGCCGGTGCAGGATGCTGCCAAGCAAAAAAGCCCCGTTTCTGATAAGAAAGCACTCACATTGGTTTTGGGCAAAGGAGGCCAAGTACACTACTTCTTCGGGCTGAATGAAGCGGGAAATGCTGCCAAAGCCGCTGCCACGAAGTTGTTCACTACTGACTTTAGCGCAAGCGGTTTGCGGCAGGTACTTCTGAAGCGCCAGCAGCAACAGCCCGCGCCCATCGTGCTGATCAAAACGGGCCCGGGCGCTACTTACCAGGATTTGGTGAATGCCTTGGATGAGATGAACATCACGGATCAGAAAAAATATGCGCTAACTGAGTTAGACCTCGCCGATCGGCAATTACTTGCCAGTCGGAACTTGTAGAGTAAGCCAGTTCCGTAAATAAGCAGAAGGCCGAACCTGTACCCCAGGTTCGGCCTTCTGCTTATTTACGGGTAGTGTTTCCTGCGTTGGGTTCACTATTGGCCTGCCCCTGAGTGTCAGTGGCTTTTTTGCGGGTACTGGTGGGGCGGGTGTTCTGGCGCTGAGCCGCCAGCACATCGGCCAGAGTAGATAAATTAGCTTTCATGGAGTAGTAAAAGGAAGGATTACAACAACATGCAATAGGTAACTAGCAGAAGTAGAGGCGAAAATAGTACGCTAATATAAGGCCGCCGGCCAAATAACAGCCTGCGTTTTCGCCTCCCGGCACTACTTAGTACCCGTTTCGACTTTCGTAATGCGGGCTTGGCCCCAGGGGGCAATACTTACTTGCACGCGCAGGCTTTGGCGGCGCTCTAGGTCGCGGCCGGCACCTTCTGGCACATAGTAACGCTCTAGCCCGTAGCGTAGGCGCAACCCACGGCGCCACACATCCTGCACTGAGCCGCGCAGTACGGCTTGGTTACCGGTGGTAGTGGGCTGCTCGGGGTAAACGGCTAGCGCTTCGTAGGTGCCATCGGGTTTTGGCTCCAGCAGCACGTAGGCGGGCTCATGGCGGCGCGGCATGGCCCCTCCTCGCCAAAGCCGGCCCGGCAGCTCGCTTATTTGGTAGCGTAGGGTCACGTAGTCGCCGTACAATAGGTCGCGCGGGTCGATGGGGCTCGTGCGTAGCACAATGGTGCGGCCTAGTGCGGCCGTTGCATAGCCAGCGGCCGCCACGCCCAGCACAAACAGCACCTGCGCTAGCACCAGCCATTGCAGCCACCGCCGCCGACGCGGCTCCGGCAGTTCAGGCAGCGGCTTCACCAGGGCAGGCGCTACTACCGGTTCAGGTGAGTTAGGGTAGGTAGAACTCATGACTGAGGCGGAGCGGTGGAAGAAAACGTGCGGGCTGCCCGGCGCCTTAGCCACCAGCTCAGGCCCAAGAGCAGCAAGCCTCCCAGCAGGAAAAACAACGACTTATCCAGGAAACCCCAGGTCAGCTTAAAGTAGGCTACGGCTGTAGTGAGAATAAACAATACGGTGCCCAGCGTCACACGGTCTTGGTTTTGCTCTTGGTGAGCCCGCAGCAATACCGAGCCCGAATACGCGTACAGCACAACCAGCGTAGCTACTGCCAGCGGCAAGCCGCCCGTAAAATAGAAACCTGGCAGCAGCAGTAGCCAATCGGTGAGGCTGCCGAGGCGGCCGCGCTGCCGTTTGCCCAGCACCGAAATAGCTAGTACTGCACTTAACGCGGCCAGGTAGGGCAGTAAGGGTGCACGCAGTTGCCCGGCATAAAAATCAGATTCGCCGAACAAGGCCAGCCCGAGCGTAAACAGGAAAGCCGCCACCAATGGCGGCCCCTGCAACGCTCGCCCGGCCGGCCGATCCGGCTGCCAGTCGCCGAAACTGTACACGAGCATAGCCGGGATGAAAAACCACGTGATTTTGACGTGCAAGTGGTTGATGAGCAGCGCCGCCTGCCAGAGCAGACCCGTGGCGAGCACGCCCCCTAGCAACGAATCAGGCCGGCGCCACCAATAGTAGCCCAGGCCCACCGCCGTACCTATGGCCGTGAGGTAACTGAAGGCGCCAAGCTGCCCGGTGTTGTACCCTTGTACAATGCCGCTGATAACGGCGGTCATCAGGAACAGGAGGCGACTGCGGTACAGCCAGGTAAGGCCCATACCTGCTACGGCCCAAGCCAGCAGCCCCGTGAGGTCGTAGCCGATGAGCTGGTACAGCTGACTGGTGAGTACAATACTGGCCCCGAACAGAATCAACCCCAGGGCAATCAGGCCCATCCCGAGGTTGAGGTTGCCGCGCCGCCGGAAGTACTCGCCACCGGCGTAGGCCGCGCATAGTGCGCCGAGCAGCAACGCTAGCCTCACTGCCTCGGGCAACCCCTGCCAGTTAGCCGCGACCACGCTCAGAGCACTTAGACCAACCAGCAGGCTCCCCAGGAGCGGCAACAAGCCAATAGCGGTGGCATCAGCAGGGTAGAGGGTCAGCAGTTGTTCTCGCTGTGCCTCGGTAATTATGCCCTGCTGCACCCATTCCCGCCCGTCGGTTTCTAAAAGCTTACGACTCATATTAGCCCCAACTTACGCAGGATGCAGAGAAAACAGTTGACTTCTCTGCTTATGCTGCCCGGTTGCCGGAAGTGGTACCTTGCAGCCGTCTATTATTAAACTTGATTCGAGTATGCTAGGCTTCTTCCAAAAAATACCGGTTCATGTAAAACTCTATCCAAACGAAATAGAAGTTACAGACTTGCGTACTAACCGCACCATCCGTCGAATTGCTAACCAGAAGTTCTCATCTTCGCGAATGTTGCTAGCAGACTTTCATACGGCCGAATCCTTGATCAAGAGTACTTTAGGAGAACTAGGCCTTCGCGACAAGATGCTAAAAGTGGCAGCGCAGCAGATGGTAGATTTAGGTGGTGGCATATCGGCCACTGAGCAAAGACAGCTCCGAGATACATGTGAGTTTGTCGGCTCTGCTTTTAATATCCTACTCTTGCACACGAGGGAAGTACCTGCCGCTGAAGTGCTAGGGCTGCTGGAGTTGAAAAGGGAAGAACTGCCTACGGATGTAATATGGTAATGCCCAAGCCGATATTATTCTCTGCTTAGCGCTTCCAGGCCCGCGTCATTTCGCGCTTGCCGGGTGGGCCCGGAATCCGCTCTACTAGCCAGCCAGCGGCCTTAAGGCTGCGCTTGAAGGAGCCTTTGGCGCAGTAGCTCACCAACACCCCACCCGGAGCGGTAGCTTGGTAGAGTTGAGCAAATACCTCGTCGGTCCACATATCGGGCTGCTTTTCCGGCGCGAAGGCATCGAAGTAGATGACGTGGTACGTGTCGTCGGGCAGCAGCGTGGCTTGCAGCTCGCCGGAGTGCTTAAGCAGCAGAAAATTAGGCGTAAGAATCACGGGCCGATTCCAGGTGGCGGCGTGCAGCTGGTGCTGGTAATCAAGCAGATCAGGGTGAGAGAGGTGATAGTTCTCGGTGTTCATCTGGCTTATAACTGACCAGGGCAGCGGAAACTTCTCGATGGTATCGTAGAAGATGGTTTGCTCCGTGGTCAGGCTGCGCTCCAGCGTGAGCAGGGCATTCAGGCCCGTCCCGAACCCTACTTCCAACACCCACACCGATTCGGTAACTTCGGCCAGCAGCGGCTCCAGTCCGGCGGCTAGGTATACGTGCCGGGCTTCCTGCAATGCCCCGTGCGTGCTGTGATAGTGCTCATTAAGCTCGGGTACAAACAGGGTGCTGGAGCCGTCGGCGGTAGCGCGGACTTCGACGTGGGGCGTAGACATGGTGTTGGAAAAGAACAGAAGATAGGACAGGCGGCAGCAGTGCCTAGTCCGGCGCCACGCTTGGCTAATATACTGCGTTTCGGGTTTCAACGCTATAAGGCCCTAGCTGCTGTGCGGTTGGAGCTGCTGGTAGGGCTAGCGGTATGTAGTTTACCCGGCGAAAACCTGCGTACTTTATTTGTGTTCACTTAAGCTGCTGCTATGCCCCGCGTAAAAGTCGCCCTTCCCGAAACCTACCTGCTCGCAGTCGAAATTCCGGTGCGCATCACCGACCTCAACTACGGGGCCCACCTCGGCAACGATGCCCTGCTCAGCATCCTGCATGAGGCCCGCGTACAGTTTCTGCGCCACCTGGGCCACGCCGAGTTCGACCCCGCTACGGGCCTAGGCCACATTATGGCTGATGTAGCCATTGAGTACAAGGGTGAAGGGTTTTATGGCGACGTACTGCACATTCAGATGGCCGCCACCGACCTCAACAAGTATGGGTTCGACTTGGTGTATTGGGTAAAAAACCAGGACGGCAAGGAAATAGCTCGCGCCAAAACCGGCATGTTGGGCTTCAACTACAACACCCGCCAGCTACTACCCCTCACCGAGGACTATACCGCCCGCCTGAATGGAGCAGGCCAGTGAATGAACAGCAAAGATTTGTCATCCTGAGTGGAGCGAAGCGCCCTACCATGTTAGCATGACAATCGTTTTCAAGACTTTTGCCGGCGTGATGAAGTCCTTTGCTCGGCTTAGAATGATAGCCAGATGTAGCTGCAGTACTTCATCCTATGGCTACTTCTCTTACCGGCACTTTTTTCAGTTTCAGCGGGTTGAGGGATGTTCTCAGAAAGAAGAGGTATGGCTTCGTCTTTCTGCCTTGTATCTTTGCCGTTATGATGATTGACCTGCCCGTAGTTTCTAAGCGCGATATCCGCAAACTCACCCCCGACGAGCTCAAGGCCTTTATGGTGGAGCACGGCGAGAAGCCTTTCCGTGCCAAGCAGGTACTGGAGTGGCTGTGGAAGAACACGGCGGGCACGTTTGAAGAGATGAACAACATCTCGTTGGCTACGCGCGAGCTGCTGGCGCGGCACTTCGTTATCAACGGCGTGCAGGTGCAGAACTCGCAGCTTTCCAACGATGGAACCATCAAATCGGCGTTCCGGCTCTACGATGGCAACATTGTGGAAGGCGTGCTCATCCCGCACGATACCCGCATGACGGCCTGCATCAGCTCGCAGGTGGGGTGCTCCCTTACCTGCAAATTTTGCGCTACCGGCTACATGGACCGCAAGCGCAACCTCGATGCCGCCGAAATCTATGACCAAGTAGTGCGCATCCGGGAGCAGTGCGAGGCCCAGTATGGCACGCCGCTCACCAACATCGTGTACATGGGCATGGGCGAGCCGCTGCTCAACTACGCCAACGTAGTAAAAAGCATTGAGCGCATCACCGCCCCCGATGGCCTGAATATGGCGCCGCGCCGCATCACCGTCAGCACTGCCGGCATTGCCAAAATGATCAAGAAGCTGGCCGATGATGGCGTAAAAGCTAACCTGGCCCTCTCACTGCACGCCCCAAACGATACCAAGCGCAACGAAATCATGCCCATCAACGAAGCCAACTCGCTGGCCTCGTTGCAGGACGCGCTGAAGCATTACCACCAGGTAACGGGCCGCAAGGTAACCTACGAGTACATCGTGTTCGAGAGCTTCAACGACACGCTACAAGATGCTGAGGAATTGTACCAGATTTCGAAGTGGATTCCCTGCAAAGTGAACCTGATTGAGTACAACCCCATTGAAAACGCCGATTACGTGAACACCGCCGACGACAAGTTGGTGGCCTTCCACAAGTACCTAGCCGACCGTGGCGTGCAAACCAACGTGCGCCGCTCGCGCGGCAAAGACATTGACGCTGCCTGTGGCCAGCTGGCCGTGAAAGAGAAAACGGTAGTGGCCTAGGCCAGTATTACAAGCAAAACAGCCCCATCATTAGAATGATGGGGCTGTTTTCATTTATGTGGTACAGTAAGAGGCTAATCTGCTTGGCTTAGCAAATATAGGAGCGAGGTGCATTGCTCCTGCATTTGTTGAGATACTAATTGACTTAATCTATCTACAGCTTGTGTGCTATTGCCAGCAGGACCATACATCTTCATGATTTGTGGTCCGTGCGTGTTTACAGAGGTCATAAACTCTCGACGGAAAAGCTCCATTCGCTCAGTCGGAGTTTTACCCTTGAAGCTGCCATTGTCTTTCAAAGCGGTAAGCCGAGAGCAAAGCTCACTTCCCCAAGACTTGATCAGCATTTGCTCTGCAGCAGTAGGCAATGAATTGTTGAACTGATTATACAAAGTAGCAGCAGGCGGGCAAGTTTTTACCAACTGTATAGCTACTGCCGTCGGTAGATTGGCTCGTAATTGCTCGTAGGCGCCGACTGTATTAGAACGCGCTGCCACTTGCTTAATGCTGCTGACGCGTTTCTCTATAGTTGCAGATAATGTTTCTTCAAAAAGCTGTTGTGCTTGCGTGGCGTTCAGCGTAGAAAAAGGAGTGTTCCTCTGCCTGCTTAGGAGTTGCTCACAAGCTTCTGTACGGAGCTGCTTTACTAACTGGCTTTGCCCCATAAGGGTGTCAGGGAGGACGTGTAACGCATAAGCATATCCATTAGACGAAAACAGACAACAGAGAATTGCTAAAGCAATAAATAGTCTCACAGAGCAACAGATGAAATAAGCGGATAGTGGCTCCCAAGGTAGCTATAGGTTTCGACGTGCACACATAATTAGCGTTGCGCCGTTTTGCCGAAGCGCAATGCTAGGTCCAGGTACACGGGATATAGGTAGCCAAAAGCGCCTTCTTCACCGAATGGGGCTACATAAAACGAGCCTATACCAAAGGTTGTGCGGGGCCAGTTCAGACGAATACCGTACAAGCCGCCCACGCCACCATCTCCAGACGTGATTAAGTAGTTCTCTGACATAAGAGAGAGTTTCTTGCTAACGCGGGTGGTACCGCTCAGCACCGCTACCGGCGACTTGCCGAAGCCTTGGTTGCCATTGCCGTCACCTGTAAAGCCATATCCCAGCCCGAAGGTGAGGTTGTTGTCGGCACTGCCATAGGTAGCCAGACCATAGGCAATTCCGGCTCCGTAGCTGGACGTATAGCTTGAACCATATATGTCGTCTTCGGCGGGAATACGAGCGTAAAGAAGGCCTGCTCCAACGCTCCAATCTTTGCTGATGGGAGCGCTAAACTTAGGGGTAATAGCCACAATCTGGTTACCAATACCAAGCCCGGGAATAGCAGAGGCTAAAATACCCATGGAGAAATTATCAGTAAAACCGTAGTTGGCTCCGAGCAAGAAAACGTCAATTGTTTGCACGTAGCCTTCCCCGGCCCGCAGGTTACGGGCTGTGGGTGAAAAAAACACGCGGGTGCCATTGCCAACGTAGCCCCAGGTTGGGTGACGCATAGCATCAGCCATTTCTACTTGGGGTACGAGCTGCATGTTAGCAATCTGACTCCGGGTAATGATAACCGCACCCGGTTCATTGGTAGAAAATTCCAGTTCAAGCGGGCGAACTGCCACCAACCTGCCTGCAAAATTAGTTCCAGAGCGCAGGGTTACGCGGTAAGTCTGACCAATAGAGTCAGCCGCCGCTGATCGGCTGCCGGAGCTGAGCAGTTGCGCTTTTGCCTCAATGCGCTGACGCATTGCAAAATATTCAGCTAACGGAATAGGACGGACAATGGTACGCCCATCATTGAGGGTTGCCCGTAGTCTGATAGCACTGTCGGGAGCTAAAACCTGTTCAAAAGAGCCCTCAATGAATTCCTTGGGGGTATAATAGGGGAATAGCTCGTACAGCACTTTCTCTTGGCTGTCGATAATGGGGCCAACGACTGGGCTTATAACCAGTGGACGGGTAGTGGGTTGTTGGGCATACGCATGGCCGCTAATCAGCGAAGCTAGCACCAGAAAAAGTATTCGGCAGGAGGGTAGGAGTGGATGCATATACCAGGAAAGTGAAAGTGATTCAAACCTATCACTTCGCTGGTGTAGTACAACATATAACTCCTGCTATAAATTGAATTTATCAGACTTTTCCAGAGGAGAATATTCTACAGGTAAGGTGATCTTTATGGCATACAGAAGAATACAAAGCCGGTTTTATCCGGTTTAGTACCTAGTAAATTTCTGACTTTCTAATTTTTCCAGCGGCCTTGGGAGCGGGGGCGGCCGGTGCTGATTTCTTCTTTGGTTTCGCCCTCGGGTACTTCGCGGGTTTCAATGCGCACGGCGTGGGCCTTGGGCTGCACCTTTTGCCCGAAGGCATCGGCAAATTCCTGGGTAAACTCGGCTCCGAAGAAGATGATGAGCGACGAGTAGTTTACCCACACCAGCAGCACAATGGCCGAGCCGGCAGCACCAAACGCTGAGCCTGGGTCGGCTTGAGCAATGTAGAAGGCAATCAGGAATTTGCCCAGTACGAACAGCAAGGCCGTGATAAAGGCCCCAATGCCCACGTCGCGCCACCGAATAACGGCATCGGGTAGGAAGCGGTAAATTAGGGCAAACAACAGCGTGGTAACGCCTAACGACAAGGCAAAGTCCACAATCCGGATTACTACTACCCCTATTTCCGGAAACCACCGCTGCAGCTGGTCCGTGAAGGCACTCAGCACGGCACTGATAACAAAGGAAACCAGCAGCAGTAGCGCTACGCTCAGGATAAGGCCAAACGAGAGAAAGCGCTGCTTCAGAAACTGTCCGATGCCGATGCCAACGGTGTTTACCTTCAGGTTCCAGATATCATTGATGCTTTCCTGGAGCGTGACGAAGAAAGTAGTAGCGGCAAATACGAGGGTGCCAATGCCAATGAGCGAGGCCACGCCGCCTTTCTGCTGCTTGTTAAACTCATTGATGCTGTCTTGCATAAACTTGGCCGAGTCGGCGCCTACTAGGCCCTTCATCTGGTCAAACACCTGCCCCGACACGGCGTCGGCGTCCCAGATGGTGCTGGCGGCCGTAATCACAATCAGCAGCAAGGGCGGCAGCGAGAAGATGGTATAATAGGAAAGCGCCGCCGCATGGCGAAACGAATTGTTTACCATAAACTCGCCGGCCGAAGTTTTTAGGATGTTAATAACATCGGAGAAGCGGTAGGTTGTGGCCATAGGGCAGAGGGTTCAGAAGAAGAAAGCTGCGGTTAGTACGGACCGGATACAAAGGACGTTCGGTGGAGTCACGCAATTCCCGTTCATTTGCGTAGCAAGCTCGCCCGTCCGGAGGCACCGGCAGGGGCTGCTACTCACTGATTTTATTACTCTTATGCGCGTTCTGAGTTATGTTGTGCTTGCCGCCCTCGGGGGGCTAGTGGCCTGCCAGTCGAATTCCTCCGAGCAAGCGGCGGCCGCCTCTTCAGCCGCGGCTACTAGCCCCGGCAGTAGCGCCTACCCCGCCGCCGAGGGCTTTGATGCCGCCGGCTCCGATGCCAAAGCCATAGCCCTGGCCGATACCGTAATGCAACAGATGGGCGGTTACCCGGCCTGGCAACAAACCCGCCTGCTGGGCTGGGACTTTCTGGATGGCTCGTACCAGCTCTGGGACAAGCAAACCGGCGACTTCCGGTGGCAGAAAGACAGCACCGTGGCCATTTACAACCTCACCAGCAAGCAAGGGAAAGCCTACCGCAACGGCCGCGATATTTCGGCCACGCCCGATGGCGAGAAGTTGCTCAGCAACATGTACCCCATTTGGGTGAACAACTCGTGGTGGCTGCTCATGCCCTTCAAGCTGAAGGATTCCGGTGTAACCCTGACCTATAAAGGACCCGGCAAGTTTATGGACGGTACGCCCGCCGAGGTACTGAACATGACGTTTAAGAATGTGGGCGTCACGCCCGAGAATAAGTACGAAGTGCTGGTTAACCCCCAAACCAAGCTGGTAGAAGAGTGGGCTTTCTTCGCGAAAGCCACGGATGCCCAACCCGCCTTTCGCCGCCGCTGGGCCGGCTATCAGCAGTACGGCCCTATCAAGCTGGCCGCTGACCGCACCGATGGCAAAGATGGCCGCGGCCTAGGCCACATCAGTGCCCGAACCGATGTGCCCGCCGGCCTCATGCAAGACCCCAAGCCCGTAGCCAAACTCTAAACGGCTCTATCGCTACGCGCAAACTGTTCAGTAGCTAGTGAAAGTCGTGCAGCACGTGCTTTGTAGCAGTCTGGCATCCTGAGCAAGGCCAGGGTGCCGGACTGTTTTTTTATTCTAGCATGTCTATTTCGCCAGCTCCCAGCGCAGCATTTCTATAGGAGCTTCTCGTAGGGCAGCGGCTAGCTCCGTATCATCAGCAAACTGCAGCTGATGCAGCGTCATGGCTTCTACGCTCACGCTGAACTGCTTTTCCCGAAACGGCCAGGGCTGCACATTCACTGGGCCGCTGGGTTCGGGCTGAACTACGTGGTAGCGGTTGCCATCGGGGCCGGCATATATTTCCAGTGCCCGCCCCATTTCAGGCAGCTCGTGGCGGCATAAAATCAGGCTGAGTCGGTCGCACCAATGCAGCAGCGTATAGGCCCGCTGGGCATCAAGCTTCTTGATATGCAGCTCCCGCAGCCAACGCTTCTGATTGGCCAATTGCTCATCCAGAAACTCATCCAGTTCCTTTTTCTGCCCGCGCAGGCCTTCGTACAAGGTGCTGAGGTGCATGCTGGTGAGCAGGCTGCGCCAGCGGCCTTGGTAGCGGGCTGCCTTCATTACGCCGGTCGCTTGCTCCAGGGAAAACTCCTTCATGGTGAAGTTGGCGGGCGCGCCGGCGGGCGTAATACCGTAGTGTCCGTCCCAGTTCTGTTGCTCATCGTCGTGCTGCGCGGCGGCGGCCAGCAGGCCCACCCACTGGTCGCAGGGCAAAAACGCGGGCCACTGGTGCAGCAGCTGCGCCGCCAGCAAGGCATGCGCTTGCTGGTAGATAACCTGCCAGCCGTCCGGAACGTGGTTTACAATCATAGTGGAGCGAAGTAGTCTGCACAGAAACGCAGCGGAGCTTTGCTAGGTTGGCTGAGTTCGTCAACCTAGCAAAGCTCCACTTCCAAAAAAAGCCCCGCCTTTTCAGCGGGGCTTTGTGCTAGGCTACTTTTTCGGGTACTACGGCTTCTTTCAGGTGCAGCAGCATGTCGTCGGTCATCTTGTTCAGGTCGTACTGCGGCTGCCAGCCCCAATCTTGGCGGGCCTTGGAGTCATCGATGCTGGCGGGCCAGGAGTCGGCAATCTGCTGGCGGCCGTCGGGCTTGTAGGTTACCTGAAACTCGGGGTAATGGTGCTGGATGCTGGCCGTAATTTCGCGGGGGCTAAAGCTCATGGCGCCCAGGTTGTAGCTAGAGCGCACCTTAATGCTGTCGGCGGGGGCGTGCATGAGGTCCAAGGTCGACTTTAGCGCGTCGGGCATGTACATCATGGGCAGGTACGTGTCCTCGGAGAGGAAGCACTCATAGTTCTGGCCCGCTACGGCTTTGTGGTAGATGTCTACGGCGTAATCGGTGGTGCCGCCGCCGGGCAGGCTTTTGTAGCCAATAAGGCCGGGGTAGCGCAGGCTGCGCACATCCAGGCCGTGCTTGCGGAAATACCACTCGCACCACTGCTCCCCGGCCAGCTTGCTAATGCCGTACACCGTGTTGGGGTTCATGATGGTGAGCTGGGGCGTGTTTTCGCGCGGGGTATCTGGGCCGAACACCGCAATGGAACTGGGCCAGTACACTTGCTTTACCCCTAGGTCAACGGCGGCATCGAGCACATGAAATAGGCCATCCATATTCAGCTGCCAGCCAAACTTGGGGTTCTTCTCGGCCGTGGCGGAGAGCAGCGCCGCCAGGTGATATACCTGCTTAGGCTTATACTGACGGATAACCTCTTCCAGCCGCTTTTTGTCCAGCACATCCAGGAGTTCAAATGGGCCTGCTTCTGCTGCCTCAGCATGTTGTGGAGCTCGTACATCGGCGGCTACCACGTTGGAGGCGCCATAGATTTGGCGTAGCTCGTGGGTAAGTTCCAGGCCAAGCTGTCCGCCGGCGCCGATAACGAGAATGGTGTCGCCGGGGGTGGCGGCAGAAGTGCTGGATGTGGCCATTCGGGGGTGGTTGAAGGTATTGGGTGGATGGGGGCTACAAAGATAATGGGCCGAAACGGTTCTTCTTTGCTGCCCGAAAGAGGAAAGAACCGAAAGCAACCCGTTGGCTGCTTTCAGTATCTGGTCTTTTGCTAGCCCCCTTTGTATGCGCAACCCCTTGCTTCTTCTCGCTCTGCTCTGCCTGGGGCTGACTTCTGCCGCCGCGGCCCAAGCTACTAGCCCTCCGCAGTACCGAAACTTGGTGATGGAAGGCGGCGGTATTCGGGGAATTGCCTACGGCGGCGCGCTGGCCGAGCTGGAAAAGCAGGGCGTGCTGGCGGGGCTGCAACGCGTGGGCGGCACCTCGGCGGGGGCAATTCAGGCGGCGCTGCTGGCGGTGGGCTACTCGGCTCAGGAAATAACGGAGGTAGTAAACCACACGCCCATCCAGCGCCTGAACGACGGCCGCCTGCTATTTTTCGGGGGCAGCACCCGGCTGCTCAAGCAATACGGCTGGTACCGCGGCGACGAGTTTTCGCGCTACCTGAGCGAGCTGGTCGGGCGTAAAACTCAGCGCCCGCACCTCACCCTAGGGCAATTGCACGAGCTAACCCAACAGGAGCCCACCCGCTACCGCGACCTGTACACCACCGGCACCAACCTCACCACCCAGCGCACGCAAGTGTTCAGCTACGAAACGCACCCCGATTTGCGTGTGGCCGATGCCGTACGCATCAGCATGAGCATTCCGCTGTACTTCCGGGCTGTGCTGCTGGATACGCAAGGCCACGTAGTGCGCCGCCCCACCCAGGGCCAGGAAGTAGAGGTGCTGGTTGATGGCGGCCTGCTGGCTAACTATCCCATCGATTTGTTTGATCAGCCGCGCTACCTGCCCGTTGGTGCCGCCACGGTTGCTGAGGCCGCTACCCCCGGCCGGTTCATCAACCCCGAAACCCTAGGCCTCCGCCTCGACCGAACCGAGCAACTGGCCTACGATGCCCAGCCCGGCGGCCGTCAGCAGCTGGCCCCCTACGCCATCCACGATTTCGGCTCCTATGTGGGCGCGCTCTACAACATAGCCATCGAAAACCTGAACCCCACGCAGCCCGAAGACTGGGCGCGCACCATCAGTATTAGCACCTTGGGCTTCAACCCCAAAATCAAACGCATTTCTGACGCGCAGAAACAGCAGCTGATGGAAAGTGGCCGGGCCGGCGTGCAGGCCTTTCTGGCGCGCTGAGTAAGAAGTAGGCACAGTCTGCCAAACGCTTACCTTTGCTTTTCTCTCCCATTGACCCCAAGCCCCACTCTATATTTACCTCACCCATGTACACCACCCTTCAGCCCGACCTCGAACAGCAGCTTCAGGAAATCAAGGACGCGGGCCTCTACAAAAAGGAGCGCGTGATTACCTCGCCCCAGGGCGCCGAAATTGAAACCGCCGAGGCCGGCGAGGTGCTGAACTTCTGCGCCAACAACTACCTCGGGTTGTCGTCGCACCCGGAGGTAGTGAAAGCGGCCAAAGATGCCATTGACACCCACGGCTACGGCATGTCGTCGGTGCGCTTTATCTGCGGCACGCAGGATATTCATAAGCAGCTGGAAGCCAAGCTGGCCGAGTTTCTGGGTACCGAAGATACCATCCTGTACGCAGCTGCTTTCGATGCCAACGGCGGTGTGTTCGAGCCGTTGTTTAATGAGCAGGACGCCATTATTTCGGATGCCCTAAACCACGCCTCTATTATTGATGGCGTGCGCCTCTGCAAAGCCCAGCGCTACCGCTACGCCCATAACGACATGGCCGACCTGGAGAAGCAGCTCCAGGACGCCGTAGCGAAAGGCACGCGCCACCGCATCATCGTCACCGACGGCTCCTTCTCCATGGACGGTACCATCGCGCAGCTTGACAAAATCTGCGACCTAGCCGACAAGTACGAGGCCTTGGTAATGATTGACGAATGCCACTCGATGGGCTTCCTGGGCAAAACCGGCCGCGGCACCCACGAATACCGCAACGCCATGGGCCGCGTAGATATCATCACGGGCACGCTGGGCAAAGCGCTTGGCGGCGCTATGGGCGGCTTCACCTCGGGCCGCAAGGAAATCATTGATATGCTGCGTCAGCGCAGCCGTCCGTATCTGTTCAGCAACACCCTGGCTCCGGCCATTGTAGGGGCTAGCCTGCGGGTACTGGAACTGCTCACGGAAAGCACCGAGCTCCGCGACCGACTAGAGGAAAACACCAAGTACTTCCGCACCAAAATGACGGAAGCCGGCTTCGACATCAAGCCCGGCGAGCACCCCATTGTGCCCGTTATGCTCTATGATGCCAAGCTCAGCCAAGACTTCGCCGCCAAAATGCTTGAGAAAGGCATTTATGTAGTCGGTTTCTACTTCCCCGTAGTGCCCAAAGGCCAGGCCCGCATCCGGGTGCAGCTCAGTGCCGCCCACACCCGCGAGCATCTGGACAAGGCCATCAATGCTTTCATTGAGGTAGGCCGCGAGTTAGGCACCATTAAAGCGCCCTCGGCCCAGCAGCCCGAAGCTGGCCAGGTCGTAACCAACACGCCGTAATCCTTACTCGTAGAGCATAACTAGCCCGTCATCCTGAGCAGCGCGAAGGACCTTATCACGAGAGAACCACCCATTCATGCGGTTCGTGCTGACGTGATAATGTCCTTCGCGCTGCTCAGAATGACAGGCTGGTTTGTAAGTAAGTAGCAGGGATGAGTAAACACTAGGCCAGATTACTGCCCAAACCGCGCGTCTACGCTGCCACCTCTGCTGCTGTGGAGCCGGCGGATGCAGTGGGTTTCGGCAGAGCATCGAACAGGAACTCGTTGAGGCGGGCGCGCAGGTCGGCGGGGGCGAGGTTGCGGAACACTTCGCCGCCGCGTACCAAGGAAATCTGCCCGGTTTCTTCGCTGACCACTAATACAATAGCATCTGTTACTTCTGTCAGGCCGATGGCGGCACGGTGGCGCAGGCCCATGGAAGCCGGTACATCGGGGTTCTCGCTTACGGGCAAAATGCAGCGCGCCGCCCGAATTCGCCCGTTGGTAATAATCACGGCGCCGTCGTGCAGGGGGCTGGTTTTGTTGAAGATGCTCATGAGCAGACGCTTGCTTACCTCCGCATCAATCAGGTCGCCGGAGTCGGCAAAAAACTTTAGGTCCGAGACCATGCTGAAGGCAATGAGGGCCCCGGTTTGCTTGCCCGACAGGCTTTTGGCTGCCTCAATAAACGGCGTGATATTCATGCGCTCCTGAGGCTGCTCGCGCCGCCACGGAAACACCCGCATGCGGCTCCCGAAGGAGGTAGCCTTGCCCACATTCAGCAAAAAACGCCTGATTTCCTGCTGAAACAGAATGATGCCCGCTAGCACGCCCACGCTCATAAACTGCCCCAGAATGCTGGTGAGCAGCTCCATGCCCACGGCCTTCACCACCAGGTACACCAGGTAGAGCGACATAAACCCCAGAAACACCTTCAGCGCCACGCTGCCCGTTAGCAGCTTATACAGCTGATAAAACAGGGCCGTGACCAGTAGCACGTCCACGACGTCTATCCAGCCAATGCGCAGGAAGCCGATGGTGAAGGAGCCAATCACGAGGAAGGGGGTGGGGGAAAGGTGTTGGAAACGAGTTGAATAGTCTGCACAGCCTCTGCTACATCGTGTACGCGCAGGAGCTTGGCCCCGTTGAGCACGGCCATGGTATTGACGGTGATAGTACCTGCTAGGGCTGCATCAGGCGTAAGGCCTAGGGGCTTATAGACCATGCTTTTCCGCGAGAGCCCCGCCAGAATGGGGAGCCCTAGCACGTGTAGTTCCCGCAACCGTTGCAGCAGCTCGTGGCTTTGGGCCGGGGTTTTGGCAAACCCAAAGCCGGGGTCCAGCACTACATCTACCACGCCGTGGCGGCGCAGTTCAGTTAGTTTGTCGCGGAAGTAGCGCACCAGCTCCAGCACTAGGTCGTCTTCGTAATGCGTGAGCTGGGTCATGGTTTGCGGCGTGCCACGCATGTGCATCAGGATGTATGGCACCCCTAGGCGGCCCACGGTAGGCAGCAGGTCTTCATCCAGGCTGCCGCCGCTGATGTCATTCAGAATATCGGCGCCGGCGGCCACGGCTTCGGCCGCTATTTCGGCCCGAAAGGTGTCCACGGAAATAAAAGCTTCCGGGAAAGCACGCCGCACCGCCTCCACGGCCGGTAGCAGCCGCCGCTTTTCTTCCTCCACTGCTATATGCTCAGCCCCGGGTCGCGAAGAGTAGCCTCCTAAATCCAGAACGGCGGCGCCGGCTTGCAGCATGTGCTCGGCGCGGCGTAGCAGCTCCTGCTCGCTGCTAATTCGGTTGCCTTCAAAAAACGAATCGGGCGTCAGGTTCAGGATGCCCATCACCTGCGGCCGGCGCAAATCCAGCACGCGTCCGCCCCTGCAACGCAGGGTTTGCCTCGGGGAAAAGCATGTATCTTGCAGGGCCTGGAGCATGATTTTGGGCGGAAAAAGGCGTGTATGCTACGCGTGGTCGAAGCATGAAGCCAGAAGGTAGTCTGAGTACATTCCTGTGCCTGCCTACGCGCCGCTTCGGCTGTGTGTAGCACAACGGCTCGGAGCGAATTGCAACAAAATAGCCTCAAAAACTTGGAGAATCAAACCCAGCACGAATACGACCGGGTCATTGCACGGTGCCGCCAGTTGTTTCTGGCCAAAACCCACGACTATGGCACCGCTTGGCGCATTCTGCGCCTGCCTTCCGTGACCGACCAAATCTATATCAAAGCCCAGCGTATCCGCAGCATTCAGGAAAAGGGCGTGCAACTGGTGGCCGATGGGGTAGAGGAGGAGTTTGTGGCCATCATCAACTACTGCATCATCGCGCTCATGCAGCTCGGCCTGCCCACTGATGCACCGTTGGAGCTGGATGCCGAGGTAGTAGCTACCGCCTACGATGAGCAGGTGGCTGAAAACCGACGTCTGTTATTCGCTAAAAACCACGACTACGGCGAGGCATGGCGTCAGATGCGCATTGAAAGCATCACCGATATCATCCTGATGAAGCTGCATCGCACCAAGCAAATCGAGGACTTGGGCGGCCTTACTAGGGTGTCGGAGGGCGTGGAAGCCAACTACCGCGACATGCTTAACTATGCCGTGTTCGTGCTGATTAAAATGGACTTTGGCACTCCCAAAGACTAACTCAGCAACAGTTGGGGCCTGCTGGTAGGTGCTGTATCTTGCAGCGGCCGCAGCCGATAGGCTCCTTTCGTAGTCTGTTTGTTGTGCTGAACGTACACGCGTCTGGCTGGTCCTGCTGCGCCTAGCGTGGCCTTCTGCTCAAACCTTCTGGCTTATAAGTCTTTCAGGCTGTATATGAAACAATTTACCCGTATTTGCTGGCTACTGCTGGGCGTCGTTTTTATTTTTTCGGGCTTGGTGAAGCTCAATGACCCCGTCGGGACGGCGTTGAAGCTGGAAGAATACTTTGAAGTGTTTTCGACCGATTTCGGATCGTTCTTCCGCGTGTTTATCCCGCATTCCCGCACGCTTAGCATCGTGCTCAGCTCCCTGGAAGTGATTCTGGGCGTGGCCGTGCTGCTGCGCTGGATGCTGCGCCAAACCCTGTGGGTGCTGCTGGCATTGCTGGTGTTCTTCGGGTTCCTTACGTTCTACTCGGCCGCGTTCAACAAAGTAACCGACTGCGGCTGCTTTGGCGACTTTATCAAGCTTACCCCCTGGACTTCGTTTATCAAGGACTTATTCCTGCTAGGGCTGTGGGCCGTGGTGTTCTTCAACCTCCGCCATTTGCGCCGGGTGTTTGCCAAAGGCACTTTGGGCGTGATGTACATTACGTTGGCTTCGGCCATAGCCATTGGCATTGGGGTGCGAGCCCTGGGCCACTTGCCGTACTTCGACTTCCTGCCTTATAAAGTTGGCAACGATATTGGCAAACTGATGAAGCCTCAGGAGCAGGCTCGGTACCAATACGTGATGGAGCGCAACGGCGAAACCAAAATCTTTACGGAATACCCCACTGACTCGACCTGGAAGTACAAGAGCATGGAGGTGATGAATCCGCTCACGAGCAAGCCCGTCATTACCGATTTCTCCGTGTTTGATGCCGAGGGCAAGGACCACACCCAAGAAATACTCACGGGTAGCAAACTGCTCCTGATTGTACAGAACAGCCACGACGCCGACCGCGACCGGTTTACCGAGATAAGCCAGCTAATGGAGGACGCGGCCAAGTCGCGCAAGCAGATTAAGTCGTTGATTATCACTAGCAGCAGTCCTCAGGAGTTCGATGCGTTTCGCCACGATGTAAACCTGGCGGGCACTTACTACTTCGCCGATGCAACTGTGCTTAAATCGATGATTCGCTCCAATCCGGGCTTCATTCTGTTGCAGGATGGCGTGGTGAAGGGCAAATATCATTACCACGATATTCCTGATATCAGCAAGCTGGAAACGGAATTGTAATCAGGACCTAGGGGTGAGTGCGGGCTATACACGCGAAATTGTAACCGACACCTCATCCCTGGCAACTGGCAACTGAAAATATGCTAGGGTTCATTTTAAGCCGATTGTGGCAGGGCGTGCTGGTATTAGTAGGCGTAGCGCTCACCGTGTTCTTCCTGTTTCAGGTGCTGCCCGGCGACCCCGTAGCCTTGCTGGCCGGCCAGCGCAGCGATGCGGCCACGCGTGCCGCCATTGCCGCCGACCTGGGCCTCGACCGCCCATTACCGGGCCAACTGCTGGGCTACCTGAACGACGTATCGCCGCTGGGCGTGCACCCGCGCGATTCGGCAGGCGTGGCCAAATACGGCGGTGTGCAGGTACTACCCCTCGGCAGCGAGCAAGCCCTGGTGCTGAAAACGCCGTATCTGCGGCGGTCTTTTCAAAGCAACAAAGAGGTACTCAGTATTCTGCTTGACCACTTCACCGGCACTTTGTGGCTCGCGTTGGCGGCGATGCTGCTGGCGGCCGTGGTGGGTATTTCACTAGGGGTAGTGGCGGCCTTAAAGCCTCATTCCTGGCTAGATAGGGCGCTGGTATCTACCTCCGTGCTGGGTATTTCAGTGCCTTCGTTTGTGGCCGCTATTCTCATTGCCATGACGTTCGGCTTCTACTGGAGCCACTGGACGGGCCTCAACCTAACGGGCCAGCTCTACGAAACGGACCCTTTCACGGGGCGCCACTTGGTACTCAAAAACCTGGTATTACCGGCCTTTGCCTTGGGTATCCGGCCGCTGGCAGTTATTGTGCAGCTTACCCGCTCCTCCATGCTGGATGTGATGAGCCAAGACTACATCCGGACGGCGCGGGCCAAGGGACTGTCGGGCTACCGGACGGTAGTGGGCCACGCGCTCAAAAACGCCCTGAACCCGGTTATCACGGCCGTTTCGGGGTGGCTGGCCTCGCTAATGGCCGGCGCCTTTTTCATTGAGTACATTTTCAACTGGAAAGGCCTAGGCACCGTAACCCTCAAGGCCGTAGAAAACCTTGATTTCCCGGTAGTAATGGGCGCCACCATTTTTATTGCCGCCATGTTTGTGGTGGTGAATATTGTGGTAGATGTGCTGTACGCCGTGCTGGATCCGCGGGTGAAACTAGGCTAGGCCGGCTGCAGCCCGCCACGTACTAGGCCCCGGCCGGCGAGCAACCTCATCACTTCCTCCTTCTATGACACCTAGTACCTCTGCTACCGGCACAGCACCTGTTGCCCTTCAGCGGCTTTACCTTATCGGGATGCCAGGGGCGGGCAAAACCACGCTGGGGCGCGCCTTGGCTACTGCCTATCAGCTGCCCTTTCTGGATCTGGATCAGGAAATTGTTCGACGGGAGCGGCGGAGTGTTTCGGAGATATTTGCCCAAAACGGGGAAGCGTACTTCCGCCAGCTAGAGGCCGATGTACTGCGCGATGTAGTGGCAACGCATGAGCGGCTCGTGCTGGCCACCGGCGGCGGCACTCCCTGCTTTCATCATAACCTAGAGGTGTTGCTTGAAACCGGCCTGACGCTGTACTTGGCGGTGCCCGTACCGGAGTTGGTGAGGCGCCTGAAGGTAGCGGCCACCAATAGGCCTTTGCTGGCCGCTAGCGTAGATGCCGCCGGCCTAGAAGCACGCTTGCACGAAACCTTAGCCGCCCGTCAGCAGTTTTACGACCGAGCTCCGCTGTGCTGTGCCGCTCCTACCTGTTCTCTAGAAGCGGTACAACAATTGCTGACTCGTTATTATACTACGGCGTAAGCTGCTTAGGGCAGCGGACAAATTGCGCCACTGTGTGTATTTTTGCGCATTCATCATTCCTGTAGTGGCATGAACACCTCTCCTGAAGTCCTGGAACCCGATGTTAAAGTAACTCCGGTTAAAACTCCTGACGCCATCAAGCCGAAACACAAAGGCTCGGCCCGTTTATTTGAAAACCCCGTTCTCGAGCGGCTTACGCACACACATATTGCCGGGCCGCTTAGTATTTTCTTTGCCGTAGCAGGCGTAAGCCTGTATTATAGCCTGAGCAAGGGGCTGCTCACGGGCCTTTCTGCGTTTGGTTTGTTTTTAGGCGGGTGGCTGCTGTTTACGCTGGCTGAGTATCTGATGCACCGCTTTGTGTATCACATAAGCACCGATACCCCGCGTAAGGCCAAATTTCAGTACACCATGCACGGTGTGCACCACGAATTTCCAAAAGATAAAACCCGCTTGGCCATGCCACCCATCCTGACGGTGTTTGTGGCCTCGCTGCTGTTTTTCATCTTCCGCTTCACATTCGGCAATGCTGGCTTTGGCATTCTGGCCGGCTTTGTGTTCGGTTATGCGCTATACCTGTTTGTGCACTATGCCATCCACGTATACTCGCCTCCCAAAAACTTCCTTAAGTTCTGGTGGCATCATCATGCCCAGCACCATTACCGCCAAGATGAAATTGCCTTTGGCGTAAGTACCACCCTCTGGGACCACATCGTCGGGACAATGCCCAAAAAAGGCAAGTAAGCGTCAGAATATAGTTGATATACAAAAGGCCGCTGGTACAGCGGCCTTTTGTATTTGGGTTGAGGAAAGTCAAAATGCTAATGCAGCGGGCGGTTTTGTCGACTTCTACAGCATTCTAACCTAGTACACTAGCCCTGTCATCTTCACAAACCCAAGGTCTTGTTCTGCCAATGTTCACTAGGTATCCCACAAACATAAAGCCTCTCTTTTTCAAGAAAGGCTTTTAGAAGTATGGGTTCGGTGAGGCTAGCGCCGGCGGAAGCGGTTAACGATAAACCACAGGAGCAATACTACCAGAAACACGCCGATAAGGGCCGTCCAGGCGCCAGCTTTAAAAATGGTGCCGATGGCGTCGCAGCTGCTAAGCGAGAAGGTTAGTAGGACAAGTAAAGCAGCAAGGAAGGAAAAGCGAGAAGTATTCATGGTGCAAGGGGAGAGGTGAACAGAGGGCCGCAACGTCGAGCCCCTCTGTTGGCATGTACTCCTTCGCTTCCTAAAAGGTTAATATTCAGCTAGCGTAATAAAGTAGAAACGCTAAGAGTTAACTGCTGCGTGGCTTTCTGGAATAGCCCACCCGGTTAAGCTGCTACAGCAGGCTAGTGCGGGCAACGTGCATGGCAAGCTAGGCCCGTAAACCATCGGCTGTCACAGCCTGCTCAGCGCTTACCCAGGTAGGGCAGTGATTGTGCTAAAGGCCACTGCCTCAGCAGCGGACAGCAAACTTAAATAAGGTCAGAACGAATCCAGCCGGGGCAGTTGCTTACGCGTTATCTTGCAACGGACCGCTTCATCAGGATATCGGTTTGGGCCTCGTCCCCGAGCTGAAATATATGCTTGTCAAACGCAACGAAGCCGTTCTTCTCATAAAACCGGATAGCTCGCGGATTTTCTTCCCATACCCCCAGCCACACGTATTCTACCTGCGCTTGCGCTGCCAGTTGCATGGCGTGCTCGTACAGCACCTGTCCAACCTTTTTCCCGTGATAGGCCTGAAGCACGTAAATGCGTTCAATTTCCAGCGCGTTGGCACCCTGCTGCTCTGTTTGCGCCGGCCCCGTATTAACTTTCAGGTACCCGATGACCGTGCTGTCTGATTCGGCGAAGTAAAAGGCTGAGTGAGAATTCTGTAATTCAGCCGTAAGTTTTTCGTCGGAAAACCCATCTGCCAGATAGGCGCGCATACTTTCCTCGGAGTTGCTGGCGGCAAACGTTTCAGAAAACGTTTGCCGGCCGATGTGTTGCAGTACGGCTACGTCGGTCAGGTCAGCTTTTCGAAGCGTGATGTTGTCCATGTTCAAGTGAAATAGTAGGGTAGAGAAGTAATGTTGAAGAATCACCTACCGATGTTGCCCCATTGCCCATGACCTTAGCCGCCATTTTGCGTACCACGTATCCGCTGCCAGATGCCTCGTTAGACAGTGTTCTGGCCTTGGCTGAGTATGTAGAGTTACCAAAAGGGACTCATTTGTTCCGGGATGACCTGCTTGCCCAGCACATTTATATCGTGCAGCAGGGGCTAGCGCGCGCCTATGCCCAACGGGCAGACCGAGAGGTGACGTTTTGGTTTTCCAGCGAAGGAGCAGTCTTGGCATCGATTCGTGGCTATACTGAGCAGGCGGTGAGCTACGAGACCATCGAGTTGTTGGAGGACAGCAATTTGTTTCGCTTGAACATGCATAAACTCCAGCAACTGTATCGGACGGACGTGCACCTGGCCAATTGGGGACGGGTGATGGTGGAGCGCGTGTGGCTACAGACCGAGCAGCAGCTTATCGCCAGGCAATTTCGCACGGCTACCGAACGCTACGAGGATCTGCTGCATCAGCATCCGCAATTGCTGCAGCGCGTGGCGCTGGGCCATATCGCATCGTACCTGGGTATTACTCAGGTCACACTAAGCCGTGTGCGCGCCAAGCTCAAGCACATAAAGCAGGCCTAGTGCGAAACCACTTTCAAGCCGAGCACAGACCCAATCAGCGTGGTGAGGAAGAACAGGCGCGGCCCCGTCATAGGGTCGCCAAAAGCAAGCACACCCAGCACGGTCGTACCCACGGCTCCAATGCCCGTCCAGACTGCGTATGCGGTACCAAAGGGTATCTGCGCTAAACTGAGAGTGAGTAGATAAAAACTTAAGGCCGCACAGCCTGCAAATGCAGCGTACCATCCAGCAGCCTCGAAACCAACAGCCAGTTTAGCCTTGCCCAAGCAGAATGCAAATGCTACCTCAGCCAATCCGGCCAATCCTATATAAACCCAATGCATGGCAAAAGTGAAACGTGTGGGGGCAAAGGTCCGCGACAGGTCACTCGTTTCTTTTTACCAATGTTAAAATCGCTACAAGCAGGTTTACTGGTGAGGCTTGCTTATACTTTCACTAGGTATTGCCGCTCCCGGTCATTACCCTAAGGTTTATGGCACAAACTCCAGCAAGGAAATCGGGTTTGCAAGGAGCCAAGTCCAATGGTGGTTCCGTGAGCTGTAGTAGCTATAAAGAGAAAACCCGGTAACAGACTGATTTAAAGTCTACTACCGGGTTTCGTGGCGCTCCCTCCTGGGCTCGAACCAGGGACCCTCTGATTAACAGTCAGATGCTCTAACCGGCTGAGCTAAGGAAGCGGTTATGGCGGCGTTTTTTGCCGTTGCTGGTGCAATATTAGAGCAAAGTTTTCGAACGTCCAAACATGCTTTTCGAAAAAAGTTAAGAAAATCACTTAGTTCGTGATTGTCAGAATATTGCCAGAGAGGGCCGTTGCATATTGGCGGAGGGGGCGCGTGGCTGGCCCCGACTGTGGCTGCCCCTGGAAGCTGAACTGCGACTGGCAGCACGGGTCATACAAGCGCAAAAACGGATCAATTTTTACCCGGGCACAAGTATCAAGCGGTTGGTAGGGGCAGTTGCGTTCAAACGCGAGGTAGGTGCTGGCCGTTTGACGCACCACAATTATGCCGCGTACGCCGCCGGAGATATAGATGGCGCCGTTATCAAACCGCAGGTTACTGCTCTGCTGGTTCGTAAGGTTTACTACCTCGTTCACGGCAGCCAACGGAATTTGCGGCTGCACATCCCCCGAGGAGGAGTTGCAGCCCACGAGCACGCTAGCGGCCAGAAAGGCACTTGGCGCCAGCCAAGCCCTCCAAAGAGAGGAAAAAGGCATCGTGTAAGTCAAGACAGAGTAAGCTAAACAACTAGAACGTAGTACCGCGCCCCTAGGGTATAAGTTGCCAGCATATGCGTTGGCATCGATGCGCTCATACCCTAGCTAACTAGGTCGTGAAAAAGTCAAAAGCTCCCAAGTGCCATTGGCAAATGGGAGCTTTAAGCTGTAAGCAGGGCTAGTAGCCGTGCTTATTGGGCGCTTTCAAACTGGCGCAGGAAGCGGGCATCGTTTTCCGTAAACAGCCGCAGATCTTTGATCTGGTACTTGAGCATCGTAATGCGCTCAATGCCCATGCCCCACGCGTAGCCACTGTAGCGCTCTGGGTCGATGCCGGACTGCTCCAGCACAGCGGGGTCAACCATGCCGCAGCCACCAATTTCAACCCAGCCTGTGTGCTTACAAATGTTGCAGCCTTTGCCCTTGCAAATCAGGCAGGTGATATCAATTTCGGCGCTGGGCTCTGTGAACGGGAAGAAGGAGGGCCGGAACCGCACCTGCATATCCTGGCCAAATAGCTCTTGCACGAAGTAGTACACGGTTTGCTTCAGGTCAGCGAAGCTCACGTTTTCATCCACGAACAGCGCTTCTACCTGATGGAACATCATGTGGGCGCGGGCGGAAATGGCTTCGTTGCGGTACACGCGGCCGGGCATAATGCTCCGGATGGGTGGCTTCTGCGTTTGCATCACACGCACCTGCACGGGGCTGGTATGTGTGCGCAATACCCATTCCTGCTCGCCAGGGGTACGGCGCACGAAGAACGTGTCCTGCATGTCGCGGGCCGGATGGTTTTCTGGGAAGTTGAGGGCCGTGAAGTTGTGCCAGTCATCTTCTATTTCGGGGCCTTCCTCCACATTAAAGCCGATACGAGCCAGAATGCGCACAATTTCCTCGCGCACCAGGCTTAACGGGTGACGCGT
This sequence comes from Hymenobacter tenuis, assembly GCF_054780495.1. Taxonomy (NCBI): domain Bacteria; kingdom Pseudomonadati; phylum Bacteroidota; class Cytophagia; order Cytophagales; family Hymenobacteraceae; genus Hymenobacter; species Hymenobacter tenuis. Next base: position 393,701 of record NZ_BAAGWF010000004.1, read on the forward strand.
ACCTAGCGCATTCGGAACGGTAGGGAGGGTATAATCGAAGGTAGGGTCAGCGGGAGTGGTAGCGGCAGCGGCTTCCAGCTCTTGCTGGCGCTGCTCAAAGCGGGCCAAGGCTAGCTGCTTGAGCTGGTTCAACTCCTGCCCTACGGCCCGGCGGTCCTCCTGCGGCACGGTTTTCAGCTGATCGAATAAGTCGGCTAGCTGGCCTTTGCGGCCGGTATAGGCTACTCGGTATTGGTCGAGCTGTTCCGCCGTGGTCAGCTCGTGCGCTTCAATTTCGGCTCGCAGCCGCGCGATGTTGTCCTGCATCATAGCGCAAAGGTAAGTTGAATGCGGGTAGCTGAATACGTATTGACTGGCTAGGATTTTTTATTACTGATTATCAATAAGTTAAGATTAAGATTATTGCTTCTGTAGCCTGCAAAATGCTGCACATGCAGGTGGGTGCAAAAACTGGTACGGTTGCTGCAAATAGTTGGGAGCAAGCGCGGCAACTGGAGCTGAACGTGGGGCGCCACCCGTTAGTCCGCCGGCTGCAAGCTCGGCCAATGCGCCGGCCTAGTATTTACTTTCTGATCTGCCTTTCCGATGAAAAGTTTTCTGCTCTCCGCTGCTGTGGCAGTGGCCTTCCTAAGTGCGTCTGGTGCCCAGGCACAAAGCAAAGCGGCGCCCCGCAAAAATGTAAATACCAGTGTAGCGCCCGCTACCCGTCCTGCTGAGCCCGAGTGGCCCGCGCTGGAAACCTGGAATGAGCCCGCAGCGGCTACCCCGGCTACTACCAGCAACGGCTGGGAAACCGCCGCTACCGATGCTACTGCCACCGACCCCATGATGCAGTCTTCGGGGGTAATGATTGCGCCTGGCATGAGCTCTTCGCCCTATCGGGGGACCAGCACCGATTATAATGGCCGTCCGGTAGCCAAAGCCAAGTCTAAGCGCCCCCGCTCCGTGGTAGTTGCTCAGGAAGACCCCATGATGAAGTCCTCGGGTGTGATGATAGCTCCGGGCATGAACACGGCTCCGTACCGCGGTGTAAGTACTGATTATAACGGCCGCCCCTTGGCAAAGCCAAAGCCGGCTGCCGCTAACGATGTTGCTGCAACTACAGCACAAACTTCGGCCGAAGAGCCTATGACCTCGGGTTGGTAATCAGGAAATATTTTGGCCTTTGGCTCCCCAGTGAGCCTAGCAGCCCGGACGCGGTATAGCCGTATCCGGGCTGTTGTCGTATGCAAGGAAATATGTGGTAAATGGTTGAACCTCAAACTGCTTGTTTTCCATGAAAATCCGACTGCTACCCTTCGCCCTCGTGGGAATTATCTGTTTGTTCATCGAAGCGCCATTGCAAGCCCAGACCAAGCCGGCGGCTCGTACCAAAGCAGCGTACAACCGCACGTCCACTTCCCGCAACAAGGCACGGGCCGGGGCCTACTCGCGCTACGACCGCTCCGGCCGTCGCGACGAAGAAAATCTGAAGCTGGCGCCGGGTTTGCGGCTAAATATGCCTAGCCCGCCCACTACCGATTATATGGGTCGGCCCCTGAAGAAAAAGCCCGCCAAGCCCGCCACCGGTTCCTCCACCATTTCCTCTGACGGCGGCAAAGCAACTAGTCGGCCCTAGCCCCTCTGAAGCTCCAAAGTGGCCGGCTACCGTTGAGTTTGTATGATAATTTGATGGAGTTGAATTTCTCAAATTCAATGGAATAATGGAACTTACTGCCTAGGGTCGCGTTAGGCCAAAAAGTGAGGCGGGGGTTTGGTGCCCGCAACGGGTGCCGTACCTTCGCGGTAAGAATTGCTTTATCTTTACACTTATGACTCGTCAACTCTTCCCATACCTGCTGATTGGTAGTGTGCTGCTGGCCGCGCCTGCCTTCGCCCAAAAGAAATCTTCTGGCGGTTGGGATACCTCTTCTGATGGTTGGGGCACGCCCGCTAAAAAGTCGGCCGCTCCGGCTAGCAAGCCGGCTGCAACTAAAGCCAAAACGGCTGCTGCTGCCCCAGCAACAACGGCTCCCGCAACTGCTCCGGCTGCTACTGCTACCGCGGTTCCGGCTACTGCTGCTCCCGCTTCGGCAGGAGGTGAGTGGGGCGGTGCCGGCGCCAGTGCGGCAGCTGCTACTGCAGCTGCTCCTGAAGCACAGCCCATTGGCTTTACCTTGGCTCCGGGCTTCACGGCTGCTCCTTCGCGCCGCGTAACGACTGATTATCGGGGCCGCCCTCTGAAGCCGTATGTACGGCGCTCAGTGCGCTCGGCTGATCCGGTTGCGCCAGCTCCAGCTCCAGCACCGCTCGTAACGGAGCCAGTAGTAGAGCCAGCACCAGTAGCGGCTGAGCCCGCTCCGGCCGCAAAGCCAGCCAGTGCTTCGGCCGCAACTAAAAGCGGTGGCGCTACTACCACCACTACCAAGAAAACAACTACTACTGCTCCTGCTAAGAAAGCAGCTGCTCCCAAGAAGAAAGCCGATGATGGCTGGGGTAGCGGCGGCAGCGGCTGGTAAGTAATTCTAAGCAGTACACATAAAAAAGACCCGCGCGATATTTCGTGCCGGTCTTTTTTATGTATTATGTATGCCGTGGTTAGTTGCCCTAGCTCTCTGAAGCAGCCAAAGCAGGTTCCGTGAGGGTAGGCTCTGAGGTGGGTTGCGCCCGGTAATACAAGGTGCTGCAGTTGTCTGGGCGCAGTACTTCCTGGGCTGCTGCCAGTACCTTAGCCGGTGTTACGGCCTGCACCTTGGCACTTTCCTGGTTTACTAGGTCGGCATCACCGAGAAGCTTGCTGAACGCCAAGTTCATGGCCCGGTTCAGGAGCTCAATTTCGCTGAACACAATGCTAGCTTCAGCCTGGTTCTTTACTTTCTCCAGCTCTTCCACGGGCACTTCGGTCGCTCTGATTTCGGCCAGCACAGCTTCAACGGCAGCGTCAGCTTCTTCCAGCATTACGCCACCGTTCAGCTTGCCACTGATAACCAACAGGCCGGGCTCAAATGAGCCCATGACGGAAGCAGAAATGGAATTGAACAGCGGCCGCTCTTTCACCAATTGCTGATACAGGCGGCTTGATTTTCCACGCCCCACTACGTCGCTGAGCAAATCGGCATCGTAGTAGCCCGCTTCGGAACGGCCAGGCATGTGGTACACCTTATACAGCGCCGACAGCGGCACATCGGCCACAATTTCCAGGAAGCGCGCTTCCGTCTGGCGCGGCTCGGCGGTTAGGTTACGCTCGTAGCGGGTACCACCCGGAATAGGGCCAAACCACTTCTCGGCCAGGCGACGAGCCTCAGCTACGGTCACGTCGCCGGCCACAACCAAAATGGCGTTGCTGGGCGAGTAGTGCTTGGCAAAGAAGTCGCGCACCTGCTGCATGGTCGCGTCCTCGATATGGCTTACTTCTTTGCCAATGGTTGCCCACTGGTAGGGGTGGTGCTGGTAAGCAAGCGGACGCAGCCGCAGCCATACGTCGCCGTAAGGCTGGTTGAGGTAGTTCTGCTTGAATTCCTCTACCACTACCTTGCGCTGCACCTCCAACCCATTCTCCGAGAAAGCCAGGTTCAGCATCCTATCCGACTCCAGCCAAAAGCCGGTTTCGAGGTTGGCGGCAGGTAGCGTGAGGTAATAGTTGGTGATATCGGGGGAGGTGAAGGCATTGTTTTCGCCACCCACCATTTGCAGGGGCTCGTCGTAGCTCGGGATGTTCACGGAGCCCGAAAACATCAGGTGCTCAAACAAATGTGCAAAACCTGTGTGCTCGGGGTCTTCATCGCGGGAGCCTACGTTGTAGAGCACGTTCAGCACCGTCATGGGGGTAGTGTGGTCTTCGTGCACAATGCAGCGCAAGCCGTTATCTAGGGTAAACTCTTCAAAATGAATCATGCAGAGAGAAAGGTCGGGTAGGAAAAAGCAGCCGAACAAGTCGACAAAGTACTGAACCAGCCGGCCGAAACAGAAGTTTCGGGCGGCGGGGTAAGGTAAATACAGCGGAAGCTGTATGGCAATACGCAGAAGCTAGGTTTAAAGTGTAGCCTGCACGCCCAGCAGTATAGTGCGGGCGGTAGGGTAGGCTCCGGCGTCGAGGCCGGCCCGGAAGGGGTCGGCGCCCCCGGAACTGACATTAGGATCGTAGCCCTGGTAGCCGGAAATCACCAGCAAGTTGTGCCCCGCTGCCCACAGGCTAACAGTACGCGCCTCCTTTTTCCATACGGTGTAGCGCACGGTAAAGGCCGTGAGGCGCACGTGGTTGCCAGATTGAATGGAAAAATCACTGTTTTCGATGGCTACCTCTCCGGCCCTAGGCAGGTCGGAAGTCAGGTTGTCAGGGGTCCAGTGGTTGAGCGTTTCGCGGGTGCTGTTAGTAAAGGCGTTTGGCATACCTAAAAAGCGTAAATACGGGGTATCTACTTTATAGCCAAACATACCATCAGCCTGAGCCTGCAAGCTGAAGCGTCCTAGGTCGAGGGTTTGGGTAAACGAAAGCAGCTGCCGGGGCAGGCCACTACCCGCCACTTGAAAATCGATGGAGCCGTTGCCGTCTACGTCCTGGTACCTGGGGCGGCCGTTGGTGTTAATTCCCGCATAATGAAGCGTGTAAAAAGTAGATAGCGGCTCCCCGTCACGGGCCCACTGCTTGCCCCCGGCCAGAATGGCGCTTACCTCGCCGGCCACGTACCGGTTGCGGTTGAAGGCAATGCCTAGGGTAGAGGTGGCCTGCACACGGCCTGTATGCCACTGAGTAGCGGCCGTCAGTTCCCAGCCTTGGTTGCGGAGCTGGGCGTAGGAGCGCTGCTGGGATGGCTGTTGCGGATTGAATATATTAGCTACTAGGCCGCTAACCTCAGTAGACCGATCATAGGCGGCAGAAGTAAGCAGCACCTGATCCTGCCACAGGCCCACCGTAAGGCCGGCTTCCCGCTGCCGGGTGTACTCGTCCAACGGAACAACCCGACTACCATACCCGTTAGCGGCGCTTAAGGCAAAGGCTAGGGTATTATCGGCCGCAAAGTTACCGGCATTGGTGGTAGCGCCCCACCCAATCCACGCATCAAGGGTGCTGACCAACGATAAGGTCGGCAGCCACGACTCCTTCCGGGCGTGCCACTTCAGCTGAGCACCCGGGATGTACTTCACCAGCGTGTGTAGCATAGCATAGCTTTGGGCGTCGTCGCGGCGCAGGCTGGCCTGCACCTCATACCGCTCCCGGAAGCTATACGAGCCAGTGAGCTGAGAGGAGGTGAGGCTATTGGGCAAATGGGTAGTGTAGGATGCTGACTCCTGAGGGCCACCGTAGGTGGTGCGCTGCTGATCTTGCTCTTGGTTCTGGTACTGGCCCAATAACGCTAGCTGCAGCTGGTGCTGGCCGGCCCACGTGCGCTTAAACCTCAGGGCAGGAAGTACGCTCCATTGCCGATACGCGGCTTGCTGCTTCAGCGTCAGTTCGCTGGCTGTGCCCGCTTGGGGTGCCTGGTAGGCGTTTGTTTTTTGCTGGATGTACTCTTGGGCACCTTGCAGCTCCAAGGTCAGGTAGGGAAGCACGGTATAGCGCAGCTGCAGTTGCCCGAGCAAGTAGCGCTGGCGCGGCGTCTGGTAGCTGAGCAGGGCGTGGCGCAGTGGGTTCTCAGTTCGGTAGTCGGTTGTGGCCAGCTCCCCGTTTGGGGTGCGGGCGAGCTGCGTGGGCAGGGCTAGTAGTGCGTCGGCAATTAGGCCATCAGGGGGCAGGCGAGCCAGTTGCTCACTTGATGTTACGGTGCCCCGCAAAGTCAGCTTGGGCGTAAAAGTGTGCGTTGCGGTAGCGCGTAGGTTGAGCGTGCGCAGCCGGGAGTTCTGCACAATGCCCTGTTGCTGCCCATACGCGACACTCGTATAATACGTAGTGCGGGCGCTACCCCCGCGCAGGGCAACCTGCTGCTGCTGAATAGAGGCCGTGCGCAACACTTCCCGCTGCCAATCGGTGCCGCGTCCGAAGGCGGCAATCTGGGCGGGCGTATAGCGCGGCGGCTGCCCGTATGAAGCCATTTCCTCGTTGGCCAGGCTCGCGTATTCCTCAGCATTAAGCAAGTCGTACCGAAACCGAGCCTGCTGCACGCCGGCATATCCGGTGTACGAAACGCGGGGTTTACCGGCCTGCCCGGTGCGAGTCGTAATCCGAATCACCCCGTTCTGGCCCTGAGCGCCGTACTCGGCCGTTTCGTAGGCGCCTTTTACTACCTCTACCGTGGCAATATCCTGCCCCAGCAGGCTGAGACTAGGGTTCAGCTCATAGGAACTAATCAGAATATTCTGGCTGCCATTATGTAGCACTGTATGATGTTGCCACACCGGTACGCCATCCACCACGTACAGCGGCTGCACATTGCGCCCCATACTAGCCACACCCCGGATACGAACCGCCACCTGCGTCCCCGGCGCCCCCGAATACAGTGTGGCCTGCACACCTGCTACTTGGCGGAGTTGCTCTTGCAGAGAAGGGTAGGAAAGCAGCTCTGTACGCTGTACGGGTACCCCGACCGTACTACATAATAAGCGCCCACTTAGCAGAGAAACAATATCAGAGTTAATGGGCTGTAAACTGTCTACAGAAGGCATCTCAACTCCCACTCGGCGCACGGCCAATGTATCGGGCTGCTGTGCTAGGGCAGGGATAGAAAGCGGTAGAAATAAAGCGAGGGGTAGGAGTTGGGGCATAAAGGATAGATAGGGAGGAAATCAGTCCCGAAGATAGAGGCAGGTGGGCGGGTTATTCCATAATGTGAGGCTAGTAATTTTCCTTTCCGCCAAACCCGTACTTTTGGCCCCACCCACTACCCATCTCGCTTTCCACTATGCACTTCGACCGCAAGGACTACTCCAACGAAACGCTTCTACACTTGTACCACGGCTTGCTGAAGCCGCGCATGATTGAAGAAAAAATGCTGATTCTGCTGCGCCAAGGCAAAGTAAGCAAGTGGTTTTCGGGTATTGGGCAAGAAGCCATTTCGGTGGGCAGCACCTTGGCCCTGGAGCCCGACGAGTACATTTTGCCCCTGCACCGCAACCTGGGCGTTTTCACGGGCCGCAATATCCCCCTGGACCGCCTCTTTGCGCAGTGGCAAGGCAAAACCACTGGGTTCACGAAGGGCCGCGACCGGTCGTTCCACTTTGGCACCAACGAGCACCACATTGTGGGCATGATCTCGCACCTCGGGCCCCAGTTGGCCGTTGCTGGTGGCATTGCCCTCGCGGATAAGCTCGACGACAAGCCGAAAGTAACCATCACGTACAGCGGCGACGGCGGCGCATCTGAAGGTGACTTCCACGAGGCCCTGAATGTGGCTGCCGTGTGGGAGCTGCCCGTCATCTTCATCATCGAAAACAACGGCTACGGCCTGAGCACGCCCAGCAACGAGCAGTTCCGGTTTCGCTACTTTGTAGATAAGGGCCCGGCCTATGGCATGGAAGCTGTGCAGGTAGATGGCAACAACGTGCTGGAAGTGTATGATACTGTGCGCCGCCTAGCCGAAGATTTGCGCCAGAACCCGCGCCCCGTACTGCTGGAGGCTCTCACGTTCCGGATGCGCGGCCACGAGGAAGCAAGCGGCACCAAGTACGTGCCCCAGGAGCTGTTTGAAGAGTGGGCGAAGAAGGACCCAGTTGAAAACTACGAGAAGTGGCTGCTGCAGGAAGGAATTCTGGATGAAGAGGCCCGCATGCGCTACCGCGAAACCATCAAGCGGGAAATTGAGGAAGGCCTGCGTATTGCCGATGCTACCCCCATGCCCACGGCCGATGCCCGGCAGGAACTGGCCGACATGTACCAGCCCTTTGAAGCTCCCAACCAAGCCCCGCCCGCCGATGCTGCCACCACCGACCGGCGCTACGTCGATGCCATTTCCGATGGTCTGCGCCAGAGCATGGAGCGCTACCCCGAGCTAGTGCTCATGGGCCAGGATATTGCCGATTACGGTGGGGTGTTCAAGATTACGGATGGCTTCGTAAAGCAGTTTGGCAAGGGCCGGGTGCGCAACACGCCGCTCTGCGAGTCGGCTATTGTGGGCGCTAGCCTGGGCCTGAGCATCAAAGGCAAAAAAGCCATGGTGGAGATGCAGTTCGCTGATTTCGTGACCTGTGGCTTCAACCAGATTGTGAATAACCTAGCCAAAAGCCATTACCGCTGGGGCCAGAACGCCGATGTAGTAGTGCGCATGCCCACCGGCGCCGGTACTGCCGCCGGGCCGTTCCACTCCCAAAGCAACGAAGCCTGGTTTACTCACACACCCGGCCTGAAAGTAGTGTTCCCGAGCAACCCCATTGATGCCAAAGGCCTGCTGTGCGCTGCCATTGAGGATCCTAACCCGGTGATGTTCTTTGAGCACAAATTGCTCTACCGCAGCATCTCAGCTCCGGTGCCCGATGCCTACTATACCACGCCCATCGGCAAAGCAGCCTTGGTGCGCCAAGGCAATGAGATGAGCATTATTACTTACGGCGCCGGCGTGCATTGGGCCACGGCTCTGGCCGACGAAATCGGGCTTTCCGCGGATATCCTTGACCTGCGCACCTTGCTGCCCTGGGATGAGGAAGCCGTACGCCGCACGGTGGAGAAAAACGGCCGCGTGATCATTCTGCACGAAGACACGCTGCTAGGTGGCTTGGGCGGTGAACTTGCCGCCTGGATTGCGGAGCATTGCTTCCAGCACCTCGATGCGCCCGTGCACCGCGTGGCTTCTCTGGATACGGCCGTGCCCTTTGCGCCTCCGCTGGAAAAGGTCTTCCTGCCCCAGCAGCGCCTGCGCGAAACCGTAGCAAAACTGCGCAATTACTAGCCTCGCCTGAGCAAGTGAGGTAGGAGCTGCCGAATTCCGTATTTTGCAGCTTCTGTCTCTTTGGCAAAAGCTGATTACTCTGAAAATGAAGGTTTTTACTGCAGCCAGCCGGCGCTTTTCTTTACTTGTACTGGCGGCTCTGCTCTTGCTTACGGCTCCGGCCTGCCACAGCTACCGTATTCCTAACCCGAAAGGCCCCCCGCAGCCTAAGGTAAAGAAGGCCCGGAACCCCGATAACCAAGCCGCTGACGGCCGGGCTCTGGAGGTGGAAAAGGAGGCCGTAAAAACCGAGAAAAATAGCTACGACAAGCAAGGGCTTCTGAAAAAGCCCAAATACGAGCGCCGCAAGCTGAAGCGGAAGGTAGGACAACGCAAATTCCTGGGAATTGTCCTGCCTTTTTAGCGGTAATTTAAGCTGCGAACACCCGGTAACACGTACACTGTCTGGTTAGTACGTTGCTTCTACAACTCTCATTCCCTACGCATACTTCTCCCCTCCGATGCGCTACTTACTACTTGGTACGTTCGTGCTGGCTGCCTTCGTAAGCACCGAAGCCCATGCTCAGCTAGAGTCTACTAGTCCGGCTCAACAACGCGCCGCCAAGCGCCGGGCTCTGCGCGAATCAGCGCAGTACAAGGCCGAGTACAAAGAGTCGCATCTGAATGTGACGAAGCAGGAGCTTACCCCGCTGGCCGGTGGCCGGCAGGCCGCCGTGAAACCTACGGCTGAGCGAGCTAGTTATAAGTTTGACCGCACCGGTCTTCCGCGTGTGAGCGAACCATCGCGCATTAGTTTTCGTCTTCGGAAGAAGAAAGACGTTAGTCTCGAAAAGTAATTCACTTGACCTTCCCCTATGACTCCTTGGCAACCATTAACCCAATCAGAGCAGCTTACTGACATCGTACGCGAATCGTTCGAGCAGCCAGTGCTTATTTTCAAGCACAGCACTACCTGCTCCATCAGTGCCGCTGCGAAAAGCAAAATCGAGCGCCAGTGGGACGATGCCAGCCTGAGCGGCACCAAGGTCTACTACCTCGATTTGCTGCGCTTCCGGCCGATTTCTAATGAAATTGCTGAGAAGTTTGGCATCCGGCATGAGTCGCCTCAGCTGTTGCTTATCCAGAACGGAGAGTGCAACTACGACGCCTCGCACATGAGCATCCGGCTGAATGAAATTAAAGAAGTAATTGGCTAAAACAGGTTCAGGCGCCAAGCGGGGATAGTAAATGCTACTACCCCCGCTTGGCGCCTGAACCTGTTTTAGGTGTCTTTCTACTCGTATAGGAACTGAACCTGCTGTTTTATTTCAGGGTTCAGGCTTAAGGCTACTGGGCAGGTGCGGGCCGCGTTTTCCAGAATGCTCCGCTCTTTTTCTGTTAAGGTAGCCGGCAGCCGGAACGTAACGTCAATCTGGCCGATGCGCCGGGGCTCAGCCACCATATGCTTGGTGGTGTCCCAGCTTACGCCGGTCAGGTCAAGGCCTTGGCGCTCTGCCACGATGCCCATAATGGTCATCATGCAGGACCCAAGCGATGCACTTACCAGGTCAGTGGGGGAAAACGCTTCGCCCCGACCATGGTTATCTACGGGAGCATCGGTGAGGATAGTATTGCCGGACGCTACATGGGTAGCTTCGGTGCGCAGATGGCCGGCGTAGCGGGCGGTGGCTGTGCTCATTGAAAAGTTAAATTAGGCAGTTGTATGCGGGTAAATTTACGTACTTTCGATAGGGTTAGCCGTGATTCGCGACCTAGTCCTGACTTTTCTTTTCGCCCTTTCCATTCCCGTCCTGTGCGTACCTCACGTGTCATTGGCAACGGCCTGCTGCTGGCTTTTCTGGGCGCTGCTCCGGCGGCGTGGGCCCAGCAAACCCAGGCTACTTCATCCAGCAACGAGGAGCCCTCTTACCGGAAGGAGCTAACCTACGGGGTGAACTTTAATACCAGAGGTGGTCTGATTGGGGGCGCTTCGGTGCGCTCCACTAGGGTTCTGAACCAGGACTGGGCCCGATTTTGGGGCATTGAGGTCGTAGAAATCAAACACCCGAAAGAACAGAAGTTCGGCACCCGCTTTGGTGGGTCTTTCGTGTATGGCAAAAGCAATTATTTGTTTGCCGTTCGCCCTTCGGTGGGCTTGCAGCGCGTAATTTTCCGCAAAGCGCCGGAGTCAGGGGTGCAGGTAAATGCCATACTGGGCGCGGGCCCTACCATTGGCCTGCTAATGCCCTACTATATCAGCTACGAGTATGGCAGCGGCCAACCCGGACCAGGCGGCTCTCCTAGTGATGTGCGCAATGAGCAGTACGACCCCGCGGTGCATCGGGCCCAAGACTTAATTCTGGATCGGGCTCCGCTTTTTTCGGGGGCTAGCGAGACCAAACCCATCCTGGGAGCACATTTGCGCGGGGCCCTTGGCTTTGAGTACGGCCGCTACCGCGACGCCGTAGCGGGAGTGGAAGTGGGCTTCGTGCTCGAGGCATATGCCAAAGACCCGGTCATCATCAGGGTGGACCAGATACCCGACAAAGATTTGAACGACCAGTTTATGCCCTCAGTGTACCTGACGCTGTACCTGGGTAGTCGTAATTAAATAATACAAAAAACGGCCCCTGCAGCGTTGCTGCTGGGGCCGTGCGCTTTTGGTGCGTGTGCTACGAAACCACTAGGGGGGCGGAATTGTCTTAGAAGCTGACTACCCGCAACCTATTCCCCCTTACCTTTGCAACATGGACGAACTGTTGCTGACCCTGCCCATCATTCAGCCCGTGGCGGCTGCCCCAGCGGCACCTGCCAAAGCGCGTAAGCCCGACTGGCTGCGCGTGAAGCTGCCCGTGGGCCCTGCCTACGCCAACGTCCGCCGCTTGGTGGATGAACATAAACTGCATACCATCTGTGAAAGCGGAAATTGCCCGAATATGGGTGAGTGCTGGGGTGCCGGCACCGCTACCTTCATGATTCTGGGGAACGTGTGCACCCGTTCCTGCTCGTTTTGTGCCGTGGCTACCGGCCGCCCCACCGAGTATGACCTCGACGAGCCCCGCCGGGTGGCTGAAGCCATCCAGCTGATGGGCGTCAAGCACGCCGTGCTTACCTCTGTAAACCGCGACGAGTTGAAAGACCGGGGCGCCAGTGTGTGGTACGAAACCGTGGTGCAAACCAAGCAGCTCAGCCCTACTACCACCATCGAAACCCTAATTCCGGATGTGAAAGCAAACTGGGACGCCTTGGCAACCATGATTGCTGGCGGCCAAGAGGTGGTTTCGCACAACATGGAAACGGTGGGCAGCCTCTACCGCCTCGTGCGCCCGCAAGCCAAGTACGACCGAAGCCTGGAGCAAATCCGCCGCACCAAGGAAGCCGGCAAACGCACGAAGTCGGGCATTATGCTGGGCCTTGGCGAAAAGCAGGACGAGATGTACAAGGCCATGGACGACTTGGTCGAGAATGGCCTCGATATCCTGACGCTAGGTCAGTATTTGCAGCCAACTAAGCGCCACGTAGAGGTTGCGGAATTCATTCACCCCGATCTGTTTGCGCATTACAAGGAAGAAGGACTAAAGCGCGGCCTAAAGTACGTGGAAAGTGGCCCCTTGGTCCGCTCCAGCTACCACGCAGAGCGCCACGTGAACGTGCCCATTTAGCAGACTCTACATACGATAGTAAAGTCACTAACAACAAGGCCTAGCCCTCATACCGGGGCTAGGCCTTGTTGTTGGGTAAAGCCAAAAAAGCCTGCTCCAGGGAGCAGGCTTTTGGGTTTGGCTATCAGAGAGGACCTAGCGACGCGCCTGCTGATCCTGAGGCGGGAAGGTGCCTAAGATGCTTGTCACGATGCGCTGCACTTCCTGTTCGGAAATCGTCTGCTGATCTACTTGAGCCTGGCCTTGGCCGCGCCAGGCCAGCTCTTTGCGGTTAGCATCCACGAAATCGAGGATAACGGTACCGGCTTTGTAATCAGTGATGGGCTGCTGGCCAAAGCCTCCCCGGCCATACCAGCCGCCATAGTACCCATAAGGGTAGCCGTACGGGCCATAGTAGCCGGTGTTGCTGCGCTGCTTGTCTTCCACGCGGGCGCTGTAAGCCACGTACACATCGGGATTTTTTTCTACCCGCGACAGGCCTTTCTGGGCAAGCTGCTGCTCTACGGCCGTGCGGATGCGCTTATCCAGAAACGACTCGTAGCCTTTGGCCGGGCCGCCTTCGGTATCAGTGGGCTGCTGCGGATACCAGGCCCAGGTTTTGTAAGCGCGGAAGTTTACGGAATGATCGAAGTCGGAGGTAACCCCCACGCGCGACGTGCTGGCACAGCCACTAGCACCCAGCAAAAGCGTAAGCCCGAGCACCGACAGCGTCAGGGGGCGGGCCAGAAATTTGGGAATGCGGTTCATATATGAGAAAGTAGCAGTAAAAATGAAAGCCGAGATGGAGCAGGCATGGCCCGTTTCCACTTCTGGTCTGCACTCTAAACAGTTGCAGCAGGGTGGGCGTTCCCGGTAAAATGCTCTGCTAGCATAATATTTCCCTAAAGAATATATCTGGGAAAATTCCTTTTCGTCTTAAAATGTCTCTATCTTTTGCAGCGCTAATTCCTTCTCGCATTGCTACATGAAAAAACTTTTACTTTGCCTCAGCAGCCTCACGTTACTAGCTTCCTGCAGTGCGTCCAAAGATGAAGCCCGCAGTAACCGGACTAACACTACTCCGGTGGCCCATAACACCGTGGTGGAGTGTGTGCTCTACGATGGGATGACCAAACAATCACAACAGCTTACCACCGTTACCTCAGGCAATGAGGTGCAGGTATTAGATACGGTAGATGCGTATTTCGTGAAAGTGCGGGTAACCGCCGATGGCAAGACCCATAACGGCTACATGTATCGTAACTGCTTCGGTAAGTAAGCTGAAGCTTGCTTATCATCGAGTGGTTTACTAGCTCTCATTCTTGCTTAAACACAAAAAAGCCCTGGCTGCGAGCAGCCAGGGCTTTTTTATGGTTGGTCCCTTCTGATACCCTAGTACGAAGGACCTTTGTCGGTTTCTACCAACTTCTCTTCGGCGTCCGCATATTGCTCGAGCGGGGTGCAGGAGCAAATCAGGTTACGGTCGCCGTACGCAGAGTCGATACGGGATACGGCCGGCCAGAACTTGTACGCGCGGGCCCACTCGGTTGGGTACACGGCTTCCTCGCGGGTGTAGGGGCGGGTCCATTCGTGCGTGAGCACGGTAGCAGCCGTGTGGGGCGCGTGCTTCAGCACGTTCTCCTTGGCATCGGCCCGGCCCTCTTCCACTGCCGCAATTTCCTTCCGGATGCTGATCATGGCCTCAATGAAGCGGTCCAACTCTTCCTTGCTCTCCGACTCCGTAGGCTCTACCATCAGCGTGCCCGCCACTGGGAACGATACGGTAGGTGCGTGGAAGCCGTAGTCCATCAGGCGCTTGGCAATGTCTTCTACCTCAATGCCCGCCTTTTTAAACTGCCGGCAGTCTAAAATCATTTCGTGGGCACAGCGGCCATTAGCGCCCGTGTATAGCACCGGGTAGTGCTCCTCCAAACGGGCCTTGATGTAGTTGGCGTTTAGGATAGCTATGCGGGTCGCCTCTGTCAGTCCTTCACCGCCCATCATGTTGATGTAGGCATAAGAAATGGGCAGAATGCTGGCGGAGCCCCACGGAGCCGAGGTAACAGCACCGGCGGTGCGGCCATTGGCATCTACCAGCACGTGGCCGGAGAGGTAAGGAGCCAGGTCAGCTACTACCCCAATGGGGCCTACGCCGGGTCCGCCACCGCCATGCGGAATGCAGAACGTTTTGTGCAGGTTCAGGTGGCATACATCGGCGCCAATGGTAGCCGGCGAGGTGAGGCCTACCTGCGCGTTCATGTTCGCGCCATCCATGTACACCCGACCACCGTGCTCGTGAATTGTCTGGCAGATATCAATGATAGTTTCCTCGTACACGCCGTGCGTGCTCGGGTAGGTCACCATCAGGCAGCTCAGCTTATCGGCATACTGCGCGGCTTTGGCTTTCAGATCGGCTACGTCGATGTTGCCTTCCTCGGTGCTCTTTACCACGACTACCTGCATACCGGCCATAACAGCGGAAGCGGGGTTGGTGCCGTGGGCCGAGGCCGGAATAAGGGCCACGTTGCGGTGCTGGTCGCCGCGGGCATCATGGTAGCCTTTGATGGCCAGCAGGCCCGCATACTCGCCCTGAGCACCAGAGTTGGGCTGTAGGCTTACGGCATCAAAGCCGGTTACCTCACACAACCACTTCTCCAGGTCCTGGAAGATTTGGGTGTAGCCAGCGGCCTGCTCGCGCGGAGCGAAGGGGTGCAGGCCTCCAATTTCAGGCCACGTCACCGGAATCATCTCGGCGGTAGCGTTCAGCTTCATGGTGCACGAGCCCAACGAAATCATGGAGTGAGCCAAGCTCAGGTCCTTATTTTCGAGCTGCTTCATGTAGCGCAGCATCTCGTGCTCTGAGTGGTGCGAATTGAAGATGGGGTGCGTGAGGTACTCGCTGGTCCGGATCAGGCTTGCGGGCCAGTTTACGGATACTTCAGCGGGCAGCGCTACTACCTTGGCTTCTTTGCCCAGCACTTTGCTGAACACCGACACGATGTCCTGTACATCCTCGATTTCGGTGTTCTGGTTTAGCGAGATGCCTACCTGATTTTCGCCAAAATAGCGGAAGTTAATACCCGCAGCCTCCGCTTCCTGCCGGATGGCATTTTGCAACTCAGCGCTTTCCAGCTGAATAGCCAGCGTATCGAAATAGAACTCGTTGGTTTGCTCTAGGCCCAAGCTCGTGAGAGTTCCGGCCAATGTTTGGGCTAGGGCGTGCACGTTGGATGCAAACTGGCGGATGCGCTGCGGTCCGTGGTACACGGCATACATGCCCGCCAACACCGACAGCAACACCTGCGCCGTGCAGATATTGGAAGTGGCTTTTTCGCGGCGGATGTGCTGCTCGCGGGTTTGCAGGGCCATGCGGTAGGCTTTGTTGCCAGCCGCGTCAATGCTCTGGCCAATGATACGGCCCGGAATTACGCGCTTGAACGCATCTTTGGTAGCTAGGAAGCCCGCGTGCGGTCCGCCGTAGCCCATTGGTACCCCAAAGCGCTGGGAGTTACCTACCACGGCATCGGCACCCATTTCGCCGGGAGGCGTGAGCAGCGTCAGGGACAGCAAATCAGCCGCCACGGTCACGAACAGGTTGTTGTCGTGGGCTTTCGAAATGAAGTCGGTGTAGTCGTACACGGCGCCGTCGGCGGCAGGATATTGCAGAATAGCGCCGAATAGGGTCTCATCTGCTAGATCTACCGTGCGGTGGTCGCCTACTACCAGTTCAATGCCGAGAGGTGTGGCGCGGGTGCGAAGTACGTCAATGGTTTGGGGCAGCACCTGCTCCGAAACGAAGTAGCGGGTAGCATTCTTCTTCTTGGAGAGCGAGTGGAACATGTGCAGCGTTTCGGCGGCGGCAGTTCCTTCATCAAGTAGGCTGGCGTTGGCAATTTCTAGGCCCGTGAGGTCAATTATCATGGTCTGATAATTAATCAACGCTTCGAGGCGGCCCTGGGCAATTTCGGCCTGGTAGGGCGTATAGGCAGTGTACCAGCCTGGGTTTTCCAGAATGTTGCGCTGGATTACGGCGGGCAGCTGGGTATCATGATAGCCCAGGCCGATGTAGTTTTTAAATAGCTTATTCTGGCCGGCAATCTTCTTGAATTTCGCCAAAAAAGCCCGCTCCGTGAGGGCTGCGGGCAGGTTCAGCGGCTTCTTCAGGCGAATAGCGGCCGGCACAGTTTCGTCGATGAGCTGGTCAATCGACTCCACACCAATGGTGCGCAGCATCTCGGCCACAGCAGCATCGTCGGGCCCATTGTGGCGGTCCACGAACACATCGGCGGGCTTGGTTTTCAGCAACATAAAAGAAGGGGTGAGGGTGGCAACGGATTAGGCCCTAGGCGGAGCCCTTACAAAGGTAGCGTGAAATGGCTTCACGCTTAAGCCCCAAAACCGGCAAAAGTTTTGGCTTGTTCCAACTTGCGCTACCGATATGGGTAGCAGGGCTTTCCAGCTTAAATATTTTGCCCAGATTTGGGGCAGATTCCCACCCACCACTACCGCATATGCCACTCATCACAATTGGCCTGATCCGCGAAGGAAAAACCCCGCCTGACAAGCGCGTACCGCTCACACCCAAAAAGTGCACCGAAGCCGAAGCGCGTTTCCCGGGCTTGAAGATTGTGGTGCAGGAAAGCCCGATCCGCTGCTTTTCTGACCAGGAATACCGCGGCCTGGCTATTGAGGTGCGGCCTGAGGTAGCCGATTGCGACATCCTGATGGGCGTGAAGGAAGTGCCCGTTGCCCAGCTCATACCGAATAAAACCTACTTGTTTTTCTCGCACACCGTGAAAAAGCAGCCGGCTAACCGGGAGCTGCTGCGCCAGGTGCTGGCCAAGAATATCACCCTCATCGACTACGAACTGCTCACGGACCGCGACGGCGGGGAGCGGATTGTAGCCTTTGGGCGCTGGGCCGGCATAGTAGGCGCCTACAATGGCCTGCTGACCTACGGGCGCAAACACGGCCTGTATGAGCTGAAGCCGGCCTACCAATGCCTGGATATGGAAGACATGCAGGAAGAGTTTTTCAAGGTAAAGAAGTTGCCGCCCATTAAGATGGTAGTAACAGGATCCGGAAGGGTAGCACAGGGCGCCGTGGAAGTGCTCGACCGTATGGGCATCCGGCGGGTGAGCGTGTACGATTATCTCTACCACGACTTTAACGAGCCAGTGTACACCCAGCTGCGCAGCTCCGACTACAACCGTCGCCGCGACGGGCGCGTGTGGGATACCACCGACTTTCACCGCAACCCACAGGAGTACGAATCAACGTTCCAGAACTTTCTGCCAGTTACGAACTTGCTGATTGCCTGCGCGTACTGGCATCCGGCCGCGCCTAAGCTGTTCACGGAAGAAGACACCTGCCGGGCGCACTTCCGCATTGATACTATTGCCGATGTGACCTGTGACGTAGATGGCTCCATCCCGACGACCAAGCGCAGTAGCAGCATCCAGGAGCCCGCTTTTGACTATAACTGCCAGACCGGACAGCTGGAACCGGCCTATTCGCGGCCAGGCAACATCACGGTGATGGCCGTGGATAACCTGCCCTGCGAGCTGCCCCGCAACGCCAGCCGCGACTTTGGCCGCCAGCTCATCGATAACGTATTACCCCACCTCATGCACGAAGGCGGCCCCGATGATATAATTGAGCGCGCTACCATAGCCCGCAACGGCCAACTCACGCCTCGCTACCAGTATCTGGCTGATTACGTTGCGTAACGGCTAGCTACTTTACTAGGTGCCGTTTTCTCCAAAACCGACAAGGCCGTTCCTGAAAGCAGGAACGGCCTTGTCGGTTTTGGAGAGGCTAGTGATTTTACTAGGTGGTTTCTAGTCGTAAACCTTCTGGAAACAAAGCTACTCAGATGCGCAGCACGGGATAGCGCGCCTGTACCAGCATATATACCCCGTAGGCCATCAGGCCCAGGGCTACAATGCCCAGCACAGCGGGACCCATGGTAGCTAGCAAATCGAAGGCGTCGTCAGTGGTGCCAACCTGGCGGGCACTCGATTGGCGACCGGCTTGCACAAAGAAGTAGCCAATAATGGCCATCACAATCCCGCGGGCCGTGTAGCCTACCTGGCCGGTGCGATACACAATGTTTTGCTGGTTGGCGGGCAGGTCGCTGGCGTTTACGTGTTTCTGAAATTTGCCCGAGTACGCCCGGTAAATCTGGTAGATGCCGCTGCCAATAATAATCAGGCCCACGAGGATGATAATCCACTCGCCGCCGGGCCAGCCCAGCACTTTAGCCGTGAGGGTTTGCTGACCGTTTGAGCTGCTGTTGGCCGAGCCGTTCATGGCCAGCTGCGCCGCGTACCAAGCCAGGCTGGCATACAGCAAGCCGCTGCCAATGTAGCCCAGGCGGCGCCCAATGCCTTTAGCGCCCGAGCCTTTGCTTTCGGTGTCCATGAAGGCTTGCGTGAAGCGCCAGATGATGTAGCCAAGTAAACCGAACGCAATCAGGCCTAGCAAAACCGAGCCGCCGGGCAGCTCCTGCAGCGTTTGTACGGCCTGCTTTTTGTCGGCTGTTTGGCCACCTTGCTGGCCCGTAGCCGCTAGTAGTGCCAAAATACCAACCAGCAAATACACAACGCCCTTTGCCGCAAAGCCAAAGCGGGCCAGCGCCCTGATACCCGACGAGGGGGAGGAAGGAACGGCCGATAAAACGGTGTTAGAAACAGACATGATGCACAGGGTTAAGTAAGGAACTACTCCCCATACGATGAATGCCTTATGCAGGGTTGAGTTGGCGGGAAGGAGAGCGCGCCAACAGGCCGGGCGGCTGGTACACGCAGGCACCCGCCCGCAGCAGCGCAGCATTCTGCGGCAAATTGAGCGTTACCAACGGCTTACCCAGTGCCGGCTCACTTTGCAGCAGCCGCTCTAAGTTGCCGCCCGGGCTCACATAAGGAATAAAAAACCGGTCGGCCAGGTCCGCAATCAGCAGGTTGCGGATTTCGGCGGTTTCTGGCGTGATGCTGTGCACCTCCGGCTCAAAAGGTGACAGAAACAACAGTCGCCCCAGCCGGATGTCGCGCTCATATTCCATCAGCAACGATGGCTGCATACCCCGGGCCAGAGCATACACAATGGGCTGCTGAAAATCGCGGCGCAGAAACCGGAAAACAGACTGCTCTAGCCGCGAATGAAACCCAGAAAGCACACAATAGCCCAACTGCCGTTGTTCCATAGCCCACAAGTACGTGATGCGCTCAATGCTGGGCGGGTACTCACGGGAACAGAAAAAAGCAGTTTTAGGCAGCCGTAGTAAGGCTGTATTCCCCACCGCACGCAATTCCTCAACCGGGGTTTTCATACATGTTGCTGATGACTAAAGTTATAAAAAATATTGAATGGTGTATATGTTGTTAGCTACTAGCTTGTTATAAACGCAACAAAGCCCGACACTAATTAGTGTCGGGCTTTGCTTATTTGTACAGCTACTTAAAACGTGCGCTGAAACCAGTGCTTAATGTCATCAATTGTTTCGCCAGTTTTATGCTGCAAACGGCCAAACCATTCATCCTGCGTGCCTTCCTGATAGTCCAGGTCGTCGTCGGTGAGGTTGCCCCACTTCTGTTTAGCCTTTCCTTTTACTTCATTCCAGTTGCCGCGGGCCCGCAGTTCGGTAGCATCATCGATGCCGTTATTATTAGCGTCCATAAGGGTGTCAGATTAGAGTGGAAATGGTAGGCTGTGTACGGCTGTGCTTACAGAGGAGTTGCGTGGCCCACTTGCCCACCGTTTGCCATACCAGGTTTGCGCCTATACTATACCTAGTAAATAAGGTCAAGATGCTGTAGTATAAGGTGTTAATAAGTAAAATGTATTGTTGAACAATAGGAAAAACTATGGCCCACATTCAGTATCATTGACACATATTTTCAGCTACTTATGAGAATGGATGATTTAAGAACTACGCTAGCTACTTTTTCACCCGATGACCGGAAAGAATTCCGGCAGTTTATTCAGCGCCAGCGCCGTAAGCAGAAAGGGCGGATGGACTTGAATCTCTGCGACTTGCTGCTACAGCCGAAGGAATACAACACCGAGGAATTATTACGAAAGCTTTATCCGGAAGAGGCCAATGCCGTGGCGTATTATGCCCTGCGCAAGCGCCTTATGCGCCACCTCACCGATTACTTGTTGCTGCGCCAACGCCAGCAAGACCCCACGGCCGCTTCCTCAGTGCGGGGGCTGCTCACGCTGGCGCAGTATCTGTTTGATGCTGGTGTGCCGCGGCTGGCCTGGAGCACGTTGCGCAAAGCTGAAAAGCTGGCGTGCCAGAACGAACAGTATGAACTACTTAATACGGTTTACAACCTCCAGATTGCACAGGCCAACAGCAAGTACGGCGATGACTTGGCCGACATCATTCGGCGCCGGAACCTGAATAAGAAGTATGCCGATGAGGAAGAGCGGGCCAACATTGCCGACAGCCTAATTCGGCAGCGCCTGCGCGAAGCCCGCGTAAAAGGCCGGGCCGGCGAGTCGTTTGATGTGATTCTGCAGGATGTGCTGCGCGAGTATGACTTGCAGGAAGCCTTTGCCCGGCGCCCGGCTCTGCTCCACCGCCTCATGTCCATTGCCCGGGCCGCCATGCTCGTGCGCCGCGACTACCTCTCGTTCACGCCCTTTGTGATGCGCTGCTACCACCTCATGGAGAAGCGCCACGGCTTCCTGCCGGCCCACCGTGAGGCCCAAACGGGGCTGCTGTACATGATTGCGCATGCCCTATACCGCACTCGGCGCTTCCGCGAGTCGGTGGAGTACTTGGAGCGGCTCCGGGCAGTGTTGGATGCCGGCCCACGGTTGCACGCCGCCACGCTGCTACCGCGCTATACGTTTCTGCTAGCCGCCAACTACGCCTTTTTGCGCCGTAACCCGGAAAGCATTCGGCTGCTGGAAGACATTCTGCGCACGTCCCTGTCTCCGCGCGACCAACTCACGGCCCGGTTGGGCCTAGGCTTCCACTACTTCGCCGAAGGGCAGTTCCAAAAAACCAACCAAACCCTCATGGCCATTGGCCGCTCCGACCACTGGTGCGAGCAGGAAATGGGGGTAGAGTGGGTGCTGAACCGGAATATGGGCGAGATGCTCACGCAGCTGGAACTCGGCAACCCCGACTTGGCCTTCAATCGCCTGCGGGCCATTGAGCGGCTGATTAAGGAACGCTTCGGGGCTGATGGGGGTGGGTACTCGGCGGTACTGTACTACCTGCAACTCGTCCGCGACATCACCGAGAACCCAGCCATTGTAGGTACCACCGCTTTTGCTGCTAGGGCTGCCCGCATCCCGGCCTTTGTGCCTTTAGAGAAGGAAGATTTGCAGGCACTGAGCTTCTACAGTTGGCTTCAGGCGCGCATTAAGGGCCGGCCCTACTACGAGGTGCTGCTGGAACTGGCCGGTGCTACGGAACCCATTTTAGTTGCTTAAACACTAGCCCCTGCTTGGCCCTAAAGTGCCCGAGAAGACCACAAAAAAGCCCGCGCTAGCAGTAGCGCGGGCTTTTTTATATGCAGGCAGTATATCCTTAGTTATTCTGAGCAGCGTTGATTTCTGCTCTGGCGTCGCCGGCTGCTTCCTTGGTTTCGGCTTTCACCTCGTTGGCTGCCTCTTTGGTTTCGGCGGCCGTTTTATCAGCAGCATTTTCTACGGCCTGGCCCGCGTTATCAACGGCATTTTCGGTGGTATTAGCGGCGTTGGTAGCCTCGGCAGCGGCAGCATCACCTGCATTTTCGGCAGCAGCCTCCGTGTTATCGGCGGCAGCCTCTGCATTCTGCTGGCCTTCTTGAGTGCAGGAGGTAGCAGCAAATGAAATAGCAACGGCAGCAAGCAGGGTTTTGAACAGCGTTTTCATGGAGCAGATATATGGTTGAAGGATTGAGAGAAGCACAACAGCTGGCGTTGTACCTAGCTTAATATCAACTGCCTCGGAAAGTAACCCACTAGCCCGTAGCAAGAGCCGAAGCCTGCCTGCCAGGCCTTGGCTAACTCTCAGCTGCTACCTTCGTAGTAGGGCCAAACCGTAGCGTTAGTGGCCGGTTTTTACTGCTTTCAGATGATGGTTCGGGTTTGCCTTTTTGGGGTTTTGCTGCTGAGTGCGGCGGTTAAGGTGCAAGCGCAGGCCAACGATGGGTTTCAGCGCCGTGACGGTAGCATGTATACGGTGCGCAACGGAGAGGCGCGCCCCCTTACCCGCGACGTACGCCTGCCTAATGGGCGCCTCATCACCCGCGACGGATTTGTGGTAAGCCGTGACGGCCAGCGCACCGAGCTTAAGGATGGACAAGGCTGCTCGTTGCTCGGCGAACCCGTGGCCATCAGCAAACAGGCCGATGGCCGCTTGCTACTAGGTGCCCATTCTTCTGTAACCCCCGCCGGTGCTGCTCAGAATGCGTGGGGGCAGCGGTGGAAAGGCCGCGGCAAAGGCAAGGGGCACGGAAAAAACAAGTGGAAACGCAAGCACGACGATTAAGCGGCAATGGCTCCGCCTAGTGTGTTCACGCGGCTAGGCTGCTTTGTAAGCCCAACCCCTTACTCAGTAATTTCCTGCCCATCACGGCCGATGTAAAAGCGGCGGCCTTGCTGCACTACCTGAGCACGGCCTTGCGCATCAAAGTCGGTGGCGCTAGTATAGCGGCTGAAAGGAGCAATTCCTTCGGTGGTATCGGCTAGGTACTCGGGGCGGATAAAGGTGAAATACCCATCGGTTTTCACCCGGGCCAGTTCCTGATCGAAGGAGTAGGCTTCCTGAAATACAACGGGTGCAGCGGCGGACTCCTCGGGGCCCGTGATGTAGTGCCAGCCCCGGTAGTCGAGTACTGCCGCGTAGCCCTCGGCAAAGTCGCGGGCAGCATAATAGAAGGCCCCAAATTCTTCGCCTTTTTCATCCAGAAAGGTATACAGCCGACCTACGCGGGCCCTGGCATAGGGGCCACTGAACGGAAATAGGGCATCGTAGGCAGGCGCGATAACTTCTTCGCCTTCATCATCCAGAAACCCGAAAACTCCATCCCGCTCCGCCACGGCGCGGTGCTCCCGAAACTCCCCGATACTGGTGTAACGGGCCTCGGCTAGGGTATCGCCATCAGAGGCGAGCAGGCCGTACTGGCCGTTTTGCTGAAAAGCAAGGGGCACGTCATGGCTACCGCATCTGCTAACCCCAACCACGGCTAAAACGGCTACTACCCCGGCCCCAGCTAAGTAAGTAGCATTGCGCGGCTGGCTCCGGATTCGGCTCGCGAATGACCCTAGGCGGGCACCCGCATGCCGCAAGGCTGGGCGCAACCGTTCTAGGCCCGCCAGCAACTGTTGGCGGGCCTCTGCCGGCCGGCCAAACTGCACCTGTTTTGCAGATGCCGGTGCGGATGTTTTTTCAGTGGCTGGTGTGCTGGCTGGCGAAGTACCGCTGGTAGCCGACGGGGTAGTAACGGCCGGCGGAATGGCGGTGCTACCCAGCGCAGGTATGGGTGGGGCGGAGGAAAGGCGCTGAATCAGGTTTTCCAGCTGCTGAATTTTGCTGCCTAGCTCCTGGTTCCGGTTGGCCAGCTCCGCGCGGTACGCCTGAATGGAGTTTTCCAGCGCCATCTTCTCCTGTTTTTCGGCCGCGAGCTGGGCTTGCAGATGGGGCGCATCGGGCGCTACCGGAGCCGCGGCGAGTTGCTGCTGCAGGTTGGCTATGCGCTGCTCTCGCTCCGTTTCGCGCGCCTGCATGGCCCGGAGTTGCTGGCTGATATCGGCCTGCAAGCTGGTGCGCAAGTGCTCTAACTCCTGCTTTTCCTGACTGCGGGCTTCCAGATCTACTTCGTAACCGCTGGTGCGCCTGTCAACCTCATCTATATCTTCGGCACCCAACCACCGCCATAGCTTGCCGGCCTTTTGCCGCAAGGCTGCCCCGGCATCCGGGTTCGTTCGGGTAGTTTCCTCTGAGGCAGAGGGTAGGGGCGGCAAGTCGGCTAACGGCAGGTTTAGGCTGTGAGCCAAGTGGTGGTAGTCGGCCGCCGTAAGGTCGATTTCAGGGGTAGCAAGTTGGGTAAGGCGACGGGTGAAGCGGGTTGGGTCGGGGAGTAAATGAAAGGTAGCGGCAGCTGGTACCGCGGCCATCTGGGCCTCCACGGAGGCGCTGAACCGTACCGGCGCGCTGAACAGCGTCAGGCCAGTAATAAACTGAAGGTTAGCGGCTTCGGGTGGTAGATGCGGCGCAAGCCAGGCGGCCAGTGCCGTGCGCTGCTGTTCGAAGCGAGCGTAGGGGTTAAGGGCGTTGTCGGGCAGCTCCAGTGGGGCGCCATCCAGCAGCCACGTGCCGGTACGCAACTCCGGAATGTGCAGCTCGCCACCGCCGGGCAGCAGTTGTAGCAGCGTAATGCTGCGTGGCCGCAATACTACTGCATCCACTGGTTGAATTGCCGGGTCGGTTGAGGGCGATATGTTGCCTAGCAGCAGTGTATCCGGCGCCCCGGTTTCGGCCCGCAGCGCAGCCGTTACGGCTTCAAATTGCTGCTGACGGGTACGTGAGGAAAAAGGAGCAGCTAAGTAGGTATGCAACATAAACACGCGGCAGGGCCGCAACTTTTCGGCCAGAAGTAAGCGCCGGGGTTGTACGAGGGTTATCGGCCGGAGGTAGGCCAACTTTTCCGCGCCGGGGCAAGTATAGCCTGATACCTCTCCTGCTCATTTCTTGTTTTTACACTCATGGATTCCACTGCTTCCACCCCCCAGACCCCGGCTATCCCCACTGTGCAGCTCGACGTAACCGACCAGCAGAACACAGCATTGCTCGAAGATACCCTGAACTTGCTGAACGGCGGTGCCCCCGAGAAAATCGGGGACCAAGGCCTAACGGAAATTGACCGCTGGGTTGAAGTGCTGCGGGCCTCGGAGCGGCCTGGCCTAGCCAAAATTATTCAGGAGCTGGCTACGCTGCGCGAGCAGCTTTCCGCCTCCGATACCCAGCCCCACGACATGGCTGAAACACTAGCTACCCTGGGCGCCGAAACCTCCAAAGTGGCCGACGAAACCTCCGATGGCTATAGCGCTCCGCTGGCACAATTAGGCAAACTGCTCATAAAGCTCGGCTCCACCCTCTCGCGCAAAGAGTAAGCAAGCTGCTAGGTCCGGCTCACGCACAAAGCCCCGGCTGCAAGCAGTCGGGGCTTTCTGATGGGGTAGCAACTCGTCGGATGCCAGGGGTGTGTAATTCAGCTTGCTGTTGAATAGTGAAGTGCCGCTGTAGCACAAGTTCGGACGCTTTCTGCACCTAGTGGCCGCAGATGTAGCCGTTGCCCGTACTTTTGCGCTTTCATTTCTGTCAGCTATGTCCGAGTTTCAGCCCCTAGACAACCTAACGTTGTATGATCCTTTTGAAGGCATGCGCTTTAGTATGCGCCACTGCTTTCTGTGCGGTACGCCCACTACCCCGCCCCAGGATACCATACCGGTATTTGCCGAGTGGCTGATGACGCGCTACCAGCTGCACGAACGGCAGATTAAACTGCTGGACCTGAGTATTGTAGCCTATCAAGACCTCCGGATTGCCTGCTGCCCAACCTGCCGAACGCAACACGTAGAGCCGCTGGAGGCACGCGTGGAAGCAGCAGCTGCGCAAGGCATAGCGGGCTTCCGGGAGCTAGATGAGCAGACCCTGTTTTTGTGGCTGGGTAAGATGTTTTACGGCATCCTGATGACGGAATTGCTGAATGAGCTAGACCCGCTAGCTAAGCCCCAGTATCCGCTGGCCGAAAATGCTCAGTTTCTGCGGCGTTTTCAAGCCTTTTTCCAGCCGTTGCAAGCGTTACGCGTACCCATGGAGTACGATGAGTTTACGCCCGGTTCCGTATTCATTCTGGAAACCGACCCGCAGGAAGACCCGCTGCCTTTCTGGTACGATGACGACCTGAGCACGCTCGCATTCAGCATTAAGCTCGATGAAACCGTGCTGGTAGCCTGCCTGGTAGATAATGGTATCATTCAGCAGGCCATGCGCCGCGTGTATCACGATGCCACCCGGCCATTACACCCAGTGCAAGTAGCTGAGTTTAAGGCCCGCGTGTACTATGCGGCGTATCTGCTGAACGTAATCCCCGACTATTACCCCCGGGCAGTGCAGCCAGGAGATACAGAGGTGGTGATGGATACGCTCATCGACGACGTAACCAACTCCATCTTTAATCCGTGGGAAAACAGCGCGTATGCCCAGTCGTTGCTGGAAATGTGGAAACAATGGCAGATTCCATTGGAAGAAATCATGCGTAATCCTGAGGAGCCACTGTCGTTTTTGTATGATGCTGACGGGCAGCCACAGGTACTAGCTCATTATCCGCCGCAATCCTAGCAGCCAGATAGAGAGAAGGTTACGCTAAGTTTAACTGGCTTGCCAAGTAGGCTCCGGCCCGAGCTTGCTAAGCCGGATATTAGGCCAACGGCCTTCTAAGCCTTTTTTGCATTCACGCTCGTTCACCAGCACATCCACGCAGTGGCGGTGGCGGCGGTTCATGGTGTCGTGAATAATATAGACGCCGTCGAGGTCGTCGGAAATACCGTGTACGCGCACTTTTTCGCCGTACTTGAAGGGTCCGCCCCACTTGTCAAGTAGGTCGCGGGAAACGGCAAGCCAGCGGGTTTTGCTGGAATGGCGCTTTGGAATGATGGAGCCGTCGGCGGTTTCCATCGGGTTGTCATCCGTCTGACCCACTTCGGGCCAGTAAGTAGTTGCCGTCACGCGGTACGACAAAGTCAGGGGCGCCTTTTTTAGGGGCATCACCGGTATGGCTACGCCAACCGGACGGGGGCTTAGGCTCGCCACGGTAGAGGGCAGGGCCAGAGCAGAAGCAGAAAGGGTACGGGGAGGGAAGAGGAACGTCAGTAGGAATAGCGCAATGGACATGGCTTAGGGGTTCGTGAACTCTCGCAATCTGGTCCGGAGAGGATGGACAGCCGGCCCGACTCGGCTATGGGAAGAGCGCCATCTGCGTTAGCACAGAAAAAACGCCCCAGTGAGTATAGTAAGCGGCGTTTAGGCCGAAAACAGACAAGTTTAAGGATAAAAGTGGAGCTAAATATAGATAATTATTATAATTAGTTGTACTTACAAAATGATGTGCTTTTGAAGGGGTCAAAGGTACACACTTTTTTTTAAATGGATTTTCGACCTGTGCTAATGAAATTAGTATTTACGCATAGCTAAAACCTGATATAGTCCGGCCCCTTACGCGGGCTACTAGCAGAAGGTTATACTAGGTATAGGAACCTCCCGGGAGAGAGTTCGTATGGAACTAACGAGCTCAGCCTTCTTACTTGAGCGGCCTCACACTTTCTCTTTCCTACTTCTCTATTCATGCTATATTCTGCTGTTTCAGGCTACCAAGCCACCGGACGTAGGCTGGGGTTGCTAGCCATTTCATTGCTAGCCGCGTGCTCCTCACCTGCTCCTTCCACTGATGGAGCCACCTCCACTGCCACCGACTCCACCGCTACTACCCCAGTGGCACCTGCCAACTCACCCTTACAGGTGGTAGCTCAGTTCCGGGAGCCGCAAATGGTGGGAGTAGCCGTGCTGCCTGATGGTCGCGTGTTTGCGGATTTTCCGCGCTGGGACAATAACCCAGTAGCGCCAGTAGCAGAAGTTGGGGCCGACGGTTCGGTTAAGCCTTACCCTGATGCCAACTGGTGTGCCTGGAACGAAACGGTTAAGAACGAGCCCCAGAAACACTGGATCTGCCCCCAGAGTGTACATGCCGACAAAACCGGCATGCTGTGGGTGCTTGACCCCGCCTCTCCGGGTATTAAAGGCACAGTACCCGGTGGGCCCAAGCTGGTCAAGATTGACCCCAAGACCAACCAGGTTGTGCAGAACATCAGCATCCCCGAAAACGTTGCCTCCCGCAAATCTTACCTCAACGATGTGCGCATCGATACCCAGAATAACTATGCCTACATCACTGAATCGGGGGTAGGAAGCTTAGTGGTGGTCGATTTAAAATCTGGCAAGTCGCGGAAGCTGTTGGCTACGCACCCATCCATGATGGGCGATACGACTCTCAACATCAAGGCAGATGGCAAGGAACTGATTGATGCTAGTGGAAAGCGGGCCCGCTTTAATGCGGATGGCATTGCCCTGAGCCAGGACATGCAGTACCTCTACTGGAAACCCCTAACGAGTTACACGCTATTCCGAATTAAAACGGAAGCCCTGCGTAACCCGGCTTTATCAGATGCCCAGCTGGCTCAACAGATTGAAGACCTAGGCAAAGTACCTGCCTCCGATGGAATGGAAATCGATGCAAAAAACAATCTGTACCTGACGGCATTCGAAGACCACTCCATCAAGCGCCGTACTCCCGATGGCAAGATAGAAACTGTGGTGCAGGATCCTCGCCTCGAATGGCCCGATACGTTTGCGTTTTCCGGCGATGGTAAAACTCTTTATGTTACCACCTCAGCCATTCACAAAACCCCTACTTGGAACAAAGGAGTAGGCAAGCAAGACCAGCCTTACTACATTTTCAAGATGGCTACCCCTCAGTAGAGGGTAACTATTCAGGAAGGCCGCTTCTGGTAGCAGAGGCGGCTTTTCTTTTTATTTGATAGATTGAAAGTTGTTAGATCTAACGCTACACCTAAAGAAATTATATACTTGATTTATAGGTTTATTTGAACATGCGAATATCAGTTTCTGCTTTCTAATTCTGCTATTTACCTTTACCCCCGAACCATCAGCTCCCACCGCATGGATGCTTACTCCTACATCGCCAATGCCCACGGCGAATATATTGATCAACTGTACCAGTCCTATAAAGCCGATGCGCAATCGGTTGACGTAAGCTGGCAGAAATTCTTTGAGGGCTTCGACTTTGCTCAGCAGTACTCCGAAAACGGTGGTGCGCAGGCTGATGGCGAAGGCGTGCTTACTACCTCGGCTAGCACCAACAACGCCGGAAGCATTCGGGCTGTTGACGCAGTTTCGGCCGATAAGGAAACGCAGGTACGTAACCTGATTCATGCCTACCGCAGCCGTGGTCACTTAGTAGCCCGCACTAACCCGGTGCGGGAGCGCAAAGACCGCAAGGCCCGTCTTAGCTTGTCTGATTTCGGCCTGAGTGAGGCTGACCTCGATACTACTTTTAAAAACGGCGAAGTAATTGGGCTGGGCACCAACGCCAAGCTCCGCGACATTGTGGCCGCGCTGGATAAAATATACACCCGCAGCATTGGCTTCGAGTATATGTACATCCGCGACCCACAGGTACTCGACTGGTTCCGCGAGAAAGTTGAAAAGGACTCGCTGAGCTTTAACCCTGGCGTGGAATACAAGAAACGCATCCTGAGCAAGCTCAACGAAGCCGTTGTATTCGAGAACTTCCTGCACACCAAATTTTTGGGTCAGAAGCGCTTCTCGCTGGAAGGCGGCGAAACTACTATTCCTGCCCTCGACGCCATCATTCGGAAAGGTGCTGAGTTGGGCGTGGAGGAAGTGATGATTGGCATGGCCCACCGCGGCCGCCTGAACGTGCTAGCCAACATCATGGGCAAAACCTACGAGCAGATCTTCTCGGAATTCGAGGGCACTGCCGTACCGGACCTGACCATGGGCGACGGCGACGTGAAGTACCACATGGGCTACAGCAGCCAGGTAGATGCCGGCAGCCGCAGCGTAAACCTGAAACTGGCCCCCAACCCTAGCCACCTGGAAGCGGTGAACCCGGTAGTAGAGGGCTTTGTGCGCGCCAAGCTCGACCATGGCTACAACAATGACTACAATAAGGTGTTGCCCATCCTGATTCATGGCGATGCTGCCGTAGCGGGTCAGGGCATTGGCTACGAGGTAACGCAGATGTCGCAGCTGGAAGGCTACAAGACGGGCGGTACCATCCACTTTGTTATCAACAACCAGGTAGGCTTCACGACGGACTTTGAAGACGCCCGCTCGTCTATCTACAGCACTGACCTAGCGAAGATTATCGATGCGCCGGTGCTGCACGTAAACGGCGACGACCCCGAAGCCGTGGTATTTGCGGTGCAGCTGGCCACCGAGTACCGCCAGCAGTTCCAGGCCGATATCTTTATTGATATGGTGTGCTACCGCCGCCACGGTCACAACGAGTCGGATGAACCGAAGTTCACGCAGCCTACGCTTTACAACCTCATCAGCAAGCACCAGAACCCCCGCGAAGTATACAACGCCATGCTGGTGCAGCGCGGCGATGTAGACGCGCAACTGGCAGCTCAGATGGACAAGGAATTCCGCGACACCTTGCAGGCCCGGCTGGACCTAGTAAAGCAGAAGCCGCTTCCTTATAACTACCAAGCCCTCGAAAACGAGTGGCGCAGCCTGCGCCGCAGCAAGCCTGAGGACTTTGAGCAGTCGCCGGAAACGGGTATCAGCGAGGAGCTGGTGCAGAAAGTTGGCAAAGCTCTCACGACGCTACCCGAAGGTTTCCGCCCCCTGAAGCAGATTGAAAAGCTGATGGAGGAACGCAAGAAGATGTTCTTCGAGTCGCGGACTCTGAACTGGGCGGCGGGTGAGCTGCTCGCCTATGGCTCGTTGCTGGCTGAAAACCACATTGTGCGCCTAAGCGGCCAGGATGTGCAGCGCGGCACGTTCTCACACCGCCACGCCGTACTGCACGACGCCGAAACGTCGGCACCGTACAACTCGCTGAATTACATCGGCGAAGGCCAGGAACAGTTGCGCATCTACAACTCGCTGCTAAGTGAGTACGGTGTGCTAGGCTTCGAATTCGGCTATGCCATGGCCAACCCCACGGCGCTGGTTATCTGGGAAGGGCAGTTCGGCGACTTCGCCAACGGCGCTCAGACCATGATTGACCAGTTCATTGTGTCGTCGGAGAGCAAGTGGCAGCGCATGAACGGCCTCGTGATGCTGTTGCCTCACGGTTACGAAGGCCAGGGCCCCGAGCATTCCAATGCGCGCCCCGAGCGGTTCCTGCAGCTAGCCGCTGAGAACAACATCATCGTGGCCAACATGACCACGCCGGCCAACTTTTTCCATGCCCTGCGCCGCCAGCTGACCTGGGAGTTCCGTAAGCCGTTGGTGGTGATGTCGCCCAAATCGATGCTGCGCCACCCGCTGTGCGTATCGCCGGTAGAAGAGTTTACCTCCGGTACCTTCCGCGAAGTACTCGGCGACGTGTACGCCGAAGACAAAAAGGTGAAGCGCGTGCTTTTGTGCTCGGGCAAAGTGTACTTTGATTTGCTGGAAGAGCAGCAGAAGTCGGGCCGCAGGGACGTGGCGATTGTGCGTCTGGAGCAGCTGCACCCCTTCCCCAAGAAGCAACTGGATGTGGAACTGGCCAAGTATCCAAAGGCAAAAGTGTACTGGGTACAAGAGGAGCCCGAGAACATGGGCTACTGGAACTACCTGCTGCGCTTTATGCGCCGCGAGCTAGAAGATGTGATTTCGCGCAAGCCTTCGGCGTCGCCGGCTACCGGCTACAACAAGGTGCACGTGAAAGAGCAGAAAGACCTAGTAGCCCGCGCCTTCGATAAGCCCATGGAGGCTGTGGCCGACAACAACATTGAAGCCACTGCCGAAATTGCTAAGAAGCAGGACTAAGCACAGCGCCCGACTGCTTCCGTACCGTACGGGTACTAGGCACTCGGGTGCTGCAAAGTCCCTCCCAATAAGTCGTTCAGGAGTGTAAGCTGCTTAGCTTGCGCTACAACCCCACCGAAACCCTTCAATTCTCCCACCTATGGGTCTGGAAATTAAAATCCCCGCCGTTGGCGAGTCTATCACCGAAGTTACCATTGCCAAATGGCTGAAAGCCGATGGCGACACCGTAAAGCGCGACGAAATCATTGCCGAGCTAGAGTCGGATAAGGCTACGTTTGAGCTGCCCGCCGAAGCCGATGGTGTGCTGAAAATCCGGGTAGCCGAGGGCGAAACCATTGGCATCGGGACTACCATTGCTGACATCAGCGGTGATGGCGTAGCTAGTGCGCCGGCGGCTTCGGCCCCTGCGGCAGCTCCGGCTGCTAGCACTTCGGCAGCTACCAGCGCCGATCCAGTAACCCAGGGCGAGCAAAACCCACAAGCCAGCAACCAAAGCGGTTATGGTGGGTCGCAGGCCGGCTCGGCTGATACGCCAACGGCTACCGCTCCGGCAGCTGCTCCAGCTAGCAATGGTGGCGGTGGTGCCACAGTGGAGATGAAGATTCCGGCAGTAGGGGAGTCCATTACGGAAGTAACCGTAGCCAAGTGGCTGAAAGAAGACGGCGCCCAAGTACAGCGCGACGAAATTATTGCCGAGCTGGAATCGGATAAGGCTACGTTTGAGCTGCCTGCTGAAGGTAGCGGCACCTTGCGCCACGCCGCCAAGGAAGGTGAAACCATTGGTATCGGGGCAACCATTGCCCGCATTGAGGGGGGTAGCGGCGCTACAGCTCCGACTTCGGCTCCGGCCGCTGCTCCGGCAGCTAGCCAGGCTGCTTCAGCGGCGGCTCCCATATCTTCCAGCGCTACAAGCTACGCTGCCGGCACGCCTTCGCCCGCGGCTGGTAAAATCCTCGGTGAAAAAGGTATCAACCCTGCCGATGTACAAGGCTCGGGCCGAGATGGTCGCATCACCAAGGAAGACGCCCAGAACGCTCAAGCTCGTCCGGCTGCTCCTGCTCCGGCCGCTACCCCTGCTGCTCCTGCTAAGGCTCCGGCGGCAGTTCAGGCCGCTCCGGCAGCTAGTGGTAACCGCAACGTACGCCGCGAGCGGATGAGCAACCTGCGCAAAACCGTAGCCCGTCGTTTGGTATCGGTGAAGAACGAGACGGCCATGCTCACCACCTTCAATGAGGTGAACATGCAGCCCATCATGGACCTGCGCAACAAATTCAAAGACAAGTTCAAGGAGAAGCACAGCGTGGGCCTCGGCTTCATGTCGTTCTTCACCAAGGCCGTGTGCGTGGCCCTGAAAGAGTGGCCGGCCGTGAATGCCCAGATTGATGGCACCGACATCCTGTACAACGACTTCTGCGACATCAGCATTGCGGTATCAGCCCCAAAAGGGCTGGTAGTGCCCGTAATCCGGAACGCCGAAGAGCTGTCGTTTGATGGCATTGAGAAGGAAATCGTGCGCCTCGCTACTCTGGCCCGCGACAATAAACTCACTATTGAGCAAATGACCGGCGGTACGTTCACCATTACCAACGGTGGTGTGTTCGGCTCTATGATGAGCACCCCCATCATCAACGCACCGCAATCGGCCATTTTGGGTATGCACAACATCGTGCAGCGCCCGATTGCCGAGAACGGGCAGGTAGTGATTCGCCCAATGATGTACCTGGCCCTCAGCTACGACCACCGCATTATCGACGGCCGCGAGTCGGTGTCGTTCCTAGTGCGCGTGAAAGAGCTCCTCGAAGACCCAACGCGTCTGCTTCTAGGTGTGTAACCAACTGTGAGTCTAGAATATAAAAAGCCGCGTCTCTGCTCTGAGGCGTGGCTTTTTCTTTAGAACTGGGTACATCAGTTTGTACAGCTTCCTCGGCAGTAAGCACAAAAAAGCCCCATGGAATAAACCATGGGGCTTTTTTCGGGTGGGTGGATGGGGTGAGGAAGGGGCGGGTATTGGGGGTGGGAATTAAAAAACGAGAGGTTAGGCACCCCGCGACACAGAGGCCATACTAGCCACTTTGGTCTTGGCTTCTTCCGCCTTGGTGCCAGCAAATTTTTCGTCAACGGTGCGTTTCAGCAACGAAACCCAGCGCTGAAACAGGGGGCCTTGCGCGGGCATGGCCGAATGCAACGGTACCATCTCGCCCTCTTTGTAGCGGGTGGTGCCTAGCAGGGCCGTGCTCCAGTAATCGTAAAGCGAGGTGAGGTGGCGGGGCCAGTGTACGCGCGCTACGGCGCTGCACAGCGGAGCCAGCAGCTCATCTTCGTTTGCTTTGCTGAACGCGGTATCCACCAGCGTCTTGATGTCACCTTCGGTGCGCAGATCAGGAAGAGTCGGAGTTATAGCCATACTGAAGAGGGGTAGGACGAGTGGATACGTAGCGAATTTACGCAGGTTGCAGAATATTCGCCAGTTATGAAGAAATATTTTCGCATATTCTTATGCGGTCTTCCTAATTGTGGCCCAATAGTATCTAAAATAATTTATAATTATCTCTTTGTGAAAAACTTATAGGATGTGCAGCGGGTCGCGGGCCTGCCTGATTCGGTACTCAAAAACGGTGGCAATATTGCCCGCCTTATGAATGGCTTCATCAGCAACGGGGCCACTGAAATGCGCATCTACATTCTCCACAAACAGAGTCAGCCAGCGCCGGAAATGCTGGCTATCTACTGGCAAAGCCAGATGTTTGGGAAACGGACGGCCCCGGTAGCGGCCTGTGCCAAGCAGCAGTCCACTCCAGAAATCGTACATGGTAGCCAGGTGGCGCGGCCAGTGGCCCTGCACCACTGCTTCGAAAATGGGGCCTAGCAACTCGTCTTGCTGTACCCGGCTGTAAAAGGAATCTACCAAAAGGCGGATGTCGGCCTCCGTGGAAATATCGGGCAGAGAAATAGCAGAATCAGCCATAGCCAAAGAAGAAATACGGTGAAGGAGAAGCGGCAGCAAAAATACTGGGTGAAGAGGTTTAGGCCGTTTGGCTACCTAGTACTAGCAGGCGTACTACCAACCAGTAGTAGGTTTGGCCTCTTAGGTACCCTAGTAGATAACAGAGTTACGATCAGAAACATGCCCCAAGCAAAACGCTCCGACTTACGTGAGCCGGAGCGTTCTGCTTTTCTACTTTATACGCGTCAGGCGGAGTTGGTCGAGCATGGCCTGGTTCACCTCCCCGTTCATATTTTCATTAGCCAGGTCAAAAGTGAGAGAGAGCGTAGCGGTGCCCTTTTGTAGCGTAACCAATATGGGGTTGGAGTAGCCCCAATCCGACCACTCCTCTACACCGCGCTGGGGCAGTACCGCGGTGCCTATGGGCGTGTTGTTGTAGCGCAACGCCCGGAAGGCGCACTTGTTACTGGTATTGATGGGGCCATTGCCGTTGGCGTAGCGGAAATCAACCGCATACAAGCCGGTAGCGGGCACCGGCACGCGCACCGTGAGGGTGCGGTTCTGCGTCGTGCTAATTTCCACAAAGCCCTTACCCAGGTAACCTTTGTACGGCTTAGTTGATTTGGCTGCGGCCGTTTCCAGCTCTACTACCGTGCGCAGCTTATCAGCCCCTACGGCCAGCGGCTCACTAGCAAAACTCTCGAAGCCGGCGGCATCCACGGCTACCACCTGGTACTCGGTATACATGCCAGGGCGAGCGGGAGCGGCAACGCTGGTTTCGGTGGTGCGGGCCGCAAACTGGCCGTTGCGTAGCACCTGGTAGGCTGTGGCTCCTTCCACGGGCGCCCAGGTGAGCTGGCCGTTGGCATAACGTACGGCGGGCGTGGGCAGGGCCACGTGATGGTCTACTTTATTTTGGGTAGAGGCGGCGGGAGCTTCGTTGGCCAGCTCGATTTGGATGGTATGCGAGCCGGTGAGGGTTGCGGGTATGGTCGCATCGGGCAGGGGCTGGCCGTCCATCGTGATGCTGCGAATGGTGCGCCCAAAGCCCGTCATCTCCACATGCAGCACGGCACTGCGGTATTTGAAACCGGTGAGCTTGCGTGTGCCCTGCAAAGCCTGCGGCACGAAGGGACGGAACGTGAGTTGGTCGGCCTGGAAGTCCATGCCAAACAAGCCTTTGTACACTAGCCCCAACGAGCCGGAAAGACTCCAAAGCATCACGCTGCTGTTTACCTGGGTGCCCGCAAAGTCGCCGTTGCTAGCCACAAAGTTCTCCTTGTTGGTCAGAAACAGCGCGGCGGGCCGAGCCACGGCCATCAGGCTTTCTAGGAAGGCGGTTTCGTTGCCCACTTTGGCGGCGGCTAAGCCCCAGTAGCTCTGCACGAAGGGCCACACGGCGTTATTGTGGTACGGCGGGATGCCCGAAATCTGGGGATAAATGCACGGAACACCGAAGGGCATCACGGGGGTACTGGTTACTACCCGGGTGGCCCGCGGCGCATCGGCTACCTCAAACAGCACCGTCAGGGCTTCGCCCAAGGCTTCGGCTTTCGGCGACAGGCTCAGGGCATTGCGCCCGTACAGGAACTGGCCATAATAGCCTTTTTCTTCCTGCCAAAGATGCTCATTGATGCCTGCTTTGATGCGGGCGGCGGCAGTCCGATGCTGAGCTGCTACGGCAGATTCTCCTAGCTTATCGGCCATCAGGGCCAGTACGTGGTTGGCCTGAAAGTGCGCCGCATTAGTGCCCAGGTTCTCGCTCTGGAAGATATCCACGGGCTGCATCCACTTCGGGTAAGTTTGCTCGCGCCAGTCCAGAAACGACGACTCGCCGCGCACTAGGCCTGTTGTGGCATCATAGGCGTTTTGCTGGTCGTCGTCAACGGTCTTTTTGATGATGGGGTACACCTTGCGCAGCCACGCCTCATCGCCGGTAGCTTTGTAAATTTCCCAGGCGGCCGTGGCCCAGATAACACGGTCGGTAGAGACGGGGTAGGCGCCGCCCGTGCCAGTGTCCTGAATGATGCGGCCATCGGGCGTGACTTTGCGCAACAAGCTGGTTTTGGCTACCTCGGGCTGCAGCAGTGCCTGCGAGAGAATAATGCTGTAGCTAATGTCGCGCGTCCAGACGCCGGCCCACTCCTGGCCCGTGCGGAAGGTGCCGTCGGGCTCCACGGCGCGCTTAGCCTCTTCCAGCGCTAGATTGTACAGGGCGTCCAGCAGCGGGTAGTCAGACGTCATCTGCGGGAAGCCCGACACATCGAGGCTCTGCTTCCAGCTGCTGGCAGTGGTTTTGGCATCGGAGTGCGAGTTCAGCACCAGCGTTGCCTCATAGATGCCGTTGCCGTCGGGGTCCTTCAGCTCGAGCTGGGGCTTATTGATCAGATTATCAAAGTCCCAACTCAGCGGCGCAGTGTTGCCGGCCACAAATACGTGTTTAAAGTCATCCTTGTACAGCTTCTGCCCATTATAGAGCTGGTAGAAGCCCTGCTGCTGGAAAGCCGCCAGCACCGGGCGCATATCCAACCGAATTTTAAGCGGCGTGTTGGGTGCCAGGTAGGTGTTGGCCGAAACCGGCCGTTTATCCACGTACTGCTGCCCGAAGACAATAACCGGCGTTTCGAGTGCTCCACCATTGGCTTGGGGTACGGCCATAAACACGTGGTCTTGGCCGGGCTGCATTTCGTTGTCTTTGCCGTTGAGGCTGAACTTGAAGCTTACCTGCGGGCTCTGAAACTCGTTGGCCGGGCTGTGGTAGTTGGAGGTCAGCTCTGTGCGCGTGAGGGCGCGGGCCACATTTCGGCCCTGCACCAACGAGTCGCGGAATACGGTGTAGGCCGCCGACTGCCACACGGGCGTAGCCGCGAGGTTTGGCGCGGCTGCAGGGGTAGTAGAAGTAGAGGCTTTTTGCATCTGGCAGGAACCAAGCAGGCCGAGCGTGAGCAGACTGGCCGAAAGAAAGGGGTTGCGCATAAGGGAAAGGTGCCGAACCCGACTAGGGCTCTCCGGAAAGATAACGATGCTACGGGGTTCTGGCGGCCTTGGTATAGTTCGGGCGGTTTGGGCCGGCGCGGGGGCTAGTAAACCGGCCGGTGCTGTATGGCTACGCGCCGTCGGGAGCTTCGGTGGTAGACTTCTTGCGTCCGCCCAGCACCACCAGCGCCACGGCCGTTACAATAAGGGCCGCACCACCTAGCATGCCTGCGTTCAAACTTTCGCCGGCAAAAGCCCAGCCCAGCAGCACTGCCACCACCGGATTAACGAAGGCATACGTACCCGCCAGCGCCGGCTCCACGGCTCGCAGCAGCCAGATGTACGCCGTGAAGGCCACAATGCTCCCGAACGTAACCAGGTACACATAGGCTATCCACGATTTCGTGGTGACTTGGGCCAGCTCGAACCCATCAGACTCGCCTTTCAACAGGCCCACCACCAGCATCACAAGGCCGCCGCACAGCATCTGCATGCCACCAGAAAGGAACGGCGACGGGGCCGGCTGATGACGCTTGGAGTACAATGAGCCTACCGCCCATACCATAGCCGCCGTCAGAACCATTCCTACGCCTAGCCCCTCGTGGCCGGGCAACGCCACGTGGCTGGCGCCCGGCGTGCGGGCCAGCAGGTACACGCCCACTAGCCCCGAAACCAGGCCCAAGGTTACCCACAGCGTGGGGCGCTGCGCCACCCCGCTCCACCAGCCCAGTATGGCTAGAAACATAGGCACCGTGGCCACCAGCAGCGCCGCTAGCCCCGTCGGGATGTACTGCTCGCCCAGGGTTACGCCGCCGTTGCCGAACCCCAGCAAACAGGTGCCAATAAAGAGTGCCGTGCCCCAGCCCCGCCAGGTGGGGGCCGGCTCGCCGCGCAGCCGCATCACGCCATACAGCAGCGCGCCGGCTAAGGCATAGCGGGTGCCGGCCATCAGCAAGGGCGGAATAGAATCAATAGCGAAGCGGATGCCCAGGTACGTGGAGCCCCAGATAATATACACTGCCGCAAAGGCAAGCAATAAAGAAACGCGGGTAGGGGAGGAAGCCGGAGTTGACATGAATGGAAGCGCAAATGAGGCCACAAACCTACGCCGCTTGGGCAAGTAATCTGGCCTTTCTTCCCGGAATGTGAGTAGGTGCCGCTCAAACAGTGCTCTGTACCTGAGCCGTAAACGCCGCTGCTGAGCAGGGTTGAGCCAGATTACTAGCCTAGTGCGCTCTGCATAGCGGTGGGGCCCGCTCACGCAGTAGCAAAAGCCCTAGCCCTGCGCGCATCGACAAGCAGCGCTTTGATGGTAATTCCGTTCTTTGCTTTGTACTCTATTCTCCTCTCCGTGCGTCCATCTGTTTCATTTCTTCTGGCCGGCCTGCTAAGCTGCTCGCTTGGGGCCTCGGCCCAGTTGCTGCAGCCCAAGCCCGCCTTCACCCGGGCTGACTCACTGCGCGGCGCCCTCACCCCGTTGCGCACCTGCTACGACGTCAACTACTATCACCTCGATGTAAAGCTGGACGTAGCCAAAAAAGCCATCAGCGGCTCCAACGAATTTCGGTTTACGGCTACGCAGGATTTCAGCAAGCTGCAGTTTGATTTATTTGCCAACCTGAAGGTGGACAAGGTAGAGTACTTGGGAAAACCGGTGCCCTTCACGCGGGAAGCCAATGCCGTGTTTGTAGCGTTTCCGGAAGCCATCCGGAAAGGCAGCCAGTCCGCGTTTACGGTGTTTTACTCGGGTCAGCCCACTGAGGCCAAGAACGCACCCTGGGACGGCGGCCTGGTGTTCACGCAAGATGGCAAGGGCAAACCCTGGGTGGCCACGGCTTGCCAGGGCGTGGGGGCTAGTATCTGGTGGCCCACCAAAGACCATCAGTCCGATGAGCCCGACTCTATGCTCATCAGCGTAACGGTGCCCAAAGGCCTCAAGGATGTCTCGAACGGGCGCCTGCGCAACACCACCAAGCTCAAAGGCGGCGCCACCCGCTTCGATTGGTTTGTGAGCAACCCCATCAACAACTACGACGTGGCCCTGAATGTGGGCGACTACACCCATTTCTCCGACGAATATGCCGGCGAAAAAGGCAAGCTAACCTTAGATTACTGGGTGCTGCCCGAAAACCTGGCCAAAGCCAAAACGCAGTTTGCGGCCAACGTGAAGCCTATGCTGAAAAGCATGGAATCGTGGTTTGGACCGTACCCGTTCTATGAAGATGGCTACAAGCTGGTGGAAACGCCGCATCTGGGCATGGAGCACCAAAGCGCCGTGGCCTACGGCAACAAGTACCTGAACGGCTACCTCGGCAAAGACCGCTCGGCCACGGGCTGGGGCCTGAAGTGGGACTTCATCATTATTCACGAAAGCGGACACGAATGGTTCGGCAACAATATCACCAGCAAGGATATTGCCGATATGTGGATCCACGAAAGCTTCACGTGCTACTCCGAGGCCTTGTTCGTGGAAAGCCAGTTCGGCAAACAGGCCGGGCAGCAGTACATCCACGGACAGCGCCGCAACATCCAGAACGACGGCCCTATTATCGGCCCCTACGAGGTAAACCGCGAAGGCTCCTCCGACATGTATGACAAGGGCAGCAACATGCTCAACCTCATCCGGACGGCCTACGTGCCCGACGATGCCAAGTGGCGCGAACTGCTACGCGGCCTCTCGCACACCTTCTACCACCAAACCGTGACCACCGAGCAAATACTAGGGTACTTCAACCAGCAAACCGGCCAGAACCTCGCGCCCATCTTCGACCAATACCTGCGCCATGCTGGCCTGCCTACCCTGGAGG
This sequence comes from Hymenobacter tenuis, assembly GCF_054780495.1. Classification (NCBI taxonomy): domain Bacteria; kingdom Pseudomonadati; phylum Bacteroidota; class Cytophagia; order Cytophagales; family Hymenobacteraceae; genus Hymenobacter; species Hymenobacter tenuis. The sequence continues at coordinate 434,431 of NZ_BAAGWF010000004.1, forward strand.
TACGCTTCACGGAAACCGGTGCTCAGGCCCGCTGGATTGCCGAGGTGCACGAGTTTAACCTGCCCATTCGGGTGCGCACCAAAGGCGGCGAATACCGCACCCTGCCGCTTACTACCTCTCTTCAGCCCCTCAACCTGCCTGGCCTTACCAAAGAGAACCTGGAAATCGATACGGAGAACTACTACATCGGGGTGTTGGTGGAATAGGGGCACCCTCCGTACGTTTACACCAAGTCTCACCCTCTCCCCTCCCATGATTCGCTTACTAGTCCTGCTTATGCTGGGTCTTTCGGCCCAGGTTGTCCACGCCGGCTCCGGCTTCGCCGACCTCAAAGCCGGCCCGCACACCGTTGGCTTCCGTGTGGTGCAGCAATACGATTACGCGCGGGCCTATAAGGGCCGTACCGATGCTGTAACCGGAAAACCAACCACCGGCGAGCTGGCGCGCCCCATGCAAACGCTGGTGTGGTATCCGGCCCAGAAAGGAGGCGCACCCATCCGGTACGCCGATTACCTGCGCACGGAGGCCACTGACGATAACTTTAACCGAACCGATGCGGAAGCTGCAGCCTTCCTGGCTGACAAGCTGCAGTGGGCCGCCGCCCAGGTAGGCCCGAAGCAAGCACAACAGCTCTTCGATCAGCGCATGTGGGCCGTGCAGAATGCCCCGGCCGCTGCTGGCAAGTTTCCGGTGGTGATTTATGCTGCTGGCGGCGGTGGCACGGCCCACGAAGCCGCCGATCTGTGCGAGTACCTCGCCAGCCACGGCTACGTAGTGCTGGCCAGCCGCAGCCTGGGCACGCGCACCAAGGACATGAACTACGACGCAGAAGGGCTTGATACGCAGGCGCGTGATATCCAGTTCCTGCTGTCATACGCCCACACCCTGCCCCAGGCCGACATGGCCCATGTGGCCGCGGCCGGCTGGAGCTGGGGGGGCCTGGCTAATGCGCTGGCGGCCACGCAAGACTCGCGCATTGCCGCAATAGTCAGCTTTGATGGCACCAAAGCCCAAGAGGACGCTAAGCCCGTGTCCCGCGTGCGCCTGACCGTACCGTGGCTCTACGTGCAGCGCCGCTCCGAATCGGTGCGCGAACTCAGCGCCAAAGGGATGGGAACCACGGGAATTCTGCTGAACGAAGCAAAGTACGCGGACCTCTACCACGTGGTCATGAACCCGATGGAGCACATAGACTTTTCCACCATCGGTCTGCGTGTAGCTGGGCCGGAGCACTTTACCGAGTATTCCCGCGCTGAGGTAGAAGCTGCCTACCACTGGACTTGCCGCTACACTCTGGAGTTCCTCAATGCCAACCTGAAAGGCGCCGCAACCGGCCGCCAGTTTCTGAGCCGCACGCCCACGCAGAATGGTGTGCCGGCCCATATGGCCCGCCTCTACCATCTGCCCGTCCGCTCCGGCCCCATGCCTACGCAGGCTGGCTTCGCGGCTGCCTTGGCTCAGGAAGGCTTCGGTAAAGCCCTGGAAGTCTACCGCCGGATGCAGCAACAGGAGCCCACGTTTGCGTTGTCAGAAGGCACGCTGAACACCTGGGGCTACCAGCTTCTGCGCGAGGCGCGCAACCCATCTGCTGCCCGGGCCATCTTCGCCCTGGGCACGGAGCTTTATCCCAACGACGCCAACCTCTTCGATAGCCTCGCTGAAGCCGACGAAAACGATCATGACACACCCGCGGCCATCCGGCACTACCGCCGCTCCCTGGAGATTAACCCCGGCAACACCAACGCCCAAAAGCGGCTAAAGGCCCTAGGTGCTGCTAACTGACGCCCCAACACCGCGCCTTGAAGCAAATGAACAGCCCTGCTGCGCTGGCCGAACCGAAGGTCGTCGTAGACACGCCTCTCGCTTGGCCGAGGCTGCAGGAGTAAGTTGCCCTAGTAGATAGCACGTCATGCTGAGCGCCGCCGAAGCATCTCTACCTCTGGCTAACTCCTGTAATGAGGATAAAGCGGTAGAGATGCTTCGGCGGCGCTCAGCATGACAGTTACTGTGGCAGAGTCAGCCAATCGAGAGGCTTGTCTACGACGACCTTCGGTTCGGCAAGCGCAGCAGAACGGTCTGCTGTAAACACTAGGTCGGTTAATTACTGCAACCGTCGCCAAGCGAAATGCTTCAGCCCCGAGCGTGAGGCGCCCCAAGCGCAACAGGGCGTTCTTTTACGTTGCTGCTTGTTCGCCTCACAATTTCACGCTTCACAACTTCGCCGTCCGTACCTTCGTGCCCGTTGATTTCCACCGAATTCACTCGCTGAATATGAACCAATACGACGTTACCGTCATCGGCTCCGGGCCAGGCGGTTATGTGGCGGCTATCCGCTGCGCCCAGCTAGGCCTCAAAACTGCCCTGATTGAGAAGTACAACACCCTCGGCGGCACTTGCCTCAACGTGGGCTGCATCCCCAGCAAAGCTCTCCTCGACTCGACGGAGCACTTCCACAATGCTGGCCACACCTTCAAGGAGCATGGCATTGAGCTGAGCGATCTGCAGATCAACATGAACCAGCTCATCGACCGGAAAAACGGGGTGGTGAAGGCCAATACCGACGGCATCCAGTTCCTGATGAAGAAGAACAAAATCGACGTCATCAAGGGCGTGGGTTCGTTCGTAGATAAAAACCACATCAAGATTGCGCCCACCGCGGGCGGCGAGGAGCAGCAGATTGAGACCAAGAACGTCATCATTGCTACCGGCTCTAAGCCCACCGTGCTGCCTTTCATCAAGCAGGACAAGCAGCGCATCATCACGAGCACTGAGGCCCTGAACATCCGGGAAGTGCCCAAGCACATGATTGTGATTGGTGGCGGCGTAATCGGGCTGGAAATGGCTTCCGTGTACGCTCGCCTCGGCGCGAAAGTATCGGTGGTGGAGTTCATGGACTCGCTCATCCCGACTATGGACCGTGCCCTCGGCAAAGAGCTGAAGCGCATCCTGGGCAAAATCGGGATTGAGTTCTTCATGAGCCACAAAGTAACCGGCGCTACCCGCGAGGGCGACGCCGTGACCGTAACCGCTACCAACCCGAAAGGCGAGGAAGTAAAGTTTGAAGGCGACTACTGCCTGGTTGCTGTAGGCCGCTCGCCCTACACGGCGGGCCTGAACCTGGAAGCTGCCGGCATCGAAATGGAAGAGCGTGGCCGCATTAAGGTTGATGAGCACCTGCAAACCAACGTGCCCGGCATCTACGCCATCGGCGACGTTATTCGCGGGGCAATGCTGGCCCACAAGGCCGAGGAAGAAGGCGTGTACGTGGCCGAAACCATTGTAGGCCAGAAGCCGCACATCAACTACCTGCTCATCCCGGGGGTAGTGTACACCTGGCCGGAAGTGGCCGGTGTGGGCTACACCGAAGAGCAGCTAAAGGAGCAGGGCAAGGCCTACAAAACCGGCAACTTCCCCTTCCGTGCCTCGGGCCGCGCCCGCGCCTCCATGGACCTCGACGGATTCGTGAAAGTACTGGCCGACAAGGAAACGGATGAAATCCTGGGTGTGCACATGATCGGCCCCCGCATCGCCGACCTGATTGCTGAAGCCGTAACGGCCATGGAGTTCCGCGCCTCCGCCGAGGACGTAGCCCGCATGAGCCACGCCCACCCCACCTACGCCGAAGCCATGAAGGAAGCCTGCCTCGCCGCCACCGAGAACCGCGCGATTCACATGTAATTCCGCGCTTGTATTAGCAATAAAAAACGGCTGGGGCTCTATGAGTCCCAGCCGTTTTTTATTGCTAATTATAGATCTATATCATCATCCTCATCGTCTGCTTCAAGCCTTGTTCCAGTACTTGGATTTATTTTTCTTCCGATTAAATTTTCAACTTCTTTTTTAAAAACTTCTTTCCTTGTACTAAAAAATCTATCAATATCGTTTTGTAGTAATGCCTCTATGCATTCAGAGTTAATGAAATTAGAATCAAGAATCTCATTTAGTTCTTCTGGAAATTTATTTATAATATTATTAAAATAATTTGCTGGTCTCTGGTTAAACAAAGGTGCTGCCTCTTTTTTATTCAGAATGCAAATGTTTATACATATGTTTAGGTTGTATTCCGGAAATAGCTGAGGAGGTATAATGTGATGAAATTCATGTCTGTTAACAACAGATAAAATTTCGGATAAATCAACCTGAATGCCAGTTGTCAAGCTTCTTGGATTTTTGCTGGCTAATAACAAAGCGAATGTTTTGCTATTAGCTATATTCAACTTGAAGTCATCGTATAAGAGCCTGTCTAAAATCACTTCTCTCTCAATAGGTATATATTTTAATGTGCCTTTAGCAAATGATCTAATGTTGTCTAAGTCCCGCGCATTTTGGCCGGTATTTGATGTTCCGAAGTGTCTTGAGAAGGCAGATGTCCAAAACCATTTAACTATTTCTTCTTCTTGATAGAGTGAAGGTTTTTGTTGAATATTAAAAAACTCCACCAAAAAAGTCAATTGTAACCCGTAAGGCAAATAAGAATATGTGGGTAAAGGTAGTTTGCTCTTGAGGAATTTTATGGATTTAGAGTAAGCCTCTGCACAACGTTTAGATGCATTTTCAAGTTCATTTGAAGATTTTAATCTAAGTTTGTCTATATCTTCTCTATTAATTCCTAATCCAGCACAGGAAGATATATTTCTTAATATATGGTTGTCAGGGATGTCATAATAATCGAGCGCTTCACATGTGTTTTTTACTGTGTTAATTGCATCATTCAAGTCAAAGCCGCCCTTCCATGTTGCTGCTCTCATTAAATCGACAATGGTTAATTTTCTTCCCGTGCTGTTTATCCTTTCAAAAATTGGTGCAACTTCGTGTATAGTAATATCGCCAATTCTAACTACAGCAATTTTATAATCCTTTATAGATCTTAAGAGATTCTCGGCATTTTTATAAAATTTATCGCGCTTTGGATGTGCTTCAAATGATTTGCATTGATTAATAAAATCGCTTGTGTTAAGTAGCTTATTTAATGGAAAGTATTCGATTCTAAGTTCGTCTTTAGGATGAATAAATTCTTCCTTATCGAGGTCAAAAGCCACATTCCAAATGCTATTAATATCTGTTCCGCTCCAATAGAGCGCACCGCAGAGGCTTGATAGTCTCTGCTGGCCGTCCAGTATATAGTTAGTTGGATAATAGACTTCATCATTTGAAATTTCTAAGTCTCCAATTGCTCTTTCACTCGCTAGTTTCTCAGAAGTATACCAAAGTAATATACTGCCCACAGGATACCCATTATAAATGCTATCCATAAGCCTAAGGACTTCTTTTCTCTTCCAAACGAAAGGACGTTGAAACTTGGGCAAACGTATATCTCCGTTCTTGACACCAGTAACTAGTTCCTCAATTCTTTGTATGTCTGGTCTTGGGTCTCTATAGTTCATGATCTGTTTTTTAATGCTTCTGGTTCAGTTGAAATTTTATTATTATTAAAAATGGTCATATGCGCTTTGTCTAGCAGTAATCTATCATTCATGTTTTGTAGCACATCATACTTATCTATCAAATATTTGAAATTGGGATATCCTAAGTTTGGTGTTTCTGAAAAATACTGAGTTGGCGTAAGCGAGTTATAAAATATCAACACTAATTCGTCAGTAGACAGTTGTGCTCTAACGATGTTGCAATAAAATTGCTTTTCTTTCTCCTCTATTAAAGTGGTGGTGTGTACATACTTATATATATGATACAAATTTCTGAAGTAGTGTCCTAAGTTATATTGTACTTTATGATAAAAATTTTCATATTCTTTCCTTATGATAATTTCTTTGTCAGTTATTGGTTCACTTATAAAATGTTCGATTTGTGCATTGTCTAATGCTTGTAAATTCTTTATTTCTTCTTTATCTAGTTTTTGAAAAAAACTATGGCTGAGAGTTCTATTGCTTTTGAAAACTGATATTTCAGAAGCGTCTAGTTTGATTAGTGCTGAATATTTAAAGTATCCGTAGTCGCTTTTGTATTTCAAGTCTTTAATAGCTCCAATGAAAAATTCTCTATTTTCATAAGTATTTCCGTCTACGGCTGTAATTTTAAGTTTGTCAACGATGTCGATGTGTAACTGCAATAATTGAAAAAAAGTATTTTCAAAACGCTGTTTTTTTAGTGTTTCGTTTTGTTGGATAAATTCTTCCCTAGTTTCTTGCAATTCTTCTCTCTGGAGTGAAAGTTCTCTCTTTTGAAGAAGTATAGTGAAAATTATGCCCGCGAAGGCGAGGCCAGAAAAGAGTGCATTAATAGCGCCAAACTTGTCTCCGAAAACGCCTTGAACAACAGCGTTGCTTACAGAGGGGGTGTCAGATAAAATGTATTTGTCGATCAATATCCACGAGAAATACCATATTGCTACTATTGCTATGAAAAGTAATGCGCCTGCTATAATGTCTTTTCTGTGATTTTCTGGCTCTATCTTTCGTGAACTGTTCATTTATATAAAATTTTAATTTTGATTTGTGTTTATAGTGAGTGTGTGCAAGTTATCGTAGTTGCGTGATTTTTTTGTCTCGGATTAAGTGATGTTATTTAGCTATTTTTTGCTTGTGAAATGGTTATGCATTTATGCTGTATTTTTATTAAATTTACTTACATGTAGCCGTTAATCTTACGTTTTCTGCACCAATTTAAACCCATCTTTGGTCACTTGGTATTGCTGGCCCTGGATGGTGATGATTTCGCCTTCCAGCAGCTTACTTAGGTCTTCGATGTCGCCCTCGATGGTGTGCAGGGAGAAGCCGTGCTTGCGGGCCAGGGCGAGGTAGCGCGGGTTGATGTAGTCGCGGACGCCGCAGAGGATGATGCGGACGTGGGCCGTGGTGTTTTTGAGGAGCTTGGCGTCGCGGGGGAAGGTGTAGTTGTCGGCAATCAGGATGAGGTCCGTGGGGGCGGAGTCGGGGCCAGTGAGCTGCTGGGCGTAGAGCAGAGCTTCGGCGTCGTTTTCGGGTGCGTCGCCGCCCCCGCCGGCCTTCATGGTTTCAATGAGCTTGTTCTTGATGGCCTCGTAGCTGCTGGTGGTTACGTGAAAGAGTCCGCCGGTTTTGCCCACGCGCTTGTCTTTGTCGGGCTGGTCGTTGCCATCGTTGAAGAACACGAAGGTTTTCTCGTCTTCGAGGGCGCTGAGCTGCAGCCAGGCCAGCAGGTCGTAGGTGTAGGGGAACATGCTGCCGGTGGCGTCGGTTACTACTACTTCCTTACTCCACTCGGGGTGGCGCTGCATCACGCGGGTTACCACGTTGGCATCGGGCGGCAGAGGCAGCTCTACGGCGGCGGTATCGGAAGCGGCCAGCAGCTCGCCGGCTTTCGTGATGCGGGCTTCGCAGTAGTCGTTTTTGTGTTGCTTGTTCTTGTGTTTCAGGAACACCCGGTAGAGCCGGGCCGCCGAATCGGGGAGGGCAAAGGTGGTAAAGCCCATGTCCGCTTCGCCCAGCAGCTGCAAAGGCCCAATAGGCAGCCGGATTGCGCCTTTGGCACTAAACGGGAACATCTTGCCCGCCACTGGGAAACCAGAGTGGAACGCCACGCTTTTCCGGATGGCATCTTCCAGCTCCGTGGTGCACAGGGGCCTAGCAGTAGGCAGAACCTTTACCGTCTGGATGTTGCCATCGGCGGCTACCGTCAGCTCGAACTTCACTATCTGGGCGTCGCGCTGGGGACAGTGGTAGAGGCGTCGCAGGCTGCGGGCCATCTGGCGGTTGCTGAAGCGGCTGGCGGGCAGGTTGCAGGCCACCTTTTTGCCGGGGGATTTCTTAGCGGCTTTGGGGCGCTTCTTTTCCAGGATGCGCAGCTTACGCGTGAGGCTGTCGAGGTCGGCGCGGCTGGTAGCGGCGGTGGCATGCCGGGCCACATACACCACAAACCCGTGGAAAAATGGCTGGCACTCAGTGGGGCTGTTGCAGCCGGTTTGCTCCACCAGCGTCCAGGTCACGGACTCATCTTGCAGCAGGCCCGGTACGCCCGCCGCTAGGTTGCGGATGCGGCTGAGGTTGAGCTGGCGCTGATTGAAGGTGGGGTTCAGGCGGAAGGCCGTGTACACTAAGTCAACCCGCACGATGTGGCGGTCCGTCAGGCGCAGGGCTTTAAGGTCGGCACCCGAGAAGGTGGAGGGCAGGTGCAGGGCCTCTAGGTCCGGCAGCGGTTGGTACCGCGCGGTGCGGTAGGCGTTGAGCTGGTCGTAGAAGGTGGTAAGCTCTGCTTCGGGCAGCGGAGTTTGGGCGTGAGCGGTACGGGTGGTCAGCAGTAGAATAAGTCCACAGAGAAAAGCCCGGAAGGATACAGAAGACATTGAATAGGATAGCAAAGGCACAAGGGAGTGCAAAGTAGGGGTTTGCCGGGAGGCGGCCTAGCGTGGGTAGCGTTGAACAAGCACTAGTTCGCCTACTGCCACTGAGAGGGGGCTAGGCGTGGCGGATAGGGATAGAACAAGTTTAGAGCCGGATGCTGAAGGATGTGCAATGCGTGTCAATCACCCTAACCCTTGCTCAGCTGAGGAGAGGAACTAGCTTGTAAGAGTTGCTTTGCAGATAGTCTGTAGCATAAGCTACCCTGTGCCAGGCAGGCTAGGCGTGTTTCGCCAGGAGCCCCAGGCGTATTCTAACTGGCAAGGCTATACTGAGGGCATGTTTGATACCATTGGCCGCTCCACAGTTGCTATAAATGCCTTTCTCCACTACCCCTTGCTACCCCTCTGGGGCAAGCAAAATGGCAGCAGCTGAAAGAGGGCAGCTACCGGCGCTTTCAGGCGTTGGAGGTAGCGGCTAGGCCTCACTTACGGGGTAAGCCGGGGCAGTGCACTAATTAGCTCGGGCAGAAAGGACGCCAGGGTAGGGTAGCGGGTGCGGTTGGCTTCGTAGAGCTGTAACTGCTGCTCGAAAAACGGCAGGTACATCCAGTCTCGGTACTCCGTGCGGAGTTGGGCACTGACTTCGGGCCGGCCCAGGGCTAGTGCCAGGCGCACTTCGCCTGCTCGTACTAGGTGCTCGTTAAAGGAGGTTTCCCAGTCGCTGTACTGCCCCATGCCAGGAATAGGCCGGAACAACGCCTTATGAGCCTCAATGGTACGGGCCAGGTCAGGCTGGGCCGTGAGGGGGTTGATGAAGGTGTGGCCAAACTCGTGCACCGACAGGTTGCGCACCGCTTCGGCATTATCGAAGCCAGCGGCACGGGTGCGCCCCCGCTGGAGCACCTGCTCCTGAAAGGGAGCAGCAATTTGGTAGGATACCGGCCCGGCGGCGGTGGACACCTGCCAGGCCATGCCCCATTGGGCTTTAAAAAACGGGTTGATGATGATGTGGTAGCCGGCATTGCGCGCGCCGTAGTACCGCTCCATGGTGGGGATAAAGTTGGCAGCGGGCAGGTTGCGGCGTACTTCCGCCAAGGCCAGGTTATAGGTGCTCCGGTGGGTGCGCTGGAACCGGGCAAACTGGGCCTCGCGGTAAAACTTGCCAAGCACCTGCATGTACTCATCGGCCAGGCGGGCGGCCGAGTCGGGGTGCGGATGAATGGCTTCGAGCAAAGGAGGCGAAACGGCCGTGTGGCGTACCGGCTTCGGAAAGCCTGAATAGAAGAGCGGCAGCAGATAGACGCCGGTGCCTAGCTTATCGGTGAGCTGGCGAGTGCGCACTACGGCCATATGCTGGCGAAACGGCGCGAAGTAGGTGTAGCTCACCCGCATTAGGCGCGTGGTGCGGAACAGCTGTGGGTTGGCCGCCGAATCTGGCAGGAACTCCGGCGAAATCTGCACCATCAGCGCGTTAACCAGCTCCACGCCCAGGTTGGTTTCTACCTGAATGGGCTGGGTTTGCCCATATAGCCGCATCGGCAAACTTACCCCAAACACCACCCACAGTAAACAGATACGCACTAGCAAGGCCATAAAAATCAAGATAATGTAACTCCGGCAAGCTCAACCGGAGTCTCTAAAGTAGTGTTCAGGCCGTGTTATTTCAACTCGCGTACAGCGGCGCATGTATGGGGGCTAGTAGTAGTCTTACCCTACGAGACCAGCTAACAGCTGTGCTACATCATTCCAGCACGCCCGTCTGCTACCCCCTGCGTAAGCCTAAACCCCTGCGTCAGGGTGCGTGCCGATGCAGGAAGCCTTGGTTACCAAGTACCTGCCGGAAGTGCGCCGTAGGATATCTTTTTGTAACTAGCCCTGCCTTGCACTAGCCTCTACCTCAGCTCAAATCCTATGTCGCGCACTGCTGCCTATGCGCAAACCCAGCCCGCCAGCCGCGCCGAGTGGCGGCAGTGGCTGACTACGCACCACACCAGCAGCCCTGGGGTGTGGCTGGTGTATTTCAAAAAAGCCAGCGGCCAACCCAGCGTAACCTATGCCGAGGCAGTGGAAGAAGCGCTCTGCTTTGGTTGGATTGACTCGCACCCGCGGAAGCTCGACGCCGACCGGACGCAGCTGCTCTTCACGCCCCGCAAACCCAAAAGCGGCTGGAGCAAAGTGAACAAAGAGCGGCTGGAGCGCCTGGCGCAAGCCGCCCAGCTGATGCCCGCCGGGCTGGCTGCCATTGCAAGGGCCAAGCAAAACGGCGCCTGGGAAAGCCTCGATGCTGCTGAAGCCGGCACCATACCCACCGACTTGGCGGCGGCCTTTGCTGCTGATACCACGGCTGCTCGGTACTTTGCGGCATTCTCGCCTTCGGCGCGCAAAATGATTCTGACCTGGGTGCTAGGGGCCAAACAGCCCGAAACCCGGGCCCGACGCATAAGCGAAACCGTGCGGCTTGCGGCCCTGAATAAGCGCGCCAACTTCGACCGGGAGTAGCAAGCCAAGCCTGGCAGTACTAGCATGGAGCCGCTGTGCTGTTGCCTTGGCTCAACGTTTGGCCAGGGCATAGGTGCTGGTTACTTCTTGAGCACGTCTTTCAACTCTTTCAGGCGAAAGGCACTGTCAGAGGAGAGAAATTCGCGCATCATGGCGGCGTGGCCTGAGCCAACCAGCACCATGACTTTATCGTCGGTGGGGGCCACGGTTTTCTGCAGGATGGAGTACATATAGAGGTTGCGGCGGTACCACTCCGAAACTAGGAAAGCCCCGTTGAAATTGGTAGTGGTGCCGGCTCGGTTAATCTTATCGAGGTAGAAGCCCTTGTTGAAATCGAGGTTGGCTTTGGTGTTTTCGTCGAGCAGAAGCTGGGTCAGGGAATAGGTAGCCAGCTTCTTGTTCATGTTGTCCTCGTAGGTTTTTATGTGAGCCTGCACTTGCTGCATCAGGGCGTTTTGGTGGGCGCTTTGCATGGCCAGCATCACGCTGTCGTAGGGGAACTGGGTTTTCTTGTAATCGAGGGCGTACACGCTGGCCAGACCAGCTTTCTTGGCCGCTCGGAACGCCAGCTGAATGATTTCGTTGCGGGCATAGAAGCCATTGGCGTGCTTCGGAAAGTTAGCTTTCACGTAGCCAGTATAGTCGGAGCCCAGATAGGCTTTGTACAGCTCGTCCAGGCCCTTTTGGTCGTCGGCGGGCCACTCCACAAACACCTTGTCGGGCTGAAAGGCAGCTATGCGGCCGCTGATGATTTCCAGCTCCGTTTGCACCTTCGGCGAGAGTACATCCAGCGTATTAATTTTGGATATATCGAGGCCCGGATTATCAAAGTGAAAAGTCCCGATAAGCAGCAAATCGGCCGGTTTGGTTTGGGCGAAGCCGGTTGCGGCAAACACCATAGCGAGCAGCAGAGATATAACTGATTTCATAAGCCGAATAACAGGAGATAGAAGGTATGGCAGAAAGGTACACCGGCGGGAACGGATTTCTGCGGACCCGGCTCCGTTGGCGCGAACCGGAGCGTAGTCATGCAGTTGAGCCAGCGAAACGGGCTTTGCTGAAGCGCTACAGTAGCCTGACTATTATGTTCTTACGGAAACCTTCGGGTTCTACTCTGCGAATACCCTAGTAGGCAAGCAAGCTGAAGTTCAGGTACCACAGGTGGGCGTCGGGCTTCCGCCGCCCTTACTCTATACTTCTATGGGCAAGCACAAAAAGAAAAAGCACGCAAAACAGGTGGCAGCTGCCGTACCGGACGATGTGCTGGATGCGGCGGTGCTCTCGATCAAGAAGTTTCGGAAGGTTACCAATGAAATTGCCAAGCTAAGCACGGGGCAGAAGCTGGTAGGTGGCTTGGTGTTGGCAGCGGCCGGCCTTATCTACCTAGATCAGCGCAAAGGGAAGCCAGACGCTACCCCCCACCACGCACCCAAAGCCGATTGGGCCAGGCTTCCGGAAGCCAACACTACCTTCGCTACGGAGGAGGTTGTTGCCGCTGCCCCCCGGCCTACTACCTCCCCGAAAAGCCACAAGAGCACCAAAACTGGTAAGGGGCACAGCAGTGCCACGAAAAAAACAGCTGACGACATCGATGACTTTGGTTAACCAATACCCCACAGTTGCTATTACTAGGCCACGCTAAGCCGCAAACCTCACGTGGGGGGCGGGCTCTTTTTGGCTCAAACGAATTTCTCTTCTTACATAGAATGCATCATGAAAAAGAATAAAAACAAGAACAAGAAAGCCGGCAAGACAAGCTTGTTTGGAGGGGCCGCCAAGTCGCTTAAAAAGCTGGGCAAAGGCACCGGCCTCAACCGCCTGACCACCACGCAAAAGGTGCTGGGCGGCGCCGCCTTGCTGGCGGCTGGCCTCAGCTACTTGGGTAAGCGCCGCATCAGCACGCCCGCCACACCACCGGCCCCTGATGCCACTGCTGCCGAACAAAACCTCAGCTCATTGGATGGCGGCTCCATTTAGCACAAATCGCCTTCCAGTATTCAGTATCACTTTCTACCCAGATCAAAAACGCAACAGCGCCTAGCAGCGCACCTGAATAGCAGCGGAGGCGGAAGCATTCATGGTTTCGGCCTTCGCTGATTTGCCGACCTAGTGGAGTAAAGAAAAAGGTTCTGAGCTGCTTTCTGAGGCTTGGAGCCTTTTTTATCGGTAAGCCATGAAGCATCATCTGACAAGAGGTATTGCCACAAGCTGTGCCCTGGTATGGCCGGTGCTGGCTCTGGCCGGCCAGCGCGAAGATAAGTACGCGTTTCTAGCGGCGGGTGGCGCCGGTGGCATCCTGATTGGGCTGGGGCTGTATACCCTGAGTATGATTTTGTCGGCGGCCTACATCAGAAGCCGCCGCCACATCATAGGCCTGTTTGTCCTGTACACGCTGGTGTTTATCTACCTGGAAGGCTGGTCGTTTCGGCTCTTGATTCTCTCCCTAGGATTCCTGCAAACTCCAACCGCCGCGCCGGGCACGCTGGTACTGACCATGCCGGTAAAGTTGACGCTGGCAGTAGTGGCCGTTGGGGCTATTATGGTGTTTCAGGTGGCGCTCCGGATGTGGCAAAAACGACACGGGCAGTAACCGGTTGGGCCGCGGGCACAGGCTAGAGTCAGCTACCCGGTTTCGGGCCTCCGGTAACAGAAAGCGCCCGGCGCTGTTGAGTAGAGCCCGCCCGGTTTTGCCTGCCCGGCGCTACTTGGGCAGGCTAGGTAGTGGGTTGCGCTTCGCGTAGCTTGCTGCCGCCAAGGCATTGCACGTACCCAGTATGCTTTCTGAACCTACTTACCTGGCTGCCCGCGTGGTGGCCCCCATGATTGAAGCTCACTTTGCTAGGCACCGCGCCGGCGCTAACCCTACGGATGTAGCCCAGCTGGCGCCCCCGCCGCCCGCGCAGTGGGTTGAGGCCATTATTGATGTAGCCTTCTGGGCCAGCCTGCGGCGCGAAGAAGGCCACCCGCCCAAAATTTCATTGGCCCTGTTGCAGCCCGCACAGGCGGGCCAGCCGGTAGTGTTCGGGCAGCGCCGCCTCACGCCGTATAACCTGCTGAAGCTAGCTCCGGCCGTAGAGCAGCCCGGTATTCATTTGGGCGTGTGGTACGATGCCGAAGGGCTGTATGTCTGGGGCACGGCCACCGAAATTCCGCCCCTGAGCTTTGTGCTGGAAGTAGTGGAGCCGGGCCTGCTAGTGGTAAAGCACCGCCGCACCGATGGCTTCGGTAAGTTTGTGAACGTGGCCATCCTGCGCGGCGACCAGCTCCAGCTCGTAGACGCCGAAAACATTGCCGTAGATGATTGCCCGGCCCTGCAAAAGTTTCTGCCCGGCCACGATCAGAACACAAGCGCCAATGAAACCGACAACGTACTGGTGGAGCTGGCGGCGGTTATGCGGGCCCACGGCCGGGGCGGGCTGGTACTGGTAGTACCCTCGGCTTCTACGCTGTGGCAAGAGTCCATTGTGCAGCCCATGACGTATCCGGTAACGCCGGCGTACATGGGCATTGCGGAGGTGCAGCAAGGCCAATCAAAGCGGAAGTGGCTGGAGGAAATTCAGCGCAACATTGGCATTGTGGGTGGCTTCACGGCCGTCGATGGGGCCACCATCATCACCCGCGACTACCACCTGCTGGCCTTCGGAGCCAAAGTAGCGCGCGCCAAGTGGAGCCAGCCCGTCGACAAAATGGTGCTCACAGAACCTGTTATTGACAGCCCGGCGCGCTACCTACACCCAGCCCAGAACGGCGGCACCCGCCACTTGGCCGCCGCTCAGTTTGTGTTTGATCAGCGCGATTCCCTGGCTCTGGTAGCTTCGCAGGATGGCTTTTTCACCGTCTTTGCCTGGTCGGTGGCACTGCAAATGGTACATGCCCACCGCATTGATGTGCTGCTGCTCTAACGCTTCTGGGAGTGCTAGTAACGCAGAGCGGCTGCAACTCCTGGGGAGCTGCAGCCGCTTGAAGGCCTAGTGCCTCTGGTACTTTATACTGGGGTATCCAGCTTTACTCCGAAAGCACTAGGGCCTTTAGGACCCATTTCTACTTCGAAGCTTACTTTATCGTTTTCTTTAATCTGATTCACTAGCCCATTAGCATGCACAAAGATGCTTTCCTGAGTTACTGAGTCCTTGATAAAGCCGTATCCTTTCGAGTCGTTGAAGAACGTAACCACGCCCTTCCGGATGGGGTCAGTTGGCTCCATGTCCTCCTGCTTCAGCGCGCCAATCCGGATATCTTCCGTCTTGATTTCTTTCTTCTTCTTCGGATCCGGCGGAGAAGCGGAAATGTTGCCGTTCTCATCTACGTACGCCAGCATATCGTCGAGGCTCTGCCCTTTCTTGGCATTGGCCTGACGCTCTTCTTTCTTCTCTTCTTTATCCTGACGTTTCTTTAGGCGCTTTTTTTCGTTTTCCCTCTTGCCGAAGGTGGCTTGTGATCTACCCATGTGTTGTATTAGTCAGTTATGTCGCTCCGAAAAGCGAGGTCGGCGATGTTAAGACAGGTGGTTAATTTTAGACGAAATCGGATAGGCTAAGGTTCATAATTACAATAGAATATATAGTAATATCAGTAAAGCTGGTATCAGGCAGATTTGCACGAATAACTACCCGTTGCTACCAGGGTAGCCCAACCAGCAAACAGGGAGGGAGCCGGGCCGGGCAAAGTTGCCGGCGGGGGGCTGCGGCATAATAGTAGCGTAAAGTTACTTCTTATTCTCACAGCAATAGCACAGAGTATATGCACTAGGTGCTATACCTGCTCAAATACCTGCCAGGCAGCCGTAAAACCAGAAAATTGCGCTTCGCGAAAAGCCAAACATATGCTGGCCGACTCGCTGTAGCCACCAGCCGCTGGTGTAGGCACAAAAGGCCCACCCAACTTGGGTGGACCTTTTGTGCCTACACCGGGCCTAGGGTTTATTTCGAAAGGCTGATTCGGCTGGTTTTGGTTTTGCCGTTAGTAGTTACGCGGTAGTAGTAGGTACCAGAAGGCAACGAGGCACCTTTAAACACCACTGACTTGCTTTCGCCGGCCTGCACCATGCCATCAAACAGGGAGGCTACCTGCACGCCCATGGAGTTGTACACACTCACGGAAACACGCCCGCTTTTGGGAGCCGAGAAGTTAATAGTAGCATCAGAGCCCGTGGGGTTAGGATAGGCCTCTGACTCGATGCTGCGCTGCTCCGGTGCCCCTAATAGCTGCGAGCTTTTAGTGGTAGGAGCCGCATCTGCCGTATTGTAGTTCTCGCAATCCGTGGCAGCAGACACGCACCCATCTACCGTCGTGACAATGATGCTGAATCCAGATCCGGCAGCTAAGCCTCCGAAATCTAGGTTGCCCCCAGTTCCCGTTTTTTCAGTGGATACAGAGCCATTGGTGAGCGTGTAGGTAGCATCAAGAATTGACCCAACCACGCGCACTGTAGCGGTAGCAGATCCGCACAAGCTAGGCTCTATTACTTGCACCGCAGGGCGGCCGGGCTTGGTTTTTTCTTCCACTGCTATGCTAGCGTAGCTTTCGCAGGTTTCGGCGCTTACTGCTTTCACGTAGTACGTAAACCCTACAGGAGCCTTTGTTGCATCCGGCACCAAAGTAGTACGGGCAGCATTGGTATAGAAGTAAAGCGTACCGGTATACTCAGTAACCCCCTCGTTCAGATCAACCGTAAAGCCTGCGCATGCCGAGAGTGGCTTGGTAGTAAGTTTTGGCAAAGCATTCTTAGTGACTACAATCGTGGCATAGCTTTCACAGGCATCAGCACTTACCGCTTTCACGTAGTACGTAGCGCCCAAAGCCGCTTGTGTCGGATCCGTCACCAGGGTTGTGCGGGCGGCATCAGTGTAGAAAGAAAGCGTGCCCGTGTAGGAGGTAACTCCAGAGTTCAGGTTTACCGTGGAGCCTTCACACGCTGCTAAAGGTTTGGTGGTCAGGGTAGGCAGTGGATTGATGGTAAGACTCCGACTGGCCGTAGCAGAAGCGCAAGCTGCATTGGAACTGGTAGTAGTAAGCGTGACGGTTACTGGGCCGTTTCCGGTTACGCTTACGGTGGCAGTAGCAGTGCCGTTAACGTTATACTGTTGGTTGGAGAGCTCGCCGCCTGCTGATACACTCCACAGCGGGGTGCCGTTAGAATAGGTACCGCTTACGGCGAAGGTAGTAGGCCCGGAAGCCGCTTTACAGGCTGGGCTTACCTCCGCTACAGTAGCTGTTGCGGCAGGCGTTAAGGAGAATTTCAGGATATCAAAATCCTTCAGCTCAGAAGTGTACGAAGGAGAAGAGCGGGTTTTGACGGTGATAGTGGCCGCCGGGGTGCACTGGTTTAGAGTGGAAAGGCCTTCAATGTCCGTGATGTTAATGCCTCCTTCTACCATTTGTAGCGCCCCTGTTACATTGGTGTAGGCACCATCACCGGTAAATGATTTGTTGGGCGCTACCGGCCCGACATTCGCTGTATTGGTCGTGATGAACGCCCCTAGCGTAGAAACAGACTTTTCTGCCGACCAAGTGCCATTGGCCAACCACGTCCGAACCCCAATGATGGGCCGGTTACCCCCGCCCGTGTAGTTTACTACCAGTAAAAAGTCATTTACCGTGCGTCCGTTTACCAGGCCCTGGCCTACCAAGTTTGAGCCTATTACTTTGGCCCCTGCTTGGTTATACTCAAAATCCAGGTAGCTGGCGCCGTTTACTGACCGGGTTTCTGCCGCGAAGAACAACCACAACTTCCCCCCTACCTCCCGCGAATGCAGGAAGGTATTAGTGATGTCGTTTTTCTGTGGACCACCGCTACCAGTGCCTATTGTGTATGGCGATTGGTTACTGCCAATGGCATCACCGTTTTTGTTAGAGCTCCCAGCAAACACAGACTGCTCGGCAATAGGAGAGAGGTTGCCCCAGTTTCCATCAACCTGCCAAAGGCTGCGTCCATTAGCCGTTACGCCGGGTATGGATATTCCGCCTGATTGAAGCAAAACTGCATTTCCAGTTGTCCCTTTCGACCAGTCGTCGCCCAGCGTTGTGATGGAAGGAGAGTAGTTGGCATTACTCCAGAAACCAGGGATAAAACCGGATTTGAAATCCGCATCAACTTCAAACCCGGCTTGGGTGCCGCCTTTACCCGGGTCCTGGGCTATGGCAGGGCTCATGGCAAGCCCCAAACCTACAAGCAGAGCGCCAAAAAAGCGTCCAAGTCGGGCGGAACGTGTAGTTTGTAAGGTGTTGCTAGAGTAGCCTGTTGAAGCACTCCGGCGTGGTGTGAGAAAAGTAGAGGGCATGATTGCTTTGTTCAGATGTGTGCTGAAAAAGTATCGTAGCGGTGAGGCTGCTAGGCAGCATACCAAGGTGCAGCGCACGTAGGCCCTTGGTGCGAGAGGAGAGTGGTAGTGCTAGGGCACAGGTTGCCCTGAACCGGTTTAGGGCGGAGTTGATGTTGTTCAGACGGAATGAATGGCCGGGCTCATGTGCACGGTTACCGGACTAGCGTTGGCCAGTAGCAGCAAGCAAAATTCTCCGATTACCTGAGGCAGGCGGTTGCCCAGTTAGCTGGGCGGCAAAAACGTAGTGTCTGCTTCTTCCTTGCACATGCCATTACCACATAAAATGTACACACTGGCGTCATCTGACAGGCGGCTTTGGCTTCAGGCCACTTTGGAGGCTAGCCAACGGGCCATATACCGGTATATGGCCTGCTGCTTTTCAATGGGCCGGCGCCTAGGTGCCTGCCTTTCGATAGTTGAATGTAGATATATAAAAACACAGATAAAATAATTTCAATAATAACTTAAACAATTCTAATGAAAGATTGCGTTGGATGAAGTTATGTAACATTATTGATATTGCTCTTAGTATGCGGACCCCTTACAACACATACTATTACCATGGTTCTCAGCTTTTATGTGCAGTACGAGTGGTTTAAAAGACGCAAATCACTCTAAGTAGGAAAGCTTGAGCATAAATTATAAATCGGAGTAATATGTAATTATTATAATATATAACTAGGCCACATGAAGGTGAAGAGTCAGTTGAGCCTAGGGTTTTAGTAGACGAGCTTGCCTTTGGTGCAGGTAGAAAGTTTTTTGGAATTACTGTTGACTCAAAACGGGAAAGGTATACTGGCTTATAGCGGGGCTAACGTGTCCGGCTATGCCTTGTCTGCAATGTTGATAGGTAGTAAAAACTCTATTCCGGTGCTGTGTTGGGCAATAGGTCGTCTACTTCGCGTACCTCGCCAGCTTGCAAATCTCCGAGCCAGATTGAGCCCACGCGTACGCGTACCAGTCGCAAAGTGGGAAATCCAGCGGCGGCCGTCATCTTCCGGACCTGCCGGTATTTGCCTTCCGTGACGGTAATGGATACCCAGCTGGTAGGTCCATGGCGGTCATCGCGAATTTTGCGGGTCCTAGGGGGCAAGTCGGGCGCAACCTCTAAGCGGCGTACGCGGCAGGGCAGCGTCTGGTACCGCTCATTATGCACCCCAATTTCAACCCCCAGGCTAAGCTGCGCCACGGCTTCCTCGGTAATGAGGCCGTCTACCTGTGCATAATATTCCTTCTCTACGGTTTTGCGGCGCACCTGCTCACTTATCCGGCCATCGGTGGTTAGCAACAACAGTCCTTCGCTGTGCTCATCAAGCCTACCGATTGCCATGGTGCCTTCCGGAAAGTTGTGCAGCTCGCCCAAAAACCGCTTTTTGCGTTTTTCTAGGGGGGCTTCACTGGTAAACTGGCTGAGGTAGCCGAAAGGCTTATGCAGCATGAAGTGGCTGTGGGCCATGGCAAGTAAAAACTAACAGTAGGTAATGCAGCGAAAAGTAACAGCTGCAAAGCTACGTAATGTGCGGGCGTCGAGGGCGGTAGCAGGTTCCCAGCCCCACTAAATGAAATAGTAGCACCATCGTGAAGTGGCAACGCAAATACATTAGGTTGTGCACTCTTGAGGGGGTAGCGAATCTTGCCTGGAATAATGGCGGATTTGCTGCGCGATGCCGAACTCGCGAATAGCCTAATTGTGTACAGGTAAAATTCTATAGGTCAATACTATATACAATGAATCGCTGCGTTAAATACGTATTTTTAACTACTTAGCACCCATTTAGCATAAGGGCAAATCCAGATAGCTTAGCACAGCCGTAGCTCAGGTTAGTAACATTTTTTCTAACATAAATTCTACAGGTATGTCTGAGCTTTTAGACGAGAAATCCGCTGTTGAAAAGGCAGGGGAAGGGCTACGTATGCCGCTGCAGCGTCGGTCGTTTTTGCGCTTCACGGGGGCCGGTGTGGTGCTTACTGGGTTGGTGCTGGCTGGTTGCAGCGATAGTACCCTAGATGATGAACTGGCGGCGGCAGCTAGCAGCGACAGCAAAGACGACAATAACCGCGTGGTGAACGTGGGAAGTGGCGACTTTGGCGTGCTCAATTTTGCCTATGCCCTAGAGCAGTTAGAGGCTGCATTTTACGCCCAGGTATTGTTGGGGCGTTATTACGCCAGTGCCTCAGCCGCCGAGCGGTCGGCATTTAAGGATATCGAGGCGCATGAGCGTATCCACCGCAACTTCTTGCAGGCGGGCATTGCGGCCAACGGTGGCACGCCAATCAAAGATCTGGAGCCTGATTTCTCCTCCATCGATTTTGGGAGCCGCACGAGCGTGCTGGGGGCAGCCAAGGCGTTCGAAGACCTAGGGGTAGCGGCCTATAATGGGGCCGGGCCGCTCATTAGCAACCCGGTGTTTCTGGGGTTGGCGGGCAAAATCGTGTCCGTAGAAGCGCGCCACGCCGCCCTGATTCGAGACCTGATCCAGTACGGCTCGTTTGTGGGACCCGATGTAGTAGACGCCAGCACTGGCTTAGAAAAGTCGATGCGCCCGGCACAGGTAGCTGCCATGGCCAACAAGTACCTCAAGCCCGGCTCTAAAATCAACGTCAGCAAGCTGCCCCGCTCGTAAGCGCCGCTGGCTATTCCTTCTGTATCGTCAATACCTCTACCATGAATATTCTCAACCTGCTTGCTGAAATTGAACGCGTAGACCCCGAGGTTTACGAGCGGCTCGACCAACGCCGCCACATGTTTCGTCATTTTGCGGGCTTCGGCAAAAAGCTGGCAGTGGCGGCCGTGCCCTTGGCACTAGGGTCGTTGTTTCAGAAAGCCTACGCGCAATCTGGCAGCCTAAATGAGCAGATCAAGTATGTGCTGAACTTTGCCCTAGGCCTCGAATACCTGGAGTACTACTACTACCAAATGGGCCTAGATGCCTCCGGGTTGCTAAGCGGGCAACAGCGCACTTCTGTTATGACCATCCGCACCGACGAGCGCCACCACGTGGATTTCCTGAAAGCCGTGCTTGGTACCGCCGCCATTCCCGATCCGGGCGCTAGTGCCTTTGATTTTACGGGCAGCAAAGGCGGCAAGAGAGCCCCGCTGTTTGCGGACGTGTTTACGAATGCCAGCACCTTCCTGGCTGTAGCGCAGGCACTGGAAGATACCGGGGTACGGGCTTACAAAGGCGGCGCGCCGCTGCTGATTAGCAACAACACCATCTTGGAAGCGGCGCTTAACATTCACTCGGTGGAGGCACGCCATGCGGCGCACATTCGCACCATACGCCGTGGCGGACCACAGGCGGTGCCGGGCTCGCTCAACACCAACCCCAAAAGTTGGATTTCCGGTAACGACAATGGCGGGCCCGCACCGAGTGCTACGGCTCCCGTGTATGGCGCTGGTAACCCGGCTGGTGCGTATCCGGGCGAAGAAAATGTAAGCCAAGCCGGCGTGAACCTAGTAGCTGCATTCGGGGTAACCACGGGCGAAGCCTCAGAGGCCTTCGATGAGCCGCTGGACCCCAATACTGTTCTCACTATTGCCTCTAACTTTATAAAGTAGCCATGAAGCGTACTGCACTTGCAGGAGGGTAGTAACGCGTTGGGGTGGCTTTTGGGCCGCCCCAACGTGTTGCAAAGTCCCCTGAAATACTAGGTGTGTTTCTTGCCTCAACCTGCTGCTTAGGCACTTGTGTTGGGTGTAGTGCCCGGAGTTCAGGTAGTTTTATATAAGTACCACCCATTACCGAGCGGCTTAAGCATGATGACGTGGTCGGGCGTCATGGCGGGAACGGCTGCGATATTGGGTTGGTAGAGCAGGCCCACGGCGTTATCAACCATGCCACCAATAACAAACTCCAGGCAGCTGGTGCACCCCAGGTTGCGCTGGGTCACGCGGCTGATATAGAGCGGGCGCAGTACGGCCTGCAGTTCAGTATCTTTACTTAGGTCTGGTTCAGGGCTGGCAGCTGTGCCAGAGAAGTAGCCGCGGGTTTTGATAAGCTGCACGGCCCGCTCAAAGCTTGATTTGTTGCGTTCAAAATGCCGAATAATATCCGCATCGGGGCCAATCCAGAGCTGAATGTTGCCAAGCATAAACTGGTGGTCGGCGTCGGGATGCTTCTGGTTATAGCGGGCTACTTCAGCGGGCGGCATATCGGATAGGAGCTGCAGCATGGGCGCGCCAAACTGCGTCATGGCCAAGCTGCGCACGGCTTCCAGCTTCCAGGTGGTTGGGCTGGTGGTTGAGTCGCGCCGAAAGTGCAGGTACACATCATTGCGGCTCACGGAGTCGCGCAGCTCTACGCTTACTACAGCCGTGCGCTGGTTTTGCTGCAGCAGCTGGCAGTTGCGCTGTAGGGTGGTCGGAATCTGCTGGCCCAGGCTTTGGCGCTTGGCCTGGCCGGCTGCCTCACAGCAGAGGTAGTCGCGCATATCGGCCCAGCCGCCGGGAGCCACAAACTGCTCCGCAATCTGGAGGGGCTCCAGGGGTGGCGCGGCGGCCCAACCCAGTAACGGCAGCCACCAAACAAGCACTACAAGCAAATACTTCATTACCCAAGCAAGGCTAGCCGCTGCACCCACCCGGATGCGGTACGTAACCTCTAAGATAACCAGAAAGCTAGGTGAGAAGGTTGCGGCACCCCAAAGATTATCAGTGGAAAGCACGTAGCACTTATCAGGCTGCTGCTTGGGTAGTGGGGTTGGGGGTGCAGGCGACCCTAGTCAGGAGTGAAGCCTTTTGAAAAACGAGGCTTTACTTCTTGAAATAGGCTAGTAGCTCGGCTTTGTAGGAGTTGCCGATGGGGATAAGAGTACCATCGAGCAACTGCACCGTATCAGGCTGGAGGAGCTTGATGTGTGTGGCCGCTACAATAAAGGAGCGGTGCACGCGCAAGTAGCTGGGGCCTAGTATTTCCACCATTTCCTTCATGGTTTGATGTAGCAGGTAAGTTTTGCTGGCCGTCATTAGCTTCACATAATCCTTGCAGCCTTCTACATACATAATGTCGCGGTGTGGCACCTTTAGTAGGCCTTGGCGTTCCTTCACCAACAGGTATTTCTCCGTGATTTCGTCGGTGGGGGGCGCGGGTTGCAGCGCGGGCAAGCGGGCAATGGCTTTCATAAATCGCTCGTAGGAAAACGGCTTAAGCAGATAATCCAACACATCGAGCTCGTAGCCCTCGTAGGCGTACTCGCGGTAAGCCGTCGTCAGGACAGTTTTGGGCGGATTGCGCAGGTTTTTCAGGAAGTCGAGGCCGGTCATTAAGGGCATTTCGATGTCCAGGAAAAGCAAATCAACGGGTTGCTGCGCGAGGTGCTCATAGGCTTCCATGGCGTTGCGGCACTTTCCCGTGAGCGTAAGGCCCGGCGTCTGGCCAATAAACTGGGTGAGCACTTGGTGGGCCAGCGGCTCATCATCCACAATCAGGCACCGGACGGGCGCGGAGGTAGTCGTCATATACAAGGAAGGATAGCAGGGAGACGCCATAAGGTAGTAGCTGGGGTGTACTAGGTCGCACGCGACATTAAACCTGCAGCGTCAGCTCGGCCCGGTAGAGGCCCTCGTGCTCAGTGAGGTGCAGTTCGTGGGTGCCGGGGTAATAGAGGTGGAGGCGCTGCCGAATATTCACGAGGCCGATGCCCCCGCTGCGTTTGGTAGAGGCAGCCGGCGCTTCGGGCAGCATATCGTTTTCAATCAGGAAGTGCAGGCGCCCGGGCTGGCTGCTCAGGGTAGCACGCACGCTGGCATTGTCGGAGTAGTGGTGGCGGCCGTGCTTAAAGCTGTTCTCTACGAGTGGCAAGAGCAGCAGCGGCGGCACCTTCAGGCCCGTAGGCAGGCTAGTGGCCGTCAGCTGAATATGAGCGCCGGGGTATTTGCGCTGTTCCATCTCGAAGTAGTTTTCCAGAAACGCTACCTCCTCGGGCAAGGCAATGTACTCTTTGCCACTATCATAGAGCACGTAGCGCATCAGCTCCGAGAGCAGCAAAATAAAGCGCGGCGTTTCGGGCGAGCCCGCCAGGCTCAGGCCATAAATACTGTTGAGTGTGTTGAACAAGAAGTGCGGTTGTAGCTGGCTTTTAAGCTGCTCCAGTTGGAGGGCCAAGTGGTCTTTCTCGAGGTGGCGCCGACGGTACTCATTTTCAAAGGCCAGCCGCACAAAAGCCACGCAACTGAAGGCCAGCAAGTCAGTGAACAGCAAGCTGATGTAGGTATTGCGCAGGGCAAATACTTGGGCCGCCGCCTCCTGAAAGCCACGCTGGTAAAAGTCTTGCAGCAAAGGCGGGCTGGCCACCCACTGAAACAGCCAGTTGGCCACGGCCGCGTTCAGCTTAATGCCCCACCACAAATACACAACCGACGCCAGCCCCAGTAGCGCGTAGCGCCGGCGGCGTAGCAGCACAGGCACTAGCCAACGGTAGTACGGGATGATATAGAGGGTAGCGGCCAGCGCAAAAACGATAAGCTGCGGATACGGAAAATTGGCGCGGCCGGTGGGTTGCGGCAGCACGGTACCCATTACCACCGCGTATTTGTACATGCCCACATACAAACCCCAAATCAGGATTTCGAACAGGAGAGGAAAACGGCTGGGCCGGTCGGCAGCGTCGTGTTGCATGAGGGCAAGTTGGCTGATTTTCCGGCGGCGTGGTGCCGGCTAGCCCCGCTATTTCGACCAAGCCGGGTGTTTTTTCGACTAAAAATGGGAGCCCTAGGTTTGGTCGGATGGTAGGTAGGCTTGGTCTAAAAAAGCTTCATTACGGCTTCAGGAGGGCATTCCTTTGTGTCGTTGCTAGTCGCTGAACGGCTGGCACATCTCTGATACTCACTACCCTTCCGCCATATGAAAACCCTGTTCCGCTCCCTGCTTGCTGCGGCCCTGATGACCACTGCTACGCTAGCTACCCAGGCGCAGCCCAGCACCCCCGCCGCCGATACGGCCCGCATCACCCTCGACGCCAGCATCATCAACCCTGTGAGCACCCAGAGCTTCGAGGCCTTCCGGACGGCTGTGCAGCCACTGGTAAAGCAGATGGCCGGCAAGCAGGTAGTGGCCATGGGCGAGGGCACGCACGGCACCTCGGAGTTCTACAAGCTGCGGTTCTGGCTTACCCGCATCCTGATGGAAGAATATGGCTTCGACCGCCTGGGCCTGGAAAATACCTACGGCGACACCTACCTGCTCAACCAAGCCATGCAGCAACCCAAAGTCGATCTGAAGCCCCTGATGCAGAAGCACATGCTGAGCATGTGGCAAAACCAGGAAATGGCTGAGCTGCTCACCTGGATGCAGGGCCACAACCGCACCCATCGGCGCAATAAGGTGGAGCTAACGGGTATTGATGCCATGTTCAGCAACGCCGACGCCCAGCTGCTTCAGCAGGGGCTGGCCAAAACGAAGCGCCCCGAACTACAAACCCTCACCGCGCAACTAGTCAAGAATTCTGCCTACATGGATAACATGTGGTACCACGCTGAGGACACGAGCTACCACCTCAACCGCAAAGAGTGGTTGGCCAACGGCATGGCCGGCTACGAGGCCGCCGACCAGCTGGAAAAAGCCCTTCCGGGCCTCCGGCTGCCTCGCAAACAGCGCGAAGTCCTGGCCGGCGCCGCCAAAAACGCCCGCATGCGCTTTGATCTGTTTTATCAAGCTAAAGTATATAAGCGCAACTCCTCCCGCGACAGTGTATTTGCCGAAATGACCAAGTTCTTGGTGGGGAAAAAGCAGCATAAAGTGATTATCTGGGCGCACAATGCCCACGTAGCCCGCACGGTGGCTGCCCCTGGCGACAACAACGGCGGTGGCACCGGCAGCTTCCTGGACCGCATGTTTCCCGGGCAGTATTTCGTGCTGGCTACCGGTACCACTTCCGGCACTTTCTCGGCTACCACGCAGCGCTTTATTTCTCCTGCCAGCGTGATGACCAGCTACCCCCTCGAAATGGCTAAAGCCGGCTCTTGGGAAGCCTCGTTAGGACAAGTGAGCAGCCCGGTCTATTATTTCAACACCAACCAGTTGGGGGCCAAAGACCTCAAGCGGCCACACCGGTTGGTAGGCCAAACCGTGGGTAGCGAAGATTTCTACAACGACACCCAGCTCAGCGCCGCCTATGACGCTATGCTGTTCGTGCGCCAGAGCACGGCCGCTACCCCACTGCGGTAAGCCAACCCTTTATTCCGGTGTTACATTCCTGTGGCGTATCCGTTCGTGTACTATAAAAAGCGGCAGCAGCTCCCAGAGCTACTGCCGCTTGTGCGTGGTAGCGGGGCTAGTGCGGGTTTGTTATTAATCTGCTATATGCTCGTCGCGCATGATTTCCATGGCATCAACTATGCTGAAGCCAGCCTCATCGAAGGCTAAAAACTTGCCATTGCCGATACCACGCAAGCCCATTTCCTCGTGGTGTCCGAATCGAGTTACTTTTTTGGCTTTATTCCACCAGAAGAAGCGGGCTGGTTCCTCATAGGAGGAATGAAAGATGATATTACCGCGGCTGGTAGTTACGGCGTGGGCGCCGGCAACATCAGCTGGAGTGGTATGATGAATCACGCGGAAATCGGTAAGGCGTACTTCTATCAAATGGAAGTCAGTGTACGCATAGGCCAGAATGGTGTCCTTGCCTTGTTTTGTCATGCAGTAGCAGTCCAGAATAAAGTAGGGCTGACTGGAATTGTACCCAAAAACCTGCTGGCCCGAAAAGTCAAATACCGCTAAACCGTCCCTACTAGGCGTTTTACTTCCAATACCTTCATCGAAGTACGAAATAACAATCTGGCCCTGCTGAATCAGGATATCCGCAATGGCGTCTCCGGCATTAAAGGTCAGAAGCTTGCGTCCCGCACGGTCGAATATGTGAGCATTATCGGTGGTTCGCAACCGGCCCTCAACAATCAGAAAGAGCTCGGCATTCAGCTCCCGGATACGCGGGTTCCGGAACTGCTCGTGTAGCTGAATCCGCTCGTCGTTGATCTGAACTTCGGACGTGCTGAGCAAGGCAATGTAATTGCCATATTCATCGGCATCTAGGCTTATAATCTGCGCTTTGCCACAGTTGAGGGGGTAGTGAGTAGTCAAGATAGGAAACCAGAAAAAGGCGGAAAGTGCTAGCCTGATTTAAGCTAGCACTTTCCGCTTGTGAAGTACCTAGTAAACGTACTGGCTTATCTCGTCACGCGGGGCTTGCCTTTGTAATGAATGTCGCTGGCGCCAGAGGTTCTAGATGACAGCTCCTCCGTAACGGCCACGTAGGCATCGGAGGAGCCGCTGGCCTGCACGCTGGCAGTGCGGCTTTGCAGGTTATAGGCTTGGTAGTCGCTGCTGCCGCTGAGCTGCACCTGTTGGCGCTCTACTTGCCCGGTCAGGCGCAGGTCGCTGGCGCCGGAGGCGGTGGCGCTGAGGTTTTTGGCCTTGATAACCAAGGTTACATCGGAGGCGCCGCTGGCCCTGATGGTAAACTCGTCGGCGGTGAAGGGGGTGGTGCTTTTCACGTCCGAAGCGCCGCTGGCTTCTACTCCTTTCAGCGTGGGGCACGTGATGTACACCGTTACTTTCTTGTTATTGAGCAGCTGGCTTAGCGTGTTCGTATTGGACCGGTAGAGTTGCAGCGTACCGTCTTTTACTTCTGTTTTGATGTACTCCAGCACGTCCGGATCAGCATCAACCTTCACGGAAGTAGTAGCGCCCTGCGTGAGCACCACATCAATGGCACCGCTGGTTCTAACTGTTTGAAACAAGCCTACCGAGCGGGTCTGCTGCGCGAGGCTGGCGCCGAGGGTAGCCATGCTAAGCACGGCCGTAGCGGCTAACGATTTGAGTAGGGCAGACTTCATGGAGCAGTTGAGTTACAAATGAAAGGAAGGCTAGTACTCATCAGATGAAGCCACTAGCCCATCGGTTGCCTGAGCTTCTGCTTTTTATCAACCGCTTCCTCCGCCCGCGGCTTTCGCTCAGTCTAGGGACCCGCTATTCTGCCTGTTTGGCGTTGGTACTGCGCGTGGCTTTAGAAAGGCGGGCACAACCTCGCCGTAACCTGCGCCGTAACAGCGGCCAGTATAGCCTGCGGGCTATGCTCTTCTCCCACCTATTGCTATTCCTGATGAATAAGACCTTGCTTTTCCTTTCCTGCGCGGCCAGCCTCGCCGTGGTTTCCTGTAATCAGGATAAACAAGCGGCCGTGGATGCTGCTACTACTCCTTCTGCCGATACGGCCGTAGTAGTCCGCGACGGCACCATGGACACGGATGCAGATGCCACTGCTACGGCTGATACCGCTGCGTACCGCACCGAAGCCGACCGCCTAGCCGACCGCATTGCACAGGACCTGCGCCTGACCGATACCGTAGTGGTAACCCGCGTAGAGAAAACCTACTACACGCGTGGCCGTCAGCTCCGCGACGTGGAAACGCGTTACGCCACTGATACCACCGGCCGTTATGCCGCCCAGCGCGCCATCAACGACAACACCGACCGCGAAGTCCGGACCTACATCACGGACCCAAACCAGTACCGCACGTACGAAACCAACCGCAACAGCTACTACTCAGGCACTCCGTATAGCAACGCCACCATCACAACCACAACGACGGAACGGGAAGCAGCTCCAGCGCGTCGGCAGGGCCCCTCAGTGGTGAAGTATGATAAGAAAGCCAACGGCGAAACGAAGATTGTGTACTCGAATGGCAAAACCGTGAAAGTAGACAAAGACGGCGACCGGAAAGTGGAGTACCCCAGCGGCACCAAAGTAAAGCGTGACGCCGACGACGGTACCACCAAAATCAAGCGCTAGCCCTGCCCAAACCCCCAAACAAAAGCCCGTGTACTGACCAGTATACGGGCTTTTATTTGGGGGTTTGGGGAGTTGACAGGCCTAGTGCGTCACGCCATAGTGCCGCAGCTCCTCATCAATGCGGCGGTTCCAGCGCTCCTGCGCCACCGTATTCAGACCGCCCTGGGTTTCGGTGTCATACTGTTCCTGAATGTGGTTCATTTCCGTGAACGACTTCAGGTACTGTAGTTGCAGAATGCTGTTGTAGTCTTCTACGGTGAGGCTATCGGGCGAGGCCTTGCGGCGAAACCGTTCGGCCACCAGCCGCACCAAGTCAAAATGCCGCTGCTCGTGGTTCAGGTGGTAGTCGGTGCGCTGGCCGGCATCTACCCACGAAGAGCTCCGCACCACAAACACCTTCAGTATCAGGTCCAGCTCTATCACTCCATTCACTACCCTAGGCCGGCCTTGGTAAGCAAAGCTCGGAAATACTGAAGCGGCAAAACGCCCGCGCGGCCGCGGCTGCCCCGTAAAATCAGACCATACCAGCGGCCGGGCGGGGTCATAAAACACGGTGTCTGGTTCCGTTCGTGTGGTTTCGTACCGAAACACCGGGTGCACGGCTGTTGCCAGCCGAACATCGTGCGTGGCGGCGCGCGTAAGCCACGTATTGAAGTAGGTAAAGCTCGTCACCAAGGCCTGGCGCAGTACGGGCTCCACCACCGTGCGGTCGGCGAGGGGCCGCAGGTAGCGGGCGCCGCCACGGTACTCGGTCAGGGTGATGATGCGGCCCTCGGAGTTTGTCCAGTCGAAGGCTAAATGCAGCGTAACCTGGCCCGCCGCCTGCCCGCCACCTCCCGGCGTTTCCTGAACCCGGCACTCCAGCACACGCAACACCACGTTATACCGAGCCGCTTGGGCCGGCAGCATGCGCGTTGCAAACTGGCGCAATGCGGTGGCAGTGCCTCCCTGCAGCTCCACCGGACGGGGCTTGCTGCCAACCACAGATGGGGCGGGCAGCAGCCACGCTACGGCCGGGTGGCCCGGGCGCTCATCGCGCACCGCTTTTACAGTAAATAAGGCGGTTTTGAAAGCAGAAGGAGCCGGTTGCAGCACCAGCGGTTTTTCGGGGGAAGCTTGCCGGGCCGCGGTCAGCAGCACCAGGAGCAGTACTAGCCCGGTTATTCCCCCAAACCCCTTCCAACGCAACAACACAGTCATATCAGTATAGCAGACATTCATCTGCCAGACACGAGCCATGCGGCGCTTGTTCCCTAGGTCCTGAAGGGGGCCCAAGTGCTGAAACCCAGGGGCTGGTTACCGCACCAGAATTCCAGCACTTCAGCCGCAGTTCGGGCCTAGTTACTTGCCCATGCGCTGGCGACGATATTCAGTGGGGCTTTGGCCGGTGTATTTGCGGAAGGTTTTGTTGAAGTGCGAGAGGTTATTGAACCCACACGAGTAGCACACTTCTGTTACGGCCAGGTCGTCATCGAGCAGGAGGCGGCAGGCCTGGCCCACGCGGTATTCCTGCAGGAAATCGGTGAGCGTATGGCGCGTCATCTTCTTGAAGTAGCGGCAGAACGCTGGCACTGAGAGGTGGGCTACATCAGCCACTTCCTGCACCGAGAGGGTAGTGCGCTGGTAATTTTGCTCCACAAACTGATACACGCGGCTTAGGCGCTGCTGCTCCTTGCCGCTCAGCCCTTGCCCACCGTTGCCGGCATGCAGCGGAATACAATCTTCGGCGGGAGCCTGAGCCAAATCTTGCAGCACCTGCAGCAGTAGCAGCAGGCGCATAAAGGGCGGCGCATTCAGCAGTTGGCGCAAGGCGGGCCCCACGGTAGCGCGCGTATTGCCGCCAAACGAAAGACCCTCGTGCGAGCGTGCCAGCAGCTGCCGGATAGAAGCCATTTCCGACTTCTCCCAGAAATCAGGACCAAGGAAATCGCCGCGCAGCTGCACCACAATTTCCTCGAAGGGTGTGCCCGCCGGATGGCCGTAACTAAACGTCAGGTGCGGCAAGTCGGGACCTATAAGAGCCAGCTCACCTTCCTCAAACCGAGAGATGTGCTGCCCTATATGGCGTCGGCCGTGGCCTTTCGGAATGTAAACCAGCTCGTACTCCGGATGATAGTGCCAAAGCAACTCTGCTTTGCCTACCTCAGTATAATGGAGCAAAGTAAATGAGCTGTCGACGGTGGGGTGGATGGGCTCAAATTGTAGCTTCACAGTTCAATAATGCCAGAATGGCTAGGTGGGAACGTGAAGTTAACAGTTTTGGTCAATATGACACCGTAATTGGCGAACAAGGCAGTAGCCGCATAGGCTATTTTAATCCGAAATTGCAATATCAAATCGAGCTACCCGAATGAAGACATTCCATACCTGCCTATTAACGCTGGCCATGTTGCTGCTTTTGGTAGTAGGTTCTCGTTTTGCGCAGGCCGCGCAACCGGTAGCTGCCTCGCCTCAATCAGTAAAACTACGCACTGAGCGCCTAACGGGCTACCTCACGCAAGCTTTGCAGCTTAACCGCCAGCAGCAGCGTGCCGTAGCAAAAAGCACCCGGAAATATCTGCAGCAGCTCAGCGCGTTGCCGGCCTCAGCCAACCGGGCGGCCATGGTGGCTACCAACTCCGACGAGCGGCTCCTGCCGGTTTCCTCGGTGGTAGCAATTGAAAAGGAATATTCGCTGGCCCTGGGGCGCATCCTGACGCCTGGCCAGTATAACGCATACAGCTGGCTGCATATGCATCAGCCAGAAGAAGGCAGCCACTAGGCTGTTTTTAGTACAGACATCCAGCGGCTTTGGGTGGGAATTTTAGCCGCTGGCCGTTTCCCGGGCTGCCTTTGGTGTCCGGTAAACGCAAAAGAGGTTGAGGCTGTGGGAGCTTCAGCCTCTTTTTTTTGTTTCTGTACGTATGAAAGGGCCGCTTGGCCCGTTGCCATAGCTCGGCTTCCGACCTTTTTCCCCTATACTTAGGGTTCCAATTGTCCTCTATGCGCCTTTATTTGCTTGCTTGCTTGCTGTTGTTCTCCTTCGGGGCCAAGGCACAGCAGCCTGATACTTCCCGCTCAGCCCGCCAGATTACCCTTTCCAACGTCGACGTAGCTCCCGCGGCCGTTGATATTTCTGGGTGGCTGCTGCTGGACAAGGATATTCAGACGGAGCTCGAAGGGGCCGTGCAGAACATCTATAACTTCAAGCACGACCGTGCCGAGCGGCAGTTCCGAAGCCTGCGCCGCCGCTACCCGCAGCACCCCATGCCGTACTTCCTGCTAGGTCTTACTACCTGGTGGAAGCTGATGCCTTCTAACATTACCGAGGAGCGCTACGACAAAACGTTTCTGGCCTACATGGACACGGCCATTACCAAGGGTGAAGCCCTCTATGCCCGCGACAATAAGAATTATGAGGCCTGCTTTTTCTTGTCGGCGGCCTACGGGTTTTCGGCGCGCCTGCACTCCGAGCGGCACAACTGGCGCAAGGCTACCTTCTCCAGCAAAAATTCCCTGGCCTACCTCGAAAAAAGTAAGGAAGCCAACGGCCTCAGCCCCGAGTTCCTGTTCGGCCAAGCCCTGATTAACTACTACGCGCCCTGGATTTCCGATAACTACCCCTTGCTGCGGCCGGTGCTGCTGTTCTTCCCGAAAGGCAACAAAAACCTGGGGCTAGCTCAGTTGCGCAGCGTTTCGGCCAATGGCTTCTATACCGCTCCGGAGGCCAAGGTGTTCTTGATGAAAATCCTGCAAAACCAGGAGAATAAGCCCGAGGAAGCGTTGCCACTAGCCCGCGTTATGGCCACAACCTACCCCGATAACGGCTACTTCCAGCGCTTTTATGCCCTAATGAGCTACCAGATTGGCGACCTGAACGAGTGCGAGCGGGTAAGCCGGGACATTCTGGACAAGCTGAACCGGGGCCTGCCGGGCTACGAGGCTATTAGCGGGCGCTACGCTACGTTCTTCCTCGGAAGCCTTATGCAAAACCAGTACAAAGATCTGAAAAGGGCCAAAGAGTACTACCAGCGCTGCGTGGTATTTGCCGAAAGCACCAACGATACCAAGCAAGGCTTTTACCTCTATGCTCTGCTGAACATTGCCCGCATCGCCGACA
Source organism: Hymenobacter tenuis (assembly GCF_054780495.1). NCBI lineage: Bacteria > Pseudomonadati > Bacteroidota > Cytophagia > Cytophagales > Hymenobacteraceae > Hymenobacter > Hymenobacter tenuis. The sequence goes on from NZ_BAAGWF010000004.1 coordinate 467,414, forward strand.
AGGAAAAGGACATTGCTACCGCCGTGCGTAACTACAAAGAGGTGCAGAAAAAAGCCGAGCGCAAATCAGAAGCCCACAACGAGGCCACTGCGTACCTCAAGAAGCAGAAGCAGCGCAAGTAACGGTTCAGCCGCTCAGCAGGGCTAGGGTTATTCGTTGAGGGCCGTTTGGGGCTGGCGCCGACTTTCTTGGCGTAGTAGTGTGTGGGTGTGCACCAGCAGCTCGGGGTTGCCCCACTGGCCGTGGCCTGGTATAACGATTCGGGCTTTGGGGTAGCGGGTGGCCAGGGTGCGCAACGTAGCGGGCCATTGTTTCAGGTTTGCATCCTCGAGCGGGCCCAAATTGGTGGCCGCTTGTTCCCGAATCAGTTCACCGCCAAACAAAACCTTTTGCTTGGGCAGCCAGGCCACCATATTATCAGCGGAGTGCCCGGCCCCGGGGAAAAACAGCTCCACGCGGGTGCGGCCCGCTCGAATGAGCGTATAGCGTTTAAGTGCCGGGGCGGGAGCTACTTGCTGCGGATGCTTGGCTAGGTAACGTTGCGCCGTAAGCGGGGTGCTATATACTTTAATTCGGTGCGCTTGCAGCACCGCCAGGCCACCCGTTCGGTCATCGTGGGCGTGGGTGATGACGGCCAGCCGAACCCGCTCATGCAGGCTATCAGTTACCCAGCGCAGTAGCTGTTCCGTTTGTTCTGGGTCCCAGGCGGTATCAATCAGCACTACGCCCTGCGCGGTGCGTACCACTAGGCCATTAGAAGCAGTAAGGCCCGCCTTACCGGGGTAGCGCCCGTACGAGGTGTGCACAAACACATTAGGAGCCACGGGGCGCACCCGAATACGGGAAGGCGTTTCCAGAGCCGGCGGGGCGGTGGCTTGCGTGGAAGAAGGCAGTGAGAAACTCAGCGTGAGCGTGCAGGCAACAGGGGCGAAAAAGCGGGTAAGCGAGAAAGGTAACGGCACAGAAAGCGTAAAAAATTGGAAAGCCAAGATTTGCTAACGCCGCTCTGTACAATAAAAGTGCCTTATCTGTAGCAACTACCTAGGCGTGCGCCCCAGGATCTGCTGCACATGCTGCTCCAGGTGCATCACGTAATCCTCTATCAGCCAGCCCAGCGTAACGCTATAGCCGTTATCGAACTCGCAGGGATGGTGCAGGGCTGCTGCGGGTAATTGTAGAATGATGCGGATCAGCTGCCGGTTGTAGCAGGTCCAGAGGCTCAGCAAATCGGTGGCCGGCGTGTGCTGGTAATTGGCCAGGCGCACCCATTCATCCTGGTCGTACGGGATGATGACCAGCGGCTCGGGCCGGGTGCTGGCCAGAATAAAGCGCCGATGGTTGTTGGCTGCCGAGTCTATTAAGTGCCCCAGAATCTGTTTGCGCGACCATTTGCCGGGGGCGTGCTGCATTTCCAGCTCCACTTCTGAAAAAGCTGGCAGGCGCGCATTGAGTAGTTCCAGCAGCTCCTGAAGACGATGACAGACCTGTTGCATAACAAACGGATATAAAATAGGCTAGCCGGGCGGTTTGTTGCGGCGAGCACCCTAGGCAAACATTTCCACAAAGATGTGGGTATGTCGTTGGAACTCTGGCGGGCTCCGCGTAATTAATCTGCGTTTCTTTATCAGCCGCTACTTCCCTTTGCCATGTCTACACCAACCGTTTTACCCTCGTCGGGCGCCACTGCAGTAGCCCAGGAGCCCTCCTCAGTTGCCAAGCTGTTTGCTAGCCAGCTGGCCCGCTCCGAAGCCTTGCGCCGCGAGCCGGTAGAAAGCCGGGCCCGCCGTTTGCGCGCCTTGGCTGCTTGGGTAACTGAAAACCGCGCTGCCATTGAGCAGGCCCTGTTCGCCGATTTCCGGAAGCCGGTTGCGGAAACCGACGTAACCGAAATCTGGCCTACGCAAACCGAGATAAAGCATACGCTGCGCCATCTGAAGCAGTGGACCCAGCCCCGCCGGGTGGGTACGCCCATGTCGCTGGTAGGTACGCGCGGCTGGGTGCAGCATGAGCCCAAAGGGGTGTGCCTGATTATCGCGCCCTGGAATTATCCGTTTTATTTGGCTCTTGATCCGCTGGTATCGGCGCTGGCGGCCGGCAACTGCTGCATTATCAAGCCCTCTGAAATGACGCCCACGGTAGCGGCCCTGCTCAGCCGTATGTGCCGCGAGCTGTTCGACCCCGCCGAGGTAACGGTGGTGGAAGGCGACAAAGACGTGGCCACGGCGCTGCTGGCGCTGCCGTTTCATCATATTTTCTTCACGGGCAGTCCGCAGGTGGGCAAAGTAGTGATGCGCGCTGCCGCCGAGCACCTGACCAGCGTGACTTTGGAGCTGGGCGGTAAAAGTCCGGCCGTGATTGATGAAACCGCCAACCTGCGCGATGCCGCCGAGAAAATTGTGTGGGGCAAGGGCATTAATGCTGGCCAAACCTGCGTGGCCCCTGACTATTTGCTGGTGCACGAAGCCATCCGCGACGAGCTGGTAGCCGAAATAAAAGGCGTAGTGCAGCGCTTCTATAACCCTGAAGGCGAGGGCGTAGCTGCATCCTCTTCCTTTGCCCGCATTGTCAACGACCACCATTTCGGCCGGGTAGCATCGATGCTGGAAGAAGCCCGGGCGGCTGGCGCAACGGTGGCGCTGGGCGGCCAGACGGATGCCGCGCACCGCTTCATAGAGCCCACGGTGCTGCTGAACTTACCCGCCGATAGCCGCCTGATGCAGGAAGAAATATTCGGGCCGTTGCTGCCCGTGCGTACGTTCCGCAACCTAGCGGAAGCAGTGGATGAGGTGAATTCCCGACCTAGGCCGCTGGCTTTGTACGTATTCAGCCAAAGCGCCGAAAACCAGCGCTACCTGCTCCAGAACATGCCGGCCGGTGGCGCCTGCGTCAACGAAACTATTCTGCACTTGGCCCACCCAGAGCTGCCCTTTGGCGGGTTTGGCAACAGCGGCCTGGGCCGGGCGCACGGTTATGCGGGTTTTCAGGCCTTCAGCAACGAGAAATCAGTACTAAAGCAGCGCGTGGGCCATACCGGCCTGAAACCCATTTATCCGCCGTATTCGCCGCAGGTAAAGAAGCTCATCAACTGGCTGGTGAAGTGGCTGTAAGCTAGGAGCTAGCAGGAGGAATGAGGAAGGGTACTAGGTTCAGCATATCGTCAAACCGATGCTATGCTGCAGTGGCCGGTTTGTGCCCGTAAAACTTGTATGCAAGCCGAGTAGTTCTGCCAAAAAATGCCGAACTTTTAGGGCGCCGGTGTTTCCCACGTAGCCGGCGGTTTCACTTCCTGCCCGGTTATGCTCTTCTCTGCTGCTCAACACGCCACCCTGCGCGCCCTTGCCGATACCTTTATCCCGTCACTAGCCCCGCCCGAGGCTTCAACCGATACCGCGTATTGGAATCGGGCTGGCTCCGAAGGAGTAGATCTGGAGAAGATTGGGCTGGTGCTGGAAGCGCAGCCGGCCGCCGCCCGCCAAGAGTTTCTGCAGTTGCTCAAGCTGCTGGATGCTCCTATGCTGGGCCTCACGTGGTTTGGGCCGCTTCGGCCGTTTGCGCGCCTAGCCCCTGAGCAGCGTGAAAAGCTGCTGCAAAGCTGGGCCGCCAGCAACGTGCCCCAGCTGCGGAAAGGCTTTCATGCCCTGCGCAAGCTGTTTGTGTTTCTGTACTACGGCGGCTCCACGCCCGAGCAGGGCAACTTTGTGTGGGAGCATATCGGCTACCCCGGCCCGCAGGTGGTCGATGAGTCGGTGGTAACGGAAAAGCCCATCCGGCTGCTGACTCCGGCTCAGGACGTGCATTACGACTGCGACGTGCTGGTAATTGGCAGCGGCGCCGGTGGGGGAGTGGTGGCGGGGGAGTTGGCTGCGGCTGGGCAGGCAGTGCTGGTGCTGGAGAAAGGCCCTTACTTCCACGGCCCTGATTTCTGCCAGCGCGAAGTAGAGATGCTGGGCGCGCTCTATGATGGCCGCGGGGCGCTTTCAACCCAAGATGGTGGCATTGCGCTGCTGGCTGGCTCCTGCCTGGGCGGCGGCACCACCGTAAACTGGGCTGGGGCTTTCCAGACACCTGACTATGTGCTGGAAGAGTGGGCCCGCGAGCATGAAGTGCCTCATTTTACCTCAATGGAGTTTAAGCGCAGCCTAGCGGCGGTTAGTGAGGTACTAGGGGTCAATACCGACTATACCCGCCATAACGGCCAGAACCAAGCTCTCTGGGACGGCTCCCGAAAACTAGGGCAGGACGTAAAGCTGATTCCGCGCAACGAAAAAGGGCTCACCGACTCGGAGCAGCACTACTGCGGCCTCGGCTACAGCGGTTTCGGCGACCGGCACGGCATCAAGCAGGGTACCCTGAATACGTACCTGCAAACCGCCTTCGACCACGGCGCCCGCATGCTGTGCAACACCCACGTAAGTCGTGTAACCACGGCCCAAGGCCGGGCTACCGGCGCCGAAGCGGTGTACACCGCCCCCGATGGCCGCCCGATACGGGTAACGGTGCGGGCCCGGCGGGTAGTAGTAGCCGGTGGCTCCATCCAGACGCCGGCATTGCTGCTAAGGAGTGGTTTGCGCCATTCCCATATTGGGCAACACCTGCATTTGCACCCCACTGTAGCGGTTTCAGGGCTGTATGCGCAGGCCATTAATCCGTGGCACGGGCCCATGATGTCGGTGGTGAATGATGCCTTTACCCGCATGGAAGGCTCTAACTTTGGTGTGAAGCTGGAAACGCCGCCCGCCCACCCCGGCCTGATGTCCATGGTACTGCCCTGGCGCTCCGGCCGCCAGCACAAAGAGCTAATGCAGCAGGCCGCGCACCTCGGCTCCTTTATTGTGCTCACCCGCGACCGGGATGGTGGCCGTGTAACCATCGACCCCCACGGTGCTCCCCTTATTGATTATACCCTGAGTGCTTTCGACCGCAACCACCTGCTGCAAGGCGTGCGGGCGGCTGCCGAAATTCATGTGGCCGCCGGCGCCCACACAGTGCTGCTACCCCATGGTACGCTGCCAACCCTAAAAGCCCAGGACGGCAAGCTGCTGAACCCGGAAGTGCTAGATGGGCTGCCGCATCTGGGCTGGAAGCCCAATCAATTTGGGCTCTACAGCGCCCATCAAATGAGTACCTGTCGCATGGGTGGCACCGCCGCCACGCACCCAACTAGCCCTTCCGGCGAACTGTACGAGGTAAAAAACCTGTTTGTGGCCGATGCGTCGGCGTTTCCGGCGTGCAGCGGCGTAAACCCTATGCTCACTATTATGGCCTTGGCGCACTATATGGCGCAGGAGCTAAAAGCCAGTCTACCAGCCGAAGCAGCGGCGGGCCGAGTAGCCGTAGCCGGATAATTCGCGGGGAAACATAGCCGTTGGTGCATTTTTCGCGTAGGTGAACCACACCCCTATTTTTCCCTTCTATGTACGCTCCCCGCTTTACCCTTTCCCTGCTGTTGGCGGCTAGCTTGCTGGCGGGTTGTGCCCGCCGCGACAAGGCTAAAAACTCTACCGCCAAAGCCGAGCCGGTTGCTGCTCCGGCTCCCGTAGTAGCGCCCACCGCCGCCCGCGACCTAACCGATGTGCTCACGGAAGAGCTCAACCTAGAAAACGACCAGCGGCGCAAAGTGCGCGCCGTGTTTACTAGCACCGTAGAGCAGGCCAACGCCGCTCAGCAACGCTTGGGCGCCAACCGTCCAGCCTTACTAGCCGAATTGAAGCGCATCAACTTGGCCTCTGACCAGGAACTGCAAACCATTCTTACACCGGCCCAGTACAAGCAGCTCAAAGCCAAACAGCGCCAGGTGCAAGCCCAGATGCAGGCCCGCAAAGCCCAGTAACCTGACCAAAGTTGCTAGGTGCTTTCGGCGCTTCAACCTCTTAAACGTCAGTCGAAGTCAGCGAAAAGCCGCAGGCCTGCTCAGCGCAGGGTTGCGGCTTTTTGCTGACCTAGTGTTAGTGGCTCAACCTCATGCGAGGTGGGTGCGTTTGTCAGAAGCTTCCTGACCTCTAATTCCCCTCACGTATGCGCCGCCAACCCTACACCCTCCGATTTAATCCTAAAAACAGCTTAAACGCGGCTGGCAAGCACGTCCGCGACGGGCTATCGACGGTGCTGCGTACCGGCGACAACCTGTGGGTGAGTTGCGACGAGCGCACGACCATTGAGCGCCTGCGCCTTACGGGCCCGCATGAGTTTGCCCAGCACTGCTCTTATAAGGTGACCGACTTTCTGGATTTGCCGTCGGAGAGCACCGAGGAAATTGATATTGAAGGCATGGGGGAGGGCGAGCATTACCTCTGGCTGGTAGGCTCACATAGCCTCAAGCGCAAAAAGCCCGACGCCGATAGCAAAGACGTAGACAAGGAAATTGCCCGGCTAACAGAAGTGAAGGAAGAGCCCAACCGCTACCTGCTGGCCCGCATTCCGTTGCTGCTCAACCCCAAAACTGGCGACTTCGAGCTGCATAAAACGGCCCCGCACCCCACTGATCCTACGCGCATGTTGCACGCCGCCCAGCTCCGCGGCACCGATGACTCTAACGATCTGCTCGATATCTTGGCCGATGATCCGCACCTAAAGCCGTTTCTGTCGATTCCGGGCAAAGACAACGGGTTTGATATTGAGGGCTTGGCCGCCGCGCCCGATGGCCGCTTGTTTGTAGGGCTGCGCGGCCCAGTGCTACGTGGCTGGGCCATGGTGCTTGAACTGCTTCCCCGCGAAGATAAGCACGGCCGCTTGCGCTTGGATAAGCTGGATGGCGCCACGGAGGTGTACTACAAAAAGCACTTCCTGGCCTTGGGTGGCATGGGCGTACGGGAGTTGCGCCAGCGGGGCTCCGACTTGCTGCTCTTAGCCGGCCCTACCATGGACCTCGACGGTACCATTGCCGTATACTGCTGGCCCGACGCCCTGCGCCTGCCCCAGGACAGCCTCATCGGGCCCGATAAGCTGCAGCGCCTCTTTGATGTGCCCCACGGCAGCGGCCCCACCTCCGGCCAAGACAAAGCCGAAGGCATGGCCCTACTAGATGAGCACCATGTGCTGCTGGTATTTGATAGCCCAACCGATGCCCGCAAAGCCGCGCCCCACGAGGTAACTGCCGACAGCGTCCGCCTTCCGGGCTAAGGTGCCGCGCTGGCTAAACCGCCGGGCCGTAACATTAGGGCCGGCCGGTGGTTTGGGTTCTTCTCCTTACTATTTACCTTTGTTATGGCTTCTTCTTTGGTTCAGGTTCCCGAAACCACGCACCGCATCCGGTTTCAGGACTGTGATATGCTCGGGCACCTCAACAATGCCCGCTACCTCGATTATTTCCTGAATGCCCGCGAAGAGCACACCATTCAGCACTACGACCTGAACCTGGGCAAGCTGGCCCGCAACTCTAACTCAGGTTGGGTGATTACCAAGCACCATATTGCCTATTTGCGTCCCGCCAACCACGCCGAGGTAGTTCGTATCCGCACCCAGCTTATCCACTTCGATAACTCGAACCTGGTAGTGGAAATGCAGATGCTGAGCGAAGACGGACAGCGGCTGAAAGCAGTGCTATGGTCAGAAATGGCCTTTGTGAAAGTGCCCGGCGGCACCCGCACCGAGCACCCCGATGAGCTGATGGACATGCTGGAAGAGCTAGACGTAGACGACATCAGCTACGACCCCGACGGCTTTGATGAGCGGGTCCGCTACCTGCGCAAACAGCTCAAGCGCGAACGAAACGAGCAGGACTAGTCCTGCTAAGTGCGCAAACCGGCTGGTACTTGGCCGGCTGACTATCTAAATCGGTTTACCTACCCCAACTGCCTAGGGCACTAGGGCCAGCAAGGCGGCCGCGTGCGTGTGGTATACGAGGTAGAACCCCACGTCGAACAGGAGTAAAAAGCCGCCTTGCAGCCACAACGAGCGGCCGAAGCCCGCCAGGCGCTCAGGCCTTTTGGCATCCTCCGTGTCGGCGCGGGCCTGAAGCCAGCTGCCTACGCAGAGGTAGGCCACATCCAGCCCGGCATTGAAGAGCAAAATCTTCTCGAAAGTAAACTGGGCTGCTAGGCTCTCCGCGAGGGTAAGGCCTGCCACCTGCTGCGGATGCGCCTGCAAAATGCCCCACACGGCCAGCAAGGCATTCACCACATTCCAGCCCACATTCATGAGGTGGAAATGGTGGGCTTGTGTGCGGGTATCGGTGCGGGCCACGTAGTAGCCGCTAATCACGAGGTTGAGCAGCGCCCACGTGCCGAGCACGGCCATGCCACGTTCGGCCAAGAGTTCCCGGGCGTGGTTCAGGACGGGTAGAGCCGTGGCCGCAGCAACACCAGAATCAAGCATCATAAGACAACATACAGTAGTAGAAACCCAGCTAGCAGACACAAAAAAAGGAAGCCTCCTAGGAGGCTTCCTTTTTTGAACCGTAGCGTGAAGAATTAGTTGGAAATACCAATGCCCACATACACCTGAAACGCACCATTCTTGATGTTGGTCAGAGTTTTGTTGCCGGTGGTGGCCAGGTTTTGATCCTGAATGATATCGGCAAAGCCAGCGGTGTAGCGGCCGCCTACGCGGGCCGGTCCTACGCGGGCTTCTACCCCAGCCGCCAAGCCATAGTCGAGGCTGTTGTAGCTGTAGCCGTAGAGGTTGTTGTCGTCGGCAATTTTACGCTCCCGGTCACCTTCTTTCACCTTCGTGAGCAAGGAAACCTGCGGGCCCACGTGCACGCTTACGTTATCAAGGAAGTTGTACACCAGCAGTACCGGCAGTTGCAGGTAGTCGAGGCGGGTAGTGTAGGTATTCTGGGTGGGGTTAGCGGGGCTGCTGCTCTCAAAACCCTGGCGGCTATACAGCAGCTCGGGCTGAATCGAGAAAGCATCATTGAAGCCAAACTGCGAGTAGATACCAGCGTGGAAGGTGTTAAAGGTGCCTTCGTTGCCGTAGTTTTTCTTGTCGTCGCCGCGGAAATGAGCCGCCGTGAAGCCGCCTTTAATCCCGAATCCGTTGTTGCGCGAATCGCTGCCCGTGCTGGCTGCGTAGTCAGTGGAGGAGCGCAGGCCGCTTACACGGGGAGCTTCAGTAGGAGTTTGGGCTAGGGCAGTGGCACTCAGCGCGCAGCCGGCCAGCAGGAGGGTAATATGTTTCATACGAGAGCGGAAGAGGTAGGTCAGAAGAAAGAGCTGTTTGCACTTAAGCTTGAACAGCATCAGTAAGCCGCTATACTTACGGCGGCCCAGAAGGTTACAGCAGGACCACAGGTGAAGCAGAAATTTTATACCCGCCAGGCGATAAATCCTGCTAGCTAAGTTTTATCTTTGGCCCTTTACGGCCGCCGCCAGATGGTTTTGTCCGGGGTGTTAGCTCAGTTGGTTCAGAGCACTACCTCGACAAGGTAGGGGTCACTGGTTCGAGCCCAGTACGCCTCACTTACAAAACCGCCCGAATCCGAAGATAACCGCTTGCAAAGGCGGTTATTTTTGTGAGGTGCCAACTGGTTCCTGAGCTGTTTTGGCGGCTGCTGCGTAGGTTCGCTTGACTATGCTTTCAATTGCCTGGGCGCCCTTGTACGCCCACCCGCTGCCCGCCAACCACCGCTTCCCCATGCTCAAGTACGAGCTGTTGCCCGAGCAACTGCTCCGCGAAGGCATTGTACCGGAAAGTGCCTTTTTCCAGCCCGTACCGCCACCCGAAGTGGACATCGTCCGGGTACATGCTCCTGAGTACTACCAGCGCCTGTGCGCCGGCCAGCTTACCCGCCACGAGGAGCGCGCCACGGGGTTTCCGTGGAGTGAGGAGCTAGTACTGCGCGAAACTACCATTCTGGGTGGCACCCTAGAGTGCGCCCGTCGGGCCCTTCAGCACGGAGTAGCCCTGAATATTGCCGGCGGCACCCACCATGCGTTCCGGAGCCGGGGCGAAGGGTTTTGCTTGCTCAACGACCAGGCGGCGGCGGCGGCGTACCTGCTAGCCCAGCCGGAGCTAGGGGTGCAGCGGGTGCTTGTCGTGGATCTGGATGTGCACCAGGGCAATGGCACTGCCTCTATTTTCGAGGCGGAGCCGCGCGTGTTTACCTTCAGCATGCACGGGGCCCGCAACTACCCCCACCGCAAAGAGCAATCGGACCTCGACCTGCCCCTGCCCGACGGCGCCGACGACGCTACGTACCTGGGCCTGCTCCGCGACACGCTGCCGCGCCTGCTGGAAGAGCACCAACCCGACTTCGTGTTCTACCTCAGCGGCGTGGATGTGCTGGCCACCGATAAGCTGGGCCATCTCGGGCTCACGCGGGAAGGCTGCCGCCAGCGCGACCAGTTTGTGCTCGAAACCTGCCACCGCCACCAACTGCCGGTAGTAGTGTGCATGGGCGGGGGCTACTCTCCGCGCATTGCTGATATTGTAGATGCCCACGTCAACACCTTCCGCATCGCCGCCGATTTATGGAGCTAACTAAAGAATGAACAGTTTGAGGCACTTTAGGGCCTAGGTCTCCTGAGCTCACAAACTGTTACTTCAGCCTATCACTTATCACTACCTGCCACCGAAAGGCCCAGCGCCAGCGCAGCGTGTAGTGCGGCACACCGGCAGTAGCCAACAGATGTTGCCAGTCGGAGCGGGTAAAGGCGCGGGCTACGGAAAGGGGCGCATCATGCTGCACTAGGCGCGAGCCACCTAGCAAGCGCGTGAGCCACCGGATGCTGTAGTAGGCCAGCGGGTGTCGGTGCAGGTCGTTGATGATGACGGCCACGTGCGCCTGCTGGCTCCAATGGTGCAACATCCTAGTTAACTGCTCATCCGGGAAATGGTGGCAGAACAGGCTGGCGGTCAGGATGTCAAACGGCTGCTGCTGAAATGCCGGCGAGAAAATATCTGCTTGCTGAAAGCTGATTTCAGGATACTCACTGCTACGGCTGGCAGCATACTCCAGCATAAATGGGTTGGCATCAATACCGATAAGCTCCACGGCCACCCCCTGGCGGCGGGCCCAGCGGGCAATCTGGCGCAAGGTGTCACCGCCGCCGCTCCCTAAGTCAGCAAGCCGAAGCGGACGGGTTGTTGGGAATCGGGGGCGCAGCTGCTCCAGCGCATGCAATATGGGCGCATAGCCTCCCAGCCAGGTATTGATGGTTTCCAGCTCATCGAGGTTCTGGCGCAGCTCTTCCGAAGCCAGCGTCAGGTCATCCATTAGCTCTTCCTCCGTAGCTCGTACGCGAAAATCAGGCATGGGTAAGGGTGCACGGCATCAATGAGCGCCTATTGGGGCAAACGCACTGCGCTAACATCAGAATTACAGAGCCTCCGTGAAGTTTGCCGCATCTTGCGGTTGCCGCGTGGTGCGCTCCAAGGCATTTTTCTGCGGAATGGCTTTCTGTTTTTTGCCATCCCAGAGCACCGTGAGCAGCATAGCTTCTAGGGTAAGGCCGGGGCCAAAGGCAAAGCTCAGCACGGGGGCACTGGCATCAGCAGCAGACAGAGAAGCCAGCAGGTCGCGCAGCACAAACAGCACTGTGGCCGACGACATATTGCCGTATTCGCGCAGTACTTGGTACGCAAAGCGGTTATCGTGGGCGGTGAGCCCTAGGGCCTGCTCAATGGCTTCCAGAATTTTGCGCCCGCCCGGGTGAATGGCAAAGGCTTGAATGTCTTGTAGCGCTACGGGAAGTTCGGCCAGCAAATCCTGGGTGAGCCGCCCAATGCCCTGCTGAATCATGCGCGGCACATACGAGGAGAGCGTCATCTCAAACCCAAAGTTGTTGATGTGCCAAGCCATGTCTGCCTGTCCGTCGGGCTCCAGGCCGCAGTGGAAAGCCGTAAGCTCCAGGCAGGCACCGGTAGGGCGGGGGTGCCCCTGCACCAGCACAGCAGCTGCGCCATCGCCAAACAGGGCATTGGAAACCAAGTGGTCATCGGCTTGGCTTTTCTGGAAATGCAGGGTGCACAGCTCGGTGCACACAATCAGGACGCGCGCCTCAGCATCGGCCCGACAAAAAGCTGAGGCCAGTTTGAGTGCGTTTACGGCCGCGTAGCAGCCCATAAAGTTTACGCACGTGCGCTGCACATGGCCCGGCAGCCCGAGCGCGGCTACCAACTCAATATCCAGCCCAGGAGCGTACATGCCCGTGCAGCTCACCGTAATCAGGTGCGTGACGGAGCCAATTTTTACGTCGGGTAGTTGCTGCAAGCAATCGTGCACGGCCTGCACCGAAAGGGGCAGGGCGTGGCGGCGGTACTCGGCCATGCGCTGGCCCACTGACGGGAACGGTTCCAGGCCCGGCGTATTCGGGAAAAACTCGAATTCGCCATTGGCGCGGGCATAATCCGGAAGCACCGTAAAGCGCTGCCCAATGCCCGACACGCGGTAGAGGGCGCGGAGCTTGCGCGTGCCGGCCTCATCCAGCTCTAAGGCACTGGCCATGAAGTCGGCAATCTGAAGCTGCGGAATACGGTGGGGCGGGTTGGCTGTGCCAATGGCACACAGATAACTACTCATCAGCGCAGTTTACGCATAAAAGCAAGGTAGAAGGTTGTAATATTTCGTTGTTTGCTTGATTGTATTCGATTTAACAACCGGCGGGTTGGTTTCCGGTTCAGAGCCCAACGGAGGCTAGTAGGCCAAGTAGCTCGGGCGCAAAAAGTTAGAAAACGGCCCCATGCGTTTGGCGCATAAGGGCCTGCACTCCGCCCGGCCACAGCCGCAGGCCGTTCACCACGGCTTCGCTGAGCACCGGTTGTCCAAACAGGCGCTGTACTGCCCGCCCTACCCGCAGCCGGGCTCCAAAGTGCTGGTGCCAGTCGTGGTGGTAGGCGGTTTCGAGCGCGGGGCGGGCTAGTTGGCCATGCAGAAAGGCATCAATGCGCTGTGAAGCCAAGTGGGCGCCGTGCATGGCCATGGCCATGCCGTTGCCGCACAGCGGCGTAATCAGGCCGGCTGCATCGCCGCACAGTAGCACGTGGTCTTCCACGCAGGTTTTGGGCGCGAAGGATATTTCGTTGATAACCTCGGGTTGCGGATACAGCACTTCGGCGTGCTCCAGAATGTGGCGCAGGTGCGGGTTACGGGCCAGCACGTGCTCCTCTAGCTGCGGAATGGTGCCGTGGGCCTTCAAGTTGCGGCGCGTGGTGAGGTAGCAAAAGCAGTACTTGTCGTCTTCAATGGCCGAAATGCCCGCGTACCCATCAGAGAAGTTGTGCAGCGCAATCAGGTGGCGCGGCATGCTGGGGTAGCGCAAGTGATATTTCACGCCCAGGTAAGGCGAGCGTTGGGTGAAAAAAGCTCGCTGCAACTGGCGGTCGAGGGAGCTGCGCTTGCCATACGCCCCTAGTACTACCCGCGCCGTAAGCTGGCGGCCATCGGCCAGCGTTACGTGGTGCTGATCAGCGGCCGCGTCAAACGCGACGGCGGTGGCGGTGGTCTGCTGCAGCACGGTAACACCCGCCGCTACGGCGGCCTCCAGCAGAAAGGCATCGAGCAGGTAGCGACTGACGCCAAAGCCGCCCAGATCCAAAGGGGCCGACAGCACGCGGCCGGCCGGCGAGCTAATGTGCAGCTCCGAAATAGCGGCTGGCGCCAACGGAGCCGGATCAACCCCGAGGCGGCGCAGGTAGGGGAGGGCCTCGTTGGAAATATACTCGCCGCACACCCGATGAAATGGGTACTGCCGCCGCTCCAGCAGCGTCACGCTGTGGCCGCGCTGGCGTAGGTCTAGGGCCGCGCATAATCCACCCAGTCCGCCTCCAATAATGACAACGTCCAACTTATTTCATCGGATAAAAGCGTGAGAAAGAAGATAAAAGAGAGTCTTTTATCGAAGATGAGTTATATTCTGGCAACCTAAATAAAAAGCCTTGTTACTTTTGTTAACCTAAACCAATCCGCGTCGTTATTGTCTATTCTGTAACGACCTTCATGCTACTCCCCCACCGCTTTGTATGATGAAACTCCTACGCGTGTTGTTTTTGTGTGTTCCACTTGCTTTGGGACTGAGCGGCACTGTGCTGCCAGCCGAAGCGCAGCCCGGCAGTAAGCCTGCCGCCCCCACTCGCTTGACTACCAGCGAAGACAAAGCTTTGCTGGTGTATCCTAACCCGAGCACCGGTATTGTGCACATTGCCATCAATGGGTTTGAAGGCCGCAAGCTGGAGCTGCGCGTGCTCAACGTCATCGGGACGGTGATGTACCGCGAAACCCTGACCGAACTCAACGACCGGTACACCCGCACCCTCGATCTGAGCAAGTTTGCCAACGGCCTGTACTACGTGAAGCTGGAAGCCGACAATGCCAGCGAAATGCGCAAGCTGGTCATTCGCTAGGGCAACGCCTAGGCTCAACCTGATTTCCCTGATTTAAAAGAGCAGTGCTGTGGCTGCTCTTTTTTTGTGAGGCTACAGCCCCAATTACCCATAAAAAAGCACCTCTACCGTAGGTAGAGGTGCTTTACTATGAGAAGGCAGTATGCCCGAAAACTAGCGGCGGTTTTGAGCGCGCACCGGAATCGGCTTTAGCATTGCTTTCAGGTTGTTTACCGTGTCGAAACCGAGCAGGGCAGTAGCCAGCGCAATTCCGAGGAAAATCAGCAGCGTCATACAAAATAGGATTAAGAGAAAAGAAAACCTCGCACCCAGGAAAAGCCATGAAGCTCGGGCTGCCTGCGAAGTTGATACAAGTATAACCCCTAAGTGGGGTAGGTAGTTGCAGTATAATTATGTCCTTTTCAATAGTTTGTCTACTACATGTGCTGCATCGGCCGCAGCGCCACCCATAAGCGCCGAGCGGCGGCTGTGCAACCAAGGTAACCCCAGAAACGCTAGCCCCGGAACCGGGCTCAACCCCCGCTGGTGCCGAGGGTGCCCATCGGGGGTGAGGGCGCCGGGCACGTGCAGCCAGCCGTAGTCGGGCGCAAAGCCGGTTGCCCACACCACGGCCCCTAGGGGCGGTGTAGTTGCCTGCCGCCCTTTGATTTCAGCTTGGGAAGTAGCCGCCACGGCCCGGCCAATAAACTGAACGCTAGGCAGGCGCCGCAGCTTGTGCAAATCGGCGCTTACCACGGGCTCGGGCTGGCTGCGCATGTAGCGTCCCAGCCAAGTGTCGTGGCCGGCTTCCAGTATGCGGGTGGTCAGGAGCAGCGCCCACATGGCCGTGTTGTTAGGCATGGCCGGCGTTTTCTCATCGTAGGCCGCAAAAACCTGCCGGCCTGTAGCGGCTACATCAGCGGCAATCTGCAGGGCTGAGTTGCCGCTGCCTACCACGGCTACCGGCCCCGCAGCCGGCAGCTGACTGGGCCGCTGATACTGGCTGCTGTGCAGCTGCAGCACGCCGACGGGCAACTGGTAACTGAACTCTGGAATATGCGGCGCCGAATACGGGCCGGTACACACCACAACGTGGCGGCAGCTAAACTGACGGCCCGCCTCCGTCAGCACTAGGTAGCCATCGGCGGCAGGCTGCACCCTGATAACGCGCTGCCCGGTGCGTATGGGCAGCTGAAAATGAGCGGCATAGTCGTGCAGGTAAGCCGCCGCTTCCGCCTTGGTGGGGTAGCGGCGCGGGTTGCCTGGCCACGGCAAACCCGGCAGGTTACTAGCCCAAGCCGGCGAGAAAAGCCGCAACGAGTCATAGCGGGAGGCCCACACGTGGCCAACGGTGGGGCGCTCATCCAGCACAACAAACGGTACGCCGTGCTGCTGCAGGTAGTAGCCCGCTGCCAGCCCGGCTTGCCCGGCTCCTATAACCACAGTATCGAGTATTTCGGGAGAAGCCAGCTGGGGTTCAGTGTTCATGCTGCATACTACAACCGCGGCGCGGCTTTTCGGTTGGCGGCTACGCGGGGGCTAGTCCGGAAATTCCTGCTGCAGCTGCCGGATGGCCAGGTCCACAGTCTGCCGAACCACCTGCACCTGCTGCTCCAACTGGTTCCAGCTGGCGGTTTCGGGAGCGTAGGCGGCGGTTTCGATGGCGCGTAGTACGTCGCGCAGGGCCTCAATGTGCAGGCCATCCACGGAGCTTTTCAAATGGTGGGCCGCCGCGCCCAGCTGGGCCAAGTTGCGCTCCTGCAGGTGCTGCTCTAGCTCGGCCAGTGTGGGCGGAGTAGTGCTGATGAACAGGTGCGCCAGCCGCCGGATAAAGGCTTCGTCGTTGTTGGAGAATTTGCGCAAACTGCTCAAATCATACACGGCGGTATCCGCCGGCTCCGGGGAGGTTTCTGGCTGGTTAAGGGGTAGTGATTTTGGTGGTTCTGGAGAAAGGGTTTGCGTAGTTGCTGGGGGTAGCAACTCCTGCAGGAGGTGGAAAAGGGCTTCTTGGCGGAACGGCTTAGACAGGTAGGCATTGAGGCCGGCGGCCTGGTAGCGCTCCGCTTCCCCCTGCATGGCGTGGGCCGTGAGAGCCACTACCGGCGTGGCGGCCCGCGCCGGCTCCGGGTGCTCGCGGAGAAGGCGCGTGGCGGCCACCCCATCCATGCCGGGCATCTGAATGTCCATCAGCACTACATCATAGGCATGTTGCTGAAACAGTGCTACGGCCTCCGGGCCCGACGACGCGGTATCCACTACCATGCCCCACCCGCGCAACATGGCCTGCATCAGAAACTGATTGACGCGGTTGTCTTCCGTGAGCAGCACCCGGCGCCCACTGAGTGCCTGGTAGTTGGGGGCTGTCAGTTCTGGCGCCGGCGCCGGTGCCGCGGCCGAGCCAAATTGCAGGGTAAAGCGGAAGGTGCTGCCCTGGTGCAGGCGGCTTTCGGCGGTCAGCTCCCCGCCGAGCAGCTCTACTAGGCCCCGCGAAATGCTAAGCCCCAGGCCCGAGCCGCCGTACTCGCGGGCGGTGCTGGCCGAAGCCTGCGTGAAGGGCTCAAACAGCTGCTGCAACTGCCCATTGGAAATGCCAATGCCCGTATCCTCCACCGAAAACTGGTAGCGCGGTGCTTCGGTGGCCTGGCTTACCCAGCGGCAGGTGAGCAGCACTTCGCCAGTTTGCGTGAATTTGATGGCGTTGCTGAGCAGGTTCAGCAGCACCTGCCGCAGCCGGTATGGGTCGCCGAGTACCCAGATAGAGCCACCGTCTGAGGGAAGCTCCAGCCGCAGCCGGATGCCTTTTTCATCGGCCTTGGCTTGCAGAGCTTGGCCGCTGGCTTTCACCACTTCCTGCAGCTCAAATGGTACTGCCTCCACCCGCACGCGCCCGGCCCCAAGCTGGGCCATATCCAGAATATCGTTGATGACTACCAGCAGGTTTTCGGCCGAGTAGCGGATATGATGCAGGTATTGGTGCTGCTGCTCCGTCAGGGAAGTTTTGGCCAACAGCTCCGCCAGGCCCATAATGCCGTTCATCGGCGTCCGGATTTCGTGGCTCATGTTGGTCAGGAAGGTCTGGCGGGCCTGGGCGTTTTGCTCAGCTACCTCCTTGGCGCGCTGCAAGGCCAGCTCCGTCTGTTTCAGGGCAGTTATGTCGTTATCAACCCCTAGTACCTGCACGGTGCCGTCGGCCAGTACAAACGGGCGCTTCAGGATCTGGAACCAGCGCTGGTTGCCCCGGGCATCTGTAAAGGTATCTTCCAGGTCCATATCCTGTTGGGTGCTTAGGATCTGGTCGTCGAGGGCGCGGTGGCGGATAAGGTCCGGAAAGCGTTGCTGCAGCTCCCTGGCCGAGGTTTGTAGCAGGGCTTCGTTGGTGAGACAGTACAGCGCAGCCGTGGCCTGGTTGGCCAGCACATAATTGCCTCGGGCATCCTTGAGGTAAATCAAGTTGGGCACGGTATCAATCACCTGGCGAAACAGGCGGTTTTGCTCGGCCAAGCGGCGGGTGGCCGAGCGGCGCTGCTCATCAGCGGTTTTCCAGCGCGTGATATCCTCGCCGGAGCCTACCACTTGGGTTACGCGGCCCTGCGCATCGCGGGCAAAGGGGGTATTGCTGCTGCGCAGCCAGCGCAATGTGCCGTCGCGGTGGTAAAGGCTGTACTCCAGATGCAGAATTTGGCCATCGGCTAGGCCGGCTACGTCCTCAAAGTGCTTGCGCAGCCGGATGGCTTCGGGAGCGGGCATTATTTTCTCCAGCATTCGGTCGCCCATTTCCTGCAACTCCTGGTCGGTGTAGCCCAGCACTGTTTCAATAAACTGATTGCAGTACACGTTCGCTTCCTTCTCTATATCATAGATATAAATCAGGTTGGGCGTGGTTTCCGTAATGCGCTCCACAAACAGGCGGCTCTGGCGCAGCTCTTCCTCCGTCAGGCGCCGCTCCGTCACATCAGCCGCCGATACCACCATCTGCCACACCCGGCCGTTGGGCTGGCGGGTAAAACAGGTGCTCTTCAAACTCAGCCACCGCCACGAGCCATCCCGATGCTGCACCCGGTACTCGGAGCTCATCACTTCGCCATCCTGCATCACCAGCCGCTGGGGGCTTTTGGTAAGCGCCAGCAGGCGGTCATCGGGGTGGAGCAGGCGCTGGCCTAGCTCTGAGCCCATGGCCAGCACTTCCTCGGGAGCATAGCCCAGCAGCACCTCACTTTGCCGGTTACAATACTGAATGGTGTTGGTAAGCAGGTCGTAGATAAACACGATGGTGGGCACCGTGTCATTGATGCGGGCCGTGAACAGCTGGCTGCGCATGAGTTCGGCCTCGGCGCGGCGGCGGGCCGTGATATTGGTCAGGTACAGGTTGGCGCCTTCTTCCTCTGAGAGCGGGGCAATGGTCCAGAGGTAGAACTCACCGGCCAGCTGCTTGTCCACGGTTCGGGGCTCGCCGGAGGCTAGGGCCCGAGCAATTTCCCGCTGTATCAGCTGCCGGCAGTCGGCTTCGGTGGGCTGGTACAAGGCTTCCAGCACCGGCGCTGCGGCCGGGTTGGCATATTGGGACTCTGCGGCGCGGTTAAACCGGATAATGGGCTGGGGGCTTTGCTCCGCGAGGCGCGAAAGCTCCTGCACGCGCTCCTGCGCCTGCTGGCGCTCCGTTACATCCTCATAGCTCCAGATGTGCAGGCGCGTAGTGCCCTGCTGCACCACCGGCAGGTAATCCTGCTGCAGAATCATGCCGTTGCGCAGTCGCAGCAGCATGCCGCTCACGCGCTCCTGCTCGGCAATCAGGCGGGCATTCTGCTGTTCAGCGGCGGTGTGCTGGTGTAGCTTCGTGCGGCTTTCCTGCAACAGCAGTTCGGAGCGCTGACCCAGGTAGTACGCCGGCGGGTTTGCTAGGCCAAATAAGTCGCACAACCGCTGATTCAGCAGCGTTACCACATGGTCCTGGTCTTCGGCCAGGATGGCGGTGGTCATGGTATCGAGCAGGGCGGCAGCTTGCGCTGAGGCAGCTTGGGTTCGGCTTTTCAGCTCGGCCAGCTCCTGCTGCGCTTGCTGCCAAGCCATGCGCGTGTGCCGAAGCTGGCGCTCCAGATGACGGGTGCTGATAGAACTCATAGTATGGTCCGGTGCCAGGTCAGCGGATGCGGACCTCGTTGTTCTGTACCATACGGTAAATGGTAGACTTACCGATTTGTAGCTTGGCCGCTACCTGCAGAATATTGCCCTCGTGCATATCCAAGTAGCGCTGCACAATGGCCGCCGTTTGGAGGCGCAACGATTCATTAGCCAGCTCACCTCCCGCCTCGGACGCCATGGCCTGAGGGTGGCGTAGTGGCAGGTCGTGGGGCTGTATTTCGTCGTTTTCAGCCAATACGGCGGCTAGCTCCATCACGGCTTTCAACTCCCGCACATTGCCCGGGAAGGCGTAGTGCAGCAGCTTGTGCTCAGCCGCCGCCGAAAGCCGGCAGGCTGCCATGTTGTTTTGGGTACAGAAGTCCTGCAGAAACGTGTTAGCCAGCAGCAGAATATCCTGGCCGCGCTCGCGCAACGGCGGTAGCTGAATTGGGAGGCCCAGTAGCCGGTAGTACAAATCCTCGCGGAAACGGCCCTCTTGCACTTCCTGAGCTAGGTCGCGGTGGGTGGCTACCATCAGGCGGGCATCAAACGGAATGCGGGTGTTACTGCCCACACGCGTTACTTCCCGCTCTTGCAGCACGCGCAGCAGCTTGGCCTGCAGGCTGATATCGAGCTCAGCTACCTCATCCAGAAACAGGGTGCCCCGGTGCGCCTCCTCAAAGCGGCCGATGCGGCGGGCAATGGCGCCCGTAAAGGCGCCTTTCTCGTGCCCAAACAGCTCACTTTCTATCAGCTCGCGCGGAACTGCGGCCACGTTCACGGCCACAAATGCTCCGTTGCGCCGCTCTGAGCGGAAGTGAATAGCCTTGGCTACCAGTTCTTTGCCGGTGCCGGTTTCGCCGCTAATGGACACGGTGATGTTGGTGCGGGCCGCCTTTTCAATAAGGGTAAAGAGCTGCTTGATTTGCGGACTCTCGCCCAGGATGGCGCGCTTAGGGTCGTATTTCTGCCCGATTTGCTCGCGCAGGCGCGTGTTTTCCTGCCGCAGCTCTATCTGCTTGCGGATGTTGCCCACGGTGTTCCAGAGGCGGTCGGCGGTTTCCTCGTCTTTTACTAGGTAGTCGTAGGCGCCTTGGCGCAGCAAGCCGATGGCTGTGCGCACATCTTCCTGACCCGAAATGACAATGACGGCTACCTCCGGCAGGCGCTCTTTAATCTGGCGCAGCACCTGGTCGCCCTGGCCATCGGGCAAAGAGTAGTCCAGCGTGATGATATCGGGTTTGTCGGAAAGGTTATCAAGGCAGGCCTGCGCGGTTGTAAAGCGGCGGATGGTGTAATCGGGATTCTGGGCCAGCTTGTATTCCAGAAGCTCACCATACCACGCATTATCCTCGACAATAAAAATGCAAACAGGTAATAAAACGCTCATGGAAAAGTAGAAGAGGGATGCAGCAAGAATGATTCGTTCCAATCATAATTCCGGATACGGAGATACGGTTCATTGGAATATTCAATTCTTGGAAAGTAAGTTTTCAGAGGCCGTGAGGCAGAGGAATAGGGCGATACTGCGAGTATAAGCGGGAAATCCGGCTATACCAAACTTTCTCGTTTTAGGATTGGGAATCTCGGAATGGAACAATATATAGTTCTTATGATACTAATAAGTTGCTGATACTCAATAGTAAGTATTTATGGCAGCACAATGGCGACGGAATTGATAGGGTTGAGTTAGCTCATAACTATTTGTGAGTGACAGCTAACTATCTGCGCTATGAGGCTCTTTTACAGATTTTTACCTTCTTGCCTATTTGCATTTGCCGTGCTGCTCAGTTTGGGCCTGCAAACCGGTTGGGCCGCCAGTGCGCCCATCTACTCCAACACCGGCCCCAACGGAAGCCGTACCATCCGGACCTGCACCACTACCGAAGTGCCCATCACGGGCATTGAAATAACCACCTGCTTTGGGCGCGTCGACAGCTTGGAGCGCGTAAGCGACACCAACTTCAACTCGGGCGCAATAATGAATGTGCCCACTTCGCTAGTAAGCAGTTCGTTGCGTTTGCGCGTCGATTTGGCGTCAATGGCGCCGGCCAACTACCGGGCAGGCTTTGCGGTAGAGCGCATTGGTGGGGTGCTAAATTCGCTGCCCCTAAGCACTGCCAACGTGCTGATAGTGCGCACCTACTTGAAAAATGGCACTACCTCGGTGCTTCAGGAAGAAAAAGCCGTGGATGCCACGCTAGTCAAGGAATTACTAGGTAGTCAGAGTGGCAAAACCCGGATTGAGTTTCTGGCCACCAAACCCTTCGACCAACTGGAGCTGGAAGCGGCGTCATTGCTAAGCCTAAACTACAACCTAAAGGTTTACTACGGCTATGCCATTGATGCCAATGTAGTGGAAACGGCCCTGGGCTACGTATCGAGGTTTGCGGCGCCCACGTCCAGCAGCTACAGCACCAGCGTTAGCACCGATGGCCTGACGGTGTGCGTAAATTCAAACGTGAGCAACCCGCTCAACGCCGTTGACCAGAGCCTAACCAATTACGCCACCCTAGGCTCTCTGTTGGATGTAAGCTGCCCCACCACGTTTCAGACGCAGCTGGAAGGTGCGGCCCCGGCCGGCTACCACGCCGGGTTTGTGCTCGGCAGCAACACCGTGCTCGATGCCCGGGTGCTGGATGAGTTGAAGGTGACTACCTACCTAGGCGGTGTGGCGCAGGAGTCTGGCTCTGGTGCCGCCCTGCTCGACCTGAACGTGCTGCCCAACCAGCAGTACAACGTGAACTTTGCCACTACCAAGCCCTTTGATAGAGTTGAAATTCAGCGCACCAGCCTGGCGAGTGTAACCGACGACCTGCGCCTGTATTACGGATTTGGAGTAGAGCCGCGCGTATTTGAAGATCAGGCACCGCTGCTTTCGGAGTTTGTTGATCCGGCCGGTAACTTTCAGGTCAACAACAGCCTGGCTTGTATTGGCTGCTCCGTCACGAACCCCGGCAATGCCGCCGACCAGGACGTGACCACCAACTACGCCACCATCAAAACGGCGCTAGCGTTGGGCGGCACCACCCGCCTGAAGCTCCGCCTCGATGGGGCCGGCCGGGCCGGCAATGTGGCGGGCGCCGTGCTAGGCCTTGCTTCCGGCTTACTTGATGTGAATCTGCTCTCTAACATCAGAATCAACACTTACTCAGGCGGAACCGGTACGGGTTCTGCTGGTACCGATGGCAGCGTGCTGGTAGAAAGTGCTTCTGGTAGCTCATTTCTAAAGCTGGAGCTGCTCGCCGATGGCCGTCAGGAGGTTTCCTTCCTAACCACCCGCGACTTCGACTGGGTTGAAATTGAAATTGACAACGGCGTAGCTCTGCTCAACAATACGCAGGTGTACTACGGCTTTGCCGAAGACCGGCCCGTAGGCTTCCCAACCACCATCAATCGGCCTGCTCCGCTGCCTGTTCAGTTGGTTGCCTTCACGGCCCGAACTAGCGGTACGAGTGTGGTGCTACACTGGCAGACCGCAGCGGAGCTCAACAGCAGTCACTTCCTGGTGGAGCGCGCCATCGGTACCAAGTCTGAGTTCAAGGCAATAGGGCGCCTAGTAGCGGCTGGCAACTCCACCGGGGCCCGGCACTACACCCTGCGCGACGCAGATGCCTCCGCTGTACGCTCGGCAGTACTGTACTACCGGTTGCGACAGGTGGACCTAGACGGAAAAGAGACTTTCTCGGAGGTAGTCGTGGTGCAGCCTGCTCCGCAGGGCCCGGCCCTAACGGTGTTCCCGAGCCCTGCTTCCGCTACCGAGGTAGTCCGGGCCGAATGGCAGGGCCTGCCCGCCGGAGCTTATCAGTTGATGCTTTACAACATGCAGGGGCGCTTGGTAAGCCAGCAAACAGTTAGCGGCAGTGACGCCGCACTAGCTACCTCGGCGCTGCCAACTGGCTTGTACCAGGTAGTGCTCGTGAATAATGCGGGGCAGCAAGTGGCGGCGCAGCGCCTGCTGGTGCAAGGCCGCTAGGTAGTAGTTACCCTTTATCCACCTATCCTTATCTCACTTATTTTTCTTGAATTGGAAGCCCCGTTGTTGCAGGCAGCGGGGCTTTCCTGCGTTCAGGACATGCTGGTTTGTTGCGCCGGCAATTGTGTAAAATCTTGTTGATTGCACTTATGCCCGAAATGATAATAGTATGTTAACCTCCGCTTAGGCGCTACGCTCCACCTTTGCCTACGCAATGCTCTCATTCTTCCACAACCAAAAACCTTTCTAAATGCTGCGTACCCCTATTCGCTTGCTGAGCCTCGCTCTGCTGGCCAGCTTAGCCGTGTCCTGCGCCAAGGACGAAGTAGTGCCCACCGCCGGTCCGGCTCCCGTTGTGCTGCAGGCCGATGCCACAGCCACCCGCGACAATAACCTGGCGCTGGGCAACCCCAGCGGTGCCGTAGCCGATCCGTATTACTACTGGAATTACCTTGTTACCAAGTCGCAGTTCTCCATGTCGTATCACCGCGACCGGGGCACGCCGAACTGGGTAAGCTGGCACCTGAGCAGCGCATGGTTGGGCAGCACGCCACGCCAGGATAATTTTGCGCCCGATAACACCCTGCCTTCTGGCTGGTACCGCGTTTCCAGCACCAGCTACACCGGCTCGGGCTTCGACAGAGGTCATAACTGCCCCTCCGCCGACCGGACGGCCTCTATTGCCGACAACTCGGCCACGTTCCTGATGAGCAACATGATTCCGCAGGCCCCCAACAACAACCAGCGGACCTGGGCTAACCTGGAAAACTATTGCCGCACGTTGGTTAGTGCTGGTAATGAGCTGTACATCATCATGGGCAGCTACGGCAAAGGCGGAACGGGCTCGGCGGGGTACGCAACCACCCTCGATGCCGGCCGCGTTACCGTACCGGCCCGCGTGTGGAAAGTGATTGTGGTGCTGCCAAACGGTACCGGCGACGCGGCCCGTGTCACGACCAGTACGCGGGTTATTGCCATTGACACTCCCAACGATAACGCCCTTAATACTTCCTGGAGCGCTTACCGCACCACCGTCGATGCCATTGAATCGGCAACGGGCTACAACCTGCTTTCAGCCGTGTCCTCGGCGGTGCAAACTACCGTTGAGGCCCGCGTAGATAACGGCCCCACCAGCTAACTCACTAGGTCTTCCGTAAGAGCAAACCCCGACTGCGTGTAGTCGGGGTTTTCTTTTGCCTCACTGTAAGCGGGTTAACCCACCTAAAAGTGGCAATTTCTGTTAATCTAGCAGAAGCGGCTGTTCATCTTTAAATTTATGTTATTAGTCTAAGGTGGCGCCTTTCCTTGAGGGCGTCGTTGTAAGTTTGTACTGAGTGAAGTGAGGGTGAATAGAGGAGTGATTTGAATGAAAAGCCGCGCTGCAACGCGGCTTTTCTCTTTTCCGGCCAGTGTAGGTGCAGGATGAAATAGGAGCCGTCTGTAGTGTCGCGTTGACCAGGATATTACTGCTTAGTAAACAAGTGATTATAATGTAGCGGTTTGCGCTCTGGTACTGCCTAGTGAGTTGCTAGGCTGGTGCCGGCTACTCAACTGCTCAGGTAGAGAAACACTAGGGTAAATTTGGGTGGCAAGTGCCTCTTATATCAGCAAAGCCTCTGCTCGAAACACAACGTTTCGGGCAGAGGCTTTGCTGATATAAGAGGCTAGTAGAAAGGCCTAGTTTTCGCCGCCGGCCACACCCACCTGTCCTTCGGCCGGGGTGCTGTTCATATATGAACGAAACGACATGGCGGCTTCACTGGCCAGAGAAGTGGCCTGAGCCGTAATACGCCGGTCGTTGCGGGTTTTGTCGTTGCTCTTTTCTTCCTGAAGCTGGGCCCGGTACTGATCAAAGGGTACAGTCTGGGAGGGCTGCTTGGTATCCGGAATAACCCGGAACGAGCCGATGCTGTATTCGTAGCCAGTTCCGGTAGCTCGGAAGGAGAAATCGAATAGCACCGGCAACTCCTGCTCCTTGCCTTTGGTGTCTACTTGCTTCACTTTACCCGTGCCCGTTACCCGAACAGTTCCGGCGCTTTCATCCACCTTCATCCCCGACTTCGGGCCGTAAGAAAAACGGTTCTGTGCCCAGTCTAGTGCACGGCGGTAAAGAGTAATGTTATCTAGGTTTTCGGCGGGTACCCGTTCGCTGTATCCAACAGGGGCCGGTGCATCAGTCTGGGCTTGCACCTCCGGTGTCAGCGTCATCATCCCGAGTACAAGTAAGCTAAGTAGTACTTTTTTCATAGCAAAGAGAGAAGAAGTTTAGAAAAACATGCAAAAAGCCCCTGTAGAACAAAGATAACAGTTACTTGCGGCTTATTATAAAGGAACTAGTATTATAAATATGTTAAGACACTGGTTGGCGCAGGTAGCTCATAATTTGGTATAGATTACCCGAAATAGACTACGAAAAGATGATTTTTACTGGTCCGTGG
The DNA here is from genome assembly GCF_054780495.1 of Hymenobacter tenuis. Classification (NCBI taxonomy): domain Bacteria; kingdom Pseudomonadati; phylum Bacteroidota; class Cytophagia; order Cytophagales; family Hymenobacteraceae; genus Hymenobacter; species Hymenobacter tenuis. The sequence goes on from NZ_BAAGWF010000004.1 coordinate 493,205, forward strand.
CGGCTAGTATACACTATAATAGTGGCTGGAAGTTCACTGTTTGTATATTTCTAATATTGAGACATCGATTCTCAGAATGATATATGCGGCAAGAACGACTTGCTCTAGCACGTGTGTAATAAGCTTTGATGAATACTAGGATACATAATACTGTTGAAACAACCTGAATAGCAGACAGATAATAAAAGTGTTTTCTAGGTGTGTGCTAAATTCAAACCGATATTGGGTAATTTTCAGATAACAAATAATTAACATAAATGTCCTTGCTAGTGAAAATAAGAGTAGTACTTTTGCACCGTGCTTCAGCTAAATCAACCCAATCTGATGAAGCGCGGGACCGAGCGAAACGCCGTCCTGCGAGATGACCGAAAGGTTGTTTCTCCCGTTGACTCTTTCGGTTTTATTGGTTTTGCCGCTTTCACCGTTTCGGTTTTCGAAGCGGTTTTTTTATGCCCTGTCGGCTCGGCAAGCCTTGCGAAAACCAGCACTTCCACCCGCTTTTCTCACCCCCTACTGGTAGCCACCTCATGAACGACAATACCACCCTCGCCCAGCAGATGGTAGTCGCCGCTCCCGCCGCCACCCGCAACGTGAACCTGCCCTCGGGTGCCGGCGTAGGCACGGCCCATGTAGCCCCGTTCATCTCCAGTCAGAAAGACATCCGCGACTGCGTAATCTAGTCTGGCTCCTTCGCAAGCGCCCGGTTCTATAGCCGGGCGCTTTGCTTTGGTAAGGATAGTGATCAGACGCTAGATCATAAAAACTAGCAAACCCGACGACAATCCCGTTTCCCACCTGAAGGCGGCAGCGGGGCGGGGTGGATCAAGGAAGCGGGGTGATAGAAATCAGGGGGGATTCTGACGCAAGTCGGTCCGCGAATTGGCCACCCCGTTTTTTCGGGCGCAAAAGGAATAAATGTTAACTACTTTAGGCCCAGGCTAAGGGTAGTGTTTTCGTCTGATTTAGTGGTAGCCTGCTCCGGCTTGGGAGTGCGGCGGCCAGCGAAATCATAGCTTTTTAAACTATATGCAACTCGGCAAACTCACGCTCCAGAACCCCGTGTGCCTCGCGGCCGCCCCCTGGCAGCTGGATGGAACAGGCTACGAGCGACTGGGGGCGATTTTCACCCGCACCGTGACCATGGAGCCAAAGCCCGGGCTCTACGAAGAAGGCATTTGGCAGGTCGCTGACCAAACCTTGCTGAACGCCACCAATATGCGCACTGAAAGCGCCGAAATTCTGGTGCAGGAGTACTTGCCCAACCTGCGTCGGTACGGCGTGCCAGTGTTCGTGAGCATCACGGCGCCCGGCATTCCGGGCTTCCGCAAAATTGCGCGCTTCCTGGCCCGCGAAGCTGGCGACCTAATTGCCGGCGTAGAGGTATACATCGCCCAGCCAGATACTGGCAAAGGCGAAGAACTAAACGCCAAATTCGTACGCGAAGCCACCCAAGCCGTGCGCAACGAGCTAGGCCCTGAGGCCGCCGTAATCGTGAAGCTGCCACCGTGGCCAGAGCACATTCGTGGCTTGGCCCTTGGGGCGCAAGCTGGCGGCGCCGATGCGTTGGCGGCTACCAATCTACTGAAAGCTTTGCACCTGCCCGATGATGCTACGGCCGCACCAGTGGCAGGCGGCCTGTCGGGTGAGGCCTTGCGGCCAGTGGCCTTGCGCTGTGTATGGGAACTCGCTCACGATGAGCGTATTACGTTGCCCACCTTCGGGACGGGCGGCGTGTTTACGGCCGCTCATGTCAGTGATTATCTGCGCTGCGGTGCCGTTGCTGTGCAGGTAGCCAGCGGCGAATGGCTGGAGCCCGGTTTGGCGGCTCGGCTAGCAGCTGAGTGCGGACACCTGGTGCCAGAGCCTTCGCAGGCCCGGCCTTAGTTGTAGGTTGCCTGCCAATTAGTTAGAACCCAGTTTCTCCCACCGCGAGCTGCCCGGTTCGCGCCACTTCCCACCTAATGGAAAAGCTACTTCACCGCGTACAGGCGGCTAATTCCCTACTCTGTGTAGGCCTCGACCCTGTAGGCGATGATGCGCAGGTTGCGCGTCGCCTAGCCCAGGTCATTGACCAAACCAGCGAGTACGCTGCTGCTTTCAAGCCCAACCTAGCCTTTTTCCTGAGCCGGGAAGACGGCGTGAAGCTGCTGCGCGAAACCGTGCAGCGCATTCCCGAAAGCATCCCGGTTATTCTGGACGGCAAGTTCGGCGACATTGCCAACACTGCCGACCACTATGCCCGCTTTGCCTACGACATCGTTGGGGCCGACGGCGTAACCGTGAACCCGTATATGGGCGACGACGCTATTGTTCCCTTTGCCCTACCCGGCAAGCTAGTGTTCGTGCTGGCTAAAACCAGCAATAAGCCTACCCATTCTCTGCAAGATGTAGCCCTCACCCGGGGCGGCTCCCTGTCAGATTGCGCCGCTACCATAGCCCGCAAGCTCGATGAGCAGCATGGCGGGGGTATAGGCCTAGTAGTAGGTGCCACCAACGCCGAAGCTGTTGCCCGCATGCGTCGCCTCTCGCCCGAGCAGTGGTTCCTGGTGCCCGGCGTAGGTGCCCAAGGCGGCGACTTGCAAGCCACGTTGAAAGCTGGCCTGCGCGCTGATGGCTCCGGTCTTCTTATTAATACGTCGCGCGCGTTGTGGCAAGCAGATGATGCCGGTGCCGCAGCTCGGGAGCTGGTAGCACAGATCAACCAGTTTCGCCCAGTAGTAGCCTAGGCCGAACGTATCTGTAAAGTGCCAATGTCCATCAACCGTGAGTCTGTACAAGGAACGTTTGAGGTTATTGACAGCTTCGCTATTCCACAACGTAAAGAGTTCTATCTGATAGGGCTAGTTAAAGAGGCGTTGATACAAGCAGGATGGTATGCTCATATTTCCTTGAATGGGTTTACAACGTTAACCATCAGAATAGAGCGGATAGAATACGTCCTGATGAAGGCACGAGAAGAGTATAAGATGCTAGTTATTAAGGCCGAAGAAGAAGATAGTATGGATGTGCTGCTGGGCCTTAATATTGGGTTAGAATCAGTAATCATTTCAACAGAAGGCTCCGAATAAAACATACATGTCCTCCACCCAAACCACCCTCACCTCCGAAACGCTAGAGCAGCAACTGCTGCAGGAAGACGCGCTCCTGCGTGGTCACTTCCGTCTTTCTTCCGGCTTGCATTCTGATACCTACGTGCAGTGCGCCCGGTTCCTGCGCCGGCCCGACCTAGCAGCCCCAGCGGCAGCAGAGCTGGCCCGGCAGATTCAGGAAGCTGGCCTGCAGCCCGATGTGGTGGTAGGCCCGGCTATGGGTGGCGTAGTGATTGGGTATGAACTGGCTCGACAGTTGGGTGTGCCCGGCATTTTTACGGAGCGGGATGATACCGGGCAAATGACCTTGCGGCGGGGCTTTACCATTGAGCCAGGTCAAAAAATTGTTATTGCCGAAGACGTCGTGACTACCGGCAAGAGCACCAATGAAGTAGCGCGGCTGTTAGAGGGGCTGGGCGCAAAAGTTTTGGCCGTGGCAAGTTTAATTGACCGCACGGGTGGGAAAGCTGAGCTAACTTTTCCGAACTTTGCCCTGCTGCCGGTAACGGCGGCCACCTACGCACCCGATGATTGCCCGCTTTGCCGGGCAGGTATTCCGGTGGTGAAACCCGGCAGTCGGCCGGAAAAAGCGTTTTCTTAAACCTACTTCGCTGCAACCGGTAGCTAAGCAAGGCATTTTCGGCGTACCCTGCGCGGGTATGCTTCCTCACGTGGGCACCTTCGCCTAAGCGTGGGAAACCCGAAAAATAGATAACCAACCTCCTTTTGGACTCTACCCAAAGAACCATACAGCTTCTGCTTAAGCCCGGCCAACATGATGGCGAGGGTCAACGTGTAGCCGAAGCTGCCCAACGCCACCTAGGCCTCTCTACTGGCCGGGTGCAAAGCACCGCCCTCTACACGGTGCGCTACCCCGTGAGCGACGAGCAACTGCGCGACTTCGCCACCCACTGCCTCCAGGACCCAGTGCTGCACGACGTGGCCCTCGACGAGTTCCGCCACGGCTCCGAATACAAAAGCTACATCCTGGTGGCCAAGTTGCCCGGCGTGACGGATGACGAAGGCATATCGGCCCAGAACGCCCTCGGCGACTTCCTGAACCAGCCGCTCGACACCCATACCCAGCACATCTTCAGCAAACGGCTCTACTTCCTGGAGCACGAGCTGCCCGAGAGTAGTCTGCGCCGCCTGGCCGAAGACCTGCTCGGCAACAAAATGATTAACCGCTTCGAGGTCGGCCCCATAGCCCAGATTCGCGACTACACGCCGCGGCCGGGTGGTGGGGCCGAATCTATTACGGATACGGTGCCGCTGGTAGGCCTCTCCGATGAGGAACTGGTTAAGCTGTCGAAAGACAACCTCTACGCCCTGAACCTGGAGGAAATGCGCGCCGTGCGCGACCATTATACCAGCATTGCTGAGGAGCGCCAAGCCGCTGGCCTGCCCCAGGACCCTACGGACTGCGAGCTGGAAATCATTGCCCAGACGTGGTCGGAGCACTGCAAGCACAAGGAGTTTAGCGCCGTTATTAAGTACCGGGATGCGGACACGGGCGAGAAGTTTGAAGTAGACTCCTTGTTCAAGACTTACATCAAAGACGCTACCTCCGAGGTAGACCGCCAACTCCGCGCCAACGGCAACGACTGGCTGATTAAGGTGTTCAGCGACAACGCCGGCGCCGTGCGCATCAACCCGGAGTCGTTGTTTGTGTGGAAGGTCGAAACCCACAATTCACCTTCGGCCATCGACCCCTACGGCGGAGCTATTACCGGCATTTTGGGCAACAACCGCGACCCGCTGGCCACTGGCATCGGGGGCGCGCGGCTGCTGTTCAACACCAATGTGCTGTGCTTTGGCAACCCTGAGTTTTCGGGCACGCTGCTGAGTAATCAGCTGCACCCGCGCCGCATTTTCGAAGGTGTGCGCAAGGGCATTGAAGATGGCGGCAACAAGTCGGGCGTTCCGACGGTGAACGGCGCTATTGTGTTCGATGACCGGTATGCTGGTAAGCCGCTGGTATACTGCGGCACCGGCGCCGTGATGCCCATGCAGCTAGCTGGACTCGACTCGTGGGAGAAAAACATTGACGCCCAGGACCGCATCGTCATGGCCGGTGGCCGGGTGGGCAAAGACGGTATCCACGGCGCTACGTTCTCCAGCATTGAGCTGGACGAAACCTCGCCCGCTACGGCCGTACAAATCGGGTCACCAATTACCCAGAAGCTAGCCATGGACTTCCTGATCCTGGCGACTCGCCGCGGCCTGATTAAGTGCAGCACCGACAACGGTGCGGGTGGCTTGTCTTCCAGCATAGGTGAGCTAGCTACTATCAGCGGCGGTGCTGTTGTGGAACTGGAGAAAGTGCCCCTGAAGTACCCTGGCCTACGACCTTGGGAAATCTTCGTGTCGGAGTCGCAGGAGCGTTTCTCGCTGGCTGTGGAGCCCGCGAAGATGGCCGAACTGATGGCCCTAGGCCAGGAGATGGAAGTGGAGCTGACCGATATTGGCTACTTCACCTCCGATGGCAGCCTCGACGTGCGCTTCGACGGTGAGTCGGTGGCGCGCATCGATATGGAGTTCCTGCACAATGGCGTGCCGCGCAAAGTGCTGGAAGCCGAGTGGACCAAGCCTACCGCCCAGGAGCCCGCACTACCCGCTAACCTCGACTATACTAACGTGCTGAGCCGCCTGCTGGGCAGCCTTAACATTTGCTCCCGCGAATCGGTAATTCGGCAGTACGACCATGAGGTGAAAGGTAGAACCATCATCAAGCCGCTGATGGGCGCTACTGGTCAGGCTCCGCAGGATGCCGCCGTGGTGCGTTTCAACTTCGAGAGCTGGGAGGGCGTGGCCGTGAGCAACGGTATCTTGCCCCGCTTTGGAGACATAGATGCCTATGATATGTCGGCCGGCGCGTTTGACGAGGCCGTGCGCCAGATTGTAGCGGTAGGAGGGAAGCTGCCCAACCTTAGCTACGGCGACGGTAACTTCTGGTCGGTGAACGACAACTTCTGCGTACCCGACTCGGTGTATGACCCCGCCACCAACCCTGACGGCAAGCACAAACTAGCCAAACTGGTGCGCATGTGTCAGGCCCTGCGCGACGCCACAGCGGCCTACTGCATCCCGCTCACCTCGGGCAAGGACTCGATGAAGAACGACTTCAAGGCCGATGGCGTGAAGATTTCGGTTCCTCCCACGGTCCTGTATTCTATGACCGCCAAAATTGAGGACGTCCGCCGCACCATCACCTCCGACTTTAAGCAAGCCGATGACGTGGTGTACCTGCTGGGCGAAACCTACGATGAACTGGGCGGCTCGGAGTTCTACCAACTCTTCGATGAGCTAGGCGCCAACGTACCCAAGGTTCGGTTCGAAGAAGCCAAAGCCCTTTACACGCTGATGGGCCAGGCTAACGAGAAAGGTCTTATCCAATCTTGCCACGACCTATCGGATGGTGGCCTAGCGGTTGCCTTGGCGGAAGCCACGTTTGGTCATGGGTTTGGGGCTAATGTGGAGCTGCCCGCTACTGGCCTAGGCCTATCGGCGCAGCTGTTCTCGGAGTCGCACTCACGCTTCGTGGCCACGGTAGCTCCGGAAGATGTGGTGGCTTTTGAGCAGCACTTCGGTGCCCGCGCTACCCGTCTTGGCGTGGTAACGCAGGACAGCCAGCTCACGGTGCGCCACAACGGGCAAACCGTTATTTCGGCCAGCACGGCGGCCCTGCGCCACGAGTGGACGAATGGCCCAGTAAACAGAATTATCGGCTTCGGCCAGCACGAAGCGGCTCAGATATCATGAACGAGAAACCATTATTTCCGGATCTGAATTCGCCGCCCATGCCGCAGCGCGACGAGACGGGGCCAGCGCAAACCAACGCCGACGGTTCCGTGACAGTGCTCGGCTATAAGAGCATTGACGGCGGCCACGAAAGCACCGAGCCCCTAGGCCACTCAGCCGAAGGAACCGCTGTCCAGCAGCCGGTGCGCGCCCTCATCCTGACGGGCTTCGGCATCAACTGCGAAGAGGAGTTTGCCGCCGCCTACAAGCTAGCCGGCGCTGAGCCAACCATCGTGCACCTCAACCAAGTGTTGCACGGCCACGTCAGCATCCACGACTACGACATCCTGAACTTCCCCGGCGGCTTTAGCTTCGGCGACGACCTAGGCTCGGGAGTGGTGCTGGCCAACAAGCTGCGCTACCGCAAAAACGCCGAGGGTCGTACCCTGCTTGACGACATCAAGGAGTTTATTGCCAACGGCAAGTTCGTGATGGGCATCTGCAATGGCTTCCAGGTACTAGTGAAGCTAGGCCTATTGCCTAACCTGAGCGGCAACGTGACGCCGGAAGTGACCCTGACGCACAACGCCTCGGGCCGCTACGAAGACCGGTGGGTGCGTTTGAAGGTTAATCCTAAGTCGAACTCGCCCTTCCTAAAAGGCATCGACTCGATGGAAGTGCCCGTGCGCCACGGCGAAGGCCGCCTGATTATCAAAGGCGAAGAAACGCTAGCTCAAATCGAAGCCCGTGCCCTGAACTGCCTGGCCTACACTGACTTCGACGGCTCGCCGACGGATGTGTACCCGCACAATCCCAACGGCGCCGACCTGAACTGCGCCGGCCTGACCGATACCACCGGCCAAGTATTCGGGCTGATGCCGCACCCTGAGGCGTTCCTGTCGCTCTACAACCACCCCGACTGGGCCCGGCGCAAACGCCAGAACCCGAATCTGAGTGAGGAAGGAGACGGCCTACGCCTGTTCCGCAACATTGTGGAGCACGTGCAAAGCCAGCGCCAAACCGCTACCACACCCCAGGAAGCCAGCCAGTTTTCCTCCTAGACACCTCCGCATTTCGCTGCCCTAGTGCCGGCTGCTAACTCGTTGTATGAACACCCTCAACCACTTCGATACCCCCCAGCTCGAACTTCTGCACCGCGGCAAAGTTCGTGACTCGTACCGTGCTCCTTCCGGTGAGCGGCTCATCGTGGTAACTGACCGTCTCTCGGCGTTTGACTCGGTGCTGGAAACGCCCGTGGCTCACAAAGGTGCGGTGCTGAATGGGCTGGCTGCTTTCTGGTTCGACAAAACCAAGCACATCATCCCGAACCACGTGATTTCGTTGCTCGACCCGAACGTGACGCTCGCCAAGGAAGCCGAGCCTATTCGGGTGGAGATGGTGGTGCGGAACTACCTCACGGGCTCTATGTGGCGCGGCTACCAGCAGGGCCAGCGTACCTTCTCAGGCGTGACGGTGCCGGACGGCTTGACCAAGCACCAGCAGTTCCCCGAGCCCATCGTGACGCCAACCACTAAAGAGGAGTCGGACCGCGAGATTACGCCAGAGAACCTGGTGTCGGAAGGCTGGGTGACGGCGGAGCTGTACGAGAAGATGCGGGTGAAGTCGTTGGAGCTGTTCAACTTTGCTTCGAAATGGATGGCCGAGCGCGGCATTATCCTGGTAGACACCAAGTACGAGTTTGGATTGCTGGATGGGGAGCTGATTCTGATTGACGAAATCCACACGCCCGACTCGTCGCGGTTCTGGAGCGCCGCGGACTACGCTAAGAACCCCGAGACGGCCGAGCAGATGGACAAGGAGTACGTGCGCCAGTGGCTGATTGCCAACAAGAAGGACGGCCAGTATCCCCGCGCCCTCACCCCCGAAGTATCCGCCGAAGCCACCCGCCGCTACCTCGATATCTACGAGCGCATCACGGGTGCCCCACTGCCCACCGGGAATGAAACCACTAGTGACGTACAGGCTCGCCTTGTGGGCAACCTGGTGCGTGCCGGCATCATGAAAGAAGCCATCTGAAATGGAATCCTCGCAGGTAAAAAAGCTAGTAACCGATTATATCGAAGCGTACAACCGCTTTGATGTGACCGGTATGCTAGCGCCGCTGCACGAGGATATGGTGTTCCGCAACATTTCTGGTGGTGAAGTCAACTTGACTACTACTGGTAAGGAAAGCTTCCGTCAACAGGCCGAGCAAGCCAAGCAGTACTTCTTGCAACGGGAGCAGCGCATCACCGATTGGCAAGTAGCCGACAACCGCGTGGAAGTATTGATTGACTACACCGGCGTAGCGGCCGTCGAGTTTCCCAATGGCCTCAAACCTGGCGACACGCTGCACCTGCAAGGCAAATCCGTTTTTCAGTTTGCGGATGGGTTGATACTTTCCATCGACGATATAAGCTAAGCCTGCGCTAACCTCCAATGACTACCGCTACTACCACAGTGCTCGAAGTGTCCTCGCCCCAAGAGGTGGAAGTGCAGCCGTTGCTCGACGCTTTGTTGGAGCAGCTGAGCCGTGAGGTGCAGCAACCCAACGCACCGTTGCGCTTACTGTAATGATGGAATATATTCAGAGCCTTTGGGGCGATTCACTTGATAATCCGACGCATCAGGATGTACTTGACTTCATTGAGAAAATCAAGTTGTCTGATAAGGAGCACGGGGCCTTTTGGGTTGCTTTAGCTGATGAGAGCAACTTGGAGGTGCATCAAAATCTGGAAGTGATTCTGACTGATGCGGAAGGTGAAGAGAAAAGAAGCTACGCCAGAAACTGGGAGGAAGTGCAAGAATACTTTCGCCTTTTCGCCGAAGGCCGACGTGATTTTATAGACTGAATAAACATGAGTATCAGCAATAAACCCATAGTACTCCTCGGCGGCGGGGCCCGTGAACACGCCATGGCGTGGAAACTGACCCGCGACGGTGCCACCGTGCACGTGCTACCCGGCAACGCCGGCATCCCGAACAGCCACCCCGAAATCAGCGCCACCGACTTTCCGGCCATCCAAGGCTTCTGCGAAGCTAATGGTGTAAAGCTGATTGTAGTTGGACCAGAGGCACCACTCGCAGCGGGCGTAGTAGATCATTTCGCTGGCTCCGATATCCGGGTGTTTGGTCCAGGCCGGGCCGGGGCGATGCTAGAAAGCTCCAAGGTATGGTCGAAGGACTTTATGCGGCGGCACGGGGTAGCCACGGCCATGTCGTGGAAATACCGGAGTGATAAGCTGGACGAGGCTCGCGCCAAAGCTACGGAGCTCGATGGGCAGGTAGTAGTGAAGTTTGATGGTCTGGCGGCTGGCAAAGGTGTGTACGTGTGCTCCTCTATTGAGGAAGCCCAGGCCGCGCTAGACGATTTGCAGCAGCAACACACGGGCTGGTTCAGCTTCCTGCTGGAAGAAAAACTGACTGGCCCCGAAATTAGCATCATCGGCGTGACGGATGGTAACCGCGTGCGGCTGCTGGCACCCTCCCAGGACCACAAGCAACTATTGGCCGGCGACAAAGGCCCTAACACGGGCGGCATGGGCGCTTACTGCCCCGTTCCGTTCTGCGACGATAATATCCTGGCTGCTATCCGCACCAGCATTGTCGATCCTACCTTACTAGGCCTACAAAATGAGCAGTTCGACTTTAAAGGCTTCCTGTACTTCGGTATCATGCTCACGCCCCAGGGCCCGAAGCTGCTGGAATACAACGTGCGCCTCGGCGACCCCGAAGCCGAAGTATTACTGCCGGCACTAGAAAGCAGCCTGCTGGAACTCATTGAAGCTACGCTAGATGGCCGGCTACAGCAAACGGTGGTACGGCAGCGCCGCGGGTATTATGTGGGCGTGGTCCTGGCTTCTGGTGGCTATCCGGCTGCTGATTTCCCGACGGGTTTCCCGATTACTGGCCTAGACCAGCTGCACCCCAGCATTCTGGCCTTCCACGGCGCTACTCGCCGTCAAGACGACGGCCAGTTGGTGACCAACGGTGGCCGGGTAATGGTGCTCGTAGGCCACGGTGATGAGCTGGAAGATGCTGTAAATCATGTGTATCGGGAGGTAGAAAGAGTTAAATTCAAGGATGTATACATCCGTACCGATATCGGCCAGCGGCCGGAACCTAGCCTTGCAGGAAACTGGTAAACATAGCACCCGTAAGCAGCGCCTGGCAATCTTATTGTCGGGACGGGGCTCCAACATGGTGGCCCTGGTACACGCTGTGCAGTTCGGCGTGTTGCATGAGCTAGCCGAAGTAGCCGTAGTCTTCAGCAACAAGCCCGATGCACCTGGCCTAGAAACGGCTGCCACGCTGGGGTGCCCCACTGCCAGCCTCAGCAGCGAGGGCCGCAAGCGCGCCGAGTACGATGCGGAGGTAGTGGACGTGCTGAACCGCTACCAGCCCGACTACGTGGTACTGGCCGGCTACATGCGCATTCTGTCGCCCACATTTGTGCGGGCATTTCCGGGGCGCATCATCAACATTCATCCGGCCGATACGCACCAGCACCAGGGCCTGCACGCCTACGAGTGGGCCTTTGAAAATCAGCTGCTTGAAACCAAAATCACGGTACATGTGGTTGATGAGGGCCTGGACACTGGGCCTATCCTGGCGCAGCATTCCGTGGACTTGCGCGGGGCTGATACCCTAGCGGAAGTAGAGCGCCGTGGCTTAGCCGTTGAGCACTTTTTGTACGCCGATACGCTGGCCCGATTCATTCGGGGCGAGCTACCACACCACAATCCTGAAACAGTGGCCGCGGCTGCTGTTTCAACCTCCACCCCCGATCCTCTGCTGCCTGTTTCCGCTGGTTCCTCTCCGCAAGGAGATGAGGCTGTGGGCTAGGCCACTTATTCGCCTCAACCCGCTGGTGCTGCCAAGCTGCGGCGGGGTTACTTCACCACCCCTGTAGTGGGTTTTACGCTCACTACTGCCTTCTCGATATTTCCCATGTGCGGAATTGTAGGTTTTTACGGCCCCGATGACGTCGCCCACGACATCGTATTTGGTCTGACGGCGCTCCAGCACCGCGGCCAGGACGCGGCCGGTATAGCCACCTTCGACGATAACTTTCACCTCTGCAAAGGCAACGGCCTGATTTCCGATGTGTTCCGGAAAAAGCAGCTCAAGAAGCTGAAGGGCAACATCGGTATCGGCCATGCCCGCTACACTACGCAGGGCTCCAACGATGCGGAGTTGGCGCAGCCGTTTACCACCAGCTACCCCTTCGGGCTGTCTATGGTGCACAATGGCAACGTCATCAACTTCCGCTCGGCTGCCAAGCGCCTGCACGAGAAGTACCACGTGCTGCCCAAAACCAGCAACGACCTGGAGCTCATCATGTACACCTTCGCCTCGGAGCTGCGCCTGAAGAACCTCGATGCCCTTTCAGTGGTTGATATTTTCGATGCGGTAGAAACGACGCAGGAACTGGTGAAAGGGGCCTACGCAACCATCACCGTTATTGCCGGTCATGGCCTATTAGCTTTCAACGACCCACTGGGCATTCGGCCCTTGGTACTAGGCCGCCGCGATACGGAAAAGGGTCCCATCTACGCCTTTGCCTCCGAAAGCACTTGCTTTGATTATCTGGGTTTTGAGTTCATCAAGAACGTAGGCCCTGGCCAGGCGGTGTTTATCGATAAGGACTTCAAGGTACACTACAAGAATCCGTACAACCTCCCGAAGGCCTTCTGTGTGTTCGAGCACATCTACTTCGCTCGCGAAGACTCTACTATCCATGGCCGCTTGGTGGCTCGGGAACGAGTGCGGTTGGGTAAGATGCTGGCCCGGAAAGTTATCGAGTCGGGCATTCAGCCGGATATGGTGATTGATGTGCCCTCTTCGGGCTACTTCTCGGCCTCTGGCCTAGCGGAAGCCATTGGCGTGCCCTACCGTCGCGCTATGGTGAAGAACAACCACATGGGCCGCTCCTTCATCGTGAGCAGCCAAGCCGGCCGCGAGGATATCGTGAAGAAGAAGCTCAACCCCATTCGGGAGTTTGTGGAAGGCAAGAAGATTGCCGTGGTCGATGACAGTATCGTGCGGGGCACCACCTCACGACGCATTGTGCGCATTCTGCGCGAGGCTGGTGCGGCCGAGGTGTACTTCATTAGCAGTGCGCCGCCCATCATTGCCCCCTGCATCTATGGCATTGATATGGCCATGAGCACGGAGCTGATTGCCGCTAACTATACCGAGGACGAAATCTGTCAGTACATCGGGGCCGATAAAGTAATCTATCAGTCGATTGAAGACCTGCAGGAGCTATTCTCGGAAGATAAAGGCCACGGCGGCAGTTGCTTCGCCTGCTTCACCGGCAAGTACCCCACCGGCGACGTAACCAAATACCTGCGTCACATTCAGGAGGAGCGCCAGAGCCACCGCCACGACAAGAAAAATGACGCTAACGCGTTGCCTTCCGTGAGTGCCAAAGCTCCCGAGCCAACCGAACATTAATTCAAGATGATGACAGCATTAGGACTAAGCTAAAAACTAGTTCCTCGCCTCAATGAGGAGAGGTTAGGGGTAGTTGACCTATCGTCAGGCACCCATTAGTCTTTAGGTCTAAAACTCGTTCTGCTGTCTATCAACCACCCCTAGCCCCTCCTCATCTGAAGAGGGGAACTAGCCTTCTAGTTTGCTTAATCCTAGCGTTTCATATGTCCTCTGACCTCAAAGCTACTGCCGGCTACTCCATCGAGGAAGGCAATGCCGCCTCCAAAAATGCTTACCACTGGGCCCAGAAAACCTTCTCTACCCGTGCGGGTAAGCCTGGCGAGCCGGCGCAGGACCTGGCGGGCGGCTTCTCCAACGAAATCCGCTTTGGCGCGGAGCGGCTGGGCATTGGCTCCGATGGTATCGGTACCAAGATTGAGGTGGCAGAGCGTACGGACCGTTACGATACGTTAGGATATGACCTAATTGCCATGGTAGCCGACGATCTAGTTGTGGCGGGTTTCATCCCTACCAATCTGTCGAATATCATCGACGTGAACACCCTCAACTACGAGGTGGTAGATGAGCTGATGCACGGCCTGCATGATGCGGCGCAGTTCAGTCAGATAGCCGTAACAGGTGGCGAAATTGCTGAGCTAGGTAACCGCATCGGTGGCTACCCCGGTGCCCGCATGAACTTCAACTGGTGCTCCACGGCCGTGGGCGTGTTGCACCCGAGTCTTGAGCGCCCCCTAAGTGGTGCCAACGTGCACGCCGGACAGGCAGTGGTAGCGCTCCGGTCCCCATCGTTCCGCTCCAACGGCTACTCCCTGGCCCGTCGCGCCCTCACCAAAGCCTTCGGTGAAGCCTGGCACACGGCTCCGTACACCGGGCCTGATGCCGCCGAAATGGGCCAGACCTGGGGCGAGGTGATGCTTGCGCCTTCGCTCATTTTCGCGCCCGGTGTGACGGCGGTGCTGGATGCTGGCCTGCTGTTGCATGCAGCGGCGCACATTACCGGCGGCGGTATTGCCGATAACTTCAAGCGCGTACTCAAAAACGGCGTGGGCGCCGAACTGACCAACTTGTTCGAGCCTCTGCCTGCTATGCAGCAGCTGGCTGAACTGGCCGGTATTACACCCACAGAAGCCTACCTCTATTGGAACATGGGCAACGGCATGCTTCTCGTTACAGACGAAGCCCAGGCTGAAGCCGTGGCCGAAACCCTTCGCAGCTACGGCTACCAAGCCCAAGTAGCCGGCCGCATCACGCAGGAAACTGATGTAGTATTGCGCGTAGGTGCGGGCGAGTTGCGCTACGAGGCATAATTCGTAACCAATCACGCTTATAAAACATGAAGCGGTAGGTACTGTACCCACCGCTTCATGTTTTATAAGGGTTTGAAAGTCATAACTATTTCTACCGTGAAGTCCTCCGGGGTATCGTAACGCTCTCTGATTTTAAGAGTTGAAGCATCTAACGCAAGGACCTCGTATGTGTGCAGGTTTCTATCGATAGTAATCGACAACGTTTTTGCATCTGGAGTTAGCGTCCAGCTGCCTGATCTTGATTGCGGAGTAGATGAGCTGAATTTGGTGCCACCTTCATCCACAATAAAGCTTTGGTTGGAAATAAATTGCCAAGAGTCATCCTTAGTCCAGTCAGAGATGCTGTTATACCCTTCCTCAGGTACTTGATCAGGAGAAAATTCAGCTACTGTTGAGACCTTCAGCCTTGTTGTGTAAGAGGTCAGTTGCCATTTAGTAGCTAGCAGAAATTCGTTTTTGGTAGCAACATGTTTCGGCGTTATGCTATCTTTTTTGGTGCAAAAAGTAGTAAAGAGAAGCAGACCCGATGAAAGGACAATAGTTAGCAGTTTCATGAATAAAGAGAATAGTAGGTGAAAAAGTGCATAGCAAATAGGGATACAATCAACCAGTGAAGACTGTCGATGACAGGCGCTATCTGCTTCTACACGCATGACCAGGCCGCAAAAGCATAGGTTGCTTCTACTACCAACTTCTTTTAAAACAAGTTATAACGGTGGGCATTGAAGGCGATGCTGAACTTATAAGGAATCGGTTTACGGTAACCTGGACTCCACGAGCAGATATAAAAACAAAAGCCGAACTGTTCATACAGCTCGGCTTTTGTTTTTATAGAGGTATTGTAAACTAGGCTGGTTCGATATCAAACCCAGCTTGGGCCACAGATTTCATAATCAGCTCGGGAATGGGGTTCTCGCATTCTACAGTGAGAATCTTATCGGAGCTGTTTGTGTCTACGCTCCATTTGCTCACGCTGGCTTCGGCGTCGAGGAAAGGGGTTACGGCGCGCACACAGTTGGCGCAGTTGATGCTGGTTTTGAATTTAAGGGTTGACATAGGAGTAACAGTTAGAGCTGCAGTGGCCTAGAGAAGCGGTCCGCGGCGGGTGAGTTGCTAGTACAACGAATACAACGCAAAATTAGCTGCCGCAATAGGCCTAGCCCGTACAGGCTTTGGCTAGAGTAGTGCAGAGTTTTGCCGTATTTAGTCGCCCAACTCGCAGTACACCGAAAATGGATAAGAACGAATTCTGGCAGTTAATAGACGCCGCCAAAAAAGCTTCAAATGGCGACCAGACTCTTCAGGAGAAGGCACTGATCAACAGCCTTGCAACGTATGAGCCGGAGCATATTATTGATTTTGAGTGTATCCTACGGGAGTATCTGATTGAGGCCGACGACTTCGGCATTATGGCTGCTCAAAAAATACTTGACGGTTACGTTTCGGATGATACCTACCTGTACTTCCGGTGTTGGCTCATAGGTCAAGGAGAGAGCGTTTTCAGGGCGGCGCTTGACAAACCCGATACGCTGGCAATGGTGCTGGACGCCGGGTATCAGGATTTTGAAGAACTGCTATACGTAGCAACTACTGCCTTTCAAAAACGCACTGGCAAAGAAGAGGAAGACGATACCTTTCCCAGGGAAATAGCGTCGGCCCGAGGATTAAATTATGATTTTGGCTCTGTTACCAAAGGCGAAGACTGGACCGAAAGTCAGTTGCCGAAGATGCTGCCTAAGCTTTGGAAGAAATTTGGTGCCTTATGATTAATGGTAACTATGCATTGTAGAATATAGCGCAGTTAACTATAAGTAATCTATAGATTCGTCTTTGTAACCTACTCAGGGTAGAGTAAATTATTCCACAATTACTCGCCAGTCGATAGCTTCAAGTTCCTTCAAGGAAAGCGAAATCGTAGTGTAACGATGTGTTTGATTGAGGCTATCCATGCTGTGGTATCGACGCACAGAGTCCGTTGCATAGATGAAAAGATTGAGTTGCTTGTTTTTGCTGCGGTTTACTTCTCTGACCCATTCATCCATGCTACCAGGTATGGTTTGCTCAGCCTCAGTTCCTGGTGTAATGCTACGGCTCAGACATACTTCTGACCTATTAAGGCTTGGATAGTCAGGAATAGTATCGTGCGCCATCTCTACGCAAATAGCGGTCTTAGTTTTGTTTACTAGCACCAAGCGAGAGTCGTAATAATCACAACTCATTAGTAGAAGGGCTAGTGAACATAGTGGGTGGAGGCGCATTGGAGGACAAGTAAGCCTAATCGTACATAAACGCTTAGTACCTTATTCATAAGTAAGCTGTACAAAGGTTACGCCAGCCGTAGTGGGCGTTTCTCCAGAATCAGGTTGGTGCGGAAGGTGTTCAGGCTTTCCTCGAGGCCTACGGGGTAGGTGTGGGGGTTGAGGAAGCGGCGGATGCTGGGGTCGAGGCTGAGGACTTCGCGGTGGGCACGCTGGCGGCTTTCTTCCAGGGTGGGCAACGCATGCACCAGCTTGCCGCGGCGGAAGATGGGCTCCAGTAGCTCACGGTACGCCGCATCGGGGCGCACGGGGCGGCGGCGGGTATAGTCGCTGGGGTCAATGATGGTCAGGTGGTCGGGGAGGGGCTCGGCGGTGTTGTAGAGCATGTCGGCGCGGGGCTGGCCTTTCTCGGTTTCGTAGCGGCGCACCTGCAGGATACCGGGGATGCTGGTTTTGGCCAGCTGCTCCGAGAGCTTAATGGTGAAATCCCAGCCCGAATCGTCGGGTTTGCGCAGGGCAGCCATCTTGTACACTCCCCCAAGGGCGGGCTGGTCGTAGGCTGTAACTAGCTGCGTGCCGATGCCCCAGGTATCTATTTTGGCGCCTTGCTGCTTGAGGCTGGTAATAAGGTTTTCCTCTAGGTCGTTGCTGGCCACGATGCGCACGTTCTCAAAACCGGCTTCATTGAGCAACGCGCGGGCTTCACGGCTAAGGTAGGCTAGGTCGCCGGAGTCGAGGCGGATGCCGCCTAGCTCGTGGCCGTTGGCTCGCATCTGGCGGGCTACTCGGATGGCGTGGCGCACACCCTCTAGCGTGTCGTAGGTGTCAACCAGGAATACTGAGTCATCGGGGAAAGCCTTGGCGTAGGCAGTAAAAGCCGTTTCCTCGTCCTCGAAAGCCATAACCCAGCTGTGAGCGTGCGTGCCCTTCACCGGAATGTTGAAGCGTTGCCCGGCCAGCACGTTGGAGGTAGCATCAACCCCGCCCAAATACGCGGCCCGACTAGCTGATAAGCCCCCATCGAAGCCCTGGGCGCGGCGCAAGCCAAATTCCAGCACTGTATCGGAGCCAGCGGCTTCCCGAATGCGGGAGGCTTTGGTAGCTACTAGGGTCTGGAAGTTAACCAGCGTAAGTAAGGCGGTTTCCACGAGCTGGGCTTGCAGTAGTGGGCCTTGCACCCGAATCAGGGGCTCGTTGGCAAACACTACAGTGCCTTCCGCAATGGCATCCACGTCGCAGGTGAACTCCAGGTCGCGGAGATAATCGAGAAACTCTTGGGGGAACATTTTCTCACCCTTCACGCTCTTCAGGCTACCGAGATAGGCTAGGTCGTCGTCTGAAAAGCGTAGGTTCTCGAGCCAGTCGGCGGCGTAGGCTAGTCCGGCGCACACGGCGTAGCCCCCATCAAACGGTGGGCGGCGGAAGTAAAGGTGAAACACGGCCTCTCGGTCCTGCATGCCCTGCTGCCAGTAGCCGTAGGCCATGGTAACCTGGTAGAGGTCGGTGAGGAGACTGAGTGAAGGAGCGTAGAGGCCGGAAAGCGGAGCAGGGTTCATACACAAGGAGCGTGATACAAGACGCTCGAAGGTACGGCAAGACGGCCGATGGCGGACAACTTACCGCTGTCCGCCATCGAGTACGAGAGGCTTACCGGCTCTGCATTTTGCTCTGTTTAGGCTACTGGCGGTTTACGCCTGAAGGAGGGGTAGCAGCGCTGGCGCGTGCTAGGGTTGGTTTCCTGCCGAAGTAGGCGAGCCATGTGGGGCGTGCCTATTCGGGCTGGGCCACTAGTGAAGAAGGTAACTGATGATGCCGGACCACACTGTGTTGGGTGCGGCAGTACTGTTCCGCATCGAGGAGGGTGGGTACCACCGGCGGGCAAAGGGCAGTAGGCAGCTTGGCCATAAGCTGGCGGGCAGAGTCGCCGAGGTGGCAGAGCACCAGCTGCACCTGCTGCTTGCGCAGCCGGCGGTAGTAGCGGGCCAGTAGCCGGAGCGTAGCAAACGACAGATTTCGGGTGTGGCTGCAGTCAACCCAAATGTTGGGTTTGCCACTCCGGCTAGCCCGGCGCAGGGCATACGAAAGCTGATCTTTGGTTGCCGGCTCGTTGTCGTCGGCCAGAATAAGCAGATAGCTCTCGGGGAGGATTTCGCGATACACTTCCATAAGGCGGGTGGGAAAGGGTGGGGCAAGGGGTGCGGGCAAAGCAGTGGCCAGCCGCACGCAACGGAGGGAGCGGAGACAAGAGATATACGCTTGTAAAATAAAAAAGGTGCGCAGGTAAGTTGTTGATTTATAGAGAGGTATTTGCTAAGGTGGCTAGGTCGCTACAGGCTCTGAACCGGTGCTCTAAGGATAGCATGCAGCTGTTAGGTAAAGCCTGCGACCACCCGGATACCGTGCTTCCTGTTGCCCGAATTGGACAGCCGTCCTGCTCAGGTGCCTGGGACTGGGCAGGAACAGCAGAAGACATGGTTTCTAGACCTCAGTGGTTGGGGCATAAAGTCAGCCTAGGCAAAAACCAGGTAGGAACGGCCGGAAACTCCAGTCATCTACGGTCATATTCCGTAGTATTGTCAGGCCGCGCTGTTGCGGCGTTTCACTGCTGAGCTTTCGTAAAAGCATATGATTCGTGTATTGCTAGCCGACGATCATGCCATTCTGCGGGATGGTATTCGTGCTATTCTTTCCCGGGAGCCCGACATGGAGGTAGTAGGCGAGGCGGGCAACGGACAGCAGCTGCTGGATATGCTGGCCACTACTCCTACAGATGTGGTATTGATGGATATCAATATGCCGGTGTTGGATGGCTTCGCGACCATGCCATTGATAAAAGCACAGTTTCCGGAGGTGCGGGTATTGGTCTTGTCGATGCTCGACCACGAAAAATACCTGTATCGCATGTTTCAGTTGGGCGTGCTGGGCTACGTGCTCAAGAACGCCGACAGCTCGGAAATCACCTACGGCATCCGGACGGTGGCTTCGGGCCGTCAGTTTCTGTGCACCGAAATAGGTTTGGGTTTGCTGTACCGGACGGAACACCGCGCCGATGTGCTCCCGGAAACCAGTTCAATTCAGAATCTTAAAAGCCAACGTTTGCCCGGAACGGTTGAGCTTTCGATGCGGGAGATGGAAGTGTTGAAGCTAATTGCCGAAGGCCTCACGAACGCTGAAATTGCCGATCAGCTGTTTGCCAGCAAGCGCACCATTGAAACGCACCGCCAGAACATCATCGAGAAAACCAACGCCAAAAACACGGCCGCTCTTATCCGCTACGCCATGAGCCACGGCCTGATTGACTAACGCAAAAACCTGAGTGCCAGTGAAACAGGGGTTGCGTGTTTGGCCGGCCCTAGGCCCGCCGCCGCATCAAACCCTTGTTTCACCCGCACCCAGGTT
>NZ_BAAGWF010000004.1:513506-683505 GCF_054780495.1 Hymenobacter tenuis
ATTTTCAGCAGCTTACAAACGTGTGCTTGTGTGACCTAACCTGAGGACTGACCTTAGGCGGCTGTAGCATCACTTTGTAAATGAGTAACCGAGCCCGTGTGCTCCTCGATTTTCCTAGCTACCCAGGCGGCCATTTCAATTACCGTGGCTTCGGGCTGCGCGGCATCCGTCTTGCACTTGGTAGGAATCATGGAAGGGGTAGAGGAAGGATTTACAAACAGGGCTGCATCCGGGTTACCCTCAGGCTTTTTTCGCAGCTCCTCCTTAAAGAACCGTTTATCTTCTTTCAGGTCAGCAATGGCCGCGTCGCGTTCGGCTATCTTATCCAGCGCCGCCTGTAGCTGTTCGCGTAGGCTCACGTTCTCAATCAGCACGTCGCTTACCTGCTCATCGGTGAGCCCTTCCATCTTGGAGAGCTTCAACCGGCCTAATGGCTCCAGCGTACGGCCTGCTTCTTTTTTTGCGGGCGCTTCTACGGGCGTCAGGCTGCGGCCGTCGCGTAACATCGGGCCGTTGCCCATCAGCAGCCAGTCCGGGTTGAGGTCAGGCTTACGGCGCAAGAGTTCAGCCAGCGCATCCGCGTCGGGCGTGGTCTTGCCGTTGACGATGGTGCCGACTGTGCCGCGCTTGATGCCGCACAGATTACCCAGTTCCTCCTGAGTAAGACCCCACACCTCTAATAGGTGCCGGAATCGTTCTGCATGTGTTTCCATGAGTCAAAATATTGTGCTAATACCTTGCTTATGTTAAAGGTTTAGCGTATGTTTGTTGAGGTTGAAGCCAATATATCGGCGTTAGACAACACAAACGTACAAAGTATTAGCACAAACGCAAGAAATCATGCGAAGAAAGTCACAAGACAAAATTCAGCAGGACCAGCTCGTTGATGAGCTGTACCCCTACCTGCCCCCGAACTACGCGCAGATTGTGAGGCACTTTCGGCCTGATATTGATGCGATGCGGCTTTACAACGTCGTTCGCAAGCGCGGCACGGAAGCCGACCACGAAGCCTACATGGCGCTGCTGATGGCTAAAAAACCGACACTGGTAGCTCGGCAGCCCCGCAAGAAGCACGCCTCACGTTCCTTATCTACTGCTACGGTATGAGTGTCTATGCTATTCACGCCATCAAGGGCAAGGCCCCGGTGACGAAGCTGTTTAATGAGTATCTGAATGCCCTGCGCACACCGGATATGGCCGCCGCGCCGCGCTACAGCATGAAGCGTTTCTGGAAAGAGTGCGACAAGCCGGAAGACGAAGACGCAACAATGGGCCGGGTGGCCTTCAATCATTACTTACTGCGCACCGTCAATTGCAGCCTACACGATTTAAACCGGGCGCTAAAGAACGCTGAGGATACCTTGGAATCCTTCTTTAAAGAAGGCAAGACCCTGGAAGAGTGGGCGCGGGCTAACCGGCTGCAGATGATTGAAGAGTATGGCGGCGAACCGGAAGATTGGTTTGACACGGGCGCTGTAGACGAAGCAGGGGAGCCGGTCTGGGCTATTTGCGAGGCTACGCCAGAAGACCTTACTCACTACGATCTGTGGGATGAAATGAGCCGCTTCTTTGCTTCTGGCGGAATGCATGGGGAGTACATAGGGTCTAGCCGCCCAGAGGATTACAACCCGACTACCATCATTGTAGAATCTCAATCGGTCTTCTCGTTTCGACGGATGATTGAAGGCGTTACTGGCAAGCCTGCCAATCTGGTGACAGTGAATGAAACAGGGGAGCAAACGCCCGTCTCGCTGGGTCAGATGATTGAAGATGAGATAAATGAGGACTTGCGCGGAGCAGATGTGGCCGGACGCTTCCGGGGTGCCATTGCCGCCTGTTGCATGGCCCGCACCTTTTTTAAGCGCCTAGATCGGACTAACCCAGAAGACTTCCGCGCCCTACTGCAACTAGTACAGAACATTCGTCAACTTAATACAGCCCCCTTCTAATGAGCAACCTAGCAAAACCCATCGGCAGCATTGACCTGAGCAAGTTCCGCCTGCTGAAAAATGATCTGTTCCCTGTCTATGAAAGCCAGCGCGGAGAAAAGATTGTAAACCTTCGGGATGTACATGCCGCCCTTCAGGTGCGCAAGAAGTTTGCCGACTGGGCAGACGAGAAGATGGAAGAACACGCCTTCACCGAGGGAACAGACTATGCTAAAAAACACCTACAGGGGAAAATCAAAAAGGCAGGCCGCCAACGGGTTGAGTATATCCTTCCGTTGAAAGTAGCCAAGAAGGTAGCAATGGGTGTCAACACGAAGGATGCCGAGTTTGTAAAGGACTACTTCCTAATCTGTGAAGAAGTGGCCGTATCCATCACGGCGGCACTGGAGCCGCAGCCCCTGAACCTGCTGGACTTCACGAATGAACGGGTGCAGGTACAATGCGTGCGCCGGGTGGCAACCTACCTAATGCCCACTACGAACCCGGCTCTTGCTATTGACCACTTCCGCGAAACCTGCAAGCTGCTGACTGGCCAGCGCCCTTCCGCCTACCGCAAGGCCTTTGTTCAGGCAGGTAATCGGGTTAAGTCACTCAGTGGGCGTCAGTTAATGCGTCGGTTTGAGCCCGCCAAGGCGTGTGCCGCCGCCTTCCTAGATGATGCCCGCCAACGGGGCCGGGATGTTGCCCAGCTGGCGCAAGCCGGGGTAGTAGATGCCATTACACCCGCCTTTGATGCGCTCTTGAAAGCAGGGTACACCATGCAGGAATTAGGGGCGTGATATTTTTTTGCTTACTTGTGTCAAAATATTAGCTCAATATGTTTGACGTTGTGCTAAATAATTAGCACCTTTGATTCACCGGCAGGGCAGCACCCGCCACACCAACCCCCGAACCACTAGCCACTACCACGATGAACGCCGCCCAGCTAACCCTCGAATCTGCTTCCCTTACTGCTCGCCTAAACGAGTTCATGCAGAGCTACCCGATTGAGTGGGCTGGCAAGACGAAAGTTGCAGGTCTGCCTCATTCAGACACGAAGGTGCAATACGAGGCTACCATCATCGGGAGTGGCATGCAGGGTATGTACGACTTAGCGGAGGCACTATATGGCGAACCCGCCTATCTGTATGGCCCCGTTGCTCGGGCTAAAGAACAGCAGTCCAGCCGCTACTACACCATTCTAACGCGTCGCATCAGCCGCGTAGGTCGCGGCAAAGCAAAAGTAGGGGAGTGGGGCTACTTCGGTATCGAATCCACCCTAGAGGCCGCCCTTGCCAACCTGCCCACTGTGCGCTCAGGCGCTTTCATTCAAGCATAACACCCCACAAAAAAGCCGGGCACATGCTACCAACACGCGCCCGGCCATTCCTAACCATTAGCACGACAAAGATAATGACAATTGCCCGCGACACCCAACGAACCAAGATTAATCCGAGCGAACTGCGCTACCTGCGCGAATCCATTGCCGCCTGCTCCGTGGGCTGCCGCTACCAAGCCATGCAGGCCATTGTCGCCTACGCCTACCTGCATGATGGCTTAGACCTGACGGATGAGGCCGCTTACCTGAAGGCCGAGTTTGAAGCCGCTGAAGTGAACGAAACCCCGGTGCATCTGAGCGCCGCCAATTAAGAGATACGGATATGGAACTGAACCCTGATTTCTCCTACATCTACCCACGCACGAAGAACTCTAACGTGGTATTGCTCTACGGTAAGCAGCACACAGAATGGGTGTTTCACTCTCAGTACCCGAAGGCCTTCACATGCGCTGTAACAGGTCTTAAGTACTTCGCTGACGGCCCTTGCTATACCAGTTCCGAAGCTCCTGGCGTCCTGATAAGTGGTGAGGGTGTGGCTCGCCTACAGGAGAAAGCCTTCTACTTCTTTAAGTAGCCCGCCCGATGGCTGTCAACTACCACCGCAAGCTACTAGGGCAAGCCTACTCGCTGGAATTTGCCGAGTGGGAAAAGCAGGCCCTCGTTCCCAAAGACATCTTCCGTACCCCTTCCGAACTCGCTGACCGTGCCCGCATTGCCGAATGCATGCGCGACCTGCGCCGGGCGCTGGAGCCGGCCTTAGTACCCGCCACGGTCCTGAATGAACTCCGGGCGCTGGTGGTCAAGCAGACCAAAGCCCTGAACTGCGCCGAGGTCTGGAAGCCAGCCGAAGTCGAGCGCATCCGCTCCGCCGCCGCGAAGGAAACCGACTGGAGCCGCCTGCTGCTCTGGTGCCGCAACACCCGCCGCGAAACGATGCGCCGCTACGACCTGCTGATGGCCGCGCAATACGACACCCAAGGATACTCCGATGGCTGGAATACAGCCGCCTAACCTACCACGATGCAAGACTTCCCCCTCCTTCTAGCCGACCTCGCTCCCTTGGTAGCCTCGGCGGGCCTGCAGAACCTGACCCTGCAAAGCGAGTGCTGCGCCCGCTACGGCTGGCACTTCTCCGCCCACGCCTTCCGGGGTGCTTCGGCCCTGATGCTCGTCCACTCCTTTGATGGCATCGCCACAGCCGGGGAACTACGCGAGGCCATCACCAACGCCCTGCTCGATCAACTGGCTGCCTACTACGCTACCGCCCCGCAGCTATGAAGCCGATCCGCATTATCTGCCGCCTGTCCGACCTGACTACCCTCATCCGTCAAACTGCCTGACCCATGCGCCTGAAAGACCTCTCCCAGCCCATGCAAGCGGCCCTGCAAGCCAAGATAGAGCGCATCCGCAGCGGCGGCCCGATTCAGCCACCCGCCCCGCTCAAGCCGCAGCCCGGCCTCCCGAAACCGCCGTGTGCCGCCTGTGTCGGCTGCGCGAAACCCAACTGCTAACGGAACTACTAAGATGGATACGACTATAAGCCATGCTGCCGAGAAGGCCTTCGAAAAGGCAGAGGAGCAGATAGACTTCTGGCTAGAGGGCAAACCAGTTGAGGAGCAAGCCGCCGCCTTGCTGGCAACAGCTGAGGCCTTGAAAGCAGAAGCCCGATACCGCACCACCAGTGGGCGCGTGCTCTACACCCCCACACCTCCCACCTGCTAATCCTTCCCGCCATGCTAACCCCCAAATACTCCCTCGATATGTTCCGCTCTGAAACCCCGGCCTACTACCTCTCTCGTGCCCCGCGTGGCAAGAAGGCCAAGAAACGGGATGGCTTCCGCTCGTGCGTGATCTGCGCCGCCTTTGGCCTGTTCCTGTTCATGCTTGGTTGCCTCGTGCAATGGCTGGAGCCGCACCCGTTGGCTGGAGTAGATAAGCAGTGGCCTACCCCGAAGAACGGCGTATCTGCCGACATCGCTACTACTAGTAAGTAAGCCATGCTTTCCCTGATGATTACCAAGAAGATCGGGCGCAAGGCGTACCACTTCACCGTGCAGGCCTCTGACTTTCACGAGCTGATTACCGAAGCTGACCGCCTGAGCTTCGAGGACGTGGCTCAATGTGGGCTGTGTGGCTCGGATAGCCTCGAGCTATCGGCGCGCGTGGCAAAGGACAAATACAAGTATGTGAGCGTCAAGTGTCGGGGTTGTAAGGCTGATGTCACTTTCGGCAAGCGGCAGGACGACGACAAGCAGGTGTTCCTACGCAAGAAGGAGGGAGGCCACCCCGGCGAACTGGATTGGAAACTATACCAGCCAGAAGCATGAGCCGCTCCTACTACGGTACCAAACGCGGTCTACGCAACCCGTTCGGCTCTAGCGGTAAACGCCAGATAGAGAAGGCGCCAAAGCTACCTAGCACGGTAGGCCTTCTACTGCGACTATCCGAGCTAGCCCGGCGCGAATGGGTAACCACGCCAATCAAAGCACCCGCCCCCTGTTGGGCCAATGCTGCCCTTGCTGTCTTTCAGGACGTTGGGCAGGCGCTGTATCACGAGGGGTACTACTAATGATCGGCCTCTATCACTGTACGACTGACCAATTGCTTTACAAAGTCAGCTACTCCGACTCCAAACGAACGGCCCTCCAGATGCAGCGCCGCGCCCGCCACGAAACCGAGTGGCGGGCGCCCTACGCGGTGGAAGCCAAACACATTACCCGGCTGCTGAGCTTCGGCAGCTTTACCAGAACTGAACCATGCTAAACGACCAAGAGAGAGGCGCCCTCATCGGCCAACTAGCCGCCGCCCTCGTGAACCTCGACCACTGTAGCCGCCGCCTGCAAACCGGGGGCAACTTCAAACATGACCTGAAACGTCAGCTCAACTTGCTCCAGTTGCAAGGGGAGAAGCTGCTGGATGCCTCCCAAAAGCTCTTTGACTGCCACGATGCCGATTCCATCAATGCCCTGTCGGATGTGCTCGGCATGGCCGGGGAACTGCTCTTACAGCTAACGCCCGCCCAAATCGAATCCTCTTTGGCCCATATGCACAACATGGCCCAATCCAATCTAGCCTACCTGCCAGCCCCCATTCCTTACGCTTCCGCCGCCTAGCCCCATGATACGCAACTCCCTCTTTGACCCCATGCGCAGCCAGCCCGCGCCACACGTTGCCACCGCCACGATGAGCGCCAACCAGCGCCGCGTTATTGCCGCCTGGCATTCGCGCAACCTGCGCTTTACCGAAGATCAGGAACTCAACCAGCTGGCCACGCTCCTGGATACCAACCCCGCCCTACGGGAGCACTTCGTGGGCAAGATGCTCCACAGCCGGGTCACCACCGAAAAGCAGCGCCGGGAATGCCTACCAAAGTAACCCCGAAGAACGCCCACCTCTGGAGCCCGCCAGAACTCATTGCCCGCGAAGATGAGCTGCGCCGCCAGGAACTCGGCAGCAAGTACCGCAGCATCAGCCGCGAATCTGAAATCCGCCTTGTCCGGCTGCAAATCCGGGCTATCACCAATACGATCTAAGTCATGCTCCCTATAAAAATCCAACTCCTGCACCCCAACGCCACGCTGCCCAGCAAGGCCCACCCATCGGATGCCTGCTTTGATGTGGTAGCGGTCAGCATTACCCGTGAGGTAGACTATATCGAGTACGGCCTAGGGTTTGCCACCGAGATACCGGAAGGCTGGCAAGGGCTGGTATACCCCCGTAGCTCCATCAGCAAGTACAATCTGGCTCTGGCTAATGGCGTGGCTGTGATTGATGCCGACTACCGAGGGGAGTGGAAGGTGCGCTTCCGTCAGACGCTCAAAGAGGACCGGCAGTACATGGATGAAGGGGCTTACTACTCCACTATAAAGCCCGGTAATACCATCTATAAGGTAGGCGACAAGGTAGCGCAAATCCAATTCCAGCGGGTGCCCGAGGTGGCCTTTGAGCGGGTGGGCTCCTTACCCGATTCCACCCGAGGCACGGGCGGCTTCGGTTCCACGGGTGCCTAGCCCCGCCCGCCGCCTATGCCACCTGCGCCACTGGCCGGCCATCTCCGCCCGATGCTGGGAGCGGATACTTCAGAGACTACCTAACGAGATACCAGGATGAAGCCGCTCCGCATTTTTTTATACGTCTTAGCCTTAATCAGCTGGAACCTAGGCATGCCCATCTATTGCCGCACTTATCGGGGCACACTGGCTGATATGGAATACTTCGCCGCCTAGCCGCCCCGCTTCCCCCGAGGCTACTGTTTCGGGGGAATGGGCGGGGCCGGGAGCTTGGCCATATCCTCTGCTAGCAGGTGCTTAATGAGGGCCGCCAGGTTCAGCCCCCGCCGCTTGGCGTGCTGATGATACTTCTCCTTATCGCCTTCCTCATCGAAGGTGAAGCTGTAGCCTCGGCTGATGCGGGTGTCTCGGGTAGCTGCCATGCTGCAAAAGTATAAACATATTTCTTACTACTTGCTTGCATATACAGTACATATGTACGACATTAGCATAAGCAATGTAAGTTAAGACGCCCTGGCAGGGGTGCTACTTACGAAACGGGCTGACCACTACCAGCCTTTGCAACGACTTCAACTAGGGCTGCCACCCTTCAACCCGAAGCCGACTTAGCTGCCCTGTAGTGGGGGCGGCGGTCGGCTTCATCATTGGCAGAATATGAGATTCATTGAAAAGGACTTGGAAACTATCATCTGGGAAGATCCTGATTTCTGCCTAGATCGTGGCTTATCAATAGAGCCTTGCTGGCATACGCGATATCGTCAACTAAACCTAACTCCATTTGGGATAGCTGATTTAGTATATCTCGGTTGGGTGCCGCTTGAAAATGCGCTTCGCGTTCAGATAATCGAATGCAAGAAGGACCGGATAGATACCGCTACCTATTTGCAAGCCAAGCGGTACCAAACCGCTCTCAGTCATATTGTTGAGGGGATTCCTGCCATGACCCGTGGCTACGAAATCAGGGATATACAGTATGATGTGTACCTGATAGGTCGGCAGGTTGAGAAGAATATTGACTTCGTTAATCTCTTGACCCTAGATAGCAATGCCCATGTATTCACTTATGAATATAAAGCGGATGGCATTCACTTCAACCGGTATGATGCCCTAAGCACATTAGGAGACCACTATAAAAAGGGTGCAACCAATCCAGGCTTTAGCGCCCAATTACAGGATGATCTTAGCAAACGTATCCGGGATTCGGATGCTATGTGGGCTGGCTTTGAACAGCAGGAATACCAACAGAGCTTGCCATTGCTCATTACCGACAACAAAGTACTGGTTAATGAGAAGGCGGTTAATCTAGACGCGAATGGAACAGACTAAAGCCCTGTTCCCGGTCTACCAGATGATGGACAAGTGGGCGGCCTTTGCCTATGCCACGCCTGAAGTCAAGTCGCACCACCACGCGATGTACTTCGCCTTCGTGACCATCTGCAAGAACAAAGGTGGTATGCCCCGCTTCACCATGCCCTACCAGACGGGTATGGAGCTGTGTGGCATCGGCTCCAAGTCTACCTACCTGACTGCTCTAAAAGAGATGGAGAGCTGGGGCTTCCTGGCTTACACGGCCGGGGCTAACCGCTTCACTGTCCCCATTATAGAAGTCCATTTCTGCCCCTCTATTGGGAATCTACTGGCCCTCTATAGGGAATCTATCGGTACCTCTATCGATACCTCTATAGACACCTCTACTGATACCTCTACTGGCCGCAATAAAGAACTATTAGACTTAGCTACTAAGGAACTTGAAGACTTAAAGACTTCTCTAACGAACGAACGAAAGGAGGCAGAGGGCGTTCGTTCGGGCCTCGAAAAAAAAATAGAGGAGCTTGAACTTGAAATCAAAGGTTTGCAGGAAGAAGTCGAAGAGTTAGACACCCTCAACGGCCAGCTAAAAGCCTCGGTACTTGCCCAACGCCCGGCTTCGCAAACAGGGGGCGGCCGCAGCAAAGACCCGCTGCACTTTGCTCCCTTCTCACAAAGCAAGTACGCTACAGAGGCAGGCTTCCATGAGCTGGCAACCAAGCTCGGCTACCCAGCGGCTTACGTGCCCTACTACCTCTCTCAGGTGAAGCTAAAGACAGCGGGGTTAGATGACCGGACCCCGGAAGGCTGGCAAACCTTCATCGACAACTTCCTGCACAACGACGCTAAGCGCAGCAGCCTCATTACCTCGGACCCCAACAAGCAAACACATGCCAATGGTACCGCAACTCAGTTCCCACAGCAACAACGCCCTGGCCAGAAACCAACCGGTCAAGCCGGATCAATGGCTCGGATGCTTGCTGAACGTCGGGGAGGACCCGGCCACCAGTCGTTCACTGGCGTTATCGATTGCGGATAAGCAGTCGGGCCTAACGCCCGCCCTTGCTCGTCAGTCTCCGCAGGTATCGGCCCTACGCCGCGCCGCGCCGGGGGATGCCGCCGAAGCCCTGGCCAACCTGCTCACCTTCACGGCCCACCTGTTCAACGTGGTGCGCAACCTGAGCGAAGTACAGATTACGCTACTAGCACAGGACTTGATGGAGCGCTACTGGCACTGGAAGTTCGATGAGTTTATCTACGTCTTCCGCGAAGCCACAGCGGGCCGGTGGGGTAAGGTCTATGACCGCCTAGACGCTGGAACCGTGCACGAGTGGTGCAAGGCCTACGAAATCGAAGTACAGCAGCCGCTACTGGAGAAGCAGGCCCTGAATGAGTCGGCCAAGTTCAAGCAGCTGGAGCAAGGGGCGGCCCTGAATGAGAACATGAACCGCGTCTACACCAAACACGCCCTGCTTACCCGGACCAATGAAGAACTAGAAGCTGGCATTGACTACTACTGGCGGCATTTAGACGCGCCGGGGGCCGATATGAAGATTGAGCTGGCGAACGAGATACTTGAAGAGCGGGCCGCCGCCGCCAAACGAGCCGCCGAACGCCTGGAAGAGCAACGCGCCAAAGCCCGCGCCATGATAGGCGAGTACGACGCCGCTACACTTCCTACGCCAGACCTCGAATCAGAAGCCGCCAGGCACTTCGCCGCTGTCAAAGCCATCCCCAAACCCTCGGATATTCTCAAGCCTGCCACCATGCAGGTAGTCAAAGACACTAACGCCGCCTAGTTATGAAGAACCTGAACTACAAACTCATTTCACAGGCACCCAACGAAGGAAGCGTGGTGCTTGAGATAAACAAGTCCCGTGAAACATGGACAGGCGGGACAGCCAAAGCCTCCTTTGCCTGCCTGGTTACGGGCTTGACCTACTATGCCGGGTGCTGGATATACACCAATAGTCAGCGCATTATCAGTCGGGAAGGCATGGTGAAGATTATGAAAGCCCACCCCAACGAACTAGCAATAGCACATGGATAACGCCGCCCACATTCAGCCCGGCCAAACCTTCCCGGCTTGTAACCGCTGCCAGTACATCGCCCGGTCGCCTAACGTGGAATGCTGCCCCTATTGCGGTGGCAATTGGACCCACGATGTAACCCGGCCCGCTAGCCCCTCCCAGTTCGATACCTCTACCATTCAACCAGAAGTCAAGACCCCCGAGATATGAACGAGATAACCGAATTCTCCCAGATACAGGATGGCGACACGCTCACTGTCAAAGGGCTTTTCAAAGGACGCGACATCCACACCTTTCACAATGTGAAAAAGAAGGAAACCGAAGTAGATGGACGTGAAGTGATTCTGCGTCGCCGGGATAATGTCTACTTCAACTTCGACCTGTACCAGGCTGGAACCTCATGGGTGAAGGCTGTATGGAAGCTCTAACCCCCCCCCTCC
Source organism: Hymenobacter tenuis (assembly GCF_054780495.1). NCBI lineage: Bacteria > Pseudomonadati > Bacteroidota > Cytophagia > Cytophagales > Hymenobacteraceae > Hymenobacter > Hymenobacter tenuis. The sequence goes on from NZ_BAAGWF010000004.1 coordinate 524,562, forward strand.
ACCACCATGCCACACGAGATGAACGAGAGAATAGAACAGATACGGGAACGGCTACAGGCCGCAACGCCAGGGCCGTGGGAGAAGGGACGCACCCGCGAATCTTCCAAAGGAGACTTAGTGGCTTCATTCGATATTGAAACAGCCGTATTCCCAACCGTAGCGGGCTATTCAGGTCCAATAGCCGAGGTCGGCGGTGGTGAATGTGACGATGCCACTTTCATCGCCCACGCCCCCGAAGACATCACGTTCCTCCTGGCCCAGCTCCAGCAGGCGCAGGCGGAAGCGGCGGGGCTGCGGGAGCGGGTAGGTGAGTCGCAGCAGACACTGTTCTGCGGCCCACACACTGCCTACTACACCAGCATTGAAGCTAGTGAGGTCTCTGCAGCCATTACACGCCTACATGCTAGCAATAGAGCCGCTGGCAGTGTGTTGCGTCGGATGTTCAATGATTTCATAGGCGGTAAGGCCTTTGTCGAAACCAATGCATTGAACCCCGCGCCGCTCCGCCCCACCGAGCCGCAGGTAGCGCAGGGGTTGCCCGTGGAGCCGCTGAATAAAGGCCTTGACAACACGAACGGGGTATGAGTGCTAACCTGACACCATCCGCCGCCGTGCGTCGCACCACGGGCCTGAAACGGGCTAAGCCGGAAGCTAACCTACAGACCGCGTGCCTGCGCTGGTTCGCCCTGCAATACCCCCGCCTGCGGGACTTGCTCCGGGCCGGGGCCGAAGGAGGAAGCCGCAACGCCCGCGAGGCCGCTAACCTCAAGCGCACCGGGGTATCCGCTGGCTGGCCCGATCTACATCTGGCCGATGGGCGCCCCGGCCTCTGGGTAGAGCTCAAGGTCCCCGGTGGCCGCCTCTCGGAGCTGCAGCGCACGAAGCTGGCCTTGCTCCAGTCGCAGGGCTACACCACGGCGGTCTGCTACAGCATCGAAGAGTTTCAAGACACGATTAATACCTACCTGAAGCCATGAAAAAACACGAGATACTCCGCTACGAAGTCAGTTCCTCTTGGTGGGCAGGATATGTGCCAGCTGGAACCCGCCTAAGCCAGTGGGCAGGCTCCTACTTCGCTTGGAAGGTCAATCGCAAGTGGGCGCGGTATCAGCATAGCCAGAAGATGCGCGCCTTGATAGAGTCGCTCGAAGGTCGAGCCGCTGGGATACAGGAACAGTAGAACGAAGCGAAGCGACATGATGGAAATTCTAAACGAGTTCCGGGCTGATATGCGGGCCTGCACCTCTAGCAAGCAGCACCCCAAGGGCGTGACGGAGGTTATCACCCCGTTCTCTACCCTCTCAGACAACTTTGTGAGCGTGTTTGTAGAGCCTACCGCAGAAGGGTGGAGGGTAACAGATGGCGGGTACTTAGCCGAGCAAGCCTACGCCGACGATGACTTGCGGGCCTATAGCCGGGCTATTGACTTCGTGGAGGATGAAGAAACCGCTATCCGCCAAGACAAGGAGGTCTTCTATCAGCAAGTCACCGACCCCGCCCAGCTAACCAGTGTCATGTTCGATATGGCACAGTTTGTTCAGTTGATGGTGAACCTTTCCTATCTCGCCCAAGATGAACGGTAAGCCACCCCAAAGTCCTAGCGCCCGCTTCCTCGGCGGCCCCGCCCTCCACCCGCCGCCGCAGGGGAGCCGGGTGGTACAGGTGGGCGGGCTACCCCGGACGGTGCCCATGCTGACCGTGTACCCCGATGGCCGGGTAACACCCAACAGCAAGGCTGTAACCCTACTTGGTGGGCACAAGGCCAAGGGTATCTGTTTCCACCCGCCCCAATCTGTGCGCTCAGGATGTACCCCGCAGCTCTGGCAGGTAAACGCCGGAGAATGTCACTTATTGAGGGCAGCTGGTCACGGCGGTCACATACAACTCCGGGCTGCTGGCGACTGCCCACCGCCCGGCAAATACCTGTTTACGCCGATTGCCGATATCCCCGAACGCTACGCCCTGGTGCCCACCGGATAAGTTTTGCAGACGTGGAATAGGACAAAGGCTTTGCCGCAGGTGTAGGTTCGTCTAGTAGACCGCCTACTCCCCGCAAAGCCTTCTCCCGTGAAACTCTACGCCGCCCCCACGCCCCGCTCGCAGGGGTTCTACCGCGCCTCAGACACCCCCGCCTCCGCCTACGCGCTGGAGCAGGACCTGAAGAAAGCCTACCGGGAAGTAAGCCGGGAGTGGTGGGACCTGGACAGACTCATACTCGCCTGCTTCGGCCCCCGCACCGGCAAACGGTTAGCCGCCGCCGAAGACCGCCTCCAGTACGAAGTACCCGAACTACTCGAACGCATGAGCCCGGCGGAGCTACAGGTGGCCGCGCATGTGTTTTGCCAGGGAACGCTGGTCGGCTTCATCTGGCACGTGCTGAGTCAGGAGCGCACCATTCAGCACCGTCTCGGGGAAGGCAACTGCTCCACCCGCCTCTCGGATGATTCCCACGCCAAAGCCGCTGGCCTCGGCAAGAGCAAGCCCGCCCGGAAGAAGACCAAGCCCGTGGTACAGCGCACGCCCACGCCGGCGCCGGTTAAGACCGCACCCCGCCCAGCCCTGCGGGTACAGCACAGCCCCCGCTACTGGTCGCAGGTACGCCAGCAGAGCCAGTTGAGCCTGTGGCCGCCTTTGGGGGTGAACTAGTAGGCAGCAGTTTTGCAGTATGCCCCTGCCCACCACCTTCTCGCTGCAACCCGGACAGAAAGCCCCCACGGGCAACCGCGCCCATCAAGGCGACACGGTGTTTCTGCCCTTTGCCGTCGCGGAGGAATGGCCGGAGCAGCTGCTTTCCTACACCCACGCCGAGAAGCTGGCCAAAGACATCGACCTGCCACCCGGCGGCCGGGCCTACGCCTTCGTGAATGGCTCCTTCATCTTTGGCGATCTGATTGAAGCGCTGATTGTGGAGAAGAACTACCACGTCAAGCGCCTGCTGGTAACGGCCCTGAGCATCAAGAGCGAGAACGTGGACTCCCTCCGCAATCTACTCGCCGGCGACTATGTGGACGCGCTGGGCCTGCTCATTTCCGACTACAACTTCCATCACAACCGCTACGACCTGATGCCTTATCTGGTCGAGCAGCTGAACTACGACGGGCGCCTGACCTTTGCCGCGGCCCGCAACCACTGCAAGGTCTGCCTGATGGAAACTCACTGCGGGCGCAAGCTCGTGCTTCACGGCTCCGCCAACCTCGTGAGCTCCGGCAATATTGAGCAGTTCTGTATTGAGGATAACGCGGCCCTCTACGACTTCAACTTCCGTTACCTCTCGGCCCTACTGCGCAAGTACACTGTGCTCAACGCGCAGGAGCCCGACATCCGCAAGCACAAACCCCTAACCAAAGCCCAAACATGGCATCCGGTTCCACCCAATACAGCTACGTCAACAAGCTCCGCGCCGGCGGCGGAGGAAGCCTAACGTCGGCCGCCTCTCGTCGCAGCCCCCAGCGCACCCCGACGGTCTTCCGCACCACGGGAGCTGGCGCCGTGCGTGAGGATGCCCCATTCTAAATATCCAATAGCAGTAATAAAGCAGTAATACCATGCCGTTTGAGAAGGGCAAGATTCCGGAAGGTGCTACACCATTCCAACCAGGTCAGTCCGGCAACCCCGCCGGCTATCCGCCCGGTGTGCCCAACCGGGGAACCATCCTCAAACGGCTACTGGCGCAGAAGATGACCTACACCGACCCCACCACCCAGGAGGAGGTCGAGGGGACGGTGGAGGAGGCCATGAACTGGGGCATCATCAGCAAGGCCACCAGCGGCGACACGGCCGCCTTCAAGGAGGTGCTGGACAGCGTGTACGGCAAGCAGACCGAGAAACTGGAAGTAGACAACACCCGCAAGATTACCCGCCGCATCGGTGGGCGTACCCCGCCACCTGACGATGCACAAGCCGGAACTTGAGTTAGACATTCACCCGGACTGCTGCAATGCCGCGTTCTGGCCCTATCTGGAGAGCCGGGCGCGGTTTCTGCTGTTTTGGGGCGGACGGGATAGTAGCAAGAGTGACTTCGTGGCCCTGAAGCTGCTGCTCGACTGCCTGACCTTGCCCTATTTCAAGTGCGTGCTGGTCCGGGACGTGTTTAACACCATCGGCGGCTCCCAAGTGGCAACGCTCAAGAAAGTAGCCGAGCGCGAAGGCATTGACGACCTGTTTACGTGGGGCGTAAGCCCGCTCGGCATCCGCTGCCGAGAGAACGGCAACAGCTTCGTGCCGCACGGCATGGACAACCCCGGCAAGCTCAAGTCTTTATCGGACCCTACCCACGCGTGGTATGAGGAGGCCAACCAGATAGCCAAAGCCGACGCGGAAGTGCTCAGCACCTCCCTGCGTAGTTCGGCCCCGGGCGCCTACCTGCAGGAAATCTACACCTTCAACCCCGACCACAGCGGCGACTATACCACGTTCTGGCTCTGGCAGAAGTTCTTCCGCGACACCGGGCACCCGGACGCCACCAGCTTCGGGGGCCGCCTCAGCATCGACGTAAACGGCGAACTGATTGAGATGCCCTACGAGGTGCTCCACACCACGGCCAACGATAACCAATGGTGCCCACCCGAGCGCAAGGCCCTCTACCGCAGCTTTGAAGCTACGGACCCCTACCGTTACCGCGTGTGGTGGCTGGGCCTGTGGGCCACGAAGCGTACGGATAACGAGTTCTACGCCGCCTTCTCCCGGGCTAAACACGTCAAGCCCACGGAGTACCTGCCTGGTGTGCCTATCATGCAGGGCTGGGATTCCAACGCCCTCCCGTACAGCGCCATGCTCATGTGCCAGCCTCACCGCGACAACGGGATACTGACGCTGCGCTTCTTCTACGAGTACGCCCTCACACCACCCCGCTCCGGTCTGGCCAACACCGGCAAACAGTTTCTACTCGATAGGCAGGCGAATGGCTGGCAGTCTAGCCCCGTATTTCTGACGGGCGACGCCACGCTTCGTAACTCCAAAATAGGCGAGGAGCGAGGAGAGAATCAGTTCAAGGACGTGCAGGCGGCCGTCCTTCCGGCCCTGCACAGTTCCAGCGCTGACCTGTGGCCCAAGAAAAACGCCGGTGTCATGCGCCGCCGCGACTTCATCAACTACCTGCTCCGGGGCGGGGTGCCGAGCGTAGCGGTGCAGCTTGACCCCTCCCTGCATAAGACCATTGAGGACTTGGAGCAGGTACAGACGGGCGTAGATGGCAAGGTGAAGCAGATGGTAAAGGATAAAGCCCTAGGCGCCTCGTATCAGAAGCTCGGTCATTTTTCCGACGTGTGGGATTATATAATAGTTTCCCTGCTCAATGCTGAGTATGAGGCCTTCGTAGCGGGCCGCGACGACTAGCCTTTCCGCGCCCGCGCGTATCGGCTTGTTTTGAGCTACGGCCCTACCGCGGCCGGTGCTCCACATGAACCTAGACTCCGCCCGCGCCCGCGTTGAACCCCTGATCCTAACCGGCTCCACCCATGCCGACTACGCCCGCTGCGTAGAGCACGCGACCCTGTGCCGCAAGCTGGCCACGGGGGATACTGATAGCCTACTGCAACAGTTCTCCCGGGAAGAGGACGAAGACTTTGCCGTGCGCAAGCAGCTCACGGTGGCCGTTAGCCCCGCGATCTGGGATGAGCTACGCAAGCCCTTCTACCAGGTAAGCCGCCTCTCTGGGGCCCAGATTGACAAGCGCCTCGACTACCCCGCCGAGTTGTCCGATGCCGAGCGCCTGCGCCGCGTCTCGCTACTGACCGGGGCGCTGGATGCCTACTACGACCGCAAGCCCCAGGAAGACTACCTGAGTAAGCACATCATTCGCTCGGTAGCCCTCACGGACCCCAACGCCTGGCTTCTTACCGAGTTCGGGGCCTTTGACTTCCGCACCCAGCGCCCCCGGCCCTATCCCGTTCTGTTCAAGTGCGAGGCCGTGGTGGACTTTACCCGGGAAGCGGGAGAGGTAACCAGCGTCACCTTCCGCACGAAGGTCGCCGTAGAGAACGTGGAAGGCCTGCGCTACACCATGTACCTGGCGGATGAAGCGCTGGACTTCTGGCCCGTGCTGACCGTGGGCACCAACACCATCAGCACTCTGCCGGAAGGAAGCCGGGTAGCCGGTGAACTCCGCGACCCCGGCACGGGCAACCTGCTGTGCCAGTACCGCATCCTGCAGCACCGCGCCGGACGGGTACCTGCGCTGCCCATCGGCTACATTCCCGATGAGCTGACCGAAGACCGCACCTTCGTAAGCCCGTTGAACGCCGCCCTCTGCTACCTGCAGATGGAGCTCAAGACGGGTTCGGAGCTGCAAATCGTCATGTCGCAGATTGCCCACCCGCACAAGGCGCAGTTTGTGAACCGCTGCGCTGGCGCCCCCGGCAACACCTGCAACAACGGCCTGAACCGGGAACTGCAAACCTGCACCGTCTGCAACGGCACCACCCGCGACCAGATTGCGACCTCCGCCCTAGATACGCTGACCGTACCCTTGCCCAAGGACCTGTCGGATATAAAGATCAAGCTGACCGAAATGGTGGCCTACACGGCACCCGGCACCGATGTACCGCGCCTGCAGATTGACTACCAGACCTACCTCACCGACCGGGCCAAACAAGTACTGTTCGGTACCCAGCTGCTGAGCAAGACGAGCACCACGCAGACCGCCACCGAGCGCCTCGCCCAACTCGCCCAGCTTAACACGGCGCTCACCCCAATGGCCGACCAGTTCAGCGCCTTATGGGTACATGGCGCGTATGTGGCCGCCGGTTACCTCGACGTGCAGACCGGCCTGGAGCCCGTGTACGACTTCCCGCCCGGCTTAGAGCTGGCGGATGTGTCAGACCTCGAAGCTGCCTATGCCGAAGCCGTGAAGGCCGGAATGCCTGCGTTCTACTTAGAGCAGCAACTCAAAGACATCATCCGCCGCCGTTTCGCCACCAATCCGGAGGAGCTGCGCAAGTTCACCATCAAGGCCCGCTTCATTCCCTTCCTCGGCCTGTCGGAAGATGCCGTCCTCAAGCTGGCTACGCTCGGCTACTGCTCGGCGGAGGAGAGGGTACTTCGCACCCATGCCGACAGCATCTTCACGGAGTTGGAACTAGCGGACCCCACGTTCTACGACTTGGGATTCCAGGCCCAGCAGGCCGCGGTAACGCAGAAGGCGCAGGAAGTACTCGGCCGGCAGGCGACCACCGCGGCCCCCGTGGTAAGTAGCGCCTTCCGGGCTCTCACGACTACCCCGCCGCAGGGAGTTGCTCCGTCGGTTGGCGTGGCAGGCACCCGCGTAACCGTTAAGCCTGACGGCGTGCATCAGATGGATGGCATGGGCATGGGCGGCGCGGGCACCGTGGAAATTGTAAGCCCAGAACCAGCCTTAGGCGTGCGGCTGGATAGCATGCCCGATGAGGTGCACAAATGGTATGTCGCCAGTGAGTTAACCCTTGAAAAGTCCTGATTATGAAGATGCCCAAAGCCATGAAAATGCCCAAAACCGCCAAGAAGCCAAAACCCGCCAAGAAGCCAAAACCCGCCAAGAAGGCGCCAAAGCCCAAGAAGCATACTGGCCACTAAGGCCTAATTGTATACCCCGCCGCAGGGAGTTGCGGTAGAACCTGTAACGGCTTAGAAAGGATGGGCATCAAGAAGAAGATTGCAGAGCGCATACGCGAGATTCAGGTCCAAAAGGCTTTTGAAGAAGGCCGCCTATCCGTCGTGAACGAGCAGGGCAAGGACGTAGACCTAGCGAAGTCCATCGGCTCAACTATTCGCACGCAAGCCGCTCTTATAGGGGCCTTTCAAGAATTACTTGCTGAATAGCCCGCCCCATGAAGAAGCCCCCGAAGCAGCTGCGCCTCGTGCGTCCGGCTGATGCGTTTGCCCGCTACCTGCGCCGCGTGTGCGCCGGGGTGGGTGTTGTTCCACCTAGGGCCGCTTCTACGGCGGCTGTTAAGGCGTAAGGCTATGGAAGAAACATCTCCAACAGCAGCAACATCTCCAACATTCTCAGAATTATCAGCACTCTACAAGCGGGAGCTGTATCAGGTCTATGAAGCAGATGGTGAGGTAGCGGCGGAGGCCAACCTCGAACTACGTTCCGGGGTGCGCTGGCTTACGAACCTATGGGTGAAGCACACGCACCGCCAAAAGGGACTAGGCCGCCAGATGCTGAGCCGTGTCGTAGCGGACTATGGTGCAGAGGGCATCTACCTGCACGTACTCAGCTATGATGGCCGCCCGGTAGAGGATGAGGTCTTGACCGCCTTTTACAAGTCGTTTGGCTTTGTCGAAACGGGGGTGGCTGGCATCCTAAAACGCCCGGAAAATGGATCCTAAAGACGCCGCGCTACAGCGCCTCGTTGCTATTGAAGCCCTCCAAGAGAGCCTGCAAGCCTACCTGAGTGAAGCAGATAGAAGGCTTTATGAAGGCCTGCTCCTTCGCTTGCAGGATACGCTAGATAAACCTGAACTCATTCCCACCCTGCTGGCCGAGTTCACGCAGCTCGTACACCTGCCCCTGCTGACCTACTACGGGCAAAGCCTGCTTACCCTGCCCCGGTTGCAGGAAGCCTACTTCACGGCCCTCGATGGCTCGGTGAACTATACCCGCCTGCGCGCTCCCTTGCGGGGCCTGCTCGAGCGCACGTTCGGCATCACGGCGGAAGGCACGCCCGTGGCCGGTGGGTACCTCAGCACCTTTTTGAACGATACGGGCGCCAACCGTGCCCTGCTACACTACGCGTACAATGCGCAGGCTAGCGGCATGGGGCTCACGGAGTACCGCGCGGGGCTGGAAGACCTCGTGCTCGGCGGGGCGAATGGTGGGCTCATCAGCAAGCTGCACAAGGAGAGCGCGGACAATTTCTCTCAGGCGGATAGAGCCCTTCAGGGACTCGCTGCGGAAGAGTTGGGGCTACAAGCCGCGTTGTATAGTGGTGGCCTCATCGAAAGCAGCCGCGCGTTTTGCAAGGCCCGTAACGGCAAGGTATTCCTCAAGAGTGAGATAGCCCTGATGGGAACCAGTAAGGACGCTTACTCAGGATACACCAACAAGGCAGCAGGGGAGTTCAACGGCAAGCCATCAGGCGGGTATTCGCCCCTGGTTGACGCTGGAGGCTACGGTTGTCGCCATCAGTGGAGCTTTATCCCTAACAGCGTGGCCATGGAGCTACGGCCCGAACTTCGGGAGGATGCGCAGGGCCGGTTGGTTATTGGCGGGTAAGTAGCTAGTTTGGCCGCATGGATACCTACTCCCTGCTCAACGACCTCCCGCTGCCACAGCACGAGCGGCAAGCTATTTTCAATACCCTCATGGTGGCCGAACGGGAAGGCTTCGATCAAGATGCCTACACCACGCTTGCCGTGTTTCGGCGCCTGATCTTGGCCCTGCAGGCCATGCGGGATGCTACCTCCATGGAGCAGTTACAGGAACTACACGGAGAACTCGACTCGGTTATCACAGAAGCGGGCGACGGGGATATAGCAGCCTAGGAGAATAGTTAGTAGCTTGTTGGCTCACTATATACTCTTACCACATGGATCAAAAGATTATTACTACAGCTGACAATATCAGCCAAGCAGGCAGCCCTCATGTAGACCCAAGTGGTGTGCTTCAAGCGGCACTAACTAAGGGGTACACAATCGCTTCTGTTACACAATCCGTGGTCCCCTATAACAACGGAAACGGTGTTTGGATGTATAGAACATGGGTTTTAAACCCACCTGTAAAGAAGTAAGCACGAGCCTTTCCCGTAGCCCTTCCCCCGACTACGTTTGTAGAGCATTCTTGTCAGTTTATGTAGACCAACTGGTAAGGTCTGTTCCAGTCCTGAAGCCCCTGCCCGAAACGGTAGGGGCTTTTTTGCGTCTACTGCTGGGCCCGGGATACACCCGTCAGCTTGCCCGCGTAGCCCAGCACCACCACGCCGCCCCCGAGGTGGCAGAAGCAGAAGCCGCCGCGCTTACGCAGGAGGGGCCGTCTGCGCCGATACCACATCCGGATATACCGGTACTGCATGGGGTGTTTCATCGGGGTAAAGGTACGCCTTTGCGGGTGCGGTGTGGCAGTTGTCCTTTGGACTCGATACCAGTAGCCACCAACCCAACCCGCTATGTCTGATACCCAAAAGAAATCCACCGCCGCGGCGAGCCCTGAGCTGGCTGCGGGCCATGTGCGCGTGACCGACAAGGAAACGAGCCTCGAACACGACCTGCCGAAAGCCACCTGGGACCTACTCGGTGCCGCTGGCCAGAAAGGTTTCACCAAAGCCGGCAGCAAGCCCGCCGACCTGAGCTAAGCCATGAAGCAGTACAGCGTCCAATTCGGAACCGGCAAGGCCGAAACCGTTAGCGAGCAGCAGCTAGAGCAGATGAAGGCCGCCTACGGGCAGAGCTTCACCTCCTTCACCGTGAAGGAAATCAAGGAAGCGGCCAAGCCCCGTGACCTGCAGGCTGAAGTAGTAGCTGAGAAGCCTGCCAAAGCCCCCAAAACTGTCTAACCCGGTGCGCGCCCGGGCCTAAACCGTCCGGGTGCCCCGATTCATTTCCTGTATATCCTCTTTGAAAGATGGACGAAAAACTCATTGGGATTCTGGCCGCCGCCGCAGGTGTGGTCGAAACTGAAGTTGCCGAACTTATCAAAACGGCTGAAGGCGTAGACACCCTATCCGACCACCTGGAAGCCAAGATTTCCAAGGTCCGGGACGATGCGGATAAGCGCGCCACCAAGAAGACCCGCACCGAAGTCGAGAAGGCCCTCAAGTCGGCCGGCATCGCAGACGCCTCGTTTGCTGACCTGCCCGCCGCCATTGAAGCCCTCCAGACCCAGGCCTCTACCACCGCCACCAAGGACCTGTCCGACGACCAGCTGCTCAAGCATCCGTCCGTCGTGAAGGAGCTCAACAAGCTGCGCTCGGCGCAGGAGCAGGCCATCGAATCCGCCCGTCAGGAGGAGCGCCAGAAGCTGGAAGCCCAGCGCCAGGCCTTCACCAAGCAGCAGACCGATGCCAAGGTGCGCCAGGAAGTAGAGCGCTTTATCACGGAGTACGATCCTAACTTCTCCCCCGACCCGGCCCGCGCGGCCCGGCAGCGCGAGAAGCTCGTGAACGACCTCGTGGCACAGGGCGGGTATCAACTCAGCGAAGACGGCACTTCGGTGCAGCTCATCGATGCGGACGGCAACCTGCTGACCGGCAAGATGAACAACCCCGTCAAGCTGGCAGACCGCGTGCGCGAGTACGCCGAAGACCTCTACGGCCTGCCCCTGAGCACGGACCGCCAGAGCCCCGGCCTCACGCCCACGGATGCCGCCACGGCCACCCGTAGCACCTACACGGGCCCCAAGACCCAGCAGGAGTTAGACGAAGCCATTCTGAAAGCCAACACGGCCCAGGAGCGCATCGCCCTCAACCAAGGCTGGGAGAAATTTCAACAGGAAACCCCCGCGGCTTAGAGCCTACGCGAGTAGCCGGGCCGCTTAACCCCTCAACCCTATCATGGCAGTAACCCCCGGCGACTTCACGCCTTCAACCCTGGCCACCATCGTAAACCGCCAGGACCAGCTGTTCACGGACCCCCGTAACAGCCAGCTCTACGTACCCCAAAGCCTTGCCCTGCAGGAAATCATGCGCCGCCAGACGGCCCGCATCGGTATCATTGCCGGCTCGCCTAAGAATGTAGCGAACGTTTCGTTCATCAACACGAGCGCCATCACGGCCTCGCAAACCTGCACCACGGACTGCGACCTGACGGGCGTAGAAGTGGGCACCGAAGCCGTACCGTACACGCTCGACCAGTGCGTGCAGGCCACGAGCTTCAAGGTGGAGATTGAGCAAGGTCAGGACGATCCGGCTTCTTCCTACGCAGGCAGCATCTACGGCTACACTGATGTGGTAGCGGCTGGCTTGCTGAAGCAGAAAAAGGAAATCGAGGAGAAGGTATCCCAGGTATCGCTGGCCCTAACCGTGGCCAAAGCCGGCACCAACCTCGACACGATGCCCGAATACGGCACCATCGTAGGCACGGCGACCAACATCCCGGCTGCGCAGTGGACGGCGGATCTGTATCCGTTCTTCCAGATTGAGGCCATGATGAACAACATCGGCTCACCGTACCTGCTGCACGGCCGCAACCTGCTGCTGGCCATGGGTAACGCCGCCCCGGATGCCCGCAACGACAACGAGCGCGACGCGCAGGCCAAGTTGGCGCTGATACCGTCGACGTGGGACCCCAAGTCCTTCACGATGGCGGGTATTGCCAACGTGTCGCTGATGATTGACGCCCCGGCTATTGCCTTCGCGGCCCGCAACATCCGGACCCGCAACGTGCAGCAGCTCGACGCCAACACCCGCGGCTTCTCCTTGCCTTCTATCTCGCTCGGTGGCATTGACTTCGATGTACGCGTACAGCGCACCTGCGAAGCTGGTGTGTACTACGATACCTACGAAATGAAGCTGCCGTACTTCAACGTGATTGCTAACCCCGCCAACGGCTTTGCCGGTTCGACGGGTGTGCTCAAGTTCGTGAAGACCGCCTAGGCTGCAACCTAGCCTGTGATGTGAAGTTGGATAACACCCCGGCCGGACTGGTCGGGGTGTTTGTGCTTTCGGGGCGGCCCTCCCCGGGCTTCTTTTGTTCTATGCCCGCTAGCCCCTCCTGTCTCACCGGCCTCGTTGGCCTCTCCCGTGCCGCCTCTCCCTGCTTCGCCTTACCGGTCGGCACGGAAGAAGTGCCCGCGGATAATGCCTTCATTACGGAATCCACTACCGGCCGCTACGTCGACAAGGTGGAAGGCCTGATTCTGCGCCCCGCATCCGGTCAGCAACCCGGCTCCGATGCGTGGGCCCGACTCGACCGCGCCCGCAGCCAGGCCATCGGCTTTGTGGAGGTGGAACTCGGCAAGCACCTATCTGCCCAGACCGGCCCCTTGAAGGAGCCCCTCGGCGGTAAGTTCGGCTCGTTGGGGGATGGCTCTCTGCTGCCTCTTGGCACCCAGCCGCTGCTGCGCCTGCCGACCCGGCTCTTGCCCGGCCGCGGCTATACCCTCGTTTCGCTCTCGCTCTACGCCTCCGCCGAAGTCACCGACGTACCCGTGCTGCTCGACGGGGTAGAGATTGCCCGCGTGACCACCAGCGCCACTACGCCTACCATGGTGTACTTGCAAGAAGGCGTGACCGTGCCCTTCGACGGGCAGGTGCACACGCTGTCGGCCGTACTGCCCGAAGGCGTGCAGGCCCGGGCGGGGAAGCTCACCTGTGGCTGTGGGGACCGGAACCCCGATGTAGCGCTAGCGCTCACTGGCCTGCGCGGCGAAACCCTCACCAGCCGCTACAACCAAAACGCGTGGAACGGGGGCTTCCTGCTCTACCTGGAAACCACCTGCCTAGACCCGAGCAAGCTCTGCTACGTGCTCAGCACCGACGACGAGCTACAGCAGTCCGTAGCGTTTGCCATTCAGTACAAGGCCGCGGAGTATGTGGTAGCCAGCCTGCTAGCGGATGCCAACTATTCCCGCTACACCTCCCTCGACGTGAAGGCCCTGGAGTTTCTGGCCGAGCGCTACCAGCAGCTCAACCACGCCACCACGGAAGACTCCCCCGGGCATCTGGTATGGCTCACGAGCCCGAACGGCCTGGCCCGGGTAGCCCATCCGTGCTACGACTGCAAGCCCCATCCCTACGCCCCGCGCCTCGTTCGTTAATGGACACGCTCGCCCACGTCATTGCCCGCGCCAAAGCCGCCCTGCAGGCCGAGCAGCCCCGCATTGTGCTCACCATGGCACAGACGGGGCTGGCGCTGGCCGTAGACCGGCTGCAGCGCACGGGCCTACCCGGGCGGCGCTATTCCACGAATCCTATTCCGAAGTACTGGCTCCAGCCCACCAATGCCGCGGGCCGCGCCTACGTCAAGAAGGAGAAGAAGCCCACCTATGCGGGCATCCGCGGCGCGCAGGGCATGGAAACGGGCTTTGTGAACCTGACCTACTCCGGCCGGATGCTGCGCTCCCTGCAACCCGTACCCGCGGGCACCCAGGCCTTTGTCTCCTTTGCCCGGGTGGTTAGCTCCGACCGGGAGAACGCCCGCAAGCTGGAGCGCAACATCGCGCGCGAAGGTGAGTTCCTCGCGCCCACCGCCCGGGAGCAGGATAGTATCAACCGTTACGCGGGCGCTGAGTGTGACCGCGTGATTCAACAGGCCCTCCAAGGATGAGCACCTACACCGAGTATGCCCCCTTCCGTGAATATGCGGGTAGCACCGTTTTCGGCTGCGACTACTTCTTTGGTGACGAAGAACACGGCATCAAGTACGGCAGTGGACTCTGGGATTGGGCAGATGTTTCGGGGGTGCAGACAATGGGCGACCCGTTGCCTGATGCCTTCCGAGAGGTCGAAGGGCCCATGTGCTCCGTTGTGTTTAAGTCCGGTGTATCGGAGTTCCTCCGTGCTGATGTAAACGAAGTCGGCAAGGCGTGGCTCCACTACAAGACCAAACGACATGACTGAACAACTCGCTGACATCCTCGCGGCCCGAATTGCCGCGCTCCCCCTCGCTGACCGCGTGGTGGGCCTCGTGCGCCCGTACCGCCACGACGTACCCAATGGAGAGGATGCCCCGCGCAGCATCACCTTGCCTGTGCCCGCTACCTTCACCGTGCCGGAATGTGAGGCCACGCCCCGCTACCTCGTGCCGGATGAGAACACGGCTACTATCTTCTACTTCGAGGATGGCGGCACCGTGCCCACCCCCAACGGCTGGCAGTCTCGCCTCCGGTTGCTCGGCTGGGTGAACCCGCGCTACTTCGCTGCCCCGCCTACGGACGTGCAGATGACCGCGGCCCTGCACCGCGCGCTCCTGATTGAGCGCCGGGCCACGGAAGGCCCCTACGTGGATTTGTACGTGACCATGAGCGCACTACCGGCCGATGCGGCCCTGTTCAGCCGCTACACGGATATACCCCTGCTGTTTCCGCCTTACCGCGTGGTCGGGCTGGAGCTCACCTGCACCTACCGGCTCTCTTCGGCCTGCGCTGAGCAGTTGCCTGAACGTATCACCCCCGCACCGTTATGCTAGACCTGTTCGTTTTTGGCCTCTGTGTGGCGCTCGTGGCCGTGGTGTGGGCGGTGGTGCTCGTGGATACTGGGATGCTCTTGGAGGGGCTACAACGGTGGGTAAGAGAGTGGCACCGTCTGCGGTATATGCGCCGGCATCTTGTTGGGGGCGACCCCGAAAGCGGGCCGATTCGCTACGCCACCAATACAGAGCGCCTGTACTATCAAGGCAATGAGTTAGAGGCTCAGTGGTGGTGGAAGCCAGTATGGGGGTGTAGCACTTGCGTAGCGGGGCAGTTGGCCCTATGGGGGTACCTGTTACGCTGCTACCTACTCAGTACTCCCTACAATCCGTGGCATCACCTGCTTGTCGTGTGCGGTGCCATTTTTCACGCTTGTTTGCTTAAACGCCTATACAATTGGAGCCAATCGTAAAAGAAGAACCGCCCCGCCTGATTGAACCGGCCCCCGATGCGGACAGCTTCATGGTGGACGGCATCACCTACACGCTCGAACCCGAACTTACCGTGGCCCGGGCCCGGATGCTGCAGCGGTTTCAACTTGAACTCGGCTACGACCAGACCCTCGCCTCCATCATTCAGACCGTGGATAAGGGCTGGGCAGCCCTAAACGGCAACCAGCTGGCCACGGGCATCTATGAGTTCGGACGCCTACGCGAAAGCCTGAACGGGGTAGGCGAGGGGCGGATGTCAGACGTGAACATCTGCGCCCTGTTCTACAATGCCCCCGGCGAAGACCTCGGCTACAACCACGCGGCCATGCTGGAGAAGATGCGCAAGTGGGAAAAGGTCGCCGCGGGTTTTTTCCTGGTAGCGGCCTTCGCGCGGCTCACCGCTACCTCCACACGTTACCCTCTTCCGGCCGCGGCACTCAACCAGCCACCCCCAACGACTTCCGCTCCCTTGCCGAACGAATAGAGGAACAGGAACAGTACTGGGCCGACCTCTACTACTGGGTATCGGATAACCGCCCCGATGCCTATGCCGCCCTCGATGCCATGAAGGCCAGCGCCTTCTACCGTCACCTCGACGCCGTGCGCCGGCACACCAAAACCACCTAGCCTGGAGCCTTTCCCCGCGGCCCTTTCGGGGTGTTCTTTGGGGCTATGGCTGAAGTAGGAACCGTTTACAAATTAGACACCGCGGCCGCGTTTGCTGCCCTAGACCGGCTCGCCAGTAAGGACGCAGAGTTCCGTGCGGCCGTGGTGCAAACCGGACAAGTGTCGCGTACCGCGTTCCAGGATGCCGCTCAGCAGGCCCTGGCGTATCAGCAGCGCCTGGCCGCCGCCGCCGCCGAAGTCCGGCAGGCGGGCAGTGTCTACAACGAGCTGCGCGCCGAACTACGCGGGGCTGTGGAAGAAGCCAAGAAGCTGGAGCAGGCCAGCAAAGCCGCTGGTGGCAACTCCACCGCGGCCGGCGCCAAATTAACGGCTGAACTCGAAGCCAACCGCCGTAAACAGGCGGAGCTGAAGGTCGAAATTGATCTAACCCGCAAGGCCATCGACGGGGAGCGGGAAGCTGTTGCCAAGGTTCGCACGGAGCAGCAGCAGCAGGTAGCCCAGCAGAAGCTGGCCACGGCCGCCGCCCGGGATATGGCCGCGGCTGAAAAGCAGGTAGCCCAGGCCGCCAAAGAAGCCGCCGCCGCTCAGAAGCAGGCCACCGAAGCCAGCAAAGAAGGCGTGGGCGGGTTTCTCGGCGGACTACTCGGTAAGATTGGCGGACTAACAGCCGGTCTGTTTACAGTAGGCAAGGTTATAGATGGCATCAAGGCCAGCGTTGCCAGCTTTGCGGAACTGTCTGGAATTCAGAATACATTTAAAGCCATTACTGGCAGTGCCCGCGATGGCGCCCGCGAATTTGTCTTCATCAAGGAAGAGGCCAACCGCTTCGGCCTGGAGCTGGCCCCGATTGCCCGCTCCTACGCCTCGCTCTACGCCGCGGCCAAGGAAGCTAACCTGCCGCTGGCGGACACCCGCAATATCTTTCAGGGTGTTTCCGCCGCCGCCAAGACCTTTAACCTGAGCAGCGCGGAAACGGAGCAAGCCCTGAAAGCGGTGCAGCAGATGCTTAGCAAGGGCACTGTGAGCAGCCAAGAACTAAAGCTCCAGCTCGGCAATGTCCTGCCCGGCGCCTTTGCCGTAGCGGCTAAATCCATCGGTGTTACCACCGTGGAGCTGGGTAAAATGCTCGAAAAGGGGCAGGTGGTTTCCGCTGACTTCCTCCCCAAATTCGCCGCTCAACTCAAGCGCACCTACGGCGCTGGCACGGAAGACGCTGCCGCTTCCGTGCGCTCTAATCTGGGCCGAATCAACACGTTCTTCCAGGAAACATCCGCCCGAATAGGTGCCTCTTTTGCCCCGGCCATTGCCGCTGTTGCCAAGTTTGTCAGCGCTGGAGAGACGGCCGCCCAGAAATCCGAACGGGTAGCCGCCAACTTCTTTAAGCAGGCAGACGCCGCCCGTTCCCTGGCCACGACGGTTACGCCCCTGCTCGGCCGCTACGAAGAACTAAGCAGCACTACCAACCGCAACGCCACCCAACAGGAAGAACTGCGGAAAGTCATTGATGAGCTAGCCAAAACCGTTCCTTCCGCCGTTACCCAGTTTGATAGCTACGGCCGGGCGCTGGGCATCAATGGCGAAGCGGTGAAGAAGTTCTTGAAGGACCAAGAGCTGCTGAGCAAAGCCATGAACAAGGAGGCCATCACGACGACGGGCACCGCCATTGCCCGTCTCGGTGACCAGCGCCGCGCCCTGCAGAAGGAGCTAGCCAGCAACGTTACTGCGGAGGGCCTTCGCACGACTACCTTCCAGGAACAGCGTGGCAATATGCCCGCCGTTACCCGCACCACCGTGCTGAGTCGCGAGGAGTCTAATGCCATCACCGAGGAGCTGCGTCAACAATTAGAGAAGGTAAACGAGGACATCCGCGGCCAAGTGTTACTATTGGATCAACTCGAAGGCCGCGCCCTAAAGCCCGTAGTTGACCCCGCGAAAGACCCCGAACTGCGCCGTCTAGGCCTTATTCTGGCCCTGCAGCAAAAGATTGCCGACCTGCGCAAACAACAGGAAGCGCCGGAAACCACCGAAAACGACCTGCTGCGCAAGGGCGGGTTAAACGACCAGATCAAAGCTGCTCAAGAGGAGTTAGACCGCTTGCTCGGCAAGCAGGACCGGGCGGCTAAAGCCCGCAAGGGGACCGATTACCTTAAGCAGCTGCTAGCTGCGGAAGCCAAGCTACGCGACGAGGCCAATAAAATAGAGCTGGAAATGCTCAAAGACCAGGGGCAGGCCAAAGCCGCCGAGCAACTACGCCAGGACCAGGAGGAGATTGCCCGCACGGAGGCGAACCTGAAGCGCCTGGAGAAGTTAGCGGGTCGGGATGGGTTTATTGATGGCGTGCAACGGGATGAGCTAGGCCGACTGCGCCTGGCTGCCATGGACCGGTATTACGAGCGCATCCGGCAGATTGCGCAGGCTCATGCCGACCGCTTATTTGATCTTTTGGCTGATTCTGACCGCAAGGAGATCGAAGCCCTTGAGCGCCAGCACCAAAAGGAAGTGCTAGCCGCGCAAGGGCAGGCGGATGTCCTTATTGCCCTAGAAGAGAAGAAGCAGCGCGACCTGTTGGCGCTCCGACAAAAGCAGGAACAGACTAAGATCGAACGCACGGCTACGCTGGAAGAAAATTCCATTCGCGCTGGCATCGGTCAAATCTTCGGGGAAGGCACCGGTCAGAGCGTAATCGAGGCGAAGGAGCGGGAGAATAAAGCCCTCATTGAAAGCGATCTAAAGAAGAACGAGGCCTTACTAAACAACTCCCTGCTACTGGCCGGAGAGCAGGGTGAAATCGTTCGCTCTGCCTTACGGGTGCAGATTGGGGAGCTTCGTAACGCCCTGAAGGAAATAGACAAAGAGAAGGGGAAGATCGACCCCAAAGACTCTATTTTCCGTCTGATTCTAGGAGAGCGCGACGGGCCAGAGGAGCGCCGCGCCTTGGAAGAAGCAATTGGCGCGACCATGCAGGCAGTGGACTCACTCCGTCAGGCAGAGCTAGCAGTCACGCAAGCCAAGATAGACGCCCGCACCCGTAATATTGACGACCTCCAAACCCGTTTATCTCAGGAGCTGCAGTACAACAAGGAAGGCAGTGCCTCCAATATTGCGGGCATCCGGGAGCAGATTGCCGCGGAAAAGGCCGCCCGCCGCGAAGCTATAGCCGACCGCAGGAAGGCCGCTAAGGAGCAAATTCTTATCGATACCCTGCTTCAAAGCAGTAATGTTATCACTGCCGCCTCGCAGGCGCTGAGTGCGTTCCCTATCCCTATCGTCGGTCCCGCGCTGGGCATTGGTGCCGCCGCCCTGATTGTTACGGCCTTTGTTGCCTCCAAGATCAAGGCCATTCAAGCCGTCAACCAGCAGAGCGAGGGCTTCTTCAAAGGCGGTTACACCGGCGACGAAGACAAGCACCAGGAATCTACCAAGCTGGGCAAGCGCTCCTATGTGTACCACCATAAGGAATTTGTCTTCAACAACGAAACCACCAAGGAGTACCGCCACACCCTCTTTGAGCCGCTGCACCAGGGCCGTCCGGAACTCATCGACTGGCAGGCGCCGCAAATGCAGGCACTGTTGCCGGATATGGAACTACCTAAGAAGCTACACGAGGAGCGCAAAGTAGCTACGGAGCAGCGGGTGCTGCACCAGTTCGCCCCGATGCGGGAGGAGTTCAAAGCTATGCAGGACAGGCTAGCCGGCATCGAGAAACACGTAGCAAGTACCGCTGCTCGTCGGGATGTGGTGCCAGTACCCGAAGGGTATATGCTCGTAGATCAGGCCAGTAGAAGCACCCACACGGTAAAGCTGGCACCATAATGGATTGGGCGAAGTTCCGTATTATCGTCCCATGAAATATCTTATACTCTTCTGTGCGTTACTGGTTAGTTACGCAAGTCAAGCCCAGACAAAGCCCGCGCCCCCGCGCTATGAGCTCAAAGGCATCGTTACCTACTATTTCAATGACAACTATGGCTACAAGTCCGATGTGGGCGCAAAGGCCTACATTCTCAAAGAAGCAACAGTAAAGGCGGGCAAGATTGAGGTGAGCAAACTAGAACAGTACCTGGCTTCACCCCCGGACGCTCGTAATCCGACCACTCTGCTTCCCGGCGAGTTCGACGTAAAAACCATTGAAGCAGACGCCCAAACAGCCAAGTTTCGTATTATGACTGACCCGGCTGCCAGCATTGTGACGGCGGATGGCAGCGGGGTCTTCACCAAGAAGCTAGCCCCAGGCACGTACTTCGTACTCATTAACTCGGCCAACCGCGACCGGGTAAATCTGGTGGAGTCGCTCGGACAGTCTCAACTGCGCAAGGTTGTAGTCAAGGACGACGACATCGAGGTGTCAGCTAAATTCAACCCCTAAACCACTAGCCCCGCCCATCCGGCGGGGCTTTTTCGTAGCCTTTCCGCGCGGCCCATCCGGAGCGACTTTCGCCCTAGATGCCAGCCGCCCCCGCTCCGACCCAATCCCTGCGCTACCTCTCCCTGCTGCTTTCGCTCGGCGGTACAGGTGGCGGGGGTGTGCCGGTTTCCCCTACGTCGGACAAGCTCAGCCTGGCCTACGAGCCAGGCGGAGAAGACGCGTTCTACTTTCGCCGCAAACTCAGCGGCCCGCTGGTCTTTGAGAAGGCGGACTACGAGTTACTCTACGCACTCGAAAACAGCACTGACCGCTGCCAAACCCTCTATCTGACCCTCGAAGCCCGCGCCCAACTCACGGGCCCCGTGGGCTTGAGCTGGCGCGGCACCTTTACCTGCAACGACATTACCTTCGATACAGGCAAGTGCACGGCCTCCGTCACCCCTCTGCCCGCCGATGGCTACCAGGAACTCTTCGATACGTGGGATCGCCCGGTAAACCTACTCAGCGCTCCCGCCTTTGACCCCGCGGCCGGCCGCCTGCGCACCGTCACCGCGCAACTAGCCGAACTCCCCCAGGGGCAGCAGATTGAGTTCCGCCGCATCGGGCAGCCCGAAGAAATGGACTTCGTGGGCACCGATGGCTGGGCCGTGTTCCTGCGCAATACCTCCTACATCGGCGGTGGCACCCGCGACGAGTCGGTGCTGATCTTCCGCTACCGGCTCCGGGCCGTGCCGATGAAACTGGATGAGTTCGGGGCGTATCAACCCCTCGACCTCTCCGCTGCCGGCTGGCAGTTCTTTACCCGTGACGATACGGTTTCCCCGCCCACGGCCGACTACGTAAAGGCCCCCGAGATTGCGGGCTTAAAGGTCTACCAGATCGGCACCTTTGACGACTGGTATCACACGGAAGGCGGGCGCCGCCCCCGCTACGGCACCGACCTGCTGCTCTTGCCCTGTGGTCAGCAGCCTTCTGCCTACGGCTTCAGCAATGACGGCTACGTGGAAGTCACGGGCACCGGCGGAGCCGTTACGGACACGGAAGATGAGCAGAGCCCGTGTTTGAACGTGCGCCGCAGCCTCACGAATAGCAACTACAAAAGCCTCTGGTGGAAGTTCGGGCAGTTCTCCTTTTCCCGGTGCTTCCCCCTGCTCGATGGGCTCTACCACGTCCTGCAGCAAACCGCGCCCCAACTACTGCCCCCGCAGCCCACGGACCTCTCCAGCTTTCTCACCCACCCCACGAACCCTGCTACGGGCCTGACGGGCAGCGCCAACGAGATACCTAGTCTGCTGCTGAGTGCCGGCTCCGACGTGAAGCGCTACGGCGCCTCCGAGCCCGCCACTAGGTTGCTTATTTCCTGCAAGCAGCTGCTCACCGATGTGTGCACGCTCTGGGATTTAGGCTACGACATTGACCCGCTCACCGGCTGGCTGCGCATCGAGCACCGCAGCTTCTACGAGCAGCGGGAAGACGGCCTCGTGCTGGATCTGACCACGACCAGCCCCGAAGGCTACGCCCTCACCGCTGTAGTGCCCAAGACCTACCAGTACCTCTCCGCCCAGCTGCCCCAGTACGAGCAGCTCAGCATCAGCGCCGCCGTCACGGAGGAGTTTGACCGGGGCATCTCGTTTCGGGAGGGGGAGATTGAGTACAGCGGGGCCTGCGTGAACACCCGCGAGGGGCAGAACACGCAAGTGCGAACCGTGCAGCGCCTCACGGGCGATCTGGCCGGGCTCGTGCTCAGCGGCGACGCGTTGCCCGATACGGCCATTGCCCTGCTGGATGTCGGGCCCGATGGGGCCGTGCGCAACGGCAACCGTGCCCTGGCTTCTTCCGAGCTGCTGCGCCGCTACCACACCCACGGCCGGGTCCGTCCTACGGGCATTGTCCGGGCCGCCACGACGGAGGAAGGGGAGGTGGTCACGTTCGCCTCCGTGCGCCTGGCCCGGGAGCAGACGGGCGTATCCGTGCGCCTGTGCTCGGCCGAGCTGCTGAGCCCCTCCACCAAGGTGCTGACCGCGCTGGGCCCCAACGGCCGGCTGGCCAAGGCCACGCTGGAACTGCAGACGGGCGTGGTGACCCTTACCGTGCGCTACCCCGCCCCTGAAGGCACCGCCCCCGGCCCGCTGCTGCGCGCGCGCCAATTCTCCAACAGTTTCGACCCCTCGGCCGGTTAAGTTATGGCGCAAATAGAAATAGATGCCCTCTTTTGGGATTCGCTGAACACCCGCGTCCGGGTGTACTACAACCAGGGAACGGATAGCACACCCCGCTCTATTTCCGTGGGGCCCCGGGAGCGGATCGACCCGGCCTTCCCCGCGGAGCCCCCGGGCGTAGAACCGCCTTCCCAGCGCACGTACCAGCCCGGCGAGGTGATGGCGGAGTTCCCCGAAGGCACGGACAAGGTTACCCTGACCGCGCAGAGCCTGAGCCCCTACGCCAGTATTGCGGTATCGCCCAACGGCACGGGGGAGAACTGCGACCTGTTTGCGACGGTCGCCAGCGCGTCGGGCTCGACCATCGTCTTCAACGTGACGACCTCACACCCGCCGTTCTCCTCCTCGGATGACGGCGTGACCTTCGTGGAGAACCGCACCACCTTTACCAGCGTGGTGGCGGGCCAGAGCAAACAGTACTACTTCGCGGACGCCCAGGGCTGCTCCGCGGTGCGGACCGCGGGCATTAACGCCACGACACCCCCGCCGGGCGCCCCGAACGGGTTGCTGATTGACTCGTTTCAAGAGGGTGGCGAAACCATCAGCCTCTACTACCTCACGTCGCCCACGCGCGCCATTCAGTTCTACTCGCCTTCCGGGCGGGTGCTCGTCGGGCCCGTGGATGAGGCCACCCGCCAGCGCACGGAGGATAGCCTGTTTGGGGATGGCATCTGCGAGGGCACCACGCAGGTAAAGTTCCGCACGACGCTCATCCGCCCCTTTGCCCAAATCGTGGACCTGGCGGATGCCGCGGAGTGTACCCCCGTCGTGGCCTTTGCCCTGACCTCCTCCACCCCCTTCGCGCCGGTTCCGCCGGCGACGACAGGCCGCTGGCAGGTCGATACCACCGGCGGGCTGGCCCCGCGCATGGTATCCGTGCCGGGCTACGCCAGCGGGGTATTGCTTTCCTCCGAAGGCTACAAGGAACTCGCCGGAATTCCTCCCGGCCCGCACACGGCGACGCTGACGGATTCGAGTTCGCCGCCCCAGGTGCTGACGGTGGGCTTCACCATTCCCGCCTACGTGCCGCCCGCGCCCACCGTGCCGGATGCGCTGCCCGAGCCGCCCCCGCAGAACCTACAGACCTTCCCCTTCACGGCCACGGGCCAGCCCCTGCTCGATGCGGCCCCCGCTGCCTGCGCCGACCAGCCCTTTGCCCTGCGCGCCCCCGTTAGCCGGTTTCTGCCCTTCTCGCTGCGCCGCCTGAAAGCCGCGGGCCGCTGGCTCGACTGCGCCCAGGTGCTCGACGCGGATACGGGGGAGGTGCTACTGACGCTCAATCCCCGCCTGCTCGGCTACGAGAAGTTCACGGATGCGACCTACGACTACTTCCTCTCCTACGGCGGCCCCGTAACAGGCCTCTCGCTGCCCCTGTGCCGGCGCCTGCGCCTGCGGGTGGATGAGTTTACCAGCGTAGCGTTTCAGGCCGTTAGTGACCTCTCGGAAGACCTGCTGGTGCGCTGGTGGCATCCCGGCCCGCTGGCGCACCTGCCCTACGGCACGGGCCTGGAGCAGCACCTCTACATTCCCGGCGCGACGCTGCGCGAAGGAGCCCCGCGTGAGGAGCGCACGGAAACCAAGAACGCGCTGACTGCCAGCGCCCGGGTGGACTTTTTGGCCCAAGCCCGCACGGTTAGTTTTGAAACGGAGCCCTTCCCGGCCTGGCTGGTTCAGGCTGTGCAGGGCGCCAAGGCCCATGCCGTGTTTGCCGCCCCTGGCTTCACAGGTGGGGAGTACCCGGTGCAGGAGGTCAAGGCCACCGAGTTCGGGGCCCTCTCGTGCTTTCGCTCCCTGAGCGTGAGTCTGGAGTATCCGCCCCTGGTGGTAGTGGGCTGCCCGCCCGCCGCGCCGCTGCTCTCCCCGCTGCCCGCTTCTTATCCCATGAGCTGCTAACGTTTTCTTTCTCTTCTGTTTTTAACCCTCAACCCCATTTCCTACTGCCATGCCAGTAAATCCAGATGACCCCACGCTAGCAGTGGGCTGTGCGGACCAACCCGCTACCGTACTGACGGCCGACGTATGCGCGCCCGAATTCAACTACGGCCCTATTTCCAACATCTACCTCACCAACGCCCCGTTTGACGAGACGCCGACCGCGGCGGAAATTGCCCGTCGTATTGCGCTGGCCGACACCGCCCCAACGGACCCGGAGGCCATGACGCTGTTTATCGGCACCATGACCATCGGCAACGGCACCCCGGAGTTTGAGGACTTCAACGGCCGCAAGTACCCCAAGCCCTCGACCAAGGAGTATCCGGTGTCGACCAAGATTACCTCCCAGGCCTACTACGAGTTCATGCGGACCACGGAGCGCGGCGGCTTGAAGCGCCGGGCCTACGGCGTGAGCAATGACTCCAAGTACTGGTACGGTGGCCTGAACGGCGTGGATGGCGTGCTGAACCTCTCCTACAACATGAGCGAGGACTTCACGGGCGTGAACACCATTGCCGGTAACTTCTCGACCAACTCCTTCTTTAGCCCAGCTCGTATCGCCTCGCCGGTTCCGGCCCAGTAACCCGGCGCTCCCCTCTAAAAGCCCCCGCCTTTCCGCCCGGAGAGTTGGGGGCTTTTTTTGTCCTATGCCCGCCACCCCGCAGCCCCAGACCCGCGCCCAACTTCAGGCCGAACTAGAGCGGCTGATTACCGATGAGCTCAACTATCAGAACACCGCCGTGCGGGTGCGGACCGTGCTGGGCAGCCGGGACTTGTCCTTCTGGAACAAGGAAGATGATCTGATTCCCATTGCCCACCTCGACGGGCTGGTAGGCGCCACGGGCCAGCTGCTCATCAACCTGCTGCCCCCGCCCAATGCGCGCCCCGGCGGGCCGTTCTTCCTTGACCACTGGCTACTTGAGCAGGAGGAGCCGCTGGTTCCCTCTTCGCTGCAACGCCTGCCGAGCAACCTACTCTGCATCGGCTGCGAGATCAACATCCGACTAGGGGAGGAGGCCGGCCGCTACGAGGTCGTGATGGCCGAAGGGGAAGACGCCAGCCTGCTGGTACACCCGGACGGCTACTTCCGCGCGGGCGCCACGCTCGTGCCCGCTACGATTGTGCGGCAGGTGGGCGGCACAGGCGACCTCTCAGACTACCTGCGCAACGACGAACCGGTGCCGGAGGAGCTGCTGCCCATCGTGGCCTTTGAGCCCACGCAGTTCGCCCTAAACGAAGCCCAGCAGATCAGCATTCTTCTCATCGACGGCGGCACCCCGGGCTTTCAGGGCCCCCGCACCAAGAACCCCTACCTCTAAGCCATGCCCGACTCGTTTATTCAGATCATCATCAAGAACGGCGACGTGCAGACGTGGCTGGCCTTTGACGATAACGCTCATTTGCTTGCCAAAGGGGAACCCGCCGCGGTGTGGAAGGTCAAGACGGCGGCCGATGGCACCCCCTTGTTTGAAGCGGATGGCATCACCCCGCAGTCGGGCAAGCTGCTCTATCACGTTATCGGGGATGGCTTCACCCGCTTTTCTCTACTGGAGCAGCTCTGGCCAGTGCCGAAAGGCGCATTTAACTCCGTGGTATCGAGCCGTCAGGGGCAGGCCCGCGACCCGGACGACCTGACCAAAACCAACGCCACCCTTCGCTTTGAAACCTTTGGGGAATGGGTAGATGCCAACGCCCACCCGTTTGCCAAGCCGACCTTCAGCTCCTTTACCCCCGACTCCTATACCGACCGGGAAGTGGGCGAGCCACTGGCGCGCACGTTTGCCTTTGGCTGGGCCTCCTCCAAGGCTGAGAACGTGCAGCCGGGCTCGGTTTCGATTCAGCAGACCTTCAACGGCACCACCACCAACATAGCCACGGGCCTCAACGCCTCGGGCACCTTCACCCCCAGCGGCCTCGCAGCCCTGGTAGGTACGACCATCGGTCAAAAAGCCGTGTTTACCCTCAACGGGGCTTCCACCAAGGGCACGGCCATGCCACCCCTAGAGCGCACGGCGGAGTGGAAGGGCAAGCGTACCATCTTCCTGCACGACGATGCGCAGTGGCTCACGCCCGGCATGACAGCGAAGGTAGGCGACCCCGTGGGCACCTACGTGAGCGCGGACGCGACCGTAGCGGCCCTCATCAACACCGCCCTCAACGGCGCGGCCGGGGTGCTCGGCAATGGCACCTTCGGCCTGCAGACCCTCGACGGCGGCACCAGTGGCAAGCGCGCTTACCTGGCCTACCCCAAGGACTACAAGACCACGGCCCGCTTCATCGACCCCAACTTCAACGTGGATCAGGCTCCCGTTCGCACCCGTGAAATCACCATTACCCGCAACGGCGTGGCCGTGGTGTATGTGCTCATGGGCCTTGACCTGCGCATTGTACAGCAACTCTCCTCTTACGTCAGCTAGCAATGGCCTACTCCGCAACCCCTCCGGCCCTGGTGCAACGCACCTCCGCTGATGGCCTCGTTATTGGCAATACGCTGGTACTAAACAGCACCGGCAACCTCAACCCGCTGGGCCTCGCGGCCGAACTCAAGGGCGGCCTGCACTACGTCGAGTACCTGGAGTATTTGAACGAGAACTCCTACCGGGGCATCAGCATCGGCCGCCGCGAGGTGGGGATGCTCGCCTACGTGGCCCGCGAGTGGGCCAATGGGGCCGATACCGTGCTGGGCAAGTACTACACCCTCAAGTCGCTCGCTGGCAATGGCGTGGGAACGTGGGAGGCATTCACCGGCGGATCTACAGCCGTTACCACGAACCAGACCTACGCGGCGGCCACCATTGCCGCCCGCAACGCCCTGCCCGGCCTGGTGGAAGGCGACATTGTGGTGGTGGCCGATGCCTCCGGCGATACCACCGTGGTGCCCGCTCTGACCGGGGGCGCTACCTACGTGTACACGGCCGAAGCCGGCAACCTCTGGCTGCGGTTCCTTTTCCCCACGGACCCGGCCCTGGCCAAAGCCCACGACCAGAACACGGACGTCCGCATGAAAGTCGTGCGGCAGGGGCAGGCGGATACCTTCTTGGAGTCTACTACGATTCAGACCCACCTGGATGATGCCACGATTCACTTCAAGATCAACGACGGCAACGCCACGGGCTCGCTGGCAGAGGTGTATTCGAGCGCCAAGCTGAAGGCCGAGTTCCTGCAGAAGAACCCCGCCGGCGACGTGAACAAGTTCTTCAACGAGCGCGGGGAGGCCGTCACGGTGCAAACCAACTTCACCATCACCCGCATCAACGGCGGCACCCCCTCGACCATCTTCCCCGCCTAAATGCCCGGTCAGATTCTCACCGTCCCCATTTGCCAGCGCATCGGCACCGCCGCCCAATGGGCCGCGGCCAACCCCGTGCTGCTTAAGGGGGAGGTGGGCTACGAGTCCAACACGGGCCGCCGGAAGACCGGCAACGAATCCACGCCGTGGAACGAGCTGCCCTACGATGACGCGGCCCTGTGGGTTAAGATCGAGGAGCTGCAACTGGCCCCCCGCCGGCAACCGATTGACTGGTATATCACCAAGGACGCCAGCGCCCTGACCTACCGGCTGCCGCCCACCACCACGGCGGTCTTTGACATGGTGACGGAGCTGAACCAGGACCTGCGCCGCCTGCGCGGGGCCTTTACCCTGAACCTGCAGGCTGCCCCGCCTACCATCACCTTCACCCCGGCCGCTCTTGCCCCGCTCGCGGCGGGTCAGACGGTCTACATGACCGTGTGGGCTGATCCGACAGCCTTTGAAAATGGCTATGTCCAACCCGGCTACGTGCAGCTCGGCTACGTTTCCAAACCCCTCTAGTAATGGCTGATATTACCTACCGGCGCAACTTGCCCCGCGACCTAACCCCGGACGAAGTAGACGACAACTTCTTCAACCTCAACGAAGAGGTCAGCGCGGCAGCGTCTGCCCTCGCGGGCCCCAAGTTCGGCGTGGGGTTTGAACTGGTCACCACGTCTACCCGTGTCTACGGGGGAGCGACCTACCGCATTACCCTGCCGGGGGAAGGGGAGGTGCTGTTCCGGGCAAAGTTCAGCCAGAACGACAACAGCCAGGAAATGGGCACCGTCCTGCCCACGGCCAACGACCTGGAGAAGAACTCCAACACGGGCGGTATTTACTGGCATGAGCAAAGCCCCACGCTACGCACGGCCGTAGAACCCTGGGTGCAGGGTCACCAGCGGGCGGGACAGCTGAGCTGGTCGGCGGGTAAGCTCTGGCGGGCCAAGACCGCGCTGGTAAACAGCTTGGTAGAGCCGGAAAACGACCCCGCTAATTACGAGGTAGCGGGCGGGGGCACTACTCTCACCGCTGACCAGGTAGCAGCTATTCAAGGCGCTAGTTTGCCTAGTGCCGATAACCCATTTGCAACGCTGGGGGATACTTCTTCTATTGTACGGGTAACCTCCAACGGGCAAGTGATCCCATCTCAAACCGCCTTCCTGGGCTTTGATGGATTGCTTGGGGTAACACAATACACCAGCTACACCTACCAGTACAGCACTCTGCCTGCTGACTTTACAGCGGGCAAGTTCCTGATTACCCAGCGCGGCGCCATCAATCTAGGCGTTGGCGTGGGTGGGCAAGCAGGGACCCCGATCAACGTCAACAATACGCTCGATGACTTTGATTACGGGTTTGTAAACATTCCGACGCCCATCGGCTCGACCATTTACATCAGCCGCAACCCGTCCCGCAAGGGGCCGGAATCAACGTACACCACTTTCCGCCTGCCGTTTAACAAGAGCGACTTCGCGTTTGACCCTGCCTTTGTGGACAAGCAGCCGCGCCTGCGCAAAGACGGAACGACGGAAGTAATCACCGTCTGGAATGATGGCACCAATGTCTGGAAGCTACGCGAGGACGGACTGGGACTGGTGGGCACCGGCACCACCTACACCGACGAGCAAGCCCAGGACGCTATCTGGAACGCGCTGAACCACCCCAACCACCAGTACATTGATGTCACCTACTTAGATGACACGGGCCGCATCAAGCTCAGTGTCATCGGTATTCCCCCCTTTACGTGGGAAGATGCGCAGGACGCGGCAGCGGCGGCCCTGACAGCGGGCACCCACACGGGTATCTCGTTTGCCTATGATGACGTGGCTGGCAAGATCAACGCCACGGTTACGGGCGGCGGCTCTTCCTATACCGACGAACAGGCCCAGGATGCAGCGGCCGCTATGCTGGTAGCAGGCACCCACACGGGCGCTACGGTCGCATACGACGACGCGAATAACAAGCTCAATATTACCGTTACGGGCGGCGGCGGGGGAGGGACCTGGGGGAGTATCACGGGCCCCATCACGGCGCAAACCGACCTGAACACCGCCCTGAACGACCGCTTCCGCTACCGGGGCGCGTTCGCGGCCTCCACGGCCTACGCCAAGAACGACGCCGTGCTGCAAGGCGGGGCCATGTACTTTGCGCCGGTCGCCTTCACCTCCGGGGCCAGTTTCAACGCGGGCAACTGGCAGAGCTTTGCCACCACCTACACCCGTCTGACCTTCTATTTCGCGGCCGGCACGAGCTCGGAGCAGTCCATCCCCATTGCCTTCATTGACCAGACGGGCATCTACAATGTGGAAACCACCAGCAACGTGACCAACCTGCAATACAAGCGGCAACCCGCCTCGGGCAGTTCCTACATCTCCCCCAACATCAACAGCGAGCAGTTCTACCTGGGTGACTCCGTGGTAGTGGGCGGCACGGCGGCAGTCGGCACGGCGGGCTACGTGGTACTTCGTAAAGTTTAATTCAGTTATGGCAGATACCCCCGGAGCCAACTACTACGCCAGCGTGCTGGCCCCTTACGGCAAGGATATGGGCGTTTACCCCGACGCTAATATTCTGGCCTACTACGACACCGACAACCGCTTTAAGGTGGCCAAGAGTGCCGCGGGCAAGGTCAACAACTGGATTGACCGCAGCGGCAACGGCTGGCACCTGAGCACGGCCGCCACCAAGGAGGCCAGCATCCTGACCGACACGGACGGGCGCGAAGTCATCAGCTTCCCCGGCATCAGCGGCTCGCTGGTGGGGCTGCTGGCGGCCAACACGAACACGCTGGTCAACCCGCCCTATACCGTGGTGGCGCTCATGCGCAAGGCCGCTGACTTTGGCACCGTGGACAAAAACGTGATTGCCTTTTCCGGCGGTGGTGGCCCGTTCATGTACATGAACACCTTCCTGGGTACGCACTTTAATTCCGGCTACGCCACGATGGGCAACACGGCCTACCTCTGGGAGCTAAGCATTGCCTCGATGGCGAACGGCAACAGCAAGTTCTATAAGACCAACGCCAACGGCACCCCCGGCACAGTGCAAAGCCCCGGCATCACCGGCATCTACAACTTTTCTGGCGTCAACCTGGGGGCGGGCAAGGTGCACCAGCGCCTCTTTATGGTCTACACCCGGGCTTTTACGCCCACGGAAATGCTGGCCCTGCGCGATCAGATTGCCCAGCAAAACGGTCTTACCCTCTAACCCTTCCCCGCGATGGCCCTGCAAACCTTTGACCCGACCTTTATTCAATACCCCCTCTCTGACCTGACCATCGGTGATACCCAGGTCAAGCAGATGGGGCAGCTCACGGACTTCCACTACCACAAAAACCGGCAGACCGGCGAGGCGTGGGCCAAAATTACCCTCTACGTGACCCTGCACGCCGACATTGCCGGTGGTATTGGCCCGGAACTGCCCGCCACTGTGTTCGGGGAAGGGCGGGAAGAGTACCTGGTAGCCGATAACAACACGCTGGTCGATGCCGAAACCGGGGAAATCCTGGCCATCAAAGGCATTCACCCGGATGCGTACTGGCAGGAGTTGGTCGAAGGGGAACGATTAGTGGAGCTACAGGGCGTCTACTTCGACAAATACTCGGAGCGCATTCCCGAGCAGAGCATTGCCGATATGTGGCGCTGGCACATCCTGAACGCCGTGGCCATGGGCAAGTTCACCCTGCCCGGCTGATGCACTGCCCGATTCCGGAGGCGGCGCGACCCTTCGCTACGGGCCTGCTGCTATTCGTGGCGGTCCTGGCCCTAACCGTGTACATCATCCTTCACTCCGAACCACCCCGTCGCTCTAAGCGCCCCTAGCCATGCCCTATTCTCCCGCCTACCTGAAGGGCCGGCGCGTGACGCTGGGCGCGCTGACCCCCAAGCCCCCGGACGTGCCGCCTACGCCGCCCGCGGGACCCAAGGGCACGCTGGCCTACTACATGGGCGCCCCGCCGAAGCGCTACGCTCCCCTCTACCGGCGGCCCCGGCCCTTGAGCTGGGAAGGGCCCGCGCAACTAAGTGGGAGCGGGGTGCTCGTGGTGGAGGGCCGCAACTTCGACAACCGCAACAGCGGGCAGCCCGCCCTCGTGGTGAATTGCGCGGGGTGCTCTTTGGTGCTGATTCGCGGCATCAACCTCACGGGCTGGTCACCGTCCTGCCTGCTCCGGATTGAGAACCTGCCCAAGTCGGCTACGCTCGTGGTGGAGAACTGCGGGTTCTACGGCTACCAGACTCCTGCGGGCAAGAGCGGCTACCCCGGCAAGTGCCTGGATATAATGAGTACCTGCAAGGGCACTATCACCATCCGCAACAACTACGGGGAAACCATTATCGGCTTTCTCGTGGACCGCTACACGGACCGGGATAACCTGCTCACCCTACAAGGCAACTACCTCTGGAACGTGCAAAAGCTCGACCAGAACGGCAACACCGATCAGCTCAGGGCCAACGGCTACCAACTGCTGCAGTGCGGCGAAATCAAGGCGGATATCCGCTTCAACCTCATTGAGAACACGGTGGGCCTGTGCACCCAACAGGACGGGATAAATATCCACGGCACCAGCGGGCAGCTGGCCCGGCGCCTGCGGGTGCAGTATAATCTCCAGCTCGGCCTCTACCTGCACCCCACGGCCACCAACAAAACGGGCTCTAGTATTACCCTCGACAACGACACGCAGAGCGATGCCACGGGGGTGAACGATCCGCACTACGTCGATATCACCGACAACTACGCGGTCGGCTCCACGTTCGGGGGCTTCAATGGGGCGGGCGGCTACCTCAACCGGTTTGAGCGCAACGTGAACGTGAACACGGGCCTGCTGCCGGACGGGGTGAGCCCCAACGGGTTGCACATCGAGGGCATCAACGTCTGGAACTACCTCAGTAGGGACCTCGCCTACTTTCGGGACAACACCTGCGCGGCGAACTTGCTTGGGGTAAGGAACCCTTCGGGCTTCCGCGCCGACCAGGGCTTCGGGGTAGACCCGGCCCAGCAGCTGCACTTCCCCGACTCCTTTATTACCCGTGCCGCCGAGCTGGCCATGTACGACTTCTGGCGCTTCGACGCGGAAGAGGCTGGCATCCCGGTGGGCCTGCTCTCCTGACCTCTCCCTGCCTCACCTCTTGCAGCCCACGCCTGCCACCGATGACCCGCTATCTACCCCGTGCTACTACAGACCGCCGAACTAACCAAAGCTGCCACACAAGCGGCCAGTAATGTCACTGCCCACGCGGGCAATGATGCCTTTACCAGCCTCTCGTGGCTGCTGAATATCGTGTTCGGCGGGGCGTTAGGGCTCCTTGTGTACAAGCTGATCTGGAAGGATAAGCCCGTGGGCAAGATCGAGTTCGATGGGCTCGTGAAGGAAGTAGGAGAACTCAAAATTCTGTTTGCCGGGCAGTTATCCGACCTGAAAGGAGCCTTTGCTGAGCGCAAGAAGTCGGCCGATGAAATCCGCCTGACCGATAAACTCAAGATCGAGCAGGACTTCGCCGCCGTGGCTGCGACGCTGAACCGGCTGGCGGATATGGCCGACTCGCTCACTACCATCATGGAGCGGGTGAACTGGCACGGCAAGGAGTTCGAGAGCTACAAGGAGCAGCTCAAGGACCTGCACGAAGAACTCAAGGAAGTCAAAAAGGAAATCCGTGAACTCTACCGCAATGGAACATCTGCCCGAACCTGAATACCGCCGCTCCCTGCGGGCCACAGCCGCTAAGCTGGAAGGCATCGGCTCCCGTCTGGAGGCGACCCTGTGCCTGCACGGAGACGATGGGCAGGACTACGTGGTGCCGCT
Organism: Hymenobacter tenuis; assembly: GCF_054780495.1. NCBI lineage: Bacteria > Pseudomonadati > Bacteroidota > Cytophagia > Cytophagales > Hymenobacteraceae > Hymenobacter > Hymenobacter tenuis. The sequence continues at coordinate 558,272 of NZ_BAAGWF010000004.1, forward strand.
GTCTTCCGCTTGGCAGCCCTTACCCGGCCGCCCGGGGGTGCAGGTCTTTCACATTCCCGACCCGAGCGGCGCTCCTGGCTTGTACATGACGGCCTTTGCCGTGGAAGAAGGAAGCGCCTATTCCGGTTCGCGCATGGATGAAAGCCGTCTGCTCGTGCTCATGGAGGGCCTGATTGAATGCAACGGCCACGCCTACAAGCCCGGTGAAGTCTTCTGGATTGGGCCGAATGAATCTACCAGCTGGCACGCGCCGCTAGTCTGCCTGGGTGTCGTGCGCTACAATGTTCCCTCGCCTGACGAAACCAACTCCCTATGAATCCAACCGAGTTCTTTAAGCGCTCCCTCTGCGATGCCAAGGGCAACCCCGATGGCAAGCTGCTCACCCTGTTTGGTCTTTCCGCCGCCATAATGGCAAGCTACCCGATTGGCTGGCTAACCGGGCGCTGGCTGCCTGACGCGGTATTTGATAGCACCCTGCTGTTTCTGGCCGCTGGCTTCGGCATTGATGCCTTTGTAACGCGCTCCAAGATTCTAGCCGAAGCGCAGGTAGCCACGGCAGAACTAACGGGCCAAGCACCGGCCACGCCAGTAGGAGCCACCACTACGACCACTACCACGCTAACCCCTGAATAGCTATGAAGAACTTTCTACGCCTCTTCCTACTCCTGTGGCTCGTCAGCTCCTGCCGTGGCTCCCGCCTACCCGAGAAACCCGCTCCGGGCGTGCCAGAGTTAACAGCTCAAAAGCCTGACGTTGTACAGGATAGTAAAGCGCATGCTGTTGCGCATGCTACTGCGCATGCAGAAAAACCCGGCATCCTATCCGGCGTGGGCCGCATCTTCAGCACCCCCGAAGGCACGGCCCGGCGTCAGGCCCGCAAGGATGTAGCCGCCACCGTTCCCCGCAAGCTGGGCAAAGGAGCCGTGTATGCGCCCGCTGCTACGGAGGTCGTAGCCGCCTACAAGTCCAAAGCCCCGGTGATTAATGCCGACAGTGGCGCGAAGGTCGCCACGGCCACGGAAGGGGTAGCGCAGGCCGGGGAAGGCAACAGCGCCACCCAAGAGAGAAACGGCCTGCCGTGGTGGCCTTTCTTCTTGGGCGGGGCACTGGTCCTGACATGGATATTCCGCAAGACACTCTTACCCTTCTGGTTCGCATAGACTATGGCTGACATCAACCAACTCCACTCCCTGCTTTTTGCGGCCTACACGGAAGCCAAAGCCGAGTACATCAAGGCGCACCCGAAGCTGCCCAAGCCCATGCTGACCTTCACGTACCGCTCCCCAGCGGTGCAGAATGCCTTCTATGCGCAGGGTAGACTGAGCCGGGAAGCCATCAACGCCCTGCGGCAAGCCCAAGGCCTGTACCTGCTCGGCCCGGTGGAAGCCTCTCGCAAGGTGACCAATGCCAAAGGAGGCCAGAGCCCCCATAACTACCTGCCCGCAATGGCCTTCGATATCGGCTTTGCCAAGGCCGATGGGGTGATGGACTGGAGCGAGGCCCACTTCCACCGCTTCGCGCCCTTCGTGCTGAAACACCACGGCATTACGTGGGGCGGCAACTTCCACTCCTTTAAAGACCTGCCACACTTCGAGATAACAGGTTGGAAATCCAAAGTACGTCCATTAACCTAATCCCCTTACTCCTATGAAAAAGCTCTCCAACGGCACCAAGTACACCCTGGCTGCCTTCGCGTTCTTCACCGTGCTCGGCCTGTACTTCACGTATCGGGACTACACCCAGCACGACGACCTGAGTAATATCTGGTGGCCTCTGATTACGGCCCTCATCTTCGTTATCGTCTACATCGGTGGGCGCATGACGGATAACAAGGCAACCATGATCGGCCTGCTGCTCCTAGCCACCGCCGCCGCTTCCTGCTCCCGTGCCTCTCAGGTCTCTAGCTGGGAACACCAGGCCGCCAAAGCCTCGGATGTCGTATCTGACTCAGTGCTGGTATACCGGGATGTAGAGGGGTATGATTGCACGGTAGCGGTTCGGTAATGGAGCTGCTCTTTTGGCCGGTCTTCTGCGCTCTCATTGCCTACATGCAGGGGGCGCTCATGCCCGCTATCCGCCGAACCCCGCCCGGTGCGGAAGCCAAGCGCCAAGCCTTTGCCCTGCACATCGTCGGCGGGGCGGTGTACTTTCTTCCGCTGGTAGTCTTCGTGTACTACCGTCCGGAACTATGGGCGGAACACCTCACCAGTAGTGTTGCCAGTCGGATACTCCTGTTTGATGTGGTGCTGAATACCGCCGCCCTGCGTCCACCGTTTGAGGTCGGCAAAACCGCCTTGACGGATAGGCTCTTGCGCCGCCTCTGGCCTGCCCACCCGGAACTACTAAGTGCCGGTATTCGGGGGTTGGTGTTGGTGGGGGTAGTGGTGTGGTTGGCGTGGTAAAATGTGGATAAATTGTTGATAATCTGATAGTTAAATACGGATTGGCAACGTATATTTATACATGACACCAGCCGAACAACTAGCCGCCCGTAGCTTGGCCGAATGCAAGTTTTTGCCGGGTGGGTGGGACAAACGGTTCGCCCATGACATGGCCGTGCGCTCCCACTATCACACGTCTGACCTCACCGACTTGCAGCGGAAGCACCTGTGGAATCTAGTGCACCGCTATCGGCGGCAAATACCCCAACATATTCAGAGCTTAAGCCCGCAACTCTAATCCTTATGTGCGAAAAAAGCCTACCCGTTGGAGCACAGTCGAAAATAGCTGCTGAACTAGGCCTTAGCAGACAGGCAGTAAGCCGCGTATTAAAAGGTCACTTCCAGAATAAAGCGGTGTTGGCGCGGGCTAATGAGATCGCCGCCGAGTATGCCAACAGCCTACGTGCGCAAGCCTACCGCAGCTACATCAACTCTCTTTCAGACGAAGATTTAATAACCCTACTTAACCAATCAACTCATGACTGTAAAAGCTAAATTCCAAGTAACCACCATCGAAACAAACGAAAACGGGTACACGCAAATAGGCATGGCACCCGTGTATAGTGACGACCCCAACCATGAGAATAAGAAGTACTGGAATGCTACCCCGGCTGGCACCATCTTCTTAGGTGTTAGCAATGAGCAGGCCTTTGCTGGCTATGCTACTGGCGACGAGGTGTACGTGACCTTCGACAAGGCTACAGGCAACTAAACCACCACTTCACCCCGCCACCCGCCCCGGCCCCTCTCGCAGCGGTCGGGGCGGTGTCGTTTCTAGCTGAACATACCCGCCGCAGCCGGGCCGCAGCGCCAGCGGTGACGGAATCGGGAAAGACGGAGGCGTGGGGAGCGGATCATGCGGCTTCGTTGTTTTGACTCAGGATAAGTTGACGCAGTAGCTGGGCTTGCGCAGGGTCTTGCATGGCCTGTAGTAGTTGCTCGGCTAAGGTAGCAGGGGCCGCCGTGGGCAGCCTGCCTTTCAGCTTCTCGTATTCCCCAGCTATCCGCGCCTCCCGAATACGGGAGTAGTGCAGGTTCATGGTTTTGGGGTCGTGGCCGGCCATGGAGGCCGTTACTTCATCCGAGAATCCCATGTCTCGAATCCGCTGCGAGAACGTATGCCGGGCAAGTCCGACAGTTAAGGGCAGGCTCAGGTAGCACACCTGGCTCACGATCTTCAGTTCATCGTTAAAGTGCTGGTTAGAGAACTTAGGCAGCCCACCTTCGCGCTTATACCGATCCAAGATAGCGGCCGCCTCTTCCAGTAGCAGCATGGAGAACTTGACCTTGGACTTTTGCCGGGTCATACGAATCCAGCGGATGCCGCTGGCGTCGGTGTGTAGGTGTTGGGCGGGGTCGAAGGCCATGTAGTCCACGTACGCCAGCCCCGTGTAGGCGCAGAACAGCCACGCATCCGCCACCCGGCTCAGACCGGAACGCGTGAACTCGGTCTTGGCGAGTAGCTGCAGCTCGGCTTCGGGTAAGTACGCGGGGTCTTGCCGGATAACCGGCGTCTGGAAATGGTAGTCAGCTATTTCGTTCGTGGAGAGCTTGCCTTCATGGGCTCCGAAGCTGATGATGCGCTGGAGCGTGTTGATATGCTTGCGGGCGGTGGAACCCGTATAGCCCCGGTGATCGACACACCAGCGCTCAAACTTGCGCACCCAAGGCAAGTCCACAGCGGCAGCGAGTAGGGTAGCCTGACAGGTGAGGCGTAGATACTCTTCTAGTATCCGACGCCGGGAGCGCAGGCCCTTTAGCGTGTTGTCAGCTACGCCCGCGCCGGGGCGACTCTCGTTTTCATAGAAGGCATCCGCTAACGCCAGTAACGTAAGGGGAGAGGTCCCGGACGCGGCAACACGCCGCTTGATGTGATCCGCCGTAACGTAGCCGCCCTGCTCTTTTAGGTAAGCCCAGGCATCGTTCGCTCCCTTGACTTTCGCCAGCAGCACCGCGTTGGCATCCTGCGCCGCCGCCCGCCTAGCTTCCGCCAGCTCCGGGCCGCACCCCTTCACAATCGCTTTGAGCTGTTTGGCCCGCACATCCCACTCCGCTTCGGTAGCTTCTACGCCCGTGGCAACTTCCCTTCGTTGGGGACCAACCTTGATGCGCATATAAATAGGAGCTTTCCCCGTTACAGGGTCGGCCTGGTTGTTGACGCGCCACAACAGGGGAGGCTGCATACGGGGCTGAGGAATAGGCGGCATAGAGAGAGAACTAGTGCGAACTATAATAGCAATACTAACGCCGTTAGTATTCCGCAAGTTGTTCTTTCGCCGGGAGAAAAAAAAGTAAACCAGTCCAACTAACCTCACCCTCCTTTCCTAACCCCAACCCTAACCCCTGCTCCACTGAGCAGAAAGGGCCAAAACAAAGCCGCCAGCCCGTATATACAGGGGCTGGCGGCTTGGTACTACTGCTAAAAATAAGTTACTTGTAGCCGCGACGGGAATCGAACCCATATCAAGCGTTTAGGAAACGCCTATTCTATCCGTTGAACTACGCAGCCGGGGTAGTACGCTAGTACAAAGCTACGCCGAAAGCGCGGGCTGCCCAAACCCCGTGCGGCCAGCAAGGCGTATAGGCCGCAGGGCGCTAGGCCATTTCGTAGCACAAACCTTCACCCTCTTCTTCTCTTAGCATGGGCTTACTGGATGACTTGCGCGCTGACCGGCGCACAGCCGGCGGAAGGGCCTTGCAGGAGGCCGATAAGCAAGTGCCGGCCCTGTTACTCATTCCCGATATCAGCGGCTTCACGCGCTTTATTGAGGAGTCAGGCAGTCCGCAGGCGCCGTTTCTGGTGGCCGATTTGCTGGAAATCCTGATTGAGGCCAATATGCTGGATTTGCAGGTAAACGAGATTCAGGGCGATGCCGTGCTGTTTTACCGCCTGGGGCCGCCGCCGCCCATTGCCGACCTGGTGCGCCAGTGCCGCCGCATTTACCTTGACTTTCAGAACTACCTACGCCTGGTGGAGCGCGATACGGGCTCGGAACTGGCCGAAGCATTGCAGGAGTTGGCCCTCACCCTCAAAATAGTGGTGCACTACGGCCGGGTAAGCGTGGCGCGCATTCGGGAGCACACCAAGCTCATGGGCCGCGACGTAATTGTGGTGCATCGGCTGCTCAAAAACAACATTACCGGCTCAGAATACCTACTGCTTTCCGAAGGCTATACGGCTACTCAGCACCCCGCTGTCCTAACCCGCGCCTTCTCCTGGACGCGCCTGCAGCCCGGCGCCACCTACTACGAATATCTGGGCGAAGTGCCTTATCACTATGCTCATCTGTCGCCGTTGCGGCTGCTGGTGAGCACCCCGGAAGTAGCCGACGATACCACGCAGAGCTGCGCCCTGAAAGTGCGACGGGCGGTGCGCGTATCGGCGGCATACGCACTGCGGGTCATCAGTAACTTTCGGCTCCGCCCCCTCTGGATGGAAGGCGTTTCGGCTGTGCACTACGATGTAACCAAGGCCGGGCGCCTGGGCACTAGCTACAAAGCAGATGTATACCGGGGCCAGATTGACTTTCAGGCGGTGCAATACGTGGAAGAAGACGGCCGTTTGGAATACGTGGAAAAGATTTCTCATTTCCGTCTTTTCCCGAATACGCTGCTGTTCTACTGCCTCGAGGTAGTGGACACCAGTACGTGCTTTATTACCATTGAACTCCGTTACGGCCACATTGCCAGCTCTAATCGGTTGGTGCGGTTTGGCCAGCTACGCCGCCTCCACCGCTTTCTGGGCAGCTCCCTTCACCAATTCGCGGCGCTGGTTGAAAAGCAGGCACCAAGTGTCGCATAACCTTCCTGGCTACTAGGCCTCCAAAACGCTAAAAGCGGTTGACCCTAAAACGGGACCTAGTATGATGCTAGGTCCCGTTTTGGGGTCGACCGCTTTAAGAACGTAAATGGGTTGAGTTACACCTTGTAAAGCAAAGCAATACCGAACGAAAGCGCCGTCAGGATCAGGCCTACCATGAAAATGGTGTAGCTCAGGCGCAGCAAGCGATACTTTTTGGTCAGCACGTCGCCGAGGTAGTAAATGTCCGTCACCATGTTGGTATACAGTGCCTCTTTCTGGCCCATAATCTCCGTCATGCCATGCTGGAAGTCATCGAGGCTGAGCTTGCTGAAGTTGCCAAAGAACAGCAGGTTTACGCGGCGGTTGGTGGCAATTTGGGGGCTGCGCTTCAGCCATTTAAAGCTTGTTACATCGGGCTGTGCACACAGAATGGCCGTGATAACCGACCCCAGGGCCGTAGCCAGCAGAATACCCATGGGCACCGTAATAACTGGGTTTCGGATGAGGCCCACGTTACTCAGGGCTGCCGACTTGCTGCCCAGCTTAGCGCCGAAATATGTGATAATCAAGGACATGAGCACGGCATTGAGGCTGATCATCATGTTGGCCTTTTTATCGGCCATGTCCGAGAGCTTCATGTGGTTGCTGTACATCGTCCGGAACATGGTTTCGATGCCGCGCTTGGGTTCCGCGAAGGTACCCTGCTCTTCTTCCTCTTTCTTCTTTTTCTTTTTCTCGGACTTCTTCAGCAGTTTTCGCTGCTCCTTTATATTGTCTTTGAACTGCTCCTGGTAGCGCTCTTTGGCCACCTTGGTGTAGTACTTGCCGCCAATCAGGAAGGCTAGCTGGTTATCGGCCCACTCGGGGTTCGAGTAGGTTTTGCCAAAGGTGGCTTCCCACTCAGCACGCAGCAGCTCGGCATTCGAGAAGAAATCGTCGCGGCCCATGCCGCTCATGTCGGCATCCACTAGCAACTGCTCCAGCTCTGTTTCGCGGGTCGCGTCGCGGTGAGTGGCCCGGATCAGGTTCTGCACCAGTTCAGTGCGCTCAGGAGGGTAGCCTTGTTGGGTAAGCCACTCGCCGGCCATTTCAGCGCTCCGGAACTCATGGCCATCATATACTTCTGTGTAGCCTACATCATGAAACCAAGCGGCCAGCACTAATGCTTCCTGGTCGGCCTCGCTGAGGCCAGCCGCTTCGCCAAGGGCACGCGCTTCCTTCACCACTACGGCAGTGTGCTTCGGGGAGTGATACACGAGCTGGGCCGGAAGCTTTTCTTCCAGCAGCGCCATCACATAAGCCTTTGCGTTCTTGACAATTTCGGCCTTAGCCGGTTTCTGAGTAATAATGGGTTCCATCAGGAGATGTGGAAAACAAAAAACGACAGCTAGGCTGTTCGGCTTACAACGCGAATTGCGGCCACAGGTTTTGGGCAGCCGCAACCCAACCGTAGCCAGTTGAATTGCGTAGGGCAGCGCACAGCGCTATACTCCGGTTGTAAGGGGTAGCCGTTGCAGGTAAGTTTACGTATTTCCTGAACACTCTCCCCCCTTAACAAGTGCCGTTTCAGGGATTCCCTGTTTTTTGCTACCTTCTTTTATGAGCAGACATTTCCTGTCCTGTTGCTTACTGCTGGCTTTGGCTGGTGCTGTTGTGCCCGTGGCGCAGGCCCAGCAGAAAGAGCAAGCCTCTCACCCTACGCGGCCTAACTACCGCAAGGCCGGCCTGAACTGGGAGTCCAAGACGCCGCCCGATAGCTCCCGCATTCGCTATAGTGTATTTCTGATTGGCGATGTGGGCAAGCCCGCCCCGGAGGCGGAAGGTGGCGAGCCTTCCCTGAACTACCTGCGCAAACAGATTCTGGCCGCCGGCTCTAAAAGCACGACGGTGTACCTGGGCGACAATATCTACGAGTATGGCATGCCGGAAGAAGGCGCCTACGACCGCAAAGCCTCGGAGCAGCGCATCGTTGACCAACTGAAAGTACTGCGCGACTACCAGGGCGAGAAATACATGATTCCGGGCAACCACGACTGGAAGCAGGGCCTGCAGGGCTCAGTGGAACAGGTGAACCGGGAGCAGTTTTTCGTGGAAAACTACCTGCAGAGCGACTCCGCCGCTTTCCCCTACACCGGCGACTTTTTCCTGCCCCGCGATGCCTGCCCCGGTCCGGTTGAGATTCGCCTCCAGGATGACCTAGTACTTATTGCCATCAACTCCCAGTGGTTTCTGCAAACCAACGGCGAGCGGCCGTACGGCGCCAACAGCGGCTGCGGCATTGCCAACGAGACGGATTTCTTTGTGCAGGTAGAGGATATCATCCAGCGCAATGAAGGCAAGAACATTATGGTGGTTGCCCACCACCCTTTGTTCTCCGATGGTATTCACGGAGGCTACTTCACGCTTGGTGACCATTTCTTCCCGCTTTCCATTGTGTACAAATACGCCTTTGTGCCGCTGCCGGTCATTGGCTCTATTTACCCCTTTGCGCGCAAATACGGCGGAGTAACCCAGGACTTGCCCCACCCGCTGTACCAAGCCTATAAGAAGGGCCTGATGGAGGTGTTTAACAAATACCCCAATATCATTTACGCGGCCGGGCACGAGCACAACCTGCAGTTTTTCAAAGAGGGTAACCTCAACCACATTGTCAGTGGCTCGGGCTGCAAAACCCAGCACGTAAAGCCCGGCAGCGGTGGCGACGCTTGGTTCTCGGATAAGGAAAAAGGGTTTGCCCGCGTCAACTACTATGACAACGGGGAAGTCTGGACGGAATTCTACGTGCCCGAGGGCAAAGGCCAGACTGGCCGCCTCGTATTCCGGTTACCGCTGTATGCTCAGCAGGCCAGCGCCGAGGAAGTAGTGGTGCAGCCTACCGGCAACCGCCCCAACTTTGCCGATAGCACCGTAACCACACCTGTAAATACTAGGTACGCTAACCGGAGCAAGTTCCATAAATTCCTGTTTGGCGAGCACTACCGCCACGAGTGGGCTACTCCTGTTACCTTTCCGGTGCTAGACCTGGCTACCGAAAAAGGCGGCCTGACGCCATACAAAATTGGTGGTGGCAAGCAAACGGCCTCGCTGAAAGTGCGCAACGAGGAAGGCCGCAACTTTACCGTTCGGAGCCTGAACAAAGACCCCTCGGCGGTACTGCCGGAAGCCCTGCGTGAAGGCGCGGCCGCCGATATTCTACAAGACCAGATTTCGGCGCAGCACCCATTTGCCTCTATTGCACTGCCACCTCTGGCTGATGCTGCTGGCATTCTGCACACCAACCCCGAGCTGCGCTATATTCCGCAGGACCCGTTGCTGGGCCAGTACCTCGAGCGCTTCGGCAATACGCCCGGCGCTATTGAGGAAGACGCCAAAGACGATCAAAGCGACGTGGCCTCCCTGGGAAATGCTAAGAACTTAGTAGGCACCGACAAGGTGTTTGAGCGCATCACCGACGACAACGATAACCGCGTCAACGAGAAAGCCTTTGCCCGTTCGCGCCTCTTCGATATGTGGATTGGCGACTGGGACCGGCACGAAGACCAGTGGCGCTGGGCCGAGAAAAAGGATAAAGACGGTGACCGCAAATTCACGGCCGTACCCGAAGACCGCGACATAGCCTTCTTTAAAGGCGATGGCATCTTCCCGTACCTGGCCTCGCGTAAGTGGGCTATCCGCAACTTCCAGAACTTCGGGCCCGATTACGCCGACTGGAAAGGCCTGAACCTAACTGCCCTCAGCAACGACCGGGTTTACCTGGCTTCTGTCACGAAGGAAGACTGGGTAAAGCAGGCCGAGGAAATGAAGGCAGCCCTTACGGATGAGCTCATTGAGCAAACCCTGCGTGAGCGGTGGCCCAAGCAGATTTTTGAGTTGCACGGCCCTGAGATTATTGCCAAGCTCAAGAGTCGCCGCGATTTGCTGCCTCAGGTAGCCGCCGACTATTATGGCTTGCTGAGCGAAGTAACCGAGGTGAAGGGCTCCAAGAAGCGGGAGCGGTTTGTGGTGGAGCGCCTGCCTAGTGATCAGACGCACGTGACGGTGCAGAAGATCAACAAGGAAGGGCAGCTAACCAAAATCCTGTTCGACCGCACCTTTGATAATAAGGTGACGAAAGAGCTGCGCCTGTACGGATTTGAAGGCGAGGACCAATACGAGCTGAAAGGCGACGTGAAGCGTGGACCGATGGTGCGCATCATTGGTGGCACCGACCGCGACTCCATTGTGGACCGCTCAAATGTGGCGGGCTTGGGCCACCGCCTGCATGTCTATGACGCGGATACCGGCAACGTAATTATTGCAGGGAAAGACGCTCGTTTGCGTTTGGAGCCCGGTATTGATGTCAGCCAGTACGACGTCCACAACCGCACCGACCGCAAAGACTACACGCTCAACTACTTCGGGCCCACGGCTTACTTCGGCTACAACATCGACGACCGGTTGTTCCTCGGAGGGGGGGTAGTATATCGTACGTATGGCTTCCGGAAGGCACCATATGCTACCGAGCAAAGCCTGGCGGCGAACTACTCGCCTTCCCAGAGCGCTTACAACGTACGCTACCTCGGGCACTTTGTCGATACGTTCGGCAAGCTCGATTTGCGCGTGAATGCTCAGTTGTATGGCCCGCAGCTGCTCTACAACTTTTTCGGGTTGGGCAACGATACGCGCAACGTGCTGGCCGACGACCAGGATACCCGCGCCCGCGACATCAACGATACCTACCGCATCCGGTTCTCGCGCCTGAGCGTGGCCCCGATGTTGGAGCAGGATGTGTTCAGTTTCCTGAAGTTGGGCTTTGGGCCGCAGTACGACCAGTTTCATATTGAGCGCGACCAGCTCGGGCTGGAAATTGCCAACGGGCTCGATGCCAACAGTAATGGGCAGGAAGGTACGGCCGCGGCCGGTATTCGGGCCTCTGACTTTGGTGTGAACCGCTACCTAGGCGCCAAGGCGTATATGAGCCTCGATGCCAGCTCCTCGCCGAAAAACCCCCGCATCGGCTTGCGTATCTACAACTCGGCGGAGTATAACTACCAGCTTAACGGCGAGCGGCTTAACTATGGCCGACTAGCCACGGAAGCCCGCTTCTATCTGTCGCCTAACTTCCCGTTCCAGCTAACCTGGGCTGGCCGCATTGGCGCCAACCGCAACCTCGGCGACTACCGCTTCTACCAGGCTAATACCCTAGGTGGCACCACCAACCTGCGCGGCTACCGCCGCACCCGCTTTGCAGGTCGGAGCTCGGTGTATGCCAACGGAGAAGTGCGGGTGCAGCTGTTCAGCTTCAATGCCTACCTAGTGCCCGGCAAGTTCGGCATACTGGGTCTGGCTGATGCTGCCCGCGTGTTTACCTCCCGCGATACGGATACCGGCATAAAGGCTCTGCACACGGCCGTGGGCGGTGGCATCTGGGTTGATGTACTGAAGCAGGCCGTTATTAATGCTACGTACTCGGTAGGAGAAGAAAAGCTGGTTTTTGTTGGGTTTGACTTCCTATTCTAGCTACCGGGGCATGGCTGCTAGCTCACTGCCGGGCGCCAACCTCACTCTCCGTTTTTGCGTTTTCACCTGCTCTCATCCTTCCTCCCTCCTTTGTATGCGTACTCTCTTGACTCCTTTGTATAGCCGGCTTGTGCGGCGGCTCGGCGCCAGTATGCTGGTAGCGGCCCCGCTGCTGGCAGCTCAGGCGCAGGTAACGCCCGCCCAGCCTCGTGTGTATCCGCCGCCCGCTCCCTTGCCCGGCGATACTATCCAGGCAGGAAATGGGCAGGAGTTTGCCGTGCCTTCGGTGGTAGGAATGGGCCCCAGCAAAGGCCTGATTTTCCACTATGAGCGGATGCCACGCTTTAATGTAGACTCCGATGGCAAAGTGGTAGGCCTGCAGGATTTCAGCTCAGAGGCCACCAAAAATGCGCGCCTAGTAATCAAAGGCTACATCCCGATGCTCAACCATCCGCACCTTAAACTGGTGATGGGCGTGAATTATGAGCGGGAAGAATTTAAGTTTCGGCAACGCCCCACCGGCTACGAGCTGTATGATAACATCGAGGACAAGGGCCTGAAAACACTGGGGGCACAGCTGGCGGTCATCCGTCCTGTGAACACCGTGAACTGGTATATCTTCCGGGTGAAAGGGGAGCTCAGCGGCGACTACACCTCCTCGGAGCTGAGTGTGCGCGACTACCTGCGCGTGTCCTCGGAGTTTCTGTACGGCTGGAAGCGCAGCCCGACCTTCTCGTGGGGGGTAGGGTTGCAGCTTGGCTACACTTTTGGGCGCCAGAGCATTTATCCAGCTCTGTTATATAACCGCACCTTCAACAACCGCTGGGGCGTGGAAGCGCTATTTCCAGCTCGCGTGACCATGCGTTACAACGTGTCGCCGAAGTCGTTGCTGTTTGCGGGCTACTCCGTTGATGGTTTGAACTACATTATCAAGCTGCGGGAGCCCCTGCGGCGCGAAGGAGCTATTGATCTGCGCACCTTGGAGCTACGCGAAACGGAAGTGAAGTTCCGCGGCCGTTGGGAGCGGGAAATCTATGACTTCCTGTGGTTCGGGCTGGAAGGAGGATACCGCTACAACTACGCTTTCGACGCCTTTGACCGCACCAATGATAACCGTGTCAAAATCATCGATTCTAAGCTGGCCGGTGCTCCCTACGCTTCGTTTGAGCTGTTCATTGTGCCTCCGCGCAAGTTCCTGAAAAAGGCCTCTGGCAACTAAGCCTATTCCAGCCAGCTTATTTGCATTGGGGTTTGCCCCGTACTTAGGGCTAGTAAAACAGTACACAACAAGCCCGGCCGCTTTTCAGTGGCCGGGCTTGTTGTTTTTGCTGGTGCTACCTAAGCTGCACATCCAGACTACGAGGAGTAGCAATGCCATAAAAAAAGCCCCCGCACAGCGGAGGCTTTCAACAGAAACAGACCCTAGGAAAACACACTTACCACAGGCGCGTGTCGCTGACGCCTAGGGGCAGCGGCGGGTGCTCGGCCAAGCCAATTACGCACCAGCCGGCCTCAATGCCAAAGGCGCCGCCTTGCAGCAGGTAACTGATCCAGCGCTCCGTAGTACGGCCGCTGTATTGCTCGCTTTCTGGCTCGTATTCGCACAAGAGCAGCGCGTCGCCTACTTGGTATTCTCGGTCGTTGAGGCGCACGTCGAACGGTTTTCGTCCGTCGAGTACGGCCTCAAAACAGGCGGGCCAGACCTTGAGCTCGTGGTAGTTGGCAATAGCGCGAATGGCGGGAGCTAAAGTGCCGGAAGAAAAATATTGCATGGTAGTAGTATCAGAGGTGAAAGGAAATTCGGCACAGGAATCATGCCGTATTGCCTCAAAGTAGAAAAAAACCAGGTAAAAGCAAGCAATACAAGCGTATTATAGGAGGTAACGGATGTTTAGTTGGAATGTTCGCGGTTTGTGACAGAATGGCGGTTGTAATTTATTAGATATGAGCAAGATATATTAGAACGGGTGCCTTTAAGGCAAACACGTACCTAGCGCCGACTATAATACAAAAAGCCAGATGCCGCTACCAAAGTGGTAGCAGCATCTGGCTTTGAGTGAGTTGGTTATACAGACAGGAAGTGCGGCACTTGCACTCCTGCAAGCCGGTAGGGCCAGCTACTTGCGCGGTGCCCGCAGCTTTTTAGGCGCAGTTAGGCTCTTCAGATACTCATAGGTATCAAACTGGGAGCGGACGCGGGCAGAGGCAGCATCCTCGGGGCCGATAAAACGGTTGTGGAAGTCACGGGCTTTTACGTTGTCCTGACGTTGTAAATCCAGCAGGTGGCGTACCTCGGCCCGCAAGTCGGGCTGCAGAATCGGGAAAGCTACTTCCACGCGCCGGTCGAGGTTACGGGCCATCCAGTCCGACGATGCGACGTACACCTTTTCCTCGCCGCCGTTGCCAAACACATACACGCGGGCATGCTCCAGAAACCGGTCAACCATGCCCCGCTGGCGGATGTTTTCGCTCTGGCCGGCTAGCTCCGGAATCAGACACGAAATTCCCCGAATCAGGAGTTCTACCTTCACTCCAGCCTGGCTGGCCTCATACAGCTTCAGAATCATGCGTTCATCCTGCAGGGCATTGAGCTTCAGAATGATATAGGCATCCTGGCCCTGCTGGGCCAGCTCTATTTCGTGGTCGATGAGGGCGTTAAGCCGTTCACGCAGCTCAAACGGAGCTACTAGCAAGTGCTTGAACAGGCCGCTTTTATCCTGGCGGTCGTGGAAGTAGCGGAACACCTCAGCTACCTCGCGGGTGAGCTCGGGGTTGCTCGTGAACACCCCATGGTCGGCGTATATCTCGCTGGTTTTCTCGTTGAAGTTGCCAGTGCTCAGGTACGCATACAGGCGGTTTTGGCCTTCTTCAGCCCTAGTAATCAGGAGCAGCTTGCTGTGCACTTTCAGTTCCGGAATGCCATAGATGACGTTAGCGCCAGCTTTTTGCAGCTTCTCGGCCCAAAACATATTGCTTTCCTCATCGAAGCGGGCTTTGAGCTCCACTACCACGGTTACTTGCTTGCCGTTTTTAGCTGCTTTCAGCAGCGCTTTGGCTACCTCACTTTTGCCTGCCACCCGATACAGCGTGATGCTGATGCCGCTTACCTGGGGGTCTTGCGCTGCTTCCGTTATTAGGCGCGTAACGTAACCGAACGACTGGTATGGTGGGTGCAGCAGGTGGTCGCGTTGGGCAATAGCGGGCAGCATTTTGCCAGTTCGCGGCAATGTAGGGTGCTGCAGCGGGGGCATGGGCTCGTACTGAAGCTGCTCCAGCCCAAAGTCCGGGAAGCCAAAAAAGTCGCGAAAGTTGTGGTAGCGGCTGCCTTCCACCAGCTCTTCTTTGCCGATGCCGGTTTTCTGCATCAGGGCGCGCAATACGGCTTTGGGCATGGCGGGGTCATAGAGCAGGCGCGCCGGGTAGCCGGTTTCTCGCTTTTGCAGGCTACTCTTGATTTTGGCCAGCATATTACCCGATACTTCTTCCTGAATGTCGAGCTCGGCATCGCGGGAAAGCTTCACGGCCTGCACCTGCACCTTCTGGTACTTCGGAAACAGTGAGCTGGCGCAGCACCGGATTACGTCGTCCAGAAACATTACATACTTGTCCTCGCCGTGGGCCGGCAGCTGCACAAAGCGGCCACCGTGGCGCTTGGTAGGCAGCTCCATCACTACCACTCGCTCTTGCTCTTGCTTTTTCTGATCAAGGGGCTGGGAGAGCAGGAACGTGAGGTACACGCTCTGGTCGCGCAGAAACAGGTGGTGTAGGTTATCGTCGAGAATAATGGGCGAAAGCAAATCCTGCACGTGCTGACAAAAGTAGTCGTTCACCCAGGTGCGCTGCTCTTCCGTCAGGTCGTGCTCCGTAACTAGGTGAATGTGCTGGGCGCGCAGCTCCGGCAGAATGTCATTGCGGAAGGTTTCGCCAAACTGCTGCTGCTGGCGGCCCACTTCTTCCAGCAGGTTATGCAACTGCTCCACGGGGTCTTCGCCCAGCTTGGCCCTAGTCTTCTTTTTCAGCTTTACCAGCCGGCGCAGGGTAGCAACCCGCACCTTGAAATACTCATCGAGGTTGCTGCTAAAAATGGCCAGAAACTTAATGCGCTCTAGCAGCGGCACGTTGGGGTCCTGCGCTTCCTGCAGCACGCGGCGGTTGAAAGCCAGCCAGCTTAGTTCTCGGTTTAGCAGCCGGGGCTGAGCCTGTGTGGTTTCGGACATGGTAGGGGGTAGGGCCCGGGGCGTAGGAGGTGGGTTTGAAAAGTAGTGCCAGTGCGGCAGCAAGGTTCCTAGGCCACCGGGTCCCTAGTTGTGTTTCGGATAATCGTAGAAGTAGTATTCGGCATTCGCCCGGTCAATTTCAACCCAATGGGCGCAGTTGAACTTCAGGCACACAATGGCCGCCGTGGGCATATCCGGAATTTCGCTGGGCGAAAGCAGATTGGCAAAATCGGTGAGGGTGTTGTTGTGGCCCACCAGCAGCACCGAGTCCGCCGTATCGGGGCACTCGCGCACCACCGTCAGCAGTTCGGGCACGGTGGCCTCGTAAATGCGGTCTACTACCTGAATGCGCTCAGCCGGATACTCCAGCTCGTGGGCTACTAAGGCCGCCGTGCTCAGGGCCCTAACGGCTGATGATGCCACGATGAGGTCAAGCTGAATATTACGCTTGGCTAGCGCCTGGCCCATCAGCGGCGCATCGTCGCGGCCACGGTCGTTGAGGGGCCGTTGCTTGTCGCTTAAATCATCGAAGCTCCAGCTCGATTTGGCGTGGCGCATCAGGTATAAGGTCTTCATAAGGGAGAAAACAGTAGGCACGCCTCTTTACTGTGGCGCTAGGAAAAGGTTTTGCTTCGGAGGGCGGGTACGTCCAAAATCGGGCCGGTAACTAGCCGGCAACTAAAAAGACCCGCCCAGCCGGGCGAGTCTTTTCGTTGCAAGCTACGCAATGCCAGCGGTTTAAAGCCGGCAAGAGCCTAGGTTATTCTTTAATGAAACGTTGGTGCGTCACCTGCTGTCCATCGGCAATGCGCAGCGTGTACACGCCTTTGGCCAGGCGGCCCACATTGAGCAAGTTGCCATCAAACGATACCTGCTTCATTTCGGCGCCGCGCACATCGTACACCCGCACCGAAACAGCGCTGGCGTTGAGAGCAGCTGGCACTTCAATGTTTAGGACATCTGCAGCTGGGTTCGGGAAAATGCGGTAGCCCGCAGCTTCAGCCGTAGCTCCGTCTTGGCGGGCAGTGCCACCCGAGATAGAAATGCTGTAATCTTCGGTTTCACCGTAGCTGTAGCTGTTGCAGCTGGTGGTAGCCGAGGCATCGCTCATGACAATGCGCAGGCGGGTTTTGCCCGTTTTGGCAGTAGCTGGTACCGTGAAGGTGCTGGTCAGGGTGCTGGCCGAAGCGCTGCTGCGGCTGGCTACTAGCTCGCCGGAGTCGATGAAGTCGCCGTCCTGGTTGTAGTCGATGTGCACTTTCCAGTACTCAGTGTAGGCCGTGGAGGCATAGCCCGCGGAGTAGCTGATGGTCTGGGAAGAGCCGGCGGTTACGGTAGTGGACAGGGCTGTGCCATCGTAGTAGCCTGCATTGGCCCCCGAGGTGCGGCTGATAGAGCCTAGCTGCACAAAGTCAATCCACTCATACGACACTGAATTGCCTTTGGAAGCGCAGTACGTAGGCGTGGTTGGGGTAGTGCCGCCAGGAGCAGTGCCACCGGTAGAAGTAACTAGGCCCACGCGGGCGCCGCCAGTGGCGAAGAGGGCATTCATGCGCGAAGACTGGCCGTTGGAGAACATGTACATGCAGGCATCATCGGTATAGTCCATGTAGTTCATGAACATGTCGCCGTTGGGCCCGTTGGAGCAGGTCACCTTCGGGAAGGAAGGGCAGCCGTAGTTGCTGGTTTGCTGGGTCGGGGTGTCCGACACCAGGTCATTGCCGCAGCTGGCATCGCCCCAGATGTGGCGCAAATTCAGCCAGTGCCCTACTTCGTGGGTGCCGGTACGGCCCAGGTTAAACGGAGCCGAGGCCGAGCCGCCGCGCCCGAAAGCCGACGTCAGGATTACTACCCCATCGGTGCTGACGGGGCCGCCCGGAAACTGTGCGTAACCCAGTACGCCGCCCGATAGGTTGCACACCCACAGGTTCAGGTATTTGGTAGCATCCCAGGCGTTCAGGCCACCAGTAGCCGTGCTCTTCATCTTGTCGTCGGTGCCCCAGCTCGTGATGGTCGTCGACTTGCGCTCGATGCCGGTGGTAGCGGTGCCGGAAGGCGTGCGCTTGGCCAGCACAAACTGAATGT
The DNA here is from genome assembly GCF_054780495.1 of Hymenobacter tenuis. NCBI lineage: Bacteria > Pseudomonadati > Bacteroidota > Cytophagia > Cytophagales > Hymenobacteraceae > Hymenobacter > Hymenobacter tenuis. The sequence continues at coordinate 576,316 of NZ_BAAGWF010000004.1, forward strand.
TAGCGTTAGCAGCCAGGCCAGCAAAAGCCGAAGGCGTCTTGCTTACGTCGGCGTTGGTTTTGCTAAAGTCCTCGTTCAGAACCGTAATCTGCGACTGAATCTGGGCGTCGGAAATGTTCTGGGCCGTGGTGTTGTACAGCACGTGCACCACTACCGGAATGGTAATAACAGCCGTAGTGCGTTGGGCTACCGGGTCGGCTTGAAACTGGCGGGTCTGGTTTTCGATGTTCGACAGGCGCTGGGCCATGGTCGGGTCGGCGGCCAGCTGCGCCGCCAAGTTTTCCATGGTCGAGCACTGCCGGACCGTTTGGGCTTCCGCCGTAAGCGAGGCGCCTAGCCCCATGCAGGCCAAGGCCAGGGCGTAGATAGTTTGTTTCATAGAGAAAGGGTTTGGTTGTGAAAAAGAGGAATGGAGCGGGTAAAAAAGAAGGCAGGTGTGCTGGCTGTGAGAAAAGGGCGAAGGGTACTATGGTGAGGTAAGGCCGGTTGCTAGGGTGCCGGAAAGGCTAAACTGCTTGGTGCCTGCTGTTTTAGCGAAGACGATTCAGCAACTCTCCGAAAGCACTTGCTGCCGCGCTGAATTGGGAGCGCTGGCACGTACCCACAACGCCCACTCCAATCAGTATCGGAGCGGGCGTTATTTGGTATAAGCGGTAGGGCTACTCCTTGCGGAAGCTCTGGTGCTGAGTTGATTTGCCGTCGGTCAGGACGAGGTGGTAGATGCCATTAGGCAGGGCCGAGATGTCAACGTTACCAGCTTCGAGGCTGCGCGCCTGCTTCATTTCGAAGCCACGCAGATCGTATACTTTCGCCGACCATTTGCTGGCGGGCATGTTCAGGCCTGTGCGGATCGAGAGCTGATCGACAGCGGGGTTCGGGAATACATTCAGGGTTTCTACCGAAGTAGAGCTCATGAGTGGAGCGGTACCGCCGGTTGAGCTGACCAAACCCACGCGGGCGCCACCAGTGGCGAAGAGGGCATTCATGCGCGAAGACTGGCCGTTGGAGAACATGTACATGCAGGCATCATCGGTATAGTCCATGTAGTTCATGAACATGTCGCCGTTGGGCCCGTTGGAGCAGGTCACCTTCGGGAAGGAAGGGCAGCCGTAGTTGCTGGTTTGCTGGGTCGGGGTGTCCGACACCAGGTCATTGCCGCAGCTGGCATCGCCCCAGATGTGGCGCAGGTTCAGCCAGTGCCCCACTTCGTGGGTAGCCGTGCGGCCTTTGTCGTAGGGTTTGGCTGTGCCGCCGGGCAGCGAGGAGTACAATACTACTACCCCATCGGTGCTAGGCGAACCACCCGGAAACTGCGCGTAACCCAACAGGCCTTGGCCCAGGTTACACACCCAGATGTTCAGGTATTTGGTCGCGTCCCAGGCATCATCGCCGCCGCGCTTGGAGTTCTTAACGGCATCGTTTGAGCTCCAGGAAGAGGTTTTGGTGTATTTGTGGATAATGCCGTTGGTGGCCGTGCCGGTTGGTGTGCGCTTGGCCAGCGTGAACTGAATGTTGGTGTTGGCCGCGGCACCCGCGAAGGCCGCCGGAACTAGGCTGGCATCGGCGTTGGTTTTGGCGAAATCCTGGTTCAGTACATCAATCTGAGCCTGCACCTGCGCATCCGATACGTTCTGAGCCGTGGTGTTATACAACACGTGCACTACCACCGGAATAGTTACGGCAGCATTTGTGCGCATGGCCGTGGTGGGGTTATTCACAAACTGGCGCGTCTGAGATTCAATGTCCTCCATGCGCTTTGCCAGGCCGGGGTTAGCCGCCATTTGCGCCGTAAGCACATCCATCGTCGCGCACTGGCGGCCAGCACCAGCCGGAGCAAAACCGTTTGCAAGGGCACCAAGCTGGCCGCTCTGCGCTGAGGCAGAGGCTGCTAAACATACTAGGCCCAAAGTGAGAGAGTAAAAGGTTTTCTTCATGTGAAACGGGTTGGTTGTGGAAACGGAAACTGTAATTTAAGCGCTTATTACTGATTTGTTAATAAAAGGTTCGTTAAACTGAAAAATTATTTAAAATATGCTCTTTAGGAGTGATAATGTTTAAAATAAAGTGACCAAATGCTGAATCCCTACTGTTGTTCTGCTTGCGACCCAATCTGCTAATCAAGAGCTCAGTTCATAAGCAAACAGACTTGCCAGTAAAGCAGGGGCTAGTAAAAAACACGGCACGTCACTTGGGTAATGGAGCCTTATTAGCGGGTTGCTAGGACGCTAAAACGCCCGAACCGCTGATGCGGCCCGGGCGTTTTTCTGAATGCTCAGTGGCGTTTACTCGCTTTCGTCTGGCTGGGTGGCACCGTAATACTGATGCTGCGAAAGCGCCGATACGTGCCGTACGAGCAAGTCGCGGAGCTCATCAATGTTTTCGCGCTCCTGGGCCGAGATGAATATAACCGGGTCGTGCAGCTTGGCCATGTACGTAGCCTTCAGCTGTTCCAGGGTGGGGCGCGGCGTGTGCTCCTCGTCCTCGTTCATGCCCTCGAAGCCGCTGTGATACCCCACTTCTTCTTCGCTATTGTACCGGTCAATCTTATTGAACACCAGCAGCATTGGCTTTTCAGCCGCCCCAATGTCCTTGAGCGTGTCATTGACTACGGCAATCTGGTCCTCAAACGTAGGGTGGGAAATATCCACCACGTGCACCAGCAAATCGGCTTCTCTGATTTCATCGAGTGTGCTCTTGAAGCTCTCAATCAGGCGGGTGGGCAGTTTCCGGATAAATCCTACTGTGTCGGAGAGCAGAAACGGTACCGTGTCCAGTACTACCTTGCGCACCGTGGAGTCAACGGTAGCGAAGAGTTTGTTTTCGGCAAACACATCGGCGCGGCTCAGCAGGTTCATGATGGTGCTTTTGCCCACGTTGGTGTAGCCCACCAGGGCTACCCGAGCGATGCCCGAGCGCGACTTGCGCTGGGTGTGGCTTTGCTTATCAAGCTCCTTTAGGCGCTCTTTCAGCAAGTCAATTCGGTCGCGCACCACGCGACGGTCGGTCTCGATTTCCGTTTCACCAGGTCCGCGCTGGGCTACGCCACCACCTCGCTGTTTATCTAAGTGAGTCCAGAGGCCAGTCAGGCGGGGCAGCAAGTACTGGTACTGGGCCAGCTCTACCTGCGTGCGGGCCGTCGCCGACTTGGCGCGGCTGGCAAAAATATCAATGATCAGGAGCGAGCGGTCGACGATTTTGACTTTCAGCTCGGCCTCCAGGTTGCGGAGTTGAGAAGGTGAGAGGTCATCATCGAAAATAACCATGCTGGCATTGGAATGCTGCACGTACGCTTTGATTTCCTCTAGCTTGCCTTCACCCACAAACGTGCGGATATCGGGCTTTTCGAGGCGTTGCACAAAGCGTTTGGTGACGGTAGCGCCGGCTGTTTCAGCCAGAAAAGCCAGCTCGTCGAGGTACTCCTGCGTGCGGGCATCAGCTTGGCGCTTGTCGGGTACGGCTACCAGCACAGCGGTTTCTTCTTCGGGAGCGGTTTCGTAGGTGCCATCTTTGCCTGATTTGGCCAGCATGCGGCCTACGCGGCCTTTTACAGTATCGGTAGCGCCGGGGTGGCGGGTGCTTTTGCCCGGCTTACGGCCTTTGGAGGCGGGTTTGTTAGCCATGTGGAAAGGGGTAATGCTAGGGGAAGAGGTGGGGTGAACGGTAGGGTAGGGAGCAGATGCTGGCTTTCTATTTCAAGGTAAGGGAGTAGGCTACCACCTGTTGAATCTGCTCTTCCGTGAGTTGCTCCTTGAAGGAAGGCATCTTGCCAAGGCCGTTCACTACCATATACACGCGGCCCGTGGTATTCAGGTTGCTCTTGGTTAAATCGTGGGCGCCGTTGAGGCCCAGTTTTCCATCGGTACCGTGGCACACGGCGCAGTTCTGGGTGTAAAGGATTTTGCCAGCTACCAGCGCCTCATCGCCGGAGGTTTCTGCCGCGGGTACCTCGGCTGCTGCCGCGAGGGTTGCTACATCCGCCGCCGACAGATCAGTGCTCAGCGACGTTGTATCAACCGGAGCGGAAGCTTCCGGCGTGGCCGTGGCTTCGGCCCGGCCAATGGGGGTGCCGGCAGGGTTGGAGGCCGCTGTAGGGCTAGTAGGGCGGCTAAGCGTAAAGGAGCCCGTTTCGGCTAAGCCATACACATACAAAAACCCCAGGAACGTGAGCACTACGCCCGCTTTGTGTTGGCGACGCATGGCAGCAATGGCCAGCGGCAATAGCACCACTACTAGGCCCAGTTTCACCCACAACCAGCGCGGTGTATCACCCGGGTATTGGGCTAGCAACGTGCCACCGGTTAGTAGAATAAGCAGGCCTAGTACCGAGTCGGCTACGCGGGTACGAGCCCGCACAGTGCGCAGCGTGTCCTGCCGGTTGGTTAGCAGCAGCACGGCTTTAAAGGCGTAGAACAGTAAAAATGCCAGCACAACCAGCAGGTGCAGGCGCAACAAAAGCGGGGAAGGCATCAGCGAAATAAGGTAAAGAAGAAGGCAGGAATGTAGCTCGCAAAGATAGGACGCTCGGGAACGGCAGCACGAAGTTGGCCCCAAACCAGCCCTAAATTCAGACTTACCGTATAGGGCCGCCGGAAGGCCCGTATCTTTGCGGCCCGTTTGCTCCCTAGCTTCTTCTTTTCCTTAAACCTCCGGAATGCGCGTTGCCATCGTTATTAATACCAGCTGGAACATCTGGAATTTTCGTCGGAGCCTAGTAAAGGCCCTGCAGGCTGCCGGCCACGAGGTGCTAGCCATTGCCCCACCCGATGCGTATTCTGAGCGGTTGGAAACTGAGCTGGGCTGCCGATTTGTGCCGATTCTGATGGAAAATAAGGGTACCAATCCGCTTAAGGATGCCCAACTCACCGGCCGGTTTTACCGCATCTATCGCCGCGAGCGGCCCGATGTAGTACTGCAGTACACCATCAAACCCAACATCTACGGCACTATTGCCGCCAAACTGGCGGGCATCCCAAGCGTGAACAATGTGTCGGGCCTAGGCACAGTGTTTATCGTGAAGAACTTGGTAAGTAGTGTGGCCTTGGGCCTCTACCGCTTTGCTTTTCGCTTTCCCAAGCGCGTCTTTTTCCAGAACAACGACGACCGACAGCTTTTCCTGCAGCATGGCTTAGTTGCGGAGCGCATCACTGATCTGCTGCCCGGCTCCGGCATCGACACGCATAAATTCCGGCCCGCCGCTGAGTTCACGCGTCACGAGCCCTTCACCTTCCTGATGATTGCGCGGGTGCTGTATGAAAAGGGCGTGGAGGAATATGCGGAGGCCGCCCGGTTGGTTCGTGAGGCAGTACCCGGAACCCGCGTGCAGCTGCTGGGCGGTATTGATGAGTCGGGGGGGGTAGGCGTGAAGCGCGTGGTGTTCGAGGAGTGGCTGAAAGCCGGAAACCTGGAATATCTAGGCACCTCCGACGACGTAGCCGCTCACATCCGCCAAGCCGATTGCGTAGTACTCCCCTCGTACCGCGAAGGAACCCCCAAAACCTTGCTTGAAGCGGCCGCCATGGGCAAGCCCATCGTCACGACGGACGTACCGGGCTGCCGCGAAACGGTGGTTGACGGGCAAAATGGCTTGCTCTGCGAAGTGCGTAATGCCCAGGATTTGGCTGCCAAAATGCTTCAGATCGTGCGCATGCCTAGTGAGGAGCTTGCGCAGATGGGCCGCGCCGGCCGGCGCCTAGCCGAGGAAAAATTTGATGAGCGCATTGTGCTAGACAAGTACCTAAGCATCGTGCATGACGTCACTACCCGCCGCAATTCTGGCTAACTTGCCACAAAATTCGGCCCCAAACCAGCCCTCATCCCTGTCTCATTATCCCATTCTTAGTCGATGGAAATTAAGCATCACGCCCTGGCCGGCGTAGTAGAGTTTACCCCCCGCGTATTCGGCGACGCCCGGGGCGCCTTCTTTGAGTCGTTCAGCCAGAAAATCATGCACGAAGCCGGCGTTGATGTAGACTGGGTGCAGGATAACCAGTCGCGCTCCATGCGGGGCGTGCTGCGGGGGTTGCACTTTCAGCGGCCGCCGTACGCCCAAGCCAAACTAGTAAGGGTAGCCCAGGGCCGGGCGCTGGATGTAGTGGTAGATATACGCCGCGACTCGCCCACCTACGGCCAGCACCTAGCGGTAGAGCTGGATGCGACCCGGTTTAACATGCTGTATGTGCCTATTGGGTTTGCCCACGGCTTCGCGGCCCTGGAAGACGACACCCTCTTTCTGTACAAGTGCAGCAATTACTACCAGCCTAGCTCAGAAGGCGGCCTGATTTGGAATGACCCTCAGCTCAATATCAACTGGGAGCTTTCTGAGCCGGTGATTTCGCCCAAAGACCAAATCCAGCCTTCCTTGGCCGAGTTTGATAGCCCTTTTTAGGATAGCATATCAACAGAGAAACCGCCCTTCTGCTGGTGTTGCAAGCTGTTAAAGCTATGGCAATACCAGCAGAAGGGCGGTTTCTCTGTTGATGTGCTTACGCTAGACTAGCTCTAGCAACGACTCCAACCCCATGCCGCGCGAGCCTTTGATGAGTAGCTGGCTGCTGCGCAACGGATTTTCGCGGAGCCAATTGGCGGCTTCGGGCTTGGTAGGGAAGTATAAAAAAGAGGAGTCCGTGACGGCGTGGTGCATGTCTTGGCCAATGAGCACCACTTTGCCAAACGGCAGGCCCTGCAGTAAATGGCCAATGGCCTGGTGCTCCGCCTGGCTTTCCTGACCCAGCTCAAACATGTCGCCCAGAATAACCACTTTTTGGGCCGGGTTTCCGGGGCGGGCGGCAAAGCTGTTGAGGGCGGCCGTCATGCTGCTAGGGTTGGCATTGTAGGCATCCAGCACCACTTCGTTGTGCGTAGTGCGCACCAGCTGCGAGCGGTTGTTGGTGGGGGCATAACTGGCCAGCGCCTCTGCAATACGAGCCGGCTCCACGCCAAAATAAGCACCTACTGCGGCCGCTGCTGCCAGATTCGGGAAATTGTAGCCGCCGGTAATCTGAGCTTCCACCACCGAGTCATCAAACAGGCGAAACTTCACGTTGGGAGCGGCACTGAGCAACTCAGCCGGATAGGTGTCAGCGGGGCCCGGATACGTGACGCGCTCCGATACGCTTTTGGCCAAACCAGGTAGCCGCATATCCAGCGTATTCACGAAGGCCGTGCCGCCTACCTGGGCCAGGAACTGGAACATTTCGCCCTTGCCTTTGGCAATGCCTTCTACCCCTCCAAACCCTTCCAAGTGTGCTTTACCGATATTGGTAATGAGGCCGTGGGTGGGCTCAGCTAGGCGGCATAGCAGCGCAATTTCGCCTTGGTGGTTGGCGCCCATTTCCACAATGGCCAGCTCATGCTCGCCGGGCCGGATGCTGAGCAGCGTAAGTGGCACCCCAATGTGGTTGTTGAGGTTGCCGCGGGTGTACTGCACCTGGTAGCGCTGGCTCAGCACGGTGTACACCAGCTCTTTGGTAGTGGTTTTGCCGTTGGATCCCGTGATGGCCAGCACCGGAATAATCAGCTGCCGGCGGTGATAATGGGCTAGCTCCTGCAGGGCCGCCAAGGGGTCGGGGGCGTAGGTATAGCGGTCGGGGTCCTGAGCGGCCAGGGCTTCATCATCTACTACTGCGTAGCGGGCGCCGGCCGCCAAGGCTTGGGGCGCGAAGTCGCGGCCACGGAAGCTAGGGCCGTTCAAGGCAAAAAACAGGGTGCCGTCCTGGGGGTGGCGTGAGTCGGTGCTGACGGCGGAAGCGGCACGGTACCGCTCGTAGAGAGCCGGGAGGTCTGCCAGGCGGTTTTGCATGTAACTTAGTGCGGAAGAAGACTGTTGGTTGATTGGACCCTGACGTAACGCCCGGAGTATATGCGCCGCTATTTTATTGGAAGCTACCTCGCCGCTTTGGTAAGCGGATTTTCACTGCCAGCAGCAGCCCAAAGCGGCGCCCCTTTCGGGTTTGAATACCAGGCTGTAGCAAAAGTAATGCACGGCGAGGAGACCCTGCTACATGCGTGGGCTGGCGGACTGAATTCGCCGCAATTTTCCAACATCGACTTAAACGCCGATCAGCAGCCCGACCTGTATGCCTTCGACCGGGCTACTAACCGCTCTTTCACGTTTCTCAACGTAGCCACCGCTACCGGCCGCGGCTGGCAATATGCCCCCGAGTACGAAGCTTTGTTTCCCCGCGACCTGCAAGGCTGGGTGCTGCTGCGCGACTATGACTGTGATGGCCGCCCGGATATCTTCACAGCGGCCAACGGCGGCAACATCCGGATACTGCGGCAGGTGCCCACGGCGCAGGGGCGGCCCGCTTTCCAACTTACCACCGATATGCTGCTGTACTTCGACCCCTCCTCGAACGGCGGCAACATCAACATCACCACTGGCGGCTACAACATGCCGAGCATTCAGGATGTGAACGGCGACGGGCGCCTGGATATCCTCACCTTCGACTTTTCCGCTGCGGTTCCTAGCATCCTGTACTTTCGCAACACCACGGCTACCGGCTGCGGCGGACTAGCCTTTGAGTTGGCTTCCACCCAATGGGGAGGGCTAGCCGCGTGTACGTCAGGGTGTACAGCCTTCACGTTTGGTACTGATTTGTGCCGGCCCTTACCCCGGCCTTTGCACACGGGTGGCTACAACATTACGCTGCTGGATTTGGATGGCGACGGCGACCAGGATTTGCTTTCCGGCCGCGACAACTGCCCGGAGCTGGTGAGTGTCCGGAATGATGGCACCGCCCAGGATGCCCGCATGACCAGCGCTGGCCTTAATGCTGCCTTCCCTACGGGCACCAATGCGGCCCGGGTGCCGAACTTTCCGGCAGCGTATCTGGCCGATGTAACCTTTGATGGTCGCCAGGACGTGCTGGTAACGCCCAACCTCTTCGATAACGTAGATACCGTCGAGACTAGGCAATCGGTGTGGCTGTACCGCAACACGGGTACAGGCGCGGCGCCCACGCTAGTGCGCGAGCAAACCGACTTCCTGCAGCACGATATGATAGACGTAAGCGAAAGCGCGGCGCCTACCTTCGGCGACCTAGATGGCGACGGCCTACTGGATATGCTGATCGGGAGTGTGAGCCGCAACAACGCCAAGCGGTTTTACCGCGCTAGCCTCAGCTACTACCGCAACACTGGCACCCGTACCCAGCCGGTCTTTAAGCTGGTAACCAACGACTACCTAGGCCTGTCCGGCCTGAAACTGGTTTCCCTGAAGCCCGTGCTGGCCGATTTAAATCAGGATGGCGCTCTGGATTTGGTGTACTCAGCCTACGAAAAAGGCAGCGCGGCCAATACCATAGCCTACGTGCTGAACACGGCAGCCGTTAGCCAGCCAGCGCAGTTCAACTTGGCCGCTATCAGCAACTTCGCCAACGTGCCCGGCCAGAAACATGACGCGCCCTGTTTTACGGATGTGGATGGCGACGGGCGCCTGGATATGTTGCTGGGTACCAACTCCATCACCACGGATAACACGGGTGGCTCGTTGCGCTATTACCGCAATACGGGCGCGGCGGCACTGAGCCAGACGTTCGTGCTGCAAAACAACGATTTCGGCCAGATCAGGACGAGCACCGGCAGCCGGCCGAGCTTTCTGCACCCTACCGTAGCTGATTTTGACGGAGACGGCCGCCCCGACTTACTAACGGCCGATGCCTCTGGCGAAATCCGCTTTTTCTCTGATTACCGCGCCCAAACCGGAGCTTTCACGGCGCGCACCGATGTGTTCTATAATGCCCTCACGCAGCAGTTTATAGCTCCCCGGCTGGGCTCCGCGGCTGAGTTCCGGTATGCGCCCACCGCCGCCGATGTTAACAACGACGGCGCGCCGGAGCTGTTTCTGGGGCTGGAAGGAGGCGGTATTACCAGCTTTGTGGGCCGCAATAGGGTAGTAACTGCCAACCAGCCCGTTCGACCCACGCTAGCCCTGCAACTGTACCCAAACCCTGCCTCAGCCACTGCAACTATTTTGGCGCCGTCTCCGGTCCGCCTCACGTTGCTTGACCTGACGGGCCGCGTAGTGCGTCGCCTTCCCACCTTCGCCCGCGAACATCAGCTGAACGTAGCCGGGTTGCCGGCCGGCGTATACCTAGTACGCTGCGAAACGGTAGCCGGTGAACTAGGTGTGCGGCGCCTAGAAGTAAGCAAATAGCCTGAAAATAAGCTTTTCAGGTTCACCTAAAGATGGCACCAGTCCTGACAGGAGAATTGCTGAATCAATTCAAAAAGAGAGGCCACTTGACTGAATGTCAAGCGGCCTCTCTTTTTATCACCAGATGCCTTTATCTACTTTGACCCAGCAGAGGGAGCTAGTATCGTGTGCAGCTCAAACGAGTCGCCATCGTTGAGGGCCGGAAAACGCTCCCGGAAGGCGGTTAGCTCGTCGCGGCGCAGGGCCCGCGTGATGCTGGTTTCCTGGTTGCCTACTTCTACTAGGTACTCGCCGCGCATATCAAGCAGGGCCGAGTCGCCGGCATAGGCCAAGCTGTTGTCATCAATACCCACCCGGTTTACCCCGAGCGTGTAGGCCAAGTTCTCGATGGCGCGGGCCCGCAGCAGCGTTATCCAGGCGGTGCGGCGAGTGGTGGGCCAGTTGGCAACGTACAGCAGCAAATCGTACGGTTGGTCGGGAGAGTTGCGGCTCCACACCGGAAAGCGCAGGTCGTAGCACACCAGCGGGCAGATGCGCCAGCCGCGCCACTCCACAATCAGGCGCTCAGTGCCGGGTGTGTACACGTGGTGCTCTCCGGCCATGGTAAAGAGGTGGCGCTTGTTATAGTAGCTAAACGAGCCATCGGGCTGCACCCACAGCAGGCGGTTGTAGTAGCGGCCCTCTTCCTCCACAATAAGGCTGCCGGTAACCACGGCATCGTGGGCGGCAGCTTGGTGGCGCATCCACTCCAAGGTGGGGCCCTCGGTAGGCTCAGCCAGGGCTGCCGCTTCCATGCTGAAGCCGGTCGTGAACATTTCGGGCAGCACAATCAGGTCCGTTGGAATCGAAATGGCATCCATGTGCCGGCCTAGTTCCTGGCGGTTGGCATGCGCATCGTGCCAGGTCAGGGAAGCCTGTACAAAGGAAACGGTAAGGTCAGACACAGCTCTAGCGTAAAGTGAAAGTCAGGAAGCAGGAAGAAGTATACCGAAAAAAGGTAATACCAAAAAGGGAAATGTTTCTATTCGAAACTTTCCCGGCCCCAACTACCGCCGCGGCAGGCGCTCAGCAGCAGCGCGCAGGGTAGTGTCTTGCTTGGCAAAGCAAAAGCGCACCAACCGGTGATCCTGCCGATTGTGGTAGAACGCTGATATAGGCACCACGGCTACCCCGCTTTCAAGGGTTAACTGGCGGGCAAACGTTTCATCATCCAACTCCGGGGCCACGTCCTGAAAATCAGCGACCTGAAAGTAGCTGCCCTGCACCGGCAACAGCCTAAACCCCGTGGGCGCCAGCAGCTCCCGGAACAGGTCGCGCTTTTGCTGGTAAAACTGGGGTAGTGAGTCGTATAGGGCCGTATCCGCCAGCACATCGGCCAGGGCGTGCTGGGTTGGCGTGCTCACGCTGAACGTCACAAACTGATGCACGCGGCGTAGCTCCGTGGTGAGAGCCGGCGGTGCCACGCAGTAGCCCACTTTCCAGCCCGTGGCGTGGTAGGTTTTGCCAAACGACGACAGCACAAAAGCCCGCTCGCGCAGCTCCGCGTGGCCTATCACGCTCTGGTGCTGCTCGCCATCAAACACCATGTGCTCATACACTTCGTCGCTGAGCAGTAGGGTAGGGGTATCGCGTAGCAAACCGGCCAGCTGGTCCAAATCTTGGGCGGTCAGGACGGCGCCCGTGGGGTTGTGTGGGGAGTTGATGAGCAGCAGCCGGGTACGCGGCGTGAGAGCCGCAGCTACTAGGTCCCAGTCGGGCCGAAACCCTGGCAGCTGCAGCGGCACGTATACCGGCGTACCACCCTGCAAGCGCACAGCGGGCGCATATAGGTCGTAGGCCGGTTCCAGAATCAGTACTTCATCGCCGGGGCGTACTACGGCCGCCAGCACCGCGTACAGGGCCTCGGTAGCGCCACTCGTGATGGTAATTTCAGTAGCCGCATCGGGCGTGTAGCCGTAGAGACGGGTTGTTTTGGCGGCAATGGCTTCGCGCAGGCGCGGCAGGCCTGGCATAGGCGCGTACTGCTGGTGGCCGGGCGTGAGCACGTGGCGGGCCAGCGCCTCCAGTAGCGGCTGCGGCGGGTCGTAGTCAGGAAAGCCCTGCGCCAGATTGATGGCTCCACTTTCCTGGGCCAGCTGGGTCATCACGGAGAAAATGCTGGTGCCTACATCGGGCAGCTTCGAGAGCAGCAACGGCTGAGCCATAAAAGGGAGCTAGAAACAAGAGGATGGGCCCCCAAAGTACACCTGGTTAGCTGAAAACCCAGCGCCAACTCGTAGGCTTTAGCCTTATCATGAGCCTAGCACTTGCCCGAAGGCAAAACGCTAGGCAGTTGCTGTCCATAGAGCCTCTACTCAGGAAAGGCTACAGCGGGTTTTTGAGCAGCTGCGGAAACGTATGCCGAAACTTCTCCACTTTGGGTGTCGAGATGCTGCGGATGTACGCTTCCTGCGGATGCAGTCGGTAGTAGCCTTGGTGGTAGCCTTCAGCGGGCCAGAAGGTAGCAAACGGTACCACCTGCGTGACGATGGGGTTGCTGTATTGCTTGGCCGCATCTACGCGCCGGATAGCTTCCTGAATAAGTTGCTTTTCCTGGGGCGTGCGGTAAAAAGCCACCGAGCGGTATTGGGCGCCAGCATCGGGGCCTTGGCGGTTCAGGGTAGTCGGGTCGTGCGCGGCCCGAAAAAACACATCTACCAGCGTAGCAAAACTGATTTGCTTGGGGTCGTAGTACACCTGCACGGCTTCGGCGTGGCTGGTCTGGCCGCTGCCCACTTCCTCATACGTAGGATTGGCCTCGCGGCCACCACTGTACCCTGATACTACCGCCTGCACCCCTTTCAGCTCTTCAAATATTTCCTCCGTGCACCAGAAGCAGCCGCCGGCAAACGTGGCCGTAGCCAGCCCGCGCAAATCGCGGGGGGCGGGAGAAGCTGTGGAGCGGGCTAGTACCTGGCTACCCGTCTGGGCTTCGGCAGGGCGCCGCTCTGAGCAGGAAAACAACACGGCCAGCAAGGTGGCAAAACAGAAATACCGCATGGGTAAGAAGGTAAAATCAGTGAGAAAGAGCAGTATATACGCAGGAACTTAAACCCCCGGTGAGGCCGCCGCCGTAGAAGCTGTTCCTTAACGCCTCGTCAGCCCGACCCTATTCGTTAGTTTTCTATCATGGCCTTACGTCTTCTGCACCAAGATGCTAGCATCAGCATTTGTTTTGACTATCAGGAGAACTGGCTTTCCGCCGAATGGACCGGGGAACAGAACGGCGAAACTGTGAAAGCCGGCGCCCTGCGGATGCTGGACCTGATGCGCCAGGAGCAGTGCCATAAAGTGCTGAATGATAACCGACTCGTAACCAGTATGTGGTCGGAGGCGGCGGAGTGGGGCGGCACGGAGTGGTTTCCGGCCATGGCCGATGCGGGCCTAGAGTACTTTGCGTGGGTATACTCGCCCAACGTGTACAGCCGCCTTTCCACAGACCTGACCCTGAAATACACCACCCGCCCCGTTGTGCTCACCTTCGACAGCATGGATACTGCCAGCGCCTGGCTGCGCCAGATGTAAAACCGCACTCCCGGGCGCTTGCTTTCCGGCGGCGCGGGTAGTTTATTCGGAAGTTTCAACCCTAGCTTGCTGCGTGATTTTCTTTCTGCGTACCCTGCTGCCAACGGCATTGCTGGCTGGCGTTTCCCTAGGGGCAGTTTCGGCTCAAAGCCTGCTGCCCGCCCTTCAGCAAACGCCCGCGGCCCTGCGCTGGTATGAGGTGCGCACGCCGCACTTTCGGGTGCTGTACCCAGCAGGGTTTGCTGACCGTGCCCGCCGCACGGCGCATCGGCTAGAGCAGGTACACGAGCCCGCTGGCGCATCGTTGGGCATAGCGGCACGGCCCGTCACGGTGGTGCTGCAAACCCGCAATACTATCGGCAATGGCTTCGTGACCTTGCTGCCGCGCCACTCCGAGTTCTTTACTACCTTCCCCCAAGATCCTTACCTAGTAGGCACCCTCGACTGGCTTGATCAGCTCACGGTGCACGAGTATCGCCACGTGGTACAGTATGATAAGGCGCGCCAGGGCTCCGGCCTGATTGGCTACGCGCTGGGCGGCTATGGGGGCCTGGGCCTGACGACGCTGGGGGTGCCCGATTGGTTTGCCGAAGGCGACGCGGTAGGCACTGAAACTGCCCTAACGCGCAGTGGCCGCGGCCGCATTCCCAACTTCGATGCCTACCTGCGCGCCAACCTGCTGGCTGGCCGCCGCTACACTTACGCCAAAGCCGTGGGCGGCTCTTACCGCGACTATGTGCCCAACCACTATGTGCTAGGGTACTTCCTCACCACAAGCCTTAAGCGCACGGCTGGCCCCGGCGTGTGGGGCAATGTGCTGAACCGCTACTACCGCTTCCCGGTCTATCCGTTTTCCTTTTCCGATAAGCTGCGCCTGACCACCGGCCTGCGCACCGACGACCTGTACCAGCGCACCATGCAGGAGCTGGACAGTACCTGGCGCACCCAACAAGCTCGCCGGGAGCTTACCCTCGCCACCCAGCTGCCCGTGGCCTCTTCCGAGAAAATTTTCACCGAGTACCAATACCCACAGTATCTGGATAACAACACAGTGCTGGCCCTTAAAAGCGGCTTGGGCCACACGCCCCGGCTAGTAGAGTTGCGGAGGGGTGGGCTGGAACGGGAGTTGCTTGTGCTGGGCCTCAACAACAACCCCGAGCAGCTTTCGGCGGGCGGCGGGCGGGCGGCCTGGCTGGAGTTTCGGTACCACCCGCGCTGGCAGCAGCAAGTGTATTCGGAGCTGCGCATTCTGGACCTGGCCACCGGCCGACTGAGCCGCCCGGGCCGCCGTACGCGCTACTCAGCGGCGGTGCTCTCGCCGGATGGGCAACGCCTGCTCGCCGTCAGCACCGACTCGGCTTATCAGCACCGCTTACAACTGTTAGATGCTGCTACCGGCGCTACCCTGCGTACGTACCCCAACCCCCAGAATGAGCCCTACTTACATCCACGCTTTGGGGCCGACGGGCGCACAGCCGCGCTGGTGCGGTTGGAGCCCGCGGGCAAGCGGCTAGAGCTGCTGGAAGTTGAAACCGGCCAGGCCCGCACCGTTTTGCCCGCCGCCAACGACAACCTCTCGCACCCCCAGCCCTGGCAAGACTACGTGCTGTTTAACTCGCCGCGCTCAGGCCAAGATGAGGTGTACGCCGTGCGCATCAGCACCGGCGAGGTGCGACAGGTAACGGCCCGGTCCGTAGGCGCCTACCACGCTACCGTAGCGCCCGATGGGCAGCGGCTGGCGTTCCATGAGGTGCAGGCCCAAGGCAGCCGGGTGCTGGAAATGCTGCTTACTCCGGACCAGTGGCGCCCCGTAGCGGCCACGGCCGGCAACCTCACCAACGCCTACGCCGATGTTCTGGCTGCCCAGGAGCCGGGCGCGCGCACTGTGGGTAGCATTCTGCCTACTGATTCGGTGGCCGGAGTGCCGCTTACGGAGCACCGCTACCGCCGCCTGCCGCACGCCCTCAACCTCTATGGCTGGGGCTTGGTGCAGAGTCCTACGGGCACGGGCCTCAACCTAGGGTTGCGCGCCCAAGATGTGCTCAGCACAACCCAAGTGGTAACGGGCGTTGGCTACGATGCCACAGAGCGCACCGGCCGCGTATTTGCCGATGCCAGCTACCAGGGCTTGGGGCCGATACTGGACCTAGGAATTGAGCACGGGGGCCGCCGCGCCATTGGCCCGGTAGCTCCCGATGAGTTTGCCGATGACCGGTGGCAATACACGCGCCTGAGCGTGGGTAGCCGCCTGCCTTTGGTGCTCACTACCTCTCGCATGCTCACCGCCTTTACGGCCGGCGCTTATTACCAACTCGAGCAAACACAAGGATACAATTTCCTGGTACCTCCGGGCCGCACAGAGGTTGGTAGCCAGCCGCTGCACGCGCTGCTGGGCAGCCTAAGCTTTTCACGCACGCTGCGCCAGAGCTACCGCGATGTAGCACCGCGCTGGGGCCAGAGCGTGAGCATGGTGTGGCGCGGTACGCCTTTCGGCAAGGGCATTTCGGCGGAGCAACGGGCGGTACAGGCCAGTTTATTTCTGCCCGGCATAGGCTGGCATCATGCTGTGCGGTTGCGGGCCGGCTATCAGTGGCAGCAGCAACAGCAGTACCGGTTTGGAGCAGCCATATTCTACCCCCGCTCTCTGCCGTATCTGAGCTATAACCAACTCACTTCCTACAGCGCCGAATACCGGTTGCCGCTGGCTGATGTGCATTGGGAGTGGGGCCGGGCCTTGTATGTGCAGCGGCTGAAAGGTGCCGTATTTGCTGATGGTGTACGCGGTGAATCCGGCCCGCTGCGCAAGTCCTATTATGCCACGGGCTTCGATGTGTCGGCGGTGTTTAATCCGTTGCGGTTGCGCACGCCCTTAGAGCTAGGGATTCGTACCGTGTATAACTCCTTCGACCAGCGCTGGCAGGTGCAGCCCTTGCTCCTGAATATCGGCTTCTGATCCTTTCGTAACAGCAGCACGTCCTGATTCTCGTGGCAGAATCAGGACGTGCTGCTTTGTAGGTACTGTACTAGGTATCTCGTAACTCTTAACCCCTACTTGGCGGCTTTGTACACCAACAAGGGCTGGGCGTGCGCAGCATCATACAGCGAAAGCTGATGGTTGCTGATAGTGTAACGCGTCACTTGAGGGAGTAACTCGAGGTAGCGCGTTTCCTGTGACTGGGCGGCGCAGGTGGCATACGTACTGGCTTGGGTGCCGAACCGGAGCTGCGGTGAGCCAGGAGCCAGCGTGTACTGTCCGCCGTAGGTATTGCAGGCTGCCCGCCCTGAGTTGGTGCTGCCCACGGCACTAAGCACCAAGTCGGTAGCAGTGCTGCCGGGCTGCGCACTAATGGCCTGTCCTTCCAGCTCCACTAGCTCCCAACGCTGATCCAGCAGGTACACGGGTGCCGGCATGGGTTCACTGTCTTTGGCGCAGCTGGTCAGCAACGCAGCGCTTGTCAGCAAAGTCAGGAGGAAGGAACCACGCATAAGGCAGCACAACAGATAGGGTGAGGAGTAGTACAAGGAGCAAGGTAATCAGCAAATAGTTGCATGCTAATTTCGGCTCCCATTTTAGGTCGCTTTTCTGCTGCCTGCCTCCAAATTTTTGGGCTGTTTTCCGGCCAAATTTTCTGAGGAAAAAGCAGCGGTGTTTAGTACCGTTTACTAGACTGATACTGGCCCCAAACCTGACTTTTGTGCAAGGTTTAGATCTTGTATTTCAAAGGATTACATGATGGTTCGGTGCTTTAGCAGGGCTAGTGTGGCGGAACTGTAACCGGGGGCTACGTAATTATTTTTGAGCGGCGTGTGTTAGAGCCTGCATTCCAATGCCTATCTTCTGCCATGCTAGTACTTCCGCTCCTTTGCCTCCCTGCTTTTTGTGCTACTGATTTGGCTGTTCCGGCCGCGGCTCCGGTGGCAGGCTCTGCCACTTCCATCACGGTGGTGGTATCGTCGCTGGCCTCTACCTCTTCTTCCGTGAAGCTGTACTTCTATAATGTGCGGGAAAAGTTTCTGGAGAAAGGTGGCTATGCCTTCATGCGGGTAGTGAAGCCAGGCGGGCAGCGGCAGGTAACCTTGCCAGTAGAGTTGCCGAATGGCGACTGGGCCGTGGCCATCACGCAGGATACCAACAACAACGATAAGCTGGACAAGAACTTTATGGGCATCCCCACGGAGCCTTTTGCCTTTTCCAACAATGTGCGCCCCCGCCTAGCCCCTCCTGATTTCAACGACTGCAAGTTTACCGTCAGCGGCGCGGGCAAAGTGGTGAGCATCGTACTTACTAAGTAAGCTTACTCTTTCCGAAACGGATGCGCGCCTTTAGCTAGGCGTTCCGTTAGCTCCACGGCCCGCCGGGCGCGGGTTTCCGGCTGCCGTGCCGTCGTAATATGCTGTACTACTGCCCGGCGCATACTGGCGGAAAGCTTTTCAAACCCTAGCCCGGCCTCGGGCCAGGCTGCAAACGCTTCGCTAAGCTCATCCGGAATATCTACGCGGTCGGGCTCCGGGTCGGGGGCGAGCATAAGCGTAACCTGCTGGCCAACCTGCACGCTGGCGGCTTGGCACAGGTCTTTGTTGAGCATTAGGTAGCGGCCCCCGCCGGTTTGGGGCAGCAAGCTCAGCCGGATAGGATGCCCATTGAGCGTGCCAACTACCCGTTTTATGCTTTTGCCGCCCAGTGCCTCCAGCACCAGCGGCGGCACCACAACCACCTGCGTAGGCATAAAGCTGGGCCCGCCCGCCTCAATGCAGGACGTGAAAGTAGTAGACATGATATAGGGTTAGAGTAAGTTGCTAGGCTAGTAGTTGTTACATGTAGTTTTACTGGTGGCAAACAGCAGAGTAAGGACGGTTTCTGGCAGCTAGCCGCTGGGCCCCAAACCATACGTCTTTGAGCTGGGGTGCCGCAATGTGGCCCTCCTACGCATCATAGAGATACTTGCCAGGTAAAGCTACCTTCTGCTTCCGCTTATCAGTGCCCGTAAGGGCCAACGATAGTTATAAAGTTTGTTGTAATTTCTTTCGCAGTCCTGGCAGCAAGACATCGACGGCCACAATGTGGCCTGTGCTATCCACAAGCAGGTTGGCCGGGATGCCGGTAACGGCAAAACGCCTGATGTCCTCTCCATTCCCGCCTTGCAGCTCCGATAGGTGCGGGATATGCAGGCTGTCCTCGGCAATGGCTTGCACCCACTTGTTGTAGTTGTTGTCCAGCGAGACGCCAATCATGCCGAAGCCTTTGCTGTGGTACTGGTTGTATAGTTGGCGATACTGGGGCATTTCCATGCGGCAGGGACCGCACCAACTCGCCCAAAACTCAATCAGCGTTAGTTTATTCTGTTGAAAGAGGCGTGCCGCATCCAGCACTTGGCCCGTTGGGGTCTTGCCCGCCAGGTGCTGGATGCGGCGGCCCACAAAGCGCTGACTGTTCTGGTTGCGGCCTTCGTTTTTGGCCAGCTGCTTGTCGAGTAGCTGGCCCGTGTAACTCTGTTTCAGCTGCGCCGGCATAGCTTGGTAGTACTGACGGAAGCGCTCCACCGAAGGCCGGTCATTGCGGTTATCCAGCATAGCATAAAGTGCTACCACGGAGGTAGGATGTTGCCGAACGAATAGATCAGCCGCCGCGGCCCAGTAACTGGACGCCCGGTAATTGAAGCCGTTGACGGAGTCCGCCCATTGCTCTATCAGAGCTTTATTGCCGGAGCCGAAGGTCTCCCTAAACTTGGCCGTGACCAAGGCTTTATCAACGAAAAACTTATGCCAGAGGCTGTCCCGCGTGAGTAGATATTGCTCCCACTGCTGTTGCAGCGGGGAGGTAGAGAAAACGACCGTGTTTTTTAAATAAGAACCCATATCGGGCCGCTGATAGAAGTCGGTTCGAATCAGCTTTTTCGTGGCTCTTATATGAATAGAGTCGGTAGGCAGCTGCAGCTCGATGTAGCCTGAAACCGTGTTATCTGCTTTGCTGACGTAGCGAAGACCGTAGAGACCGGGCTGGGTAACTACCCCCCGCAGTGAAAAGCGGCCATTGGCGGTTTGCGTCGCATTGATAACGGAGTCTTGCATCCATAATTTTGCCTGACAGTCTTTACACCCTTCCACATCCGCTACAATCAAATAGCTGTGTTCTTCGGGCTGCTTTTGCTGGCAATTGCTAAGCAGTGCTACACACAGCAAAAAAATCCAAGTGCTTTTACAAGTAGCCCTAACACACATACTATTCAGCTTTTCTTATATAGGTAAGTGTTGGCTCTGGTAGCCGTTATTTACCGAATACAACTTGGCGTATGTAATGCGCCTTTCCAAAGCCTCGGAAAACTTTTTGGTCCTTGCGAGGCTTATAGCCTGCTGAAAACATAGATCTTCTTCCCATGAAAATAGAAATCTGGTCCGATATCGTGTGCCCGTTCTGCTACATCGGCAAGCGGCGCCTGGAAAATGCCTTGGCAAAATTTCCCCACGCCGAGAACGTAGAAATTCACTGGCGCAGCTTTGAGCTGGATGCGCAAGCCAAGCCCGAGCCCGGTGTGAGCCTCTACAAGCGCCTCGCCGCCAAATACAACAACACCGAGGCCTGGGCCCGCCAAATGAGCGCCAACATGACCCAGTCGGCTGCTGAACTGGGCCTGGCCTTCGACTTCGATAAGGCCGTGCACGCCAACACGCTGCATGCCCACCGCCTTGTACACCTGGCCGAGCGCCACGGCAAGCAGGACGCGGCCAAGGAGCGTTTTTTCAAGGCCTATCTGGAGGAAGGCGAAGACCTCAACGACTTCGCTACGCTCACGCGCCTGGCCACTGAGCTAGGCCTGCCCGCCACTGAAGTAGCGCAGGTGCTACACTCCAATGAGTTTGAGCAGGAGGTGCGCCACGACGAGTACCAGGCTCGCCAGATTGGCGTGCGCGGCGTGCCCTACTTCGTGTTCGATGATAAGTACGCTGTGTCGGGCGCCCAGCCCACGGAGCTGTTCCAGGAAGTGCTGGAAAAAGTGTGGGAAGAGTCGCGGCCGCAGCCGGTGCAGCTGGCCGGCGCGGATGGCGCCGCCTGCGGTATTGATGGCAGCAACTGCTAATAAGCAGCCTAGCCTACAAAGTCAAAACGGCCGCCCTAATATAGGGCGGCCGTTTTGGTTGATAACGAACCTAGTCCGCGTCTTTAAAAACTAGGATGGGCTTCAGGGAATTGGTGGCATCATACAGGCGCAGTTCTCGCCCACTAATTTCGTAGTTAACCGTGCGGGGCAACACGTTTAGATACTGATCTTCCAGGCTTTGTCCGCCACAGGTAAGCTTGGTGGTGGCCTGCTCACTGATGGTTAGCCGGCCCGCCGGGCCTAGGGTAAACACACCGCTGTACGTGTTGCAGGGCGCTTGGCCGCTGGTCTTGTCCGTAGCGGCATCAAACTCAATATAAGAGCTATGCGCGCCTGAATAGCTGGAAGCCAGTATCGGGAAGTCCTCCACCTTTTCCAGCATCCAACGCGTACCGGGTAACTGCGAATCCTGGTTTTTGTCTTCGCAGCTACCAAGCAGCCCCAGCGCGGCCACGCACACAGAGAGAAAAGATAGGCGCATAAGTAAAGCGATTATAGAGTAGGAGAAACACCTGATGCGCTGATGATACCAAGCCCGCGCGTAAGGTTGCTAGAGCTGAGCTAGTTGTTGCGAAATGAAATCTACCTCCTGCGGGGAAAGCTGCACATCAATAGCGTGAGCATTCTGCACGGCCTGCTCAGCGTTGCGTGCGCCCACCAGTGCCACCGAAATGCCAGGCTGCGCTAGGGTCCAGCGGAGCACCAACTGCCCCAGTGTGGCGTTTTTGGTTTCCGCCATCGGCCTGATTTTGTCGAGGAAGGCATTTACGCGCGTCACAAACTCCGGAGTGAACAGCGGGTGGCCCCAGCGCAGGTCGCTGGCATCGAAGTGTTGGCCCGGCTTGATTTTGCCCGTGAGCAGGCCTAGCTGCAGCGGGCTATAGGCCAAAATGGCTTTGTTGTGCTCCAGGCAATAGGGCACCACATCCTTCTCAATATCACGGCGTACCATGCTGTAGGGCACCTGGTTAGAGGCGAGCTTAACTACCTGCTCAGCTTCCTGCATCTGCTCCACGGAGTAATTGCTCACGCCAATGGCGCGCACTTTGCCCTGCTCCACGAGGCGCTGCACAGCTTCCATGGTATCGGCAATGGGCGTGGTGATATCGGGCCAATGGATCTGGTACAAGTCAATGTAGTCGGTGCCAAGGCGGCGCAGGCTGTCTTCGCACTCCTTCATGATGCTTTCCGGCGCAGCGTACTTGTACACATCAATGTCTTGGCCCTCGTTGTTCTTGCTCTTGAAGCCGAAGTCGCCTTTGGTATCGTCCCAGCGCATGCCAAACTTGGTCAGGATCTGCACCTTGTCGCGGGGTAGAGTTTTAATGGCTTCGCCCACAATTTCCTCGCTTAGGCCCTGCCCGTAAATAGGCGCCGTATCAATGCTGGTGACGCCCAGCTCATACGAGGCCCGGATGGCGCCTACGGCGTCGTTCTGCTCGGTGCCGCCCCACATCCAGCCGCCGGCTGCCCAGCTGCCAAACGTAATGCGCGAAACCTGTAAGCCGGAGTTGCCTAGTTCAATGTATTCCATAGCCAGAAAAATAACGGTGATGCCCTGCCGCCCCGGCGGCGTTGCCGGGCGTGCAGGAGCTAGTAACTACCCGCTCTGCCACCTGAATGTTGCGGCTGGGCCACTACGGTTGGGTTTCGTTTCAGGCGCCGGAGCGGTTGAGCGGGCCAGAAGGGCTAGTAGCCGGCCATCAGAATCAGACAAGAGGCGGGAGAAGGCTGTGGGCAGCAGGTAGATAAATTAGCGCTATACTTCGGACACAATCTTTATCTAGTAATCCGCCATGCATTATCCTCGACTGTTACTGGCTGTTTTGGCCGCCGGGCTGCTCGTATCCTTCCGACTTCCCCTCGATGAGTTTGCTCGCTTGGTGGAGCAGCAACTGGCGCGTTTTTATCAGGCCGCCGCTCCCGAAAAAGCCTATCTGCATTTCGATAAGGACAGTTATGCCGCGGGCGAAACCATCTGGTTTAAGGCGTATGTAGTAGATGCTGCCCGCCACCAGCCCGATAGCAGCCGGGCCGTGTATGTTGATTTAATTGGCCCTGATCAGCAGGTACTGGGGCATCAGGTACTGGCCCTGCAGAACGGGGGCGCCCCCGGCGACTTTGTGCTGCCCCCCGAGCTTCCGCAGGGCGGGTATACCGTGCGCGCCTACACTAGCTGGATGCGCAACACCCCGGAGTTTTTCTTTAGCCGCGTGCTGCCCGTATGGTCAGAAAACACTAGCCCTTCCCGCAGTGAAAACCCCGCCGGCAAGCCCGATGTGCAGTTTTTTCCGGAAGGCGGCCAGCTGGTGAATGGGGTGCCCAGTGTGGTAGGGTTTAAGGCCACTGGCCCAAATGGGTTGGGCTTGGCTATAACAGGAACGGTTCAGGATGCGCAAGGCAACGTAGTGGCCGAGCTCCGCAGCCAGCACCTGGGTATGGGGCGCTTTGAGCTGGTGCCCGCGGCCGGCCAGCGCTATACAGCCCGCATCCGGCCGGGCAATGGTCCCGAGCTTACGTATGCGTTGCCTGCTGCTCAGCCTTCGGGCCTGGCATTGCGCGTGCAGGACCTGGGCGATGCATATCAGCTCACGGTGCAGCGCCAAGCTGGGGCCACCGACGCGGCTGCGGAGCGCATCACGGTGATGGCGCACGTGCGCGGCCGCATGGTGTACCTGGAGCAAACCGAGCTGCAAGGCCGTGCGCCCTTCGCGCCGAAGATTCTGAAAAGTCAGTTTCCGGCCGGCATCATCCACTTCACCGTCTTCGATAGCCAACGCGCCGCACGGTGCGAGCGGCTGGCTTTCGCTGATACCGACCCCGGCGTGCGCCTCACCCTGCAGCCTGATAAAGCGGTGTATGCTCCTCGTGAAAAAGTGACGGTGAAAGTAGCCGCGCAGGGTGCTGCCGGGCGCCCCGTTGCCGCCGACTTTTCTCTGGCCGTTACCGAGGCGGCCCTGGCGGCTCCCACCGGCTACGAAACCGATATCCGGACCCACCTGCTGGTGACCTCGGATTTGCGCGGCCACGTGGAGCAGCCTGCCTTCTATTTTACTAGCCCTACGCCGGCCACCAAGCAAGCCCTCGATGATTTACTGCTGACCCAGGGCTGGCGCCGGTTTGCCTGGCAGCCGCTGCTAGCAGGCCAGTTGGGCAACTTTCCGCATCCGCTGGAGCGTACGTTGAGCCTGCGCGGCAGGGTAGTGGGCTCGCGCCAAGAGCCATTACCTGGCGTCACCGTTGAGCTTACTCGTTCTAAATCCGCCGCCCCGCAGCAAACCCTCACCGATGCCGAAGGCCGCTTTGTGTTCACCGGCTTTTCGGGCCTCGATACAGCGCTGGTTCGGTTGGAAGCCAAACCCACCCGTAAAGTGCGGCAGCCCCAACTCCTGCTCGATACTGATTACCCAGCCGTTTCGGAGGTAGCGCAGGCCCTGCAGCTCCCCATGCCGCCGGAAAACCGCGTGGCGCTGCTGGCCAGCGCTAGGAGTAGTGCCACCGCTGATCCTACCCCCAACGGGCGCAGCATTCTGCTCAGCAACGTAACCATAAAAGGAAGTAAAGCCGCGCTAAAACCAGACAACCGGCGGATTTACGGGCGAGCGGATGCTGTTATCCAGACTAAAAATATTGCCGGAATCAGCACCTATCGGGATGTGGTGCAGGTGCTGCAGGGCCGGGTGGCGGGCCTAAGTGTAGTATCCAATCAGAACTTTGTGCAGATAACCATGCGCGGCGTTAACTCGGTTCAGCAGTCGCGGCTTAGTCCTGTTGGTGGCGGTAATTCTCGAACGGCTTCCTCGGATGCACCTTCCATAAAAACCGCAGTCCCTCTGTTTCTGCTCGATGGTGTGCCCACCGATATCAACATGATTAACTCGGTGCCGGTCACGGATTTCGAAACCATTGAGGTGCTAAAGCCCAGCTCCGCCGCTATTTTCGGCGACCGGGCCGGGGCTGGCGCTATTGCGTTTTTCACGAAGTACGCTAACCCCAACTACAACCCGGCGGCTGACCAGCAGCCCACCCGCGAGCCGAACATGTACATGCCGCCTCGCTTTTACCAGGCTCGGAAGTTTTACGAGCCGGCGTACGGCACCAACCCTAGCGCCGCTGCTGCCGATAAGCGCGGAGCCACTATTTATTGGAATCCTACGGTGCATACGTCTGCTGCCGGTGTGGTCACCATATCATTTTATACCTCTGAGAAAACCGGCGTCTTCCGTTTGCAGGCTGAAGGACTTTCGCCAGCCGGTTCTCCCGGCCGGGGCACGGCTATACTAACGGTGGAGAAAACAAAGTAAGCACCGCATGGCCACTTGCGGCCAGAAGCGGGGGTGGTAGCCAACCGTTATTTCAGGCGGCGGTACGGAAAGTCGCTTGCCGACCGGCGAACCAAATCAGCGGCGAGCTTGGCCGGCTTGAGTGCCGCCGAACCCGTGCGGTCGTAATCGAAGCGCCACGTTAGCTGCCCAGAGCGGCAGTCGTGTACCGTTAGGTTGGTGGTGGCCTGGCTGAAAGGAATACTGGAGGGCGAATCGGTGGCGAGCAAGGGCTCATTCAGAAGCAGGCGGGCCGCCAGGGCTAGCCCACCAGGTAGGGGTTGGTACAGGTCCGTCTGGCCCGAGAGGATGGCGTCAACCCCTAGCGCCTGCTGCAGCTCGCTCATAGAGCGCTCCGGCAAATTGGCGTAGCTGATGCCCGCGGCCTGCAAGCGTCGGTTGGTTTCGGGCACGGGCTGGAGCTGCACCGTGTAGCCGGCCGCTGGTCGTTGTTTCTGCAGCTCCGCGTACAGCAATTGCTGTAGCTCGTAGGCCAGCTCTTGGCTTTCGGCCTGCTGCTGAGCCGTCCAGTCCTGTTGCACGCGCTGCTGAGTTGCTAGGGTGGTATCGGAGCCCAAGTACCGCAGGTCGCGCATTCGAAACCGGTCTTGGGTTACTTCAAAGGGCAGAATGGCAACCGTTCGGTGTGCCGTTAGGGCCGAGGCATCGAGGGTGCGGGCCGCGTAATTACTAGGGGTGCAGGAGGCTACCAGCCATCCGGCCAACAGCAAAAGCAAAACGCGCGACATACAAACAATAAGCTAAATCAAAAGTGAAAGTACACCAGCTCCACGCAGTCGTAAAACAAGCACGGCTCCCTAGGCTCAATACACCAGCCAAGCCATTGCGCCGCAGCTTGGCACTACACCTGGAGTTGCAAGCGCAAGTGTAGGCCACATGGTAACGGAAGACTACAGCAGGACTAGGCGGAGCGCGGTTCAAGCAACGGTAGCACCTAGTTGAACAGAGCGCCGATAAAGCTGTAAGGTTGCTTGGGTGGCGCTGGGCAAGATGAATTTCTGGCTGGAGTAGGCTAAAACTTCTGAAATGCGCGTGCGAAGTGGTGTTCAGTACCCCACCAGCCGCTGGCATATAGGTCTGGCAACAAGTGAAATTTACACGTCTATCCTGCGTGAGTTAATCATAGTAAAATTATATAATCGAAATATCTGCTTATTTGTCCGAAGTAGTTTTACGTGCTTGTTTAAGACACTATATGGTTTGTTAATAGTGAATTAGATATACAAGATGATTTATAAAAGACAAAATTTTATATAGGTAAAATACAGCTCGTCAGTAGCAACATGCCTGTCATGGAGGCGTAGAAAAAGCCCCATGAACACTACGCCAACTTCCGCTTCCGGGGCTCGTCTCCCTGACCCGGCCCCAGCTGCCGGGGCAGTGGTACTACCTGTTATTGAAGAGCAAGCCGTTGTTCGGCGTGAGGTAGTGGAAACGGGCCGCGTGTTCGTGACCAAAACCGTACAGCAACACGAGGAAACAGTACAGCTTGATCTGCTGCATGATGAGGTACAAGTAGAGCGCGTACCCGTCAATACATTCGTTCCGGATGGCGCCACGCTGCCCGGCGTACGCTACGAAGGCGACACCATGGTGATTCCGGTGGTGCGCGAAGTAGTAGTGAAACGAATGCTGGTGGTAGAAGAGCTGCACATCACTAAACACCAAGTCCCTACCCAGGAGAGTCATACGGTAGTGCTGCGCCAGGAGGTGGTGCAAGTAAACCGACAGGACCTTACCCCGCCTCCGGCCGCTCCGGCCACGTCTGACGCTCCTATTCTTTAATCTATCCATTCCTTCCATCCCCCTTTCCACCACACAATGAACCAGACAGTAGTAGGAATTTTCGAAACGGCTGCCCAGGCGCAGCAAGCTGCTCAGCAACTAGCCGCCGCCGGCTTCAGCACCGAACACGTAGATGTAGCTTCTTCCGGCGCCGCCGGTGCAAGCACTAGTAATAGCAATAGCAATTACCGCAACAGCAGCGGTACTGCCGTAGAGGGCGTAGCCGATGCCGCCGGCCGTACCGCCGAACATGCTGGCGACGGTATCAGCAATTTCTTCAGCAACCTGTTTGGCGGCGCTGACTCCGACGACGCCCGCCGGTACTCGCACGTAGCTCGCAACAGCGGCTCCGTGGTAACGGTGCACGCACATTCCGCTGAAAACGCCCACCGGGCCGCCGAAATTCTGGATCGGGCTGGCGCAGTTGACGTGGATGAGCGTGCTGGCCAAACCGGCTATCAGTCCGGCAACAACTATAATGCAGGTGCTACCGCAGCCGCTGGTACCGGCGCTACGGCGCAAGTAATTGAGGAAAACCTGCAGGTAGGCAAGCGCGTGGAGCAAACCGGTGGCGCCCGTTTGCGCAGCCGCATTGTGGAGCGTCCCGTTGAAGCCAGCGTGCGGTTGCGCGAAGAGCATGTAAACGTGGAGCGCCGCCCCGTTGACCGCCCCGCCACAGAAGCCGACTTTAACACCTTTAAAGAAGGCGAAATCGAGATTACAGAAAGCGCTGAGCGGGCCGTAGTAGCCAAAGAGGCTCGGGTAGTAGAAGAGGTTTCGTTGGGTAAAGAAGTAACCGAGCGCGAAGAGATAGTGCGCGATACCGTTCGGAAGACGGAAGTTGATGTGGAGCGCCTCGATGGCCGCACCGATGTAAACACCAACTCTGGCACGAACACCGACCCCAATTACAACCAACGCAATAGCTAAGCACAGCGCAGTATTGTAGCAAGAAAAGGCGCCCGGGCATTTCGGGCGCCTTTTTTATGTATGCGGGTATAGGTCATGCACGCCTCAGGCAGGTTCAGGCCGATATCACCCCTAGTAAAATATGCTGTGGATACACACAGCCACTGGTAGTATTACTCTGAAACGGTTTAAGCGCGATGCAGGCCTAGTAACATTAGCCGCCTGCAAAACCTAGGATACTGCGAGCTGCTACCAAACAGAAAAGGCCACCTTACGAGTAAGGTGGCCTTTTCTGTGGAAAGGAACAGATGGAGCGGGTGAATTACTCCGGGCTACCGGAAGTGTCTTTCGACTTCATTTTCATCTTCTTGTCGCGCGGCTTTTTCATGTCCTTGGTGCGGCGCACTTTGCGGTCAGTGTCCATGGTAGAGGTACCGCTGGTGGTGCCGTCCATGGTGCTGCCAGAAGTGCCAACTGATGAGCCACTGGTGGTAGCCGTCTGACGGTCGCTGGCGGGCTGCGTGTTGCTGGCCGGAAGCGTACCCAAAGAGCCAGCAGGCTGTGCTGGAGGAGAAGACTGAGGGCTTACGCTACCGTTCACGGTAGGCGTGCTGCCAGCAGTAGTAGATTGAGCGGAAGCGGCAGTAGCACTTAAGGCAATAGCAGCGGCGAAAGCAAATACGATTTTCATAGCGTGGTGATGAATGGAAAATGGATAACGAAGCCAGTTGGCTGGCTGCTGTAGTCCTTACGGGCTCACTAGGTGTTGCGTTCACCAAAACGCCCTTTTAGAAGTTATAAGATCATGGCATTGGGCAATGCAGTTTAACCCAGGCCAGCACCTAGGCCGATTACGCAACCAAGCAAAAGCACCCAAAAAAGCACAGCCGAGAGAACCATTGCTGCGCTTCCCGGCCATCATGCGGAAATGCCGACCCCCCAATTCCCCTCTGGCTCTGCATGACGGTCGGTGCAGTATACTGGTCTGTGCAGCACTGAGCAGATAGCGCCCAAAGTTTAGTTAGCTGAAAACGGGACTCGTTGTACTTCTACGGCCTTGGTTAGGCAGCTTTCATCTACTGGCAGGGCGGCTTGGTACTCAGGGTACTAGGTGCAAAATTTGGTGAAAGCTCGACCATACACTGAGAATGCTGTTGTGTTAGGGTATTCATCACCTAACCAAACGATTATCCTTATGAAAAAGTCAGTTGTTTTGAGTATTGTGTTGGCCGGAGGCTTTTTCCTGTGTGCCACGGAGCAGAGCGCGGCGCAGTCCATGGGCGCTACCACGTCTTCTACCGCCGCCGCCTCAACGGGCAAGGACCTGGCCGCCAGCGCTGGTTTGTCGTCGAACCACACTACCCTGCTGAAAGCCTTGCAAGCCGCTGGTCTGGCTGATCAAGCCAAAGGCGCCGGCCCGTACACCGTATTCGCGCCCGACAACGCCGCCTTCGCGAAGCTGCCCGCCGGCACGCTTACAATCTTGCTCAAGCCCGCCAACAAGAAACAGCTGGCCGGTCTGCTTTCTTACCACGTGGTAGCCGGCAATGTGATGGCCGCCGACCTGACCGATGGCCAGGTGATTAAAACCGTGCAGGGCGAAAGCCTGACGGTGAGCCTGGCAGGGGGCACCGTAAAAATCAAGGACGCTAAAGGCGGCACCGCCACCGTTACGCAGCCCGATATCAAAGCCACCAACGGGGTAGTGCACTCCATTGACACCGTTCTGATGCCTGCCAAATAAGCTTAGAAAGGTTCTGTCAGCAAAAAGGCCACCCAAACCGGGTGGTCTTTTTGCTGTACACGGTGCGGGAATTACCGCCCGGTTGTTCCGGCATTGCGAGGTGAGCTTTGGCGTTAAGCCCCGTCGCGCCCTCGCGCTACATAGCGCTGTGTTGTGCGGTTTCAGTTTCCGTTCAGGCAGACTTTTCGCTAGGTCCTTGCAAGAGAGCAAGCCTATTCATCGGTTGCCTGGTGCCCGCTGCTGAGTTGCGCAGGAGCAGTGTATAAAATCATAATTAGTTGTAATTTACTATATACCCTCTGGTCCAGCGCACCTCGCCGCTGGTACTCCCTGCCGCCTACCCCCGGTAGGCCCACTATACTGGCCTTACTGGCCTGCGTATCCTTTAAGTACAGCTTTGGTATATGTTAGTGGATGAAGTAAATACGCTGCCTTCGCTGAGTGTGCGAGGGCAGATCCTGCGGCCTCACGATGCGCAATATGACGCCGCCCGCCAGGTGTACAACGGCATGATCGACAAGCACCCGGCCCTGATTGTGCGGTGCGCCGATGTAGCCGACGTTATTGCGGCCGTCAATTATGCCCGTACGGAGCACCTGCTGCTTGCTATAAAGGGCGGCGGCCACAGCGGCGCCGGCCTGGGCATGTGCGATAATGGGATGGTCATCGATCTGAGCCTGATGCGGGGCATCCACATCGACCCCGAAGAGCGCACCGCAGTAGTAGAAGGTGGCTGCACCCTCGGCGATGTTGACCACGCCACGCATGCCTTCGGGCTGGCTCTACCGGGCGGCATTATCTCTACCACCGGGGTAGCAGGCCTTACCCTGGGCGGCGGCCTAGGCTACCTCACGCGCCACTATGGCCTCACCATTGATAGCCTGCTGGAGGCGGATGTAGTGCTGGCCGACGGCCGCTTCGTGAAAGCCTCGGCCTCGCAAAACGCCGACCTGTTTTGGGCGTTGCGCGGCGGCGGCGGCAACTTTGGCGTGGTTACCTCCTTTCGGTTTCGGCTGCACCCCGTGAAAATGGTGCAGGGCGGCCCCATGCTGTGGCCGCTGGAAGAGGCGGCCTCCGTGCTGCGCTGGTTCGACCAGTTTATGCAAACGGCTCCCGAAAACATCAGCGGCTTTTTTGCTTTCCTGACGGTGCCGCCCGGGCCACCTTTCCCGGAGCACCTGCACTTGCGCAAAATGTGCGGCATCGTGTGGTGCTACAGTGGCCCCATGGCCCAGGCCGACGAGTCTTTCCGGGCGGTGCGCGCCTTCCAGGCCCCGGCCCTCGATCTGGTAGGCCCCTTGCCTATGCCCGCTCTCCAATCGATGTTTGATGGACTGTACCCGCCCGGTCTACAATGGTATTGGAAGGCCGATTTCATGAACGACGTGTCAGAAGAAGCCATAGCCCAGCACCATCGTTTTGCCGACTTGCTGCCGACCATGCACTGCGCCATGCACCTGTATCCCATTAACGGGGCAGCGGCGCGCATCGGCCGCAAGGAAACCGCCTGGAACTACCGCGACGCCCGCTATGCCATGGTGATTGTAGGCGTTGACCCGGACCCCGCCAACAAGGAGAAAATAATGGCCTGGGCCAAAGCCTACTGGGAAGCTCTGCACCCCTATTCGGCCGGAGGGGCCTATGTTAATTTCATGATGGACGAAGGCGACGAGCGGGTGCGCGCTACCTATGGCGCCAACTACACCCGCTTGGCCGCCATCAAAGCCCTATACGATCCACATAACCTGTTTCGGGTAAACCAGAACATCCTGCCCGTCGAGCCAGAGCATATCTTCACCTGATCCTACCGCCCCTGCGCGCACTCTCCGCATAGCCCGCAAAAAAGCCCCGCCATACATACTGGCGGGGCTTTTTGTGTAGAAGGCATAGGGAACTAGAAGCACGGTAACGTACCAAAGAGCCTCTTTAGAAACCCAGCCCGATAGTGAACCCGGAAACTGAACCGGAGAAGTCGCCTACGCGCTGGGCTTGGCCCGAAGTGGTGCTGATGCGGTAGAGCCCAGTGCGGCCCTCTACGTCCAGCAGGGCGTATGCCTCGTTGCTGGTGCCCCCAATATCAAACCCGGTTGAAGCTTCAGCATTCACTCCCAGTGCGCCTACTTCTACCAGGGTGCCGTCGTTGGGCGGCATCTGCCGGAACAGCTTGTCGCTGGCTACATCAATATCATAAAGCGTGGTGGTGGCGGTGCCGGCCATATTGTTGGCGTAGGCCGCTCCCGTAACCGCGGGCATGCCGGGATAGAGATTGCCGTCCTTGATAACTACCCCATCGGCGGGGTTAATGCGTAGATTCTGGCCCGTGTTGCTCACCAGCCGGATGCGGTCTACCACCGGGTTAAAGTCTACCCCAAAGGAAGTGCCCTGTAGCGGCATGCTGAGGGTAGCCACCAGCGCAGCCGCGCCCGAGGATGCGTTCAGCGTAAACAAACGGCTGTTGCTGCTGACAGCGTACAATTGTCCATTTACCGGCCGGAAATCAAGCCCGACTATAGTTTCGCCACTGCCTAGGCCCGTGATGGGTTTGGCAACGGATGTGCCGGGAGCGGTAGGGTTGAAGATCAGGAGCTGATTGGCGGCATTCACGGCGTAGGCCACGGGTTGCGTCTGGATGGCTAGGCCCGTGTACTGGCCGTCCTTGTCGTACTTGGCCAGGATGCGCGCTGCCCCCGTGGTCAGATCTACTTGGAAAAGCGTGGGTTTCTTATTGACTTCGAACAGGCCTAGCGCGAGGTCGGTGCCGGGCACGATATCGAAGCCGCCATTGCCGGTTACCTTAATCTTCAAGTCGCCTACTTCTACCAGCGTGCCATCGTTGGGCGGGGTTTGCTTGTAGAGCTTCTGCGTGGTCAGGTCGATATCGTAGAGAGTAGTAGTGGTGGCTCCGGCTAGGTTGTTGGTGTAAGCGGCTCCGGCCAGGCGGGCCCCGCTCACCCCATTAATGGGACCATCAACAGCGGCTACAGTGCCGGTTTCGGGGTTCAGGCGCAGGTTCTGCCCGGCGTCGGTTACTACCCGAATGCGGTCAACGGTGGGGTTGAAGTCGAAGCCGGCTACCGAGCCGCTAAGGGCAGGCGTGAAGGCCTGGGTGCCAATGGCGCGGGCGGCTCCCGTTTGCGGATTAATCACGTAGAGTCGGCTGCTACTGCCTAACCCGTATAGCTGGCCGGTGGCCGGGCGGAAGTCGATAGCCAGGATTCTCTCACCGCTCTGTAGGCCCGTAATAGACACCGAGTTGATGGGCCGCTCGGGCGCCGAGCCCTCGAAAGCATCTAGCTGAAGGCCGTCCGCCAGCGCATAGAAGCGAAACGGTAACTCTGCGCGTCTCACGTCGCTGGTGGCGCTGCCCGCCGGAGCCATAGTGGCATCATCGGTTGCTTTTTCGCAACCAACTAGGGCGCAGAAAAGTCCGGCAGTAGCAAGTAGCTGGCCGAAGTAAAGTTTGTTTTTCATTTTCGGGAGTTTAGGTGAGATAAATCCGTGATGAAAAAAGCTACGAAGTGGGTTTGCGTGCGGATTGCGCGCCGCCGAAAAAGCTGAAATGTAGTTGGTTGCGCCCGTCCTGCTGTTGTGCTTCCCGCAAAGCAAATGGCCTTCTCCGCGCGTTTCCGCTACCCGCGGTCCTAGGCCTCTTCATGCCCTGAACCTGGTGCTGGCCACGCTGCCCTGAAACAGCACCTTCGCGGCTTCAATGCGCCTAGGGCCTGTGGCCGGTTAAACCGGAGTAATTCAAAAGTCCGTCCGGCCTGCTCTGGCGTTTCTTCGCAGCGGAAGCCTCTCGCCGTTTCGCTGGGGTTGAGCGAGTTCGTGGCCCTAGTGTTCAGTTCACGAAGGAACGTCCTGCTTGATCTGGCGTCCCTTAAGAGTCGGAGCATCTGGCAGGCAGTCGTTGCCACACAAACCGTCATGCAGAGCCGAAGGCGAAGCATCTCGCTCGAATCGTTGGGTTAGCATGGCAACATCAGCACGCGAGATGCTTCGCCTTCGGCTCTGCATGACGTTCTTCTTTGTATGACCGTTCTTCTTTGTCTGACGTTCTTCTCTGCATGACGTGCTGGTGTAAACACTAGGGCAACGTACCACCGCAACCGCAACCCCGCGGGAGGCAACGGCTGCGCGGACGCCCGAGCAGGCCAGGCGGGCTGGTGGTTATGAAACGGTTTACTTCCGGACCGGGCCTAGCGCTGGCAGCTAGTTGATTTCCGTGTAGAGCTTGTCGCCGAGCAGTTCCAGGTCGGCGGTGTCGGTGTTGGTGAGCAAGATGATGACGTTCTCGAACTTCAGGTCGGTCAGCAGCACGGAGTTGAAGCCATTGATGCTGCCCCGACGCTCCAGCAGCGGGCTGGCAAAGGTTCGGTCGTTGAAATAAAACCCCAGAGTAGGGTAGCCCCGAATTCCCTCGATGTAAGTGGGTTGCTGGGGTTTCAGAAGGTAGGCGGCGGTTGTTTTGGCCGAAAGCAGCCGGTGCGACTTCAGCGCCTGCACCAGCTTATACACATCCTCGGGTGTGGAGTACATGGCGCCCGCCCCGGCGTAGTTGGAGAGGTACGTTGGCGAATCATTAAGCAGCGTATCGGCCTTGCTGCCCGCCCCGAAGGTGTAGTTGTGGTAGCCGTAAGCCAGGTCCGGGGTAACAATCTTCTCCTGTATCACGCCCGAATCCAGCATGCCGAGGGGCGTGAGAATCTGCTCCTGCAAGAGCCGGGCAAACGGCTTCTTCGTAACGACCTCCAGCACTCGGGTCAGCAGGACGTAATCGGCGTTGGTGTAGTGAAAGCCCGGCGCCTTCTGCGGCTCCCGTTTCGCCACAAACCGCTTCACGTACTCAGCCGTTGAGTACCGCGCTTGGTAGGCCAGTAGCGGCTCGTTCTGTAGCCCCGAGTAGTGCGTCAGCAGCTCCTTCACCGTAATGTGCTGGCAGGCCGCCGGCAGCTCCGGCACGAAGCGGCTCGCTTTGTCTTCCAGCCGGAGCTGGCCTTTTTCTACCAGCTGCAAAACTAGAACTGCCGTGAACGTCTTGGTCAGAGACGCAATCGGGAAGCGGGTGCTGTTGCTGATGGGCACCGCAAACTGCCGGTTCGCCGTGCCCCAGTTTACCCGCGCCACCACCTGACCCTGCCGCACCACCAGCGCCGCCCCGTTGAAATGCCCCGCCTGATATTCCGCCTCCAGAATACTCTCCAGCCTGCTTTGCGCAACGGCAGCGGGGGGTACAAGCAAACAGATACCTAGTAGAAATCGGGACAGAAACATACGGAACACACCTATAGCAATACGGAAAGTAGCACCAGCGCCAAGGTAGCCCGTTTTCCGAGACGTGCCAGGTTATGTGAAGAGGGAGGCTTTCCGCAGCTGAAGAATGAACGTTCCTGCGGAGCTACCACTGCAGCCCGCCAACAATCAAAGTATTTCGGCTGGCTGCGGTTGAGCAAGTATGGTGCCCTAGTAAACTAGAACGTCCTTCCTCGGTTGCGCCCGGAGTGACAGCTAGTGTGGCAACCACCACCCGCAGACGGCTGTGGCCCCTGACCTGATACGCCACCCGTTCCGCAGGCTGGTTTCTTTTTACTCCGGTTGCATGGCTGGCTTCACGCCTAGGTCTCTTGATTACACGAACCGCATACCTTGCCACCAACACCGGCAAGCCCAGCGCAGTACCTTCACCCAAAACAGCCCCGCGTGATAACACTAGCCCCGCTGCAACCCGAACACGTAGGCCACTTCTACCGCTGGATTCAGGACCCGGAAGTCATCGAGTATTCCATGTCGTCGTTCCAGACCATGACCACCGAGGCCCAGATCGACGCCTGGTTTGCCGCAACCCTCCAGGATGCCAGCAGCCTCAACCGGGGCATCTTCACCGCCGATACCCAGGAGCTAATTGGCTACGCCGGCATCTCCGGCATTTCCCGTCTCAACCAATCGGGCGAGTACTTCATCTTCATCGGCGAGAAAGCCCACTGGGGCCGGGGCGTGGGCACCGAGGTTACGAAGCAAGTGCTGGCCCTGGGCTTCACCGAGCTCCACCTCAACCGCATTATGCTCACCGTCTCGGAGCCAAACGTAGGCGGGGTAAAAGCCTACGCCAAGGCCGGCTTCAAGCTGGAAGGCCGCCTGCGCGAAGCGAGCCTGCGCAATGGTCAGTTCCATGATAAACTCGTCATGTCGGTGCTGAAAGCCGAGTGGTAGCCGCCCGCCGCTAGGCCACCTCCGTGGCCCCGGTGGATTAATAATATCAAGTCGGTCGGATCAATCGTGGCGTTGGCAGTGATGGTTTTCAGGAAGCGCCTACGGGTAGGATGAAGGTGCGCGTTGAAGCTTGATTGAAGTTGTTATTATCTTCAAGCCACTCCTATAAAAGTCGTATGGATCTCAACACCGCAAAAGACATTGCTACAATAGCAGCTCCCTATACAGCACTTGTTGTAAGTACCTTTTTGAAGCCAAAGTTTGAGGCTGTAGCTGAAAGCTTGGGAAAAAAGCAAAAGCTATTAGGACATGCTGTATTAAATAAATTTGAAAGTTATCTTGATAGAGCTTATGGTAACCAGTCATATGTAAGAACTGTTGTTTTTCAGAATAATAAGAAGTTGTTGAGTGACTTGTATATTCCTTTAACGGTTTCTAATACAAATACTGGTGAGTCAGTTAAGATAGATTCATATCCTAAAAAATTATTGCCTGCTTTTGACAAAGTTTTACTCGTGGATACAGCTGGGATGGGTAAATCTACGATTAGTAGATTTTTATTCTTGAAGGCAATTGAAGGCAATCATGGAGTGCCGATATTTATCGAGCTTAGGAGGTTGAGAACTGGTGTTACTATATTGGAATTGGTACAAAATGATTTAGATAAAATAAATGAAGCATTTGATAAAAATCTACTTTTGAATTTAATAGATAGAGGAGATTTTATATTCATATTTGATGGATTTGATGAGATACCTGTTAAGGATAGAGAATTTGCTACTCAGCATCTGCAGGATTTTGTAGCTAAAGTGCCAAATAATAAGTTTCTAATAACATCAAGGCAGGATTCAGCTCTTAATGCATTTGCTGATTTTCAACGTTTTGTTATTAAGCCACTTAGGCAACAAGAGGCTTATGATTTGTTGAAAAAATATGATTATAATGGGGATGTTTCTGCTGCTTTAATAAAAAAGCTAGAAGAAAATCATGGGGATACACTGAAAAGTTTTTTGGTTAATCCTTTGTTGGTGTCTTTGTTATTTAAAGCTTATGATTTTAAGCCTACATTGCCTCTACGTGCAGATGTGTTTTATCGTCAGGTATATGAAGCTCTTTTCGAAAATCATGACTTGTCCAAAGGAGGATCGTTCATTCGTCAAAAAAGCTCTGGTCTTAATATTGATGATTTCGCTAGAGTTTTACGAGCGTTGGCTATAAAGACTGTAATTTCAGGTAATGTACAGTACACTTCCGATGAATTGATTGCTTATGTAAAAGAAGCTAAGGATAGATGTGTGGGTCTGTTATTTTCTGAATCTGATTTTATAAAGGACTTGATTCAAAATGTACCTCTTTTTGTGCAAGATGGATTAGATTATAGATGGAATCACAAATCATTCCAAGAATATTTCGCTGCCCTATTTATATCAATTGATGCCAAAGCAGGTGCTATTAATATGTTGCAAAAATTAGTTGATAATAAAGAACAACTAAGATTTGTAAATATGTTTGAGTTGTATTATGATATAGATCCTGATACGTTTCAAAAAGCATTAGTAAGGAGGCTTCTGGAAGAATTCATTGCTTATATGAATAGTAGCGTATATGGAGCTAAGTATCCATATGTAGATAAGAATGATATTAGTCTGAGAAAATTAATATGCTTTGGTAGAAGATATATTTTATTTAATGAATCTTCTATAGCTAAAATTGCAAATGAATTTGTTGGTAATGATTCTGTTAAAGTTCATGAAATTATAAGAAATTATTGCATTGCTAATAATTTGTTGAAAGATAATGAAGTAATAGGAAGCTCTACTCATTACCCTTCAGGCAGCGGGCTTGTTGCTTTAAGCAGTTATAATATCATTATAATGGAGATTTTAGGTAGGAAAAAGCATAAAGTTGTTTTAGATATGAGGCAGTCTATTTATAGGAGAGAGTTTAGTGCGACTTTATCACCTAATACGTTGGTAGGAGGAACAACACCTGTTATTCTTACAGAGGGGATAGAAAATTATCTAAATGGGAAAGATAATTTTCGTAAGGTTACACAGCTGTTAATTGAAAACGATCGGGTTAGAATTTCTCTTGATCTGGATGAGTCTAATAAAGAAATGTTTAAGATTAATGATTCTATAGAGCGTAATAATTTAGATAATTTGCTTTCGGATATTTGAAAAATATAGACAAAAAAAGACCTGCATTATATAATGCAGGTCTTTTTTTGTCTATATTTTCTTACACCCCAACCGTCTCCTCACTTCCCAACTCACTCAAAATCCGCTGGGCGGCTTGCACGTTTTTCACGTCCTCGATGCTGATGACAAGCTGCTCCTTGCGCTCCT
This sequence comes from Hymenobacter tenuis, assembly GCF_054780495.1. Lineage (NCBI taxonomy): Bacteria > Pseudomonadati > Bacteroidota > Cytophagia > Cytophagales > Hymenobacteraceae > Hymenobacter > Hymenobacter tenuis. The sequence goes on from NZ_BAAGWF010000004.1 coordinate 614,469, forward strand.
TCATGGAGGCCGAGCGGGGGTGGGTTTGCACGTAGCTGAGGATGTTGCCGAAGGTGGGGCCCTGGAAGTACCGCTCGTTGTTGGTGGCCGGAATAAAGCCTTTCAGCAGGTTCTTCTTCAGCGTGAGCTTCTCGAAGCCGGCGTGGCAGGCCTGCCAGCGCAGGCGCACAATGTCGGCGAGCTGCTCCACCTCAGCGGGCAGCGGCCCGAAGCGGTCCACCATGCCGTTGAGCACCTTGCGCAGCTCCTCGGCATTCTTGGCCCTGTCCAGCTTGCTATACAGCTGCAACCGCTCCGATACGCTGGCCACGTAGCGGTCCGGTATCAGCACCTGCAAGTCGGTCTCAATGTTGCACTCCTTGGGGCCCGCGGCGCCGGCCACTTCCTGTAGGCGCTGGGTGGTGTCACCGAGGAACAGGTCGCGGAACTCGGTTTCCTTCAGCTCCGTCACGGCCTCGTCCAGAATCTGGTGGTAGGTCTCAAAGCCCAGGTCATTGATAAAGCCCGACTGCTCGCCGCCCAGCAGGTTGCCCGCCCCCCGAATGTCGAGGTCGCGCATGGCCACGTTGAAGCCCGCGCCCAGGTCCGAGAATTCCTCCAAGGTGCTCAGGCGCTTGCGGGCGTCACTAGGCAGGCCCGCCACCGGGGGCGTGAGCAGGTAGCAGTAAGCCTTCTTGTTGGAGCGGCCCACGCGCCCGCGCATCTGGTGCAGGTCAGAGAGGCCGTGCATGTGGGCCCGGTTGATGAGGATGGTGTTGGCGTTAGCAATGTCTAGGCCACTCTCAATGAGGGTGGTGGCCACCAGCACGTCGTAGTCGCCGTCTACAAACTTCATCATGCGCTTTTCCAGCAGGTCGCCGTCCATCTGGCCGTGCACATAGGTCACGCGGGCATCGGGCACCAGGCGCAGAATCATGTTGGCCTGCTCCTCAATGTCCTTCACGCGGTTGTGCACATAAAACACCTGCCCGCCGCGCTTCAGCTCGCGCGAAACGGCGTCGCGCACCAGCAGCTCATCAAACACGTGCAGCTCGGTTTGCACCGGCTGGCGGTTGGGTGGGGGCGTGGCAATCACGCTCAGGTCGCGGGCGCCCATCAGCGAGAAGTGCAGGGTGCGCGGAATGGGCGTAGCCGAGAGGGTGAGCGTATCCACGTTCACCTTTATTTCCTTGAGCTTGTCCTTGGTTTTCACCCCGAACTTCTGCTCCTCGTCAATCACCAACAGGCCTAGGTCCTTGAACTTTACGTCTTTGTTGGTGAGGCGGTGCGTGCCGATGAGGATGTCGGTTTTGCCCTCCGCCACCCGGCCCAGGGTTTCCTTGATCTGCTTGGTGCTCTTGAAGCGGTTCACGTATTCCACCGTCACGGGCAGGTTGCTGAGCCGCTCCCGGAACGTTTTGTAGTGCTGCATGGCCAGAATGGTGGTGGGCACCAGAACTGCTACCTGCTTGCCATCGGCCACGGCCTTAAACGCCGCCCGAATGGCTACTTCCGTCTTGCCGAAGCCCACGTCGCCGCACACGAGGCGGTCCATGGGGTGGGGCACCTCCATGTCGCGCTTCACGTCTTCGGTGGCCTTGGCTTGGTCGGGAGTGTCCTCGTAGATGAACGACGATTCCAGCTCAGCCTGCATAAACGAGTCGTGGGCGAAGGCGTGGCCGGGCGCGGTTTTGCGCTTGGCGTACAGCCGGATCAGCTCGGCCGCAATGTCCTTCACTTTCTTCTTAACCGACTTCTTCTTGTTTTCCCACTCCGGCGAGCCCAGCTTGCTCATGGTGGGCGGGTTGCCCTCGGCCCCCGAGTACTTGGCAATCTTGTGCAGGGCATGGATGCTCACCGTCAGCACGTCGTCGTCGCGGTACACCAGCCGGATGGCCTCCTGCAGCCGGTCGTTTATTTCTACCTGGGTCAGGCCCGCAAAGCGCGCAATGCCGTAGTCCTGGTGCACCACGTAGTCGCCGGGCACCAGGGTGCGCAGCTCCTTCAGAGTCAGGGCCTTTTTCTTGGAGAACTTCCGGGTTTCCTGGGCCCGATAAAAGCGCTCGAACAGCTGGTGGTCGGTGTACACTAGCAACTTCAGCGTCTCATCAATGAAGCCTTCGCGTAGGCCTATCAGCATGTGCTGAAACTGCACGTTGTTGTCCAGCTCATCGAAGATGGTGCGCAGGCGGTCGGCCTGGCGCACCTGCTCGGCGGCAATGATATTGGTGTAGCCCTTCTGCTGGTTGTCGTGCAGGTTCTTCACCAGGCGGTTGAAGTCCTTGTTGAAGCTCGGCTGGGGCTTGCTATTGAATTGGAAGTCCTCACCGGTCTTGTAGTAAAACCGCTTGCCAAACTCCACCACCGCAAAGCCCTCCAGCAGCTTCTTAAAGCTCTTGTTGGTCTCAAACAAATCCTCGGGCTTGCTGACCACTTGGGTACCGCCCGCTACCTCCAGCAGCTCCTTAAAGCCCGCCTCGGCCCGGTCAAACGATTCCTCCACCACATCCAGAGCCTGGCGCAAATCCTTGGCCCAGATGGCGGTGTTCTTCGGGATGAAGTCGAGAAAGGCCTCCCGCGTTTCCTGCAACAGCTTGGTTTGCACGTTCGGGATGATGCTCACTTGCTGGCGCTTCTCCACCGACAACTGGCTCTCGGGGTCAAACGTCCGGACGGTTTCCACCTCATCCCCGAACAACTCGATGCGGTAGGGCAGCTCGTTGGCGTAGCTGAAGATGTCCACGATGCCGCCGCGCACCGCAAACTGCCCCGGCTCATACACAAAGTCTGTCCGCTCGAAGTCATATTCCGCCAGCATGTCACTGATGAAGTTCACGTCCAGCTTGTCGCCCATCTTCACCAGGAAGGTATTGGCCACCAAGCTTTTCTTGTTGATTACCTTCTCAAACAGTGCCTCGGGGTAAGTCACGATGAGGGCACCGGCAGTTTCCTTGGCGGTGGCCTTCGCGCGCTTCTTGCTCTTGGGTTGGCCTTCCGTTTCCGGCGTGGCGTCCTCCGCCTCGTCGTCGGCTTGCTCCGCGGTGGTTTTTGGCCCACGGTGAGAGTTGAGCTTGTTCAGCACCTCGGCCCGCATGAGCACGTTGGCGTTTTCCGTCTCATCGAAGGAATACGGACGCTTGTAGGAGCTCGGGAACAGCAGCGGCTCTTCATCTGGCACCAAGTGCTGCAAATCGGCCAGAAAGTAGGCCGCCTCGTCCCGGTCGTGCAGAATAAACAGGTGGTGCTGATCGGGAAATTCCTGGTGTATGGCGGCAGCCAGCACCGCATCCTGCGAGCCTACCAACCCCTTTAGGTGCATGCGGGGGCTAGCAGCAACTGATTTATCGGCTGTGGCGGGCTTCAGAGAATGGCGCGTGGCCGGGTTCAGGCGGGCGCCGACGGTCATTACCGTCGGGTCCAGCGTGTAGAGCTTCAGTAAATCGGAAACCTTCAAAGCAAGTATCGGCTAGGGGAGGAGGCAAAGGTAGAAGCCCGGCCGAAGTCTACTCCGGTCGGGCAAGGTAAGCTTACTGAGCGCCACGAAGGCGCGCTAGTCAATACCCGCACCAGGCGCCGAAAGTTTCCGTCACTTTTCAGAGTCTCTGCCGTATCTTCCGAGTTCATGCATCGAAGTGGCCCAACAGGGCATAAGGCTATGGCAGACAAGCAGAAGGAGCAAGGGGCCGAAGAGTGGGATGCAATTCTAAGTCATCTGCGCCAAATCAGGCAGCAGGTGCAGGAACAAGGCCCCATGGCTGAGCAGCAAAAAGCAGAAGTAGAGGACGCCTTTCATCGGGGCTTGGCCTTGCTGGAAAGCCAGGTACAGGGCTTTCAAGACGTGCAAGACGTGCAGGGCGGACTGAAAGGTAGCGCCGGCCAGTGGTAGGAATATAGGCCACTTAGGGTTGGCTGCACTTTACTAGGTAGCAAACCCGACATAACGCTCGGTGGGTACTGCCCGTATGCGCGGTATCTTTGTGGCGTATTCTCTTCCTTACCTTTTTAGTGCGCGGTTCTTCTCACCTGGCCATTGGCCTTATTACCGGCGTTGCCGTAGCGGGGTTGGTCCCCGGCATTCCTTTTTCTCCTGCTGGTATTGCGCTGGCCGGCTTCTCCGCTCTCGCCCCCGACCTTGACCATCCGGGCTCCCGCCTCAGCAAGCGCTTGGGCTTTGCGCAAAACTATGTGCGCTGGGCCTTTGTAGCGGTAGCTGTGGGCTTGGCGCTCTACACGCATTTTCAACTGCCACTAGGCCCTGATCGGCGTATGGGCTTCACGGCGGCGCTGGCGTTCGGGCTTATTGGGGCCGCCATGCAAGGCGACTCCACCCGTAAGCTGGCCTTGCTGTTTACGGGCCTGTGCACGGTAGTAGCGGGGCTCTATACCAGCTACGTGTGGCTGAGCATGCTAGGTCTGTTTGTGTCGGTAGCCCCATTTACGGCCCACCGCTCCTGGACGCACACCCTCTGGGCCACCGGTTTCTGGACCTATACGGGGCACCTGGCCAACCAGAGCCTAGGCTGGCACGGGGTAGCCTTGTTTGCGGGCGGCGGCTATGCTTCGCATTTACTAGCCGATACCCTTACCAAAGCCGGCGTAAAGTGGTTTATGCCCCTCACCGATTTGACCCTTAAAATACCGCTTATCCGCACGGGTTCTGCCAGCGGCAACTTCCTGGAAGTAGCCATTTGCGCCGGCTATGCCATGCTGGTGCTAGGGTTAGTGGTGGGCAAGCTAAGTTTCTAAGTAGCTGAAACTTTATTCACTACTGTCGAGCTATAAAGAGCAACTAATGTAGTATTGCATTTGTCTATTATTGTGGAGCTTTTAACCGCCAATAAGGCCTATCGGACGAATAATTACGCCACTCATTGTGAACTCTGTACATTTGTTGCAAGGCCTTACCACTTCATTGGTTGAATATTGTACTTAACCATGAAACTCTTGCTATTCCTCCTATGCTTTTGCATTGAGGTTTGGCAATTACATTTATACAAATCATATTTGATTTGTACTTCTTAAATTTAAATACGATATATCTATGAATTAATATTATACCGGTGATTATATCCAAGCTATTCATTGGAACATGCTAGTTTGCTCTGCCTGAGAGGCAAGCACTGCCTTCCAGAAGATGTTGCTCGCTTGTACTAGATTAATGTAACCGCCAGCTAACCGCTCCACAGGGTTTCTGCCAGCGAAAGGCCCTTAAACATTTCAGCCTATGGATTATTACAATATATGGGAATATACCACTGCTATCTTCAGCCCGAACTGTGCCCGGCACAGGCTTCTTTGCACTTACTACTCGCTCTAATACACACACACCTTTTTGCGCTCAAACCGTTTCTTGTATGAACCAGATGAATAGCCCCCTGATTAGGATCGGCGTCTTCTATGACGGCAATTATTTCCTAAAGATCAGCGATTACTACTACTTCCAGCACGACCGTAAAGCCCGGATTAGCCTGGAAGGTCTCCATGAATTTATTCGTCATCAGGTTGCTGAAGAAGAAGACGTAGACGTACGTCTGAGCCAGATCATTGACTCTCACTTCTTCCGCGGCCGCCTATCAGCTACTGAAGCCCGCGATAAAGACCGCCTGTTCCATGACCGTCTGCTCGACGATATCTTGATGAACATGGGTATTACTACGCACTACATGCCCCTGAAAACGCGCGATGGCCGTTTGCAGGAGAAAGGCATTGATGTGTGGCTCTCGCTAGAAGCATTGGAACTGGCTATCCACAAAAGCTTTGATGTAGTGGTGCTTATCGCCGGCGACTCGGACTATGTGCCCCTGATCAAGAAGCTGAACACCGTGGGTACCCGCGTGATGCTGCTGAACTGGGACTTTAAATACACTGACTTCAAAGGCGAAAACCGCGTCACCCGCGCTTCGCAGCAGCTGTTGGAGCAGGCTACCTATCCCGTGCAGATGCACGACCTCATTGACCAGGGCCTGAACAGCGGCGACGACGTGATTGAGTCGATGTTTGTGAACACGCCCGAGCCGGTAGCTTTCCCAGCCGTGAAGCCCGTACGGCCCACTGGCCCCACGGCGGCCGGACCCGTTGGCACCGTAGGCATCAGCACCATCAAAAACCTGAAAAACGGGTTTGGTTTCGTGGTAATGCCGCCTAACAACCTGTTCTTCAGCTATGCCGACATGGCCGAAGGTGACTTCAACGAGCTGCAGGAAGGCGACTGGGTGGAGTTTACGGTAGGCCGCAACCACCGCGACGAGGACTGCGCCCGCAACGTACGCAAAGTAGAAGCCCCCGAACTAGAGGAAGGCGACGAGTACGGCGACGAGCACGAGCACGAATCGGCCGGCTCTCCGGAGCGGATGTAAGCACTTTCGCCTTTGGGCCTTAAAGGAAAAGCCGCCGGGCAACCTGCTACTAGCAGGTTGTCCGGCGGCTTCTTTTGTGTGGTGTAGGCGGTAAGCAGGGGTTTGAGGTGTTCACGGGCCTAGTAAATGTAGGCTCAGCAGCAGCCTTGCTTACTCGCCGTTTGCCTCACCCGGAAACAGCAGGTTATGAAAATCGCGCTTCGAAGCGGGGTACCGGTTGAAGGTCCCTAGCCCCCGGGCCACCACCAAGTCGTTGCGGGTGGGGCACGTGATGAAGGCGCTGCTGACGATAAGGGTTTTTCCGCTGTGCTCTACCACGCCGTGCGCCACTAGGTGGTCGTGGAGGCGAACCGGGTGCAGGTAGTTGATCTTGAACTCGACGGTAGAAACTAGCTCCCCGGCCGTGAACGCCAGCGAGAGAGCTGCCGCGCCCAGCACCGAGTCCATAAGGCCGGCCAGTACGCCGCCGTGGCAGGTTCCCGGCGAGGAAAGGTGTTCATTCTGCACGGTCATGGTGTAGCGCACGTCGCCAGGCTGGGTCACGAGCAGCTCCATACCATTGGTGCGGCCGTAGTGGTTTATCTGATTATAGATGGCAATGAGCGTCGCAACGTCAGGGGTTGGCTCCATGGAAGGGGGTAGTAGGAAGGGCAGGTGGAAATCAGGAGAAAAGGTAGCTACTTTAGACAAAACCCTACCGCTTATGCCTCTATCTGCCTCGCCTAGCTTTGCCGAGTTCTACCCGCATTACCTGCGCGAGCACAGCCGTCGGGGCACGCGCGTTCTGCATTTTACAGGCACCACTCTGTTTCTGGCTGCCACCGGGCTGGCCATTGCCGAGCGCCGCCCAGCGCTGGTGTTGGCTGGCGTAGTAGCCGCGTACGGCTTTGCGTGGGCGGGGCATTTCCTGGTAGAGCGCAACCGACCTGCCACCTTTCAGCACCCATGGCTCTCCCTGCGCGGCGACTTCCGCTTGTATTGGGACCTAGTACGGGGCAAAGAGAAGTTCTGAGCCAGTACCTGCTAGAGCGCCCGGCGCATCAGGAAATGCGGGATGGTGCCAAACAGCAAATGCGAAGGCGCCACCACCTCATAGCCCAGCCGTTGGTAGAATTGCACTGCTTCCGCGCGGGCGTGCAATACTATTTCCTGCATACCTTGAGTGCGGGCGGCTGCCTCCAGGTGCAGCAATACCGCGCGGCCCAGGCCGCGGCCCTGCCAGCTGGGGTGCACCGCCATAAACCGGAGCTGGCCCTGCCCGGGGCCGGAGGGGTGCAGGCGGCCCACTGCCACGGCTGCGCTTGTGTCGGGGGCTAGAATCAGGGCGTGGGTGGTAGTAGGGGCCAGGTCATCGTCGGCGCGCTCCGAGCCGGGTGGCTGCTGCCAGGGCTGGCGCAACACGGCGTAGCGCAACTGGTAATACGCGTCCCACTCGGCGGCGGAAGCAGGGGTAGTAATATGCATACAACAGAAAACAGAAGTTGACCGGCAAATAACACGGAAAATCAGATGCCAAGCAGGGCCGGTTTGGCACCGGTTGCTGGCCTAGTAGCGAGCCGCTTCTTCTGGGGCTAGCGTTTCATGCGGCGTCATATTCTCGTCTCGCTATCTTTGGCTTCTCAACCCGCGGCAGGATGCTACGTAGCACATTCAGCCCTCACCTTTATTTTCACGCATGGCATCCTTTGATATTGTAAGCAAGGTAGATCCGCAAACCCTCGAAAACGCGGTAAATACGGCCAAAAAAGAATTGCAAACCCGCTACGACCTGCGCGATACCAAAGGTGGTATCGAGCTCGACAAGAAGGCCAACACCATCACGCTCACCTCCGAAAACTCCATGCGCATTAAAGCCCTGGAAGATATTCTGCTCACGCGCATCGTCAAGCAGGGTATTGATGGCACGGCCCTGGATTTTACCGCCGAAGAGCAGCCCATGGGCGCCTTGGTAAAGAAAGTAGTGAAGGTGCGCGCCGGCGTCGACAAAGAAGCGGGCCGCAAAATCATCAAAGCCATCAAAGACGGCAAGGTGAAGGTAGAAGCCCAGATGCAGGACGACCAGATTCGGGTGACGGCCAAGAAAATTGACGAGCTGCAAGCCGCCATTGCTGTGCTGCGCCGCACTGATATTGGCCAGCCCCTGCAGTTTGTAAACATGAAATCATAGGGAAGCAACGAAGCTAGCACATGGCGCGGCGCTAGGCACATACGCTTGCCAAAGCCCCTCGTACCGCTGAGTACACACCATCATTCGTCCTTTTCTCTCTTCCCGATGAACTTCGACTTTTCTGTTTTTTCAAACCCCGAAACCTGGGTGAGCCTGCTGACGCTCACGTTCATGGAAATCGTGCTGGGTATTGATAACATCATCTTTATTTCCATCATCGTCAGCCGGCTACCCCGCGACCAGCAGAAGCGCGGCCGGACCATTGGGTTGATGCTGGCACTGCTGTTTCGTATTGGCTTGCTGCTCAGTATCTCCTGGATTGTGGGCTTGAAAGCCCCGCTGTTTAGCCTGCCACTGCCGTGGATGGAAGGCGGCTGGAGCGTAACCGGCCGCGACCTGATTCTGCTGGGCGGTGGCTTGTTCCTGATTGGCAAAAGCACCACCGAAATCCATACCAAGCTTCAGGGCGAAGAAGAGGATGAGCACGGCAACAAAGGCGGTACGGCCACGATGAGCCACATTATTTTTCAGATTATCCTCATCGATATCGTGTTCAGCTTCGACTCCATTCTCACGGCCGTAGGCCTGGTAGATAACGTGCTGATTATGATCCTGGCCGTGATTCTTTCCATGGCCGTGATGATGATTTTCAGCGGCATAGTGGCCGATTTTGTGAATCGCAACCCCACTATTAAGATGCTGGCCCTGTCGTTCCTGATTATGATTGGGGTGATGCTGGTGATGGAAGCCTTCCACAAGGAAATCGAGAAAGGCTACATCTACTTCGCCATGTTCTTCTCCCTGATAGTGGAGGTCCTGAACATGCGCCTGCGCAAAAAGACCACCCCCGTGCACCTGCGCGACTCGCAGTTTGATTAGCACTAGCTCCCTAAAAAGCAGAAAGCGCCCGAAACAGTTGTTTCGGGCGCTTTCTGCTTTTTAGCATGTTGCCTTAAGAAGCCTGTAGGAAATAAATAACAACCGCTAGCAGCAGTACGCAGCCCAGGCTGCAGTTAATTGTCAGCGGGTAGGGACTGCGTTTGCGTGCGCCTACCGCGGCCACCACCGCCAACAGTACCGGCGCAAAAAAGAAGTTGCCATATACGCTCACCTGATCCACGCGCTGTAGCGGCTGCCCCACCGGAGCTAGTTGCCGCACCTGGCGGAAAAGCGCACTCCGCCGCACGGTAAGCACGGTGCCAGTTTCCAGGTCGAAGTCGTAGTTGCGCAGGTTGGCATGAGGCATATGCAGCGAGTAGTGCGTCACAATCCCGCTTCTTCTAGACGACATGGTGTGCCGCTCCACCGCTTGCACCACTTCCCGGGGGTAGTCGAGAGTCCAGCAGAAATCAAGCAGCAGCAGCCCGCAAAACACCAGCATAAGCTGGCAAAACCGGCGTGCCCAGGGCGCATAGCGGGCGTATACTTCGGCATACGGATCGGCCTTGGGCGCGCGGCGCGGCGCTGGCCGGCCGGTGCGCCGCAACGCTGGGTCACGGTGAAGCGGGGCCGCGGGCGCAGCGGCTACCAGGCGCGGCTGCCGCTGCGCCTGCAGCTGGGCATCGTAGGCTAGGCGCCGATCCGGGATGCTTAATACATCATAAGCTTCATTAATCAGCAGGTAAAGCGCATGGGCCGCCGCGTCGGGGGTGCGGTCGGGGTGCGTGAGCAGCACTAGGCGGCGGTAGGCCTGGCGCAGCTCCGCCGGCGTTGCCTGCTCTGACACACCTAGTATGTCGTAATAGGTGGTCATTACATAGTTGGCAGAAGAGATGCTATGGCGGGCGTCTGGTCCTGGGCCCGCCGAATGGCCAGCTCCAGTAACCTGCGGTTCAGCTCCGCACGGTTCGCCCGGTAAAAGATAGTTTCTTCTTCGGTAAACAGGCCCACCATCAGCCCAATAATAGTATAGCGCAGCTTGGTATTGCGGCTTAAAAGCTCGGCTACCAGGCGCTGCTGCTCCGTAACGGATGCCCCGGCGTACGGTACGTGGTGGTCAGCAAGGAAATCGGCGAGGGTAGCAAGCAGGAGCTGGTTTTGCAGTTTTAGCACGGGCCGCAGCGTATGGTGCAGAAACGCGCCCACGGTATCAGCCGCATCAAGAGGTTGGGCCAGGGTGATAACGGGGCGCAGGGCTAGCAAAGCGGCATCGGCCGCCGAAAGGGTAGAAGGGTCAGACATGCCTAGATAACCCGCAGCCGGGCAAATCGGTGTAAAAAATGCCCGCCCAGCTTTCGCCGGGCGGGCAGAACGCCAGTGCAGAGGCGGTTGGGCGCACGCCAGAGCCTAGTGCTGCACTACTACTTTCTTGGTGATGATGCCCTCAGAGGTTGTCAGGCGAACAATGTAAATGCCCGCGCGCAAGGCCGCCGTGTTGATGGCAGTGCCTTCCTGCTGCAGGCGCGCCGAGCTAACCGTTTGCGTGCTTACCCGCTGGCCCAGCAACGATACTAGTTCCACCTGTACCGGCACCGCGCTGCTTACCTGCGTCCGGACCACTACTTGGCTGTTGGCTGGGTTCGGGTACACTTCCAGCAAGGCTTCGCTGAGCTGCTTGCGGTTGCTCAGAATAGCCGGCAGATCATACGCAATGGTTTGATCGGTGAGCTTATTGGCGTCGCCTTGCTTGGCGCTGAAACCCATGCCGCGCCGAGCAAATGCGCGCCAGATCAGGGCAGAGTTGGCGGCCTTATTGTTGATGGAGTCGGCCTTAAGAATGGCGTTGCGGCCGTCAATAAAGCCGGGGTTGCATTTCTGCAGTTTGCAGCCATCAATTACCAGCTGCAGAGCCAGGTTATTGCCGCCAGTGGCGGCCGTTAGGTCGGGGTTGTAGCCGTGCTTTTCAATCAGGGCCCAGTTCATGTCCCAGAGCGTAGAGGCCCAGATGTAGCCGATGTTGTGCACCTGTACGCGGGTCACATTTTCGGCGTCTTCGTAGGTGTTGTAGTTGCCGGTGCCTACCAGGGCATACGTGGCATCATTCACTTGGAAATTGGTGCTGTAAGGCTTGGGCCGGATGCCGCCGCCGGTGGTGGGCTGGAACGTGGCATATGTACCGATGCCGCGCGGGGTAGTGCCTACGTCGCCGGGCTTGGTAGTCATCCAGAGAGCAAAGAAATCACTCCAGCCTTCGCCCATTTGTTCGGCACTGGTCAGGCAGTTGGCGTTGCTGGCCCCACCTGTCAGGCGGCTCGAAATACCGTGTCCGTATTCGTGGGCGACAATGCCGTTATCGAAATCACCATCGCGCAGGTAGTAGTTACCGGCGGCGTTTATGGAAACCGTCTGGCCAGCCTGTAAAGCTGTTTTCAATCGGTCGCCATCGCTCTTGGAAATAAAAATAGACGGGATACGCAGGCCAACGGTGTCAGTGCCACCCATCGTAATCAGGGGCGCATTGGCCAAGTTATCCATCACGACCACCATTTTTGCCCCGGCGTTTTGAGCATTCCTGATTTTTACGGCAAAGCCACAGGGCGTGCCGCCGCCGCGTTCAACCAAAGCAATGTTGTTGCGAACATCCGCAGCGTTGGTAAAGGCGTTGCAGGCTAACGTAGGGGTAGCCGTGCCGTCGTTTGCCAGTACTAAGTTACCGGTGATGGGGCCTACGGCTGCCAATTTCTTGCCCAGGCTTCCCTCGCGAGCATTTAGCTTTCCGGCCAAGCTAGCCGGAGCAACAACGTTAATGACCAACTCGGAGAAATCCCAGAGGTACATCTGCATGCGGGGGCGCGCTCCTTCGGCAGGGGTAGCGAAGTTGGCATTGTTCAGGTTCACGGCTGAGGCCGACATGGAAGCGTCTTGCGCTTCGGCCTGCACGTCATCGTTGCCGGTGCCGCGTCCGGAGTAGTTTTTCACCTGAAAGTTGCCACTAGCCTCATCGAAGCCTTTAACCGCCATCACATCGTGCATGATGTTGTTCCAGTAGAACAAGTTCACGACGGCAGCCGGCAGGTTTTCGTTGGGGGAAGCGCTCAGGCTGGCGTTGAAGGGGTAATTAAAGATCAACTCAGGGCCGCCGCTGGGGCTGATGCTGGAGGCGCTGTATTTGTTGGCATTGCCCCGGTCGTCGTAGGCCTGCACGTTGTTGCCCCGCGTCAGGTTCGATTCGGCTCCGGCCACGCCATTGGTATCATGCCAGCCAAACGGCGAAACGCGGGCATCGGCCGGATTGGTTACTACTTGGCGGGCTCCATGAATGGGGCTCTCCACCGTAATCGGCCAAACGTTATAGGAGTTGGTAGCAGTTAGCTTGTTGGCCGTGGTAGACGTAGGCGTTGGTGCATCGGCGGAGGCGAGCCGGGCAATGGGCTGCGTTAGCTCCGACATGCTGAAGCTGTCGTGGATGGTGTAGTCGGTTTTGTCCAGCAGCTCGCCGGTGGCCGCATCAACCCGTGCACTCCAATAATGCTCTGCTGAGGTCGGGGCTATGGTAACATCCCACACCAGGCGCAACTCGCCATCGGGCATGGGCAGGTACATGAGCTTTACCGGAATGTTTTCCAGCGAAATGCCACCATGGCTGAACTCCATACCCTCGGCAGCAGTGCCGGCTTTTACTACTTGTAAGTTGCCGGGAGCCGGTAAGCGCAGGGCGCGGGCGGCCGCCGCTACGGCCTTTTCGGGGCTTAGAGAAGGAGTGGCAGCCCGGGCGGCTGTGGCTACGTTTGTGCGAAAGCTGCTGTGCAAGTCGGCTACCTTGCCTGCCTGGTTTACGTGCACATCAGCTACGGCTCCAAATACTTCCACGCCTTGGTGGCGCTGGCGCAGATAGATGTGCGTAATGCCCGTATGCTCGTCGGTATGCTGACTGGTGACGGCAGGTTCAGCTACATCTGTGGCCAGCAAACCCAGGCTGGTACGCTTCGCGCTTAAGGCCCCAAGTGCCCGCTCTAGCGGCGCATTCTGAGCGGCTGCCAGGCCCGGAACGGCCAGTAAAGCAGCAACCGCCAATGACCGCGCCGCAGAAGTAGTAAAAGGTGCTCTCATTCAAGGAAATCTAGAGGTGGGCAGGAAGCAGACTACAAAAACTAGCCACGGATTGTTCTGGTGGCTCGTTTCAAATTTACACAACAAACGACGGCTTTGGTTCCAAAAATGCTGGCTAAGTGTCGAGTTTGTTGCCAGGTTGTCATTTACTAGCCCTCATCGGATGCCAAACCCCAACCCATTTTGCTGATAAAATCCCAGAGTACCACTCCAGCCGCTACGCTCACATTGAGGCTGTGCTTGGTGCCAAACTGCGGAATTTCTACGGCCGCGTCGCAGTAAGCCAGCACCTCGTCTTCTACCCCAAACACCTCGTTGCCCATCACCAGCGCATACGGCCGGCCGGTTTCGGGCCGAAAGGAGGGTAGGGGCTGACTGCCCGTGGTTTGCTCCACGGCCACCAGTACGTAGCCGGCGGCTTTCAGCTGTTGCAAGGCCTCGAGGGTAGTAGGCGCATATTCCCAGGTTACCGACTCGGTGGAGCCTAGGGCCGTTTTCGTGATTTCGCGCTGGGGCGGGCGGCCCGTGATGCCGCACAGCCAGATTTTCTCGATGGCAAAGGCATCGGCGGTGCGGAAAGCAGCGCCCACATTGTGGAGGCTACGCACATTGTCGAGCACTAGGGTAAGGGGGAATTTTCGCGTATTTTTGAAGTCTGCCACCGTCAGTCGGTTCAGCTCTTCCATGGAGAGTTTGCGCATCCTGCAAAGGTAGGAACGCGCCCGGTTGCGGCTGATGTTGGGCGTACACGAACCACCGGAAAACAGCGCGAAGCTCCAGCTTCGTGCATTAGGGCGCACCACCACCCGTGCCCCAATGCCCGCCTCGGTGGTTCCCCTCTGTGCCAAGCTGGAGCTTTGCGCCACATGATCTGCTAGTGAAAACGAAAGTCGTCGACCCCAATAAAAAGCCCATCCGCACGCATGGCTCCCTCGGGCCCGCTCCCGTAGTTGATACGCCGCTGATGAAGCAGTATTATCAGCTGAAGCAGGCCCACCCCGGCGCCGTGCTCCTGTTCCGCGTGGGCGACTTCTACGAAACCTTTGGCGAAGATGCCGTTACGGCCTCCCGCATTCTGGATATCACGCTTACCAAGCGCGGCGCGGGCACTTCGTCGGAGACTCCGCTGGCGGGCTTTCCGCACCATGCCCTCGATAACTACCTGCCCAAACTGGTGCGGGCCGGGCAGCGCGTAGCCATCTGCGACCAACTCGAAGACCCTAAGCAAGCCAAGGGGCTAGTAAAACGCGGCATTACGGAGCTGGTAACACCCGGCGTGAGCCTGCACGACAACGTGCTGGACCGCCGCTCCAACAACTACCTCTGCGCCGTGCACTTCGGCAAGCACGAGGCCGGAATCAGCTTTCTGGATATCAGCACTGGCGAGTTTCTGGTGGCGCAGGGCACCATTGAGTACCTGGGCAAACTGCTCCAGAATTTTCAGCCCGCCGAGGTGCTATTTTGCAAGAAAAGCCGCCAGGAGTTTGAAAGCCACTTCGGCCCCGACTATTGCCATTTTGCCCTCGATGAGTGGGTATTCGGGTTTGATTACGGCCACGACACGCTTACGCGCCACTTTAACACCACCTCGCTGAAAGGCTTTGGTATTGACGGACTGCGCGAAGGAATTACGGCCGCCGGCTGCATTCTGCACTACCTCGCCGAAACCAAGCATACCGACGTGGGCCACATCGGCAGCATCGGACGCCTGGAGGAGGACAAGTACGTGTGGCTCGACCGGTTTACGGTGCGCAACTTGGAGCTGGTGCAGCCCCAGCACCCCGGTGGCGTGCCCCTAATTGATATTCTCGACCAGACGGTAACGCCCATGGGCGCCCGCCTGCTACGCAAGTGGGTGGTGCTTCCCCTGAAGGAGCCCGCCCAGATTCAGCGCCGCCTCGATACCGTTGAAGCCCTGCTCCAAACGCCCGAATTGCTGGAAACCCTGCTCCAGCACTTGCGCCAGATTAACGACCTAGAGCGCCTGATTTCCAAGGTGGCCGTGCGCCGCATTAACCCGCGCGAGCTCACCCAACTTGCTAGGGCTCTGGAAGCCATCAGCCCGATGCGCGAACAACTAGCTGCTTCCGGCATTCGGGCCCTGCAGAAGCTGGCCGATCAACTAAACCCCTGCGCCGCTCTGCGCGACGAAATTCAGGCCAAAATCCGCCCCGATGCCCCCATCCTGACCAACCAGGGCGGCGTGCTGAACGATGGCGTGGATAAGGAGCTAGATGAGCTCCGGGCCATGGCCTTCTCGGGCAAAGACTACCTCTTCCAGCTCCAGCAGCGCGCCATTCAGGAAACCGGCATTTCGTCGCTGAAGGTGGCCTATAATAAGGTGTTCGGCTACTACCTCGAAGTCACGAACTCGCACAAGGACAAGGTGCCAAGCACTTGGATCCGGAAGCAGACCCTAGTGAATGCCGAGCGCTACATTACAGAGGAGCTCAAAACCTACGAGGAGAAAATCCTGCACGCCGAGGAGCGCCTGTTCGTCATTGAGCAGAATATCTATAACGACTTGGTGCTGTTTGCGGCCGAGTATGTGGCTCAAATTCAACAGAATGCCCGCGCCATTGGCGTAGCCGATTGCCTGGCTTCGTTTGCGGCCACGGCGCGCCAGCACCGCTACGTGAAGCCCGTGGTGGATGATTCTACTACCCTTGATATTACGGCGGGCCGCCACCCCGTCATCGAGCGCCAGTTACCGCCCGGCGAGCAGTACATTCCCAACGACATCTGCCTTGACCAGGACCACCAGCAGATTGTGGTGATTACCGGCCCCAACATGGCAGGTAAATCGGCCTTGCTGCGCCAAACCGCGCTGATTGTGCTGCTGGCCCAGATTGGCTCCTTCGTGCCGGCCGATGCGGCCCACGTGGGTGTTATCGACAAGATTTTTACTAGGGTCGGTGCCTCCGACAACCTCAGCAAAGGCGAAAGTACGTTCATGGTGGAGATGACCGAAACGGCATCCATCCTGAACAACCTCTCCGACCGCAGCCTCGTGCTGATGGACGAAATCGGGCGCGGCACCAGCACCTATGATGGTATCAGTATTGCCTGGGCTATTGTGGAGCACTTGCACAAC
This sequence comes from Hymenobacter tenuis, assembly GCF_054780495.1. Classification (NCBI taxonomy): domain Bacteria; kingdom Pseudomonadati; phylum Bacteroidota; class Cytophagia; order Cytophagales; family Hymenobacteraceae; genus Hymenobacter; species Hymenobacter tenuis. The sequence goes on from NZ_BAAGWF010000004.1 coordinate 631,054, forward strand.
AACCCGAAGGCCCGGGCCAAAACGCTGTTTGCTACCCATTACCACGAGCTCAACCAGCTAGCCGACGACTGCCCACGGGTGCGCAACTACAACGTGGCCGTAAAGGAAGCTGACGGCCGCATTCTGTTTCTGCGTAAGCTACGCGAAGGTGGCTCTGAGCACTCGTTCGGCATTCATGTGGCGCGTATGGCTGGTATGCCTACCTCAGTCGTGTTGCGCGCCAACGAAATCATGCACCACCTGGAGCAGGAGCGCACCTCAACCGGCGTGGATACAGAGGCAGCCACGGAGTTTGATGAAGTGCTGGCCGGCCTGGATGAGGAGCCTGGAACGGGGAAAGTAGTACCGCTTAATGGGCATTCACCAGCCTCAGAAGCCGCTCGCCGAGGCCCAAAAGCCCAGCCCGCTGCGGCCGTGCACAACGCCCCGCGCCCCAGCCTGCAGCTCAGCATGTTCGAGCCCGCCGACCCAGCGCTGGAACGCGTGCGCGAACTACTGGCCGCCCTGGATGTGAATACACTCACCCCCATCGAGGCCCTGTTGAAACTCAACGAGCTGAAGCTGGCGGCTGGCAGCAAGTAAGCACTCCAGAAAGCCAAGCTGCCGTATCAGGTGGCTTGGCTTTTTGCGGGACGTTTGCCAGTCACTAGGTTGGTTACAGGACGCAACCGGCAGATAAAACTTGTAATGCCGAGCAAAATCAAGGTTTTCAGGTGAAATTTTTCTGACTGAGAATCAGCTGGAAAGGGCTGAAAACAGAATTTTCTAGCGGTTTTTTTAGGGCTGGCTCTTGACTTCAGGATTTCCTGTATTACCTTTGTCACATCAAAACGCCACTACGGCGCCAAGATCAAAAGCGAGAGTAGCTCAGTTGGTAGAGCGCGACCTTGCCAAGGTCGAGGTCGCGAGTTCGAACCTCGTCTCCCGCTCCAAGTAAAGACCCTGCTAAACGGCAGGGTCTTTTGCTTTATAGCAGGCTGTGTGTGGTTGCTCGCAACTGCTTTCAGTACGTAACAGGCCCGCCAAAACTGTGTTACCTGCTCTTTAGGCCTGTTCGGGGCCAGAAAAGGAAGCGTTGCCTTCATCGTTTGCTGATTTTGCAGTTACTTTGTCGTGCTATCCTGCTGCTAGGTGCCTGTGCAGGCAAAAGCAGCCTCACCTGCCAGAGTGGTGTAATGGTAGCCACGAGGGACTTAAAATCCCTTGTCTTCACGGACGTACGGGTTCGAGTCCCGTCTCTGGTACTAAAAAGCCCCTTTGCAGCATGCAAAGGGGCTTTTTTATTGCGCGTTGGCCTAGCAATTTCTACTGCATTCGCTAGCGCACCTCTACTCCTTTAGTATAGATGGTGCCATCGGTGGTGCGCATGCGCAGTACGTACAACCCTTTGGGCAGCTTCGAGCAGTCAAACAACGCCCGAACCTGAGACGAAGTGGCGGCTAGCAATGGTTGGGTAGCTACGGCGGCCCCCATGGCGTTGTGCAAGGTAGCCTGGCCTGCGAGCAGCATGCCGGCTTTGTTCCACGTCAGCTCGGCCACAAGCCGTTGGCTGGTTGGATTCGGAAACACTTCCACTATGGCATTGGCCCCACCATTGTTGCCGGAGCGAGGCGCTAGTATATGCAAGCGGGCAACAAAGTTGATCGGGCTGCTGCCAACGTTAAAGCCAACCCGGCCGAAAGAGCCTTTCCCGGAAAGCTCACCTAGTAAATACAGTTTGCCCGATTGGTCCTGCGCAATGCTCTTGGCTTTGGTGTCGCCGCTGGAATCTAGGTTTTCAGCATAGTACACGTCGCCATCGGGCTGGAAGCTTTGAATAAAGGAGGAAACCTGAGGGTCGGTTGACGTGCGCCACCCGATGAGCGTGCTGTATCCTTGCTCGTCTGTGGTCAGGCCGGTAGCCGATTCGTTGGAGCTGGTCCCGACTGAGGTAGTCCACTGCACATCGCCCGCACGGCTGTAGCGGGCCAGAAAGGCATCGGTGCCCCCGGCACTATTCAGTGGCTGCCCCCCAAAAGAGGTGCTGCCGGAGTACGTGCCAGCTACATAGATATTGCCTTGTCGGTCGGCGCCGAGGGCATTGAGCAGAGCAGTACCCCCGCTACGTTTCAGCCAGCTTACATCTCCTGTTGCTGTTTTCAAACTAGCCAGAAATTCATCCCCCCCACTAGTTGTCAGGTAATGCCCGCCTAGCTCCATCTCAGCACTAAAGTGTCCCCCTACAATGCAGTTTCCCCGGCCATCAAGGGTTATATCGGTACCAGATGCACCATAACTATTGCGGTTAGACGATACCTTAGCCCACGCTACGGCCCCGGTAGTGGTGTAGCGTACCACGTACATTACCCGCCGGCTGTGGCCTACCACTATGTCGCCGAACCGGATGCCGCCATAGGCGGATAGGCCGGTTATATAGCTATTGCCGGCCGCATCGGTCGCAATGGCAGTGGCTATACAACTATAATCCGTAATGCCAAAGGCCTGAATCCACTGCACCTGGCCTTTTCGGTCGAATTTGGCCAACATAGCGGTGGTGTTGTGTTCGCTGATGCCCGGTACGATAACGTTGCCATACGATACCTCGCGTTCAAAATTCCCGGCTACGTACACGTTCCCGGCCGCATCCACCGCTACATCGGCCCCGGAGGCAGAGTAATTCCGGTAGGGCTGCGGGTTAGGGCCGCGCCCAATTTGTGAGGCCCACATCACCTTACCACCGGGGTTATACTTCACCAGAAACAGGTCATTATCGCCCCGGCTGGTGAGCGTAGTGCGGCCAAAGCTGACGGTGCCAGAGAACTGGCCCGTTATAAAGCTGTTACCCGACTTATCGGTAGCAATGCTATTGGCCCGAACGTTTGTTCCGGCACTGTTGAGCTTCTGAAGCCAGTGCCAGTTGGCTTGCGCGCTGGCATTTAGGTAGCTCAGCAGCAAAACGAAAGAAAGAAAACATGCTTTCATAGCGGATCAGATAAGAGTAAGAAGTGACAAGAGCCGGCAAACGTTTCGAAGACGCGTTTGGGAACCAGAATAGAGTGGCAATGGGGCGCTGCCACAGATGTGACAGATAGATAGAGCAGCACAGAATCAACAGCACAGCAATAAGTGCTTCAGTAGTACTAAGTTAGTTTTAATTATTTCTTATCAAAGAATAAATATGGTTTACTTAATGATGATCTATGTCATGAACTAGGGATAGCGGGCCCGGAAATACGAGCGTAAAATATTCAGGTAAGCGGGCCTGACCCCTGAAGACGCCAGGAATGAGCGGGTTTCTCTACCTTTAAGCGTATTAGACCTGTTTCGCTTCTGTATGATGCCTCCGCAGCCTGCTTCGGCACCCGATTACCAGCACAAAATCAAGCAAGTATTTGCCGAGGTAGGCAAGGTGGTAGTAGGCCAGCATTACATGCTGAACCGCCTGCTGATCGGGCTTTTCACGGGAGGACATATTCTGCTGGAAGGGGTGCCCGGGCTAGCCAAGACGCTTACTATCAGTACACTATCTAAGGTGCTGCACCTGCACTTTCAGCGCGTGCAGTTCACGCCCGATCTGCTGCCTTCAGATTTGGTGGGCACTATGATTTACAATCAGAACCAGTCGCAGTTTGAGGTGAAGAAGGGACCCATCTTCGCGAATCTGGTGCTGGCAGATGAGGTAAACCGCTCACCAGCGAAGGTGCAGAGTGCCTTGCTGGAGGCGATGCAAGAAAAGCAGGTGACTATTGGCGAAACCACCTATCCGCTGGATCTGCCGTTTCTGGTACTGGCCACCCAAAACCCGGTGGAGCAGGAGGGTACTTACCCCTTGCCTGAGGCCCAGGTTGACCGCTTCATGATGAAGGTGTATGTGGACTACCTCAAGAAAACTGATGAACTGGAGGTGATGCGCCGCATGGCCAACATGAGCTATGTGGGAGAAGTTAGCCCGGTCCTGACTAAGGAAGATATTTTTGGTATTCGCCAGCAGATCAATCAGGTACAGATTTCAGAAACGCTGGAGAAGTATATTATTGAGCTGGTATTTGCCACCCGCAAGCCAGCGGAATACGATCTGGCGGAGTTTCAGCAGTACGTACAGTTTGGCGTGAGCCCACGGGCTAGTATTGCGCTGCACCGGGCGGCCAAAGCCGTGGCCTTTTTCGATGAGCGCGACTACGTGTTGCCGGAAGACATTAAGGAAGTTGCTGCCGATGTGCTCAATCACCGCATCTTGCTCAACTATGAGGCCGAGGCCGATGGCATCCGAACCCAGGATATGATAGACGCCATTCTGCGCAAAGTCCCGATCAGCTAGTTATTATATAAGTAGCACCTAGCGGCCCGGCTTGCGCACAAGGTGCCAGTAATACGCCATATCGGAGAGGCGCGGCAGGAAGGCTATTGGGCTCAGGCCTGTGGCTCGCTGGAACTGTACCAGTAAATACGCGCAGGAAGTAAGGTAGGAGAGAGAGGAAGCCAGGGCCACGCCCCGAATGCCCAGGCGCGGCACCAGCACCGAGCACGCTACCAGCGTAACGCCCAGCCCCAGCACCGAGGCCCAGTTGTTGATGCGGTAGCGCGCCAAGCCGGCAAAATAGCTGCTTAGAAGCAACTGAACGGCAATGGCCAGGGTGCCGGGCACCAGCAGCACCATTAGAGGACGGGCGGCCCCGAATTCCGGCCCGAAAACAGCAGTTAATAAATTTGTAGGGAGGCTTACTAGGGTCATCGCTGCCGCAAAGGTGCCCAGCAGCGTTAGCCGGCTGACGCGTAAGGTCGAATCGGACAAAGGGCCAGCAGAAGCTGTGTGCACCAGGTCAACGTATTGTACCAGAGCCGTACTGCGCGGAATCAGCCAGATAGCCTCCATCAGCGCTACCCCCACCGATAGCACCCCCACGGCCCGGATATCGGCGAAGTGAGCCAAAAAGTAGTAGCCCAGCCGGTAATTGGCAAAGGTGATGATGTTGGAAAAATGGGCTCCTCGGCTGTGCCGAGCCAACTCGCGGGCCGTAGCACGGAGTCGTAGGCGGCTGTGGCGCTGGTAGTTGGGTTGCCGAAGTAAAGCTACTAGGCTCAGCAGCAGTGGCAACCCGAAAGCCACGTAAGCAGCCGTATAGTATGTGCTTATAGTGCGCGCGGCAGGACTTGAACTGAAAGCCAGCCCCAACCCCACAGCCAACAGCGCCACCTGCAAAAGCAGCAAGTTGTTATAGGTTGCCTCGCGCCGGCGGCCTAGTAGCAGAGACGTGTTTATGGAGAAAAAAGCCTGGAGCACACTCAGGGCGCCCAAATGCTGGAGGTACGCTGCCTCAGGGTGTCGGAGCCACGCTATGGTTGCGGTTCCAGCCAGACACACTACCACGGCCCAACCGTAAGCGGGCCCCAGCAAGTGCCACAAGTTGCGGCGCGGTGCCAAGTATATCAGGGAAGAGCCGCCAAACAACCCGATAAAGAGCAGCAGCAGCGCACAATCCGTAACGAACAGACTGATAGTACCCCGCCCGGCGGCGCCTAGGTAATGCGCCGTCAGCCACACTATCCCGAAGCTCAGGAAAGCCGTGGCTAGGCGGGTAGCAAAATTACGGACGATGCGGCGCAGCATAGGTCGGGGGAGGGGTTTGACGCTAGCGCCGGCCTAGTACCTGATGGTATAGCTGCCGGAAGGCAGCCCCTACCGCCGGGTAGCTGAACCGGCTGACTGCCGCCTCGCGCAACTTCGTGGCATCATACTGATGCGGCGGCGCCTGCAGAATATTCTGAATGGCATGAGCCAGGGCGGCTTCGTCTTGGGGTGGCACCAGCAGGCCCCGGGAGCCATCATCGGGCAGCAGTTCAGGTATGCCGTTCACGCGCGTTGCCACGGCCGGCAGTCCGCTTGCCTGGGCTTCAATCAGGACGCAGGGCAGGTTTTCGTAATTAGAAAACAGCACTAGGGCCTGCGCCCGCTGCATTTCCAGGGCCACCTCGGCTGGACTCAGCTTCCCCAGAAACGTAACGGTTCCATCTGAAAGCAAACCTAGCGCTGAAGCCAACTGGTGTAGCTGCGCTTCGGCCGGACCGTAACCAGCTATGCGCAACTGCACGTGTAGCTCAGGGTACGTTATGCGCAGAGAAGCTACTGTGCGCAGAATGCCACTGAGGTTTTTGGCCTGCTCATTAAACGCTGCCACATGCAGCAGCCCATGCCGCGGTTCCGGAGTTGCCGGGAGCCGAAACACGTGCATATCAACCGCATTCGGAATAACGGTGGTGTGCAGATTGGTGGCACCTAACCCGGCCAAAGCCTGGCGCAAGTCTTCGGATACGGGCGTAACGGCATCGGCTTGGCGTACCAGAAACCCAGCCATCTGGCGCCGAAACCACCCTAGGCGCCCCGAATTTACAGGCAGAAAAGCCGTCCAGTGCTCCGTTAGCAGATACGGGATTCGGTGCCGGCGCTTAAGCCACCACGCCAGCACGGCCGTGCGAAACAGAACATGTGCGTGCACCACCTCGGGTCGTTTTCCGTGCCAGTACTGGTGTACCGCCCGCAGGCCGCGCTGCATGCACACGAGCCATAAAACAAGCTTCAGCAGTTTATCGAGGTATCGTATTCCCGTAATGCGCGAGCGATAATAGTAGCGCCACGTGGGTATGTTATTTTCGACAACCGCTTCAAATTCAATGAAGTGTGGTAAGGGGCTGCGGGCAACAGCGGCAAATACAACGGCCATGGAAAGTGGAGCGGTGCCGAGGGCGCTACCCTGCTCGATGGCCTGAATATGCTGAGCCACAAAATTGCCATCCTGGTCGTCGTAGCGGTTGGGGTACCACTTAGGCAGATGCAGGATGCGCATGGCAGGCAAAACAGGTTGGGGCAGATGTGGGGGCTAGTAAAAGTAGTGCCGGGCAGCCCAATTAGGTGCGGCCCTGCCAAATCACTAGGTGCCGCTAGGTGGCAAACCGCCGCAACGGCCTGCGCAAGCGTCGCCATTTGCAACGGTTAGTTTGAATCGTAATATTGTAGCTATCAGTCTGTGTTTTGCGGCTGCACCTAGTAATAGGCACGCATTGCTGGCTTTGCTCAGTTGAGAGAGCTAGCACTGGGTGTATGCCCGGCCGCCAACGGTGCCACAAAGCTGCTAGCCCCACCCAGCATGCGTGAGGTGCTGTAGAAAAGCAGCAAGTTCTGGCTGTTTGGCTGCTTAGCAACTTACGCCGTACACTCCTCCCTGCCCAAGTAATCTTTATTTTTGAGTTCCATTTGCCCCTTTCTACCATGCTCCAGTCCATGACCGGCTACGGTATCGCTCACCGCGAAACCGACCGCTATTCCGCAACCATCGAAATCAAGTCGCTCAACTCCAAAACGCTTGATCTGAGTTTGCGCCTGCCCCGTTTCCTGCAAGACCGGGAGCTGGAAATCCGCAATCTGGTGACCAAAAGCCTGATTCGGGGCAAGGTGAACCTGAACTTGGACTTTGTGCGCCCGCGCGCTACCAGCGCCCAAGGTTCCATTGTAAATACCGAAGCCCTACGGGTAGCCAGCCACGAGTTGCTGGAGTTGAGCAGGGTAGTGGGCTTATCCCTGGAGCAGCTGACGGCCATTGCGCACGCTTTGCCTGGTGCCATGCGTATCCCCACTGATGCCACCGCCGCGACGGAAGAAGAGGAGGAAACGCCCTGGGAAGAGCTGCTACCGCTGCTTCAGGAAGCCCTCGACCGGGTACACCAGTTCCGCCGCGACGAAGGACAGGCGCTTACCAGCGAGATTCTGGGCTACATTGACCGTATCCGCATTCAGCTGGCCGAGGTAGAGCGCTACGACCCCACCCGCATTGAGCTAGTGCGCCAACGCCTGCAAACCCACATGGCCGATATTACGGGCAGCGAGCATTTCAACGCCATTCGCTTCGAGCAGGAGATTCTTTTCTACATCGAGAAGCTAGACATCGCCGAGGAAAAAGTGCGCTTGGTCAATCATTTACACTATTTCACCGAGACCGTAGGGCTACCTGAGCCCACAGGTAAGAAATTAGCCTTCATATCGCAGGAAATAGGCCGCGAAATCAACACCATTGGTTCCAAGGCCAACGACTCTACCGTGCAACACCTAGTGGTGGGCATGAAGGAGGAGCTTGAAAAAATCAAGGAACAAATCAATAACATTCTGTAAGTACCACGGTCTATAGAATGCTTGGTTTTTGCGGCTGTAAATAGAACTTTGCCGCTAGCATTAACTATTGACTATTCCCAATATATAATTGGGATTTTTCAGGCATGGCTTGGTTTGATAAAAAAAATCTATATCGCCTAAAAACCTTGTTTAAAGGTTGTATTTGATGTTTTTGAGCGTTGAATAGTTCTGGCTTTTACCTGAAGTGGAACTATTATTTTGTAAAATACTTGCATCTGCTAATTTTGTACGTAAATTGTGTTATCCAAACAGAGCGGCTTTTCACTCTGCGGACCACAGTTTGCTTTTGATATCCACCTTTTTTCAATCCATACTTATGAAAAAAGTCTTACTCGCTGCCCCTGTTTTCTGCCTGATGCTTTTGCTGATGGCTGCCCGTCCCTTCGCTGAAGTGGAGCTGATAAAAAAGCGCGTGTTGAGCGAGCGGGTGGAAATTCTCATTCCCAAAGGGTTTGAGGTGATGAGCGAACAGCAAATGGACTTTAACTACGCTAAAGCCCAGAGCCGTCCGAGCGTAATCTATACCAACAGCAAGGAGGCCAGCATTGCCTTCTCCTACACTGACAACACCGCCGATCAGGACATGATCGAGATGTACTCGGATAACTTCTACAAGACCTACGCCAAGCAGTTCAAAGAAGCGAAGTGGTTCAACCACGGCGTGAAAGAAGTGAACGGCCGCAAGGTTGGCTACATGGAGCTGATGAAGCCTGAGTTGGGTCATGAGGTATACAACCTCATTTTCTTCACCGACGTGGAAGGCAAACTGCTCATGTGCACCTTCACCTGCGCTGACCGTCAGAAGCCTGAGTGGGAAAACGTAGCCAAGCAGATCATGGCTTCGTTCAAAGCCAATAGCTAGAACAATATCTCTGCCCCGGCCCTAACCGCGGTAGATATAGGAAAGCCTGCACATCCTAGCCACGCTAGCATGTGCAGGCTTTTTCGTGTTCAAGACTCTGCTAATAAAAGAAGCGAGGACTACCTGCAGTTTACGCGTGTTGCAAGGATAGGAGATGAGGCATTAGACCTAGGCGCGCGAGTCGGCCTAGTTTGCCTTGTTGGAGTGCCTAGTACGTATGCATCGTCACGTATGCATGACTAGATGAGTCCGTCTGGCAGAGCTGGAGGTATGGATTACTGTTTCAATGTCCGCACGCGAGATGCCTCGCCTACCATTTCTGTTTCCAACAGTTCACACTACTTGGTATGATAGACCAGTAGGCTACCGCGCTCCTTGCTGATTCAGGAAGTCGCGCAGGAGCTGGAAGACGTTGGAAAAGGCCGTTAAGGGTAGCGTCTCAGCTTTATCGTGCACATCGTGGTAGGCACTGATTCCGCCACGGGTATAGACGAAAAAGGCCGGCACGCCGCGCTCCGAAAAATAGTAATGGTCGGAGTTGGCCGCGCGGCCGCGGGCCGCTACTGAAGGTACGTAGTTGCCCGCCGCATTAAGTTGGCTGAGCTGCTGAAACTGCGGCTCGAATACTCGGCCATTGACCACCGTGATGCCATCTTGCCCCGTACCCAGCAAATCCAGGTTCAGCAGAAACCTAATTTGGCTCAGTGGCACTAAGGGGTGCTCCACAAAATATTTCGAGCCTAGCAGTCCAGCTTCTTCGGCTCCAAAAGCAATGAAGGCTACGGAATACGCGGGGCGGTTTTCGGGGCGGGCATAATGGGCGGCCAGTTCCAGCAGCATAGCTATGCCACTGGCATTGTCGTTGGCGCCGGGAAACAGGGCGCGCCTGCCCTGGCGACCGAGGTGGTCGTAGTGCGCGGAAACCACCAGAAATGAGTCGGGTTGGATACGTCCCGGCAGGTACCCTACTAGGTTTTGCGTGGAGTACGCGGCTTTTAGCTCAGCATCTACCCGCAGCTTGGCCGTAGCAGCAGGCGGGCTCCCAGCATTATTAACCCCGGTTAGCCATGGGTGCGGCAGCGCCTCCAATCGTATCTGTCGGCTTTGGCTGGAAGATAAGGAAGCGGTCAGTTTCGGGACCAGCGTAATTACCGCCGCAGCCGAATCGAGACGCTGGCGGATTTCAGGCGGGTACTGAGCCAACTGAGTTTTAGTGCGCGCCGAGACTACTACCGTGCCTGGATAACTGGTGAAATGCAGAAAACGTTGCTGGGCGGCACCATCAGTGAGGAGCGTACTATCCAAATAGGCTAGGGTTCGACCGATGCCTAGTCGGCCTGGGCCACAATCGGGAGCCGCAATGAAATCGAGGCCAGGACGGAGGCGACGCTGGTTGCTCAGCAACGGAAACGGAAACAGGGCACGATTCAATCGGAGTTTAAGCGCGCCCGGGAAGGTGTTAACGGTAAGAGGAAAGGGCTGCCGAAAACCGGAGCCAAGCGGCTGAAGTCCAATTTTGCGGAAGCGCTGCTCCAGGTAACGGGCCGCTTTCTGGTCGCCGCCGCGCACGTACCCTCGGCCTTGGAAAGCTGGAGAAGCCAGTGTAGCAATCGTGCTTCGCACGCGAGGCATGTCCTGCGCTAGGCTCGGTACGGCCGCCAACCACCCCAGGCTAGCCCAGGCTAAGAGGCGGAATTGCCGGTGTATAGCGCTCCGGTGCCACCTCATTGCCAGAAGCGCCGCAGGCCCCACATCAGCAGCAACCCACCCACGGCACCAATAGCATCACTGATGATGTCCGACCATTCACCGTTGCGGCCTAGGTCCATCCACATCTGCAACACCTCAATGCCGGTGCCCATTACCAGCGTAAACACCAGCACAACTCGGAACGCATTCGCCTGCAACGCCGGAAACCAACGTTGACGTCGGGCCGAGAAAACCGTCAGGACCGACTGCACTAAAAAGACAAAAGCATGCGCGCCGGTGTCAAATGACAATAGCTCCCAGTGCGGCGTTTCGGGCATGGAGCGCGCTGGGGTCAGGGTTAGAGCAAACACCAGCGCCGCCCACGCCAGCGGCAGAGCCACTAGGGCTCGGCGACGGGTCGGGGGCGGCGCGGTAGTTAGCACGGCCAGTAAAACAGGGGTAAGGCCGCTTACGCGCCTACCAGTTCGCCGTAAGCTTCTGAGTTCAGGAGGCCCTCCAGCTCAGCAGGGTTCGAGATGGAAATTTTCACCATCCAGCCATCGCCATAGGGGTCCGAGTTTACAAGCTCCGGGCTGCCATCAAGCTGCTCGTTTACTTCCAGTACGGTGCCAGTGATGGGGCTGAACAGGTCCGAAACCGTTTTCACAGCCTCCACCGTGCCGAATACTTCGTTTTGAGCTACCTCTTTATCGAGGGTGTCAATGTCCACATATACGATGTCGCCAAGTTCCTTCTGAGCGTGGTCAGTAATGCCGATGAAAGCAACGTCGCCTTCAATCCGGATCCATTCGTGCTCTTTGGTGTACTTCAGGCTAGCGGGCAGATTCATGAGGGTGCGGTTTGGGTAACAATGAAAGAAGGCGCGCCGGGGCGCCGGACCAAAAGTACAGGTTAAAAAGGGAAAAGGTAACAAAGTGGGCGGGGGAGTTTGCTGTTTTACTAGCCCTAGTAAAACAGCAAACTCCCCCGCCCACTTTGTTACCTTTTCAGGCCTAGTACTTATTGCGACAAGCTGTAGCGCAACTGAATGCCGCCCTCGGTAGCGGTGTTACGGAACGCATTCTGTACGCGCGGCGCCGTAATGTTCTGGGTGAAGAAGAACTGCAGGTTCAGGCGCTGGTTGAGCACATAATCTACAGTTGGGCGCAGCTGTACTTGGCGGGTGCCGTTGGTAACCTGGCTCGAAGAACGGCCTGGGTCGCCAGTGCTCGTAGCAGTGGGTTCTACCACATCCAGAATGGTGCGTTGTATCGTGAAATTGTCGCGGATGCTTAGGTCGAGGCGGGCCGTGAGTTCATTGCGCAGTATCCGCTGCTCGCCGCCCACCCGGAACGGCAGCTTAAGGCGGTTGGTGGCAAAGCCCACGCCTACTACCATCTCCGTGGAGTGCAGTTCGGTTACCTGTGCGTTGTTGGTATTTAAGCCTAAGTTCCGGTCGATGCGGTACTCCAGGCGGCCGGTTAGCTTGCCCGTCGTCTGGAAGTTAACGCCAATCAGGGGCGCCAACCGCTCGGCAATCGTCACCTGCCCGATGAGGTAGTACGGAATGTACTGACCGTTGCTGTTCGTGATATCCGGTAGCTGTTCCGGCTCCCGAATGTAGTCGGCGGCGGTGGTGTACCCGTTGATGTTGTAAGTAGAGGCGTAAGCGTGATTCAGCGTGAACGAGCGGAAATACCGCTGCACCAGCGGCAGCTCGGCCAGGCCATTATAGTCGATGCGCCAGTTCGGGATGGGCAGGAACGAGAACGGATTGAAGCGCTTGGCCTGGTACCCATCCGACGACTTACCGCGGTACGCATCCAGGAAGGCCGGCAGCAAGACATCCTGCGAGTTGTAGCTGTATGTGCCGAGGTTGCCGTTCTGGTCGGTGTTCTGGTTGGCCCGCGCCAGCCGCTCGCGCACTACCACGCGGTTGCTGAGGAAGCGGTCAAACGCTTTTGAGGTTTCGCCCTGGCTTCCTAAGTCGCCAAACAAGGTCTGGATAGAGATAAACGACGTGCTGAATGTGCCCGAGCCTAGCGCATTGCTGGCCGTTGGTACATTCGAAATTGGCGTCAGCTTCTGTTCATCCAGCAACAGGCGGTAAAACACCTCCCGGTTCCGGACTAGGTTGCGCCGAGCGTCCAACTGAATAATAAAGTCTCTGAAGGGTTCCAGAGAGGTCCGCAACGTCAGCGCCTCCGTCAGCAACGAGCTAAGCGGCGTGTTCAGGTACTGGCTGCTGTCGGTGTACCAGCCGCGGCTGTAGGCCCGCTGAAATAGATTGTCTAGGTCATACTGCCTGCCCACGATGAAGGGAACACCCGGCGCATCAAAATCACTGTTCAGCCCAAAGAAGCGCGTGCCGGGCAGGTAGCCGGGCAGCAGCGTGCCGTTTGAGCGGGTGTAGGTAAAGTTGATGGAGCGGGCCGTCATCAAAGACCGGAGCACGGCTTTCAGCACGCGCAGCTCCGGACCCTTCGCCGAGTCGGCGGGGGTAGGGGCCGCGCCCGGAGCACCGGGTACGCCCGGCGTGGTGGGGGCGGTAGCGCGGGCCTGCGGAGCGGGCGCGTTGTTGATGATGTTGAGGAAGCGAACCTTGTTATACAGCTTCACCAAGTCAATGCGGCCGTTACCGCTGAACTCGCCGTTGTTCTGAATGGTGTTGCCCAAATCCAGCGGAGCCGTGGTGGTGTCAGCGGGGTTACCGGGGTTTGTAGGCGCCCGCAGCGCCGTAGAAGCCGCCTGCCAGCTGTAGTTAGCTGCGTACCGCACATCAGCCGAGATCCAGTCAGTGAGCGGAAACTTGTCGAGAGGCAGGCGGTAGGTAAGCGCTACGGTTTGGTTAAAGTTGGTGGTGCGGCCGCCGCGGCGGAACAGGTTGTCGCGGAGCTGCTCGCGGTTGCGCCGGGCCTCGTCCGTGTCGCCGATGCTGCGGCCAATGCCTTCATCTACAACGGCGCGGTTGGTTGCCGTGTAGTCGAGGGCTAGTGCTTTGGTCAGGTCCCAGCGCAAATCATAAATACGGTTGAAGAAGAACGACTTCTGGAACACGCCCGGAATGCCTTCGGTGGTAGGTACCTGGCCGGGCTCTAGAGTGCGTTGCAGGAACCGCTCATTGTAGCGCCGGTCTAGGTCGGCCCGGAAGCTAAACCGCGAGGGCAGGGGAGTGAAGTTCACTTCCTGCAGCATCTTCAGGTACGGCGAGTCAAAGGCTTTCACCTTGGCCAGCGGCGTGTAGCTCTTGGGGGTTGTCTGGTACACGTAGGCTAGGGCGCCGGTGTAGGTGCGAGTGTAGTCGCGGTCGGTGCGGATATCGGTGTGCAGGCGCTCCGTGAGGGAGTAGCTTACGGCAAAGTTCTCGATATCGTAGGGCCGTACTTTCTTCTCGGTATTGGTGCGTTCCTTGCGCACGTTCAGCACCGAAATGCTGCGCTGGCTGGTTTGGTCAATCACCTCCTTGCGGTAGGCGGCGCGCTCTTCCGAGGTCCGGAACTTCTCCAGTGATTGGGTAAGCTCGGTATCGGGATTGAGCGGGTCGTATTTTGGAGCTCTCGACTCCACCCCGGCCTGCACCAGCACGGGCACGCGCAAGCCCAGCTTCTCCGGGAAAAACTTATCGGCGGCCACGGTAGCGTTCAGGTCGCCGCGGGCTACGTTGTCGAGGGAGCGTTGCTGAGCTTTGTCCTGCAAGCCGCCAAAGCCGGTGGTTACATAGCTGCCGGTAGCCGTAATGTTGGCCACATCGGCCAGCTTGGTGTTGAAGCGAGCCGTAGCAGCCCACCCGCTTTCGTTGTCGAAATCGAGCACGCGCAACTCATCGGCCCACAGCGTGAGGTTTTTGTTGGCGCCGTCGTCGCGTGGGTTCAAAATGCCAATCATGGCGCCCTGCACCGCCGAGAGGTCGGGGTTGCCGACAACCGTGATGGTAGCCCCGTCCGGCAGCGTCACGATAAACGGCCGGGCGTAATCAATGCCGCTGGTGGCTTGGCCGTTGCGCTGAGCTTTGGCATCAATAAACGCCTGCAAGGGCAAATCAATGCGGTTTTCCACGGGCCACACTTCCTCTTCGCGGCTCTGGCCCACACGCGTCAGCGCCAGAGGTTTAGAGTACTCGTAGTAGTTTTGGGTATAGTCGGTGCCAATGCGGACGAAGCCGCGCAGCTGGCCGTTCTGCACCGTGCGATCGTCACTTTCCGCATGCATAAACATGCGCAGACGCTTGTAGCGCAGCATGCTCAGGTTGATGTTTTTGTAGGCCGCCTTGGCAAAGCCGTCGCGGAGGCCTTCCACCACCAAGCGCAGGCTTTGCTCGTTTTGCTGGCGATTTACCGTGCTGGAGCCATACTCCCGGTCGCGGCGAATATCGGGCGGTAGCACATACGGAATGGCGTCGGTGCCTACCACAGAAGCAGGGCCGTTTTCCTCGATGCTAACCGTAGAGATATTGAAAGCGTCGGCGTCCGTGTCGGGGTTGATGACGGGCTGCGTTGGGTCAGCAATTTTGGTCAGGAAGCGGCGCCACTGGTTGGCCACGAATTGCGGCTGCACCATACGCAGTACCACCGGCTGCTCCCACTGCGTAAGGTACATGCGCAAAAATCGAATCGACTTAAAGCCGAAATCCTGGCCGGGCGGCACGCCTACTACTCCCGTGGGCTGGCGCACCGGAATCCGGAACTGGTACCAGGTTACTTCCTCGCCGCCCGTGTCGTTGTTGCGGTTCGTGATTTTATCCACGATGAAGTTCTGGCCCACTTCCATCTGGCCGGGGCGCAGCTGCATGCGGTACTCGTAGTAGCGCTCCGTATCGGAAAGCACGTTGTCGCGGTTCAGGTCCTCCTTGTCGGGGAAGGCCGTGGAGCTGAGCTGGCTGCCCTCGGGCGAGTTGCCCTCCATGCCGTTGAAGTCCTTGTAACGGGCTAGTACTTTGGCATCGGCCTGGTCGTAGCTGGGGTCGAGGTGGTGGCGGAAGTTATCGGCGGCTGGGTCCGGTACCGTCTGGTACACGGGTGCAATGGTGGGCAGCGTCTTTTCCTCATTATCCGTTACGCCATCGAGACCAACATCCTGGCGGGCACGGGCGCCGGAAGTGGCACTGAACGCATCGGTCAGGAAGGGCTGGCGCGAAGCCCGGCCGTAGGGCGTGGGAGTCGTCTCCAGCGCAATATCAGCCGGGTCAGTTGGCAGGCCGTTCTCGAACTCGTAGCGGTTGTTGTCCTTCAGCACATCCTCTGAAACCGAGCCTAGGTTGATGTACAGCTCGCCGCCGGTGCGGTTGTTATCCTGGTGCCCGTCGGAGTCTGTCACGCGGCCGTTGTCGGTCGTGATAAAAGGGTCCATCATCCAGAATTCCAGAAACTCGACGTTGGCGTTGTCGAAGTCGGTATCGAAGGTGATTTCGCGCGAAATACCACCGTAGCGCGCGAGGTTGTCGGGCCGGGTGGTGCTAGCAAACCGCTTGGGTTGGCTCGGGTTTACGTTGGGCGTATAGTTGTACTGGCCCCGCTCATCGGGGAAATACGCTAGGTCCAGCGTCGACTCGAAGGAGTTGCCGGTGGTACCTACGTCGCGGTTCGGGAATACCTCCGTGCGCTTGATGCCGCGCACATAGTGGTTTTTGAGGTCGTTGTTCCCGATGTTGCCGGGCTTGCTCTGGCCGTTCGTGTAATACGTCTGGTCGATGGTATACCACGCCAGCTTAGCGCGGTTGAAACCCACCTCCAAATCCTGGGCCGTGCCAATCAGCGGCTGCGGGGTAGAAGCCAGCCGCCAAGTGGTTGCCGAGTTAATACCCCCTAGCGTGTAGGGCGTGCGTGCGTTCTCGAAGTCATCGAGGTACGAGACGCCATTTTCGCCGCCGCTATTCTTGGTGCCGAGCTTCGACTGGCCCGGCAGCAGCTGCGCAAACTCCGCACTGAACGCTACCGACGAAGGCTCTTTCGTGGAAAGCAGCGGCAGCATGTCCAGGTACTTGGTTAGGGCCCGCGAGTCGCGGCGCATGTTCAGGTCGAAGCCGTAGAGCGTGTTGTTAATGGGCTCGTCGCCGATGTTCACGCGGTTGATGCCCGGCGCTTGGTTTTCGCGCAGGTGCAGTACCGTGGCGCCAAAGTTGATGTCCGGCGACACGCGGTAATCGAAGCGGGCCCCCAACAGCTTACGCGGCTGCACTTGCACTAGGGCGTTTTTCTCGAACTCTACCCGCAGCTCATTAGCCGAGTTGAGGTAGCTCGGGTTCAGGATTTTTACCCGGGCCTGGTCATAGAATACCTGGTAATCAACGCCTTCCTGAAGCAACGTGCTGCCGGCGCGTACCCGCACCGAGCCTTCCGCAATACCAATACCGGGCAAGCTGATTTCATCCGTAGTGGTGGCCTGAAAGCGCCCGCGCAAGAAGAACTTGTCTTTTTCCTGACGCTGTTGGGCGTCGCTCTGCACCTGATTGTACAGCTCGCGGTACACGTACTTGCGCGCTAGGTCTCGCTCGGTGGTAGATGTAGCAGTATCAAACTGCGCGGCCAGGTAGTTGCCGAAAGGCTGAACCTGCGGAAAAATTACCTTGCCTAGCTCGGTATCAATGGTGATGCCGGGGAAAAAGTCAAAGTTACCGTCGGGGTTGCGGTCGTTGTTGGGGTTTACGTTGTCGAGGTTGAGCACCTCAATCAGCGGCCGGTTAGCAATGCGCGCACCCTCCTTCAATGAAATCAGATCGACGCCGGTTACGTCGTCTTTGTAGATGAGCTGCAGGTTGAAATTGTCGCGGTTGAGCTGCGAGGCATTCAGGGGATAGATGTTTTTCATCATCAAATCCCAGGTCGGCAGGTTGCGCGTCTGCAGATTTTCGTTGGCGGGGTTCTCTGCGGGGTTGGCCAGCCCTACGCCGGGATTGGTGGCCTTCAGCATCTTCAGGAAAATTACCTGGTCCTGATTAACGCTGGCGTAATCCTTGGTCAGCTCGCCTACCTGGTAGGTTTTGCCGTTGTAGATGTACTGATACGCTACCCCCAGTACCTGCTCAGGCAGCAGTTGGGTGTTCAGGGAGAGGTAGCCAAGCTGGGCATTATAGGTGTACTCGCGCGGATCGAGCTTACGGGCTCGAATGTGCTCATAATCCGCGTTTTTGGCTAGGCCCAGGCCATTCAGGTAGGTGTCGGTGGTAAGCTCGCCGCGTGCGGCACCGCCCCCGGCCAGCACCTGCCCAAACAGCGTATTGGCGGCGTTATCGGCTAGGGCGTTGGGGTTGGAGCCTGCCCCAGACAGAAACTGACGGCGGTACACGCGGCGGGGTTCGGCCACGTCCATAAGGGTTACCACGTTGCGCAGGTTGTCGCTCTGGCGGTTGTCGTTTGTAACGTATACTTCCAGGTAGGTAATCTCGACGCCGCTTTGCACCGTGGGCAGGTTGCGAAGTGCCGCATCGTACCGGTCGCGGAAGGCCTGGGAGAGGAAGTAGTGTCGGTCTCGCTCGTACTGGCTGGCTTTCAGCTCAAACTGCCGGCTCTGGCCGCCATTCTGAATACGCACTTCATCGGCCTGGCCGCGCAGGGTACTTGCCACCGCCGTAATGCCTAGGCGCCCAAACTGCAGCTGGGTTTTGATACCAAACAGGTTCTGACCGCCTGTGATTAAGGAGTTATTCAGAGGCAACGACACATTGCCCAGCTCCACTTTACGGATGATATCGGTTTCGTAGCCCGTGTAATCGAGCTTCATGTTGTTCTCGAAATCGAAGGCCGCGCGGGTGTCGTAGTTAAAGGTCAGCTTGAGCTTCTCGCCAATCTGGCCCGTGAGGTTCAGGTTGAGGTTCTGGTCGTATTGAAAGTCGCCAACGCGCTGCTGGCGTAGCGTGAGGGTTGGATTCTCGTTGCGGTTGCCGCGGTAGCCCATGCGCAAGGTCACAGAGCCCTGGGGCCGGATATCCACATAGCTACCCCCGAAAATACGGTCGGCCATGGGGCCTAGGTAGATTTTGGGGATAACCCGGCGGCTGGCGGCCGAGTTGGAGTCGCCGGCAATGCCGCCGGCGGAGCGCTGGCGGAAATAATTGCGCACGGCCTGCTGCTGCTGCCAGCGCGAATACTCCTCAAACGACATCCGGCTAGGGTCGCGGTAGTCCAGCTCGGGGCCTAGCCGCTCCCGGATGTCAAAGTTCTGGAGGCTGTCATCGGGCTGCACTTCCAACTGCACGTTAGAAGGCAGCGGCAGCACCAGCGGCGAGCGGCGACGCTGCGGCGAGAGGGGCGTGCCAAGCCGATCAGAAGGGGCTACGCGGGGGCGGCGGCTGGGCCGGTAACGGGTAGTATCGGTAAGGGGGGTATCGGGGGCAAACGCGAAGGGAAAGCGCGAGGCATCGGCTCCTGCTGGCAGCCAACCGGCCCACAGCTGGCGCATAGCAAACGGCGCCGCCTCGCTGCCCGCCGGCATAGCCTGCGACCACCACGCCACCAACGATACAACAGCTACCAGAGAGGCAGCCAGGGACTTCTTACTGGTATTCAAGCGTCAATAACCGTCGGGAAAGGAGGAATAAGAAGCTAGCGGAACGTGAGCTATCAAATTGCTGCTGCCGGCTCCTAGGGAAGAGGCCGGCGGCAGCAAAAAAAGCTCCTAACTACCATCTGGTAGCCAACAGCTTCTAATGAGACTTAAGAGCGAATTTAATCAATTCCTCTATGCTCAGGTCGTTGCCATGCTTGTGCTGAATCTGGTCGAGGGCTTTCTCGGCCGCAGCCCGCGCAAAGCCTAGCGTTACCAGAGCGGCTAACGCTTCGGAGCGGTTGGTATTGTGTGCTTTGGCCAGCGGTACGGTATCAATTCCGGCTTTGGCCATCAGCTCCTCTTTGCGCAGCTTGTCTTTCAGCTCCAGAATCACGCGCTGGGCCGTTTTGGGACCTACGCCTTTGATGCTCTGGATGGAACGCACATCTTCCTGCACAATGGCCTGCCGGATTTCACCCACCGACATCGACGACACCATCACGATGCCCGTGCCTGGCCCAATGCCTGACACCGAAATCAGCTGCATGAACAACGCCTTTTCATTCGGGTCGAGGAAGCCGTAAAGTGTCTGGCCATCCTCTTTGATATGCTGGTAAGTATAGAGCTTAGCTTTCTCACCATCGGCCGGAAGCTTGGAGTAGGTGGCCAGGGAAATCCGGACTTCATAGCCAATGCCGCTCACATCGAGAATGGCTTGGGTGGGGTCTTTATAAGCGAGTTTACCGTCGACGTAGGCAATCATGCGGGGTGGTTTGGTTGATGAAGCTAGAACAAGCCGAACACCTCCGGTCACGATTTTGTGCCAAAGAAGTTAGAAGTTCTAACAGGCTTAGCCAGCAGTTACTGCCAGCGCAGGGTAGACAAGCAAGTTGGTGCGAATTTGCCCGGAATCAAAGCCTAGGCCGTAAACCTCTGAAAAGCAAAACGCCCCGCACCAAAGGAAGCTGTGAGGTAGGTTGCGGTTTGGAAGGAATGGACACCTAGTATTTCATGCTAGACCACTCTGCCAGGAAAAAATGTGACTGTTCGCTCGTTTAGCGCCGCTCCATTTGCATATCGAAGCGGCCTTCGCTGACCTGCACGGTGCTACCTTCATCTGTGCGGCCTGTGAAGGCGAAAGTTCCTGATACAATGCGTGCCGTCGTGTCGAAGCGAGTGATGGTAAGCTGGCCGGTGGCTGTCGGTCCGGTTAAGTAGTATAAATCCGGAGTTGCATCATGATTAATAAAATTACCGTAGGCCGGATTTGCGGATGTCTGACTCGGGGTACCCGGCTGATCCAGCGTGATTGTACTTGGCCCTTTTATATTGGGGACATAGAAATAAATGCCTGAAGCAATGAGCTTAGGCTGACTGTCCCGACTAAAAGATAAGGTCAAGGCAACGTGCCCTTGGTCTCGAAGACTCCAATACACGGTGAATGGGTCTTTGGCTCCAAGTTGCGGGGCTTCGTACGGCTTCCAGGCCTTGCCATCGACTAGGCAGCCCATTTTGTTTTTGCCTTCCTGGGTGGCTTCAGGCAGCGCATCTACACCTTCTTTCTCGCAGCTGCTGAGGGCGAGCAGGAAGCCTAGCATCGAGAATAGGAGCCGGTTCATGGTGGAAGAGGGAATAGTTGTAACCAGCGTTGTGCTGAAATGTGCTGCCGCAAGATGGCAGGAAAAGTATAGCCGCAATAGGCTCAGCCAAACCAACATGCAGCTACTTCAGACTTTATCCGGCAGGGTTTGACCCCTCAAGCGACCTAGTAAAACAGCGCTATTTGCATTGACTGCTTGTAGCAGAAACTCTATTGTGGGCGGTAAAGCAGACTTTGCGTGAGCACAAAAAAGCAGCGCAAGCAACCTGGGCAGCTTCCTTGCGGGGAAGGCAAACCCAGACTTCTTGCGCTGCTGGAAATGAACGGAAGAAGCTTACAGCCCTTTGCCGTACGGGTGCTGGGCATCGACCACCGCAATGGAGGCCATGTTCACGATTTCACGCACCGAAGCACCTAGCTGCAGGATGTGCACCGGCTTGCGCATGCCCATCAGTACCGGCCCGATTACCTCCGCGCCCCCAATTTCCTGGAGCACTTTGTAAGCAATGTTGCCGCTAATCACGTTCGGGAAAATGAGCGTGTTGGCGCCGCCTTTGTCGGCGAGGGGCGAGAAGGGGTACTGCTCGCGCAGCAGCTCCGGGTTCAGAGCGGTGTTGGCCTGCATTTCGCCGTCCACAATCAGTTCGGGGTAGCGCTCCTGGGCTAGCACGGTGGCGCGGCGGGCTTTGTCGGGCAAGTCGCCGGGGTTCGAGCCAAAGTTGGAGTAGCTGATAACGGCTACTCGCGGCTCCGTATCGAAGAACTTCACGGCCTGCGCCGTGAGGCCGATGATGCCTACCATTTCCTCGGCCGTGGGGTCGATGTTTACGGTGGTATCGGCGAAGAAGAATGGGCCTTTCTTGTGCTGAATGATGTACATGGAAGCCACACGCTTCACGCCATCAGCCACGCCAATTACTTGCAACGAAGGAACAATGGACTTACCATAGTCTTTGCTCAGACCCGTAATGAAGGCGTCGGCTTCACCTGTTTCCACCATCATGCTGCCGAAGTAGTTTCGCTCACGCAGCAGGCGGCGGCCTTCGTAGAGTGTGATGCCGCGGCGCTGGCGCTTTTCATACAGCTTCTGGGCGTACTCTTCGCGCTTGGCCTCATCCTGCAGAATGTCGATGATCTGGCAGCCTTCCAGGTCTAGGGAGTTTTCAGCGGCGATGCGTGCAATTTTCTCGCGGTTGCCCAGCAAGATGGGCTCGGCAATGCCTTCGTCATGCAGAATCTGGGCCGCTTTCAGGATTTTGTAGTTGTCGCCTTCGGCGAATACTACACGCTTGGGGTTGCTGCGAGCCGCCTGCGTGATGCGGTTCATCAGCTTCTGGTTTACCCCCAGGCGGGCGCGCAAATCATCTTCATACCCCATCCAGTCTTCAATCCGAAGCCGGGCTACGCCACTTTCCATAGCGGCTTTGGCTACGGCGGGGCTTACGGTGGTAATCAGACGCGGGTCGAGAGGTTTCGGAATCAGGTAGGTGCGGCCGAATGCCAGTGTATTATCACCGTAGGCCTTGTTTACCATATCCGGTACGGGCTCTTTGGCTAGGTCAGACAGGGCCTTTACGGCCGCCAGCTTCATGGCCTCGTTGATTTCCGTGGCCCGCACATCTAGGGCACCCCGGAAAATGTAGGGGAAGCCGAGTACGTTGTTTACTTGATTGGGGTGGTCGGAGCGACCCGTTGCCATAATGATGTCGGGGCGGGTAGCCATGGCCACCTCGTAGGCAATTTCCGGATCGGGATTGGCCAGCGCAAATACGATGGGGTTGTCGGCCATTTTCAGCAGCAGCTCAGCGGGCAGTACGTTGGCCGCTGAGAGACCCAGAAACACATCGGCGCCTTCCATGGCTTCGGCCAGGGTAGTGATGGGCCGGGTAGTGGCAAAGCGCAACTGCATATCGGCCAGGTCGGTGCGGGCCGGCGTGATGATGCCGTCCTTATCGAACACTACTACGTTTTCTACCTTCAAGCCCAGCTCCAGGTACAGGCGCAGGCACGAAATGGCTGCAGCACCCGCGCCGCTTACCACTACGTTAATCTCCTCGATCTTCTTGCCCACTACCTCCAAACCGTTCAGCAGCGCCGCCGACGAAATGATGGCCGTGCCGTGCTGATCGTCGTGCATAAGCGGAATGTTCATCTGCTCCCGCAAGTCCGTTTCGATGCGGAAACACTCCGGAGCTTTGATGTCCTCGAGGTTGATGCCACCAAACGTAGGCTCCAGCGACTTTACAATGCGGATAAACTCGTCGGGGTCCGTGGCGTCGATTTCAATATCGAAGCAGTCGATGCCCGCGAATTTCTTGAACAATACGCCTTTGCCTTCCATTACGGGCTTAGAGGCATCGGGGCCAATGTTGCCCAGACCCAGTACGGCGGTACCGTTGCTGATAACACCTACTAGGTTGCCTTTGGCGGTATACTTATATACGTCGTCCTTGTTGGCTGCAATGGCTTTGCAGGGTTCGGCTACGCCTGGCGAGTAGGCCAGGGCCAAATCAAGTTGGGTACTGACGGGCTTGGTTGGGATTACCTCAATCTTGCCGGCGGGGGTGCGGGAGTGGTAATCGAGGGCGTCCTGTTTGTTTATTTTCAGCATTGTGTTGCTCGGGTGGGCTTTCTGTGAAAAGGCAAGAAAGCAATATGGGGCAAAATCGGACCGCCGCAAAGGTACTACCCACCGCCGGGATAGAAAAAATGCCCCGACCATTGTATAGTCGGGGCTTGAGGACGAGCGAGGGCCTAGGGCCAGATGGCTACTTACGGCCGTAGCTTACTGCACGGGCACATTCGTGAATTCGCCATTCACCATGATGTCAGCGCTGCGAGCAGGCCGGTTAGGCGTCAGGTCAGCGTAAGGGTCCGGCACTTCGCTCATGGTGAGGGCATAGGTGCCACTAATGAGGCCACGGCGAGCATCATAAGCGCTGATAGTTAAGTCGCCGGTAGTTTTATGAAGGCTGGCCCGGTATATTTTGCCCACAAGTGAGTTCTGGTCGCTCGAGTAAGTGAGCGTGTAGGTAGCCTGGGCAGGGTTAGCAGTGGCGGCAACGGATTTCAGCGGGTACTTGCCCACCCGGCCCGGCGTAAGCTTGGTGTAATCGAGTAGGAAAACAACGTTATCCTCGGATGGGTCGCCGGAGCGAAACCGCAGCTCCAGGCCGCCGCCACTGTGCTTCACGGTGCCGGTTATGGCTGAGGGAGAGTGGCTTACCCCCGATGACTCGAAGCTGGCGGGGTAGTGTACCATCCGATCGAGCTTGTACTGAGCAATAACCGGGGCTTCGGGGGTTGGCTCGTTGTCTTCTTTCTGACAAGCGGTGGTGCCTAGCACTACTGCACTTAGGGCTAGAAATACGGGTAGAAAGGGGCGCATAGTAATACAATAAGAAGTAGAAGTGTACAGGTGTAAACCCAACAGTCGTGCCGAAAATCGAAAAATAAGTTCCCGGCTTTTTTACTTTTTCTGTTGGAGGCAAAAAAGAGCGAGCACCCTAGGGTGCTCGCTCTGCTAAACCTCGTGAAGAATAGTTAAGATACTAGCTGCGCACAATCAGCTTTTGCCCGGGCTTCACTTCATCCGACTTCAGGTTGTTCAGCTCTCGAAGTTTCTCCACCGTCAGGCCCTGGTAGCGCCGCGAGATGTTGTAGAGCGTGTCGCCGGGTTGCACCAAGTGTACCTCGGGCACCGGCAGGTTGGGGCGCGCGGCAGGGGTAGCGCGGGCGGCTTGTCGCACGGGTGCCTGAGCGGCGGCCGCTACTTCTCGGGGCGCCGCAGTCAGCTCAGCTACAGTTTCAGTGGTCTGGCGAAGATTCAGCTTTTGGCCGGGCGTGAGGGTAATGCCGTTGAGCTTATTCCAGGCCCTGAGCTGAGCAATGGTCACGCCATGGGTCCGGGCTACTTTTTCCAGGAAGTCGCCGCGCTGCACCACATAGGTGGCTGGGGCTGTGGAGTCCTCTTCGGCTACAGGAGCTATAGGTGCCTCTGCTGCAGGGCGGGGGCTAGTGCGAACGGTAGCGGGCTGCGTGCGCGATGTTGGTCGGCGGGCCACTACTGCCGGAATCGTATCCTCCTGGGCAGTGGCAGGAGCACTCGACCGAGAAGCACTCACGCGAACGGGAGCTACCGCAACTACCGGTGCCATAGGAGTACCGTCGGAGGTGCGGGGGCTTACGCTGGGCTGCTGCGCGGGAAGCGGTAAAAACACCACTAATTGCCGACGCGGCGCTAGGGCTGCGCTTTTGCCCAACCCATTCCAGCGCCGCACTTGCGCCGGGCTTACATCGTAGCGGTTCGCCACGGATGCCACCGTTTCGCCGCGTTTTACGGTGTGGCGTACTCGGCGGAAGCGCGGTTGCGACTGAGCGGATGCTTCGCGAGGGGCACCATCGGCTACTAGGTTGCGGCTGGGGAAGGGCGTAGTACCGGAAAGCGCCACCATGCGCGGAGCCAGCGGGGAGGGCAGCTCCGCCAGAGGGCGGCAGTATTCAAACAAGGTTTCCCGGTCCACGACGGCCAAGGAAGGACGAGCAGCGGCAGGCAACTTTACAGCGTAGGGCCGGTAGCCGGCCGGTAGCCACGGCTTGCGCATTTCGGGGTTGAGCCGCACGAGTGCCATGGAATCAGGTAACCCGCAGGCGCGGGCCAACCGGGTCAAATCAAAGGCGCGGCCGCCAAGCTGCAGCGTGTCCATCGGCTCGGCATACTGGTAGCGGAGGGCAGGAGAATGCAACTGGTGCTGCTCGGCATACTTCATGGTGTACATGATGGCCGTGAAGGTGGGCACGTAATTGCGGGTTTCGGCAGGAAGATGGGAGTGTACTTCCCAGTAGTTGTTCTTGCCGGTGCGCCGTACTACCTTTTGCATGTTGCCAGCGCCCCAGTTATAGGCTGCCAGTACCATTTCCCAGTCATGAAATACGCCATAGAGGTAGCGCAAATGCTTGCAGGCCGCCTCGGTAGCTTTCTCCGGGTCCATGCGCTCGTCCACCCACTCGTCGCGGCGCAGGCGCAGGTCGTTGGCGGTGGGGCCCATGAACTGCCAGAGCCCGGTAGCACCCACCCGTGATTTAGCCGTTGGAATCAGGGCCGATTCTACTACAGCCAAATACTTCAAATCGGTGGGCAGATTGTACTTAGCTAGATATTTCTCGAAGAGCGGGAAATAGAGGTTTTCGCGTTCCAGCACGCGCTGCGTGTACGCGCGCTGCCGCTCCGTAAATAGCCGCACAAAAGCCATTACGTGGGAGTTGAACACATGCGGCACGTCGGCTTCGATGCAGCCAATTCGGTCACCTACAAGGTCGCGCAGCTCTGGAGGCGTACGCAGCCACGCCAGCCGTACAGAGTCAATCTGGGCCGGAGCGGCTACCAGTGAATCGGGGAGTAGCTCCAGGTTTACCCGCAAGGAGTCGGTGGGGAGCAGGGGCTGTTCAGCGGGAACCGTGGGAAGTTCGGGCCTTACTTGGGCGGCGGCGGGGCGCGCTACCGAAGCGGCAAACAACAGGACAACAACTGCACGCAACAACGACTTCTTCATCTTACATATAAACTGGAGGAGGAAGGCTAGCACCTCAAATAGCTGAGCATCAGCCCGGCGTGTGCCCAAAAATAGCACTGATTCAGTTAAAAGCCAGCCCTGAAGCCAAAACGAGTACTCCGAAACAGCACTTCGGCAGGCGTAACAGCGGCTACTAGGTAGGCTGTCGGGCCAAAGTGGCGCTTCGGAGTACTCGTTTTTAAAGCCGAAATCTTATACCGTAGCGGGCGCTAGGGTTTCGGTTACGGAGCCGGCAAAGGCTAGTAAATGCTCTTCGCGGAAGGCTCCGCTCAAAATCTGCAAGCCAATTGGCAAGCCCTGCGAGTCGTGCCCGGCAGGTACTGAAATGGCCGGTACACCAGCCAAGGAGGCCTGCACCGTGAAAATATCAGCCAGATACATGGCCAGCGTATCCTTGTTTACATCGCCAATACGGAAGGCAGTAGTAGGAGTGGTTGGCAGCACCAAGAAGTCGTATTCGCGCAGCAGCTCGTCGGTCTTTTCCTTGATGAGCCGGCGTACTTTCTGGGCCTTAGTGTAGTAGGCATCGTAGTAGCTGGCGCTAAGCACGAAGGTGCCCAGCAGAATCCGGCGCTGTACCTCGGGGCCAAAACCCTGCGCGCGCGTCTTCTTGTACAATGACTCCAGATCCGTAGCGTCGGGGGCGCGGTAGCCAAACTTCACACCATCGTAGCGGCTCAGGTTAGAGCTAGCTTCAGCGGTGGTGAGGATGTAGTAGGTCGGAACGATATAGTCGAGGTAGGGGAACTCTACCGGCTCTACTAGGTGCCCTTGGCTGCGAAACCGTTCCAAGGCTTGCTCGGTAGCTTCTTTAATCTCGGGGTTCAAACCGGGGCGCTCCAGGCAATCTTGAATGTAGCCGATGCGATAGTGCGGTGCCGGTGCCAGATGCTGACTATACGCCGGAACCTCGCGCTGGCTAACAGTACTGTCGAACGTATCAGGGCCGGCCATCACTTCCAGCAGCAGCGCAGCATCTTCCACTGAGCGGGTCAGCGTACCAATTTGGTCGAAGGAAGAGGCATAAGCAATCAGGCCGTATCGGGAGATGCGCGAATACGTTGGCTTAAAGCCCACAATGCCGCAAAATGCCGCCGGCTGCCGCACCGAGCCGCCCGTATCGGAGCCGATAGAGGCCAAGCACATATCGGCCTGCACCGCCACCGCCGAGCCACCCGACGAACCGCCGGGCACACGCTCCGGGTCGATTTCGTTGCGGGCCGGCCCGAAATAGGATGTCTCGTTCGAGGCGCCCATCGCAAATTCGTCGCAGTTCTGGCGGCCAACCAAAATGGCATCCTCATCGAGGAGGCGCTGCACTGCCGTGCCCGTAAACAACGACTTAAAGCCATCCAGAATACGGCTGCTGCTTTGCAACGCGTGGCCTTCGTAGGCCAGCACATCTTTAAGCCCGATGACCATACCCGCGAGCTTGCCGGCCGTGCCGGCTGCCAGCTTGGCGTCAACGGCCTCAGCCTGGGCTAGGGCTTCTTCGGGCCACACCTCCAGAAAGGCGTTGAGGTGTTCTTTGCGGCGGATGTTATCCAGATAATACTCCACGAGCTGACGGCAGGTCGTGGTGCCTGCCGTCAGCTCGTGGCGAACTTCCGTGAGAGAGGTAAAGCGTCTCAAGACGAATAGGGTTTAGTTCATTTGGTCGAGGCGGGGGCGCTCCTCGGGGGTAGGCGTAACGGGAGGCGTTATACCACCGTCCATGGGCGGGGCCACCGGCATGGCAGCCGGGGCTTCAGCTACGGGTGCAACGGGTGCTACCGGAGCCTGGTAAGGCTGCTGATTGAATTGCTGCTGATACGGCTGCTGGGGCTGACCGGAATTCTCGATTTCGCTGCGGATTTCGCGCGAAGCATCTTTGAATTCGCGAATGCCTTTGCCTAGGCCGCGCGCTAGCTCAGGAATCTTGTTGGCGCCGAAGAAGATCAGAATGACCACCATGATGAGCATCAGCTCACCACCACCAAGGTCACCCAAAAACAGGAGTGTGGGCGTGTTCATCGTCGAAAAAACTTAAAGGCGAGGAGCCGTAGGATCGTTCGGATTTACTGGCCGGTCGCGGAACTCAGGCTTTTCTTCCTTGGAAGCATCCTTGAACTCCCGAATGCCCTGGCCCATGCCCCGGAACAGCTCCGGAATGCGTTTGGCGCCAAACAAAAGGATAATAGCAAGACCGATAAGCAGAAGCTCGGTGCCTCCGAAGTTACCGATTCCTAACAGCAGGGTGGCAAAGTTCATAGGGGGAAGGCCAGAAGGCCAGTTTAATAGGTGGCAAAGCTACGTATACGCAGCTTAGTGTGCTTCGGGATTGGTAAAGGTACCGCATAATTTCAAAATCAGTTCCCTTAGCACCCTCGTTACTGTTTAGTAAACGCAACTCACAGAAGTCCGGCAAGATCAATAGTACGCCCTGAGGTGTAAATGAACAGCTTTAGCCAGATAAGTACCTAGTCCGACGAGCGAAATGGGCTGTTTAACGTTTTAATTAGGTAATTTGAAGAATTTACAGCCTATTTTGGTGATAGTCCTTTTGCCGCCTGTTTAGGTGTGCGTTCCTTTGTGTTTTCTTCGTAATGCCTACCAAACAGTCTAGTTCCGCACGAGCTGCCAAGTCCGCAGTTGGCTATCCTGACGAAACAGCCCGACTAGAAGCGCTGCGCAACTATCAGATACTGGATACTCCCCCCGAGTCTGCCTTTGACGACTTAGTGCGGCTAGCAGCGTATATCTGCGGTACCCCTATTTCTCTGGTGTCGTTAATTGATGCCGAACGACAGTGGTTCAAGGCCAAAGTAGGCTTGCCCGGGATAGACAGCACGGCACGGGAATTGGCTTTTTGCCAGCACGCCATCCTATCGGATAAAGTGTACGAGGTAGAAGACGCCACCCAGGACCCCTTGTTTCGGGATAACGACCTAGTAACCGGCAGCCCTGACATTCGCTTCTATGCCGGAGCACCCCTCATTACGCCCGATGGGCAGGCGCTGGGCACCATCTGTGCCATTGATAAAGTGCCCCGCCGGCTTGATGACTCGCAACGGGAAGCCCTGCTGATACTGGCCCGGGAGGTAGTGTCGCACCTGGAGCTACGCCGGGCACGCATGCAGCTAGAGGAGGAAAAGCAAAAAATGGAAGGCTTGCTGCAGATGGCCAACGACACCGCCCAATCGCTCTACCTCAGCAGCGGGCAAAATGAAATTTTTATCAAGCAGGACCACAAGCTGGTGCGGGTAAATGCCGTTGAGATCAGCTATGTAGAGGCCCTAGGCGATTACGTGAACATCTATACGGCGCGCGAGCGGTACACCGTGTACAGCACCATGAAGGAGCTGGAAACCAAGCTGCCTCTTCGGGATTTTGCCCGCGTACACCGCAAATACATTGTGCGCCTCGACCGCATAATGGCCATTGAAAACGATGCGGTAATTGTGGAAGCTGGCCGGAGCGCGGAGCGTGCTACCAGCCTGTTGCCGGTGCCCATTGGCAGCTCCTATAAGGCTACTCTACTCAGCCGTCTGAACTTGGTGTAGCTCCTGGGTTGGGGCTGCATTCAAATGTTTATAATTCGCCGAGTTATTACGTTCGTTCAGCGAAATAGCTAGCATGTATAGTACTATCTACGTTATCTTTCGTCATGTTATCGGGGATTACCCTGGAAGTGACTACTGCCCTAGGGCGGGTGTTATACCAGGGGAGGGATTCTGATAGCTAAGTTTGTTTTCATAGCTTAGAAAGACACCGCACTTTGTGCGGTGTTTTTTTGTGCTAATTACTTTTGGCCCAGCCAGTTTTCAGGGTTGAGGTTGGAGCTGTTATGCCACACCTGAAACTGCACCTCCGAAGTGCCTTCCGCGTCCGTAGAAACCGTTCCAATGGTCTGGCGGGCACTGATGGTCTGGCCCTCGCTTACGCTCACATTGCGCAGCTTGGCGTACACGGTAAAGTAGTCGCCGTGCTGCACCATCACAATAGTGTTCATGCCGGGCACGCTGGCTACGGTCAATACCTTGCCACTGAATACGGCGCGCACTGGTTCACCGGAGTTCGTCTGTATATCAACGCCCCGGTTTTCTACTACCACATTCTTTAGCACCGGATGGTTGTGGCGCCCAAAGTGCTGGCTAATGAAGCCGCGCCCAACGGGCCAGGGCAGGCGGCCACGGTTGTCGCGGAAGGAAGCGGCCAGCTCGGCAGATTCGGGTGTCAATGTTACCCGGTCTACGCGTTCAGCAGCGGCCTCGGCGGCCTCCGTTTCGGCGTTGGCCCGGGAGGTAGCGCTAGGGCTGCGAGTGGGAGCGGTACCGGCGGCCGCCCGGGCCGCGGCTGCTTTGGCCGCTGCTGCCCGCTTGGCCGCCGCAATACGAGCCGCGCGGGCAATTTCTTCGCGCACACGTTGGGCAATCAGGTTGTCCAATCGGCTTACGGCCTGCTGGCGCGCGGCCAGTTCCTTGCGCAGGGTTTCTTCCTGTTGGGTGAGCTTGGTTACTACCTGGTCTTGCTGGCTTTTTAGGGTTAGCAGGTTTTTCTTTTCCGAAAGCTGCGATGAAAGCAACGAGCCTTTCTCTTCCTGCTTTTCCTTGAGGCCCGTCAGCTGGGAGTTAAGGCGCTGCTGGGCCTGTGTAATTTGGGCGGCCTGAGCCTTGCGCACTTCCGTATACTGCCGGATATAGCGCAGACGCAGCATAAACTGGTTAAATGATTCCGAGGCAAACAGGAACATGACCCGGTTATAGCCGTTGGCCGTTTTGGAACCCGTGTAAATCAGGCGGGCATATTCGGCTTTCAGCTGCTCCAGGCTCTGGCGCGTGCGCTGAACTTGGTTTTCGGTCTGGCGTACATCAGTTTCAAGGTAACGCAGCTCGTTGCTGATGTTCTTGATGATTCCCTGCTGCGACGTAAGCTTTTCTTTTAGAGCGTTCAACTGCCCCACGGAGGCCTGTTTCTGCTGTTGGGTTTGCTCCAGAATGCGGCTGGTTTCCTGAATCCGCTTAAGAGTCAGGCGCCGCTCGCGCTCTAGCTGGGCCTTCGTTTTCTGCCGGCCTGCGCTGGCACGCTGCGCCCATACGGAGCTACTGCTGCCAAGCCATAGCAGCATGCCAATCACCAGCCACAGCCAGCGCTTACTTTTTCCGAACATAGCCTTTGGGTACCGAGAACGGGAAAGCTAGTCTTTCTTTATCTAAGTCTATGTTTCGGAAGCTCACAGAGGCCGTGGCCGGAGCCGTACTTTTCGCTTGCTTCAAGTTAAGCAGCATAGCGTGCGCGAAAAGCTGCATGTTGGGCGTCAGGGGCTGAAAGTCAGAGTAATCAACCGTGATGCTGTTTTGCGAGGACTGCTCTAGCACTGAAAGCTGCTGGACCCGGGCTTTAGCTACATCAATAAGCTGCTTTACCAGTAAGCCGCTCTGCTCATACGTTACATTCTGCATGTCGCCTTCTGTGGCAACTTGCGGCGTTACTTCACTGCCCGGGCTAGCAGGAAGGTAGTCGCCGAGAAGCAAGGCCTGAACGCGCTCAAACGTTACGGGTACGTTCAGCAGGCGGCTCAGGTAGGCATAGTCGCCGGCATAATACTCGCGCTGCAACGGAAACAGCACCTTCACTGAGTCGCGGGTAATGTAGGCCCGGAAGCCCTCGATGCCGAGAGAAGCGGAAAGCCAGATAACACTGTCGCGGCGCACGCGCACGTTTAGGTTGGCCGTTTGCTGAAGCCCCGGAAAGTCAATGGCTACTTTGCCCTTGGCTTTCAGGTAGCGAAAGTCCACGTTGGTGGCCTTCACCATTTCGGGCGTTTTGGTGCGGGTAGTGGCAGATCGGCCAGTGAGCAGTTTGCGGTTACAGCTGCCTAGCAGCAATACGGCGCTCAACAGCACCAGCACGAGGCGGTTACTCATACAGTTTCTTGTCTTTAATCTTCCGATCAATAAGCGGGGAAGCGCCGCCAGTTTTCTTAGCGCGTTGCCATTCCGCTAGCGCTTTATCTTGCTCGCCAAGTTGGAACAGCACGTCGCCATAGTGCTCGATAACGGTGGCGTCTTTGG
Organism: Hymenobacter tenuis; assembly: GCF_054780495.1. Lineage (NCBI taxonomy): Bacteria > Pseudomonadati > Bacteroidota > Cytophagia > Cytophagales > Hymenobacteraceae > Hymenobacter > Hymenobacter tenuis. Next base: position 663,473 of record NZ_BAAGWF010000004.1, read on the forward strand.
AGGTTTTGAGCGCTTTCTCTAACTGCTGCCGGGCACCGGAGTAGTCTTTCATCCGGTACAGCACCCAGGCGTAGGTATCGAGGTACGTGTCGTTGTCGGGGTTTTGCTTTACCAGCTTGCCCGACATTTCTTTGGCCTTGTCCAGCTTTTCGCCCCGCAGTGAGAGGTAGTAGCTGTAGTTGTTCAGGGCCTGCGCATTGTTGGCGTCAAATACCAGCGCCGCTTCATACGCCGCATCCGACTTCGGATAATCTTTCAGCTCATGGTATACGTCGCCGAGTTGCGTGTCGAATTGGGCTAGTAATTCGGGGTTGTCGGTGGCGAGTTTACGGCCGTACTCCAAGGCTTTCAGGGCTTTGGAAGGCTGCTTTTTCAGCTGATGCCCCACGCCATTGTAAAACCACAACGAGGCCTGGTTTGGGAAAAGCTCCAGAGCCTGCTCCGTGTGCAACAGCAACGAATCAACCTGGTTTAGCTCGGCATCAATGAGCACTACCTGCTGCCAGATCTGATACCGGGAGTTATCAAGCTTAATGGCTTTCTGATAGTTAGCGCGGGCCGCTGCCCGGTTGCCCGTCACAGTCTGGATGTCGCCGGCAATGGAAAAGGCCTTGGCCTCGCGGGGGTGTACACGGGTAGTAATGGCGGCCAGATCCTGCGCGGTCTGGTTAAGGGCTGGGTTAGGAAGCTGCCGGATGTAGTCGACCAGAATCCGCACTTTGTCATCAATATCCAGCAGGGGGCTCGCAAACGCCAGCTTAATCTGCTTTTCTGATTCCTGGGGATTGTTCTGCAACCGGTACACATCGGCCAGAATCATGCGGGCCCGGGGGTTGTCGGGGTCTTGCTTCAGAGCCAGCTCCGCCGACCGGATGGCATCGGGGAAGCGGTTATTGGTAGCGTACAGTTGCGCCTGGGCTAGCACGTAGCGCACCTGGTCGGGGTTGGCCGTAATCAGCGACTCACCTTCCCGCAGCGCCTTGTCGAGGTTGTTTTGCTTCAGATAAATCTGCTGCTTTTTGAACGATACCTCATCCAGCTGGCCGAATTGCTTTTCCGCCTGATCAAAGGTGGCCAGCGCCTCATTCAGCTTGCCCTGAGCGATGTACAGATCAGCCAGATTAAAGAGGTAGTAACCTGAGTTAGGCACCTCTTTGATAAGCGTATTATACACCTGCGCGGCTTGGTCGTACTGCTTCTGCGACGTGTAGATCTGGGCCAGCAGCAGATGGTAGTAGGCGTTCTTAGGGTCCAGCTTCACGGCAATTTGCCCGAAGTTGGTAGCATCCTGCAGGTTGCCGCTTAGCAGGTTGGTTTCGGCAATTTTGTAGTTGACGGCAGCATTGGTCGGGTTCAGGGCATACGCCTTGAGCAGGCGCTCCAGAGCCTTGTTGTAGTCTTCCAGCATTAAATACCGAACCCCGTCGACAAAGAAGGACTCGCTCATTTCGCGCTCCTTTTCCGACAGGGTTGGTTTTTGCTGGGCCGCCGTAGCCAGCGCAGCTCGCCGCGCCAGCTCTTTACGCTCTTTGCGCGTTAGCTTGCGGGGTTCCTCCTGTTTGGGAGAAGGGCTAGCTGTTTTTTGGGCGTACGTCGGCCCGGCCAGAAACAGGCCGAGCAGAAGTACCGAAAAGATGCCAAATCGACTCATGAATAACAGTAGCGCAAGCCTTGCAGCCGCGTTTTGGACAAGAGGAAACCTAACCCCCAACAAACCAGACCTGAAAAAGGCCCGCGCTACTGAAACGCCAGGAGACGCAAAATTATCACACGCGCAGCGTGTTATAATCACCTAGGCTCAGGTCGTGAGGGGTGCCGGCTACGGTAGCGTGGTTTCCAACCATGGAGTTGGTCAGGCTGGAGTTCAGTACCGAGGCCGACTGCTGCACGATAGAGTTTGAAACGACTGACGCGCGTACGTTGGTATGGTTGCCTAAGGAAACGTGCGGGCCCACCACCGAATCGGTGATGATAACGCCTTCCCCAATATACACTGGCGGAATCAGTACGGAATTGGTGATGGTAGCCGATTTGGATACCAGCTCCTCGCCGCGTTCCTGCAAATACTCCAGGTAGCGCTGGTTGGTGAAGACGGTAGCATCCTTGTTACCGCAGTCAAGCCACTCGGTTACGCGGCCGGGCACGAAGGTGGTGCCTTTGTTCTTCATGTTCTCGAGGGCATTGGTGAGCTGGTACTCGCCTTTGTCCTTGATGTCGTTATCGAGCAGGTACTGGAGCTCGTTTTTCAGGTACTCGCCATCTTTGAAGTAGTAGATGCCGATGATAGCCAAATCAGAAACGAACTCCTGGGGTTTCTCCACGAAATCCGTAATCTGGCCCTGCTCATCCAGCTTCACTACGCCGAAGGGCTTGGGGTCCTCAACACGCTGTACCCAAATAGTGCCTTCGGCTGAGGAGTCGAGGATGAAATCAGCCTTAAACAGTGTATCGGCAAAAGCTACTACCACGGGGCCATCGAGGGCCGACTTAGCGCACAGAATAGCGTGAGCAGTGCCCAGGGGCTCGTCCTGGTAATGGATAGTGCCTTTGGCGCCTACTGATTCGGCAATTTGTACCAGGCTTTTCTCTACCTCCGCCCCAAAGCGCCCGATGATGAAGGCCACTTCTTCTACCTGTTCGCCGCACACTTTGGCAATATCCTCCACCAGCCGTTGCACAATGGGTTTGCCAGCAATAGGAATAAGAGGCTTAGGAACGGTAAGGGTGTGGGGGCGCATGCGCTTCCCCATGCCAGCCATCGGGACGATGATTTTCATAGATGTGGACTAGTAAGGGTGTACTGTTGAATTGGAAAGGGTAGAAAAAGCCGTGCGTTTACTAGGTCTGAATGAGAGGCAAACCCCTTGTAACCTTTTTCGCGTCAGCTGCTTAATGAACTCCGGTGCTGCCGTAGCCGCCCTGGCCGCGCTCAGTTTCGCTGAGCGTTTCCACGGGCTGCCACTGTACGGTTTCATGGCGGGCGACAACCAACTGGGCAATCCGCTCGCCATCCTGTACTACGAACTCCTGGTCGGACAGATTCACGAGCAGCACTTTCAGCTCGCCACGGTAATCTGCATCGATGGTGCCGGGGCTATTTACTAGGCCAATGCCGTGCTTGAAGGCCAACCCGCTGCGGGGCCGAACCTGCATTTCGTAGCCAACCGGAATTTCCAGAAACAGGCCCGTAGGTACCAGGGCGCGTTGCAAGGGCTTCAACGTAACGGGCGCCTCGAGGTTGGCCCGCACATCCATTCCGGCGGCGTGGGCAGTCTGGTAAGCGGGCAGCGGATGCCGGGAAGTATTGATAATAGGAATCTGCATGTACTAAGGGCCAAAACGGGTGGCTAGGCGGCAAAGATACGAGTCGGCCGGCCGGTTGCGCGTAAATGTTGCCGGATTGCCGGGAAATACAGGACGATTCTGAGGCACTAGGCACTCTGAGTCGTCCGAAGCTACTGAATTCTGGAACTTTCGGGTACCAAGCTCATCAAATTAGATGGTGCGCAGGCGGCGGCCTTCTACTAGGCCTACTAACCCCACAAATCCCAGGGTAAGCGCCGCATGGAACCCATAGCGCATCCAACCAGCCTCCACCGGCGTCCACCAGCTGAGGGCCACTACCCCCACGGCCACGGCCAACCATACCAGGAGGCGCGCCACGGGGTAAGGCACCGGAAAGTGCCGCTCGCCCAGCCACCAGCACAAGGCCGCCATCAGGAAATAGCAGGCCAGCGTGGCAAGGGCCGAGCCCATGTAGCCCAGGAGTGGAATCAGCAGGAAGTTGAGGGCAATGGTGAGGATGGCGCCCGCAAAGCCCAAGTAGGTGCCGTAATAGGTTTTATCAGTGAGCTTAAACCACACTGAGAGGTTCCAGTACACACCCAGAAACAGGTTGGCCAGCAGCAACACCGGCACCACGGCCAGCCCTTCCAGGTACTCGGGGCGCCGCAGGAATATTTGCGCCACCAGGTCTACGTTCACGCTCACACCTACAAAGAGCATGGCGCAGCACAGCGTAAACCACTTCAGGACCAGCGCAAAGGTGCGGGGCGAGTTTTTGTCGGTGCTTTGGGCGAAGAAGAACGGCTCGGCAGCGTACCGGAACGCCTGTATTACGAGGCTCATCAGAATGCTGATTTTGTAGCAGGCCCCGTAAATGCCCACTGCCGCCAGATTGCTTTTGCCGGGGTAGAAGCCCTCGGGCAGCCAGCGCGGCAACAAAATCCGGTCGAGCGTTTCATTGACCATTCCGGCCAGTCCCATCAGCATAATAGGGTAGGCGTACTGAAGTAGCGGCCGCAGAAACGCTAGGTCTAAGCGCGGCTTAAAGTCCAGCAGCTCGCGGCCCAGCAACAGCAAGGTGAAGGCGCTGGCAGCCAGGTTGGAAATAAACACGTAGCCCACGCCCAGCGTCGGGTCATATATGCTTTCCACCAAAGGGCGCAGACCGGTGAGGTACTTGCCTGCCAGTACATCAGGGCACAGCACGATAAAAAACAGGTTCAGCCCCACATTCAGCAGGATATTAGCCAGCCGAATGCCTGCGAATTTCTTGGCTTTGTTTTCCAGCCGCAGCCTCGCAAACGGAATAGCCGCCATGGCATCAAGCCCCAGAATGATGGCAATCCAGATGGCGTAGCGTTCTTGGCCGGGCGGCAGGGCTAGCAAGCTCATCAGGGGCCGGGCTAGCATGGACAGCACGGCCGTCAGAACAATGCTTGTGAGCACGAGCAGCGTCATCACCCGATCATACAACTCGCGGCGGTCGGTGCCTGGGCGGTTGGCAAAGCGGAAGTAGGTTGTCTCCATGCCGTAGGTGAACAGCACGTTCAGAAACGAAACGTAGGCGTATAGCCCCGTCACGATGCCATACTGCGCCGCCGCAAACCGATTGGTATAAATCGGAACTAGCAGCGTGTTGAGCACTCGGCCCACAATGCTGCTGATACCATACACGGCCGTTTGGGAAGCCAGGCGCTTGGCTATACTCATGCTATTGTAGTCGTCAGAAATGGGATGATGAACGCCTGTTCATCACAACGTCATGCTTCAGTGGGCCAGAGCCCGTTGAAACATGACGTGTAAAAAAAGCTGTTTACTAGGGCTTATTTGCCGCTAAACACCGCCGGGCGCTTCGCTAGGAAAGCGGAAGTGCCTTCGCGGAAGTCCTCAGAATCAAAGCAGCGGGCAAAACCGTTAGCCTCGCTCTGGTAGCCGTTGCGGTCCTTGTCGTAATAGGCATTCACGCTGTCGAGGCACAGGCCAATGGCAATGGGTGCTTTGGTCAGGATGCGGGCTAGCAACTGTTTGGTAAAGCTCAGTAGCTCGGCCTGGGGCACTACATGGTTCACGAGGCCCAAGCGCAGGGCTTCATCGGCCTTGATCATGTCGGCGGTCAGCAAAAGCTCAATGGCCTTGCCTTTCCCGATGAGTTGCGTGAGGCGCTGGGTGCCGCCGTAGCCCGGAATCAGGCCTAGGTTCACCTCCGGCTGCCCGAAACGGGCGTTATCGGAGGCAATACGCATGTGGCAGGCCATAGCCAGCTCGCAACCGCCGCCCAATGCAAACCCATTTACGGCTGCAATAACGGGCTTCGAGCTTTCTTCAATCAGGCGGAAGGCGTCCTGGCCGCTTTCTGAGGCCCGGCGCGCCGAAATATCATTCAGCTTGGTGAGCTCGGCAATATCAGCTCCGGCCACAAACGACTTTTCGCCGCTCCCGGTCAGGATGATGCCACGCACGGCGCTGTCGTCGAGGGCGTGCTGCACCGCCGCCCGAATTTCCTCGATGGTGGCCGCGTTCAGCGCATTCAGCTTATCGGGGCGGTTTACAGTCAGGGTCAGGATGCCGGACTCGGCTTCCAGCTGGTAGAGCACGTTGTTGAAAGAATCCATAAGGTAAGGCAGAAGGTAGCGGTAGGAACGGGGTAAAGATAGCCGGTCCGGTTTAACTGCCGATGCGCTGTTTTGGCAGCCTAATGATTACGCTCAGTTACTCAACGCACTAGGTCATCGGGAAGCCATAACCGCTGCGTGTCCGGTTTCTTCCCGCAACCTTCGCATCAGATTCGAAAATTTATATATTTACCTGAACAGTACCTCCCATTTCAACCTCTATTCCATCATTATGGGCTTTGTTTCCGAGTTCAAAGAGTTTATCTCAAAGGGCAATGTGCTCGATCTGGCCGTTGGCGTTATTATCGGTGGCGCTTTCGGCAAGATTGTCTCATCGTTGACGGACGATATCCTGATGCCCATCCTGAGCGTGTTCACGGGCGGTATGGATTTTAAAGACTGGTTTCTGGCTCTGGACGGTACCACCTACAAGACGCTGGAAGAAGCCAAAAAAGCTGGCGCCGGCACTATCAATTATGGCTTGTTTCTGAATGCGGTTATCACGTTTCTGCTCATGGCCTTTGCTATCTTCTGGATTGTGAAACTGGCCAACCGCTTTAAAAAGCCGCAGGAAGTTATTGTAGCCGACCCCGGCCCCACCAAAGACCAAGTACTGCTGATGGAAATTCGGGACGCCCTGCGCAACCGAGCCTAGCCAATCTCCTGCTTACTTTTGACCGGCCTTTGCTCCATTACCGGAGTGAAGGCCGGTTTTTTGTATTCAACCATTCGGCTTTCTATGACTAAAATTTACGTGCGAGCAGCCGCCGTACTCTGTGGGCTGCTAGGAGCATTACTGGCTCCAAGTGCCCTGGCTCAAAGCCCCGTTCCGTATCGGCCGCCGGTGCCACAGCCTACCTACAAAATATCGGCTGAGGTAGATACGGCGCAGGGGTGGCGACGCGGTGGGGCCGGTACGCTCAACTTCAGCCAGGTAAGCCTGAGCAACTGGTCGCCGGGTGGCCAAAGCTCGCTTTCTCTGCTGGCGGTCGGTAACCTGTATCTGCACTACCGCGGCCCTGAGCACACCTTTGACCTCTCGGGCAACCTAGTGTACGGCCTGCTCAAGCCGGGCAAGTCCAGGATGCGCAAAAACGACGACCGGCTGGAAATAAATGGCCGCTACGGCCGCCAATTCAGCGAGAAGTTCTCGTATGCCGCCCAAGTCAACCTGAAAACGCAGCTTACTCCCACCAAATCCCTGGAAAAACCCGATTCGCTCTTGTCGCGGTTTTTTGCGCCGGCCTTCATTCTGGCTTCAGTTGGTATCGAATACAAGCCTAGTGCTGACTTCTCCCTGCTTTTGTCGCCCCTTACTGGCAAGTTTACGGTAGTAGCCGATCAGCAACTGGCCGATGCGGGGGCCTTTGGGGTGCGCCCGGCCGGCCTCGGTCCTGATGAAGTGCCGATTCCAGGTACCGGCGAGCGGTTGCGCGAAGAAGTAGGTGCGTACCTGAATGCTCGCTACCGTCGCCAGCTCGGCACCAACGTTACGTATGCTACTAGGCTGGAGCTGTTCAGCAACTACTTTCACAACCCCCAAAACGTGGATGTGAACTGGGAAAACCTGGTTGATTTCAAGGTCAATAAGTTTATTAGTGCCAGTGTAACCACTAATCTGGTGTACGACGACGATATTTTGGTGCCGATTGACTGCGACGAAGATGGTACTCCCGAAGAGCGAGGGCGGCGCATTCAGTTTAAAGAAACCTTGGGTATTGGCCTGACCTACAAGTTTTAACTTGATTTGAACTAACTTTACTCACTGCCCGTTAGGCGCAACAACCTACCGCAACGCTACATCCCGGATGTACGTTAGTGGGGGCTGCTTTTCCCCTCTTTCCTGCTCTATGAAGACGTTGCTTTCTGCCCTGCTAGTTGCCGCTGCCGGCCTACTGGCTGCTCCTGCTGCTATGGCCCAAAGTACTGCCAGCACTACCCGCACCGATGTGATAGGGCAGGCTCCGCGACCTACAGAAGAAGGCGCCCGGAAAAAGCGTAAGTCTTCGGCCTCGGATATTGCCCGCATGCAGCAGCGCATGAGCATGAACCCCGACGAAGCTAAGCGCGACCAGCAATTGGAAGTTCTAGAGGCTCGCTCGGGCATGAACACCGGCAACACCAGCTTTGGGCGCGCCGCCGGCCCGGCCCGGCAGTTCGAGAAAGGCTCCGGCGGATTCACGGTGCGTAAGTTCAAAGAGAAAGGCGTCGGGACTGCCCGTCAGAAGCGCGGTCAAACGCGCGCCTCTGGCTACGCCGAGCCCAAGGGCAAGCCGCTAAACCATAATAAGAAGAAACACTTCCTGTTTCTTTAGTAGAACAGCTCCCCAACAAAAAAGCCCCGGCACAGCGTGTCGGGGCTTTTTTGTTGGCAGTACAGGCAGAAGGTACTAGGCCTCCTAGGCTCCGTAACCTCCCGGAAGTTAAAAGCTGGCCGTGAGGCCAAACTTAAGGTAGGTCATATCGTAGCCGGCTTCAGCAAACGCCCCAATACCATCAGTTACGAAGTAGCGGGCACCTAGGAAAATGCCTCGTTCAAAACGCAAGCCGCCATACGATTCGTTGTAGCGTTGCTTGAGCGCCTCGTCGTTCTGCGGGTTCTTAAACGACTCCACCCGGAATCCGAGGCTCACTCCCGCGTACGTATCGAGCTTGCTTACTTCCAGCAAATCATAGTGATAGGTGCCTCTGGCTAATACAATGACGTTGGTCCAGCGGGCTTTGTCGGAGGTGCCAGCGTAGTCATAGTGGTAACTTTTGTAGCCAATTAGGCCGCCCACTCCAATCACGCCCGGTCCAATACCTTCTACTAGGCCTTTTTCCGCCGAAAGGCTGACGGCGGGGCTTGACTCTAGAGAGTTGCCGAACCCGTATCCGGTGCCCAGCCCCAGCCCCAGATTGACGGCCGTGGTGCCCTGCCGAAACAAAACGCCCGGCGCCACCGGTGTGCCCAAGGGAATAGGTGATTTTACCTGCGCTAGGGCAGAGGTTGTCAGCAAAGCCGAAAGCAGAACAAAGGCACTGGTTTTTTTCATAGGAAAGTAGAAAAGCAGAAGCTACACGCAAGGCAGCAACGCAGGCTAGGCCCAAAATGATACAGCAGACCTATCCCTAGGTGGCACTTCAGCCCGAAGTACAAGGTAGTAACAGGTGCGCAACGGCCGGAAAACACAACGGGCCCCGACCGGTGAAAGTCGGGGCCCGCTAGGCTACTATATGCTTCAAAGCGTTTGCTTACAGCGTCCGCTTCACTTCCTGCTCTTCGAAACCTTCGATGTTGTCGCCTTCGCGCAGATCGTTGAAGTTCTTCAGCGAAATACCGCATTCGTAACCCTGACGTACTTCCGACACATCGTCTTTGTAGCGCTTGAGGTCCTGAATCTCGCCTGAGTACACCACGATACCGTTGCGCACCAAACGAACTTTGGTTTTCCGAGTAAAGGTACCGTCCGTCACCATACAGCCGGCAATAGTGCCCACTTTGGTGATGTTGAACACCTGACGAATCTCGGCGTTGGCTACTACCACTTCCTTCACCGTTGGGGCCAGCATGCCTTCCATGGCATCCTTAACCTCATTAATGGCGTTGTAAATGATAGAGTAGAGGCGAATATCAATCTGCTCCTGCTCAGCCAACTTGCGGGCACTCAGCGAAGGACGTACCTGGAAGCCGATGATGATAGCGTCGGAGGCGGATGCCAGCAACACGTCGGATTCCGAAATAGCACCCACGCCTTTGTTAAGGATGTTCACGGCCACTTCCGGCGTGCTCAACTTCAACAGGGAGTCGGCCAGTGCTTCCACCGAGCCGTCCACGTCACCTTTCACGATAACGTTGAGCTCCTTAAACGAACCGATAGCCAGACGGCGACCAATTTCGTCGAGGGTAATGTGCTTTTTGGTGCGCAAGCTCTGCTCACGAGCCAGCTGCTGGCGCTGGGTGGCCAGTTCGCGGGCTTCGCGCTCCGTCTCCATCACCTGAATCTTGTCACCAGCCTGGGGGGCACCGGTCAGGCCAAGAACCTGAACTGGAGTAGCCGGGCCGGCTTTCTTCATCTTTTTACCGCGGTGGTCGGTCATGGCCTTTACACGCCCAAAGTGCGGGCCTGCCAGTACCATGTCGCCTACCTGCATTGTGCCGGTTTGCACCAGTACCGTAGTTACGTAGCCACGGCCTTTGTCCAGCGAGGCTTCAATAACGGTACCTACCGCGTTGCGGTCGGGGTTGGCAGTCAGTTCCAGAATTTCTGCTTCCAGCAATACCTTCTCCAACAGATCATCGATACCGAGACCCGTTTTAGCCGATACTTCCTGGCTCTGGTACTTACCACCCCATTCTTCCACCAGCACATTGATGGCCGATAGCTCTTCCCGCACTTTGTCGGGGTTAGCGCCGGGCTTATCAATCTTGTTGAGCGCAATAACAATCGGAACACCGGCTGCCTGCGCGTGATTGATGGCTTCCTTCGTCTGCGGCATCACCGAGTCGTCGGCTGCTACCACAATGATGGCAATGTCCGTCACCTTGGCACCACGGGCACGCATAGCGGTAAATGCTTCGTGACCCGGTGTATCCAGGAAGGTGACACGCTTACCAGATTTCGTCATTACGTCGTAGGCGCCGATGTGCTGGGTAATACCCCCGGCTTCGCCTTTCGCTACGCTGGCATTCCGAATATAGTCAAGCAGCGAAGTCTTACCGTGGTCAACGTGACCCATGATAGTCACGATAGGAGCACGGGGCTGCAAGTCTTCCTCGTTGTCTTCAATTACGATGGTCGTATCTTCTTCCTCTGCGCTCAGGAATTCGATATCAAAGCCAAACTCATCCGCAATTACGGTGATGGCTTCGGCGTCGAGGCGCTGGTTGATGGATACGAACATGCCCATGTTCAGGCACACCTTAATTACCTCGTTAACCGAGACATCCATGAACGACGCTAGGTCGTTGGCCGAGATGAACTCCGTAACCTTGAGGGTCTTGGCGTCCAGTTCATTCTGGGCGCGCATGGCCTCACGGTCTTCGGCGGCGGTGTTACGCTTGTCACGGCGATATTTAGCACGGTTCTGCTGCTGACCGCGGCCACCACTGAGTTTTGCCAGCGTGGCTTTGATCTGCTCCTGAATTTGCTTGTCGTTTTGCTCAGGCGTAAGGGCTGGAGCCGGCTGACGGTTGCCACCACCTTGGTTCTGGCCCGGACGGCTATTGCCACCCTGACCACCACCTGGACGGTTGCCAGCTGGGCTGGTCGGACGGTTGCCACCTGGGCCACCCTGTCCACCGCTTGGGCGGTTACCACCACCTTGCTGGCCAGGAGCACCTTGTCCTCCACCTTGCTGACCAGGAGCGCCGGGGCCTCCCATCGGGATGCGCTGGCGCTTCTTCTTATCAGCCGGGTTCAAACCGCTCTTGCGTACATCAGATGAAGCCACCGGGCGAGCCCCGCGGCCTCCTCCTCCACGCCGCGACGAGTCGAGGGGAAGTTCAATTTTGCCTAGCACCGTCAGGCCTTTCAGCTGATCGGCTTTAGCTACGATGGTTCCTTCCTCCGCTTGTGCCTCAGGAGAAGCGGCAACGGGAGCTTCCGGAGCTGGGCTGGCAGGAACAGGAACACTAGGGGCCGGAGCCGAAGCAACAGGCGCAGGCGCTTTTGGCGCTTCAGCAACGGGAGCCGGAACAGCAGGTGCCGGAGCTGCAACCGCCGGAGCAGGTGCTGGCTTAGGAGTTTCTGCTACCGGTGCTGGAGCTGCCTTAGGCACTTCGGGAGCTGGTTTAGCTTCTGTTTTTGGTGCTTCAGCTACGGGAGCCTGAGCGGGCTTTGGCGCTTCTACTACCGGGGCCGGCTGTGGAGCAGGCTTGGCTGGTTGCGGCGCTGCAGCAGCGGGGCGGGGCGGAACCGGACGGCCTTTCGAGTCAAGCTCGATTTTGCCCATCACTTTCAAGCCAGGCACGCGTGCCGGTTCCTCAACAGGAGCAGGCGCGGGGGCAGGCTTGGGTGCTTCAGCTGCCGGAGCAGGCTGAGGGGCCGGGGCAGCGGGTTGCGGAGCAGCCGGCTTGGGAGCCGGAGCGGGCGCAGCAGCCACGGGTTTGGGCGCAGCCTCGACACTACGTGCCTGAGCAGCTTGTGCTGCGGCTGCGTCTAACTCACTCTGGCGCTTGGCCTGACTGAGTTTTGCGGCTTCCATCTTATCCTGCGCCGACGACGCAAACGCCTTCTCGAGCAGGGATACCTGCTCAGACGTTAGCTTCGTCGTCGGTTTATTTTCGATGACATGCCCTTTTCCCGTTAGAAAATCCACAATTGTGGAAAGGCCAACGTTCAGGTCTTTGGCCGCCTGATTCAGCCGTTTGGTTGCTGCTTCCGCCATTCTATGCTCGCGAACGATACTCTTATTCAGTTGCAAAGGTACTACATTAAATCTTGCCGGGCGGGGTCAAAATCAAGCCACCCGGCCTGATTTTAACGCCCTTGCCGTACCGGCCGCCGCGCACTCATTGCGCGCCGCCGGAATTTGGTGCTTCGTCGTTCTGTTCTTCGCTGTCTTCGAACTCCTGGTTGATCACACGGAAGAGTTCTTCCACAGTTTCTTCTTCCAGTTCCGTCCGACGAACGATGTCTTCTTTGCTGACAGCAAGTACGGAACGCCCGGTGTCAAGGCCGATTTTCTTCAGCTCGTCCAGGATCCAGCCTTCGATTTCGTCCTGGAACTCGTCCAGAGCAATATCTTCCTCGAAGTCGCCGGCATCCCGGAAGACGTCGATTTCCATGCCCACTAACCGCGAGGCCAGCTTGATGTTCGCGCCGCCCCGTCCGATGGCCAGTGATACCTGGTCAGGCTTTAAGAACACGGAAACCCGGCCAGTTTGTTCGTTTATTTTCATCGACGTAATCTTCGCCGGCGACAAGGCCCGAGCAATGTACAGCTCCAAGTTGTCGGTGTAGTTGATGATGTCGATGTTTTCGTTTTCCAACTCGCGCACCACTGCGTGGATACGAGAGCCTTTCATGCCTACGCAGGCGCCTACCGGATCGATACGGTCATCGAAGCTTTCAACAGCTACTTTGGCCCGCTCGCCTGGTTCGCGCACAATGTTCTTGATGGTGATAAGGCCATCGAAGATTTCAGGCACTTCCTGCTCCATGAGGCGCTCCAAGAAAGCGGGCGCCGCACGGGAAAGGATGATTTTAGGCGTGCCGTTCAGCACATCTACGCGGTGCACAACGGCCCGGATGGTGTCCCCTTTACGGTAACGATCCTTCGGGATTTGCTCGCCCTTAGGCAATACTAGCTCGTTTTCGTCCTTGTCCAGGATAAGGGCTTCGCGGCCCCACACCTGGTACACTTCGCCTACCACGATTTCGCCTACCTGGTCTTTATAAGCCTGGTAGAGGTTGTCGCGCTCCAGGTCTTTCACCCGCTGAATCAGCGTCTGACGGGCCATTAGCACTGCCCGACGACCAAAGTCCTCGAGTTTTACTTCTTCAGCTACCTGCTCACCAATCTCAAAGTCCGGCTCAATTTTCTGCGCCTCTGACAGCGGAATCTTGTCGAAATCCCAGATGTCCTCGGAGTTGTCGTCAACGATTTCGCGGTTACGCCAGATTTCCAGGTCGCCCTTATCGACGTTCAGGATGACGTCGAAGTTCGAATCATCGTCGTACTTCTTCCGAATCATGGTGCGGAATACCTCCTCCAGGATGCTCATCATCGTGGGGCGGTCGATGTTCTTCGACCGGGCGAATTCGGCAAATGATTCAATCAGGACGTTGCTGTTCATACTGATTTGCTGTTGATTATCGGTTGATGAGTGTGAGGTAGGGAGGCAAATGAAAGGCTCATTTGGGGTAGTGCCTTACCCACAGCGCTCAGCTAGTTATTTAAACGAAATCACCACTTTAGCTTCGCTGATAGCAGCAAAAGCAACGAAAGCGGTGGGGAGGGTCTTGGTCTTGCTTTTCTCCTTCACTATTTCCGTCAACTGAATGCCTTCGGCTTCAGTTGCTTCCAGAGTGCCGGTTTTTTCGGTGCCGTCTGTGAGCTTGAGGCTCAGGTTGCGGCCCACGTGGCGGGTGTACTGGCGCGGGTCGCGCAGGGGCTGATCGGCGCCTGGCGAAGTCACCTCCAGCGTGTAACTGGCGTCCTCCCCGTACTCCTCATCCACCCGGCGCGCCAATCGGCGGCTAACCTGCGCGCATTCATCAATGCCAACCCCCTCTTCACCGTCGAGTGTGACGGTAACTTTAGGGCGAATAGCGTCAGAAACAGTCAGGTCTACTACAAACAGGCCGCCGTCGGTGGGCAGGCTGTCTTGGAGTAGCTCCGAAAGGCGGGCGCGGTCAAGTTTCATAGGTAGGACAAGGGTGATAAAAGAAAGAGGGGACTGTCCGTCCCCTCTCATTGTCTTCTAGTTTGCTGGTGCAAAGATAATACAATTACTGCCCGAAAGCAAGCCCTGTTGCGCTACCGCTGTACGGTAAGCCAGCCTTTCAGGGTGGTGCCATCGGTAGCCCGCAGCAGGTAGTAATAAACTCCGCCCGGAAGGCCTGCTCCGTTCCAGTTGTTTTGGTACTGAGCCGCCTCAAATACCTTGGCTCCCCAGCGCGAGTAGATTTGGATTTGGGAAGGACAGGCGGTACTCACCACGAAAAATTCATTTTTTGGGTCGCCGTTCGGAGTGATGATATTGGGGGGCAGGACGGACGGAACAACCGCAACCGTAGGCAAGGCCTGCGCCTCCGTACAGCGCCCCTCGTTGTAGGCTGTAACGAGGCGGGGCTGGTAGGCGCCAGGTTGGGCATACGTATGGGTGGTAGTAGCGCCCGTAACCGGAGGAGTTCCGTCGCCAAAATCCCAGGTGGTGGTACTAGCCCCTCCTGAGAAGGTAAGTGTAAGCGGAGCCAAACGATTTTCAGGGCAGCCGGCAGGTGTCCAGATAGGAGCGGTAGTAGGAACCAGCGCCACGCTTACTTGCCGGGTGCTGGTGGTCACGCAGGCATTGGGTATAGTATAGGTAAGGGTTACGGAGCCGGTAAAGTTAGCAGGCGGCGTAAACACCCCGCTTGGGCTGACATTAGGGCCACTCCAGATACCACCAGCCGGGCTGGCTCTTACCTGAAACGGCTGCCTCGTGCCCGGGCAGAGGGTAGTATCGGGGCCGGCGTTTACCGTTAGCGGGAGCCCCACTTTCACGGAAACAGTGCCCGCAATATCACACAGGCCGAAGCCAGTGCGGTAGTTTAGGGTATGGGTGCCAGGGCCGGCTAGGGCCGGTGTAAAGGTAAACACACTGCCAACAGGCCCATTTACGCCGGGGCCGCCCCAGATTGCTCCTTTGGGCAATGGTACGGGAGTGTTGGTATCGGTACAGTAAGGGGGAAGGACAGGAGCTGTAAAGGTGGGTGTCGGCTGTACGCTCACGTTTACCGCGCTGGTGCTGGAGCAGCCACTAGGCAAAGTAATAGTGTAAAGCAGCGTGTGGTAGCCAATGAGATTGGTCGTCGGCGTGAACACAAAGTCAGTTGTCAGGTTGCTGGAAACGCCTGGGCCCGACCAGAACCCGCCCGCCGGGATGCCCACCAACTTGCGGGGGGCAGTACCGGTGCACACAGTGAAGTCAGGACCCGCATCGGCCTGCGTTACGGTAACCTTGAGCGTCGTCTGGAGCTGACATCCGGCCGCATCTACTGTATATACCAGCGTGTGCGTCCCGGGGCCGGCCTCCGAAGGAGAAAACGCGCCATCCCTCACGCCTGGGCCAGAGAAAGTACCGCCCGCAATTGAGGCGACTAGCAGAACAGGAGGCTGCGGCGGCCCAGGGTTCAGGCAGAAGTTGGTTTGAGCGGGCTCGGTAAACGCTACGCTAGGAGCCGGTACTACCGTCAGGCGCAAGTCAGAAACGCCTCCGCAGGGCCCAATGCCGGTGACGGTATACGTTAGGTTTTGGGGGCCTAGTAACGCTGCGGTAGGCGTGAAAACGTAGCCAGCCGCTACGGAGCCCGATACACCGGGCCCGGCCCACACGCCCCCAAGTGGGCTGCCGGTGAGCTTTACAGGCGCGGCGGCCACGCATACATCCCGGTCGGTGCCGGCTAGTACGTTCACGGTTTCAAAGTTGTATTTGAAGGCGGCGTTGTTGCAGTTGGTGCTGTTATTGACGGTAGAGTAGTACCCTGCGCCAGGCGGAATGGGCCAGCTACTGGAGCCGCCGCAACCGCCGCACACCGCCTGGTACACGGCGCCTCGCGGATCAAAGCGAGAGGTGCCGCCATCTACGTGGTCTTGGCCATTGCCCCCAAAGAAGGTGGCATAATCTAGGCTCCAGGCGCCGCTGGAAAGCTGCATCAGGTAAAAGTCGCTGCCATCGGTGGTGCGCTGTGTGGCGTTAGCGGTGGTCGGGAGCTTGCGCACGTTGCCGTTGCCGTAGCCTACGTTATTGCCGCCGCCCCAGCCCGCCACGTAAATCCGCTCGCATTGGTCTACCAGAAAGGCCGTGGGGGAAATGTCAATCCAGGGTTCACCGCTGCCGAAGGTGGTAGCAAATTCTGTTACGCTCAGGTCGGCGTTCAGCTTGTGAATAAACTGTCGCCCATTCTCGACGCCGTAGCGGCCGCCTATTGTCGGGTAGTTGCCTAGGGTCTGGCCAAGCACATACACGCTGCCTGCCTTATCCAGCTGCACAAAATACGCTTGGTCGTAAGCCAGCGTACCCAGCACCGCCGCTTTTTCCAGCACCGAGCCATCGGCGCTAATGCGCACAATAAAGCCGTCGGTTCCCTCATGCTGCGCAGGCGTTACGCTGCCCGGGGTAGTTGGAAAATCGGGGCTGGTAGTGCCGCCGGCTACATACACGCGGCCGCTGGCATCTAGCTGGAGCGAGTACGCTGCATCGGGTTGGTTACCGCCCAAGTGGCTACCCCAGGTAAGCTGGTCAAGGCTGGGGCTAAGCTTGCAGACTACACCGTTCTGGCCAGCTATGAAGGGCTGAAAATTATTGCGAACTGGGAAGTCGCCGGAAGGTGAGTTCGAGGCGATGTAGACGTTGTCGCGGCTGTCCACCAAAATGTCGCCCCGCAGCTGGTCGCCGTAGTTTTGAATCAGCTTAAACACACTATTCGATACGAGGAGACCCTCATTGCCCCCGCCGCCTAGGTAGGTAGAGCCAATCAACCGAGAGCCATCGGCGCTGAGGCGCGTTACGGCCAGGTCGGAGCCATTATCCATGCGCGTGGCCGGGTGCGAAAACGGGTTCACCGCGTAGCCTCCATTGAAACTGGCATCAATAGCGCCGGGCGTGGTGGGGAAGTTGCTGGAACCAGTAGTGGCCAGAATCAGCAACTCATTGCGGCTGTTAACCACCAAGCTTTGCGGAAACTCAGCACTGCTGCCGCCCAGGTACGTGGCCCACACGCGGGCAGCTGGGCCGGTAGCCGTGGTGCGGTACTTAATGAGGGCGATATCAACACCACCCTGGTACGTTTCGTTGTAGGCGCCTACGCTGGCCGGATACCCCACCCCAAACACAATGCCGCCCGTGTAGAGGTTGCCTTCCTGATCATAGGTGGCCGTGAAGCCCCAGTTATCGGCGGTAGAGCCTGTGAACGAGGAAAACACCACGGTCGGGTCGATGGTAAGGGCGCGGCGGTGGTCATAGCGGCCGAGGCGGAACTGCACCTGCTGGCCCTCCAGCACATAGGCGCAGGGTACGGGCTGGCGCTTGCCATTGGCATCGGTTTGCCAGGCTTTTGGGGCTAGCTCTTTCACCAAACCCACGGACGTGCGAATCTCTAGGGTACCTTCAGAAGTAAGCCGCATGCTCTCGGCGCCACGGTAGCGCAGCCGAATGGCCGCCGCATTGGCTTCGGGAGCCAGCTCGAAGTCGTATTCCAGCTGCTGCTGCTGGTTTTCATAGAGCTGCGCACTGATGCCCGGCCATATGTGCTGGTAGCGCACCCGGCGGAAGCTAGGCACCGCATGTGCCCAGCGCTTGGGGTCGTTGCCGCGCAGGTAGTTGCGCACTTCCTGCGTGGGCTCTGTGGCGGTTACTACGGGCCCGGCGGCAGCGCCTACAAACTCAACCCGGAAGGCGTGTGCGGGTACGGGGCGGTTGGGGGCCGGAGCAGGGCTAGTAGCACGAGCCTCGGCACCATGCGCGTGCGGAACGCCGGCCGTTAGTGCGTAGGTCAGGCCAGTAGGCTCCAGAAACAGGCGGCCGCCCGGAACATCGGCAGAAAAAAGTACGGGAGCGGGCCACTGGCCACGGTTTTCAATAAATTCTAATTGCTTATCTGAGGGGGTTGGGCTACTAGCCCTGGCGGACACTTGAACCGCACACAACAGACATAAAAACAAGTAGAGTTGCTTCATATAGCAAGAGGCAGATAACGGGTAGTTTCGCAAAGCTACGCGTTATCTGCCTCCTCTTTAGCCCAAGTTGGCGGGGCCAACGCACAATTTAGCGCTGCACCGTAAGCCAGCCTTTGGCCGTGCGCCCGTCGGCATCTTTCAGGTGGTAATAGTAGGTGCCCGCCGGCAGATTATCGGCCTGCCAGTCGTTGCGGTAGTTATCGGTTTCGTACACCTTATTGCCCCAGCGCGAGAAGATGCGCAGAGAAGCCGGCCGGCAGCTGAAGCGCGGCACAAACGTATCATTCTTGGTGTCGAGGTTAGGCGTGATGATGTTCGGGACAAATACATCCCCCACTATGACCGGCGCAAAACTGGTTTCCACGGTACAATCGGAGTAGCGGGCTGTGAGCTTCACATTGAAGGTGCCGGCTGCGGTGTAGAGGTGCGTTGGGCGTTCTTCTTTGGAGATGGGGCTACCATCGCCAAAATCCCACTCATAGGTGCCGCCGGTTAGCACTGGCTCGAAGTTGACTGTGAAGGGGGCCAGGCCCGTGTATTGCGGTGCAGTTGAGCACTCCGGTATGTTCAGCGGAAAATTGACGGTAGGGGACGGCGTGACTACAATGCGGCGGGTGGCCGAAGCGGTGCAGCCATTCACTTCTACGGTGTAGCGAAGCGTAAATATGCCCCCGCGCAGGTTGGTATCGGGTGGGGTAAACAGGCCGTCGGGCGTTACGCCAGGGCCGCTCCAGGTACCGCCGGCTGGGCTGGCGCCAGTCAGCTGCAGGGCTTTGGTTTCGTAGGCGCAAAAGGTAAGGGTAGGCCCGGCATTCGGCTGGGGCAGCGGGCTTACAGTTAAAACGCGGGTAGCGGTGCCACAGCCCAACGAATCGGAGTAAGAATACTGTAGTGTGTAGGTGCCCGGGCCCGCCTGCTGCGGATTAAACACGTTGCCGGAAAGGCCTTTGACCGGGCTCCAGGTGCCGCCCGCCGGGCTGACTTCCAGCGTTACGGCCGCGCCATCGGCGCACATAGGCGGCACGGGCGAAATCGTGACGGGCAGCTCTGGCGTCACAATCATGCGGAGCGGGCGGGTGCTCTGGCAGGTACCGGTGGTGGTTACGGTGTACAGCAGCACGTTGCGGCCTACTAGGTCAGCAGAAGGCATAAACTGATAAGAACCGTTGGTCTGGCGCGTGACGCCGGGGCCGGTCCAGGTGCCGCCACTAGGCTGTCCGCCGAGCGTAACCGGGCCGTTGGTCAGGCACACGTAGCGGGTGGGGCCGGGGTCGGCTACTGTAATACCGAAGTTGATGGCAAAGGCCGCATTGTTGCAGTTGGTGCTGCCATTGCGCGTGTTGTAGTAGTTGGCGCCGGCCGGCACCGGAAAACCCTGTGTGCCGCGGCAACCGCCGCATACGGCCTGGTACACTACGCCCCGCTTATCAAAGCGGGAGGTGCCGCCGTCCACGTGCTCGCCGGTGCCGCCCGCCTGCCCGAAGAACGTAGCGTACTCGAGGCCCGTGAGGCCGGGGCGGAACTGCGCCAAGTAAAAGTCGTTGCCATCGGTTGTTTTTTGCAGGGCGTCGGCGGTGGTTTCCAGCAGCTTGGTGCTGCCGCCGGCATAGGTGGCATTGGTGCTGCCGCCCCAGCCGCTCACGTATACCCGCTCACAATCATCAACCAGAAAAGCCGTGGGAGATATGTCGAAGCCGGGCTGCGTGGAGCCGAACGTGGTGCTGTAAACGCCTCTATCAAGGGCGGACGACAGCTTGTGAATAAACTGAT